>NZ_CP056123.1:2400000-3600000 GCF_018219155.1 Moritella sp. 24 | reverse complement strand
CATCTGCGACGTCGGTATCTATTTACGATTCATTAGGTGAGTCGCATACCTTATCGACTTATTATGTCAAGGATGGTCGAGCTGGTGCGCCGTTAAATTCATGGTTAGAATTTAACTATGTTGATGATCAGCCTCTCGATATAGTGGGGGGGGAAGCTACAGGACAAGCGCCTGGTACCCCAGCAAAACCATTAGCCACACGTTTGACATTTGATTCGTCGGGTTTATTAGATTCCCAGATGCCAGCAATCGCACAAACGGTTCCACTGGGTGCTATTTTAACTAATGGTGCGGATACGACTCAAACGGTAACGTTAAACTTTAATAATCCGACACAGTTTGCATCGGCATTTGAAGTGACAAAATTAGAACAAGATGGTGCAACAGTAGGGCGATTAACTGGTATTGATATTGGCCCTGATGGCATGGTTGTAGCAAGTTACAGCAACGGTAGTAATGATAAATTAGGTATGATTGCCATGGCTAAATTTGCCAATGAGCAAGGATTAAGTCAAACCGGTGATACGGGTTGGCGTCAATCGCAATTATCAGGTGATGCTATCGCCGGTAAACCGAACTCGGGTACATTTGGTAAAATTAACTCATCAGCGTTAGAGCAGTCAAATGTAAACTTGACCAGTGAGCTTGTTAACTTAATTACGGCGCAACGTAACTACCAAGCAAACTCAAGAACTCTAGAAGTGAACTCTAAACTACAAGATACAGTATTACAGATTCGTTAATCTGATTGGCTAAGATGCCATATAATTAGCGGGTTTAATCAAGAACCCTATCTGTTATGCACTATATTAGTTGTAAAAAAGCCACCCTATTTAGGGTGGCTTTTTTATTTTGGCACTTTAATTGCTTTATCACTTAATTAGATGGGAAATTAACGATTTTAACGAAAAGTGACAGAGGATTGACGAATGGACAATATGCTTTATATCTCGATGTCGGGTGCCAAAGAAAATATGAATGCATTGGCTGTTCGTGCCAATAATATTGCTAATGTGAATACACATGGTTTTAAATCTGATTTTGAACAAGCACGTTCAATGCAAGCTTTTGGTGAAGGTCTACCTACTCGTGTATTTTCTATCACAGAAAGCCCTGGCCAAGATTTTACGAGCGGCGCACTACAGCAAACAGGCAATGCGTTGGATGTTGCAATTCAAGGTGATGGTTGGTTGAGTGTACTCGACGATCAAAATAATGAAAGTTATACCCGTAGTGGCAGCTTACACATGAGTCCTACCGGTGAACTGTTAACATCTTCAGGGCGTCCTGTACTGGGTGAAAATGGTCCAATCGTTATTCCTACACCCGTAGAACAAATTAAAATCCATGCAGATGGTCGCATTGAGGTTCGTCCTCAAGGTGCACCAGCAAATGCACTGGAAGAAGTCGATCAGTTAAAATTGGTTAATCCTGATGTACGAAATTTAGTGAAAGGTTATGACGGTATGTTCCGTCAAGCGGACGGTACGCCTGCGGCTATCGATCTTAATGTCCAAGTTGCTGGTGGCGCGTTAGAAACCAGTAATGTTAGTGCTGTTGGTGAACTCACCGGAATGATTAATTTGCAACGTCAATTCGAAATGCAGATAAAAATGATGAAAACAGCAGAAGAAAATGACAAAGCATCTGATTCATTATTACAAATCAGCTAATAGTCATTGATGAGTCCCCAATAGCATAAATTAGACGAGGAAAGCATTATGAATCCGGCATTATGGATCAGTAAAACAGGCTTAGAAGCACAACAGACAAATATCTCAACGATTTCAAATAACTTGGCCAATGCCAGTACGGTTGGTTTTAAGAAAGAACGCGCAATCTTTGAAGATCTATTGTACCAAGCGGTAAACCAACCGGGTGGCCAATCATCACAGAATACGAAACTACCATCAGGTTTAATGGTCGGTTCTGGTGCGCGTGTTGTTGCGACACAAAAAGATCATTCACAGGGTAATATGTTAACGACTGATAACTCACTGGACTTAATGGTAAGTGGTCGTGGTTTTTTTGAAATTGAAATGCCAGATGGCACCACGTCATATACACGTAATGGTCAGTTCACGTTAAACGACGAAGGTATTATCGTGACGCCTGGTAGCGGTTACCCGTTACAACCCCAAATCCAAATACCTGCTGATGCACAAACAGTCACTGTATCTGAAGATGGTGAGATCTCGGTTAGTCTACCGGGTCAAACAAACAATCAAACTGTTGGTCAGATTAATATTTCAGACTTTGTTAATCCGGGTGGTTTACAGCCTATTGGTCAAAACATGTTTATTCAAACTGGCGCTAGTGGTGATCCGGTTCAGGGTTTACCAAGTAATGAAGGTTTAGGTAAATTAGTACAAGGTGCGATTGAAACATCCAATGTAAACGTGACTGAAGAATTAGTTAATTTGATCGAAAGTCAGCGTGTATATGAAATGAATTCAAAAGTAATATCAGCCGTTGATGAAATGCTAAGTTACACCAATCAACAGTTATAGTTAATCGTTAAACGCTCATTATTTATATCGAGAATCATCATGCGTAATTTTATCTTTGCTCTTTTTGTTTTTATGCAACTAGCAGGCTGTACGTCGTTAGTTAAAGTAAAAGAAAATGTGGTTACAAAAAACGAAGACGCGACTAAAACAGAAGATGCGGAAGAGCCTGCTGATGTCAATGAAACGCCTCAACAAGATTCACCTGATTATGCGCCGATTGTACCTGATGATAACCCACTGCAAGCAAAAGTAACGGGTTCTCTGTTTAACCCGCAATATAACAATAATATTTTTTCAGACATTAAAGCACGTCGGGTTGGTGACATTATTACCGTGACATTAACAGAGTCAACCAGTGCCAAAAAACAAGCAAGTTCTAACCTCGGTAAAGATAACTCATTTGAATTAGACCCTGTTAATCTTGGTGGTGAAGATGTTGTTATCGCTGGCTATACAATCGAAGGCAGCCTCAATCAAACCAGTTCTTTTTCAGGTAATGGCTCGGCAGACCAGAGTAATAGTTTAGAAGGTAATATCTCGGTGACTGTGGTGCGTGTATTACCGAATAATAACTTGGTGATCCGTGGTGAAAAGTGGCTAATGCTGAATAACGGTAATGAATTTATTCGTCTTACTGGCTTATTACGCCCACAAGATGTTGATGCCGATAATAAAGTCGATTCATCATTAATTGCTGATGCGCGTATTCAATATGGTGCGGTTGATGACTTAGGTGAAGCACAAGTGCAAGGTTGGGCAACGAAGTTCCTTAACGGCAGTAAATGGCCTTTCTAAATATATGTAGGGTGTAAATGATAATGATGGTTTGCATCTTGGTATGACAATTGCAATTTTAGCTATATAACGCATATTTATTGCAGTAGTCATTATTTTGGCAGTGCTTGAATACAAAATCAGAATAATGACAATTCTTATACCACAGGTTATTTAGATGAAATTAACAGCTCAGATTAAATTAAAGCAGAATTTATTACTCGGTATGAGCATTGCCTTGTTAAGTATTTTTGTGGCCACCATTAGTTCTGCACATGCCGCACGTATAAAAGATATCAGTTCTGTGCAAGGCGTCCGAGATAACCAATTAATCGGTTACGGTCTTGTGGTCGGTTTACCGGGCACGGGTGAAAAAAGTAATGCATTCTCTGCGCAAAGTTTTAAAACAATGCTGAATAATTTTGGTATCACGATGCCAGAAGGTGCCAAAGTTAAAATTAAGAATGTGGCGCCTGTTGCTGTGAGTGCTGTTTTACCCGCATTTACTAAACCGGGTCAAAAGATTGATGTGACTGTTGCTGCTATCGGTGAAGCAAAGAGTTTACGTGGTGGTTTATTGTTACAAACATTCCTGAAAGGTGCTGACGGCCAAGTTTATGCGCTAGCACAAGGCAGTCTTGTTGTAGGCGGTCTTGGTGTTGAAGGTAAAGATGGCTCTAAAGTTATCATTAACACACCTACGGTGGGTCGTATTAGTAGCGGTGCTATCGTCGAGAGAGAAGTTGCTAACCCATTTGGTGATGGTGATTATCTGACATTTAACCTACATCGCGGTGATTTTTCTAACGCGAAGCGTCTTGCCGATTCAATTAATAATCTTGTTGGTCCAAATACCGCTTACCCAATGGATGCAACATCCGTACGTGTACTTGCTCCACGAGATATTTCTCAGCGTGTAGCCTATTTGGCAACACTAGAAAATCTAGAATTAAAAATGGCAGATGAGTCCGCAAAAATCATTGTGAACTCTCGTACTGGTACCATTGTGATTGGTCAAAATGTCAGACTCAAACCTGCAGCTATTACGCATGGTGGATTAACGGTCACCATTAACGAAACACAAGAAGTGTCACAGCCAAATCCATTTGCGAATGGCGAAACTGTGGTCACGAATAAATCGACGATTAATGTTACTCAGGAGGATGCACGTATGTTTAAACTTGACGCTGGCGCCACGCTTGATGATTTGATCCGCGCTGTTAATCAGGTTGGTATTGCGCCGGGTGATCTAATGTCAATTTTAGAAGCACTGAAAGATGCAGGTGCATTAGATGGGCAACTTATTATTATTTAATTATGTAGACTAGTCATATAAATAACACCTTGATAAGCGCTATAACCAATTGTTTGGTATAGCGCTTTTTTGTATCTAATTATCCTTATTATCTAGATTGGTCTAATAATTGCTATGTTAAACATAGGGATTGAACTCAAGTGCTTTAAGTACGTTAACTTATTGATTTTTAATATTGTTATCAATGACAAATTAATGACTAACGCATTGAAAGATAAAGCTACCGCACAATGATTAAAACAAAATGACTATTTTAAATAGTGGAATGGACTGGGTATGGATAATTCATTTAAAACGAATGTAAACAGTAACGTCTTAGATACGCAAAATCTGGATTCTTTGCGTAAACGTGCGCAAAACAATGATGAAACCGCATTGAAAGACGTGGCTAAACAATTTGAATCTTTGTTTACCAATATGCTGATGAAAAGTATGCGTGAAGCCAATGCCGCCTTTGAAACAGATAGCCCAATGAATAATAACTACACCCAGTTTTATCGTGATATGCAAGATAAACAGATGGCTGCTGATATGAGTCAGTCAGGTAGTCTGGGCTTGGCGGATGTCATTGTTAAACAGTTGTCGAATAATAGCGGCAATTACATGCCTGCGTCGTCGTTGGACGGTGATACGAATCCATTACAGAACATAAAGGCTGAAAATGCCTCTGCTGCGACAAATAAAGAGATCACTGAAGATAAAGACAATACTACCGTTCCAGCTATCGATGAAGATGGAAATCCCATCACTGATGATAAACAAGCTGCTGCATTACCTAAAGCAGAAACCGCTCGTAAGATGCAATTTGATAGCCCTGCAGACTTTGTTGCTTCATTAGCGCCTTTTGCTGATTCAGTGGCGAAACGTTTAAATGTGTCACCAGATGTATTACTTGCTCAAGCCGCGTTAGAAACAGGCTGGGGTAAAAAAGTATCGACGGATAACAAAGGTGATAGTTCGCATAATTTATTTAATATTAAAGCGGATAAACGCTGGGAAGGACCTACTGCTAGTGTCGGTACATTAGAGTTTACCGACGGTGTCGCGAAGCGTGAAAAACATCAATTTAGAAGCTACCAAGATTTTCAGTCTAGCTTTAATGATTTTGCAGATTTTTTACAATCTGGCGATCGTTACAGCGATGCGTTGCGTAATTCTGCAGATTCGGCACAGTTCTTGAATGGTTTACAGAACGCAGGTTATGCAACGGATCCTAACTATGCAGCAAAAATTCAAAGTGTCATGAAACATGATGCCTTTAAGTAAAGCGATATTAGGTCGTGTTAGCAAAGCATGAACAAGTAAAAATAAGTGTAAATAATCTTATTTTGGAGTGATGAACTGATGGTTGGAGCTGTAATCTGATGGCTAATTTATTACAAATAGGTACTTCTGGTGTTCTTGGACATCAGCAAATGCTTAATACTACAGGTAATAACATCTCGAATGTTAATACTGATGGGTATAGCCGTCAACGCACCCAGCATAATTCGCAAACAGATAGCATGGGGCTTGCTCGTTCTATTACAGGTCGAGAAGTTAATAAATTTGCACAAGCTGAATTATTAATTGATACCAGTGCTTTTAGTAACAAAGATAAGTTTCTTGCCGAAATAACACGTACCGACCAAGTGCTCTCTGATCAATCAAATAATATGGCGTCAGGTGTATCACAATTATTTGAATCTTTTCATACAGCAAATGATGATCCAACCTCTATTTCAAATCGTCAACTGGCGATTTCAGATGCTCAAACACTCGCAGCCAGTTTTCGTAATGTCGGTGAACAATTAAATTCTCAGGCAAAAACATCAAACAGTGAAATAGCAGAAAAACCTGCATTACTAAACTCGTTAATTAAAGAGGTTCAAGGCTTTAATAAGCAGGTAATGATTGCTGAAAATACATCACGAGGAGCGTCAGGCGCATTACTCGATCAGCGCGATGTGGCGATAGAAGCATTAGCAAAAGAAGTTGATATATCAACAATTGCTAATGACAACAAAACGATTTCAATTAATTTGTTGAATGGTCAGCCGCTGGTGATGGAAAATAGTGTGAGCCAATTTCAAGCGGTTGGTGGTGAACCCGATCCAAGAAATATGGAACTGGTTTTAAGCATAGATAAAAATACCATGCCATTACAAAATGTGGAGCTCGGCGGGCGCATTGGTGCACTACTGGAATTTCGTGATGACACTGTTTATACATCATTACGTGAAATTGGGCAGCTGAGTCTTGGTATTGCTGATGCAGTTAATACGCAGAACAAAATGGGTTTAGATCTTAACGGTGAGATGGGCAAAGATATTTATACTATTCCACCAACGCAAGCAAAAGACTATCCGGGCAATTCTAATCCTGCGCATGTTATTACTTCTCAATTGATTTCAGGGAAAGGTAGTTCGCTAACCACTAGTGAATACCAAGTATCGATGACCAGCCCACTGACTTTTGATATATATGAAATTAAAAATGGCGAGCGTAGCACTAGTCCATTAGCGATTAACGGTGCTTATCCTGGACCAGTTGAAGTCGTTGATCATGGCTTTGAAATTGACTTTACCGCCGCCGCAGGTGGTTTTCAAAGTGGTGATAAGTTCTTAATGGCACCGACACTATTTAACTTAAATGATTATGATGTCACACGATCAGAGCCTGAAGATATTGCCTTAGCGTCGATTTTACAAACTAAGACCGGAGCAGCGAATACGACAATGAGTCGACTCACTGTTACCGAAATATCAGACCCTGCATTGTCATTTTCTAATAACGATTTGAATATAACTGCGCCACAGCAAGTTGCTGTTAATAACGCGGGCGACTTCGATATTTATGATGGCAATGGTACGTATCTGGCAACCACCTCGGGTGCGTTAAATGGGCAGGACTTATTTGCCAATGCGATACCGCCTTTAAATCCGGGTGTCGGTTATGAAATTAAAATGGATGGTAAACCTATTCCAGGTGAGACATTCACATTGGCTTATAACCTCAATTCCATTGCTGATAATAGTAATGGTTTAAAATTGGCAGGTTTAGAGAACGACGATAAGTTACGTAAAAATCATAAAAATAATGGTGAAAACCAAATGACGTTTGCAGAGGGTATTTCCACCTTAATCTCAACGGTTGGTAATAAGACTCGTGCAGCACGTGTTGACGCTTCAGCGAATGAAGCTAAATTAACGCAAAGTCAAAATTGGATTGAAAGTGTATCAGGGGTCAACCTTGATGAAGAAGCGGCAAATATGGTCCGTTATGAGCAAGCTTACAATGCATCCGCCCAAATCGTCAGTATTTCCCAAGAGATATTTGACACCATCCTGAATGCAGCGAGGTAATAACGATGAGACTAACCAATAATCAAATTTTCTCTCGCTCGATGCAGGATATGTCGCAAACGCAAAAGCGCTTAAATACAGCGCACTCGCAAGTGACATCGCAAGAAAAATTTAGAACGTCAGGTGATGCACCAGCTGAAATTGCGAAATCGAATTATTTGAATGATGAAATCAAAAAGAATAGTCAATATCAAACCAATGGCTTGATGCTTCAGGGCACATTGGGTTTAGAGGAAACAACGCTTAATAATTTACATACTGCGATGGAACGTGGTCGAGTACTTTCTGTTCGCGCGCTCAATGGTGCGGTTGATACACAAGATAGATACGCTATTTCGTTAGAAATAGGGCAAGTACAAAAAGAAGTATTCAGCCTGACAAATAGTAAAAATGCGAATGGAGATTTTATCTTTTCTGGCACGTCTGCGCATTTACAAACATATGTAAAGGACGACCAAACAGGTAAATATACTTATCGTGGTAATGAACAAGATAATGACATTCAAATAGCGACCAATGTTTACGTCAGTAGTGGTGATAACGGTAAGCGTGTTTTTGAATCTGCGCCAGCTCGGTTAACTGCGAATACGAGTAACCTTACCGGTAACCTGACAGCGGCACAGACTGAAGTCGTGAATCAAGGGCAATACGATAATTACCATGCCAATAATTATGATCATAATAATCCGGCTAATAATACGTTCAAATTAAATATCACTGCACCGTTAATTCCGGGTAATAGCGATACATTTGAAATTCTTGATAGTACGAACACTGTTTTACAAAGTGGTAATTTTACCTCTGAAAAAGGCATTCGTTTTAATGGTGTCAATATTACAGCTACTGGTGGAGCCCCCGGTAGTGTCGACATTTCCTTAGCACCGCCTAAAAATGTCAATATTTTGGACACACTTGAATCCTTAAAAGAAGCATTAGTTGATACGTCATTATCTAAAGAGGATTTCCGTGAACGTATGGCCGATGCGCAGGTTGGTATTGAAAATGCGAAATACTCGGTGATGTCGACCATGTCAACTATTGGTGGACGTAATAATACAATCACACGTGTTACAGAATCGAATGAATCATTCAAAGTGATTAACCAAGAAGCGATGGCAATTCTTACCGAGGCAGATCTTGCCGCGGCAATGACAGACCTAACAAAAGAACAGAATGTACTTGAGATGAGTTATCAATCATTTAATAAAATCAACAACTTGAGCTTATTTAATTCGATTGCTTAATTTGGCACATAATTTGCAATTTTAAACATATCTATAAAATAGACAGATTTTACGCTTAACTAAATTTTAACTTTGGCACTGCCAATATTTAATAGCGTTATATACAGAGGGAAAACTAATGGCTATATATGTAAACACTAACGTTGCGTCTTTGAACTCACAACGTAATCTAACGAATTCAACAAATGATCTGCAAACATCATTTGAACGTTTATCATCAGGTAAACGCGTTAACTCAGCAGCAGATGACGCGGCTGGTTTACAAATTGGTTCTCGTTTAGAAGCACAAGTGAATGGTTTAAACCAAGGCGCTCGAAATGCTAATGATGGTATCTCAATGGCGCAAACAGCGGAAGGTGCGCTAGACGAAACAACCAACATGCTACAACGTATGCGTGTGCTTTCAATTCAATCTGCGAATGGTTCAAACAGTGACGCTGACCGTACCGCATTAGATAAAGAATTTGGTCAATTAAAAGACGAGATTAACCGTGTTGCAAAAGACACGACATTTGGTGGCGAGACGCTACTTGATTCATCGTTTAATAATGATTTTCAGGTTGGTGCTGATGCGAACCAAGTGATTAATGTTACGATTGCGACTAGTATGGGGACTGGTGGCTTATCAATTGCTGCTGCGACGATTGCTACGGCAAGTGCGTCACAAACTGCGATCGCCGATTTAGACAGTGCGATTGCACAGGTAACGGATGTTAGAGCGGATCTAGGTGCAAAACAAAATCGCTTCTCATCAACAATTCGTAACGTAACAAATATTGCTGAAAATGTGTCTGCATCTAAATCACGTATTATGGATGCTGACTTTGCTGCTGAATCTGCACAATTAGCGCAAAACCAAGTATCACAACAAGCAGCAAGTACGATGCTAAGTCAAGCGAACCAGCAATCACAAGTTGCTATGTCGCTATTAGGCTAAGAGGGCGGGCTCCCTCTGGCCCCTTTGGGGCCGCCTAATACATTGCTTTTACCTATATCCTTATCGCGAACGTCCTATGTAAGCGTATAGGTAAAAGTATTCTTATCGATCCCTTACCTTTATCTCTATTCTTGCTCATCCCTTATTTAATCGTCTTACGTTAGTCTTTCTGATTTATTGAATTCTATTTTCACTCCACTTTAGCTTCGTTTATGTTGTCTTAGCTATCTGGGCTGACAATTATTTGTTGTCGCATATTATAGGGTGGCAAAATGACGGCAAAATTTTGGCTGCAGGATTAAATATACTTATTAATGATGGCGTTAGTTATATCGCACTATTTTTAAATAAGTTAAAACTCAATAAAAACAGTGGCTTGTGTTTTTATTGAGTTTGATGTCTTATTTGGCACAGTGATTGCTTTATCTAAGGTATATAAACTTATCCAATTTGAAGCAAGCAAAAGGAAGATACCGTGGCCTTATATGTAAATACAAATGTAGCATCTTTAAATTCACAACGTAATTTGACGAACTCTACAAATGCGTTACAAACATCATTTGAGCGCCTGTCTTCTGGTAAGCGTGTTAACTCTGCTGCGGATGATGCTGCAGGACTACAAATTGGTTCTCGTTTAGAATCTCAAATTAATGGCTTAAATCAAGCGTCGCGAAATGCTAATGATGGTATATCTCTTGCTCAAACGGCAGAGGGCGCATTAGACGAAACCACCAACATGCTACAGCGTATGCGAGTACTTTCAATTCAGTCTGCCAATGGGTCAAATAGTGCTGCGGATCGTGTTGCACTTGATAACGAGTTTGGTCAATTGCAGCAAGAGCTGAATCGCGTTGCCGATGATACGACATTCGGTGGTATGGATTTACTTAATGCAACGTTCGATCAAGACTTTCAAATCGGTCCTGATGCGAACCAAATTATTAATGTTAAAATTGCGACGAACATGAATGCGGCAGGTTTAGGGGTTGGCTCACTAGGTACGGATATTTTACAAGCTTCAACAGCACAACTTGCTATTACAAATATCGACTCAGCGATAGCGACTGTGACTGAAACTCGTGCAGATTTAGGTGCGAAGCAAAATAGATTTTCATCGACGATTCGTAATTTATCTAATATTTCAGAGAATGTATCTTCGTCTAAATCGCGTATTATGGATGCTGACTTTGCTGCTGAATCAGCAAAACTGGCTCAGAACCAAGTATCGCAACAAGCGGCGAGTACTATGCTTAGCCAAGCGAATCAGCAATCTCAAGTTGCGATGTCATTGTTACAAGGCTAATTATTATTCTAAGCTTATTAGACAGTTATTCAGGCCGATAAGGCCTGGGTAATATTGTTACCCTACGACAATCTGATCACTTAATTATTCCC
Organism: Moritella sp. 24; assembly: GCF_018219155.1. Classification (NCBI taxonomy): domain Bacteria; kingdom Pseudomonadati; phylum Pseudomonadota; class Gammaproteobacteria; order Alteromonadales; family Moritellaceae; genus Moritella; species Moritella sp. 24. The sequence goes on along the minus strand of NZ_CP056123.1, from coordinate 3,588,481 downwards.
TTCTTATTTTCGTTCAATATATTGATTATAATAAATTTAATGTAACTTACTGTTATATTTATATTAGTCATTTCTAATGCCAATCTATGTACTCATTTTAATATAATGTAACATTAAGCACATCTGTTTAAGTTGTTGATATATATCTTTAATTACATCTTTTTAAATTCAACATGTTAAATATGCACGAAAAAAAGGAAAATAATTCTAAAGGATGCTTTTTTAATGTCGATAAGGATTATAACAATACAAAAAACTGATTATTTATAAGGGCTGTATTTTACATACACAGCAGTCCTTTACAGGATTTCTTTTAGGAGACGAATATGGCTGTTTATGTAAATACCAATGTAGCATCTTTAAATTCACAACGTAACTTAACGAATGCGACGAATGACTTACAAACTTCTTTTCAACGCTTATCATCAGGTAAGCGTATTAATAGCGCTGCTGATGATGCTGCAGGTTTACAAATCGGCTCACGTTTAGAGTCGCAAGTAAATGGTCTAAATCAAGGCGCTCGAAATGCTAATGATGGTATTTCACTTGCTCAAACAGCAGAAGGCGCGTTGGATGAAACAACGAATATGTTACAACGTATGCGTGTGCTTTCAATTCAATCTGCGAATGGTTCAAATAGTGATGCAGATCGTTCAGCGCTAGATAAAGAGTTTGGTGAGTTAAAAGAAGAGATTACGCGTGTATCAACAGATACAACATTTGCTGGTGAGAAATTGCTAACAGGCGGTTATGCTGCAGATATTCAAGTTGGTGCCGACGCTGGCCAAACGATCAACCTTAAAATTTCACAAAACATGGGCGCGACTGCGCTTGGTTTAACTGGTACAGTGACGATTTCAAGTGCTGGTGGCGCACAAGCTGCAATTGATAAATTAGACTCTGTATTAGCGGTTGTAACAGACACTCGTGCAGAACTAGGTGCGAAACAAAACCGTTTTTCGTCAACCATCCGTAACATTACTAATATTTCTGAAAACGTATCAGCCTCTAAATCTCGTATTGTTGATACTGACTTTGCTGAGGAATCTTCTAAACTGGCACAAACTCAAGTACAGCAGCAAGCGGCAAGCTCTATGCTAAGCCAAGCTAACCAAACGTCACAAGTCGCTTTATCACTACTATAATCGTTTAGGTTTACTTTTGCCCTGCACCTTGCGGGGCATTTTGGTCTTTGGGGGCTACCATGTCCATTGATAACAATGTGGATAATAAGAGCATTCGTTTTTATCCAGACCCTGTAATGACAAAAGAACCTGTCATTACGAATCCTGCCGTTTTAATTTCACAGAATGAAGTCCCTTCATCTGAAGAAGTACACCTATCTACACCTAAACTTACTGATAATATAGATCTGGAACAAAAATTGCTTGAAGCAAAAGATACGCTGCAAGCTCATTTTGATGTTAATAATAAAAAGTTAAATTTTAGTGTCCATGATGATACAGGACGTATGGTTGTGAAGGTAGTGGATCCCGATAGCGGTGAAATACTGAAAGAACTACCGTCAGAAGCTGTCTTGAAGATGGCGGCTAACATTGAAAAGTTTCAGGATAATATATCAGCTAGTTCAGGGCTCTTATTTGATGAGATGGTCTGATTGAAATAGCGTGATAAAATAGTCGAATGTTTAATATAAGAGGCAATTGTTTGCCTCTTATATTATCTATAGATGAAAATTAAGGATACGCATGGCTGGTATAACAATGGCTGGTTCAGGCTCTGGTTTAGACCTTGAATCTATCATTACCTCATTTGTAAGCGCTGAAAAAACGCCAAAAGAAACGCGACTGAATAAAAAAGAAGTCGCAATAACCACGGAACTATCTGGCGTTGGCACGTTGAAGGCTGCGCTTGCCGATTTTAAGTCAGTCTCGGGTCAACTCGGTAATACCGATTCTTTTTTCCAGAGTAAAACGAATATTCGTTATCAGGGGCGAACGGTCGATCAAACGGCTGCTAATGCCAGTGGTGATACTGCAGCTTTACCCATTATGATTCAAACCAAAGGTGTTGTGCCAAAGGGGGCATTTGATGTTGAAGTTAAACAACTTGCTCAAGGTGCGCGATTAGAGTCAGACTTCTTACCAGACAGAGAATCAAAACCGGGTCAAGGTATGCTGTATTTTGATGCGGGTAAGAATACTTTTCAAGTTAATGTCAATGTGACTGATACCTTGCAAGACATTCAGATGAAAATTAATGATGCTCCGGATAATTACGGTATTAGTGCGAATGTTATTAGCTCTGATGTTGGCGCTAAAATCATTTATACCTCAGATAAAAGCGGTAAGGAAAATGGATTAACTGTATTTACTTCTGACTCAAGTCTTAATCGAATTTCGTCGAGCATGGTTGGGCAGCAAGCCACAGATGCAATCATTACTGTCGATGGCAACATCATAACCAAAGATAACAATATCTTTAATCACGCAGTATCTGGTGTCACGATCACTGCCAATAGTTTGACGAAACTTAATGAACCAGCCAACTTTTCTACTGCGATTGATCATGCTGCTGTCAAGGATCTGGTTTATGGATTTGTCGATAGTTATAATAGTTTGATGGATACTATTAATGTTTTGACTAACCCTGAAACAGGGGTTCTTAAGTTAGATCCGACAGCTCGTAGTGTGAAGCAACAGCTGCAAACTATTTCCGGTGGTGTAGTTGAAGGCGCTAATAAGCGGCTAAATACGTTATATGCTGCAGGTATATCTCTTGAAGAAGGCGGTATGTTATCCATTAGCCCATTTGGAAAAAATGGTGGTCAATCGGGAACTCAGCGCTTAAATGATGCAGTAAGTAACTCATTAGATGATCTTGGCAAACTTTTTGCAGGGGATAATGGTATTGCCGCGCAAGTCAATAAATTGTTGAGTGAAAGCCTAGGCAATCGAGGCATGATTTCCCTGCAACAGGATATGCTTAATGGTAACTTGCGTGATATTGAAGATGATCGCATTAAATTAGATCAACATATTTCATCATTTGAAAATACATTACGGAAAAAGTACACGGCCTTAGATAATACTGTTACACGATATAATGCCACCGGTGATTATATTCGCAATGTATTAGGCTAGTGATATTATTTTTTGATATTTATATACATTAATAGTTAGGTAAAAAGCATGAGAGCTAATATAAGACGTTATCAGCAAGTTAGTCGTGAAAGTGGTATTTCTACGGCAGATAACCACCAGGTTATTTTTATGTTGTTACAGGGATTGTTAGACTCTGTTGCTGTCGCAAAAGGCTGTATTTTACGTAAGGATATTGAAGGTAGAGCAAAAGCGATTAATAAATCAATTAATATCACATCAGGATTGATTGATGGTATTAATCATAAGGTTCATCCTGAAATTGGTGAAAATTTTGATGCGCTTTACCGCTATATTCAACTCCGCTTGAACGACGCATCATTAGAGCAGTCAATAGAACCGTTGGATGAAATTACGACGTTAGTAACGCCTATCAAAGATGCGTGGCTGAACATTCCTCAAGCAGAAAAAGAAAAAGCAGAAGCGATTCGTAAGCAAGCAAGTGGTGCTTAATTATGGATGTCACTGACGTTGAACTGATGGCTCACATTGACGCTTTATCTACAGACGCTAGCGAAGCGATTAGGGCTGAACAATTGACATTATGTGATCAATTGTTGATTCAACGTCAGGGTTTGATTGAGCAACTTATCACGTTATCAGATCCTGCTCAAAATCCTCGAGTACACACTTTCTTATCGCAAATAATATCTGATGATAACACGCAGATTACGCGATTAAACGCATTAAAATCAGATGTCGAATCTCAACAAGTTACTACTAAACGTCGGTCTAAATCGATTAACCGGTATCTTGCTATCAAACAGTTTTAGGTTGTTATTATGAATCAATTAAACCTCGATATAGCAGCTCAAATTGCTGCTTTAGAATCACAGCAGAAACAGCGAAAAAAACAAGTTAGTTTGGCGCATGAAATTGATGCCATTCGTGAGGCTGCCCAGCCTAAAGTAGACCCTATTGCTGTATATGAAGCGAACATGCTGGCTTTTCAGGATTATATACCTAATATTTATAATGCGTTTACTGCTTACCGACCCGCTAAATTCGAATTAACACAAGTTGATGAACTGTTACACCTGGTTGATATCGATAATAATTTTGTACTGGGTGAAGAGTATTTCCGTGATAGTTTGATTGATTTTGAGCAATATCGTATTAACCCTAAGATGGCGCGTCTTGATTTTACTAAAGAAGCGGATTCTGTAGCCGATTTTATTCACGTTAAATACTTAAATAAATTAATTAGATTGTGGTCTGGTTCTCACGAGAAACATAAGGAAGAGTTTATCTTACCTGAAGCAATAAACATGATGGTTTGCTTTGGTTTAGGATTAGGTTACTTTTTACCGGAAATGCTAACTAAACATAGTGTTAAACGTCTCTATATCTATGAACCTGAAAATGATTTTTTTTATGCGAGTTTATTTACGCTCGATTGGGCAAGCATTTTAAAACAGCTTGATGAGAGTGGTGGCAGCATTCATTTCTGCCTTGGTGCGGATGAGGATGAATTTTTTACTGATATCTCTAATGAGTTGATGGTAAAAGGGCGTTATGATGCGACTTTTAACTTTTGCTATCAACATTATCAAAGTGAGCAAGTCAATAAGGCGTTAGAAAAATTCAACGCACAAAATTATCATATCGCATTTGGTCTTGGCTTTTTTGATGACTCATTATTGGCGTTAGCACATCAATATCACACCCTAAATAAACATGTACCTTTACTCGCAGAAACAGCCCCTTTACCTGAGTGCGAGACGTTACCGGTATTTATATTAGGTAATGGTCCATCGCTGGATGAGCATATTGATTACATTATTGCTAATCGTGATAAAGTCTTGTTGGCAAGTTGTGGCACGACACTGCGCGCATTACACCAATATGGTATTAAGCCTGATTTTCATCTAGAGATGGAACGCACTAAAGTTACCCACTCAGTACTGAAAACGATTGGTGATGATGAATATGTAAAATCAATACCCTTGTTAACATTAAATACTGTTACACCTGATGTAACTGATTTATTTGATCGTCAGTTAATGGGTCTGAAAGCGGTTGAACCATCAACATATATTCTTCAAAACGAGGAACTTGGTTTTGATAAGGATCGTTTAGCGTTATTAATCTATTCGAATCCGACGGTGTCAAACCTTGCACTATCTTACTTTACCCAAATGGGTTTTAAAAATATTTACTTATTTGGTGTAGATCTTGGTTTTAGTGGTGAAGCACATCACAGTAAGAAAAGTATTTATTATAATAACGCTGGTGATGACAAATTATTGTTTGATAAAAAAGCCTTGTCTGGCTTTGTGGCACCCGGAAATCATGTTGAAGAAGTTGAAACAACGATGATTTTCCAAATGTCAGCAAAAGGGCTTGGGGAGTTATTAACTTTCTATCCAGATGTAAATTGCTACAATCTGAGTAATGGCATTAAAATTGAAAATACGATCCCTGCCTATCAAGCAGATATTACATTGCCTGATATGACATTGGATAAAGTTGAATTAATTGACCGAATTCTAGCTCACTATTCTTCAGACACTCGTGATTTAGCTGTACAGTACAGCGCCGTATTACACGAAAATATATTTGCTGATTTTGTTGATGAGATGATTAGTTTACTACAATCCCCTGTGGCGTCTCGTTATGATGCTTTGCAGCAATTACATCAGCAGTTTATTTTATTGCACAGTAAATATGATACTAAGTATTCATTCTTAGTCGAAATGTTACGTGGCACTATGCAGCACTGTCATGCGATGATAATTAAAGTATTATTGTTACCAGCGGACTCTGAACAAGGGCTCGTATATTATCAAGAAGCTATCGATATATTTATGGCCTATCTTGAAGAAGCGAAAGATAAATACCAGCGTGAATTATTTCAAAAGGATAATACTCAGTTATCTGAAGATTGGACTTAATGCATATTTAAAATAGGGCGTAATAATAGGATAAGACTGCACCTTACTATTATTTAGGTATATAATCATAAGCCATTCAAATAGCGTGGCTTATGATGAAAACATATTTTTTAATCCCTTTTCTCGCATTATTATCAGCATTGACGCCTCTTGCGGTCGATATGTATTTACCGGCAATGCCCAATATTGCCGGTGATTTTAATGTTTCTATTGAAATCATTCAAACCACACTCAGTACTTATCTATTAGGCTTTGCGATAGGGCAATTATTCTATGGTCCGCTAGCGGATAGCTATGGCCGAAAGCCTGTGCTTATCTGTGGCCTTATCACCTATTTAATCGCGAGTTTAGGTATTGTTTATGCGGGTTCGATTGAACAATTTAAGTGGCTACGTCTATTGCAGGCTATTGGTGGTGGTGCTGCATCCGTGGTTGTTAGCTCATTACTTCGTGATTTATTCTCGGGTTCGTTATTTTCTAAAATGATGTCTTACGTCGTTTTATCGATGACATTAGCCCCACTTGTTGCGCCGTTAATTGGTGCGCAATTATTAGTATGGTTTAGTTGGCACAGTATTTTTGTCGCACTTGTTGTCCTTACTAGCCTATGTTTGGTGGTGAGCTACCTTGGTATTAAAGAAACATTACCCAAAGAGCGTCGTGTTACGTTTAACTTACCTCAGGTATTTAGTAATTATTGGTTGATATTAAAAAACCGAAAAGTGCTAGGGCTTATGCTTTGCGGAGCGTTTAATGTGTCCGGCATGTTTGCTTTTTTAACCGCGTCTCCGTTTGTTTATATCAATTACTTTGGTATTGATGCTCAAAATTATGGTTACCTTTTTGCCTGTAATATTTTAGGTATGATGGTTGTTACATGGATTAACGCTAAGATTGTGATGCGGTTTGGTTATCAACAAATCTTACGTGCGGGTGTTATTATCAGCGCGGTTATTTCTGTTTTATTCTGGCTAATGAATTTTAATTTAACCTTTGGATTAGTCGGGCTCGTTATTTCTACCGTCGCTTACATTAGTCTAATTAGTTTAATTGGTTCAAATGTGATGACGGGAGTTCTTGCTGAGTTTCCACACATATCAGGTACTGCATCGGCATTATCTGCCACCATTCGATTTGGTTTTGGTGCTATCTCAGGTCTTGTGATCAGCGTATTTCATGATGGAACACCTCTGCCTATGATTGCTGTTATTAGCAGTTGTGGGATTTTATCGTTTTTAAGCTATTTTATACTAACGGATAGAGCAAATAAGGACAGCTAATGCGGATTGAATTTATTAGTACTGGTGATGAAGTACTATCAGGACAAATTATTGATACCAATGCTGCGTGGATATCACAATACTTCTTTCAGCAGGGAAGAGAGTTTACTCGTCGGCATACAGTAGCTGATGACCTTGACTCCTTGATTGATATTATTACAGAAACAAGTCACCGCGCAGATGTTGTTATTATGAATGGTGGGCTAGGGCCTACATCTGATGACTTAAGTGCTGAAGCTGCAGCAAAAGCAATGGGGGTTCCATTAGCGCGTTCACAAGCATGGTATGATCATTTAGTCGCGAAATATGCTAAATCAAATCGTGTATTATCGATGAGTAATGAAAAACAAGCATGGTTACCACAAGGCGCAGACGTGGTTGATAATCCGGTTGGTACAGCCTGCGGTTTCAGTTTTAAATTTAATCGAGCTCGATTTTATTTTACCCCCGGTGTACCTAGTGAATTCAAGCACATGGTCACTGAACAGATACTGCCAGATATTCAACAACGCTTTACTCCAGTGGCTGTTCCCACACTCATAAAAATGAAAACGTTTGGTATTTCAGAGTCGGTATTAAATGAACGCCTTGCGGAACTATCTTTGCCTCAATCAATCACCTTAGGGTTTAGAGTCGATTTTCCGACGGTTGAAATTAAATTGTTATCAACTGTTAAAGCTGATTTAGATAATGCACGTGAGCTAATTTATGCTGAGCTAGATGAGTGTATCTTATTCGAAGGTGATGGTAGTTTTGCTCAATATTTACAACAACTAATGTTAGAAAAAGGGAATACGTTATCACTTGCTGAATCTTGTACCGGAGGCTTAATTGCCAGTGAACTGATCGCCGTTGCAGGGAGTTCTGGTTACCTTGATTCTAGCCATGTTACCTACAGTAATGAATCTAAGTGCCGTTTGGTTAATGTGAAAGAAGCGACACTGATTAAGCATGGTGCTGTATCAATGGAAGTCGCTGCTGAAATGGCACAAGGCGCAATGGTAAATGCGGGAGTGGATTTTGGTATTTCAGTATCAGGTATTGCAGGCCCTGGTGGTGGTAGTGAAGAAAAACCCGTTGGTACTGTTGCATTTGCATTAGCGAGTAAAACGCATACTTATAGCCAGCTGCTATTCATTCCTCGTTGGAGCCGACAAGGGATCAGAACCGTTGCCTTATATGTTGCTTTAGATATGCTGAGACGAGAGTTATTAGGGTTAGATTTATCGGCAGCGTTTGGATCTATAGAGCGTCGCCAGAGTGAAAATAGGGTGAATGGTTAGTTCTACTTCACCGTTAGCGTGTTATTACTTTAGTGTTCAAAAACGTAGTGATTATTAAACCAATAAATAATGACTACGTTGTTTACTACCATTTCTGTTTAGGTTGGAATAACAGGTCTAGTTCATTCTTCTCGTCTTCTTTTTCTTGACGATCTTTTAAATCATCCGATGAAGCTTGAGTTAATTGTTCATTCACGTCATGAAGTAAAGATGTCAGTGTCTGCTGTTTATTAATAAGCGAATCATTTTTATCATTGATATTGTTTAAGGTATCAATCCCTTTACGTAGCAACTGCTTACAAGAACCAAACTGGCGAGTTGCACGTGCTTCATAAGCGCGTTTCAATAAATTATCGATATTTACATTAAGCTGCATAAGCTCTAGTTTTCTATCTTCAATAACAAACGTTTGGGTATTTAACTTACTTTTGGCATGTTCAGCACGTAATACAGCTCTGACTTTTTTGATTTGCTGCAGTAATATGATCGCTTCACGGTCTGAATTTGGCGAACGAAACATTTTTTCTTCGCTTTGTGCTGGAGCATCTTTTAGCTGTGCCATTTGGGCTTTTACGTTGACTAAGCGTTGGCGTACTTGCGGTAGGCTTGGATCCATCTGTAGTGTTGCAGCAAGCGAATCATGCATACGGCTATGCAGAACAAGAGTAAGTACTTTACTATAAGGTAATGATGTTGAGTTAAGCAGTAATTCTTCTGCTTCTTCAATGACTTGTCTGTGCTTTATGATTACCTGACGCTTTTCTGTTTCAGCTTTACGCTTGTATTGTAAGATGATGTTATACCCGATCACCAAAAACAATAGAATAGCAATCGCGATGATCATAAGTGTAAACTTCATTGTTTCATAAACCTAATTTTGCAGCGGTGTTAAGATATTACTATAAATACCTTAGTTAAGGTAGTGTTAACGTGAAGATACCACCGCCAAGTGTACCGCCATTGGCTAATGATATCTGTCCTGTTTTGCCTTTTATTTTGTGTGCGCTTGCGATTAATCGAGCAAAATATAAACCTAAGCCTGTACGTCCTTGTTTACTGCTTAACTCACTCATTGAACTGTGCTGAGCTTGTAACATGCTATCAGGGTAGCCATGCCCATTGTCTGCAATTTCAATGACAAGTTGCTTGTTTATTATGTTAGCTGTGACAAGAATTTGTCCCTCGCTATAGCGTAATGCGTTAATGAACACATCCGATAAAAGATAGCTAATGAGGTTGTGATCACAATGCCAAGCAAGGTCTTCATTGATATCGATATCAATATTAATGTGATGACTTTCACTGTACATCTGGTTTTTAATACAAAATTCATTGAAGTAATCAGCAATAAAACATTCTGCAATATTTAAGGGTAATTGATCTTTCTCGTCTCGATAGAGGGAGAGTACCTGAATTAAACCACTGTTAAGTCGCAATACTTCATAATGTAAATCAGCGAGCTTGGCTGCATGTTTACTGTCATCTTGTGAAATATTGATATCAGCAGACATTGATTCAATTGATTGCAATAACAGGCACAATGAATTTTTCATATCATGAACTGCAGATGTCAGAATCAACGCATAATCAACTGTGTCTTTGTGTGGTTTAGTGTTATCGTCTAGTGATGTCATGATATCGTTAACTGGCATAAAAATAATGATCCTTAGGATATCTTATTAAGAAGAAATAACAGTATTCTGCTATTGTTTTGTTAGAATACAATTAATTATTTGGAATATAGAGCACACCACGAATGAAGTTACAGCAATTTAGATACATAGTCGAAGTCCTCAATCATAATTTGAATGTGTCTGCGACAGCAGAAAGTCTTTATACTTCGCAACCAGGCATTAGTAAACAAGTTCGTATGTTAGAAGATGAGCTGGGTGTGCAGATCTTTGAGCGTAGTGGTAAACACCTTACAAAGGTAACCCCTGCTGGTAAAGATATAATTCGTATTGCAGCTGATATTCTAGGCAAAGTTGAAAGTATTAAAGCCGTTGCGAGTCAACATACACACCCTTCTAAGGGAACGCTAAATATTTCGACAACGCATACTCAAGCACGTTATGCACTGCCAAAAGTGATTAAAGGTTTTATTGAGCGTTACCCTGATGTGTCATTAAATATGCATCAAGGTACACCTGCACAAATTAGTGATTCGGTATCTAAAGGTACTGCGGACTTTGCCATTGCTACTGAAGCGCTGCATTTATACAGTGATTTAGTGATGCTACCTTGTTACCACTGGAACCGTTCTATTATCGTTAAACCGGGTCACCCATTAACGAAAGTGGGCAAAATCACGGTTGAAGACATTGCTAAATACTCATTGGTTACGTATGTGTTTGGTTTTACGGGCCGTTCAGAGTTAGATTGTGCATTTGATGAAGCCGGCTTAGAGCCTAAAATTGTGTTTACCGCAACAGATGCCGATGTGATTAAAACGTACGTGAAACTAGGTATTGGTGTGGGTGTATTAGCAACAATGGCATTTGACGATGAAACTGATGATGATTTAGTGCGTATTGATGCAAGTCATTTATTTACGTCGAGCACGACTAAAATTGGTTTCCGTAAAGGTACTTTCTTACGTACTTATATGTATGACTTTATGGAGCGATTTGCACCGCATTTAACTCGAGATGTTGTAGACAAAGCAATTATGCTGAAAACAGCAGAAGAGATTGATGATATGTTTAAAGAGATCTCGTTACCAACAAGGTAACGAGATTATATTTACTCGGCTAATGTCTGTTTAGCCGAGTGATTCTTCCGTTTGTTTCACTGCTTTTTTGACCTGATTTTTGGTTATCTTTTTCTTTTTTGCTTTCACTTCTACGGTCTCTTCTTTTACTGAATCTAATTTAATTGTCGAGCATGCATTGTCATTAATCGCGCTAATAAGCTCATTCATATTATGTGATAATGTTTCATCATGACTTAATCGTTTAATTTGTTCACTGACGATATCAATCGCACTACTCATGACCACTTGCTCTAGCTCTGTGAATGCATCTTCGATGTAATTCGATATTTTAGTGAGGTTAGGTAGGTTTGTTCGGCATGCTATTAAGCCAACATTTAGGTTATTCATGTAGCTGTATAGCGTTATATTAAGTGACATTCCCGGTGGTAACGCTGATAACGGATAGCACTCCAACATTTTTGCGCCCATCATATAAACGGGTTTACGTGGTCCGGGCACATTTGATATGAGTACGTTACCAACGGGTGGTAATACATCATCAAGTTTCAGTAATTCACTCACGACCGCTAAACCTTGGCTTGCGAGAGTGTAGCTTGTCAGCGCTTCATCTGATAATAATCTTGCTTCTTGCTTTAACTTGTCGCACGCATCTTTAATTGCCATTAGTCGTGTCAGTGGGGCTGCTTCACTATGGGCTAGCTCAACCATGGTAATAGCAATACGATTATTGGATGTTGTATCATTAGGATCACGGAGACTGACTGGGATCTGTGCAGTGAGCGGTTGTTTAAGCTCATAGTTAAGATCAGAAAGGTAACGGTGTAATGCAATATCGCAAATACATACCACCACATCATTGACCGTTGTCCCCGCTATTTTACCGATGTTCTTAACCCGCGAGAGTGGGAGTATGCTTGTTGCAGCACGGCGTGCTCGTTTAGGACTGACTGAAAATGGTGTTTTTGGCGCAGTAAAAGGGGTAGGGATATTTGCTTTATAAACATTAACCCCTTGTAATATAAGTTTAGAACCAAGTCCGAGAATTGATGGTATAGCACGTACTTGCTTGGTTAATATCGCACTGTTTTGCTTTAACTTATTCACCAAACTGAGCTTTACGTTACTGTCTTCTTTTTTGCATTTAAACTCAGTTTGACTCCAAAATGCTTGTAACTGTCCATCGGCTTGCGGTGATAAATAACTCAGGATAATTTTATTTGCTTTTGCACCATCAGTAAATGCGTGGTGCATTTTTAAGTAAATAGCGAACTGATTGTTGGCAAGGCCTGAAATTAAATGCATTTCCCATAGTGGGCGGCTACGATCCATCAAGTTAGAGTGTGCATGCTCTATGTATTCAATCAACTGCTCTCGTGTGCCAGGGACTGGTAATCTTGCTCTGCGTACGTGGTATTCGAGGTCTACGTTTTCGTCTTCTTGCCAGTACATCATACCAGAGAATGCGGTGTGCAGTTTGTAGTTAAACGGTGATTCGATTTGTGTAAATTGCATAAGTTGATGATACAGATCTTCACTGTAGTCACCTTGATAGTCGCTGGGAATATCAAAAACTTGCATTGCAGCGACATGGTTTGGTCGTGATACAGTTTCGCAATAAAGGAAACCCATATCAGGTAGAGTGAGCGCTTTCATTAATATTTTCCCTAACTTATGCAGAGCGAACAGCTTGTTACGTCGTGCGATGTATATAGAATAAGTGACCTAATAAGTAGAGAATAATTGAGCACTAAAGTCATTAGCGTAGGGGCTAATCACTGCTATTTACACCTTAAAGTATGAGTGCTTTTCTCATGCGATTACAGGCATGTAAATAAATGGGTAATCAAACGAGTGAAGGGAATGTTAATACCTTTTATTGGGTATTAGTTTTATCGTCATTAATGGATGTAAAAAAGCCAGAATAGTGATGAACACATTCTGGCTTTTGAATTTATAGCAGTCTAAATAATATTTTTTATTTAGACAAAAATGAGATTAAGTACAAGTGTGTGCTTTTTTGATATCGCCAACATTTAATACTTTAATTGCTAAACCACCTTGTGATGTTTCACGGTATTTAGCATTCATGTCTTTACCTGTTTCGTACATAGTTTCGATAACTTTATCTAGCGATACGCAAGGTTCACTTGTACGGCGCATAGCCATACGTGAAGCGTTAATTGCTTTTACTGCTGCAATTGCGTTACGTTCGATACAAGGTACTTGAACTTGGCCACCAACAGGGTCACAAGTTAAGCCTAAGTTATGCTCCATACCGATTTCAGCTGCTTCACAAACTTGAGCTGCACTTGCACCCATTAGCTCTGCAAGACCTGCAGCTGCCATTGAGCAAGATACGCCAACTTCACCTTGGCAACCAACTTCTGCGCCAGAGATAGATGCGTTTGTTTTGTAAAGAATACCGATAGCACCTGATGCTAGGTAGAATTTAGTGTATTCATCACGTGTTAACGGACGGATGAATTTATCGTAGTAAGCTAATACTGCAGGAATGATACCTGCTGCGCCGTTTGTTGGTGCCGTTACAACACGACCACCGGCTGCATTTTCTTCACTTACTGCAAGTGCAAACATGTTAACCCAATCAATGATTGTCATTGGATCAGTGTTAAAGCCATCACTCGCTTCTAACTGGCGTTTAAGCGCAGCAGCACGACGTGGTACACGTAATGGACCAGCAAGTAAACCTTCAGTTTTACAACCGCGTTCAATTGCTTCAGCCATTGCAGTCCAAATGTTTGAGAACTGGTGATGTGTTTCTTGTTCTGTGCGGAATGATTTTTCATTCTCAGCCATAAGTGCACTGATAGATAATGCATTTTCTTGGCAGTGTTCAACTAATTTTTCAGCACTGTTAAATGGGAATTTAACGTCTGCTGTTTCACCTTGTGTTAAACCGAAGTTTTCTTCGTCAACGATGAAACCACCACCCGTAGAGTAGTATGTTTTTGTGAATGAAACTTCACCATCGATGTATGCGTGAATTTTCAAACCGTTTTCGTGTAGTGCAAGTGGAGCATCAATAAAGTTCATAGCTGTAGCGGGAAAATCAACAGTATGACAGTGTAGACCGATCGGTAAACGACGTGTTTGTTCAACACGGCTAATGAACTCTGGAATTGCATCAATATCAACGGTTTCAGGTAAGTTACCTGCTAAACCCATAATGATAGCAATATCAGTGTGGTGACCTTTACCAGTCAACGATAATGAACCATGCACATCCACTGTGATTTGAGTGACTTCGCGGATCTTCCCTGTCGCTCGTAGGTCGTCGATAAATTGTTTGGCAGCTTTCATTGGACCAACAGTATGAGAACTTGATGGACCAATACCAATTTTGTAGATATCGAATACACTGATCATAGTAATTCCTCAGCAGATGCTTAAGTTATATAAGCTTAAATAAGTAGCGCGCTAACAGACTCTTGTTAGGCAGAATGATAGGGATTAAACTTTTTTTTAATCTCTCAAATTTTATGTCGCTATGATAGCGGTTTCATTGCAAAACACAACTGCCAATATAGTAGCCAATGCTGTTATTTAGAGATTGATCCCATATAACAATTCATTCTCTTTTAAAATTGCAGTGTTAAGCTTTGTTTTATTTGTTTATGAAAGATTTTTTCGATTCGGAGGTAATATTGACACCCCGAAGAGGTGTCAATATTATACTTAATAATTAGATAGTTAGTGATTAAGTCTGATTTTGTTATTAATAATTGATAATCCAGTGATCGACTAATAATAATAAAAATAACGTCATTAAATGTATGATTGAAAATTTAAATGTTTGAAATGCCATTTTACGTGTGGGCTTGAATTTTAAGCGATAAGCATAATAAATAAAGCTAGCACCTAAGAAAGTAGAACCGGCTAAATAGAGTGAACCGCTAAGTTGGGTCAACCAAGGTAGCCAAGTAACGGGCAGTAATAATAGTGTATACAATAAGATCAACGTTTTTGTGTATTCAGCGCCATGAGTGACTGGCAGCATTGGGATATTTGCTTTAGCGTATTCTTTTTCTTTATGGATCGCGAGCGCCCAAAAATGCGGGGGAGTCCAAATGAAAATGATCATGACTAGGAGTAATGCCTGCCCAGTTATTTCACCTGTCATAGCCGTCCACCCAAGTAGTGGTGGTGTTGCACCTGCAAGTCCGCCGATAGCGATGTTTTGTGGTGTCGCTCGTTTTAAATACATAGTGTAAATGACAGCGTAACCAATTAGGCTGGCGAAGGTTAACCATGCTGTTAATGCATTGACCCAAATGAACAGTGTTGCCATGCCTATTACGGCCATACTTGTTGCAAAGAATAAGGCTTTAGGCGTGCTAATTGTTTGTTGTACCAATGGACGTTGATGCGTTCGTGTCATGATCGCATCAATACGTTGATCAAGAATATGGTTGTACGCCGCTGCAGCCGCTGATAGTAACCCAATACCAACCAAGCCTGGCACTAATAAGCTGAGTGGAGGCAGGCTAGGTAGCGCAAGTACCATCCCAACTAATGCCGTTAATAATAATAAAGCGACAACCTTGGGCTTTGTTAGTTGATAGTAAGCACGCCAGTTTGGTGTAAGCGTTAATATGATTGATTGTGTATTCATAACACCTCTTGCAGTTGCTGTTTGTTTAGGCTGAGTAAAGTGATTAAGGTTAGTAATAGAATTGCCGCGACCAAGTTATGTGCTACCGCAATGCCAAGGGGGAGTTGAAAAAAGACGTTAGCGATACCTAAGCTCACTTGCAGGCACAAAATAATGATGAGTGCTTTGACGGTAAGGCGAATCTTTCTTTCTGGCTGGTATTTTAGTAATAAGCAGGCAATCAAGAGTAAATAAACTAAAGTTACGCCAGCCCAGATGCGGTGAGTGACATGAATATTCATTCTGGCTATCGTATCTCTCACTCCGTATTGGTAAGTTTCTGCCGCTGGACTGAGGCTAAAGACATCACTCAGACTAAAACGACTAAACCAGTCACCGTTACAGATAGGTAGTTCGGTGCAGACAATGGCGGCATAGTTAGAACTCGTCCAACCACCGAGAGCGATTTGAATGATTAATATCGGTAACGCGATACAAGAATAAAAGTGTAGCTTTGCTAATCGCTGCCTATCTATGGGTAATATAACGTTGGTATTGTTTCCGTACATTGATGGCTTAGATTGCGTTGGTAACGTTGGGTCTGATAGGCGCAAGCGGAATAATACTAATAAGCTGAGAATACTAAATCCACCTAGCAAATGTCCCATCACGATAATGGGCTGCAAATTCATTGTGACTGTCCACATACCCAGTGCTGCTTGAAATAGCACGAGAACAGCAAGCAATGCCGCCAGCCGTAATTGTTTTTTTTGTTTACCACTAACGATTAAAATAATGAATATGAAGATACCAAGTAATCCGGCGATATAACGATGGATCATTTCATTCCATGCTTTTTCTATATGTAATGGATTATCGGGATAAGCTTGTTTGGCAGACCGTATGTCATCTTGACTTACGGGAACGGAATTAAAGCCATAGCAGCCAGGCCAATCAGGACAGCCAAGCCCCGCGTCTGTTAAGCGCGTATAAGCTCCAAGCGCAATGACCAGAAAGGCGAGTAATATCGTCAGGTTAAGTAGTTTTGACATAGACAATCCTTGTTATTAGCTTACTTATCCTATTTTCGATATTTTAAGTAAGCGTTTCATATCCTTTAATAAGCCCGCTGATACCTTTAGCGCAGCTGTTTTGTCGACAGGAAATTGATAGTGCATAAACATATTACCCAGAGGATCAACTAAATATAGTGTATTTTCAGATAATTGGTTTTGGTTTGAATCGTGTAATTGTAATTTTTTCAGTGTCGGTATATTGACTTGTTCGATCGCAGTATTCGTTCTATTTGACGAATATGCGTCTGAAAAATGGGTGTTTGGATATTTAGTTAAATAGCGTTGCACACGTTCTCCTTCAGATGCGAGTAACGTGTGTACTTGCTGTATTAACCATAAGCTTTGCTGGCACTGCTTTGAACATTCGTCATCCGGGTTATAGAGTAGTACCCATGCTTTTGGTGATGCCGAAATAGGTATAGGTGGTGATAATAGTTCACCAGTATTGGTTTTTGCTCCTTGATACCAGTCATTAACTAACACGAGTTTCGCCACTAAAATGGGCGCTATAAATAAACCGATGATGATGAATAGTGGTTTCTTCTGCATGATTAATCCTTATCTTGCATGTTCTTATCGTAAGTTCGATATTTCTTTAGCCAAACCCCGCTGCATAACACTAGCGCAAATGCGAGAGTAAACCATTGAATGGCATAAGCAGTGTGTTTGGCTGGTGGCATTACAGTGATATTCCACGTTTTGATAAAGCCGATGTTGGCGTCATGGTCTAGCTGTAATAGCAGTGGCATGAATCGAGAGTGTAGGTATGTTCCTAGTTGTTTTGTATCCGTACGCTGTACAACCAAAGGCTTGTTCGTTATCGAGGATATGTTGTCGCCAAGTAATAATGGTGAGCCTTGCTGAGCACTCAAAGTCCCACTTAGTTGATATCGGCCTGTATATACAGGTATGACAGGGAGAGATAAGCGATCTGCTGAACCCGCTAACCAGCCAAGATTAACTAAAATGGTGTGTTCACCGCTGTGGAAGGGGAGGTATAGGTGATACCCAAACTGCTTTTGGTAAGTCTGGTTATCTAATAGTATCGGTGTGCGATTATCAAAATAACCATCTAATGTTATTTTTTGATGCAAGCTGTCTGCATTTATTTGAGCCAGTGATATGAGTGTCGGTTTATCGATATCTAAGAGGGTTTGTTTTTCTTGGGCTCGAGAGAGTTGCCACAATCCTAAGTTGATACAAACAGCCACAGCAAGCAGGCTAAACAGCACAAAACTGATTAAGCGTTTGGAAAGTCTGTGCCATTGAATAGCGCTAAATAACTTTGGCATATTTAACCTTAGTGGATAATAGCTTAGGGTCGTATTGTAAGGTCCCGTGTCGAACATATAACTAAGGATAGAGTTGTTTTGATAAAGCGGTAGGAAAACAGAAGAAAGTTAAATTTAATTAACGGCTTAGAGATGAATATCCCAGTACAATGTACTGGGATAGAAGTATTGTTATTATTGGTATCGTTAACGGTGGATTAAAATGAGTTTAATCGTGCGTTATTTTACTTGCCAAGCAATAGTTTCGCCTGTTCTGATCGGTACCATTTTAGCATCACCAAAAGGTAGCGTTTCAGGCACTTGCCATGCAGATTTTTCTAACGTGATAGTGTCAGCATTGCGTGGTAAGTTATAAAAATCAGGGCCATTGAAGCTTGCGAATGCTTCTAATTTATCAAGTGCATTTTCTTGCTCAAATACTTCCGCATACAGTTCAATTGCAGCGTGTGATGTATAAGCACCCGCACAACCACAAGCTGATTCTTTTTTATCATCCGCATGAGGTGCTGAATCAGTACCAAGGAAGAACTTGTTGCTACCACTTGTTGCGGCTTTTACGAGTGCAGCTTGGTGGGTATTACGCTTCAAGATTGGTAAGCAATAGTAGTGTGGCTTGATGCCGCCAACGAGCATGTGGTTGCGATTGAATAATAAATGATGCGCTGTGATTGTTGCAGCAATATTGTCACTTGCGTTATTCACAAATTCGACTGCATCTGCTGTCGTGATGTGTTCAAGTACAATTTTTAAGTTTGGAAAATCAGCAACAACAGGTTTTAACACTGTGTCTAAATATACTTTTTCACGATCAAAAATATCGATATCAGCATCTGTTACTTCACCGTGTAATAACAATGGCATACCAGCATCTTGTAATGCTTGTAGTGCAGGGTAAACATTTTTAATTGATGTTACACCCGATGATGAATTTGTCGTTGCGCCAGCTGGATAAAGCTTTGCCGCGTAAACAATACCGGTTGCTTTTGCAGCGCGGATATCTTCAGCAGTTGTTTGATCGGTAAGATAGATAGTCATTAATGGACTAAATGAAGAATCGGCTGGTACGTTAGCTAAGATACGTTGACGATACTCTTGTGCAATCTCAGCATTTGTTACTGGCGGTACAAGGTTAGGCATAATGATAGCACGACCCATGTAACGGCTAATGTCAGCAACAGTATGTTTTAAAACATCACCATCTCGAAGGTGTAAATGCCAGTCGTCTGGGCGGGTGATCGTTAAAGTTTCCATTTGATTTCTCCATCGCTAATTTCCGCAGATTCTAAAGATTAATGTAGGGGAAGTCAAAGACGTAGTCTTAATTGATAAGAAAAGATGAAACCAAGTAAGCCTACTTTTAATATTAGCTTACTTGGCCTCTATTTTATCAATTATTTAATCAAGTTATTTACATGCCGAAGCTAGCAGCCCATTGCATCATTAAACCACTGATATAAGCCCCGTATGTTCCTAATGCGTAACCTAATACAGCAAGTAAGATGCCCACGGGTGCTAATGACGGGTGGAATGCAGCAGCAACAACGGGTGCAGATGCAGCGCCACCAACATTCGCTTGGCTACCGACAGCCAAAAAGAATAAAGGTGCACGGATCATTTTAGCGACAACAATCATTAGAATTGCATGGATTGATAACCAGATAATACCAATGAGGAAGTAACCTGGATTTTCAAAAATAGCGGTAATATCCATATTCATACCTATGGTAGCAACCAAGATATAAATAAAGCCTGAGCCAACTTTAGAAGCACCAGCGTTTTCAAGCTTACGAGACATAGGTAGGCAAGATGCAATCAGTGCAAATGTAGTTACTAATACGATTAACCAAAAGAATCCAGATGTTAGGCTGTATTTTGCTAATTCAGGTGCGTTAATTTGGATCCAAGGGGCAATTTTATCACTGAAATAATGTGCAAGACCGGTTAAACCAAAGCCAACAGCAACAATTGACATGATGTCAGTAGTTGTAATTGGACGTGCATTTTCTGCTTCATATTTTGTAACCGTTTCTTTAAGCTCATCAATTGCAGTGGTATCAGCTTTAAGCCATTTATCCATGCGCTTTTGATTACCAGCCATGATCAATAGAATCGCCATCCAAATATTGGCAGTGATAACATCGACAGTGATCATTGCTGAGAACAAACTATCATCAACAGTGAATACTTCTTTCATTGCAGCTTGATTCGCACCACCGCCAATCCATGAACCAGCAACTGTTGTTAGGCCACGCCATACATCGCCACTTACAATATCAGGGTTTATTTGGTCAATAATAAGGATCGCGATTGGTCCACCAATCATAATACCGAACGTACCTGTTAAGAACATGATAATGGCTTTTGACCCTAGTCCCATGATCTTCTTTAAATCAGCTGAAATAATCAGTAGTACTAACGCTGCAGGTAATAAATAGCGACTCGCCACAAAGTAGAGGCTCGATGAACTTGCATCGATAATACCAAACGTATTAAGTAGGGACGGTAAGAAATAACATAATAGAAGACCTGGAACAAACTTGTAGAATTTCTTCCAGAAAGGATGTTCACTTTTTTCAGTGATGAACACTGCGCCTAAAATCACTGCGAGTAAACCCATTACCACAGCATCGTTGGTAATAAGATTGATTGAGTTTTCCATCTTCTTCCTTGTGAGATTAACGCGGTATGAAACGTTAATATATAGTTAAATTAGTTATCACAAAATATACATTAATCACTGCTTTGTGATCAATTGGAAGAATAAAAGAATGATTAAGGATATGCGGGTAGCGTTATGTTTTATTATGAATGGTGGTATGTATTATATACACCTTTAGTGTATTACGTTTAAATATGACGTTATTTGTATGATATTAATACATGCTTATGCTGTGTTAACTGAACAGAACTTAGATCACAAAATAGATATTTATATACTAAATGGGTACTTGGAGAGGCGCTTGATAAGTGCATATATAGACAAAATAAGTGGTTAATCATGCTGAAGCCCTCATGGCGACATTCATTTTAATATCGCCATGAGGGCTAATTTACAGGTTGAACTGGTTTTTATAGTTAAACAATATAGTTAAACAATATAGTTAAACAATATAGACAAAAATGAACAGGATTATCCACACGACATCAACAAAATGCCAGTACCAAGCAGACGCTTCAAATGCGAAATGTTTACCCGGGGTAAAATGACCATTGATGACACGGAACAACATAACCGTGAGCATGATAACTCCCAATGTTACGTGCATACCATGAAAGCCAGTGAGTAAATAAAAGGTATTGCCATACACACCGGAATCAAACTGTAATGATAATTCTTGGTAAGCATGAATATACTCTTCTGCTTGGAAAAACAAGAAGGTTACACCTAAGGCTACGGTAATCGATAGCCAGAAAACTAACTTTGAACGTTGTTTCGCAATGAGGCTGTGATGTGCAAAATGCAGCGTCACTGAAGACGTAATTAAAATGGCTGTATTGATTAACGGTAGCCCGTACCATGGCATAGCTTGAGTTTCGGTACCATCTGGGGTTGTCGTTAATGGCCATTGCGGAATAAAGTCGGACCAAATTACAGCGTGGGTCATGGCATTATTTCCTTCACCACCTAGCCAGGGAATTGATAAATTACGCAGGTAAAATAATACCCCAAATAATGCGACAAAGAACATGACTTCAGAAAAAATAAACCAAAGCATCCCCATTCTAAATGAACGGTCAAGTTGTTGATTGTATAGTCCATTCATTGATTCTGTAATGACATTTCTAAACCAACTAATGAGCATAAACAGTAAAATACCGATACCAACGAATAAAATGGGAATACCGGTATTAGAACCTTCTTTACCAACCATTTGTACTGTTATTGCCGCACCAATAGCAATGATGAAGAGTGCGATAGCACCGACTAAAGGCCAAATGCTACTGGCTGGCACGTAGTAGTTTTTTGGTGTATTTGTGTATTCATTATTATCTTGCATTATAGAACTCCTAGCGCATAGCTACTTCTGTCGGTTCGTTTTTAAACAGCGTGTAGGCGAGGGTTAATGTTGATATATCAGATGGAATATTCGGATCGATATAAAAGATCAGTGGCATCATGGCTTCTTCATTTGCCATTAGCATTTGCTCTTGAAAACAAAAACACTCCGTTTTTACTAAGTATTGCGCACCATAGCCGGGACTAATGGAAGGTACTGCACGGCCAAAAGTATCTTCATTACTTTGATTCGTCGCAGTAAAACTGACTTGATAACGCTCCCCTGGGTGTAGCTCAATACTCTTTATTTCAGGTTCAAATTTCCAAGGAAGCTGTTTATTTAAGTAAGTTACAAATTCGACCTTCACGATACGAGAGTTATCAATACTTGTCGTTTCAGTTGTCGATGTCCGTGTGTAATCTTTTCCGTTGAGCCCCGTAATATCACAAAAAACATCATATAAAGGGATTAACGCAAAGCCAAAGCCGAACATACCAATGACGCTAAATATCAGTATCCGTAATTGTTTTTTTATTTTAGGTGCTGTCATTATTTCACCTCAGGCGGAGTATCAAAGGTGTGATAGGGTGCTGGAGATGGCACTGTCCATTCTAATCCTTCAGCACCTTCCCATGGTTTCGCTGGGGCTTTTTTACCACCTCGAACGGCCATGATCACAACAGCGACGAAAATTAGTTGGGATAACCCAAACATAAAGCCACCAATACTGACGATTTTATTAATATCGGCAAATTGTAAGGCGTAGTCAGGTATACGGCGTGGCATACCCGCAAGTCCTAAGAAATGCATAGGGAAAAACAGAATATTAACGGAGATTAATGAACACCAAAAATGCCATTTACCGAGAGTTTCATTAAACATGTACCCAGTCCATTTTGGTAACCAATAATAAGCGGCAGCCATAATAGAGAACACTGCACCTGTTACTAGTACATAATGAAAGTGAGCAACAACAAAGTAAGTATCGTGATATTGGAAATCAGCAGGGGTGATCGCTAACATTAACCCCGAAAATCCGCCAATAGTGAACAATACAATAAAGGCAAGTGAAAACAGCATAGGTACTTCAAAGGTGATTGAACCACGCCATAGTGTTGACACCCAGTTAAATATTTTCACCCCTGTTGGCACTGAAATAAGCATGGTGCAATACATAAAGAAGAGTTCAGCAGCCAACGGTAAGCCGACGGTAAACATGTGGTGCGCCCATACGGTAAAACTGAGAATCGCAATGGATGCTGTCGCATATACCATCGAGTGATAACCGAATAATTGTTTACGTGCGAAAGCCGGAATAATGGCTGAGATGATCCCAAATGATGGCAAAATCATGATGTATACTTCTGGGTGACCAAAGAACCAAAATATGTGTTGAAATAACACGGGGTCACCACCACCTGCCGCGTCAAAGAAACTGGTACCAAAGTACTTATCGGTGAGAATCATCGTTACTGCGCCTGCCAGTACTGGCATAACGGCAATTAATAAAAATGCAGTAATCAACCAAGTCCAAACAAACATTGGCATTTTCATTAATGTCATGCCTGGTGCTCGCATATTTAAGATGGTCACAATGACATTAATCGCCCCCATAATTGAGCTGATACCCATTAAATGAACTGAGAATACAAACATGGCAGTACTGTCAGGGCTGTATTGAGTTGAAAGCGGCGGGTAAAAAGTCCAACCAAAGTTAGGACCACCGCCTTCGGTAAATAATGACAGCAGTAATAATGAGAATGCAAAAGGTAAGATCCAAAAACTCCAGTTGTTCATTCGTGGTAATGCCATATCTGGCGCACCAATCATGAGTGGCAGCATCCAGTTAGCAAGCCCCACAAAAGCGGGCATAACAGCCCCAAAGACCATAATTAATCCGTGCGAGGTGGTCATCTGGTTGAAAAAATTGGGTTCGATTAATTGTAAGCCTGGTTGGAATAGCTCAGCACGGATAATCATCGCCATTGCACCACCGACGAAAAACATTGTCAGGCTAAACCAGAGGTATAATGTACCAATGTCTTTATGGTTGGTGGAAAATAACCAGCGTTTATATCCATGTGGCGCGCTGTGATGATCTGTGTGTATTTGTGTTGCTGGTGCATCGATGATGGTTTGATCAGCATTATCTTTTAATTGTATCTCACTCATTTGACTGTCCCTTGAATTACCGGTTAGTTACTACCAGTTAATGCCGCATCTATTTGTGAAGGTTGTACAATATCACCAGTATTATTGCCCCAAGCATTACGTTCATAGGTGATAACTGCTGCGAGTTCTTTCTTACTTAACTGTTTTGCGAATGATGCCATTGCAGTGCCTGAAACACCGTCAAGCACAACACTGATATGTTTATTAACATCACCTAGTGCAACTGGACTGTTTTGTAATGCAGGGAATGCACCTGTAATACCTTGGCCTCCAGTTTGGTGGCAGGCGGCACAAGCTTGGTTATACACTTCTTCACCTAGGGTCATCATGGTTGGCATATCCATGGTTTTGGTTAGACTCTGTTGTTCAGCTTGTAACGCTTGCTTTGCATCCACTTTGGCTTGAGCTAGCCAGTCATCGAATGCTTCTGGTTCAAGTGCTGTCACGACAACTGGCATGAAACCATGATCTTTACCGCAGAGTTCAGCACATTGGCCTCGGTAGGTGCCTGGTGTATCAATCTTGGTCCATGCTTCGTTAATAAAGCCGGGATTTGCATCTTTCTTCACCGCAAATGCAGGTACCCACCATGAATGAATCACGTCGTCAGCAGTCATGAGAAAGCGGATTTTTTTACCGGTAGGTAAGACAAGGGGCTTATCAACCTCTTTCAGATAGTGAGGCTGTTTTTCAACTTCATTATTAATTTCGGCTTGGCTGGTGGTTAGACGACTGTAAAATTCAAGGTCATGGTCAAAGTAACGATAATGCCACTTCCATTGAGAGCCTGTTATTTGAATGGTGATATCAGCCTCTTTTGTATCTTCCATCAGAATCAGCGCTTGAGTGGAGGGGATTGCCATGACAATTAAAATGACAATTGGTATCGCAGTCCAAATTATTTCTACCGTGGTACTTTCATGAAATGAGGCGGCAACCGCACCTTTAGATTTTCGATGTTTATATAAAGACCAAAACATAATGCCAAAAACGATTAAGGCAATGACAATACAAATATACAATATCGTCATGTGTAGACTGTATACGGTATTACTTATGCCTGTTACGCCTTCAGTCATATTGAAATTTGACTGTTGAGCAAATAGTGGTGTTGAAATTATCCCTAGTAAAAAGGTATTTATTTTTATTATAAGTTTAAATAAGCGCACATAACCTCCCTCAAAATTATCCATAATGTTTCGAAAAACATAGATTTGATAATGAGTGAATTGAGTTCTATCCCTGCTACTGCCTTAAGCATCTAACAATTCACTGTTATTTGCCGAAGTATAGTTACGGAAATGTTAAATGTGCTACTTTGTTCTTCAGATACTTATGTTTTTAGTTGCCACTATGCGTCAAAGGTCACGACTTTAAATGACTGTTTCAGCGTTGTAATTTTTTCTTGCAGCTGAGCTATGTGGTTTGCAACGGAACTTGATAGTGCTTGTGTGTCTTGATTGGTCACACTTCCTAATCGCATTACTTTCAATTTTATGATTTGAGTATCGGTCATTAGGTTATCAATATGCTGGATCATTTCTGGATTTGGGTATTTATCTTTGAGTAGTTCTAGCTGTTTTGAAAAATCTGAAAAAGTGCGTTCAATTTCGATAAGGGTCATGGCAACTCCGATATAGCGATTAGTTTGCAATTCAAAGGAACGTGATGTGGTTAACTTAAAATTGATTATAGTGTAAATGCTGACTTTTAACGCTGAGATCTAAATTCAGGAAATATTTATCATTCATTTTTGCTGCTATTCATACTGGAATTTAAGTCAATGCAGGCGTGTTTGTTTGTGCAGATGTTGATAAGCGTTATAAAAGTGATGGTGAGTAATTAACCAACCCCAAGATTGAAAACTGTAAATTTCCTGTTTTTCATCTTATTTAGCTATAAAAATCATTTTTGATCTTGAATTTTAACTTTTCATCCATACATTATAAGCAAATAAAAATATTAAAGTGCTATTTAGAGTGGCAATGCTCGATTTTTTTCTTGCTGCTAGCTATAATATCGCGTCTTAAATTTCCAGTTGGAAATGTTAATAAATTCATTAGAGGTATCTAAATGCAAGTTTCTGTAGAAACGACTCAAGGCCTAGAGCGCCGCTTAACTATCACAGTTCCAGCTGAAACAGTTAGCAAAGAAATCGACAAGCGTTTACGCGGTTTAGCAAAAACTCAACGTATCGACGGTTTCCGTCCAGGTAAAGTTCCAGCTAAAGTAATCAAAAAACGTTTTGGCGCTGCTGTAGCTGAAGAAGTTGCTGGTGAAATCATGCAACGTAACTTCTACGAAGCAATCGTAGCTGAAAAATTAAACCTTGCTGGTGCTCCAACTCTTGAACCTGCTGCTGTTAAAGAAGGCGAAGACTTCTCTTTCACTGCAACTCTTGAAGTTTACCCAGAGTTCGAAGTTGCTGGTATCGAAGCAATCGAAATCGAAAAATCAGTATCTTCAGTAACTGACGCTGATGTTGATGGCATGATCGAAACACTACGTAAGCAACACGCTGAGTGGGTTGTTGCTGATCGCGCAGCTGAAGCTAACGACCAAGTTAAAATGAACTTCAACGGTAGCATCGACGGTGAAGAATTCGAAGGCGGCAAAGCTGAAGATTTCACACTAGCTATGGGCCAAGGTCGTATGATCCCTGGTTTCGAAGAAGGCATCGTAGGTAAATCTGCAGGCGAAGAGTTCACTGTTGAAGTAACTTTCCCTGAAGAATACCATGCAGAAAACCTAAAAGGTAAAACTGCAAGTTTCGCTATCACGCTTAACGCTGTTGAAACACAAGAACTTCCAGAAATTAACGCTGAATTCGTAGGTAAATTCGGTGTTGAAGACGGTACTCTTGAGTCTCTAAAAACTGAAATCAGCAAAAACATGAGCCGTGAACTTGAGCAAGCTATCAAAGCTGACACAAAAACTAAAGTGCTTGACGCATTAGTTTCATCAAATGATATCGACGTTCCTGCTGCACTAGTTAAGCAAGAAATCGTTACATTACGTGAGCAAGCTATGCAACGTTTCGGTCAAATGGCGCCACAAAACGCTCCAGAACTACCTGATGAACTATTCACAGAGCAAGCTAGCCGTCGTGTTAAAATCGGTCTAGTTCTTGGTGAATTCATCAAAGTAAACGAAATCACAGCAGATGACGCACGTGTTCAAGACATGATCGCATCTATGGCTTCTGCATACGAAGATCCAGCTGAAGTTATCGCACACTACAAAGACAACGAACAAGCACTAGAAAACGTTCGTAACGTAGCTGTTGAAGACCAAGCTATTGATTTAGTATTAGAAAAAGCAAACGTTACAGAAAAAGAAGTAGCGTTTGAAGAACTAATGAATAAAGCGACTCAAAACGCATAATTGTTGATTAGATTAAACAAAATACGTAATTAAGCGCTATAATGGCTCGAGTGGGGGTATTTCACTTGGGCCATTTTTATTTAGGGATGATAATATGTCACAATTCTTTAATGATATCACAGAGTCTCCGTCAAACGCGTTAGTACCTATGGTTGTTGAACAGACAGCTAAAGGTGAGCGTTCTTACGACATCTATTCTCGACTTTTAAAAGATCGTGTAATCTTCTTGACTGGTCAGGTCGAAGATCACATGGCAAATCTTGTTGTTGCACAGTTACTTTTCTTAGAATCAGAAAATCCTGATAAAGATATTTTTCTTTATATCAATTCACCAGGTGGTTCTGTTAGTGCTGGCATGTCAATTTATGACACGATGCAATTTATCAAGCCAAACGTGTCTACAATTTGTATGGGCATGGCTGCAAGCATGGGTGCATTCCTACTTGCTGGTGGCGAAAAAGGTAAGCGTCACGCATTGCCGAATGCTAAAATCATGATCCACCAACCTTTAGGTGGTTATCAAGGTCAAGCATCTGATATTGAAATTCACGCGAATGAAATACTTAAAACTAAGCGTAAATTAAATGAGATATTAGCTGCGCATACTGGTCAAGAATATGACCGTCTTGCTGCAGATACAGATCGTGATAATTATATGACGTCAGCTGAAGCGATGGATTACGGTCTTATCGATACAGTAATAACAAAACGTGATTAAGTAATTTTTGACAGGTCGAATGTCCTTTAGCCATAATTAAGATTAGGCATAGGGCTTCCACCTGTAATGTGAGGTTATCGAATGACAGAAACAAAAAATGGGGATAACGGTAAGTTACTTTATTGTTCTTTTTGTGGCAAAAGCCAACACGAAGTACGTAAGTTAATTGCCGGCCCATCTGTCTACATTTGTGATGAATGTGTTGATCTTTGTAACGATATTATTCGTGAAGAGATTAAAGAAATTGCACCTAAACGTGAAGGTGATGAACTACCGACACCGCATCAGATTCGTGGCAAGCTAGACGATTACGTCATTGGCCAAGATCATGCTAAGAAAGTGTTAGCAGTTGCGGTATACAATCACTATAAGCGTTTACGCAATGGCGATACATCAAATGGTGTAGAACTAGGTAAGAGTAATATCTTGTTAATTGGTCCAACTGGTAGTGGTAAGACATTATTAGCTGAAACATTAGCACGTATTCTTGATGTACCTTTTACTATGGCTGATGCAACAACATTAACTGAAGCTGGTTATGTTGGTGAAGATGTTGAAAATATTATTCAGAAATTACTGCAGAAATGCGATTATGACGTAGAAAAAGCCCAACGTGGTATCGTCTATATCGATGAAATTGATAAAATTTCACGTAAATCTGATAATCCATCTATTACTCGAGATGTATCGGGTGAAGGTGTTCAACAAGCATTACTGAAATTGATTGAGGGCACTGTTGCTTCTGTTCCGCCACAAGGTGGTCGTAAGCATCCTCAACAAGAGTTTTTACAAGTAGACACATCTAAGATCTTATTTATCTGTGGTGGTGCATTTGCTGGTTTAGACAAAGTAATTGAAATGCGTAGTAATACTGGTAGTGGTATTGGCTTTACAGCTGAAGTGAAAGGTGAAGCTGAGAAAGCAACTTTATCTCAAATCTTCGCTAAAGTTGAACCGCAAGATTTGGTTAAATTCGGTCTTATCCCTGAGTTTATCGGTCGTCTACCAGTGACAGCGACATTAACAGAACTTGATGAAGCTGCACTAATTCAGATCTTAACTGAACCGAAAAATGCACTGACTAAACAGTATTCAGCATTATTCGATTTAGAAGGTGTTGAGCTAGAGTTCCGTGAAGATGCATTAATTGCAATTGCGAAAAAAGCGATGTCTCGAAATACCGGTGCACGTGGTTTACGCTCAATTGTAGAAGCTGTTTTACTGGATACTATGTATGATCTTCCTTCAGTTGAAGATATTAGCAAAGTTGTGATTGATGAGTCTGTAATTAAAGAAGAGTCAGCCCCAATTTTGATTTATGAAAATACTGAGAATCAGGCGGTATCAGCAGACTAGTGTTATATTTTTAAACACTTACTGTTAAAAGGGGGCGTAATGCCCCTTTTTTTATATTATTTTTCATATTTTAAGCCCCTAGCATTGATTGTTGAGTAATAACCCCTATATATTCAATATTAGCCCTTAGTCCAGTTTTATAAGTGAGGACAAGATGAGTTTTGAGCGTACGGAACGCGTAGATATACCTGTATTGCCATTGCGTGATGTTGTGGTTTATCCCCACATGGTAATTCCTTTGTTTATTGGCCGAGAAAAGTCAATTCGTTGTCTTGAAGCCGCAATGGATACAGATAAACAAATATTTTTAGTTGCACAAAAAGATGCAGCTCAAG
The DNA here is from genome assembly GCF_018219155.1 of Moritella sp. 24. Lineage (NCBI taxonomy): Bacteria > Pseudomonadati > Pseudomonadota > Gammaproteobacteria > Alteromonadales > Moritellaceae > Moritella > Moritella sp. 24. Next base: position 3,558,246 of record NZ_CP056123.1, on the reverse strand, counting down.
ATGATCCCCAAGTTGATGATCTGAATAACGTGGGTACAGTCGCTAATATTTTACAAATGTTGAAATTGCCTGATGGTACGGTCAAAGTATTGGTCGAAGGCACACAACGAGCTAAATTAAATAGCTTGAGTGATGGTGACGACTACTTCCAAGCCGAGATTGAATATATTATCTCTGAGTCAGTATCTGATGAAGAAGAAGATGTACTTATTCGATCTGCAATCGGTCAGTTTGAAGGTTATATAAAACTAAACAAGAAGATCCCAGCTGAAGTACTAACATCAGTAACGGCGATCGACGAAGCTGCGCGTCTTGCAGATACAATGGCCGCACATATGCCATTGAAATTAGAAGACAAGCAAGTGGTATTAGAGCTAAGTAACGTTGCAGAACGTCTTGAGTTCCTAATGGCACAAATGGAATCTGAAATTGACCTATTACACGTAGAGAAGAAAATTCGTACACGTGTTAAAAAGCAGATGGAAAAAAGCCAGCGCGAATACTATTTGAATGAGCAAATGAAAGCGATTCAAAAAGAGCTTGGTGAGTCTGAAGATGGTGTTGATGAATTTGAACAATTGGCTGAAAAAATTGAGCAAGCACAGATGCCTGCTGAACCAAAAGCCAAAACCATTGCAGAGCTTAATAAATTAAAAATGATGTCACCTATGTCTGCAGAAGCAACTGTAGTGCGTAGTTATATCGATTGGATGATTTCAGTTCCTTGGAAGAAACGTTCGAAAGTTAAAAAAGACATTGGTAAAGCGCTAGAAATACTTGATTCAGACCATTATGGCCTAGATAAAGTAAAAGAACGTATTTTAGAATACCTAGCAGTGCAAAGCCGCGTAAATAAACTTAAAGGTCCAATTCTTTGTCTTGTCGGTCCTCCAGGTGTTGGTAAAACGTCTTTAGGTCAATCGATTGCGAAAGCAACAGGACGTAAGTATGTACGTATGGCACTCGGTGGCGTACGTGATGAAGCGGAAATCCGTGGACATCGTCGTACTTATATTGGTTCTATGCCGGGTAAACTAATCCAAAAAATGGCGAAAGTTGAAGTACGTAATCCGTTATTCTTATTAGATGAAATTGATAAGATGGCATCGGATATGCGTGGTGATCCTGCATCGGCATTACTGGAAGTATTAGACCCAGAGCAAAACACATCGTTTAACGATCATTACCTTGAAGTTGATTACGATCTGTCTGATGTAATGTTTGTTGCGACGTCGAACTCAATGAATATTCCTGGTCCATTACTTGACCGTATGGAAGTGATTCGTCTGTCGGGTTATACCGAAGATGAAAAGCTGAATATTGCTAAACAGCATTTACTGGATAAGCAAGTTGAGCGTAATGGTTTAAAACCAAAAGAAATTAGCATTGAAGATAGTGCATTAATGGGCATTATCCGTTATTACACTCGCGAAGCGGGCGTACGTTCACTTGAGCGTGAAATTTCTAAATTATGTCGTAAAGCTGTGAAGCAAATATTGCTGAACAAATCACTTAAATCAGTGACGATTACACAAGATAACTTATCTGAATATTTAGGCGTACAACGCTTTGATTTTGGTAAGACTGAAAGTGAAAGTCGTGTTGGTCAAGTGACGGGTCTTGCGTGGACAGAAGTGGGTGGTGATCTACTGACTATCGAAACAACATCTGTTCCAGGTAAAGGCAAGCTTAACTACACTGGTTCACTTGGTGAAGTGATGCAAGAGTCTATTCAAGCTGCGATGACGGTTGTTCGTTCTCGTGCTGAAAAACTTCGCATCAATAACGACTTCTACGAAAAACGTGATATCCATGTGCATGTACCAGAAGGCGCAACGCCAAAAGATGGTCCAAGTGCGGGTATTGCTATGTGTACAGCACTTGTATCTAGTTTAACGGGTAACCCTGTTCGTGCGAATGTTGCGATGACAGGTGAGATCACGTTAAGAGGTGAAGTATTACCAATCGGTGGCCTGAAAGAGAAATTACTTGCAGCGCATCGTGGTGGTATTAAACGTGTGTTGATACCAAAAGAAAATGAACGTGATTTAGAAGAGATCCCAGCAAATGTAATTGGCGATCTTGAGATTCATCCTGTTCGTTGGATTGATGAAGTGCTAGAGCTTGCTTTAGAGCATAGCCCTGCTGGTTTTGAAGTTGTGTCAAAATAGTTTTATTGCTTTAGGTTAGAGTGCTGTCGATACTTGAATAGTCACTCTAACCTTGTTATAAACGCTGTTAAAGTTAGTTATATTGATGTTCAACTATTACATATAAATGATTATAATTAGGGGAAGAAAGTGAATAAAGCTCAACTGATAGATTGTGTTGCCGCTAAAGCTGATATTTCTAAAGCTGCTGCTGGCCGTGCTATTGATGCAATGATCGAATCTGTAACAGAAACTCTCGAAAAAGAAGAGTCTGTTACATTAGTGGGATTTGGTACTTTTAGTGTTCGCGATCGTGCGGCACGTATTGGTCGTAACCCACAAACAGGCGCAGAAATTCAAATAGCAGCATCTAAACTTCCAGGATTTAAAGCTGGTAAGTTATTAAAAGACGCATTGAAGTCTTAAGCTATTGATTTAATTTTGAGTAAAGGCGCACCACGAGGTGCGTTTTTATTGTTATTTACTGTATTGCAGTTTAGAGAATACAATTATGTTAGAGAAGTTCCGCGAAGGTTCACAAGGACCTGGCGCTAAGATTATTTTAGGCGCAGTGATCGTTACGTTTGCCCTTGCTGGTGTAAGTAGTTATTTAGGTAGTGGTAGCGCTCAGTCAGCTGCAACAGTGAATGGCGTTGATATTTCAAAGCAAGCGCTAGAGAATCAAGTTAGAAACGACCGTTCTCGTTTAGAGTCTCAACAAGGCGAATCATTTGCTGCTCGTTGGGAACAACCAGAATTTCAGAATCAAATTCGTCAGCAGTCACTCGATACCTTAGTAGCACAAAACCTACTACAACAAATGACAGATGATTTGTCATTGCGTATTGGTGATGAGAAGATCCGTAGTTATATTTTCTCTATGGAACAATTTCAAACTGACGGCGTTTTTAATGAAGAACGTTACATCAGTTTATTACGCCAAAACGGTATGACACCAGCGCAGTTCGTTGAACGCCTACGTACTGATTTTGCACAACAACAATTAACTGACGCATTAGTAAGCTCTGAATTTAGCTTACCAAGTGAAGTTAAACTTTTAGCGGCACTACAGAATCAACAACGTCAGCTAAGCCAGCTTATTGTACCAGTAAATAAATTTGCTAATGATATTGCTATTACTGATGCAGAAGTTAGCCGTTATTATGAAGACAGCAAAGCATTCTTCCAAACGCCTCAACAAGCGTCAGTTGATTATATCTTAGTTGATATGAAAGACATCAGTACTGGTATTGAATTAGCTGCTGATGCCGCTGAAAATTACTATAACGAGCATCAATCATCTTATGCACAAGAAGATAAGCGTAAAGTTGCGCATATCCTTGTTGCATTCAATGACGATGAAGCAACTGCAGAGAAAAAAGCGCAAGCATTGCTGACTAAAATTCAGTTAGGTGCAGATTTTGCTGAGCTAGCTAAAACATCATCAGACGACACGTTCAGTGGCGAAAATGGTGGTGAGCTAGATTGGTTAGAAAAAGATATTATGGATCCTGTGTTTGAAGCTGCTGCATTTGCCTTAGTGAATGACGGTGACGTAACATCTGAACTTGTTCGTAGTGACTTTGGTTTCCATATCATTAAGCTATTAGCGGTTGAACCAGGTAAAGTGAAAGCATTTGCTGATGTTAAAACAGCGATTGAAACGCGTCTTAAGAATGAACAAGCCGTATCTCATTTTGATGAGTTAGCAGAGCAGTTAGCTGAGCAAGCATTTGAAGTGCCTGATTCACTGGATGTTGCATCTGAAGAGACAGGTTTAGCGATTGTATCTACAGAGCTATTCTCTGCGGACGCAATTCCTGCACCATTAAATGATCCGAAAATCGTATCGACATTATTTGACCAAGATTTTATTGCTGAAGGCCTAAACTCTGAAATCATTAATCTGTCTGATGAGCAAAGTATTGTTGTTCGTATTAACGAATATAAAGCGCAATCAACGAAGCCATTAACGGATGTTAATGACGAAATCATTGAACGCTTAACAGCAACAAAAGCAGAGCAAAAAGCATTAAGCTTTATGACGAATGTATCAGCTAAAATCAATGCAGGTGAAAATATTGATGCAGAACTGGCAACAGTTGATGCAAGTTTCACTGCACCAGAATGGCTGAGTCGTTTTGATTACACAAAAGCAGACTTTAAAGTATTGAGCAAATTATTCTCAATGCCAAAACCAGCTGCAGAACAAGCGACAGTAGCAACTGAAACGTCGTTAAGCGGTGATGTAACATTACTTAAATTCTCATCTGTACGTGATGCTGAAATGAATGCTGAAGAAGCAACTCGTTTAGGCGATACGTTGAAGAATATTAATGCGCAAGCTGACTATGAAATGCTAATACAAACACTGATTAAAGCAGCTGATGTATCTTACCCTGTTGCAGAGTAAGTATGAGGGCTGCTGATACCTTAAGGTAATCAGTCTCTGTATAGTTTAAGAAATCCCGATATGATTTGATATTGTATCGGGACTTTTTTATGTCTGTCGCATTAATAAATGATTGTCTATCTATTAATATTCATAGATTGTTATAATGAGGAATTATTAACTATAATAATAAGTTATGGCTAAATATATTATTACATTTATTACTCTCACGTTTTTGTTACTCGCTGGTGCTTGGTTCTACTTTCCGAAGGACAACCCGCTTCTGGGTCAATGGTTTTCGACAGATACGATTTATGGCGAGCCTGAATTATTGAACTTTACAGAGTTTGGACTGTTTAAAGATGGCAGTCATGTACCTGCAGATTTTTTGGTAGGGCGTACGAAGGTGACTGTGACAACGAATATCGCTAGTACTGAATATTTCATTGTGAGTGAAAACATGATTAAACAGCGAGTGCCACGTCAAACATGGCGTTTTTTCTTACGTGCAGATGCATTTGAAGAAATGAAGCAAGCGTTGAAAAAAAGTGAGATAAGCCGCTACAATCAAGAATAAGCGCGACTCTTACCTCAAGTCAGACTTATTGACAGCCTGGCTTTTTCATTTTGTATTGATTTGATAATATTTGTCCACATAATGCAGCTGTTGGCTTAGAAAACAGCTGTTCGGTACGACCTTGCTCGATACATTCCCCTTGATGCATCACAATCATTTTATCGCTGATATGCTTCACTAGTCCCATATTGTGAGTCACGATGATATAGGAGATACCAATGGTTTTTTGCAGATCTAACATGAGGTTAATCATCTGTGAGCGTAATGATATATCGAGCGTCGATAGTGTATCATCTGCAATAATTATTTTTGGGTTTAATATCAGCGCTCTTGCTAGTGCAATACGTTGTTTCTGACCACTGGATAACATGGGCGGATAAAAGGTTGCATACTCAGGTAGTAAACCCACTAAACGTAATGTTTCAGAGATTTTCTCTGTACGTTTACTTACCGACATATCGGTGTTTAGCTGTAGCGGTGCATCTAATATTTGACCCACGCTTGTTCGTGGGTTGAGTGATGTTTCTGGGTCTTGAAACACCATTCTTATCGAGCGACAACGTAAGTCAGTATTACTGTCATTGAGCTTGCAGCCATCAATATAAATATTGCCCGTCGTCGGCGGGATCACACCCGCAAGCAAACGTGCTAATGTTGATTTTCCCGAACCTGTTTCACCAATAATGGCGAGCGTTTCTGCGCGATTTAAATTAAATGAAATATCATTGACAGCAATCACTTCTTGACGCTTAAAAAAGCCTGTTGGATTAATATATATTTTTCCTAACTTCTCAACACGTAGTAAAGGCTGCATCGATTTATCCGCAGCGATGCCTGTTATTTCTTCTGACATTTTTTACCTTTTAATTCATCTGCATTGAGAGGGAAGTGGCAACTAAACATATGGCCTTTTACTTTTTGCATCGGTGGCGTGATCACACAGTTTTTTTGCGCATTAGGGCAACGAGGGCCGAGTCGACAACCGATGGGTAAATGGTGCAATAGTGGCACTTGTCCCGCCAAGGTATTTAAGCGCGCTTTGTGTGGAACTCGATTAAAATCAGGATTGGCACGTAATAACGCATCTGTATAAGGGTGGTGAGTGTGATTAAATACTTGTTCTCGTGTACCGCTTTCAACCATTTGTCCGCAATACATCACCGTCATATTATCTGCTAATAGACTTACGGTTTCTAAATCGTGGCTAATAAGGAGAATAGTGGTGTGTGATAATTTATTTAATTTATCAAGTAAACGTAAAATTTGATTCTGTGTTTTTGGCTCCATTGCTGTTGTTGGTTCGTCAGCAATCAGTAGACGCGGTTTTTTCGCAATTGCCATTGCGATCATCACTTTTTGGCAAAGCCCTTCAGAGAGCTCAAATGGATAGCTATTCATGACTTTTTTATGATCTTTTACGCCCACTTTATGCAGTAGGGCAATGGCTTGTTTTTTACGCCAGTTAAATCGATTCCAAAAATGGCCAGTAAACTGATCACAAGGAATGGCTTCAGCAAGCTGTTCACCGGCTTTTTCTGATGGGTCCAAATGTGCGGCTGCATCTTGAAATATCATGCCGATCTCTTTGCCCATCACACGACGACGTTGTACCGGTGTTAAGTTAAGTAAATCAATATCACCTAATCGTAAACGGTCTGCACGAATACGCCAGTTATCTTTGGTTATTCCCATAATGGCTTTTGCCACTAGGCTTTTGCCTGAGCCTGATTCACCCACTAATCCACGCACTTCACCATCACTTAGAGTAATGTTGAATCTATCAACCGCTTTTAAGATACCCTGCGGCGTTTCGATTTCAATGGTGAGATTTCGAATATCGAGTAAGGCCATTAATCAACTCCCGCAATAACAGATTGTCTTAAACTTTCACCAACAACATTAATAATGAAAATAGTGACTAAAATAGCTAGTCCAGGTAATACCACTGTCCAAGGTGCAATAAACACAAGGTCTGTCGCGCCTGATAACATGGTCCCCCATTCTGATAGAGGGCGCTGGGCCCCCAAGCCTAAAAACCCTAATGCACTAATATCAATTATAGCTGATGAGATCGCACGAGTAAGTAAGTTTACAAGGGTTTCAATAATGTTCGGGAATACGCCATAACGGATAATACGGTAGTTATTTGCACCATCTAATTTGAGGGCAACAATGTATTCTTTTTGCAGTTCTTGATACACCGACAAATACACGCCACGAATAAATTGTGGGATAGATGCCAATAAAATCGCTAATAAACTATGGTCTAAACCAGGACCCAGTATCGAGATAAAAATAATCGCTAATAACAGAGACGGAATTGATAAAGCCGTATCCATAATGTGATGTAAGGTACTTGATAAAAGACCACGGCTGATTGCGGCTGTAATACCGATCGTGGTGCCGATGACGAGGGCGATAATACTAATGAGTAGGGCATTACCGAAGGTTAAACGTAATCCGTACAGTAATCGTGAGAGTACATCTCGGCCTAAATCGTCAGTACCAAAGAAATAGTCGACAGTGCCCTGTTCATCCCATGAGGGTGGCTGAAGTAGTAAATGAGCTTGTCGTAAATCCGGTTCGTGCGGTGCAATCAGTGGCGCAAAAATCAATAGGAAAAATAGAAGACCAAGCGCCCATAACGCGGCCATCGCAATTTGCTGCGATGAATAATGTTTCCATGTTTGTTCTGCAGGAGAAAGAATATGTTCATCCGCAAAGATATTAATGTTGGGCATAAAGTTCTTTCCTGCGAATTGGATGAATAACGACAGTCAATATTTCGGTCAGTACATTTGCAGTAACCACAAAAATAGCTACGGTTAACATGCCACCTTGAATGGCTGCGTGGTCTTGCTGGTAAATACTGTTAATTAACCAACGACCAATACCGGGCCACGAAAATACGGCTTCAGTGACCATTGCAGTGGTTAATACGGTACTAAATTGTAAACCGAGATGTGGGATCATATTTGGAATGGCGTTACGTAATACATGACGCATGATAATTTCGGTTTTACTTAATCCCTTACTTGCGGCTGCTTTAATGTATTTTTGCTTCATTACATCGCTGACGTGATTACGCATTTGACGAATCACTTCCGTTGTCGGGACGGTTGCTAATACAACGGTAGGTAAGATCAAATGCTTAAGCGCATCATAAAATGCGTCTTGGCTATGAGGGCTATCAGAGATAAGCGTATCAATAAGCATGAAACCGGTGACTGAATCAATTTCATAAAGTAAATTTAAGCGACCTGTGACTGGCAACCAACTCCAGTTAAGTGCAAAGTACATCATCACTAACGAGGCAAGCCAGAACACCGGAATTGAAAATATAAATAACGACACACCCATGATCGTTCCGTCGAGCGAACTGCCTCGTTGCATACCCGCCATCGTACCAATAGGGACACCTATAGCAATGGAGAGAATAAAGGCACTAAAACAGAGCTCTAACGTTGCAGGAAATACCGTTAAAATTTCATCTAAAACCGGTTGGCCTGTCCCCGTCGTAACACCTAAATCACCTTGCGTAATAGCGATCAAATAATCGAAATAATTACTGAATAGGTTACCATCTAAGGCTAAATCATTCGCTACGCGACTGCGTAGGTAGAAACCAATAATGGTTAACGCTGTTACTGTAATAACGAGTAGATTAATACGTCTTATTATATAAAAAAACATGAGTTATTGCCGTACTGTATTAATGAAGTTGATACCACCGAAGGCGGTAGTTTCAACCCCTTTTAGGCCACTGGAGTAGGCATGCAAGCGCAAAGAGTGGGCCAGTGGAATGAGCGGTAATTCTTGTTGGATAATTTCTTGAGCACGATAATAAAGCGTGACGCGTTCAATGTATTCTGTTTCTGTTACTGCTTGGTTAATTAACTCATCAAACTCAGAGTTGCACCAGCGAGTATAATTCGAACCAGTCGTAATGGCATTACAGCTGAGTTGGAAACGGAAGAAATTATCAGGATCATTATTATCAGCGACCCAACCTAACAGGTAACTATCATATTCACTCTGTCGTAATTTCTTTTCCATGAGCTGCCATTCATATTTAATAATTCTCACTTCGATACCAATCTGTGCTAACTCGGATTGAATCAATTCGGCCATTTTAACGGCGTCTGGATTATAAACTTGTGACGATTTAAGCGCCATTATGTCCATGCTAAAGCCATTTGGATAACCGGCTTCAGTTAATAATTGGCGTGCATATGCAAGGTTATATTTATAACTTTTAAGATAAGGATTATAGGCCCAAGACACGGGAGGCAAAATAGATTTAGCGTTGACACCAGTATTATAATAAACCGCTTGTAATAACGTATCTTGATTAATGGTATGTGCTAATGCGCGACGGATCTTAGGGTTGTTGAACGGTGCTTTTTCGGTATTAAATGCCCAGTATGCCACGTTTAATCCCGTTTCTACGGATATATTGACCCTATCGTGTTCACTGATCATCTCGACTTGGCTCGCGGCTGGGTAGGCCATGATATCGCACTCTTGCGTCAACAGTTTCGCTAAGCGTGACGATGAATTTGGCGTAATATCAAAGATCAATTGTTTGATATTTGCATTGTCTCCCCAGTAATCGTCATGTCGTTGATAACGGATAAAATTATCAGTGCGGTATTCTTTAAACTTAAATGGGCCTGTACCAATGGGTAAGTGATCGATATCCACTTTTTTGTTTAGCGCGATCAAGGTATCTGCATATTCAGCGGATAAAATAACACTAAAATCGCTGGCTAAATTAGCAATAAACGATGAGTCAGGTAGAACAAGATTAAACTCGATCGTGTAATTATCAATTTTAATCAATGATTTGATTTGTTGATCTAATTCAATGCCTTCGAAGAAAGGATAGCCTGTTGTTGATACGTCATGATAAGGATTCGCTTTATCTAAAATACGCGCAAAGCTAAAAATGACATCATCAGCATTAAATGGTCTGGTTGGCGTAAAGTAATCGGTTTGATGAAACCGAACATCTTTGCGTAAGAAAAAGCGATAGGAAAGGCGGTCTTCTGATATTTCCCAATCAATGGCTAATCCCGCTTTAAATTGTTGGGTATTAGGATCAATAAATAGTAGACGATCATAGAGTTGACTAGTCGTCGCATCCAAGGTCACATTTGATGTTGCCGTTTGAGGGTTAAATGAGCTGGGGCTCCCCTCTGTGCAATAAGACAAACCGTCTTGTTTTATTTGCGTTTGTTCATCACACGCCGTTAATAATAAAAGAACGGTTAGTGGCAGTATGTATTTAACTAAATTTGGAATATGCATATTGTTTTATCACGATTACTCACCTCGCTAATTTATCACTAAGGCAATGTTCAACCAAGTTAATCTGTGTCTTTTACTTCATAATAGTCAAATTTATAGCAATTAGATGCGAAAATCTGAACCATATCAGCAAGTTTTTGTGGTGATAATGGATTATTTAGCGGGTAAATTACACTATTCATTTAGATCTGGCAGTTGGAGTATATTAATATTACTTGATACATTTTTATTGGCGCGAGCTCATAGGTTTACATGCTATTATAAACGCATAGTATTTTATGGTGGTTATAGTAATGCGTTTGGAATTAGTTTGTGAAGATAGAGTCGGTATTAGTCGAGAGATTCTTGATTGTTTTTTAGCACGTGATATTAATTTATCAGCGATTGAGATCCAGCAGCCAGACCGAATATTTATTAAATCACCTAATCTAGAGTTCTCTGATTTGCAGGCTTTAATGACGAGTCTTCGTCGTATTAGCGGTGTGTGTGATGTTAAAACAGTTAGCTATTTGCCTTCTGAACTTGAGCATCAAGAAATTCAAACTTTGATGACTAACTTACCAGATATTGTATTCTCGGTCGATGTGAAAGGTCTTGTTTCTTTAGTTAACTCACCCGCGTTAACTGCACTTGGGTTATCTGAATCGCAAGTGAAGGGCCACTGTGTCAGTAATTTCGTAAAAGGTTTTTCTATTTCAAAATGGTTGGAATCAGATGAGGTTTGTGCTCAAACACAAAAATTAACCTTGCTTGATGAAGACTTTCTTGGTGATATTTTACCCTTGAGCATTAGCAGTGATATCAATCAAGTTGTACAGTCTAAAGCAATGGCGACTGTCACCCCTGATGAACTTGTTGGTGCCGTCATTATTCTTAAATCAGTTGGTCGCATTGGTAAGCAATTTAACTTTTTACGTACTTTTCAGTTTGCGGCATTTGATGAGATCCATGCTAAAAGCGATAAAATGAACGCGTTAATTAACACGGCAAAAAAATTAGCCATGTTAGATGCACCTTTGATGATCTTAGGTGAAACTGGCGCAGGTAAAGAACTCATTGCTAAAGCCTGTCACCAAGCAAGTGGGCGCTCACAAAATCAATTTTTGGCGTTGAACTGTGCTGCGGTACCTGATGCGGTTGCAGAGTCTGAATTGTTTGGTGTTGTTACTGATGATGGTGAAACCAAACGTGGTATTTTTGAACTCGCGAATGAAGGTTCCGTACTACTTGATGAAATTGGTGATATGTCGCCGTACTTGCAAACTAAGTTTTTACGTTTATTAGAAACGGGTTGTTTTCGACGTGTGGGTGATGAACAAGAAGTACGTGTCGATGTCCGTATTTTTTGTACAACACAAAACGATCTCGCCAAGTTAATCAGTGAAGGTAAATTCCGTCAAGACCTCTACTATCGTTTAAATGTACTCTCAATGACAGTACCTGCATTACGTGATCGTAAAGAAGATATTGTACCCTTATGTCATTCTTTCTGTACTGTGTTTAGTCACGAATTACAGCGAACCAAACCACAGTTAAGTCGTAACGTATTAGACTTACTACAAACGTACCCTTGGCCTGGTAATGTACGTGAATTACGTAATGTGCTGTATCACGCACTAACCTTGTTAGAAGGGGATACGCTAAACCCATGTGATTTGAACTTACCGCATACGGTGACTGAAAGTTATGATGAAGCTTTATTTGATGGTTCATTAGATGAAGCATGTAAGCGTTTTGAAAAATTATTATTGCAACGATTATATCCGTCATATCCAAGTACACGTCAATTGGCAAAACGCTTAGGTGTATCGCACACGGCTATTGCTAATAAGTTACGTGATTATCAAATTACTAAAAAATAGTTCAGACCCGTATTAACTTGATGCGGGCAGTGTTTATAACGGAGTCGATATAAAATGAAAGTATTTTCACATTTGCTACACTTTATCATTCTGAGTATAGGGACTTATGCTATGACTGTATCTGCTGCACAAGCTGAGTTATATCCTTTTCAAGCTAAATATGCGGTGTACTACAAAGACGTAAAATTTGGTAATGGCGAACGTACATTACGTCGTTTAAATGGTGATAGTTATAAACTCACAACAGAAGCCAGCGTATTATTGGGTACTGGTGACTATGTAAATAATTCTTGGTTTGATTTTAAAGATAATGTACTCACTGCAGACCGTTACGAGCATGAAACATCGATAATGGGGTTTGGCGATGTATCGTCGGCTTCTTTTGAAGATAACGGTGACATTTTAATGGATTTTGAAGATGGCCATGTTGAAATAAAATCAAAGCCGGATGTGATCGATGTGGGTGCCTTGACCATTTTAGTACAAAATGATCTGCGGTTAGGTAAGACTGAATTGAGTTATGAATGGGTATTCGAAAAGAAGCTAGAGACTATCCAGTTTGAAGTCGTACAGGAAGAAACCCTTAACACTATATTTGGTGACATGACTGCGGTTAAAGTGAAAGAAGTTAAGAAGAAAAAAAACCGTGCTACCTATTACTGGTTTATTCCGAAACTCGATTACCAACTTGCGCAAGTTGAAGTATATAAGCATGGTGAACGTAAGTCGTTTTTAAAACTTACCGACCTTACTTTTCAGTAACCGATTGCACTTAATATTTGAATTCAAGTAGAAGATAAAATGACAAAGCCAATCATGATTATGGGGTGTACCAGCGACGCCGGTAAGAGTTTCGTTGTTGCGGGTCTATGCCGTATGTTTGCTAATCGTGGTGTCAATGTGGCTCCCTTTAAAGCGCAAAATATGAGTAATAATGCTGCTGTTACCGCCCAAGGTGACGAGATCGGCCGTGCTCAGTATCTACAAGCCATCGCTGCGAAAGTGATGCCTGATGTCCGCATGAATCCGGTATTATTAAAGCCGAGTGCAGATACACAGAGCCAACTCATTTTAAATGGCAAGCCAGCCCCTGAATTGAGCAACACTCCATGGATGGAGCGTAAAGCGCATCTGTTTGAGCATGTTGAACATGCGCTGTCTGAGCTGCAGCAAGAATATCAGCAAGTGATCATTGAAGGTGCAGGTAGCCCCGCTGAAGTAAATTTACGTGCTAGTGATATTGTTAACATGAGTGTCGCACTCGCTTGTAATGCAGATGTGTATTTGGTGGCAGATATCGATAAGGGTGGCGCATTTGCGCATCTTCTGGGTACGTTTATGTGCCTTGCAGAAGAAGAGCAGAAACTGATTAAAGGGTTTGTATTAAATAAATTCCGTGGTGATCCGCTGCTACTTGGTAATGCAATGGATTGGTTAGAAGATAAAACGGGTATACCGACCGTGGCTAATATTCATTATTTTCCACATCGTTTACCTGAAGAAGATACTTTGCATCACCGTGCTACTTATAAACGTGGGCACATCAACATTGCACTCGTCGCTTACCCGTATGCTGCGAATATGGATGAATTCGATAACTTGATTCATCAAGATAATGTCAGTGTCGTTCCGTTGCGTGATGGGCAATCGTTAATTGACTTTGATGCCATCATTTTACCCGGTAGTAAAAATACCGCTGCAAGTTTATTACACTTACGTGAGTCTGGACTCGCCAATGAGATCCATAAAGCGGCACAGCGTGGTCAGCCTATTTTAGGTATTTGTGGTGGGATGCAGTTATTAGGTGAACACATTCTTGATCCGCACCATATAGAAGGGGGCGATGAACAGGGATTAGGTTTATTACCGATAGTAACAGCCCACGCAGAAACTAAAACAACTAAACAACGTGAGATTGATTGGCAAGGCCTTAAATTATCGGGCTATGAAATCCATCATGGTAAAACCCAGATAAGTCTAAAAGAGGGCGCTCAAGAACACCGCCTGCATAGTACATGCAAAAACTTTATTGAAACTGATTTAGGTTGGCAACAAGGTAATGTGTATGGCTGTTACCTGCATGGCTTATTTGATAATAAGGGCTTTATCAACCAGTTTTTAGCGAACTTAGGCTGGGAGGGTGATGCAGATGATCACGCTGTGAGCTTAGACGCTGAGCTAAACCGGGTTGCCGACATGTTTGAAAAGTTAGCTTGGTTGTAATGTTTAATTAGCTATAATGTAGAGATAAAAAAAGCAGGTAAATAAATTTACCTGCTTTAATCGACATAACCTATATTCGAACAGCCATAGCTCGTTACGTAACGGCACTAGGGTGCTAGACGATCAACCTGCCAATTATCACCCTCTTTTACATAGCTAAAGCGATCATGTAAACGATCCGCTTTACCTTGCCAAAACTCAATACTGCTTGGTTTGACAACATAGCCGCCCCAAAACTCAGGTAATGGTACTTCTTTATTCGCAAATTTGTCTGTGAACTGCTTAACTTGTTGTTCGAGGTCTTTGCGAGAAGAGATGACTGAACTTTGTTTTGATGCCCATGCGCCGATTCGGCTACCACGTCCACGAGACTGGAAGTAAGCATTCGAATCTTCAGCTGAGAGTTTTTCGACAACACCTTGAATACGCACTTGACGCTGTAAAATATTCCAATGGAATGTTAACGCGATATGTGGATTGAGTGTTAACTCTTGGCCTTTTCTACTGTCGTAATTGGTAAAGAAAACAAAGCCTTCTTTGCTCAATTCTTTAAGTAGTACAACACGGCAAGAAGGGTAACCATTAGCATCAACAGTCGATACTGTCATTGATTCTGGTAATACGATGCCGCAGTCTTGCGCCGCTTGAAACCAGTTCTGAAACTGTTCAAACGGATCAACACTGGGATCAAGGTCGGGCAAGTCGATTAATACGCCTTGCCCTAAGGTAAATGCACAACGAATCTTATTTAATAAAGACATTGTTAGACCTTATGCGTATAGACCCAAGTTTTCTTTTGCATACTGTTCAAATTCAGTGCAACCGCCAACATGTTTTTGGTCGATAAAGATTTGCGGAACAGTGTTTACTGGTACGCCTGCTGATTTTTCTAGGTCAGCTTTGCTGATGCCTTCTGCAAGCATATCGATGTAGTTGAAGTCAAAATCTTCGTTTTCAGTTTTTAATGTTTCTGCAATTTGTTTTGCACGAACGCAAAATGGGCAACCAGGACGACCAAAGATAACTGTAAACATAATAAAAATACTCCGCGTAAATAAAATTGGTTAGCACTCTATACGTACTTTAATGTCAGTACCAGTTGCTAGTGAGTGAATTCACTCTTGATGCGTACATAATATGTTTTTCTGAAATAAAATGAAATTGTTTATTAAATAATAATTGATAGGTGTCATCTATTGATTATTATTTCCCGTTACTTGTGTAACTTCTGTGAAGAAATGTAATTTTTTTGCATCGACGTCTAATATTTGCAGAGATAAATAGCAATCATTGCTGTAATCAGTGATAATTATCGATTAACTTTTATAAATCAGCTTGAAACAACATATGAAATCATTAGAGTTTTATCAATCTACGATTACCAACTTAAAGCAACTGCCAATGTCGGCAGGGCATATTGATGTTTTACTTTCAGCGCGTGATTTTAAAGCAAAAATACTCAACTTAATTGCTTCATCTTCGAAACGCATTTATATTTCGGCCTTATATCTTCAAGATGATGAGGCAGGCAGAGAAATCCTTAATGCGCTTTATCAAGCGCGCGTTAATAATCCTGGCTTAGTAATTAAAGTGTTCGTTGATTTTCATCGCGCACAACGAGGCCTTATTGGCCAAAAAGAAAATGGCGGCAATGCTGATCTCTATAAAGAGATGCGTAAAAAGCTCGGCGATAAAGTAACTATTTTAGGCGTGCCAGTTAAAGGTAAAGAAGTATTAGGTGTATTGCATCTTAAAGGCTTTATTTTTGATGACTCAGTATTGTATAGCGGCGCGAGTATTAACGATATTTATTTACATCAAGCAGATAAATACCGCTGTGATCGTTACCATGTACTGTACAACCCTGCATTAGCAGATTCTATGGTTGCTTATTTAGAAGACTATTTTGTTAGCCAAAATGCCGTAACTCGACTTGATGACGAGGCTATTCCATCAAGCAAGGCGTTAAAGCAAGATATTCGTCAGTTTAAGCAAACGCTACGCAGTGCACAGTATCATTATATTAATACCACACCAGAAAGTAATGAAGTGGGTATTACACCGATTTCGGGCTTTGGCCGTCACGGTAATAAGCTTAATCAAACTATTACTAATCTACTGCGTTCAGTAGAAAGTGAAGTAACTATTTTCACGCCTTATTTTAATTTACCGTTATCAATATCGAAAGATATTAAGCGTCTATTAAAACGTAACGTGAAAGTAACCTTGGTGATTGGTGACAAAACAGCGAATGATTTTTTCATTCCGCCGTCAGAACCGTTTAAAGTGATTTCTGCATTACCGTATATCTACGAAAGTTACCTGTATAAGTTCGTTAAAACGTGCCAACCGTTTATCGATAAAGGACTGCTTAACGTACGTTTATGGAAAGATGAAGGTAATAGCTTCCACCTTAAAGGTATGTGTTGTGATTATAAATATCACTTATTAACGGGTAATAACTTAAACCCACGTGCATGGGGCTTAGATTTAGAGAATGGTATTCTTATCCATGATACTAAGCAGTTATTAAAAGACACGTTGCAAGCAGAACAAGAACACGTATTGAAAAATACTCGTCGTATTAAACATTTATCAGACTTAGAATCGTTGTCTGATTATCCTGCACCCGTGAAGAAGTTTATGCGTCGCATTAAAACAACACGTTTGGATATGCTCCTTAAACGTATTCTCTAATTTAGGGTTTAGTTAGCACTGGTTCAACGTGTTATTGAGGCTTCTTACTGTTGTGGTAAGGAGCCTTTTTTATGACTGTCAATCTTGCTGCATGCGAGTGCTGCGTTAAAGCATCACTTTATTAATAGGAACTACGTATTGAAAATGATGATGTAAACTAATGTCATTACTGCCGCAAGACTATTGCTCTGTTCTAGCTTGCTGATTATACTCTGATTAACTATCAAACAATTAAATTGGCTGTTATTTCATGTTCGGATTCTTAAAACAACTTTTTTCTGGCTCAGAGACGGTACCTGTCGACAACTCACCAACAGTTGAACCAGTACATTACAATGGCTATCTTATTTTTGTAATGCCGACTGAAGAGGCTGGACAATACCGTGTTGCGGGTTTAATTGAAAAGCCAGTTGAAGGTGATGAGGACGCGAAAAATTTAACACATTCATTTATTCGTTCTGATCTTTGTATGAGCAAGCAACAAGCTGAACAAATCACACTACAAAAATGTAAGCTATTCATCGATCAAATTGGCGATGATATGTTTAAGTAACTTGTTGCTTTTGATTAATTAACGCGGGAGTTCACTATGTTTTTTACAAAAAATAAATTAACAATGGTTAGTGAATCAGATGCACTACCTGATAATCCGACGGCCATTACTGTTGATGCATTACATTATGTGTCTGGAACGAATATGGTACCGCCTTTTGTTGCACAATATCAGGTTTGTTATTTTGCAATGGGCTGTTTTTGGGGCGCGGAACGCTTATTTTGGTCAATACCTGGTGTCGTTACGACAGCGGTAGGTTATCAAGGTGGCTATACCGTACACCCTCGCTACCAACAAGTATGCAGTGGTCAAACGGGACACACTGAATCTGTGCTAGTGGTATTTGATCCCGAAGTTATTAGTTTCGCAGAGCTTCTGATCTTGTTCTGGGAAAATCATCAGCCAACGCAAGGTATGCGTCAAGGTGCCGATCAAGGGACGCAATACCGTTCTGCTATTTACTGCTCGACTAAGTTGCAACTGTCGCAAGCAAGAGCATCTGCTGCACATTATCAGCAGGCACTGACGGATGCAGGTAGTACAGAGTCTATTACGACTGAAGTCGATCTTGCTGCTCCATTTTATTATGCAGAGGCCGACCATCAACAATATCTTGCTAAAAACCCTCAAGGCTATTGCGGTCTTGGTGGCAGTGGTATCTGTTACCCGAGTAATTAATGATGATCGCGAGAGATAGACGAATTTTATTTATACTCGTGTTTACGGTTCTTGCTTTTATGTGGCAGAGCGCATTAATCGCACCACTTAAAATATTAGTGGTGTTTTTACACGAGCTTAGTCATGCGCTAGCGACGTGGCTGACGGGGGGTAAGGTGGTCGAGTTTGTCGTGTCTGCTTACCAGAGTGGTCATGTTCGCTCGATGGGGGGCTCGCGCTTTATTATTCTGAGTGCGGGCTATCTCGGTTCATTATTGTTTGGTTTATTGTTTTATGCTGCCAGTAGCCGTCGTCAAACCACTGATATCTGTTTAGCGCTATTGGCGTTGACTATGTTATTAGTGGCTGTATTTTTTGGTGGTACTTTATATACCATCGGATTTGCAGCCGTGATTGCTGCCGTTATCATCGTATTGCTAAAATATGCAAATGCAGGCATTAAGCAAACAGTCCTATTGGTGTTTGCCAGTGCAAGTATGATTTATGTTCCTTTGGATATTTGGCAAGACACCATTGTTCATAGTGGAGCATTATCCGATGCGCGTATGTTAGCCAATGAAATGGGTGGCGCAACCTTTATGTGGGGTGGCTTGTGGTTTCTGACCAGTTTATTTTTTATTTATTTAACCTTACGCAAATCCTGATCTAACTTACCCATTAGAATATTGATGTGGGTGTTAGCTGCATTATCAGTGAGTTCAATATCGCTGATAATGCTTAAATCAAACATCGTATTGTTGTGGTTATCTGAAGCTGAATAACAAGCTGAGTGCACATTGAATGGTGCGCAATACGCAAATACATTATCACGTATTAGCTTGGCTATCGGCTGCTTAATAGCCTTTGCTAACGCTTCTTTTAACGTCCATATCCGATACAACGCACTCGGCTGTAGCGCTTCTTCTACAACGGTTTCTGAAACTGATTCTGTTTGTGCCAGACAAGCTTGTAATTCTTCAGCATGGTAGTAATGTTTCGCCACTTTTTCGAGTGAACGCTTGGTTGAGATCCACTCTAAATCGACACCCAACTTAACTTTTTTTGTTGTTGGCAGTAATGCGACAAGGACTTGCCCACTAGAATGAGAAATACAACAGCGTAATGCGATAATCTGATTATGATGATACACATGTAAGCAATTATCTTGGCTATCGAATAGGACGTAAAGATCGGCGAAATCATAGCCTAAATGCTTACTCGCATACGTCTTTATAATAATACGACTAGCAAGGTATTCTTGTTGGGCTTGCTGCTGTTTACGTTTGTGAAATATCGCCTGTTCCTGTGGGTGTAAATAATGCGCTGCAAATGCTGCTATTTGTTCATTATCTAAGGTATTGCTGTTAAACAAGTATACGTCAATGGTTTCACCAAGATCGTCCACAGCGTTGATAGGAAAGTCGGTATGCGTAGTAAACGTTAACCGTGTGCTAAAGAATATTGCAGTGTGTGGCATTAAAGATGAGACCGTTATAGTGCTATTGGCGGAAAGTATAACAATCTCTTGTTATTACTTCAGTAAACCGCGATATTTATTTTGTTGGTGTATTAGCCATTCAGGTGTTGCTGTGGCGATTCCTTCTGGCTTCAAGTTGGGGTGGGATATCATTATTTTATTGATGGCGAGTTCTTGTGTCTGTTCAACATCAATAAATAAGATAGTTTTGCCATTTTCAAGGGATGTTTTGAATAACGAACTATTAATATGAGGTAGCTGAATACCGATGTGGTCGCCCTCCCAAGAACAGAAGGCGAGTACAATCAGTGCGAATATTATAACTGGCATACCACTGAGTGGACCGGTATGCCAACCTAATAAGTAACTCACTAACAGAATGCTGATTGTGGCAACAACTCCTACTAGTACAGCTATATCACCCGTTTTAATGACACCCTGTTGAAGTGAGCGTTCCACATTATATAAATGGTGCTTACCTAAAGATTTATCACTGTTTGTTAGGGTGTGCATCTGTGGTTTATTAATGCCATAGGATTGCAGCTCTTGTTCGATACTGGCTGCTTCATCCATTGAATCGAGAATGTAATAGTGTCTAAGCATGATAACCACTGCCTCGCGTTACAATCATATAATGTGCATTGTCTCTAAATTATAGCAGAATAAACTTATAGACCAACGGCGCCATGAATAACATCTATGCACCGCTAATGGCATTCCAACGTAAATGATCTTAGCATTGATCGTTGGATTACTCTGGTGATTGCTTTACTTATGGATCAAAACGTTCGTGATCTCAGTGGATAGCATATCGATAATTATCTTTAGACTGATTTTATTGCGTTGGCTTTGATGAGGATGGATGTATCCATATTTCCCAATCCGTGTTGCTGTAATATCTCGTAATCACTATCGACTTGGCTTGTTAGTGGTAATTCGAGCTGATAGCGTTTAGCTTCTTCCAAACAGATCCCTAGATCTTTTCTCATTAGATCGATCGCAAAGCCAAAATCAAATTGATCGTTTGCCATTGTTTCTGCTCGGTTCTCCATCTGCCATGATCCCGCTGCGCCATGCTTAAGTGTTTCCACTACTTGTGCAACATCCAATGATGCTTTTTCTGCTAACGTTAACGCTTCACTTAAGCCTTGTAAAACGCCTGCGATGCATATCTGATTGACCATTTTACAACGTTGACCTTGACCGTGGCCGCCTAGTAGCGAGGACTGCTTTGCATAAGCGTTAAAGACTGGCTTAACTGTCTCAAAGGTGTCTGAGTTACCACCACACATGACGGTTAATGCGCCATTTTCGGCACCAGCTTGTCCACCTGAAACTGGAGCATCGATAAATTCAACATTATGACGTTCACATGCAGCGGCTAACTCGATGGCAAGCAGTGCTGATGTCGTTGTGTGATCCACTAAGATCGCACCGGGTTTGAGACTGGCTAATACGCCTGATTCACCGTATACCACACTGCGAACATCGTTGTCGTTGCCAACACAAATGAACACGACATCTGCGTTTTCAGCTGCTTCTTTAGGGGTGGTAGCTAATTCACCTTGATAGTCATTTACCCATTTTATGGACTTTTCGGTAGTACGATTGAATACCGTTGTTTTATATCCTGCACGTTTTAAATGACCCGCCATTGGGTAGCCCATTACTCCAAGACCAACAAATGCTACGCTTAAAGAACTCATGTTTTATACTCCAATTTGATAATGACATATGTCAATTTGTGTGTATAATTTATTGCATTACCTTGTGGTAAGTCAATTGTTTTGTACAATTAATTAACAAATGTTATGTGAATAGATAAATAGATAGATAAATAGATAAATAGATAAATGTAGTGGTTCTAGCGCTGTATGTTTTATTTCAGCAAGGTAAACTAAGGGCAATTAAGATTATGTTTTTACAGTGTTCATTAGAGGCAAGTTCATGAGTGATATTAAGTTTCGACAGATTGCCGAAACCATTGAAACTAGAATTAATACTGGTGTATATCAACCGAATACTAAGCTACCGCCACATCGCGTGCTTGCTGATGAGCTTGAGACTACGCCGACCACCGTGTCCAAAGCTTATAAATTATTGGTTGAAAAAAACAAAGTGGAATCCTTTGTAGGGCGAGGCACTTTTGTCTGCGGTAATTCTGAATTGGAAACGGTGATCCAAGCTTCTGATGCAGATTACAACTTCTCAATTCTACAACCTTGCCTAAAATATAATGTTTTGCCTTTACAAGCAGCATTCCAACAAACCTATGCGGCACTGCCGAGTGAGTTATTGGGCTATACCGAAAATTCAGGGCATTTATCGCACCGAGAAGCGGGTGTTAAATGGGCTGCGGAATTTGGTTTGTCAGTGTCTGATCCTAATGAAATATTACTGGCCAGTGGTGCGCAGAATGCATTGGAAATATTAATTCAAACATACACGGAACCGGGTGATTGTATTGCCGTTGAATCATTTACTTATCCGGGTATTTTATCTATTGCGACTTTGTTAGGTCGTCGCATTGTCGATATTGCAATGGACAGTGAAGGGATGTGTCCGATAGCGCTTAACGAGGCAATTGTTACAGATAAGCCTAAGATCATCGTGATCGTACCGTCACATCAAAACCCAACGGGTGTGACAATGCCGAAAGCGCGTAGAGAAGCCATTGCTAAAGTGATTGCAGCTGAAGATGTTTGGCTATTAGAAGATGATATTTACGGCTTCTTAAATCCAACTAAAATTCCTGCGATCACCAACTACATTCCTGAGAAAAGTTTCCATATCACCAGCTTGTCTAAGGCGATAAGTCCTGCATTAAGATGTGCGTTTATCAAAGCACCAAAAAGTGAGATACGTAAAGTCGGTGCGTGTATTCGTACTTCTATTTGGCTTGCGTCACCACTTAACTTTGCTGTGGCCACACAGTTGATTAATTCTGGTGAAGCATTTTCAATGGCACATCAGCAAAAGTTATTGGCCGCGCAGCGACAACAGTTCGTGACCGAAAAACTTGGTTTTTTAGCATGTTCAAGTCAGCCTACGAGTTACCATGTTTGGGTGGCATTACCGGCGCATTGGCGACAAGAGCACTTTGTGATGGAAGCTAAAAACCAACAATTACTCGTGAGTAGTGGTGGTTATTTCTCGCAACAGAGTGATAAAAGTAATCATATTCGCTTGTCTTTAATGGCGATTGATGACGAGCAGCGTTTTCAGCAAGGCGTTATATCGTTAGCTAACTTACTTCAAGACGGGCAGGGATCACACTTCTTGTTTTAATTATTTAAACGACGGCGATATCAGTGAATAATAGAACTTAAGCTAAGGAGAGTTTATGTTGAAGAATGCGATAACGGGTATGCTTATTTTGAGCTGTTCAGGTTGTGCTTTTTTTATAAAAAAAGAACCTGTTGCTCCCGTGATAGATCCTGCAGATGTTGAGGAACCGGTATTAATGACCACCCCGATGTCAGCAGCGGAATGTGCGGGTGATATGCAATTACCTGTTGAGTTTAGTCGTAAATTTACCGCGATATCGGACCCTGCGTTGCTAGCGCAATCCATTGGTGAGCCGAACGAAGGCCGACTTTGTCAGGGGCAGGTATATGTTGCGAAACAAAATACCCAGATCCTACTGTTTCGTTCTTGGAACAGCACCAATCCAAACAGTGAATTGGGTGAATGGTGGGCATTAAAAAGTCCTCGTGGGCAAATATCAGAATACCGTAGCGACTACCAAATATGCTATCAGTGGACACCGTTAGATAAGCTCACATTATGTAGCTTAAAAGCGGGTGCTAAAGTGGTTGTAGGTACAGGTCAAAGCGCGAGTTGTTCTGAATATTTGCATTATCCTACGTCAGCTAAAAAACAAGTATATGTGGCTAATGCCGATGTAGATCTGTTTGATTGCACGAGTTATAACGCAGAATTTAACTGGACGCCTATCATTAATAAATAGGATGAACAAATAGCATTAAGCTAAACATAAATCTGTTTTAATACTCAACGATAGGTTAGAAGCATGAGATATTATCAACGCTGGTGGTTATTCGTCGTTACCTTGATTATCTCTAGCGTGAGTCTGGCTGATAATGTCGTTGTGCGGTATGACAATCCGAGTGACACACGCCTACAATCTATCGCGGAGAAGCTAAAAGCCGACCTTGGTATTCAAGACACTATTGCGCTGATGAACGAGCAGTTTATTTTTCCTGAACCATTAACTATCGTTTTTGGCGGCCGTGATGGCCCGCTATATGATCCCCAGCGCAATCACATTTTAATGCCGTATACATTTTTGAATGACGTTGAGCGACGGTTTATCGCGGTCAATGATGCGAGTACTAACAATGCCGATGCGAACGTCACTCAAGCGGTGATGGATGTCGTGATACATACACTATTCCATGAACTTGCTCATGCACTTATTGCCAATCATGAATTACCGATAGTAGGTAAAGAAGAAGATGCGGCTGATAATTTAGCGGCTGTGTTATCAATTGAATATTTTGAAAATGGCGCTGAAATTGCCATCAGTGCAGCAGAGCTGTTTTATCTAGAAGGTGATGACATTGAAGAGTTTGAAGATGCGGACTTTTGGGATGAACACAGCCTTGATCTACAGCGTTATTACGCCACGCTTTGCCATGTTTATGGTAGTGATGAAGTTCAATATGCTTACCTATTAGAAGAAACTGGTTTTTCGCCTGAACGTGGTGATTTTTGTATTGCTGAATATGAAAACATCGCGAATAATTGGCTGACGTTACTGGCTCCTTATATGACACCCGATACAATAAATGAGCCTGAGAAAGATATTATCGGCTCAATATTTATACCATAGCGTCGCTATTTTATTATTTGTATACCGGTTTTATCGTAGTTAAGACCGGTCATCACAATAGTAGCACTATCGCCTCCTATCAGCCTTCCTAAGTAATATTTTCATCTTTATCATCAATTTATTTCTTATTTTTATACTAGCTGTATGTTAAATCGTTATATTTCTTACTTGACTCATAATTGTTATGTTATAACATAACAAAACATTGGTGTTATATTATAACAATTAAGGAAAATGACTGTGAAAAAGAAATTGGTTTCCCTCGCGATAAGTAGCATCTTAGTATCACCTGCTTTTGCTAATACGCTGTCAAACCCACAAATTGGTGTTGTACTCGATGGTTATTACCAAAACGGTGAGCGTAATAACTCCGAACGTGGGGAGGGTTTCGGACTAGGCCACACTGAAATTAGTATATCCGCGAATATTGACGATAAGTTTCACGGAGCATTAACGACAGTGCTAGAGGTGCATGGAGATGAAACTGAATTGCTTTTAGAAGAGGCATTCATTCAAACATTAACGATGCCATATGGCTTTAATATCCGCGCTGGTCGTTTCTTGTCAGACTTCGGCTACATGAATAACCAGCATATGCATACCGATAGCTTTGTTGAGCGTCCTATCGCTTACCGTACTTTTTTAGGCTCTCATTATTACGATGATGGTTTACGTGCGAACTTAGTATTGCCTACTGACATGTATGTGAAACTGGGCGTTGAAGCGTTAAGTGGTAGCAAAATGTCGGCAGTGGATGATGGTACTGCTGTTGGTGTGTATACCACGACATTAAAGTTAGGTGATGACTTCTCTGCATCATCTAGCTGGCAGTTTGGCTTAAGTTACTTACGTAATGAAAACGGTAAAGTAAATAACTTTGAAATACATAAACACAATGAAGATGAGCATGATGGTCATGACCACAGCCATGCATCAGCTGTTACGGGGTCAAATCTATACGGTGCTGACTTCGTGTGGAAGTGGGCTCCCAATGGTAATTATAAATACCGCAACTTCACGTTGTCAGCAGAATACATGTTGTTAGATGATATTTTGGATAGCCAATACAAGGGTGAAAAAAATGCACCAGATACGCTAGCTGCTTATTACGTATCGGGTGTATATCGATTTACGCCAAGTTGGTCTGCAGGTATGCGATACAGTGAAGCTGAAAGTTACGAAGGTCACGCCCATACAGCTCAGGACGTGCATTTGACCTCGCTTAGCGACAGTGAAATGGAAGCGATGGTCGCATGGGATTCATCTCATTTTGGTACTATCCGAGCACAATACTCTCGCGTCGAAAACCAAGACAAAGCAACGGATAATGTATTTACACTGCAATATGTGATGACGTTTGGAGCGCATGCTGCTCATGCGTTTTAAGATAAATAAAGTTGTGTTGGCAGCCAGTGCGGCTCTGTTTGCTTCACCGGCGATGGCGTTAAACATTTTCGTCTGTGAACCAGAATGGAAAGCCTTGTTAGCTGAACATGCACCCCGTGCCAGTATTTATTCCGCGACGACGGCAATGCAAGATCCGCATTACGTGCAAGCAAGACCGTCTTTAATTGCTAAAATGCGTCAGGCGGATATGGCTATGTGTTCAGGTGCCGAGTTGGAAATTGGCTGGTTGCCAATGTTGCAAGCGCGTAGTGCTAATCCTGCGGTACAAAACAATACTCCAAGTATGTTGTATGCGTCTGAGATTGTGAGCATGCTGGATAAACATGATCACGTTGATCGCAGCATGGGAGACATTCACGCGTATGGTAATCCGCATGTGCAGTTTGCTGCTGACGATATGATCCAGCTTTCTCGTATTGTGACTAAGCGTCTAGAAAGTATTGATCCAGATAATGCGCTTATGTATCAACGCAATGGTGTTAAGTTTCGTGAGCATTGGCAGCATAAGCTAGTGGAATGGCGTCAACGTGCTGAACCACTGCGAGCTAAGCAAGTGGTGAGCTATCATGCAACTTATCGTTATTTGTTTGATTGGTTGAAGATGGAGCAAGTGGCAGATCTTGAGCCTAAACCAGGGGTGTCACCAACTACAGCACATTTGCAGTCGTTGACGAGGTTAGACCCTACGTCGTTTGATGCAATTATTTACTCGTCTCATCAAAATAAACGTGCGGCAAATTGGCTACATCAGCAAACAAACAAACCTGTTATTCAGTTACCGCTCAGCGTATCGGAAGGACAACGCCTCGACGAACTGTATGACGACATATTGGATAACTTGCTTGCTGTATTGACTGATGAATCGGCGAAGCGTTAGACCATGCTAATGGATTATCTTTGGCTTGCTCCCGCCGTGTTATGTGGTTTGATTGCGCTGGTGGGCAATGTGATATTAGGGCAACAAGTACTAGCGCGTAAAATCATTTTTATTGATTTGGCTGTTGCACAAGTGGCCGCATTAGGCGCAGCATTCAGCCAATATTGGTTGAGTCGTTTTGACGTATTACCTGAGACTTGGTTAGGGCAAATGATCGGTCCTTGGGTATTATCATTGATGCTATGTGGTTTAATTGCCTTGATGGAAAAGCATTATCAGCAACATCTTGAACCTATGATTGGTAGTTTGTTTGCGGTGTCGGCTTCATTGGCTATTTTACTGGCAAGTAAAGACCCGCACGGTGCTGACTTTATACAAGGGATCTTAAATGGTCAGTTGTTATGGGCAACGTGGGATGATGTTTGGCCGTTAGCGATTATTACATTGGCGATGCTCTCCTTGGTCACTGTGAAACCCGCATTTATGCAAGGGCGTGGATTTTACGTGATCTTCGCTATATTAATGCCGATAACGGTGAAGTTGACGGGCATCTACCTTGAATTTGCGTTATTGGTTATTCCTGCGTTGTGTGCATCCGCGTTAAAAGGTATACGGTTTTTTATCGCGAGTATGGGGATCGGTGTTGTGGGTATTTTGTCAGGTATTGTGTTGTCTGCTCATTATGACTTACCCAGTGGTGCAAGTATCGTGATTACGCTATTTGCCTCTGGAGTGCTGTTTCATTTATTGTTACAAACTTTACTGGTCAAGACGGGTATTCGCGTCTCATAAAATTAAAGCCTGATTCCGCGTATGATTGGAATTAGGCTTTCTATTACTTTCACCAATGACGTTTATCACGTATCAATCCATATCATCAAACGGTTGACCAATGCTCGGTAAGAACACATCGAGGAAATAACGGATCTCGTCTGTCATGCGTTCATCTAGCGCGCTTTCACAACGGATCTTTGCTTTAGAGAACTCTAAGTTACCGCAACTCTCTTCTTCAATACATTTCATATGCGCACATAAAATATCAGCGTCTTTGACTAGTTTTTTATAGGTTGGATCTAGATCCGGTGTTGATAATAATGGCTTGTAAGCATCACGCAATTCAGGTGGCAGCATATCTAACAAGGTATTTTCAGCCGCTAATTCAATCTTGTTATATTCGCGAATGATGGCTTTATTGTAATATTTTACAGGGGTTGGCAGGTCGCCTGTAAGTACTTCGGTTGTGTCGTGAAACAAAGCCATCGACGCAGCTTTGTCTGGGTTATAGTTTTTTCCGTAATATGTGTTGCCAATTAGAGCAAGGGCATGGGCAACCATCGCCACTTGTAAGCTGTGCTCGGCTATATTTTCGTGGGTGACATTACGCATCAGCGGCCAGCGGTAAATGAGTTTCATGCGGGCTAGGTGGGCAAAAAAATGGCTCATAACGATCTCCAAATAAGAAAGGCATCGAATGACAATACAGGCTAAGTTCACGTAAGTCATAGGTTTCATTACTGTAGCATGAGTTCGGGATTAGGAGAGTGTTAAAGTGTGAACTCTATTACCGCTTCGTAATAGCAAAGTAATAAGCGATTATACTAAGGCAACTCAATATACCCATACATAAATAACCATAGCTTATACCAAACCATTTTACGCTGATACCCGCTGCAAGATAGCTGATTAGCCACCAAAAATGGGTCAGAGAAAAATGAGCCGCAAAATAGGAACTCGTATCTTCACCTTCACACGCTTGAGTTATAATTAAACCTGATGTGGTCTGGATACATGACATGCCAATTCCTAGCGAGAGACAAATGACTGTGTAACCAATCCAACCGGGTGTGAACATACCGAATGTAAATGCGCCACATATCGCCATCATACCAATCCAGTGAAAACGATCTGGGCTATTTGTTTGCAACCAGTGAGGTAAGCGAAGTGCAATTAGCATTGAACCAAAACCAACGATCATCATTGCTAATGCCGTTTGTTGTTCTCCTCCGTTTAAGATCTCATGCACGTAAGTCACTGTATTGACTAATACCATCGCAGATGCGCTTGCTACCGCTAAATAGGCTAGCCATAACGCTTTCAATTGCGGCTTATTTAGGTAATCTCGAATACCTTTACTTAGTGCATAAAATGTTAATGGTGCTGTTTTAATGGAGAGGTTGGTTGTACAGGGGAAGACGCAAAACAAAATTAAAATGGCTGAGATAATAAATGTGGCAGCATCCAACACAAACAAATAGCGAAAGCTCATCGTAGTGAGAAATAATGCCGTTAATATAGGGCTCACTATCTGTTCTAAATCGAATGCTAAGCGGCTCAGACTAAGCGCTTTGATATACTGATTTTGGTTCGTAAAAATTAACGGTAATATCGATTGAAATTGTGGTGTAAACCAAGCCGAGCAGGCATTAATGATAAACATGAGTAGGTAAACTTCCCAAACATGTGTGACGAATGGAATAAATGCGAACATTAAAGCCCGAGCGATATCCAGAATAACGAGAGTTTGACGTTTTGGAAATTTATGCGATATGGCACTAAATACAGGTGCGAGAAAAATATAGGTCAGTATTTTTATGGCAAAGGTGATACTTAGCACCATACTCGCGTTCTCTCCTGCCAACTCATAAGCGAGTAAAGCCAGACAAATAGAACTAATGCCAGTCCCAATTAAAGAAATAACTTGAGCTGATAATAGTCGTACGTAATTGTGATTCTGCCACATTTTTTCACCTATTCCTCAACTGTTCTTTCACTATGATGTCTATTTTTAATAAACTATACTCCTCTAAGATTAATCAATTAAATCGAATATATTCATTCACTATATTAGTGAGTTCAATAGTGCAGCAGGGACAAGCAATGAAAGATATAAATTGGCGTGGAGTAGATTTGAATTTATTGTTGACGTTCAATGCGTTGATTAGATTTGAAAGTGTATCGGAGGCGTCAAAGCATTTGAATCTAGGTCAGCCTGCAACGAGTTACAATTTGAAACGGTTAAGAGAGTTGTTAGATGATCCACTGTTTGAGCGACAGGGGCATAAAATGGTACCTACTTACCGGGCAAAAGAGATCGCGCCAAAGGTAAGCCAGATCTTAGCTATCGTTCGTGAAAGTATTTTGCCACAGCAGGATTTTGATTGTGATTGTTATGATGGTGTTTACAAAATTGGTTTGACGGATTATGCCGAGCAGATATTTGGACCTGAGATATTCGATACTTTATTACAACTTTCCCCTGACTGTAAGGTGCTGTTCAAACCCGCAGATCCTCAAAATAGTGTGCAGATGTTAGAAGCTGGAGAGGTTGATCTTTGTATCGGAGTATTCAACGAGTTACCCACTAACATCAAAACTACATTCCTTTATCGAGAAAAGCATTTATGCATATTTGATAACAGCGTTATGCAGGTTAAATTACCGATCCCACTAGATACTTATCTCAACACACCGCAAGTTATTATCACTGCAAATGCTGATTTAACCAGTCGGGTTGATAGCAGCTTAGATACGATGGGCATTAAGCGTAATGTTGTACTCGGTACTACTCGATTTTTCACTGTTCGACGTATTTTATCTGGGCGTAAATTACTGGCGGTGATGGCAGAGATGGTCGGACGCAGTGATTTAATTCAAGATGAACTTACACTCTGTACGCCACCGATTGATATTCCCGATTTTGATGTTGATATGATCACATTAAAACGCAATGCAGCTCACCCTCGACTTATTTGGTTAAGTGAGCAAGTTAAGTTGGTGGTGCAGGACAAGGTCGCTCGGCTGAAGTCACTTGAGTAATATCGAATAATTGATCTTATAAATATTAATTGATAACACTGATGTTAATTATAAATATGTTCGATTTCAATGATAGATGATTTAGCACTACTATCCTGAGCACAAATTACATTTTGCTACAGGAGCTACAAATTGATTTTCTCTCCATTGGCTGGGGCTAACTGGTTCAGTGCAACTAAGATGTCCCGCCTCCTCAAGTTTATTTTTGCTTGTGCTATTTTTTTGGCTTTAACAGGTTTTTTTCAAGTCGTATATGCCCATGGGGTAACACTTGGCGATCAGGGTTATATCCAAGAAATATCAGGCGTCAATATCATTCCTTTTATGTATCTTGGTGCTAAACATATGGTGACGGGTTATGACCATTTGTTATTTTTGTTTGGGGTTATTTTCTTCCTCTACAGGCTAAAAGATGTGGGACTGTATGTCAGTCTGTTTGCTGTCGGTCATTCTTCAACCCTGCTTATAGGGGTATTTTTTAATGTCCCAGCTAATGCCTATTTGATTGATGCAATTATTGGTCTGTCAGTGGTCTACAAAGCCTTGGATAATCTTGGTGCATTTCAACGTTGGTTTGGCTTCCAACCTAATACTAAGGTTGCCACGCTAATTTTTGGTTTATTTCATGGCTTTGGCTTAGCGACAAAAATTCAAGAGTTTGAAATGTCAACGGATGGACTCCTGACAAATCTGATCGCGTTTAATGTTGGTGTTGAAATGGGTCAACTTATCGCACTTTCTATCATATTAATCATTATGGGATTTTGGCGAAAAAGCGCTAGATTCAAGCAACAAGCCTTTGTTAGTAACACAGTGTTAATGGCGGCAGGTTTTTTACTCATGAGCTACCAGCTATCTGGCTACATCTTAAATTAGGAACATTAAATGTATAATTCAAAAAACACAGATATGGCAGAACTGCCGAGCACTCAATCTTTATTTAAAGCGACTATAACTGCATTTTCAGTTGCCGTGATCCTGACTATTTCGGTAGTGTTACCTGCAGAGTTTGGTATTGATGTCACGGGAATCGGTCGGGTAATCGGTTTGCAGGAGATGGGGGATATTAAAGTGTCGCTAGCAGAAGAAGCTAAGCAGGAAGATCTTGCTATACAAGCGAATAACACCAGTCAGTCGGTAATAGAAATAGCCGCAGATCCTGAAGTCGTGGCAATGATAAGCAATGCAGTATTGGATAAGTCGATAGAGTTACCATTATCGTCAGATACTAGAACGATAGTACTTAAAAATGGCGGAGCTGCGGAATTGAAAGTCGCGTTGAAAAAAGGCCAATCAGTTAACTATACGTGGACGTCGAGCGATAAAATCAACTTTGATAATCACGGTGATTCTGCTTCGGTAGATTATTTACGTTATTCAAAAGGCCGTAATGTTGCTGAAGATAAGGGTAATATAGTTGCAGGGTTTGATGGTTATCACGGCTGGTTTTGGCGTAATCGCTCAGGTAAAAGTGTCACGATAGAAATCCAGTTCGAAGGTGAATATAGTGAAGTGAAGAGGGTTAAGTAAAGTTCGTTAAATAAAGCTGATCTAGGTATACAGTCGAGATCAGCTTTATTATATTTTTAATATCGATAGGGTAGAGAGGCTATAAGATATTAGCTATTAATTTTTACCTGAAGATTTGATATATGCTCAGCTATTTCGGTAGAGGTGATCCCACAAGTAATAAAAGCGTCTGCAAGTTTAACTAAATATTCCCTAACATCATTTTGATTATCTGTGTCTGGTATTGTTGTGCCTCGGATGAATCCATAAATGTTAACTAACTTTATTATGCCTGCTGTATTGAGGCCATATTCTTTAGTAATCTTGATACTTGCAGAAAGTACTTTAAGTAAATCAAAGTGCCCGAAGTTTACTGTGATGGTCTGTGAATTAGGATCAGAAGCATAAAAATGTAACAGGTTTTCAGTAATTAGTCCAAAATTGAGATTCTCATTTTGCGGAGTATTATAATTTTCAAGCTGGCAAAAACTCCGAATCTTGTTATATCCACTATATAGTGACATGAATTGATCTGGACTTTGAAAAATATTAATGGTCACCTCCATACTCGTCACATCACCAAATTGGCTATTAGATGGGGTTTTTAAACGAAATTTATCCAGTAATTTAACATATGATATAAAAACTTCGTATGGGTTAGACTTCTCAGGTGTATGTTCAGTGATCAAGCTCGTCAGACATTCTTCAAGAGAGAGTTGTATTTGCTCTAGCCTATGGCTTGGTTGCAAATAACCTAATTCATATTGGATATTGTTGCGATTGTTTTCAGTGAAAATACTTTTATAAAAGGCTTTCTTATCATGAAATAAAAAAGAACCTGAAAATGTTTTTTCAATTGATATTAGAGTGTCGTTAAACTCTGAAATATGGCTTTGATATTCTTTAAAATTTAAAGCTTTTAATTGCTTCTCCCATAGGGCACTTTGGAGTTCTTCTGTATTTTTTTGATGTTTACTGAGATTATAGTTTTGAATCATTAATAGGACCAAGGTTCCAATAGTTCCTATCGCCCCAAACCACATAGCCCAGTTCCCAAAAGCAACAGAGTCATATTGATAGACTTGTCCCGATAATATTAAAAAAACTAAAGCAAAAAAAGCAAATATGAGTCCGCCACCAATAATTAAAAAAGGCTTAATATTTTTCATTGGTATCACCACTTGAGGAATTACGATTTTTGATCGTCAGCTGGGTTGTGAGATACTGAATATGTTGTTGTTGAATCTCTAGTTCGTTTTGATGTGACGATTTAAGATATTGTATTTGTTGATCTTTGCTTCGTATCTCTATATTTATTTTTTCTAATTGCTCTTTTTGTGGGGTAATTATCATTATCGATACAATCAGTATTGTTGTTATAAAACCACTGATAAGAATGCCGATAACATTTATAAGCGACATTTTGTATTCTGTTAGGCTTGTATGGGTCATTGCTAATTGCCTGATAGTTTTATGAGAATACTATTCTACACTATCCGTTACTAGATTAAACGATAGGCATAGTTAGATTAACTACGTTACTACATGATAATCATAGTTAAAATAATGATACCTATTGGTTATGAATTAAGACTACAAAGGGCTAAATAGTAATTTTAGAGGTAATTTAATCATGGCAAAAGTAATGATCTTATTAACGTCGGCTATATTTTTTTTCTATGGTTTACTCTTTGTTGCTTTTCCACAAGAAGTCTTATACTTTTTAGTTCAGAGTAAGATGGATTCTAGCTCGGGAATTATCGATTTAAGGGCGACTTATGGCGGTATGTCTATGAGCGTTGGTCTAGTGTTATATATTTTGGCTAAGCAAGATAATACATTGCATATAGGTTTGTTAGCAGTGCTTTTATTAATGTCAGGTATGGCGCTAGGACGTCTTGTAGGAATGGTTGTTGACGGTAATCCAAATTATGTCATGCATATTTACTTAGTATTAGAGTTATCTGTTTGTGTAATAGCAGGACTACTACTCAAAGGCAGATATAAATAACAAAAAAGGCGTCATTACGACGCCTTCTAATATCTATCACTGTATTACTAAAAAATTAAGCCTGACGGTAAGTCGATAGGAAGTTTGCTAGTTTGTTAATCGCAATTGTTAACTCTTCAACACGTGGTAAGAATACAACGCGGAAGTGATCTGGACGGCTCCAGTTAAAACCAGTACCTTGCACAATCAATAGCTTTTCTTGTTGTAACAAGTCTAAGGCAAATTTCTGGTCGTCTTTGATATTGTACATTTCCATATCAATTTTCGGGAACAGATACATCGCACCTTTTGGTTTAACACACGAGATACCCGGAATTTCATTTAACATCTTCCAAGCTAAATCACGTTGTTCCAGTAAACGGCCACCCGGTAGAATCAACTCATTAATACTTTGATAACCGCCTAACGCTGTTTGTATCGCATGTTGCATCGGTACGTTAGAGCACAGGCGCATTGACGCTAACATTTCTAATCCGGCAATATAATCCTTAGCAAGGTGCGTTGCACCGCTCAGTACCAACCAACCAGAGCGGAAACCCGCAATACGGTATGCTTTAGATAGACCATTGAAAGTAACAATCAGAATATCTTGTGCAAGCGTA
This sequence comes from Moritella sp. 24, assembly GCF_018219155.1. Classification (NCBI taxonomy): domain Bacteria; kingdom Pseudomonadati; phylum Pseudomonadota; class Gammaproteobacteria; order Alteromonadales; family Moritellaceae; genus Moritella; species Moritella sp. 24. The sequence goes on along the minus strand of NZ_CP056123.1, from coordinate 3,523,271 downwards.
CACATTGGCACATGCTCAACACCGTCATATAAGATCTTGTCATAGATCTCATCAGCAAAAATAATCAGCTTGTTTTGACGCGCAACTTCAATCACTTCTAGCAAGAATTCTTTGCTATAAACCGCACCTGTCGGGTTGTTTGGATTGATTAAAACAATACCTTTAGTATTCGGTGTAATCTTCGATTTAATGTCATCCAGATCAGGATACCAATCAGATTCTTCATCACAAATGTAGTGCGTTGCTTTACCACCAGAAAGGGTAATTGCCGCTGTCCACAATGGATAATCTGGTGACGGTACTAATACTTCATCACCATTATTCAGCAATGCCTGCATCGACATCATGATTAATTCTGATACACCATTACCCAAATAAATATTATCTATTGATACATTCAGCAGGCCTTTCTGTTGATAATGCTGCATTACAGCTTTACGCGCAGAGTATAGTCCTTTTGAATCACAATAACCTTGGCTTAATGGCAGGTTATGAATCACGTCTTTAACGATTTCTTCTGGGGCTTCAAAACCAAATGGGGCGGGATTCCCGATGTTTAATTTGATTACTCGATGACCTTCTTCTTCTAAGCGATTCGCTTCTTTTAATACTGGTCCACGTATGTCGTAACACACGTTATCTAACTTGTGAGATTTTTCTATTGAGTACATCCCGTCTCCAACGCTTTAATTATGTATATTGGTTTTTCTTTCTGTAATAAAAGTAACGTATATAAGGCATTGTTGGAAGTGATATTTGGTGATTAGACTGATTTATTGTTGCGCCATTGTTAATTGATCGGCTTCGGGTGTAACATTATCAGTAATGGTTACCAAATTACGGTGATTTTGTGAGAGTATTGTTGAAATACAACAGTTAAATACAATATTAAAAGGATGTAATAAAAGACAATGAGCCAACAATTAAACCCAGCAAAAATGAGCGGATTACAAATACTACAAGCAATGGCAGAAGGATTATTCCCACATCCTTCGATTTGCCATACCATGCCAATGGAGTGTGTAGACCTAAGTGAAGGTCATATTCACTTTAGTGTGAAAGCGGATGATCGTCATTTAAACCCGATGGGAGGTGTGCATGGTGGTTTCGCTGCAACGGTCCTTGATTCAGTGACCGGCTGCGCTGTACACACCACTTTATCTGCAGGTGATACTTATGGCACGGTCGATTTAAACGTAAAAATGGTGCGTCCTATTCCAAAAGACACTGTATTGCATGCTAAAGGCAAGGTATTGAACGTATCAAAAACAGTGGCTATCTCGGAAGGTGATATTCGTGATGAAAACGGCAAGCTTTACGCGCATTGTACAGCGACATGCGTAATCACTCGCCAAGCTAAATAGGCTAGGGTTTACTAGGAACACAAGATCTGAGATGAGCTTATGATAAATACAGCATCTGAAATTAACGAAAACACTTTTCAGTACAACCCGTCAGCTAGTGAGAATGCAGGTAAAATGGTGATGGGTCATCGTGGTGCATCATCTATTGCTCCTGAGAATACCTTGGCAGCCTTTTTATTAGCCGAAGACCATGACGTTCCTTGGATTGAAGTGGATGCGGATATGCTTGGTGATGGTACCGTTGTTATTTGCCATGATGCGAGATTAGATCGTTGCAGTGACCAGTGTGGTTTGCTGCGCGATAAAATCGTCACGGATCTTGATAATATTGATGCAGGTGCATGGTTTTCGCCTGACTTTGTGGGTGAACGTATTCCCACGCTGGTGGAACTCATTCTATTTACTAATGAAACAGGGATGCACCTGAACTTAGAAATTAAATCAGGTAATGATAAAGCCACAACCGACCAACTCATTGATGGGATCATTCGTGATATAAACCACCATTGGCAAGGTGGACAGCAATTACTGATTTCCAGCTTTAATTATTTATTACTCGCCGAAGTGAAACGCCGCGCACCGGAAATAAGCTTGGCGTGTCTATTTGACTCGCCATTACCGAGTGACTGGTTAACGTCGATGCAGTACGTGGGGGCCGAGTTTGTACATCCCAATGATAAAGGGTTAACTGAGTTACAAGTGAGAGCGATGACTGAGGCTGGTTATCGCGTTAACGTGTGGACGGTGAATAATTTGGCACGTGCAAATCAGCTATATAATTGGGGTGTAACGGGGATTTGTTCAGATATACCACAGCAATTTTCGCCTTGTTACCGAAATTAATCGCAATCTCCATCACAGCCTCTAGTGCGGCAAGGATTATAGATAATGACAAATAAGGACGTTTATGATGTCAGCGAGCGATTAGCATTACGTTGGCATACATTACTGCAAGATAATTTTGTTCAGTTAACCGAAGCAGAAATACAGCACGCTTGGTTACGTTTGTTAGCGCATTATCAAGAAGCATATCGCCATTATCATGATCTTACGCATATTGATGCCTGTTTTATGTGGTTTGATCGTGTGAAAGACCAATTTGATGATCCCTTGGCGGTTGCATTCGCTATTTGGTTTCACGACATTATTTATGATGTGAGACGCAGTGACAATGAAGTAAAGAGTGCGCATTATGCCGTGACAGCACTGACTAACTTAGATAGCCCGATAGCCTTGGTGCAAAAGGTGTATGAGTTAGTGTTATTAACGCAGTATCCAAGTAAGCCAAGATATGTAATCAAGAGTATATCGGATTCACTATTCAATCGAACTCACAATGAAGTACTTGTGAGTATTAACGACCAGGCATTATTTTTAGACATTGATTTAACGATATTAGGGCAAAATAGTGCCACGTATACCGTCTATGAAGATGCTCTCCGTAATGAATATCAGCATGTACCGCAGTGGTTGTATAAATTAGCGCGAAAACGTTTACTTAAACGCTTTTTACGTCAGCCTAAAATTTATTATTCTGATTATTTTAAAGAAAAATTTGAATGCCAAGCGAGAGTGAACATACAATCAGCGCTTAAGTCTTAATGGAATACACTGAATCATGATTATTAATGGATCACCTTGTCAAGATGTCGCAATTGCCGATCGCGGTTTTAATTTTGGTGACGGGCACTTCACCACAATAAAGATGGCCGCTGGGCAAGCACTCCTATTAGATTTACATATCGCGCGGTTACAGCAAGCGTGTGTGGTCTTGGGCATTGAGTTTAGCCAATGGGATGAACTGGTTGCGGCAATTAAGCAGCAGGCATTAGCATTACAAGTAGGTGTATTAAAAGTGACTATCACGCGCGGTGAGGGTGGTCGTGGTTATGGTGTAACAGGATGCAGCAGTGCTAACTGGTATTTACAGCATCGACCTATACCTGTGCATTATCGCGAATGGGCAAATTCAGGTATTGAGTTAATGGTCTGCCAGTACCAGCAAACCGTCAATCCAGTGCTTGCCGGATTAAAAACCTTAAATAGACTTGATCAAGTCATGATTAAGCAAGAATTAGATGCTGAGAACATGGCTGATGGATTAGTGTGTTCGACAGATGGCTATATAGTCGAAACATCCGTAGCGAATGTGTTTTGGGTTACAAACGGTCAAATCTATACCCCAAGCACAGCACGCAGTGGTGTTGAAGGTGTGATGAAAACACATGTTTTGGAGTTGTTGAATAATCTAAACATAACAATAAATACAGATGATTACACTTTATCGGATGTGCTTGATGCAGACGAGATTTTCATTACAAACTCAGTGATGGAGGTTGTGCCGGTTAAGCGTATTATTAAACCCGATTTGAGTATTGATGTGAGCTTTGATTGTGAAAGAAAGAGTGGGGAAAGTAGCGATAAACTTATCGCACACACGTTGTCTTTTTTATTACAGGAAACAAAATAACAAGCATTGTCATCAATACAACACGCTTAACCATAAGATAAAGCGTGTTGTCACTTATCATCGAAATTAGTAAATTCGGCGTTTTAAACCTTTCTTATCTAATATCTTGGTTGCGATTTCTTCAACCGAAAATGATGTACTGTTAATGAAAGGTATCTTTTCACGGCGGTATAAGTATTCCACTTCCGATATTTCTAACTTACATTGGCGTAATGACGCGTAAGTACTGTTAGCAAGGCGTTCACCACGGATATCCTGCAGGCGTTTTACGTCAATAGTGAGACCAAATATCTTATCTTTATTACGTTTCAGCGCTGGTGGCAGTTTTAACTCATCCATATCATCTGCAATAAACGGGTAGTTAGCAGTCTTAATACCGAACTGTAATGCCAAATATAAACTGGTTGGCGTTTTGCCACTACGGGATACACCGACTAAGATTAAGTCAGCATCATCGTAATCTTTACAGGTAATGCCGTCGTCGTTTGCAAGTGCGTAATTTACCGCTTCAATACGCGCATCATAAGTGTCGTTTTTAAGGCTGTGAGTACGGTGCGATTTAGGCTCTGCTTTAATATTTAATTGCTCTGAAAGCGGTGATACAAAAGTGCTCAAAAAGTCGTGAGAATGCCCTTCATTTGATTCGATGATTGTCCTTATTTCAGATGAAACTATCGAATGAAACACTAGTGGCTTCTGTCCTGTTTTTGCAACGATATCATTAATTTTTTGAGTAACATTTTTTGCTTTTTCTTCGGTCTCGATAAAGGGAAATGTGTGCTGATCAAATTCGATCGGAAATTGGCTTAGAAGCGCGTGACCAAAGACTTCAGCGGTGATCGCCGTGCCATCAGATACATAAAAAACAGTTTGCATTTACTCTATCCTTTTCATAAACAGATGAATTTTTCTAAGCAAGTATCTTACATTGAAATTAATAGCTGTGTATGATTAAAAACACTAAGGAAAGCAAGATGATTATTTTGCATTAATAATATGTGAGCAATATCCTGTATCGCCCACAATTAAAATCATTTTTGAGATAGATTAAATCTGGAGAACTGCCGTGATAGAGTACGTAATTGGCTACGAAAAACTTGGAATGAACGACGTTGAACGCGTTGGCGGCAAAAATGCATCATTAGGTGAAATGATCAGTAACTTAGCAGGCGCAGGCGTGCAAGTTCCAGGTGGTTATGCAACTACTGCAGATGCGTTTAATGAGTTTTTAGAGCAAAGTGGTGTAAATGACCAAATTTATACACTTTTAGATAATCTAGATGTTGATAACATTGCAGCGTTAACAGAAGCTGGTGCGAAAATTCGCCAATGGATCATCGACACACCTTTCCAACCTGAATTAGAAGCTGCTATTGCTGCAAGCTATGAAGTATTAGCTGGCGAAGCAGGCGACCAAGCATCATTTGCTGTACGTTCTTCGGCAACTGCGGAAGATATGCCTGATGCATCATTTGCTGGTCAGCAAGAAACATTCTTAAACGTACGTGGTTATGACAACATCATTGTTGCAATCAAACACGTATTCGCATCGCTATTTAACGACCGTGCAATCTCTTACCGCGTGCATTCTGGTTATGACCACCGTGGCGTGGCATTATCTGCGGGTATTCAACGCATGGTTCGTAGTGATGAAGCATCATCTGGTGTGATGTTCTCTATTGATACTGAATCTGGTTTTGAAGATGTTGTATTCATTACTTCTTCATATGGTCTTGGTGAAATGGTAGTACAGGGCGCAGTTAACCCTGATGAATTCTACGTTCATAAACCAACACTAGCTAAAGGTAAACCAGCTGTTGTACGTCGTAACATCGGTAGCAAACAGATCCAAATGATCTACTCTGCTGACGAAGAACATGGCAAGCAAGTTCAAATTGTTGATGTTGAAGCAAGCAAATCTCGTGAGTTCTCTATTACAGATGAAGAAGTAATGGAACTAGCGAAACAAGCTGTTATTATCGAAAAACATTACGGCCATGCGATGGATATCGAATGGGCGAAAGATGCAATCGATGGCAAAATTTATATCGTTCAAGCACGTCCTGAAACAGTACGTAGCCGTGAAGATAAGCAAGTAATGGTTCGTTTCCACCTAGACGCTAAATCAGCAGTCATCTCTGAAGGCCGTGCAATTGGCGGTAAGATTGGTGCAGGTCCAGCTAAAGTTATTTCATCTATTGAACAAATGGATGAAGTACAAGAAGGCGACGTATTAGTAACTGACATGACAGACCCTGATTGGGAACCTATCATGAAACGTGCTTCTGCAATCGTAACAAACCGTGGTGGCCGTACATGTCACGCTGCAATTATTGCACGTGAAATGGGTATCCCTGCTGTTGTTGGTTGTGGCAACGCAACAGACCTAATTGAAAATGGCCAAGAGTTAACAGTATCTTGTGCTGAAGGTGATACAGGCTTTATTTACGAAGGTATCTTACCGTTCCGTGAAACGTCATCAAAAGTAGATAACTTACCGGAAATTCCTGTAAAAGTGATGATGAACGTGGGTAATCCTGATCGTGCATTTGATTTCGCTGCATTACCAAACGAAGGTGTTGGTCTAGCACGTCTTGAATTCATCATTAACCGTATGATCGGTATTCACCCGAAAGCATTGCTTAACTTTGATAAGCAATCGCCAGAGCTACAAGCTGAAATCAATGAAATGATCGCAGGTTATGCATCACCAGTTGAATTCTACATCGCTAAATTACAAGAAGGTATTTCAACGCTAGCAGCTGCGTTCTACCCGAAAAAAGTAATTGTGCGTATGTCTGACTTTAAATCTAACGAATACGCTAACTTAGTAGGCGGTGAATTCTTCGAACCTGAAGAAGAAAACCCAATGTTAGGTTTCCGTGGTGCATCACGTTATATCTCTGAAGATTTCCGTGACTGTTTCGCGCTAGAAACTGAAGCAATCAAACGTGTACGTAATGACATGGGTTTAACTAACGTTGAAATCATGATCCCATTTGTTCGTACATTAAGTGAAGCGGCTTCTGTGATTGATTTACTGGCTGAGCATGGTCTGAAACGTGGTGAAGACGGATTACGCGTTATCATGATGTGTGAAGTACCATCAAACGCATTACTTGCTGACAAGTTCCTACAGTACTTTGATGGCTTCTCAATCGGTTCAAATGATTTAACGCAACTGTCGTTAGGTCTAGATCGCGATTCAGGCATCATCTCTCATCTATTTGATGAGCGTAACGAAGCGGTTAAAGTATTATTGGCTATGGCAATTCAAGCGGCTAAGAAAGCAGGTAAATACGTAGGTATTTGTGGTCAAGGTCCATCGGATCACGAAGACTTTGCTGCTTGGTTAGTTGAACAAGGCATTGATAGCGTATCGTTAAATCCTGATACAGTATTAAGCACTTGGTTATATCTAGCAGACAAGCACGCTAAATAAAGTAGCGTAAGCGACCCCGTATTTAAGTCTTGTTATTTGAATGCGGCTGTTGAAGTTAAAAGCCCCAAATCAGTGTTGATTTGGGGCTTTTTGTTTATGCAGCGTGTTTATCGGTACTTGCTGATGTGTATAGCTGGTATTCGACGTTATTGAGTTGGTTATCAAAGCTAGTTAAAATCATATCGATAGACTCTGTCGCAATATTAAAAAAACGATCTGCTTTGATGGTTGGTCGGTTAATAATAATTTCATTATCAATAACTTTCAGTAAATAAGATATTTTTAATAAATAGTCCGGATTATTTTGAATATTAATACTTTGTTCTAATGACTGACACAGGTAGTTAAGTCGGATTCGCTCTGCGCGTGTACATACTTTTGCTGCCGCAATTCCTGTTCCGAGTGCACGTATTTGTGCGATACTTTCAGCCGTAAATAACAATTCCTGCCATAAAAATTGGATTGATTCGCTATTATTATTGCTGAGTTGATGCAGCTTATTATCAAACGCAATGTCATTAATAAGATAGAGTAAATTCAAGACAAGTTTATTATGCTGTTCAAGGTTATTACGAATATTAAGGTTGAAGTAATCAGCCGCTAAACGCTGCCAGTGATCACGCATTGCTTGCCAGCGATCATTTTCAGACAAGTCTGGGTACATATCGGTTATTTCAATATTAAGCTGATTAATCTTTTCTGTGACCGCGATTAAACGTGATTTAAGCTCAATTTCCCCATGCAAGATACCATTTGATAAGCCTCGGTGCTGCTGCATACGTGTTAATAGTTTACGCATTACATTGAGTTTAATTAAACCATCGAGTTGTAACTGTCGGCGGCTTTGTTGCTGTTGCTGCATTTGCAGTAATAAAAAACCGAGTCCAAGCAAGGTGCAGAGCAACAATGCGCCGCTAAGTACGAAGGTTAATAATTGATTCATCATGCATACCTTAATATCCGTATAGGGTATCTAACTATTCAGGGTATATAACACTAAGCAAGTATAGTACCAATCCTAAGAGGGGGTAATGGGGTTTTCATGCACCAATTTTGGGAAATATACAGGTTAACTCCCTATATTGGTGAGTGGTTATAAGTGAGATCAATTTAGACTTTATCTATAGAGGAGGAATTAAGTCACTCATGTTACACTGCATTTAGTTGAAAATTGTCACAAGGGAATGGATGATGATCCCCGAATTAAGTTATCAGGATGCAGTAAAGTCAGAATACCTCGCTTTTTTGGCCGCGCTAGAACAAAGTAAATTCAGTGGTGATATTGAGAAGTCGTATGCAAGCCGATTAGCAGTTGCGACCGACAACAGTATTTATCAGTTATTACCACAAGCCGTTGTATTACCCCGTAATCATCAAGATTTAGTTATCATGACCCAGTTGTCATTACAGGCTGAATTTAAAACGATTACCTTTTCCCCACGTGGAGGTGGTACAGGTACTAATGGTCAATCATTAACAGATGGTATTATTGTTGATATGTCACGACATATGAATAATATTATAGATATCAATGTTGAAGAGGGCTGGGTACAGGTTCAAACAGGTGTCGTTAAAGATCAACTTAACGAATTCCTCAAACCTTATGGTTTCTTTTTCTCTCCTGATTTATCGACCAGTAATCGCGCGACCATTGGTGGCATGGTTAACACGGATGCTTCTGGCCAAGGTTCTTTGAAATACGGTAAAACGAGCGACCATGTATTGGGCGTCACGGCCGTATTAATGGATGGTACTGAGCTAGTGACTGAAAGCCAATCGGCTGAGGAAGTGAACGAGCAAGCGCAGAGTGATAATTATCTGGGCAAGGTGTGCCATCAAGTACTTGATACGATTACGCAGAAACAACAACAAATTGAAGACACGTTCCCGCCGTTAAACCGTTTTTTGACGGGTTATGACTTAGCGCATCTTTATGATAAAGAAGCTAAATCGTTTGATTTAGGGCGTATCCTATGTGGCTCTGAAGGGTCATTGGCCTTTATTACCGAAGCAAAGCTTAATCTTACTCCGATCCCTAAATTCCGCTGTCTTGTGAATGTGAAATACGACAGCTTTGATTCCGCTTTGCGTAATGCACCGTTTTTAATTGAAGCGAATGCATTGTCTGTGGAAACGGTTGATTCGGTGGTGCTGAATTTAGCAAAACAAGATATTGTTTGGCATTCTGTAAAATCATTGATCACTGACATTCCGAACAAAGAGATGCGAGGGATTAACTTTGTTGAATTTGCTGAAGATGACGGGACGATCCAACAGCAAAAAATAACGCATTTAACCGCTGAACTTGATCGTCTAATGGCGGCAGGAGAAGCGGGCGTCATTGGTTATCAAGTGTGTGACCAATTAAGTGACGTATTGAAAATATACGGCATGCGTAAAAAAGCCGTTGGCTTGCTCGGGGCAACAAAAGGGCAAGCTAAACCTTTAGCGTTTGCAGAAGATACCGCAGTACCACCAGAAAACTTAGCCGATTACATTGTTGAATTTAGAGCCTTGTTAGATAGCTATAATCTGCATTATGGTATGTTCGGTCATGTTGATGCGGGTGTGCTACACGTACGCCCTGCGTTGGATATGCTTGACCCACAGCAAGAAGTTATCTTACGTGAGATATCAGATAAGGTCGTTGCTCTCACTGCGAAATATAAAGGCTTGATGTGGGGCGAACACGGTAAAGGTTTCCGTTCTGAATATGGCCCAGAATTTTTTGGTGAAGAATTATTTACTGAATTACGTAAGATCAAAGCGGCTTTTGATCCTGATAACCGTTTAAATCCTGGTAAAATTTGTACGCCAATTAGTAGTGATGCAAAGCTGGTGTCGGTGGATGCGAAAAAACGTGGTGCATTTGATCGCCAGATCCCTGTGACAATTCGTGACAGTTTTCCACAATCAATCGATTGTAACGGCAATGGTTTATGCTTTAATTACGATACTAAAAGCCCAATGTGTCCGTCGTTTAAAGAATCAGGTGATCGTCGCCATTCACCAAAAGGCCGTGCCGGTTTAATGCGTGAGTGGTTACGTCAGTTATCGTGCCATGAGATGACAGAGCAGGAGCTTGGTCAGCAATTAGTTATCCAAAAAAATGATATTGCTACTTTTACGACGCGTTTAAAAAATAGTTGGAACAAAGCGCGCGGTCGTTATGACTTTTCACATGAAGTAATGGATGCGATGCAGGGCTGTTTAGCGTGTAAAGCCTGCACTGTGCAGTGTCCTGTTAAAGTTGACGTGCCAGAGTTTAGATCGCGTTTTATTGATCAATACCACAGTCGTTATTTACGCCCAATTAAAGATTTTGCGGTTGGGTATTCTGAAAGCTATACACCTGCAATGGCGAAAATGCCAAAGTTCTTTAACTTTTGGTTGGAGCAAAGCTGGTTACAGAGTACCGTGAAACATACTATCGGTATGGTTGATATCCCATTATTAAGCACTCCGACGTTATCGGAATCGCTGCGTGGACATTATTCACAAAGCTTTGATCTGGCATTTTTACAACGATTAAGCGCTGCAGACAAAGCGCAACATGTGCTGATTGTACAAGATCCGTTTACCAGTTTTTATGAAGCTGAATTGGTTAAATCATTTGTTAGTCTTGTTGAAAAATTGGGATTAAAACCCGTTCTGTTACCTTTCAAACCAAATGGAAAACCACAGCATGTAAAAGGTTTCCTTGCTAAATTTGCTAAAACAGCGAAAACGTCAGCAGATTTCTTAAATTCGTTACATGATTTAGGCATTCCAATGGTCGGTGTCGAACCCGCATTGGTGCTTTGTTATCGTGATGAATATAAACAGATCTTGGCTGAAAAACGAGGTGACTTTTCTGTTCAGTTAATACAAGAGTGGTTATTAAACGACAATGTGCAAGCAAACTTGAGTGAGTTGACGACGCATAATAGCGGCGAAGAGCAACCGTATTATTTATTTGCACATTGTACTGAAAAAACCAATAAGCCAACAGCGGAGCAAGAATGGCAGCGTGTATTTAGTGGCTTTGGTTTAGCGCTAGAAACGGTGGCTACAGGGTGTTGTGGTATGGCTGGTAGTTATGGTCATGATGCAAAAAATGTTGCCGCATCAAAATCAATTTATAATCAAAGCTGGAAGCATGCGTTAGCGAAACGGGATTCATCTCGTTGTTTAGCGACGGGTTACTCTTGTCGTAGTCAGGTAAAACGGATAGAGGAAGTGCGACTTTCTCACCCGATTAAAGCGTTATTAAGCGCTATCGGTTAGTCATGCTTAAGTATGAGTAGTACGAGTTAATCATGTTGTACTACTCATACCTTCCCCCTCTTTAGGGTTTAGCGAAGTGTTATTTTATAACTACTTGTCGCATTTACCTTTTGTTAGACACGCTTTTTAATATTGTCCGCGTATGCTGAACTTGTTAATTTTAGTCTGTCTCGAACAAAAGGAAGATGTTCATGCTCATTTCATTACCAATTAAGCAACAATTCAAATTTCCGGTAAAACTCTCTGCGATTCTATTGGCAACGAGTATGTTTTCTGGCTGTGTGTCGATGGCCGAGTTTACCAGTGGTGGCGATAGCCTTGTTTTGTCAGAAGCGGCGACGGAAGAAATGAATGCGGTGAATGCGGCAATGAATGCCGTCGAGATATTATATCAGCGTGGTAACAAGCAAGATCTTAGCTATTATTCACCGATTAACTTTAAGTTAGCGCTTACAAAGCGTGATGAATTATTGAAAATGTATGAAAACTACACCCCGAACAGTGGTAATTGGTTTTCAAATTCAGGTAGTGAAGATATCGAGGTTGAATCTGAGCTATTTGTTCAACGTATGAATAAATCTTTTCAAGCTAAAGCAATCACGGAACCCTTATTGTCGGCTATTCGTGATCATGATGAGTTTATTCGCAGTGTCGAGATAGCAGGCTTTGAAGCACGTATTGATAAACTACGAGATTCAACCATTCGTTATGCGGGACAAGTCGAAACGCGTGGAACAGGGTTGGGCTTAGAGCACCAAAAAACGAAACTAGAGCGAGATTATAAAGCGTTAGAAGTTGATATTGTTAAACGTAAAGTACTGCGTTCACCTACGACTGAATTTAACCAACTGAATCAAGATATCGTCCCTGAAAGTTATAGTCGAGCATTAAATGGGTTATATAGTTTAGAGCGATTAATTGAAAAAGATCCGCGTGATAATACTGCCATCCAAAAACAGCTAAAGCGTACTTACACCAAAATAAAACAAGCAGAGAGTATTGCGAAAGAAGTTGTATGGGTTAAGTCGAGAATTCAAACATCGGCAGAGCGCGTCGTGATTAATTATCGTGAGCATTTAAGTTCATTGAATAGTTATCTAGGTACTGAAGAGTTAACGGCATTAGATTTTCAATCTCAGGTAAGCGGGATCAAAGATGCTGTTGCCTCGAAACTATCAAAGCGTGCTCAAGACAAAGTGAATAACGATCAGGATTTACGTAACCAACTTGCAGAGTTAGGTCGATTATTAACAGGGCAGGATATGAGTAAATACAGTATTAACCAGCAAGTCGACAGCCTTATTTTTGCTGCACGTACCTTGGTTGATGAAAGTGTTGATATGCCGATAACACAACGATAATGACATGATTAAAATAGCGTGTAATTATTTCAAGATGAGCACTGTGTTATACATCAGATGTTCATCTTGAAATTACATACATTAGCGGGGTGTTACACTTAACGTTGTTGTGAGTGTATGACTGTGTCCAGCCGTCACTGTTACCGCTTTTTTACCTATGATTGTCGGTTCTAAACAGAACATGGTTTTATAACCATCATCAGGCATATCTGCAAATGCTTTTGCACCAGATTCCCAAGGGTTCCAAACAACCATGACATTATTACCTTCATTTTCGATATTAATCGTATGTTGAAGTTGCTCATCATGCAGTGCAATCGTTGCGCTTGGGTTTTCACACACAATATCAACTTCGCCTGTTAGTGTGCGTGGTGTTTGTGTGCTTTGATCTAATCCATCAACGGATACAGCATCAGGGTGTGAGATTTGGAAATAGCTGTGTAATGCACTACTATAATCAAAATTATCATTGCCTGTGTTATAGGTTGTCAGGTTTATCGTTAGGGTATCGCTGATAATGAACTCAGCAATAAGGTTAAAGCTGTGCGGCCATAATCTTTTACTTTCTGGGCTATCGGTCAACTGTAGACGAATAAGACAACTGTCATCATTACTTTGGCTGCTCAGCAATTGCCAGTGGCTATTACGTGCAAAACCATGAGATGGGTATTCTTGTGTTTTCGCAAGGGGTTGTACTGTCGGGCTCTCTTTTGCAGGGCCAAACCAAGGCCAGCAAATAGGAACACCACCACGAATCGCTTTCACACCATTGAAAATAGCATCATCACTCATCCATATTACAGGTGCTGAGTTAGTTGGAGTGAAGCTTAATAGGTGAGCGCCAAACAGGCTGATACTTGCAGTTGCTTTGGGGTGAGCAATACTCAGGTATTTAAGACCATTGCTGGTGATAAGGTTAATATGTTCGGTTAACTTTATTTCTTCAGTTATTGTATCGAGATATGACATAAAATCCTCAACATAGAAAAGGCGACCCAATGGTCGCCTTTAGCATTATAATCCAATTTAGTTTGAATTATTAATCAAGTTTGATTATTTAGCGCTCATAAGTAGGATAGCGTTATCTAACATACGGTTAGAGAAGCCCCACTCATTGTCGTACCAAGACATAACTTTAACAAGTTTACCTTGAACTTTAGTTTGAGTCGCATCAAAGTTAGATGTGTGTGCATCGTGGTTGAAGTCGATAGAAACTAGTGGTTCGTTGTTAACAGCTAGTGCACGCGCTAGGATTGGATCCGCAGCTACTGCATCAGTGATAAGTTGGTTGATTTCTTCAGCAGAAGTATCACGGCCAGCTTCAAAAGTAAGGTCAACTAGAGATACGTTGATAGTTGGTACACGTACCGCCATACCTTGGAATTTACCTTGTAGTTCAGGAACTACTAGGCCAACAGCAGCAGCTGCGCCAGTGCTTGTTGGGATCATGTTCATTGCCGCAGCACGTGCGCGGTATAGATCTGAGTGATAAACATCTGATAGACGTTGGTCATTTGTGTAAGCATGGATAGTAGTCATCATGCCGTTAACGATACCAACGTTGTCGTTTAAGATTTTAGCAATTGGAGCTAGGCAGTTAGTAGTACATGAAGCGTTTGAAACAACAGTCATGTCTGCAGTGATTTCGTCTTGGTTAACACCGTAAACGATTGTTGCATCTACATTTTTACCAGGTGCAGAGATAAGAACTTTCTTAGCGCCGCCGTCAATGTGTGCTTGACAAGCTTCTTTACTAGCGAAGATACCAGTACATTCTAGAACTACGTCAACTTCTAACTCACCCCAAGGTAGGTCTTTTGGATTACGTTCTGAGAAAGTCTTGATACGGTCGCCGTTGATGATTAGTGCTTCAGCATCAAAATCAACAGTACCAGGGAAACGACCGTGTGCAGTATCATATTTAGTTAGGTGAGCGTTGATTTTTGAATCACCTAGATCGTTGATTGCAACGATTTCTAGATCTTGTTCTTTACCACCTTCGTAGAATGCACGAAGTACGTTTCTGCCGATTCGACCATAACCATTGATTGCTACTTTAATTGTCATAACTTGTACCCATTAAATTTAAATGTAAGTTTGAATTAATAATCTTGCTTGGTTGTAAATTTACAAGATTTTGATAGAAAGACAAGAATAAATACCAAAATGTATGAGTTGAATCACAAAATGTTGCAAATTTACGAAAATTAGCTGATTTAGGTCACTTTAATTCGTTTTTTTGTATTGTTTATTACGAAAAGTAAATAACCGAGATCACAAATTAGTGCTTTTAGTCGCTATATTGGTATTAACTTTTTCAAGTATGTTCTTTAGTATCATTTGTCGCTGTTGTAAATATTGACTAAGTGTCTTATTTATATCGGTTTTTCAAATTTGTGTTATAAATCAATATTCATTTGTTTGAATAATACAGTTAAATTATGAATATTTGATTAAGTGGAGTATAGACAAGTGTGATTGAAAACCCATGAAACAAGTTTGTTGTCATACGGCGTGACCTCGCATCTTGGTATTGATAGGGTATAATAGCGCTAGGTTTATTATTTAAGGTGTCAAATGACAGCACAACATATTCTGCAATTAGGCCAAATGGTCGGTCTTAGCTGTACTGAATTAAACGCCAATGGCGATGAACAAGCATTACCGACGACGTTAATTGCACAAGCACTGGCTGACTTTGGTTTTGCTGATGAGCTAGACGCAAAATTAGAAGAAGAAGTTAAGCAATTTTGGTTACATGCGTTACCGCCTGCGATTATTGCTGATGAATCGACAATGATTCAATTTGATCTGCATCTTCCTATTGAGTTTGTGACTGAAGATTTAATTTGGGAAATCCGATCAAACCACGTTGTTATTGAAACGGGCGAGTTTACCCCAATTGAATGGTCGCTAAACGGTATTTATCATTTACATGATATGGAAATGCAGAGCTATCAAATTAGCTTAGAGCAACCGCTTGCTGTTGGTGCTTATCAATTGGTTATTCTTGACCAAGGTAGTGAAGAACCATTAGGTACGACATGGGTAGTTAATCCGCCTGCAAGTTTGACGGCTATTATCGCGAATGAGAAATCGATAGCGACAGCTGCATTACCAGCTACAGATATGCTATTGGCACAATTATTTACTCAAGCGAAAACGTGTTTACCAACACTGGTTGAAACCGATCTTGCTATTGATGCGAAAATCGCACAACTACAGTGCTATTTTAATGCTGAGAAAGAAAAGGGTGAATTTGTACAACAGCTGGAAAAAACAGTTGCCGCTGCTGAACTATATCAAGTTAATTTAGCGCAATACTTAACAGCTTATGTGAGTGCTGACACGACTTGTAGCTATAAAGAAGCGCAAACTGTGGAATGGCAAGATGCAAATCGTGATAGCTGTGAATTTTATTTATGGTTATTCGCGCTGACGAACCAAGATCAGGGTACGTCATCGTTACGTCAGGTTGACTTCGCGTATAATCCAACGCATGCAGACTCATTTGCAGCTTGGTTACTTGCAGATTACCAATTGGCTAATAGCCTTGTGGTACTGGGTGAGTCAGACACGGTTGCTAAAAAAGGCATTAATAGTTATCAGCTTCGTCAAGATAACTATGCGGCTTTCCGCGCATTGATTGATTTTACTGCGGTACAATCAGCAGGTATTGTCCTTACTCAACCATTATCATTCATGCAGGAATGGCTAACGCTGGGTGATGCAGGTATCTGGCAGAACCATGAGTTTAATGAATTGTTGAGTATTATCTTATTGAGTTGTGAACGTCATGCGTGTGCTTGTTATTATCAAGCTGATGACGAGCTACCGACAGAACTTACCGATTATCTACAAGCGCGTGGCCTAAACGCATTATCGGTATAACGATAGGCTTATATAAATAACGGGTTAATTAGCCGTTATAATCTGGCTGCGGAGAGTGAATATTGATAGCTCTCTGCAGTAAATGTCTGCTCTTCGATTTGCTCGGCAATCCTCTCTGCCAAGTGTTCTAAACGCGTTTTATCTCTGCCTGCTATTTTATTTCGGTTAAAGAGTGTCAGGTTTATATTTTCCACCTTTAAAATGATAGCCACATGTGACCATAGATAAGCCTGCTTATAATCTCTTTCATACATATATGCTGTGATTAATCCATACAATAACTTTGTTGTCATTTCGGTCTTTTCATCAAGCAGACTAATTCCCTTTAAGAGATTCTCTATCGCTTTATTAACGTTGTTGTCATAGATGTTCGCAAGCGCAAAGTAGAGGGCTGGGTCATTGAACGTTTGTTTTTTAGATAACGCGATGAAGCGCTGTTTAGCCTCTTCATTATTATGTGATACCCAATGATAATTGAGGATATAAGGATCATTGCTGGTGAGCGTTTCTTTTTCTACTGCTAATAATTCATCGTAAGTACTGAGCATGGCTGCCACACGTTGCGCTTTTAATTCGGGGTATTGTCTTGGTTCAATAAGCGCGGCTATTTTAATGCATTCTTGATATTCATTTAGCGATGTTAATAGAGCATATTGATTTTGCTCAGTGCTGCTTTTTGTCGAATCAAAGCGGGCGATGATGAGTGCATCTCTTTCTTTTTGACACCATTTATCTGTGTTTAAATCTTGGCAAATCGCGTTATCGTTTTCGCATATGACGACTACAGGGTCTTGATCTCCACAAGCGCTCAATAAAATAGACAGGATAAATACCGAAATTAAGCGGTTAATAGAAACGACAGAATACATAAAAAGAAGACTAAAAGAGTGATTTCGAAACCCTATCACAGAATGAGTAATAGTGTCTAACCTGTCTTTTTAAATAAGTTGTGTGGCTCAAGCTATCCTTATCACGGTTGATTTACATCGTTGGCGTCTCGGTCACAAAGTGAGCAAGCACAAAAACTAAAGGTAGAACCATTTTCATTGTTAAAAATTTGTGTTTTGAATGAAACCTTAAAAGTAAAAATGCACCTAATTCACATGATTAATTGGCAAGTTAACGGTTATTTTTGTATGATTACCTTATCAAATTGATTAAAAACCAGTCTTTAGTTAAGTGGCTGTTGTTTTAATGTTTCTTAAATGTAGTTGTGATTAAAAGGGAAAAAAGATGCCATCTGAAAGTCATTTATTGAACTGGCAAGAAAGCCAAGAACTCGCAGAATCTATGCTACCGTTGTTAGGAAAATTGTACCGTAATAAAGGCGTAGAAGTTTTAATCTATGGTCGTCCATTACAAAACGCAACAGCAATTGATCTCCAAAAAGCACATCGCGTAGTTAAACGTCATGAAGGACGTATGTTACGTTTCACTGAAACTTTCCCACTACTGCAAGTGATCAGTGAATTACCTATTAGTAATGCTCAAATTGATATAGGCCGTTTAGCTGTACGCTACTGGGCTGAAAATGCTGACACGACAGGTATCGAAGCATTCTTAGGTGCTGAATTAGCACCTGCATTAAATAACGATACTCAAACTGAACCTCGTGATGTTGTACTATACGGTTTTGGTCGTATTGGTCGCTTACTAGCACGCCTACTTGTTGATAAAACAGGTGAGAGCAACTTATTACGTTTACGTGCAATTGTTGTACGTGGCGGTCCTGGTGATATTGAAAAACGTGCATCTTTATTACGCCGTGATTCAGTACATGGCCAGTTCAATGGCACGATTGATATTGATGAAGAAAACAATGCAATCATTGCTAACGGTACTTATATCAAGATCCTTTATTCAAACGGTCCTGATCAAATCGATTACGCTGCACACGGCATTCACAACGCACTCGTAGTCGATAATACGGGTATCTGGCGTGATACTGATGGCCTAGGTCTGCATTTAAAAGCGCCTGGTGCTGCAAAAGTATTACTGACAGCTCCGGGTAAAGGCGACATTAAAAACATCGTTTACGGTGTTAACCATACTGACATTCTACCTGAAGATAACATTGTATCTGCAGCAAGTTGTACAACGAATGCAATCACGCCAGTATTGAAAACAATTCAAGATGCATACGGTATTGCGAACGGTCACGTAGAGACTGTGCATTCATATACCAATGATCAAAACTTGATTGATAACTTCCACAAAGGTGATCGTCGTGGCCGTGGCGCTGCAATGAACATGGTACTAACGTCAACAGGCGCAGCATCTGCTGTAGCAAAAGCACTACCTGAGTTAAAAGGTAAGCTGACTGGTAACGCTATTCGTGTACCAACGCCGAATGTATCAATGGCTATCATTAACTTGAACCTTGATAAAGAAGTTGAAAGAGAATCTCTAAACAGCTATTTACAAGAAATGTCGTTAAGTTCACCACTGCATAATCAAATCGATTTCAGTACATCTAAAGAATTAGTATCAACAGATATGGTTGGTAGTCGTTTCTCTGGTATCGTTGATTCATTAGCAACGATTGCTGAAGGTAACCGCGCAATATTATACGTTTGGTATGATAATGAGTTTGGTTATAGCTGCCAAGTATTACGCGTAATGCAAAAAATGGCTGGCATCGATATGCATGAATTTGCATAAGCAAAGCGTGTTTTAAACTATCGATAAGATAACTATAAAGGAAGCCAATTGGCTTCCTTTTTTGTTTGCGGCAAACTGAACGATTTATACCGAGCGGGTACGCGTAATGATAATACTGAATCAGTCCGTTGTACTTGGTTATAGTTTAACTCTCGGTGTATTTATAGTAGGGTTGCTATATTATTTTACAGGGATAAACCCTGAGTATTAAACCAAGGACGTAGATATGTCAGTTGAAAAGTTACTTGAGAGCATGACTCCAGAAGTGTATGAGAAGCTTAAAACGGCCGTAGAGCTAGGCAAGTGGGAAAATGGTGTCGTATTAACGCAGGCACAGAAAGATAGCTCACTGCAAGCTGTGATGCTATATCAGTCACGATTTAATACTGAACCAGAACATTTTACGATTGGCACGGACGGTGAGATCGCCATGTTGAAAAAAGCAGAGCTAAAAAAGCAATTTAGAGAGAAAAAAGCAGCGCAGGAAGAAGAGATTTTACGCGTTGATGTAGAGTAGTTTGTAGAATGGAATAAACTGTAGACCTAAAAAAACCAGCCTTACGCTGGTTTTTTTAGAGGCTCGTGATTAACGGGCACGGAAGACGATACGACCTTTAGATAAATCGTAAGGTGTTAGTGCTACAGTTACTTTATCACCAGTAAGAATTCGGATGTAGTTTTTACGCATTTTACCTGAGATATGCGCAGTAACAACGTGGCCGTTTTCTAGTTCAACACGAAACATTGTGTTAGGAAGTGTATCTAGAACTGTACCTTGTAGTTCAATGCTGTCTTCTTTTGCCATGAGTCCTCTTAAAATTTAATTATAGCTATATTTGACCGCAAGATGATGCCAGATTTACACTGGTCTGTATATATTATAGATAAGATATTTACGTTTTATTTGCAAAACGCTTTATTATTGACTCTTAACCAGAATTAACCTTGCCACTTTCCTGCTATTAAGCGCTCGTGTGGGTTAAATTTGACCTTGTAGTTCATCTTGTTGCATAAATCTATTTGATAGCCGAGATAAAGCCACTTTTTCCCTGTTGATTTTGTTAAAGCAAGCTGCTGTAAAATCGCATAGGTACCGAGGGAACTCTGTAGATGGTCTGGATCGTAAAAACAATACATCGCACTCATGCTATCGGCCATCACATCAGTGACAGCGACCGCAATCAAATTGTTATCTAGATAAAACTCGATAAAGGTTGGTGTTAACCATGCGCTCGTGATGAACCCTTCATATTGGGATAGGCTGGCAGGAAACATAGCCCCATCACTGTGTAGCGTATTAATATAACGCTCGTATAACGGATAGTAATTCGCTTGCGGTTGGTGACTAACCCGCATTTCAATTTGTTTATTTTTATTAAGTAAACGCTTCTGACTTTTACTTGGCTTAAATAATTGCGCATCAATACGAATTGATTGACACGCCTGACAAGTTTGACAATGTGGTCGGTATACATCATTACCGCTACGACGAAAGCCATTTAATAATAAGACTTCATAGCCAGCTTGATTATGTAATTCATCATCTTGGACAACTAATATTTGCTCTTGTTGTTCATCAAGATAATTACAAGGCATCGGGGGTGTTAAGGCGACTTTAATCATATGCTCATTTCCTATGTATTTGCCTTATTTATTAAGTCTAATACAAGCGTTTGAGGTTGCCATTGTTGTTGGTTTGTCGCTGCACAGGGCGTACCTAGTTGTTTGATGAATGCTTCACGGCTAATTTCTTTTGCGCCAAGTGATGCAAGGTGTTCATTGTGTAGTTGGCAATCAATGAGCTTGCAGCCAATGTTAATAAGATGCTGCTGCAGGCCAATAAACGCGATTTTAGACGCATCTGTTACGGTATGAAACATAGATTCACCACAGAATATATTGCCAATATACAAGCCATATAAACCGCCAACTAATTGTTCACCTTGCCATACTTCGACAGACTGAGCGAAACCCATTTTATGGAGTTGTAAATAGGCATCTTGCATGGTGCCTGTTATCCACGTATCACAGGCGTAATCTCGTGGTGCTGCACATGCTGCAATCACATCTTTAAATGCACGATTGATCGAAAGGGTAAATCCGCTACGGCGATAAGATTTGCGTAAACTGCGCGAAACATACATTTCACCGGGCGTTAATACCATTCGTTGGCTAGGAGACCACCATAAAATAGGTTGGTCTTCTTCAAACCAAGGGAAGATACCGCGTTGATACGCATTGAGCAGGCGTACAGGGGTAAGATCACCACCCATGGCAAGTAAACCATCAGGGTCTATGAGCGCGGTGCTAACGGGTGGAAACTGTGTTAAGTCTTGATTGAGTTCTGGTAAATAGATGGGCATGTCAGGTAGGCCTAGAAAAAGGTGATACCGAGGGTATCACCTTAACAGAATAAAGAGGTTAGTCGCCTAATCCATCAAGAAAACGTTCGGCATCTAATGCTGCCATACAACCTGTTCCTGCTGACGTAATTGCTTGACGGTAAATATGATCAGATACATCACCCGCAGCAAATACACCTGGAATAGTGGTTTGCGTTGCGAAGCCTTCTGTACCTGAGTTTACTTTCAAGTAACCATCTTTCATTGTTAATTGATCGGTGAATAAATCAGTGTTTGGCTGATGGCCAATAGCAATAAAGGCACCCATCACATCAAGATCGTTGGTTTCGTCAGTACGAGTATCACGCATACGAACACCAGTAACACCCATTTCATCACCTAATACTTCATCAAGTGTTTTGTTTAGGTGTAATGTGATATTACCGTTAGCTACTTTTTCTTGTAAGCGCTTCGTTAAGATTTTTTCACTGCGGAATTCTTCACGGCGGTGAATTAAATGCACTTCAGAAGCGATATTTGATAGGTAAAGCGCTTCTTCAACCGCAGTGTTACCACCACCAACAACCGCAACTTTCTGGTTACGATAGAAGAAACCATCACAAGTCGCACAAGCTGATACGCCACGGCCTTTGAATGCTTCTTCAGAAGGTAAACCAAGGTACTTTGCTGATGCGCCAGTACAAATGATTAATGCATCACACGTGTACTCAACATCATTGCCTTTTAATTTAAATGGGCGTTCTGATAAATCGACATCGTTGATATGATCAAAAATGATCTCAGCTTCGAAGCGCTCTGCGTGTGCTTTCATTCGCTCCATTAGTGCTGGACCAGTTAGACCTTCAGCATCACCCGGCCAGTTTTCAACTTCAGTTGTCGTTGTAAGTTGACCACCTTGTTGCATGCCAGTGATTACTACTGGGTTTAGATTGGCACGAGCAGCATAAACTGCTGCTGTATATCCTGCTGGACCCGAACCTAATATAAGTAGACGGCAGTGTTTTGTATTACTCATTACTATTCCTTAATACCAATAATTGATATCAATTGTAAAAACTTTGCGGCGCGGGGTAAATAGAAGAATAAAAATATAATTTGAAAATGCATAATAATGCAAAAATATTGAAAATCGGGATTCAGCTATATATTTTGCATATCATCCCTTTCAATGGAATTAATGTTCTGTTAATGTCTAATTCAGCCAACGAAACGTCTATTTCGCTGGCAATTAAATAAAACATCGATGTTAGCCTATTGTTATGCGGGCTGCATCTTTGTAAATATTATGTTTCTCTATAGACGGGAAAACGTAACATAAGCCTCGTAAATTGAATTATTGTAGGCTATTATAATCTTGGTTAGAATTTAGCTAGTACTTTAAGTTGGTTCTAACTATGGCGTATTCAAATGAATGGATTATTTGAAAAACAAAGTTTTACTGGGATGTAAAAGGGTGGAAACAATAATGATGGAAGTAAAAACTCGACCAATGAAGGAACTAGATCGAATCGACCGTAATATTCTGAATGAATTACAAAAAGACGGCCGAATTTCCAATGTAGAGTTGTCGAAACGTGTAGGTTTAAGCCCTACGCCATGCTTGGAGCGCGTACGTCGCTTAGAGCGCCAAGGATATATTACTGGTTATACCGCAATTCTAAACCCGCAATTTCTTGATGCTTCATTGCTTGTTTTTGTTGAAATTACCTTAAATCGTGGTGCTGCTGATGTATTTGAGCAATTCAACAAAGCTGTTCAAGAGCTAGAAGAAATTCAAGAGTGCCATTTAGTATCTGGCGACTTCGATTATTTATTAAAAACACGTGTATCTGATATGTCAGCTTACCGTCGCTTACTTGGTGAAACACTATTACGTTTACCGGGTGTTAACGACACACGTACTTATGTTGTTATGGAAGAAGTAAAACAAAGCAACCGTTTAGTGATTAAAACGCGTTAATTTGACTCCTCAGGCATAATCTTTAGGCGTAATTATAGATTAACGCCAATAAAGTGATAAATAATCAAACAAGCGGCATGTTGCCGCTTGTTTTGTTTCTAGCATTTAATTAAAGTTGATAGCTCATAGTTTACGTAAACCGTCGCCTTCAAGAGTCAGAAATCAAGATGAACAAATTTAATTTAGCCATTCCATCTAAATATCTTGCCCCATTATCCGGTATCCAGCGTGTTTTTGAGGTCGGATTTATTTTTTCCACCTTTCTTGCTTGTTATGCCATGGTCGCATTAGTCTCGTTTGATCCTGCCGATCCATCATGGTCACAAACAAGTTGGCAAGGTCCTGTTAAAAATGCAGCGGGTTCATTAGGTGCATGGATGGGAGATGCTTTATTCTTTACCTTTGGTATTTATGCTTATGGTATACCCCTCGGATTTGTGTCCCTTGCTTGGTTCATATTTTGGCGACCGAGACAGCTTGATGAAATAGATTTCTTTACTGTCGGTTTACGTATGATCGGCGCATTGCTGCTGCTCATCGGTGTGTGCGGACTAGCATCGGTTAACTTTGATGATCTGTACTACTTTTCATCGGGCGGCTTAGTTGGTGATGTGGTTGAACAGGCTATCAGTGAGTTATTTGGTGTATTAGGTTCAACGCTTATTTTACTGAGCTTTGTTGCGATTGGTTTTACATTACTTACTGGTATTTCTTGGTTAACGATCGTTGATATGTTGGGCGCTGGCGTTATTAACGCATGCCAATTTGTTTTTGATAAAATAAAAGCATTAAGTGAACGACAGCCAGCCGAAGATAAAAATGATGATGCATTAGAAGTATCATATGATGAAGAGCTAAAAACACTGCGTAAGTCACCAGCGTCAGTGAATACGGATACAGTAGATACACGTTTAGTTGAGCCGACAGAGCAAGAATTTGAATCACAATACGAACAACAGAATGCTGAAAACGACGCTGTGGTAAACAGGCCATTTACTGCGGTTGATGATAGTGCATCACGACAAGAACCATCAATGTCAGCATTTGATATATCAGAATTTGATCATGTTCAAGATGATTACCGTGATCATGATAATAATAATAATCCTGTGGCTAATGACGATATTGTTGAACCACAGAACTTTAATGCACAGCACCTTGATAACCATCATGAAGAACAATCATTCGTTGAACACGCGTTAGAAGCTCAATTCGAAGAGCAACAGGCAGAGCCCGCACTTGCGCCAGTATTTCATATTAACAATAACGGCCCTGAAAATGCGTTTGAGATTGTGGGTGATCAAGTTGTATCAACCGACCCTCTACAATTTAAAGAAAAACCAGTGACATTATTACCTGGTTTGGAATTATTAGATAAGCCAGACAAGAAAACCAATCCAATCTCTCAAGCTGAACTTGATCATGTTGCGCGTTTAGTGGAAGAGAAATTATTAGAATTTAATATTAAAGCACAAGTGGTTGATGTACATCCAGGCCCTGTGATCACGCGTTTTGAACTTGATTTAGCGCCGGGTATTAAAGTAAGTAAGATCTCAGCACTATCAAAAGATTTAGCCCGTTCATTATCTGCAATGAGTGTGCGTATTGTAGAGGTTATCCCAGGTAAATCTGTGATTGGTCTTGAGTTACCAAACAAGTACAGAGAGACCGTATTTTTGTCTGATGTGATGTCTAGCCCATCATTTCATGAAGCCAAATCGAAAACATCAATGGTACTGGGTCATGATATTGCTGGTGATTCAGTCGTTGTTGATTTAGCTAAAATGCCCCATTTACTGGTTGCTGGTACAACTGGCTCGGGTAAGTCGGTTGGTGTGAATGTTATGATCATGAGCTTGCTGTATAAAGCATCGCCAGAAGAAGTTCGTATGATCATGATTGATCCAAAAATGTTGGAACTTTCAGTGTATGAAGGTATCCCACATTTATTAACTGAAGTTGTTACTGACATGAAAGACGCGGCAAATTCGTTGCGTTGGTGTGTTGGTGAGATGGAAAGACGTTATAAATTATTGTCTGCAGTTGGTGTTCGTAACCTTGCAGGCTTTAATAGTAAAATACAACAAGCGATAGACGCTGGACAACCAATCCTTGACCCATTATGGAAACCGGGTGATAGCATGGATGAAACAGCACCTGAACTTATCAAGTTGCCTGCAATTGTGGTTATTGTGGATGAATTTGCTGACATGATGATGATTGTGGGTAAAAAGGTAGAGGAGTTGATTGCACGTATTGCACAAAAAGCCCGTGCTGCTGGTATTCATTTGATTTTAGCGACTCAGCGTCCTTCTGTTGATGTGATCACGGGTCTAATTAAGGCTAACATTCCAACGCGTATTGCGTTCCAAGTATCAAGTAAAATTGACTCTCGTACTATTCTTGATCAGGGTGGTGCTGAAACGTTACTTGGTATGGGTGATATGTTGTATCAACCTGCAGGAACAAGTGTGCCGATTCGTGTGCATGGTGCGTTTGTTGACGACCATGAAGTTCACCGCGTTGTTGCCGACTGGAAATTACGTGGTGAACCGGATTATATTGATGAAATTTTAAATGGTGAAGCGACGGCAGATACGTTATTACCAGGTGAAGTGGCTGAAGGTTCATCAGATGTTGATGAATTATTTGATCAAGCAGTATTCCATGTAACAGAAACGCGTCGTGGTTCAGCTTCAGGTGTTCAACGTAAATTTAAAATTGGTTATAACCGTGCAGCCCGTATTATTGAAGAGATGGAAGCACGCGGTATTGTGAGTTCACCAGGCCACAGTGGTAACCGTGAAGTATTGGCGCCACCGCCACCAAAGGATTAGTATATGAGAAGTAAAATGACATTTAAGAAGATTTTAGCAACGGCAGTACTAATGACTGCATCGATGCTAACGCACGCGCAAAGCGTGAAAGAAGAACTACAAAGTCAACTTGCATTATTACAGCCATTCAGTGCTGACTTTACGCAAACAGTAACATCTGCAGAAGGTGATAACTTATCAACGGGGCAGGGGGTCATGCAGTTACAGCGCCCTAATCAATTCCGTTGGGAAACGATCACACCTGATGAGCAGTTGATAGTATCAAATGGTGAAAGCCTGTGGTTCTATAATTCTTTTGTTGAACAAGTTAGTATTTACTCACTTAAAGATGCAATCGCAAACACGCCTTTCATGTTAATTGCAGGGGCAGAACAAACACTATGGGAAACCTACCGCGTAACGAAAAAGGCCGATGTATATACGGTTATTACGCCTAACGACCCTGCTGCGGCAGTATTTACGCTGCAGTTTAAAGACGGTGAAATAGCACAGTTTTCAGTGCAGGAGCAACAAGGGCAGCAAAGCCAGTTTGCTTTAACAAATCATAAGACAATGAACAAGATGGATCCTGCGTTGTTTAATTTTATTATCCCGGAAGATACAGATATAGATGACCAACGCTAATGAATAATACAATGTCACTTGATTTCAGCCCAGATTTCCAACCACTAGCAGCGAGAATGCGACCAGAGAAAATGTCGCAATATATCGGTCAAACACACATTCTTGGTGAAGGAAAACCCTTACATCGAGCGCTATTAGCTGGCCATGCCCATTCGATGATTTTATGGGGGCCTCCGGGTACCGGTAAAACCACGATTGCAGAAATGATTGCGAATTATTGTGATGCCAAAGTAGAGCGTGTACATGCTGTTACTTCAGGTATTAAAGATATTCGTCTAGCGATTGAAAAAGCCAAAGACAATGCGGTTCAAGGCTATCGTACGATTTTATTTGTAGATGAAGTACATCGCTTTAATAAAAGTCAGCAAGATGCATTTCTACCACACATTGAAGATGGCACCATTATTTTTATTGGTGCGACAACTGAAAACCCTTCATTTGAGTTAAATAACGCATTGTTATCTCGTGCGCGTGTGTATGTGCTTAAAAAATTAACGGCTGATGAAATACAACAAGTCGTTGATCAAGCTCTCACAGATGAACGTGGACTTGCGGGTGTTAAGTTTAACTTTGCAGCGGGCGTAAAAGAAAAACTGTGTGATATTGTCGATGGTGATGCAAGAAAGAGCTTAAATTATCTTGAACTATTGAATGATATGGTTGAAGACGAAGGTCAGGGCAAACTGGTTACACTCGAGAGACTGATGTCTGTGGTAGGCCGCAAAGTAAATGGCTTTGATAATAAAGGTGAGCTTTATTACGACCTCATGTCTGCATTGCATAAATCTATTCGTGGTTCATCACCAGACGCTGCGTTATATTGGTTTGCACGTATGCTTGCTGGTGGCTGTGATCCATTGCATATCGCGCGACGTTTACTGGCCATTGCCTCAGAAGACATTGGTAATGCAGATCCTAGAGCAATGCAAGTTGCCGTTTCAGCATGGGACTGTTTTAGTCGTATCGGTGCGTATGAAGGCGAGCGAGCGATTGCACAGGCGATTGTTTATCTTGCATCAGCAGCAAAGAGTAATTCAGTTTATACCGCCTTTACTCAAGCGAAAATGTTAGTACAAGAACAACCTGATTTTGATGTTCCTATGCACTTACGTAATGCGCCGACTAAGCTAATGTCCGATCTTGGTTATGGAGATGACTATCGTTATGCCCATGATGAAGTCGGGGCGTATGCACCCGGTGAATGTTATATGCCAGAAGCATTACAAGGCACGAAGCTATATCACCCTGTCGATCGTGGTGTTGAAAAGCAAATTAAGCAAAAGCTTGATTACTTGCATCAGCTCGATATTAACAGCCCACGTAAACGTTATAACTAATGGACTGTGTTATTAATTAATAAACCAGAGTATTACAGATGAATAATTTAGCATTATACGGTTTTGTTGCACTTGGTGGTGCTAGTGGTGCAATGTTAAGAACCTTCATTGCACAAACTGCTACGGCAGTATTAGGTAAAGGTTTCCCGTTTGGCACTTTAATCGTCAATATTCTGGGGTCGTTATTGATGGGGGTATTGTTTGCCTTA
The DNA here is from genome assembly GCF_018219155.1 of Moritella sp. 24. Lineage (NCBI taxonomy): Bacteria > Pseudomonadati > Pseudomonadota > Gammaproteobacteria > Alteromonadales > Moritellaceae > Moritella > Moritella sp. 24. The sequence continues at coordinate 3,494,486 of NZ_CP056123.1, read as the reverse complement.
CTTGATGACAATATTATTGCAGCTGAACCTTGGCGCCAACTTATTGGTTTAGGTTTCTTGGGGGCATTGACGACATTTTCGACATTCTCGATGGATTCATTGTTGTTATTACAGCAGGGTGAGTGGTTAAAAGCAGGGCTAAATGTATCTTTAAACGTATTCGTGTGTATTTTTGTTGCATATTTAGGTATGCGCTTAGTATTTCGAGCATAAAGACCCGTTTTTTAACTATAAATACGTGATGAAAGTGTAAAATCACGTTAAAATAATATGTATAAACAATACCAACAGATATTTCTATCTAAGAGCCAGTAACGTGCTTTTAGGTTTAAATTAAACAAGCAGAGTAGGTAAAGAATGTTAGATCCTAAATTTCTTCGCGCAGACTTAGAAGAAGCTAAACAGCGTTTAGCGAGCCGTGGTTTTGAACTAGACGTTGATACGATTAAATCGTTAGAAGAGCAACGTAAAGCATTACAGATCCGTACAGAGCAATTACAGAATGATCGTAACGTACGTTCTAAATCCATTGGTAAAGCAAAAGCAAGTGGTGAAGATATTCAGCCACTATTAGCTGAAGTTGGTAAATTAGGCGAAGAACTTGATGCTGCAAAATTAGAGCTTGCTGAGTTATTAGCTCAAATTGAAGCAATTGCATTATCGCTACCAAACCTACCGCATCCATCAGCACCACTAGGTAAAGATGAAGATGACAACGTAGAGTTAAAGCGTTGGGGTCAACCAAAAGAATTTGATTTTGAAATTAAAGATCACGTTGATGTAGGCGAAGCGCTTAACGGTCTTGATTTTAAAAATGCAGTTAAAATTACTGGTTCTCGTTTCATTGTTATGCGTGGCCAGATTGCACGTATGCACCGTGCGATTGCACAATTTATGCTTGATACGCACACAGAAGAACACGGTTATACAGAATTGTATGTACCTTACCTTGTTAATGCTGACTCGCTATACGGCACTGGTCAATTACCTAAATTTGGTGAAGACCTATTCCACACAAAACCTGCAACAGAAGAAGGTCAAGGTCTAAGCCTGATCCCAACTGCTGAAGTACCTGTGACGAATACTGCACGTGATACTATTACGGATGAAGCTGATTTACCTGTACGTTTAACTGCTCATACACCTTGTTTCCGTAGTGAAGCGGGTTCTTATGGTCGTGATACACGTGGTCTAATTCGTCAACATCAGTTTGATAAAGTAGAAATGGTACAACTGGCGCACCCAGAAAAATCATACGAAGCACTTGAAGAGATGCGTCAGCACGCTGAAAACATCTTAATCAAACTTAACTTACCGTACCGTGTAGTAACACTGTGTACTGGTGATATGGGCTTTGGCGCAACGAAAACATACGATCTAGAAGTATGGGTTCCAGCACAGAAAACGTATCGTGAAATCTCTTCAGTATCTAACTGTGAAGATTTCCAAGCACGTCGTTTACAAGCACGTGCACGTCTGAAAGACAGCAAGAAACCTGTATTGCTACATACACTAAACGGTTCTGGTTTAGCTGTAGGTCGTACACTTGTTGCGATTTTAGAGAACTACCAGTTAGAAGACGGTCGTGTTGAAGTACCTGAAGTACTACAAGGTTACATGGGCGGTCTAACGCACATTGGCTAATATGTAATAGCCTAATATAATTGGTTAATAAATTTAATGGCGGGTAGTGTTGCTATACCGCTATGAATGATGAGCTAAATAAAAAGCCTCACTTAGTTATTGCTAAGTGAGGCTTTTTTGTTTCTGCAGTCATGAGTATCGTGGTTACGCTTAATGAGGTGGACCTATGAATAAGTCTGCTTTATTAGCTGCACACATTGATAAACTAAAGACTACAGGCATTTAGCGGGTTTGGGTAAACCGGCAATTTTAGTTGCTTGCTTTGCAGGGCCTTTAGGGAACAGCTTATAAAGGTAAATACTGTTACCTTTATCTTCACCAAGCTTTTTTGCCATCGCTTTAACTAATGCACGGATAGCCGGTGAAGTATTGTATTCAAGGTAAAAGTTACGCACGAAGAGAACAACCTCCCAGTGTGCAGGGCTTAGGGTAATGCTTTCTTGTTCTGCAATAATTGGTGCAAGTGCTTCAGTCCAATCACTTGAGTTAAGCAAATAACCTTGTTTATCGGTAGCCACTTCTTGTTCATTGATAATTAACATAAATATCTAATAATCTTCTTGAGTAAATAAAAAAGCCTCGTTAAACGAGGCTTTTCAATTATGGATATAATTCCAACTTATTATATATCAGTATAACAGGTTTGATAATAACGCGATTAGTCGTCGCTACCCATGATACCTAAAATTTGTAATAAGCTAACAAAGATATTATATAGTGATACGAAGATAGTTACAGTCGCAGAGATGTAGCTTGTTTCGCCACCATGAATGATCGAACTTGTTTGCATCAAGATAGCACCAGATGAGAACAAGATGAACATTGCACTGATTGCTAGGCTAAGTGCTGGGATCTGTAAGAAGATGTTACCAATCATAGCTACGATCAGTACAACAAAACCAGCCATCATCATGCCGCTAAGGAAAGACATATCTTTTTTCGTTGTAAGCACGTATGCAGACAGAGCAAAGAAAGTAAATGCAGTACCAGCAAAGGCCAATACAACAATGTCACCCATACCTGCGCCGATATATCGATTAATTAACGGGCCAACGGTATAGCCTAAGAAACCTGTGAATAGGAATACAAATAAAATACCCATTGAGTTGTTACGGTTCTTTTCTGTTAGATACATTAAACCGTATACACCAACAAGTGTAATGATGAAGCCTGGAGCTGGTAAGTTTAATGTTACTACTGCAGCTGCAATTATCGCTGAAAACGCGAGAGTCATCGCTAATAACATATAGGTATTTCGAAGTACCTTATTCGTCGCGAGTACGCTTGCTTGCGACTGAGTCTGAATCGTACGTTGTTGCATTGTGTCTTTTCCTTAATAATTAACACTGCTAGTTAGAGTATAAGTATACCCTAAAGTTCCGACATAATATGACGATGTAGTTAATTTATAGCCAAATAAGTTAAAAACAAGCCTTATCTATGAAAAATGTGATTAAATTTCAAAAACGCTTTATCTTTAATAAAAAGACTGTATTATACGCTCCATTGCTGCGGAGGGGTGGCAGAGTGGCCGAATGCACTGGTCTTGAAAACCAGCAGGGGTTAATAGCTCCTCGAGAGTTCAAATCTCTCCTCCTCCGCCATCTACATAGAGAAAGGCGCTATCTGAAAAGATAGCGCCTTTTTTGCATTTTGACATCTATTAATTCTAACTATCCCGCAATCAGATTTTCCACGCTCTACACTTGGTTCTCTCGTCATCCTTAAATTAGTCATTTTATTTATCTGTAAGACTAATACAGTACCCATTTGTGTTTCTTCAGTCTCTTGGCTGTTAGTTATAAACCTTGATTAGTTGGAATTTAGGGCAAAGTGTGTGAAAGGTGAGCGGTTGTTTCCTTGTACGTAATTTTTTAACGTTTGTGTGTTTACAGCTGAGCATCATATCTATATTATACGCTCCATTGCTGCGGAGGGGTGGCAGAGTGGCCGAATGCACTGGTCTTGAAAACCAGCAGGGGTTAATAGCTCCTCGAGAGTTCAAATCTCTCCTCCTCCGCCATCTACATAGAGAAAGGCGCTATCTGAAAAGGTAGCGCCTTTTTTGCATCTGAAGCATGCTTAATTCCTAATTCCTAATTCCTAATTCCTAATTCCTAATTCCTAATTCCTAATTCCTAATTCCTACTTTTCACTTTTGTCATTATAGAAGCATTATCTTTTAATCTTGTTTAACTGAATATTTAGTTTATCGATGGATATCATCTAATTTGATGTGTCTTTAAGTATTTGATTTAGCATTTAGATACGAAATTACGCAAGTTGGTTTTATTTTGTTCGGTTGTTGAGGCTGTTATATTTTTACTTTACAACCGCCGCCCATATCTCTATTATACGCTCCATTGCTGCGGAGGGGTGGCAGAGTGGCCGAATGCACTGGTCTTGAAAACCAGCAGGGGTTAATAGCTCCTCGAGAGTTCAAATCTCTCCTCCTCCGCCATCTATATAGAAAAGGCGCTGTTCTGATAAAGAACAGCGCCTTTTTGCTATCTGGCGTTCAATAAATTTTTAATTTCATTTACTCTGCTTGCTCAATCAGAGCTGCACGCTGTGCATTCCACAATTTTCGTTGTTCATAGTAATGATCCCAAACGCACGGACAGCAAGCGCCACCACCACAGCAATCATCGTCGGCAGGTGGGTAAGGTTTTTCTATTGATTGTTGTTTTGGCTTTTCCATGGTTTTATCCTTTTCGTTTAGCATACCCTAAAATGTAACACGTTTTTAACTGTAAATATCGAGTCAATTATGACCGATTAACAATGTGATACCTTTTTGCAATAAAAATATATATGTCATTTACACATTTTTATGGAACTGTAATACAGTGATTAAAATAGCACCCTTAAATGTCAACTATTTTTTATTTTGCCAACTACACCGCATTTTAGGTTTAAAGTCATAAAGTTATTAAATTGCTGATATATAATGCCATATTATTATTTAGTTCGAATATATTAGCTCTTATGGGTCGTTATAGAACAAAAATAACAACCTATTTTTGATCATCTAATGTATTATGTTCTTTAGAAATTGTATGTATGTGTATGCGGAGATATTCTTTTGATTAATGTATTCCTTGTCGATGATCACGAATTAGTCCGTACCGGAATTCGCCGAATTCTTGAAGATGTACGTGGTATTAAAGTCGTGGGTGAAGTTTCATGCGGAGAGGATGCCGTTCAGTTTTGTCGAGAAAACCAACCAGATGTAATCTTGATGGACATGAACATGCCAGGTATTGGCGGATTAGAAGCTACCCGTAAAATTTTACGGAACAACCCTGATATTAAAATTATCGTGTTAACGATACACACGGAAGAACCTTTCCCAAGCAAAGTAATGCAAGCGGGTGGTGCAGGCTACTTAACTAAAAGTGCAGCGCCAGAGGAAGTATTAGGGGCTATTCGTAAAGTGCATAGTGGACAGCGTTATATTGCGCCAGAAATTGCACAACAAATGGCATTAAGTCAATTTTCATCTGCTGATGAGAATCCTTTCCAAAGTTTGTCTGAACGTGAGTTACAAATCATGATGATGATCACGAAAGGACAAAAAGTGGTTGATATTGCCGAACAGCTACACCTTAACTCTAAGACGGTTAATGCTTATCGCTATCGCTTATTCAGTAAGCTTAATATTAATGGTGACGTAGAACTGACTCACCTAGCGATTAGACACGGTATCTTAGATGCAGATACACTATAATTAAGTATTTCTTTACTTAATTTTAATTGAGAAAGATGTCTTCGGGCATCTTTTATTTTATGCCTTCAAAACAACAATTCAATCATCAAGACTTCTTAAAGACTGTTTCACACCAGCCAGGTGTTTATCGCATGTATGACCATAAAGATGTGGTTATTTATGTCGGAAAAGCGAAAGACTTACATAAACGCTTAAGCAGCTATTTTCGAAAAACCGTCGATCGAGAAAAAACCCGCGTATTGGTTACCCATATTGCCAATATTGATGTGACGGTCACGCATTCAGAAACAGAAGCCTTAGTACTCGAACATACCTATATTAAACGCTATCAACCGCGCTATAACGTGTCGTTACGTGATGATAAGTCCTACCCTTATATTTTACTAACAGATCACGAACACCCTCAATTGATGTCTATTCGCAGTAAGAATAAGCGTAAAGGGCAATATTTTGGTCCTTATCCAAGTGGCAGCGCAGTACGTGAAAGCCTACACCTAATGCAAAAGCTCTTTCCGGTACGGCAGTGTGAGGATAGTTATTATCAAAATCGCTCTCGTCCTTGTTTACAGTTTCAACTAAAGCGCTGTTTAGGTCCTTGTGTGAAAATGGATAACCCTGATGAATATAAGCAACAGGTTGAACTTGCAGCTTTATTTTTAAAGGGTAAAAACACGGATGTCATTAATGAATTAGTGATTAAAATGGAGCTGGCTAGCCAAGCGTTAGACTTTGAAGCTGCAGCACGCTATCGGGATCAGATCCAAGCATTAAGAACAATTCAAGAACAGCAATATGTCACATCTGATTTAGGTGAAATGGACGTAATAGGCTTTGCCTTTAAAAATGGTATCGCCTGTGTTCATTTATTATTTGTGCGTGCGGGTAAAGTATTTGGTAGTCGTAGTTATTTTCCTAAAGTACCGGCGAATACAGATAATAGTGAAGTGATCCAAGCATTCCTTTTACAATATTATCTAAATAAAGAAACACAGCAGGCAATCCCTAAAGAAGTGCTGTTAACCGAACTACCTGAAGAGCACGAATTAATTGAATCAAGTTTGAGCCAGTTAGCCGAGCGTAGAATAAAACTAACTAATCCTAAACGAGGTGATCGTTCTAAATTTTTAAGGTTAGCACTTACTAACGCTGAAACTGCATTAACCACCAAGTTAGCAACCAAAAGTACGGTGCTTAATCGGTTTAAAGAATTAGAAAAAGTATTGAACTTCAACGGAAAGATTCAGCGTATGGAATGCTTTGATATCAGTCATACGGGTGGTGAGCAAACCGTTGCATCTTGCGTTGTTTTTAACCGTGATGGGCCAAATAAAACAGATTATCGCCATTTTAATATCAGTGGTATTACTGGTGGTGATGATTATGCAGCGATGGCACAAGCGTTAGAGCGTCGTTTCAAAAAAGTTACTGAAGTAGATAAAATACCTGATATTTTATTTATTGATGGCGGTAAAGGTCAAATGACCCAAGCTGAGCAAGTACTCACTCAATTTGCAGATAACTTTATCAGTAAAAGACCAATGATCATTGGTATTGCGAAAGGGGTGACGCGTAAAGCTGGTTTAGAAACATTAATTTTATCTGGCGCCTTGGATAATGTTGCTGATACCGAGTTTTATTTACCCAGCGATTCGCCAGCTTTACACCTCGTTCAGCATATCCGTGATGAGTCCCACCGTTTTGCTATCACTGGACACCGTGCACGTCGAAATAAAGTTAAACGCACGAGCGCTTTAGAGAATATCCCTGGAGTAGGACCGAAGCGTCGTCAGGTATTACTTAAATTTATGGGGGGATTACAGCAATTACGTCGTGCAAGTAGGGAGGAAATAGCAAAAATACCAGGTATAAGCATTGATTTGGCAGAAAAAATTTATGATTCATTGCATCAATAAGCAAGATATAGGATTATAGTGATGTTTCAATTTAAAAAGCATGAGAATAATGAAAAACATACCAAATATTTTAACTTTGTTTCGCGTGATTTTAATTCCTTTTTTTGTTCTCGCGTTTTATTTACCAATTGAAAATTCGTTTTATATCGCAGCATGGATCTTCTTTATTGCAGGAATAACGGATTATCTTGATGGTTATCTAGCAAGACGCTGGAATGTATCAAGTAAGCTTGGCGCGTTTCTTGACCCAGTAGCAGATAAAATTATGGTTATCACTGCATTAGTGATGGTCGCTGGCGATCACGACCGCATCGTTGCAACTGTTGGCGAACACAGTGCACTATGGGTAATGATCCCAACACTTATTATGATTGGACGAGAACTGGCCATTTCAGGGTTACGTGAATGGATGGCAGATCTAGGCAAACGTGCTAATGTTGCTGTTGGTAACGCTGGTAAGTGGAAAACAAGTTTTCAAATGATGGCGCTAGGTGGTTTCATTTGGCAGCAGGGCCCTTGGATGGTTTATCTTGCTTATATTGTTTTCTATGCAGCGATGGTATTAACAGTTGTTTCTATGGTGCAGTACTTTGCTGCGGCGTGGGGCGAACTAATGAGTGAAGATTAAAGAACTATTTCTATAGACTATCGTTGTTGTTTTAGAGTATCTCGCCATTACGGTGATATTCAACCCTTTTTAGCTAGAAAACAGACAGGTTAGGTTGAAACGTAAGCGTTTTGATTGTCGGTGATAAAAGGGTGTTGACTCTATCTTTTAGGTCTGTAGAATGCGTCAGCACATAGAGTCTACAGCGGTTAAGTAAAACAGCTTAGATAAAATGTGAAAGAAATTGCCCGAGTGGTGAAATCGGTAGACACAAGGGATTTAAAATCCCTCGCTTAATAGGCGTGCCAGTTCAATTCTGGCCTCGGGCACCAATTTCTTTCAGTTAGATATAACTTTAAATATATACTTTAGATATAAAATTTGGCGGGTTGGCAGAGTGGCTATGCAGCGGATTGCAAATCCGTGGACCTCGATTCGACTTCGGGACCCGCCTCCATGATTTAGCTTGTAAAGAGCAAGTGTATTGGTTCAGCACTGTGAACGGATATACTATAAATGTTTAGCAATAAACAGAAAGAATTCAGTGCCCGAGTGGTGAAATCGGTAGACACAAGGGATTTAAAATCCCTCGCTTAATAGGCGTGCCAGTTCAATTCTGGCCTCGGGCACCAACTAATACTTTGATAGTATATATCGCTAAGATAAAAAATTAGCACACTGCGTGACAATGATGTTGTTTCACAGTATATGGCGGGTTGGCAGAGTGGCTATGCAGCGGATTGCAAATCCGTGGACCTCGATTCGACTTCGGGACCCGCCTCCATGATTTAGCTTGAAAGAGCGAATTTATTAGTTTGCACTGAAACTGGTAAATAAGAAGAATTCAGTGCCCGAGTGGTGAAATCGGTAGACACAAGGGATTTAAAATCCCTCGCTTAATAGGCGTGCCAGTTCAATTCTGGCCTCGGGCACCAACTAATTATCTTGCTAAGATATAAAATTAGCGCTCTGTGTTAACAATTAAGATTGTAATCGCAGTAAATGGCGGGTTGGCAGAGTGGCTATGCAGCGGATTGCAAATCCGTGGACCTCGATTCGACTTCGGGACCCGCCTCCATGATTTAGCTTGAAAGAGCGAATTTATTAGTTTGCACTGAAACTAATAAATAAAAAGAATTCAGTGCCCGAGTGGTGAAATCGGTAGACACAAGGGATTTAAAATCCCTCGCTTAATAGGCGTGCCAGTTCAATTCTGGCCTCGGGCACCAACTTTTATAAAAAAACCAGCTTATAGCTGGTTTTTTTATGTCTGAAATCTAGGTTTATACTTCAGTTCCATTTAATCCTCCTCGTGTTATCAATGAATTCAGCCCTTTGCATGTGAGTGTTAACGTTTCATTTTTATGTCCGCTATTCTTTACAGTTGCATCATCATTATAAATCCATACGCTATGTTATTTTATAAATCCATACGTATAATGTGGTTATTGTTAAATAAAGTATTTTATGGATTGTAAGTGAAGAGTCAGAACCAGAGTAAATCTGCGGGATTTACATTAATCGAATTAGTTATTGTTATTATTGTTTTAGGGGTCTTAGCCAGTGTTGCGATACCTAAGTTCATTAATCTTCAGCGTGATGCTAAAATTGCGACACTGTCTGGAATTGCAGGCCAGCTTGAAGACCAGAGTAAGATCGCTCATTTAAGAGCGCAGATGGATAATATACCGGTTAGTAAAGACTGTTTTGGTGACTGTAATGGACACCTATTTTGGGATGGTTCTCGCGAGGCCGGACATTATTTTATTATGACAGCTGATGGAACGAAGTTATACATGGAGTGGGGCTACCCACTTTATACTCCTATTGAAAATAATAGTGTCACAAATATTAACTTTAAATCTGCGATGGGACTCAATGACAGTGAGTTTGTTTTTGTTGAAGGTTATCCACTTAAGATATTTCCCCGACTATGGGCTGATAAACTCGCTACAGTAGAGCTGGATGATTATAAGTGTTACGTTGCATATACTTCTGCAACTTCAGTTGATGGTAATGATATTAGAATTGTTAGTGATGATTGTTAGACTTGGATGATAATAAACAATCAAATTGGTTTTATTTTCAGCCGTTTGAGATGTATTTAATATTTATTGTTGACTCAATATTAGAATCAGGTAAAGTGAGCGCATATCCGGTTAGGCAGCAGCTTAACAGTTTATCACTCAGCCCGAGTGGTGAAATCGGTAGACACAAGGGATTTAAAATCCCTCGCTTAATAGGCGTGCCGGTTCAATTCCGGCCTCGGGCACCAAATTTAGAAAAAGGCTTACCTAACGGTAAGCCTTTTTTGCTTTCTGACGTTTAAAATAATCCTTGTTTCTCAAATCACTAATGCTTATGATACGTAATTAATCTTTATGGATTTTTATGTTCTATGTTACTTAGGTTTTTCCGCGCTTCTATATTGTTATTTATCATGATTGTGGGCTTTAATGCTCAGGCTGATACATATTCAGTATTATCTGTAAATATCAGCGAAAAACCATTATGCCAACAGGAATGTGAATCAGAACAGTCTCCAAACACATTTCCCTCAGATCATTCTTATCAATATGCATTACCTGAACCGACTCGTTATGCGAGTAACGGTGGTTTAACACTGAATGATCCTGAACCTGATTACCAAGTCGAGATCGAATTATCAATTCCGCTATCACCATCATTTGTGATTGGTTACGCGGTTAACATTAATCATGATCTCTATTGGTTAACGGACATGTCTTCTTCTCGAACTCGTATTTCTGGCTGGAAAGACAGTAATTTACTTTATTCTCATCGCCAATACCCTGCCGTTATTACATTTGCTTAGATAAAAAGGTAAGTACTAAACATACTGCTTTTTTGTTGTCTTTATCCGCTTCTAGAACGCTACATCATGATATGAATATCGCTGTTGAATAGCTCTATAAGCGCATTAATTACCTGTATACCAACATGTATTACTTATATTTCGAGTAAGCATGCTGGCATTGATGGACAGCTATCAAATGAAAAAAATAACGAATTCCAAGACACAACGTAAACTACTTAACCACTATGCTGGTTGGAAATACGTTGTACTTATCTGCACAATTTTAATCATGCTCTTAAGTGCGATTCCAACCTTATATGGTGAAGATTCGGCACTGCAAATTAGTCATAAGCAAACTCCAGCGCCGATGATTTATACGCTTAAACAACAGCTCGAAAAAAATCATATTGAAGTAGTTCGTATTGACCAAAGTACTGATCAAACGACGATTGTATTGGCGGAATCAACAGCACAAACACGTGCGAAAGCGGTACTCGAAAAAATATTACCGGAGAGTAATAATACTACATTGGCATTGGTTTCAGCTGCGCCTTCATGGTTACAGCAAATGGGATTACAGCCGATAAAGTTGGGACTTGACTTACGTGGTGGTGTGCAGTTTTTGCTGGATGTTGATATGGAGCCTGTTTTCAATATACGTGCTCAACAGTTACAGGATAACTTGCGGGCGGATTTTCGTGAAAAGGGCATCCGCGGTGTCGGTCTTAGTATTGAGCGTAGTAATGCGCTCGCGATTAAGTTTCCAAGTGACGAAGCAAAAGTGACGTTGCTGAAATTAATACAGAAAAACTACCCTCAATGGAAAGTCACTGAAACGTCAGGTTTGTTTGCTCGGGTTAATATTCCGTTATCTGAAAAAACAGAAATTATTAATTTAACGGTACAGCAAAACTTGCAGACAATGCGTAGCCGTATAACCGAACTTGGTATTACCGAGGCGATGGTACAGCGTCAAGGTGAGCATCGTATCCGTATTGAGTTACCGGGCGTACAAGATCCTGCAACTGCAAAAAATGTTATTGGCGCGACAGCGAGTTTGGCATTTCACGAGTTGAAAACCGTGAGCAGCGGTAGCATGTTGGTCGATAGTGATAACGGAGCGCCAATCCGTATTGCGCGTGATGCTATTTTAGGTGGTGAACATATTATTGATGCCCGCGCCAGTGTTGGTGAGATGGGCGCTGCACAGGTTAATATTACGTTAGATAATGCCGGTGGAAAAAAGATGTCGAATTTTACCAAGCACAATATTGGTAATCCGATGGCGACGTTATACAGCGAATACAGCCGTAATCTTGATGGCACGACCAAAAAAACCAATAAGGTTATTAGTGTCGCCACTATCCAAGCGCAGTTAGGCAGCCAGTTTAGAATAACAGGTGCAGGCAGTATGGGGGATGCGCAGGAGTTAGCTTTATTATTACGTGCAGGCTCGTTAACAGCCCCTGTTACCATTGTTGAAGAAAGAACAATTGGTCCATCTCTGGGGGCTGAAAATATTCAAAATGGCTTTTCTGCATTGGCGTTAGGGTTGGGCTTAACTTTGATATTCATGGCCTTATGGTATCGTCGATTAGGCTGGATTGCGAATGTTGCGCTACTGGCTAATATCATTATGTTATTTGGTTTATTAGCGCTAATTCCAGGTGCGGTATTAACATTACCCGGTATTGCAGGGTTAGTACTGACTGTTGGTATGGCTGTTGATACCAACGTACTGGTATTTGAACGTATTCGTGACAAGTTGAGGGAAGGGCGGAGTTTTGCTCAAGCAATTAATAGTGGTTTTGATAGTGCGTTTAGCACCATTGTTGATGCCAATATTACGACATTAATTATTGCCATTGTACTGTATTCCATTGGGCAGGGGCCTGTTCAAGGCTTCGCGTTAACACTGGGTTTAGGTATTTTGACCAGTATGTTTACAGGTATTTTTGTTTCCCGTGCATTAATCAATAAATTATGGGGTCGTGATACTCGTCATGACTTAAAGGTATAGTCATGAATACAATAACGAACGGCAGTAAATTACGTTATATCAGCAGTGCCATTTCCGTGGTATTTATGTTGATAGCAATAACTTTTATTAGTGTTAATGGACTTAACTGGGGGCTCGACTTTACCGGTGGTGTCATTACCGAAGTACAACTTGATCCTACTATCACCGTGAGTGAGATAACCCCCTTATTACAGTCGGCGCTTAATCAACATGTCAGCGTCATTGAAGGCGGTGAATTAGGACGCTGGATCTTACGTTATGCAGAACCTGCGGTAGGTATGGGCATTCCCGATATTAAGGTTGTGCTTGCGCCCTTGGTGACAGATGTACAAGTACTTAATAGCAGTATTGTTGGTTCGCAGGTCGGGCAAGAACTTGCAGAACAAGGCGGACTAGCATTATTAATTTCAATGTTATGCATTATGGCCTACCTTAGCTATCGCTTTGAATGGCGTCTTGCATCTGGCGCATTATTTGCCTTGGTTCATGATGTTTTATTTGTATTGGGGGTATTTGCTGCGTTTCAACTTGAATTCAACTTAACTGTGTTTGCGGCGATATTGGCGATCATTGGTTATTCATTGAATGATTCGATTATTATCGGTGATCGTATCCGAGAGTTACTTATCTTGAAGCCGACATTAACAATTGCAGAGGTGAATAACTCGGCTATTTCGGCCACTATTTCTCGTACGATGGTGACATCTGGCACCACGTTAATGACAGTTTCGGCATTATGGTTATTGGGTGGTGGTCCTTTAGATGGATTTTCTACTGCGATGTTTATTGGCTTAGTTGTAGGCACATGGTCATCGGTTGCTGTAGCGACGACCCTGCCTGAGTTTTGGGGATTGAATGCCAGCCATTACCAAGTGAGTGAAGTCGAAGAGGTACTTTCAGTCGATAACTCGTCTTATTAATTGCCGTTAATTTAAGCGTGTTGGTTTACGAAGCACTGACACGCTTATTGGTTATTGCAGATCTATCTTTAGATTGTGTGATATAGAGCGGACTATTTTTAGCCTAATTTCTAATTAGCTCCAGAGATGGTTTCATCTTGATTTAGGAATGTGTACTATAGCCATGTCAATTAATTGGCGGATGTTGATTTTTGACGCACTATTAACAATAGGTTAGTTGTGCTTATTATATTTTAAGTTTAAGTAAGGTTTAGCGCAGGCTGTAATATGGATACTACTAAGTCAGTTTTTGTCATTGATGAGAATATTGAACGCAGACAAAATTTAGAAACGATATTGTCATTTCTTGGTGAAGCATGGCAGAGCTACGACTCCCATATTGATATTAATGCAAGTATCGAACTTGCTGCAAACAGTGTGATTGTTTCTTCAGAACACTATTCAAAAAAAGAATTGTCCGCACTACTTGATGCGAATCCAATGAATCCGTTTTTGACCTTTGGTGCTGAAGCAATTGTATCAGAACAAGGTAATCTTATTGGTCACATTGAGCATCCTTTTTCTTATCAACAACTGACGCTATTACTTGGACGTTGCCAATCTTATCGTCAATGTGTCGCGAGTAAATTAGGTCAATCAGCATCGGCTTCAAAAGCATTAATTAAGCAGTTGGTTGGTCGTGGAGATGCAATTCAAAGTGTACGCCATCTTATTACACAAGTAGCGTCAAAAGGCGCAAATGTTTTAGTTTTGGGTGAATCTGGTACTGGTAAAGAAGTGATCGCTCGTTCAATTCATGATGCTTCATCACGTAGCGATGGGCCTTTTGTACCGGTTAACTGTGGTGCTATTCCAGCTGAATTGTTAGAGAGTGAATTATTTGGTCATGAAAAGGGTGCATTTACGGGCGCATTTTCTGCTCGTAAAGGCCGTTTTGAATTGGCGACTGGTGGTACGCTATTTCTTGATGAAATTGGTGATATGCCACAACCGATGCAAGTTAAATTATTACGTGTCTTACAAGAACGTATTTTTGAACGTGTGGGCGGCAGTAAAGCAATTAAAGCCGATGTGAGGGTTATTGCTGCGACTCACCGTAATTTAGAACAGATGATCATTGACGGTGAATTCCGTGAAGACTTATTTTATCGTTTAAATGTATTCCCAATTGAAAGTCCAGCGTTACGCGAACGCCCAGACGATATTCCATTATTGATCCAAGAATTGTTACGTAGACACGAAGCCGAGCACGATGCGACTATCTTATTTACGCAACGGGCAATGGAATCGTTAATGCAGCATTCATGGCCCGGTAATGTTCGTGAGTTATCTAACTTGATCGAACGTCTACTTATCATGACCGCGGGTAATATTGTTGATATTGCCGAACTGCCTGCGAAGTATCGCTATAATGATGACGGTGAAAGCCAGAATGGTAATCATGAACTACCGAGTGAGTTAGCTGAACGTGATGCTATTTCTGCGATGTTTAGTGATGATATCTTTGCTGATGTTGAAGAAGAACCACAAGAAGATGGCTTTTTCTCGATGCCAAGCAGCTTGCCTGAAACGGGGGTGAACCTCAAAGAAATGTTAGCTGAATTTGAAATTGATATGATTAAGCAGGCGCTCGATCAACAAGCGCATGTTGTCGCGCGCGCAGCAGATCAATTAGGCATGCGTCGTACAACCCTCGTTGAGAAAATGCGTAAATACGGATTACAAAAAGAGACCTAACTGGGTGTAAATAAACATAAAATTGTAATTTGTTATAATTCAAACCAAAAAGCTCAACATTAAGTTGGGCTTTTTTAGTTTTAAAACATGGTGTTATGAAAATAAATTAATTGGCACACTAAATGCATTGTTAGGCATGAGTCAATTTTTTAGCGGAGTACTACCATGGTACAAGAATCTTATCCAGGCGAATTAGCAGCACTGCGGGCACACAAAGATCGCAGTGAAAAGTTAGTGCAGGCATTACCGTCAGGTTTAGTGATTCTTGATGGCAATGGTATTGTCATTGAAGTTAACAAAGTGGCTGTGCAATTACTGGGTGAGCCGTTAATGGGCGCACGCTGGATGGATGTAATTCAGCGGGCATTTACTCCTAAAGCAGATGATGGACATGAGATATCATTGAAGAATGGCTGTAAAGTACAGCTTTCTATTACGACACTCGGCTCACAGCCGGGCCAGCTTATCATGCTGACAGACCTAACTTATACACGCCATCTACAAGAGCGTGTAAGCCATATGAAACAATTATCATCATTGGGTCGAATGGTCGCATCACTGGCACATCAAATACGTACCCCCTTGTCTGCGGCATTACTATATGGCTCTAATCTTGCGAACCCCAATTTACCACCTGCATCAAAGCAACGTTTTCAGAGCAAGCTTATTCAGCGTCTTAATGATTTAGAAAATCAGGTTAACGACATGCTGCTATTTGCGCGCACAGGTAAAGATTTAGTGGTTGAAGAGATTTCGCTACAAAATTTATTAGTACAAGTGCAAGCTGGTAGTGAAGCCATGATGTTGCAAACGGGCAGTAAAATGCAGGTGACATTACCTGAACCGGATTTATTAATTTTAGCCAATCGTAATGCACTCTCAAGTGCGATTGGTAACCTAATACAAAATGCATTACATGCGTGTGGGCAAGGTGCCAACCTTGCAATCTCTGCAATTAGATCAGGTGATGACAAAGTCGCTATTGTTGTATCTGATGATGGCCCTGGGATCTCGAAGGCAATGCAAATAAAGATTTTAGAACCTTTCTTTACCACTAAATCACAAGGCACTGGTTTAGGCTTGGCGGTTGTGCAAAGTGTGGTAAAAGCTCACCAAGGTAGTTTGGAGTTAGATTCAACTGAAGGTGAAGGCAGTAGTTTTAGTATAATCGTACCGCTACATCGCGTAGCAGAACCTCAACCAATGGTAATAGGCGGATAATATATGTCCCATTCTCAAATTCTTGTTGTTGAAGATGATCTCGGTCTTCGTGAAGCCTTGGTTGATACCTTATTAATGGCTGGTTATGAATGTGATGAAGTTGATAGTGGCGAAAGCGCACTGATTGCATTAGGTAAAAAGACCTATGATATGGTCGTGAGTGATATCCAAATGGGTGGCATGAGCGGGTTAACGTTATTACACAATATTAAGCAGAAATACCCTGAGTTACCTGTGTTGCTAATGACCGCTTACGCAAAAGTCGACGATGCTGTTGCAGCAATGCGCAGTGGTGCTGTGGACTATATTGGTAAACCTTTTTCTCCGGAAGTTTTGATCAATCAAGTTGGCCGTTATGTACCACCACAAAAGATAGCAAAACGTACACCTTGCTATGGTGATGAGAAAACAGAGCAGTTATTAAGCTTAGCGCGTAAAGTGGCTAAATCAGATGCAACAGTGATGGTGACCGGCCCAAGTGGTACGGGTAAAGAAGTACTATCCCGTTATATTCATGATAATTCGATGCGTTATGATGGTCCATTTGTGGCAATTAACTGCGCGGCGATCCCTGAAAACATGCTTGAAGCAACGTTGTTTGGCTATGAAAAAGGGGCCTTTACTGGTGCGATACAAGCATGTCCTGGTAAATTTGAGCAGGCTCAAAACGGCACGATTTTATTAGATGAAATATCAGAAATGGCGTTAGCGCTACAGGTTAAATTATTACGGGTATTACAGGAACGTGAAGTCGAGCGTTTAGGTAGCCGTAAAACGGTTAAGCTGAATGTACGTGTTATTGCGACAAGCAATCGTAATATGAAGCAAGCGGTTGCCAATGGTGACTTTAGAGAAGATTTGTACTACCGCTTAAATGTATTCCCATTAGCGTGGTTACCTTTAACTGAACGTAAAGGTGATATTTTACCGATTGCAGAGCACTTGCTTAAATCACACTGTAAGCAAAATAATATACCTACGTTAGAGTTACTTGATTGTGCTAAAAGCAAACTGCAGATCTATCATTGGCCTGGTAATGTCCGTGAGCTAGATAATGTTATTCAACGTGCGATGATCTTAGCTGTCGATGGCAAAGTGAAAAATGAAGATCTTATTTTAGAAGATTTTTCGCTTGCTGATTTTCGCGCCTCAGCACCTGAAGGGCAAGCTCCGCAATTGCAGGTTAACGCTGAAATACCAGCACAAACTGCAGAGTTCGCAAATAAGCCATTGGGTAATGAGTTACGTCAGCAAGAATATCAAATTATTTTAGAAACCTTGATTGATTGTAATGGTGTGCGAAAAGACGTGTCAGAAAATTTAGGTATTAGTCCCCGTACACTGCGCTATAAGTTAGCAAAAATGCGTGAGCTAGGAATTGAAATACCAGCTTAATGATTTGAAATATTATCAGTAAACAAGAAAAGGCCGCAATTCGTTGAAATTGCGGCCTTTTTTATTGGCATATTAATTGCTTTGTTAGGGTAGGTCAAAAATATGACAACAAGGATAATCAATGAACATTGCAGCCAATAACCTTTACTCTGAAATGCAAAGCATGTCGTTACAGGCGACTAAATTTGAAGCCGACCCAACAGCGGTAAAAGCACCAACCACGACATCAGCTAGTTTTGGTGATATGTTGCAGCAAGCAATGGAAAATGTGAACGGATTACAACAAAATACCGGTGATTTGCGTACACGTTTTGATCAAGGTGATCGCAGTGTATCCCTAAGTGATGTTATGATAGCATCGCAAAAATCAGGGGTGGCATTCGATGCTACGGTACAGGTTCGTAATAAATTGATCGAATCTTATAAAGAAATAATGAGTATGCCTGTTTAATCTCGGGTAAAGGAGTAACTCTGTGGCTGAAACGGCTTCAAATACAGGTATCGTAAGCAATAACGATATGGGCGATGATCTCGCGCAATTAGATGAGAATGAGCAAAAAAGCTCAGCATTTGGGTTCTTTTCTAATGCTGATATCTTACGTCAAATCATTCTTATCCTCGCATTAGCGATCTCGCTAACCTTAGTGGTATTTATTTTACTCTGGGGTAAAGAACCTGAAATGCGTCCGTTAGGCACGTATCAAACTGCAGAACTCATTGAAACCCTCGAATTTTTAGACCAGCAGAAAATAGAATATAAAATTAATGGTGATACCGTTTCTGTTCCTGCAGAGCAGTACCAAGATATTAAATTACAATTACGCCGTTCAGGACTTACGACAACTGAATTACAAGGTGACGATATCTTAATGAAAGATATGGGCTTTGGTGTGAGTCAGCGTGTAGAACAAGAACGTTTAAAGCTTGGTCGTGAACGTCAGATATCACGCGCATTAGAAGAATTTAAGCATGTGTCAAAAGCACAGGTGCTACTTGCTATTCCAAAAGAAAATGTATTTGCAAAACGCGAGAAAAAACCCAGTGCAACCGTGATATTAACGGTTCGTAATAGCGGTGCTATCTCACAAGAAAATATTGATTCAATGGTGCAATTGGTTGCTTCTGCCGTTCAGGGGCTTGAACCAACGCGCGTTACTTTGACCGATCAGAATGGACGCTTACTTAATTCTGGTAGTCAAGATATGTTAGCTGCACAAGGCCGACGTGAATTTGAAATGGTGCAAAACCATGAACGTGAGTACCGTGAGAAAATCGATTCAATTCTTATCCCAATTTTAGGGGTAAACAACTACACCGCTGAAGTTGATGTATCAATGGATTTTAGCGTAAGAGAACAAACTCAAAAACGTTTTAATCCTGATTTACCTGCTGTTCGCAGTGAGATGTTATTAGAACGTCAATCATTAGGTAACGGGGTTCAGGGAATACCAGGTGCACTGACCAATCAACCACCGCTTGATGCTGATATTCCTGAAGAAGCGGAAGGTGGTAATGCTGCTGCACGTCCAGTCGGTCAATCACAAAAAGAGTCGACTCGAAATTACGAACTTGATACCACCATCAGTCACACTAAATCACAAACAGGTGTAATACAGCGCTTAAGTGTTTCTGTCGCGATTGATTACATTAACAGTGTTGGTGCTGACGGTGAATTAGTTAGAGATCCTCGTAGCCAAGCTGAAATTGCTAATATTCGCCGTGTATTACAAGGCGGTGTGGGTTTTAATGTGAACCGTGGTGATAGCCTCGAAGTGGTGGCGATCCCATTTAATCGTCCTGAATTAGCGATGATGGCTGAACTTCCTATTTGGGAAGAAGAGTGGTTTTGGCGTGCGATACGTGTTGCTGCGAGTTTAATTGTTATTGTGGTATTAATCATGGCGATTATCCGTCCGATGATTAAACGCCTAATTAACAGTGAACCTGAAGAAGATAAAGAAGATTTAGATTTAGGTATCAGTGCAATCGAGAACGATGAAGATATGCAATTGCTGACTGCCGATACCGATGTAGATACTGACTTTGCTATGCGCAGTGGTCATCTACAGTTACCTAATTTACATAAAGATGAAGATTTGCTTGAAGCGGTTCGTGCACTGGTTGCCAATGAGCCGGACTTAACCGCATTAGTAATTAAAGAATGGATGATAGAAGATGCCTGATTCAAATAAACAAGTAGCAACAAAGTTTGATGCAAGTACGTTAACCGGTATTGAGCGTTCTGCGATTTTAATGTTGAGTTTAAATGAAGAAGATGCTGCAACAATCTTTCGCCAATTAGAGCCAAAACAAGTACAGCGTTTGGGTATGGCGATGGCATCAATGAAAGATTTTTCACAAGTTAAAGTGGCTGGCGTACATCGTGCGTTTATCGATGATATCCAAAAATTCACTAATATTGGTGTGGGTAGTGAAGACTTCGTTCGAAATGCATTAACGGCAGCGTTAGGTGCAGATAAAGCGGGTAATCTTGTTGACCAAATTATCATGGGTAGTGGTGCCAAAGGTCTTGATTCATTGAAATGGATGGATGCACGTCAGGTTGCAAATATCATTCATAATGAGCATCCACAGATCCAAACCATTGTATTGTCTTATTTAGAGCCTGAGCAATCGGCAGAAATTTTATCGCAATTCCCAGATAAAGTGCGTATTGACTTAATGATGCGTATCGCCAACTTAGAAGAAGTTCAACCAGCCGCGCTACATGAATTAAACGAGATCATGGAGAAACAGTTCGCTGGTCAATCAGGTGCACAAGCTGCGAAAATGGGTGGCCTAAAAGCTGCTGCAAATATTATGAACTACCTTGATACCAATATCGAAGGTCAATTGATGGATGCAATTCGAGAGTCTGATGAAGAAATCAGCCAGCAGATCCAAGACCTTATGTTTGTATTCGAAAATCTTATCGATGTTGATGATCGTGGTATTCAGGCATTACTGCGTGAAGTAGCACAAGATCAATTACAAAAAGCACTGAAAGGTGCAGATGACCAACTTAAAGATAAAATCTTTAAAAACATGTCGAAACGTCAAGTTGAAATGTTGGAAGATGATCTAGAAGCAATGGGACCAATTCGAGTGAGCGAAGTTGAATCAGCACAGAAAGAGATCCTATCAATTGCACGACGTTTAGCTGACAGTGGCGAGATTATGCTTGGTGGAGGCGGTGGTGATGACTTCTTATAAACACAGAGCTTTGAAGCTAAGCTGCGCTGATGGTATGTCTGTATGAATGATACTTTAAAGTCTGCTTCTGCGCCGTTTGAAGACAGTGGTGAGCATCAAATCGAAGATTGGTATTTACCTGAATTTAAAAATACGCAAGCAGCAGAGTTAAATACCAATGCGTTAGGCATGAAAACGGATTGGTACGAAGGTCGACAAGCACAGAATGAGCGTGTTGAAGAGATAGAACCTGTTCCGATGACAGCTGAAGAGCTTGATGCGATTCGTCAAGCGGCTTACGAAGATGGTTATGCTGAAGGTAAAGAGCAAGGCTATCAAGATGGCTTAGCTAGCGGTACAGCCGAAGGTATTAGCCAAGGTGAAATAGAAGGCCAAGCGCAAGGTCTAGCACAAGGTTTAGCGCAAGGTGAACAGCAGGTTGCAGATAAAGCTGCCGCTTGGGAACAGTTACAAACTCAAATGCATGCACCACTTGCCGTTGTTAATAGTGAAGTTGAGAACGAATTAATTCGAGTCGCGACTGGACTAGCTGAAGAGTTGATTAAAACGGAACTGACGTTTAATCACGATATTTTATTACAAACATTAAAGCTTGCGCTGGATGCATTACCGATACTGGAACAAAAGATTACCATCACACTTCACCCAGATGATTTAGCGGTGATTAATGAGTACTATTCAGCTGAAGAGTGTGCGAAACGTGATTGGGTATTAATTTCAGAACCGATGATGAAACAAGGTGATCTGGTTATTAATAATGAAGTATCTTCGGTCGAATTATTAATGGAACAACGTATAAAACAGATGATGCGTCAATTCCTCATTGCGAATAAGCCGGGCGCATAATGTCTGAACTACTTACCCGATTACAACAATTAAAAACAGATTCACTTGCAAATAAGCCCACTGTTGCGGGCAAGCTGACTCGCGTTGTTGGTTTAACGCTCGAAGCTGTCGGTTGCCGCGCTGCCATCGGTAGTTTGTGTTCTGTTGAAACTGATAATGGTCTAATGGATGCGGAAGTCGTCGGTTTTGATGGCGATAAGTTATTCTTAATGCCCAGTGAACAAGTGACTGGTATTATTCCAGGCGCGAAAGTCACTCCCCTGAACGAGACACAAGGTATTCCAGTTGGAATGGAACTACTTGGTCGCGTATTGGATGGTGTTGGCAAACCCATTGACGGTAAAGGCGAGATCATTACCGGACAAACCACCTCTTTTACTGCTAAGCGTATCAATCCACTGGCGCGTAAACAAATCTCAAAACCTCTTGATGTGGGCGTTAAAGCGATTAATGCCATGTTAACTGTGGGTCAAGGTCAGCGTATGGGACTCTTTGCGGGGTCTGGTGTTGGTAAAAGTGTGCTGTTAGGCATGATGACTCGTGGTTCAACAGCTGATGTCGTTGTCGTTGGCTTGATTGGTGAACGTGGGCGAGAAGTAAAAGAATTTATTGAAGAGATCCTCGGCGATGAAGGACGTGCTCGTTCTGTTGTTGTCGCGGCTCCTGCGGATGCCTCACCATTGATGCGTTTGAAAGGGTGCGAAACCTCATTAGCACTGGCTGAATATTTTCGTGATCAAGGCTTAAATGTCTTATTACTGATGGATTCATTAACTCGTTTTGCCCAAGCACAGCGTGAAATTGCATTAGCGGTTGGTGAGCCACCTGCAACGAAAGGTTATCCGCCATCGGTATTTGCAAAATTACCACAGCTGGTGGAGCGAGCGGGTAACGGTAATGACGAGCAAGGTTCAATTACCGCGTTCTTTACCGTATTAACCGAAGGTGATGATTTACAAGACCCTATTGCCGATGCTTCACGTGCGATCCTTGATGGCCATATCGTATTATCACGAGACTTAACGGATGCGGGACACTATCCGGCAATTGATATTGAAAAATCGATTAGTCGTGTGATGCCAATGGTGACCAGTGACTTCCACCAAGCAGCAGCTCGCGGGTTCAAACAAGCTTATTCGTTATATCAACAGAATAAAGATTTGATTGCCATTGGTGCTTATAGCCAAGGCGCTGATGCCAAAATTGATCGCGCGATGCGTTTGAAGCCTGCAATGGATCAATTCTTACAGCAAGGTATGAAAGAAGTGATTCCGTTCTCACAATGTGAAGAAATGCTCACCGCAATCGCGCCACATTTAGGTGTCGCAGTACCATAATGAAACAGTGTCAATAATATGTCCAAAACTGCATTAGAGCGCGTTTACCAGCAACTCGAGGAGCAAGAAAAAAATGCTTCGCGAGCGTATGCGCTAATCAAACAAGATTCTGAACGTTATCACACCCAAATGCTGCAACTGAGTGATTATCGCAAGCAATACCTACAGAAATTTACCGAGAAAGGTGCTGAAGGTATCTCCGGTGATAGTTATGCGCATTATCATAACTTTATGAAAAAATTAGAACTCGCGGAGTTTGAGCAGAAACAAGCTCTCGATAATATCCAGCAGACGGTGAAGAATAAACATATTGATTGGATGGAAATTCGTAAGAAGCGTGATGCACTCGGGTTATTATTAGATAAGCGTAAAGTTGCAGCACAACTGGTTGAGCATCGCCGTGAACAAAAAGACCTTGATGAATTTTCTAATTTCCAATATTTCAAACGTAAGAACAATTTATAACGGTTACAAAAATAATCTATCACTCGGTGATAAGTGAGCTATCCAGCCTGATAAAGTAAGCTGGCGTGAATTTTGCACTATTTTCCTATACACCTTTTACGTGATGACATTTAGGCTTGAACTATGACTTTCTCTTTACAAAAATCAGCAGTAATGACGGATATGCAAGCGGTAAATAAACAACCGCAGGCCCTCGATACAAAGAGTGATACCAGTGCTGATATGAGTACAGGGAGTGAGCTTAATGCAACTGAAAGCAGCTTTACTCAATTATTTTCTCTCTTTAATAATGAGAATAAAGCAGAGGGAAAATCTGAATCTAAAAATATGCCTGAAGTCAGCGATAGCAAGGGGGGAACAGAAGATAGCGAACCTTTGATGAATGCAGTTGACGAGAAGATTATCACTACTGAACTTGATAATGTGATTGCCGATGAGTCACAGCAACAGGCTGAACCAGAAGCCGAAAGTAATGATGACTTTTTAGCGCGTCTTGGCCAATCATCTATGCTATTACAAGAGACGGCTGTTGCAGATCCGGTTACGCCTATGCCCAATGACGCTAACGGTAATAAATTGCCTCCAAAAGTTAATGAAACGGCTCCTAACACTATATCGGCATCTACATTACTAGATGATATGCAGGAAACGCCCTCCGTAGATATGACTGCTCAGCGAACGAGTAATCCAAACGTAAATAGCGATACGCATATTGCATTAAATGGTGATGTTACTGTTAACGATACTGTGAAAGCTAAGTCACTTGATCGTGAATCAGTTAAGCGTAATCAAGTCGATAATGGTTTGGTCACATTCGATCCAGCCAATCGAGAACTCGTTGATGGTGAGATTGTAAGTGCCGTAGAGACAAGTGAAGCAATGCAGCCTAATGCACAGGTGATGGGGCTTAATATGCCGACGTTACCTACAACTGTGTCAACAATATCTGCAATGACTGGTATGACAGATATGACGGAAAGTGATGCGAGTTTATCGAAAGATGAGGGGCTAAACACGAAAGGTTTGACAACGAAAAATGGCTTACTGGATCGTGACCAATTAGCATTTGCAAATAATTCAAACTTTTCGGCTGCACTCGCTGAAGTGACGGGTGGAAAAAATATTCCTTTTGGTCAAGCGAATGGTGTTGCTGCTAATATGGGGGCTACCGCGAGTGCTATGGTCGAGACTGGTTCTGCATCAGAATTACTGCCTACGACGCCAGCAGAACCGATTGAACAATTAGACTTTGCACAAATCATGGAGTCAGCGCGTAAACCTGAACCATTAGAGCAAGCGACACGCACGATGGCAAAAGCAGCCGGATTAACGGATGTCGAGCAGCAAGTGTTAGAGAAGCGCGTTAACCTAAATAATAATTTAGCGAGCTCAGAGTTAAATGAAAAAATTGCGATTATGGCTGGCAAAGAATTACAAACGGCAACTATCCGTTTAGACCCAGCAGAATTAGGCAGTATGAATATTAAATTGGTTATGCAAAATGATCAGTTAAATGTGACCATTCAAGCGCAGAACCCTCAAAGCCGAGATTTACTTGAGCAACAGATGCCAAGATTACGAGAAATGCTACAGCAGCAGGGGATGACGTTGGGTGATACGCAGGTTCAAGCAGATAGTGGACAGCAGCAACAATCTGGATTTCAGCAGTCAGGACAAGAAAACGGACAAAAAAATAGCAATAACGAAACGAATTACGCGATAGATTCACAGAGTGAAGTCCCTGTCGCCCCTCAGTATTGGCAAGACTCGGCTAAAGGGGTAGACTTTTACGCCTAAGCTGTTTAATCAATGACAGTAATCCGCATTCATTTAGCGTAATATAAAATTCGATTTAGGGACGATAATGGCTGACGACAACGATTTGAAAATAGACGATAAAGGCAAAGGTAATAAAAAAATTATTATTATTGCGGTGATTGTAATATTACTACTTGCTGGTGGCGGTGCTGCTTTTTTCTTTTTAAGTGGCGATGATAATACGAATTCGACTGACACCGCTGAAGTCGCGACTGAAAGTGTGAATAAAAATGTCAATGCGACAGCATATTATGTTGCGATGCCTCGCCCTTTTGTTTTTAATATTACAGGGTTAAAGCGAGAGCGTTTAGTTCAGATTAAAGTACAGCTAATGGTACGTGGTAATGATCATCAAAAGTTAGCAAAAGCAAATGTCCCCTTGATTGAAAGTATGTTGTTGCAAGTATTTAGTGCCACAACAGAACAACAACTCGCGACGTACGAAGGTAAAGAATTATTACGCTCGGATTCATTAAAGAGTGTGAATGATATTTTGATAAAATATACTGGAGTAGGGGTTGTTGAAAAGATCCTATTCTCTGGTTTTGTAATTCAGTAGGTTATGTGTGAGTGATTTATTAAGCCAAGACGAGATTGATGCACTATTACATGGTGTAGATGATGTTGAAGAAGATGAATTTGAGACCGTCGAAGACAGTGGCAGTGTTGTAGATTTTGATTTTTCATCACAAGATCGTATTGTGCGTGGACGAATGCCAACCTTAGAGTTGGTTAATGAACGTTTTGCACGACATATGCGGATCAGTTTATTCAACATGATGCGTCGTACTGCTGAAGTATCGATTAATGGCGTACAGATGCTGAAGTTTGGTGAGTATGTACACACATTATTCGTACCAACCAGTTTAAATATGGTTCGTTTTCGTCCGTTAAAAGGTACTGCGCTTGTGACCATGGAAGCACGCTTAGTGTTTATTTTGGTTGAAAACTTTTTTGGTGGCGATGGGCGTTATCATGCCAAAATTGAAGGTCGTGAATTTACGCCAACCGAACGTCGTATTATTCAAATGTTATTAAAAATAGTGTTTGAAGATTATCATGAAGCTTGGGCGCCAGTGATGGACTCTGAATTTGAATATCTTGATTCGGAAGTTAACCCGGCAATGGCGAATATTGTGAGTCCTACCGAAGTGGTTGTAGTGAGCTCATTTCATATCGAACTTGATGGTGGCGGTGGTGATTTCCATATTACGATGCCGTATTCGATGTTAGAGCCTATTCGTGAACTACTTGACGCGGGTGTTCAGAGTGATAAAGAAGATACTGATGAACGTTGGAGCTCGGCATTACAAGAAGAAATTTTAGATGTGCCAGTCGAGTTAAGTACTAAATTACTCGAAACTGAATTGTCGTTAAGACAGATTATGGAATTAAAAACAGGGGATATCATACCGATTGATATGCCTGAAGAACTTACCGTATTTATTGAAGACTTACCGAGCTATAAAGCGAAACTGGGTCGTAATAAAGATAATGTCGCGGTTAAAATTAGCAAGCAGCTAAAAGTAAGTAATTTAACTAAATCAGATATCGAGCATGTAGCATTACGTGGTGGATTATTGAATTTAGATGATAATGATGAAAAATAAGGTATTGAAATGAGTACAGATCAAGATCAGATGGCAAATGACTGGGCTGCAGCGATGGCTGAGCAGAGTACTGTTGAAGCGACTGAATTAGAAGATTTTAACAATGACGACGCTGGATTCTCGAGCGAACACCAACAAAAGTTAGATAGCATTCTTGATATCCCGGTTGTAATTTCGATGGAAGTTGGCCGTAGTAAAATCAGTATTCGTAATTTATTGCAGTTAAACCAAGGTTCTGTTGTTGAACTCGATCGTATTGCTGGCGAGCCACTCGATGTTATGGTTAACGGTACCTTGATTGCACATGGTGAAGTTGTTGTTGTGAATGATAAATTTGGTATTCGTTTAACAGACGTGATTAGCCAAACAGAACGTATTAAAAAGCTTAAGTAGTATGGATGATCTCGATATGCTGCAATGGCTATTATCATTGCTGGTGGTTATTGCGGTTATCTTGATGCTTGCTTGGATTGCAAAAAAATCACGTGTTTTTGGGAGTAATCATCAACAGTTGCAAGTCGTTGCTACCTTACCATTAGGCCCCAAAGAGCGGATCATGGTAGTTCAGGTAGGCTCTGAGCAGGTGTTAGTGGGTGTGACAGGTCAGCAAATTAGTTTGTTGAAAGAGTTAGATCAACCGCTTGAAACTAACCAACCAGAACTTAATCCATTTGCTACTAAATTAGCTCAGATGATGAAACAACATAATGAAAACTAAGTTTACGATCTTACTGTCGCTGATACTGGTGTTATTTACATCGGCGGCATGGGCTGATAATTCGGTTATGTCAGCCGTTAAAGTGATCACTAATAATGATGGAACACAGGAATATTCGGTGTCATTGCAGATTTTAGCGATGATGACGGCGCTGAGTTTTATCCCTGCCGCATTGATTATGATGACCTCTTTTACGCGTATCATTATTGTCTTGTCTATTTTACGTCAAGCCTTGGGTTTACAGCAAAGCCCTTCTAATCAAGTGCTCGTCGGTATTACCTTATTCTTATCTTTTTTCATCATGTCTCCCGTATTTGATCGTATAAATACCAATGCAGTACAACCTTATTTGAATGAAGAGATCACATCCTTACAAGCCTTCGAGCAAGCAAAGTTACCGATGCAGCAATTTATGTTAGCGCAAACTCGTGTTACTGATATTGATACCTTTATGCGTATTGCTAAAGTGGAAGCGAACTCACCAGAAGAGGTTCCTTTCCGAGTATTAATCCCGGCATTTGTGACCAGTGAATTAAAAACTGCATTTCAAATTGGCTTTATGGTATTCATTCCGTTTTTGATTATTGATTTAGTGGTTGCCAGTATTTTGATGGCCATGGGTATGATGATGCTATCGCCGATGATTGTATCTCTGCCATTTAAGCTGATGTTGTTTGTATTAGTGGATGGCTGGGGACTCATTATGGGGACGCTTGCTGGTAGTTTTGGTTTATGACGATGTTCTATTCAAATACCAATCCATCATTCAGTTTATCAGCCGGCTCATAAATAAAAGGGAATATTATGGCACCTGAAGTCTTTGTTGATATATTCCGACAAGCATTATGGACAGTATTGCTGTTGGTATGTGCGGTTGTTGTCCCGGGTCTATTAGTGGGCCTAGTCGTGTCTGTATTTCAGGCCGCTACATCTATTAATGAACAAACGCTGAGTTTTTTACCGCGTTTAATTGCTACATTATTAGCTTTGATTTATGGCGCTCACTGGGGTTTTGGACGATTGATGGAATTCTTTACTAATATGATGCTGCAAGTACCACAAGTTGTAGGTTAATAGTGGAAATTCTATCGGCTGATATTATGACGTTTATGGCCAGTTATATTTGGCCGTTTGCACGACTCTCTGGCATGGTCATGGTGATGATTGTTAGTGGTGCGAAAACAACGCCGGTCATGATCAGATTATTTTATTGCCTTGCTTTAACTGCCATGGTTGCACCTGTATTACCCCCAATGCCGAATGTGGACTTATTTTCCCTCAGTAGTTTTATGATCATTTTGCAACAAAGTTTGATTGGCATTGCGGTTGGTTTTGTCACGGTGATGCTCATTCAAACTTTTGTTGTTGCCGGACAAATCATTGCAATGCAAACCAGCTTAGGTTTTGCTTCTATGGCTGATCCTTCCTCAGGGCAGACATCACCTGTGATTGGTCAAATCTATATTCTATTAGGCACGCTGGTTTACCTCTCCGTTAATGGTCATTTATTTATGATCGAAACGGTAGTGAAGTCTTTTGAAACATTACCTGTATCTGCATCTGGCTTAGTTGCTGTGCAGTATTATGAGATTGCCGGATGGTTATCAGTGATGATGGCTGCGGCGTTGAGTATGTCACTATCAGCCGTTGTTGCTATGCTGGTGATTAACTTTTCATTTGGTGTTATGACCAAGGCTGCACCTCAATTAAACGTGTTCAGCTTAGGCTTCTCGGTTGGTATGGTCGCGGGTTTATTTATTATCTATTTGTCATTAAAAAGCTTTGTCTTTCATTTTAATGCACAATGGCAACGAGCCGGTGAACTGGTTTGTTCATTACTCAATAATGCTTGCGCGTATTAACCTCCTCCACAACATTAGGGTAAAGGTGCTTCCTCATGGCTGAAAAAGACGGACAAGAACAAACCGAAGACGCCACCGAGAAAAAACTCTCCCAAGCCAGAGAAAAAGGTCAGGTAGTACGTTCAAAAGAACTTGCGACGACCTTAGTTTTAACCGCGAGTGGTGCAGCTTTTCTTGCTTTTGGTGATGCCTTAGCACGTGCGCTTGTGAGCAACATGAGCCGATTGTTCGAACTTAGCCGTGAAGAAATATTCAGCCCTGAAGCGTTACTTGAGATCGTTGGAACCAGTGTTAAACCATTAATGTGGCCACTATTTGGTATCATGATCATTGGTTTTATCGCGGGTATCCTTGGTAATATTATGATGGGGGGCGTGGTATTCAGTGGTGAATCTATTCGTCCTAAAGCATCAAAAATGTCACCGAAAGCGGGCCTAAAAAGAATGCTGGGGCCACAGGCCATGGTGGAATTGATTAAATCAATTGCCAAGGTTGCAGTTGTTGTGACTATTGCAGTGTTTGTGTTAAAAACTCAATTTTTAAAGATCATGGAATTCAGTTTACAGCCGCTGCATATTTCTGTGATTGAATCACTTAACTTTTTGGCCGATGTTTTTATTTGGTTATGCGCCTCTTTAATTATTATTGTCGCGATTGATGTGCCGTATCAATATTGGAAACATGCAAAAGAATTACGCATGACCAAGCAAGAAGTGAAAGATGAAATGAAAGATGTGAATGGTAACCCACAGCTTAAAGGTAAGATTAGGCAGATGCAGATGGAGGTATCACAACGTCGAATGATGAGTAATATTCCCGATGCCGATGTTATTATTACCAACCCGACGCACTATTCTGTGGCGTTAAAATATGAGAAATCCGGTAATGCTGCGCCAAAGGTTGTTGCCAAAGGTGTTGATCAAGCTGCATTTCGTATTCGAGATATGGCGAAAGAACACAAGGTACCGATCTTAGAATCTGCCGCCTTAACGCGTGCGATTTATCATACAACAGAGATAGATGAACCTATACCTGAAGGCTTATTTATCGCTGTTGCGCAGATACTCGCCTATGTTTATCAGCTTGACCAATTTAAGCAGCGTAAGGGCAATCGACCGAAACCATTACCAAAAACTATGGATATCCCTGAAGACCTGAAATATTAGTATCATTTGTGGACTCTAGCACTTAATGCTTTTGCCTTAGGTATGATTATTGCTTTATACTATCGAGCATAATTTTCTGAGGTCATCAAATGCAAGTAGCAACTAACATATCCAAAATCTGGGGTAAAAGAGCCATAGCGCTAGAGAATATTGGCACCCCGATTATTGTGTTAGCTACATTAGGCATGGTTGTATTACCCATGCCAGCCTTCCTCTTGGATGTCTTCTTTTCTTTTAATATCGCCTTGTCTTTATTAGTTTTACTGGTTTCTGTATACGTCAATCGACCGCTTGAATTTGCAGCCTTTCCAACCGTACTGTTAATCGCAACCTTGTTACGTTTAGCGCTTAATGTAGCGTCAACGCGTGTCGTGCTTTTAGAAGGTCACAATGGTGGTGATGCCGCCGGACAGGTTATTGATGCTTTTGGTTCTGTGGTGATCGGCGGGAATTTGGCGGTTGGTCTTATCGTGTTTATGATCTTGATGATTATTAACTTTGCCGTAGTGACTAAAGGTGCGGGACGTATTTCGGAAGTAAGTGCACGTTTTACGCTTGATGCGATGCCGGGTAAACAAATGGCCATCGATGCGGATTTGAATGCCGGTATTATTGATCAAGAACAAGCAAAGCAGCGTCGTGAAGATGTGACGCAAGAGGCTGATTTTTATGGTTCGATGGATGGTGCAAGTAAATTCGTAAAAGGTGATGCCGTTGCGGGTTTATTGATTTTATTTATTAATATTATCGGTGGTTTAATCATCGGTATAATGCAACACGATCTTAGTTTCTCTGAAGCCAGTCGAATTTATACATTATTGACCATCGGTGACGGACTGGTTGCGCAAATCCCATCATTACTTTTATCTATTGCTGCTGCGATTATTGTTACTCGTCAGAATAAAGATGAAAAATTGGGTACGCAAGTCAGTAGCCAAATGGTGGCGAACCCGAAAGCGCTTGCTGTGGTTGCAGCTATTATGACCGTGATGGGGTTAGTACCTGGTATGCCACACCTTGCCTTTATTGGTTTTGGTGTGATTACAGGTGTCTGGGCTTGGTGGTTAATGAAGAAACAAGCTAAAGCTGCAGAAGAGAAAAGCTTGGTGCCTGAAGATGCTGCAATTGAAGCTAATTTAAATGATCAAAAAGACCTTGATTGGGATGATGTTAAGCCTGTCGATACTATTGGTTTAGAAGTTGGTTATCGCTTAATTCCGCTGGTTGATAAAAGCCAAGGTGGTGAGCTATTAAATCGAATTAAGGGTGTGCGTAAGAAGCTATCTCAAGAATTAGGTTTTTTGGTACCAGCTGTGCATATTCGAGATAACCTCGAATTACCGCCAAACTGTTATAGTATTAACATTATGGGGGTATCAAATGGTGAAATCGAAATCTTCCATGATAAAGAGCTCGCGATTAACCCTGGTCAGGTTTACGGCAAGATAGATGGTATTGCAACCATTGACCCTGCTTTTGGTTTGCCTGCTTTGTGGATAAACCCTCAACAGCGTGATCAAGCGCAAACCCTAGGTTATACAGCTGTTGACTCTGCCACGGTTGTTGCGACACACTTAAGTCAGCTGCTCCTAAATAATGCAGCGCAACTGCTCGGTTATGAAGAAGTACAGAATTTATTGGATGTGTTAGCGAAAACCCATCCCAAACTTGTTGAGAGTTTAGTCCCTGAAATTTTACCACTGGGTATCGTGGTTAAAGTACTACAAGGCCTACTTAACGACAATGTACCGATTCGAGATATTCGTACGATTGTTGAAACGATGGCGGAATATGGTACTAAGACACAAGACCCTGAAGTATTAATTTCGGCGTGTCGAGTGAGCTTACGTCGAATGATTGTACAAGACATTAATGGTATCGATAGTGAACTACCTGTAGTGACGCTAGCGCCGGAATTAGAGCAAATATTACATCAGTCTTTACAAGCTGCGGGGAGTGACGGTGCTGGTATTGAACCTGGTTTAGCAGAACGTATGCAGTCCTCACTCACTGAGGTAGCACAAAACCAAGAATTAGCAGGACAACCAGCGATATTACTTACCTCTGGTGTACTAAGATCGACATTGGCGAAATTTGTGAAATACTCAATACCGTCATTACGCGTATTATCATATCAAGAAGTACCTGATGATAAACAGATTCGAATTGTCAGTGTTGTTGGTCAATAACGTGTTAATAAAATAAATTAAAGTAGCGAACTGAACTAAGGATGATAAGTTGAAAATAAAGCGCTTTTTTGCCAAAGATATGCGAGCGGCATTGGCTGAAGTCAAAGAGGTTCTTGGCCCAGACGCTGTTATTATGTCTAACAAAAAGGTTACCGGTGGTATTGAAATTGTTGCTGCTGTGGATTTCTCCGAAAGCAAACCCGCTGCAACAGACAAACCGAGTGAACCTCAACAGGTAACAAATAAAACAGAGCGTCAACTTTCTGAAGATTCCGTCAATTTATCGGCATCAAAATTTAGCTTTAAGAAGCTAATGAAGAATGAACCATCAGCACCGACTGAATCAGAGAAAAAGACCGCGCCTAATGACTCACTAGCCAGTTTATTAGCACGCCAGCAAGAACACCAACAGCAAATGTCACAAGCAATAGGCAGTGATGACAATGCCAGCGAATCCAATAATTGGGATACCAGCTTCTTAAAGAAACCGGTTGCACGCCGCTTTGCTGAGCGTCCTAGTGCTGCGCCAGCTACATTAGCTGAACAAAATGAAATGCGTGATGGTATGGCACGTAAACCACAGCAAAGTGGTTATAAACAATTTGAAGCGGCACCTGCTAAAGCGGATAACCAGCAAGACATTAGTGCGATGAAGGCCGAGTTAGCCTCTATACGAAAGTTGCTTGAACACCAAGTATCAGGATTACAGTGGCAGGAAGTTGAACGTAACGAACCTATACGTGCTATGTTGATCAAGCATTTGGTCAAAATAGGCTTTACAGAAGTCGTTGCTGACCAGTTAGCTAACTGTGTGGCTGAAGACTGTTCGATTGAGTCGGCTTGGGATCAAATACAAGCGCTATTAACGGATAATGTATTAATTGCGCAAGATGATATTTTAAGTAAAGGTGGTGCTGTTGCATTAGTTGGCCCTACAGGGGTTGGTAAAACGACAACAATCGCCAAATTAGCGGCAAAATTTGCCATGTTACATGGTTCTGATAACGTCGCATTGATTACCACTGATACATATCGTATTGGTGCTCACGAACAATTAGCCACTTATGGCCGTATTATGGGCTGTACTGTTAAGGTTGCCCGTGATGAAGCAGAGTTGGCACAATACTTGTATCAATTAAGAAGCAAACGTTTAGTGTTAATTGACACTGCTGGTATGGGTCAGCGTGATAAACGCTTATCTGAACAGCTCGATACATTAGTTAATAATGAAAAAGTCGTGATTCGTAACTATTTAGTTGTTCCGGCGACCGCACAGCGTAGGGTTGTACAAGAAACATTAGAGCACTTTCATCATATCCCGTTATCGGGTTGCATTTTAAGTAAAGTGGATGAAAGTTTAAGTCTCGGTGAGATTTTAAGTGTATTAATACAGCACGAACTACCGATTGCATATATTACCAATGGGCAAAGGGTTCCTGAAGATATAGATTCAGCCAATGCACAGCAATTAGTTCGAGCTGTACTCAATAGAGATACGCTAGAAGAACAAAACGATACGCATTTTTGGTTAGGCGATGATAAATAGTAATGAATAAAAATATTTTTTTCGATCAAGCAAGTGGTCTAAGACAAATGAGTAATAACAAAAAAGTTAAAGTTATTGCCGTCTCAGGTGGTAAAGGTGGCGTAGGTAAAACTAACGTAACACTAAATATGGCGGTATCTCTCGCGGCTCAGGGCAAGCGAGTTATGGTTTTAGATGCCGATCTTGGATTGGCAAATGTCGATGTTTTACTCGGCTTACGCGTACATAAAAATATTTCTCACGTTATTTCTGGTGAGTGTACATTGGATGATATTTTAATTGAGGGCCCAAATGGGATCTTAATTGCGCCCGCTACATCGGGTACTCGTTCGATGGTTGAGTTGTCAGTGCAAGAGCACGCAGGCTTAATACGCGCGTTTGCAGAATTGAAAACACCAATTGATGTACTTTTGGTTGATACCGCAGCTGGTATTTCAGACATGGTATTAAGTTTTTGCCGTGCATCGCAAGATATCCTAATGGTGGTGTGTGATGAACCAACATCTATTACGGATGCATATGCATTAATTAAATTACTATCAAAAGAACACGGTGTTCACCGTTTTAAAATTGTGGCTAATATGGTGCGCAGTTTACGTGAAGGCCAAGAATTATTTACTAAATTGACACGTGTAACGGATCGATTCTTAGATGCAACATTAGAGCTTGTTGCTTGTATTCCGTTTGATAACAGTGTTCGTCAATCCGTTCGTAAGCAAAAAGTAGTTGTAGATGCATTTCCAAAAGCACCTGCCTCACTTGCGTTTAGAGCGTTGGCAAGTAAAGCTGCAACTTGGCCTGTACCGAATAAAGTCGGTGGTCATCTTGAGTTTTTCATTGAGAACTTGTTTGAGAACAAAGCTAGGGTAGAAGATTGAAGTGAATAAAGCATCCGCTTACAGTAACATCCAGTCGCAACAGAGTAATGCTGTTGAGCAATTCGGTTTTTTAGTAAAACGAATCGCTCACCACTTATTACTGCGTTTGCCGCCGAGTGTTCAGTTAGATGATTTAATCCAATCGGGTATGATTGGATTACTGGATGCTGCACGTAATTTCGATGGTTCTAAAGGCGCTAGTTTTGAAACGTATGCTGGTATTCGTATTCGCGGCTCAATGATTGATGAAATGAGACGCGGAGACTGGGTTCCAAGGTCGGTTCATAAAAATGGGCGCGATATTGCAGCAGCCATTGATCGGATTGAAAAACGGACTGGCACGGATGCAAAAGATACGGATGTCGCTGAAGAATTAGGCGTAAGCCTTACTGACTACCATAGTATGTTGATGGATGTTAACAGTGGGCATATATTGGCGGTCGAAGATTTGACGGCGAGTAATGAAGATGCTTATTCAGTTTATGAAGGTAAATCAAGTACCCCTTGTTCTGACTTTTCTGAACAACGTTTTCAGCAAGCACTAGCAAACTGCATTAAGACATTACCAGAAAGAGAAAGCTTAGTTTTATCACTTTATTACGATGAAGAGTTAAACCTAAGAGAGATCGGGGAAGTGCTTAGTGTCAGTGAATCTCGAGTGAGTCAAATTCACAGTCAAGCAATGCATCGAGTGAAAGCGCGTATGCACGCTTGGTTGGATGATTAAGTTTAATTGGTACCGTATTTCTAGTACCTGGATATTGAAGTAATATATTTATGGGAATCAGGGACTGTAAATATTGTAATTACTTATTTTGGAGAACAACTTGAAAAAGCAAATTAAAATTCTTATTGTTGACGATTTTTCTACGATGAGACGTATCATTAAAAACTTACTGCGTGATCTTGGTTTTAATAATACATTTGAAGCCGATGACGGTAATACCGCACTTCCAATGCTAAAAAACGGCGATTATGACTTTGTTGTAACTGACTGGAACATGCCTGGAATGCAAGGTATTGATTTGCTTAAAGAGATTCGTAAGGATCAAGCACTATGTCATATCCCAGTATTAATGGTAACAGCAGAAGCGAAACGCGAACAAATTATTGAAGCGGCTCAATCTGGCGTGAATGGCTATATTATAAAACCGTTTACTGCTGCAACACTAAAAGAAAAATTAGAGAAAATCTTCGAAAGAATTCAATAAGCAAGGATGCGCATGAGTGAACAACAAGAATCGTTGATTTCGTTAGAGAAAGCCAAAGAACTGGTCACACTACTCGAGTGTGGTCAGATTGAAATGGCCAATGACATAATTATCAACATCCAAAATGCAGATTCAGAAGCTCTATTTGAAAAAGTTGGCGTATTAACACGCCAATTGCATGATTCATTAAACGATTTCCAATTAGATACGCGTATTGAAAGCTTAGCAAAAGATGAGTTTCCTGATGCTCGAGAACGATTGAATTACGTTATTGAGATGACAGATAAAGCAGCGAACAGAACAATGGACGCTGTGGAAGCTTGCTTACCAATTGCAGATAGTTTTAATGATCGTATCCAGCAAGTGCTACCGAGCTGGAAGAGTTTGATGAGTCGTGATCTACAACTAGGCCAATTTAAAGAACTTTGTAAATTATTGGATGATTTTCTTCAAGTTTCAGTATCTGATGCCGATAGTCTAAGACAGTATTTAACTGAAATTTTAATGGCTCAAGATTTTCAAGATTTGACAGGTCAAATGATCCGTCGTGTGATTAACTTGGTGCAAGAAGTAGAAGTTAAACTGGTCGAAATGTTAACTATGTTTGGTGAGGTTTCAAAGCCACTGAATAAAGTCAATGAACCAGTTAAAGAAATAAATGGTATCGAGGCCGAAGGTCCAATCATGAATGCGAGTGAACGTGTTGATGTATTAGACGGCCAAAATGATGTTGATGATTTACTGTCAAGTTTAGGATTTTAAGGGAGATATTGATGAGCTTTGATGTTGATGAAGATATTCTACAGGACTTTTTGATAGAAGCATCTGAAATTCTAGAGCAACTCTCTGAACAACTCGTTGATTTAGAAAAAAGTCCAGAAGACTCGGAGTTGCTTAATGCAATTTTTAGAGGATTCCATACAGTTAAAGGTGGCGCTGGATTTTTAGCATTATCAGAACTGGTTGATATCTGCCATGGTGCAGAAAATGTGTTTGATAGCCTGCGTAATGGCTTAAGAGCCGTTACTCCAGAACTGATGGATGTGATTCTTAAATCATTGGATTGTGTAAACGAAATGTTTGTACTGATCCAACAGAGAGAGCCATTAACGGCAGCAGATCCTGCGTTAATCCATCAACTTCATTTGCTTACTCAACCTGAAGTTGCTCCAGTTGCAGTGCTAGAAACTGTTGTTGAAGCAATTCCTGAACCTGTCGTTGCTAAGACTCCTGCTGCGAGTGATAGCACTGAAATCGATGGCATGTCAGAGCTAGAGTTTGAACAGTTACTTGATGAATTACATGGAAAAGGCAGTGCGCCAACAGTCACTAAGACTGCAGCACCTGCGCCAACTCCGGTTGTTTCGACAAGTGTTCCGGCAAGTTCAAATGCTGATTTTACTGATGACGAATTTGAAAAGTTACTTGATGAACTACATGGTGTGGGTCAACACGGTGTTTCTATTACTGAAGCACCTGCACCAGCACCGACACCTGTTGCCGCTACATCTGTAGCGTCGAGCAGTGGT
Organism: Moritella sp. 24; assembly: GCF_018219155.1. Classification (NCBI taxonomy): domain Bacteria; kingdom Pseudomonadati; phylum Pseudomonadota; class Gammaproteobacteria; order Alteromonadales; family Moritellaceae; genus Moritella; species Moritella sp. 24. The sequence goes on along the minus strand of NZ_CP056123.1, from coordinate 3,456,096 downwards.
GATATTAATGATGATGACTTTGAAAATTTACTTGATGAATTATACGGTAAAGGTAATGCGCCAAGTGCTGCGACGACAGTAAAAAGTGTTGTTAGTGCAGCTGAGCCTGTCGCGTTAGCTCCAGTCGCTCACTCTGAAACGGCTACTGCAACAGCAATCGTAGCACCCGTTGCGAAAGCAGCGCCTGCCGCTAAAGTAGAGAAAAAAGCGAAACCACAGGCTGATTCAACAGTACGTGTTGATACGCGAACGCTTGATGAAATCATGAATATGGTTGGTGAGCTAGTACTTGTTCGTAATCGCTTAGTCAGTTTAGGTATTTCAAGTAATGACGAAGACATGACGAAAGCCGTGTCTAATCTTGATGTTGTTACTGCTGATTTACAAGGCGCGGTAATGAAAACGCGTATGCAACCAATCAAAAAAGTGTTTGGTCGTTTCCCTCGTGTTGTACGTGATTTAGCGCGTAGTTTATCAAAAGATATTAATCTTGAAATGATTGGTGAAGAAACCGATTTAGATAAGAACTTGGTGGAAGCTCTTGCTGATCCTCTTGTGCATTTAGTGAGAAACTCGGTTGATCACGGTATTGAAATGCCAGAGATACGTGCAAAAAATGGCAAGCCACGCCAAGGTAAAATTACTTTATCCGCATCGCAAGAAGGCGATCATATTCGTCTTAAAATTGTAGATGATGGTGCGGGTATGGACGCCGAACGATTAAAACAAATTGCGGTTAAACGTGGGGTACTTGATGCTGATTCAGCAGCTCGGATCTCAGATAACGAAGCATATAACCTTATTTTTGCTCCAGGTTTCTCAACCAAAGATCAGATATCAGATATTTCTGGTCGTGGTGTTGGGATGGATGTGGTTAAAACGGGTATCAGCCAGCTAAATGGTACAATTTCAATTGACTCAAAACTGGGTACTGGTACAACGATTGAAATTAAAGTGCCGTTAACATTGGCAATTCTACCAACATTGATGGTTGAAGTTGGTAAGCAAATCTTTGCTTTACCGCTGACAAGTGTTAATGAAATCTTCCATTTGGACTTAAATAAAACCCATGTAGTTGATAATCAGCTGACTATTATTGTCAGAGAAAAAGCAATTCCACTATTTTATTTACATGATTGGTTAACCAAAATGGAACCACAAGCTACTAGTCGTAGTGATCGTGGATTAGGACATGTAGTTATTGTTCAGTTAGGTATTAAGCAAGTAGGTTTTGTTGTTGATAGTCTTATTGGTCAAGAAGAAGTTGTTATTAAAGCGTTAGACAACTTATTACAAGGTACGCCAGGTATGGCAGGAGCAACAATCACCAGTGACGGTGGTATTGCTCTGATTTTAGATATTCCAAGTCTCTTAAATCATTACGCAAAACGCTAATTTGTTAATGCAGGGATTCACATCCCTGTGTGCTTTTACATTGAAGTAAACACATTGAAGTAGATAGATTAGATGAAAATAAAGGTTTTAGTCGTTGATGACTCTAGTTTTTTCAGACGTAGAGTAAGTGAAATCATTAATGCAGATCCAGAGATGGAAGTTATTGATACTGCTAAAAATGGTGAAGAGGCCATCACGAAAGCAAAGCTGTTACGTCCGGATGTAATTACGATGGATATTGAAATGCCTGTACTTGATGGGATTTCAGCGGTGAAAGCGATTATGAAAGACACGCCAACACCCATTTTAATGTTTTCATCATTGACTCACCAAGGTGCTAAGTCAACGCTTGAAGCATTAGAAGCAGGTGCGGCTAACTTCTTACCTAAAAAGTTTGAAGATATTGCTAAAGATAAAGCGGATGCTGTTCGATTACTGCAACAGAACATTAAAGAAATAAGTAAGCGTAGAGGCTCATTAAGAACACCTCGTAGCACGTTAAGTTCGCAGTCAAGCATCGTAAAGCCAGCAATAAATACAATTGCTAATTCGACTGTTCGTACTGCAACGTCTGAAAATCGTCTAAATACGACGATTTCACGCCCAAGTTTAGAGTCGAGCCGACTGAATACGGCGAACACGCTGGACGCTAGGCATGTATCTCATGTTGAGAACACAAAACCAGAACCTCGTGTTTTGGCTACGCCAAGTCGCGTGATTAAACGTGCATCAGGTAAAAAATACAACTTATTGGCAATCGGTTCTTCGACAGGTGGTCCTGTTGCATTACAAAATGTGTTAACACCGTTACGCCGTGATTTTCCTCTGCCAATTTTGTTAATTCAGCATATGCCTGCCACGTTTACGTCAGCGTTTGCAGCGCGATTGAATACATTATGCCAAATTACAGTAAAAGAAGCACAGCATGGCGATCGTTTACAACCAGGTGTCGCTTACTTAGCCCCAGGCGGTAAACAAGTTCTGATTGAAAATAAAGCCGGTGGATTAACATTAAAGGTAATGGAAAGTCCTGCTGGTATTAATTATAAGCCGAGTGTTGATATTACATTTGGTTCTGCTGCTCAGTCATATCGCGATAAAGTATTAGCGATAGTGTTAACAGGAATGGGTGCAGATGGTCGTGATGGCGCTAAATTATTAAAACAAAAAGGCAGTACGATATGGGCGCAAGATGCACAGTCTTGTGTTGTTTATGGTATGCCTCAAGCAATTGTTAACGCTGGGTTAGCTGATGAACAAGTTAATCTAGACCAAATTGCAGAACGCATTAATATTGAAGTTGGCTGCCGATAGCGGCAAGCGGACAAGGTAGGGTAAAGTTGAAAGTTTGGACAGTTGCTAATCAAAAAGGTGGGGTAGGGAAAACGACCACTGCAATTACTTTAGCAGGTTTGCTGGCAGAGCAGGGGCAGCGGGTATTATTAATTGATACGGATCCCCATGCGTCATTAACCAGTTATTTGAATTACGAAAGTGATGATTTGACTGTTGGATTATTTGATCTTTTTGTAGCGCCAACGCTTGATGCTGAACTTGTTCATAATGCGACGATAGAAACACCTTATAATGGTATTAATTTATTACCGGCGACAATGTCACTTGCCACATTAGATCGTACCTTAGGGCATCGAGATGGCATGGGACTGATATTAAAAAATATTATCACGTTAGTTGCTGGTGATTATGATTATGTCATCATTGATTGCCCACCTGTATTAGGGGTGATGATGGTGAACGCGTTGGCAAGTAGCGATCGTATCTTAGTGCCAGTGCAAACGGAGTTTTTAGCGTTAAAAGGTTTAGACCGAATGGTAAAAACCTTTGAAATTATGCAGCGTAGTTGTGCGAATAAATTTAAGTATACGGTGATACCAACGATGTTTGATCGCCGAACTAAAGCATCGCTTGTGTCGTTACAGACGCTGCAGCAAAATTATAGTCAAAATGTCTGGCGAGCAGTCATTCCTGTGGATACACAGTTTAGAAATGCCAGCTTAAAACATATGCCACCATCAATGTATACTCGAAGCAGTCGAGGCGTTGCTGCTTATTCGGCATTATTACAAGACTTGTTGGTTGAAGCGAAACAGGACCGCATGTATGGATAAATACAAACGACATTCTGCGTTGGATGATTATTTTTCATCTATGCTATCGGAACCTGTTGCAGAAGAACCACTACAGGTTGAAAAAGAGATCGTGGAACAACCGATGGCTTTTGTTCCTGATTTGGAGTCAAGCTTAAAACTACAGTTGGTTGAACCTGCGCCTATATTGCAAAGTGATTATAAAATACCTGAACCTGATGGTTCAGGTTCATTAACAGACTTGGATCAATTACTCGGTTCTGTTATTGATATAGATCTTGCTGATATTGATTTGTCATTATTAGATAATGAAAAACCAGCAGTCGAGATGGCATTAGACGAAGCGATTGAAGTCGTCGCGACAGATATTGTGACTGACGCTATTCACCATGAACTCGAAGTCACAACACAAGATATTACGATTGTTGAAGATGAGGTGATTGTCGCGAGTGTATCTGAAAGCATCGCAATACCTGATATTGAAACTACATCGACACCAACGGCTGAATCAGTCGCTGAACCAGAATTAGAAGAGAGTATTGACGCAGAACCTGAATGGAAAAATATTGAACTAGAAGAACATTTTCAAGCATTATTTTTTGAGGTTGCTGGGGTTATTTTTGCTGTTCCATTAACAGAGCTTGGTGGTATTCATCAAATCGAGACTGTGAATAGCTTATTTGGTAAACCAGATTGGTATTTAGGTATTATGCAACACCGAGAGCAAAAGCTAAGTGTTGTCGATACTGCGCAATGGGTGATGCCGGAACAGAATATGGGCGAGATAGATTATAAATATCAGATCCAGTTAAGTGAGTCGAATTGGGTACTAGGCTGTGAAAGCCTGCATGGTACAGAAACTTTAAGTAGTAATGATATTAAATGGCGAAGCACGCCTGGCAGCCGACCTTGGTTAGCTGGCATGGTGAAATCACGCATGTGCGTATTATTACACGTAACCGAAATGATTAAATTGCTGGATAATGGCATCAATATTCATGGGCAATAGTAGAAGGAAATAAAACATGAGCCAGTCTCGAAACCTAGTGGAAAATGTAGCTGAAGATGAAGTACTGCAATGGGTTACATTCAAATTAGAGAATGAAGTCTACGGTGTAAACGTAATGCAAGTACAAGAAGTACTGCGTTACACAGAAATTGCCCCAGTACCGGGTGCGCCAAACTACGTGATCGGTATTATTAATTTACGTGGTAATGTTGTCACTGTTATTGATACGCGCGTACGTTTTGGTTTAATGCCATCTGAAGTAAGCGAAAATTCACGTATCGTTATCATCGAAGCTGAAAAACAAGTCATTGGTATTCTAGTTGATGGTGTTGCTGAAGTGGTTTATTTACGTTCTTCAGAAATTGATATGGCACCGAATGTAGGTACTGACGAAAGTGCTAAGTTCATCCAAGGTGTATCAAACCGTGAAGGCGAGCTACTTATTCTTGTTGATCTTAATAAGTTTTTGAGTGATGACGAATGGGACGAATTAAGCGGTTTATAAACTTAATTCCTTGTTCCTATCTAGAAAAGCACTGTAATGATTGTTACAGTGCTTTTTTAATTGCTATTTTATTGAAGGATTCAATATGCTTGCTTTGATTTTGTCTGGCGTTGCGCTTATTGTCGCGATTGCTGCTGTTATTGGCTGTGTTGTATTATTTCGGAAGTTAACAAAACTACAAACAACGCATAGTTTATTGCTTAAAGACTTATCGAAATCAAGAGATTCACTGCAGAAACGAATCATTGAAGTCAGTACTTCAAACATTAATCTTGGTGGTGCAATTAAAGGTGTGGCTTCTGAGTTACAGCAAACGAAATTTCAGCAAGATGAAATGAAAGAAGAGATGACAACACAGGAGCAGCAAGACCCTGATAGCCGTTTTTATACGCGAGCAGTGAAACTTGTTGAGCTTGGTGCAAGCCTTGAAGAAATCATGCGTGAGTGCGAACTACCACGCGCAGAAGCAGAATTATTACTAAGTTTCCATAAAAAATAACTTAAATTGGTTATATTTGCATTGTAATTGATGTTGCTTAATTATGCTTAAAGCTGGAATATGTTAACATTCTTGCAGGTTGATACTGAAAGAATCGAAAAGTATGTTAGAAGTTGCTAAGTTAAGCTGTATTCGTGAAGATAACGTGTTGTTCTCAGATCTTAGTTTCACCGTTTCTACCGGTGAGATAATTCAAATTGAAGGCCCTAACGGCGTAGGTAAAACCAGTTTACTGCGTTTGCTAGCTGGCCTATCATCTCCCGCAGATGGTCATATTAGCTGGCAGCAAATCGATACATTAGAAGATCGAGAAAGCTACCATCAAGACTTACTCTATCTTGGTCATTTACCTGGCGTAAAAGCAGAATTGACTGCATTTGAAAATCTATTCTTCTACCATGCGATGCATAAACCTGTCGCGAAAGAGAAAGTGTGGGATGCGCTAGCACAAGTGGGTCTTGCTGGTTACGAAGACCAATTAGCTTGTCACCTTTCTGCAGGGCAACAGCGTCGCATTGCATTAGCACGTTTATGGCTGTCAGATAAGAAGTTGTGGATACTTGATGAACCTTTTACTGCCATTGATAAAAACGGCGTTAAAGTATTAGAAAATTTATTCCTCGCCCACGCAGATAACGGTGGCAGCGTTATTCTTACGACACACCAAGACCTGCAATTTTCTGCGGGACGCTTACGTAAGATCACCTTAACCCGTCAACACTTAACTGAGTATTAATATGTTTGCTGTTTTTATACAGGTGATAAAGCGTGAGTTGATTACTGCTTTTCGTCGTAAATCAGATATTTTAAATCCACTCTGGTTTTTTATCATCGTTATTACATTATTCCCATTAGGGATTGGTCCTGAGCCGAATTTGTTATTGCGTATTGCACCGGGCGTTATCTGGGTTGCTGCATTATTATCGGCATTGTTGTCGATGGAACGCTTATTCCGTGATGATTTCTTAGATGGTTCGTTAGAACAGTTGATGTTGACGACGACTCCGCTAGGCGTAATTGTGACCGCTAAAGTTGTCGCGCATTGGTTATTAACCGGATTACCTATTTTATTTGTATCGCCTTTATTAGCGGTATTTTTATCACTCGATACTAATACCTTTATTGCCACGTTTATTACTTTGTTATTGGGTACGCCTGTACTTAGTTTTGTTGGTGCGATTGGTGTCGCGCTAACGGTTGGTTTACGTAAAGGAGGCGTGTTACTGAGCCTGCTTATTTTACCGCTATTTATACCGGTATTGATCTTCGCTACCAGTGCGATTGATGCAGCCAGTTTTGGTGTGTCTTACTCTGGCCCCGTGGCTATTTTAGCCGCAATGCTCGCTGCTTCGGTCACTTTTTCACCGTTTGCAATCGCTGCCTCATTGCGAGTTAGCTTGAGTTAAATGTATTAGTTAAAGATAAGTAAAGTTAGTTTCAATCATTGTTTAGGTTCATATAATTGAGCCGTTATTTATGTAGAGAGTTTAATATGTGGAAATGGCTCCATCCTTACGCAAAAGCAGAAAAAAGTTATCACTTAGCCGGTAAAATGCTGCCTTGGTTTGCACTATTTAGTGTCATATCATTGACGATCGGAATGGTTTGGGGCTTTGTATTCGCACCAGCCGATTACCAACAAGGCGATAGCTTCCGCATTATTTATCTTCATGTACCAGCTGCATCATTATCTATGGGTGCATATTTGAGTATGGCAATTGCTGCCTTTATTGGTTTGGTCTGGCAGTTAAAGATGGCTGATATGGCTGTCGCTGCAATTGCACCGATTGGCGCAGTATTTACAGCAATCGCATTATTCACTGGCGCAGTATGGGGTAAACCTATGTGGGGTGCTTGGTGGGTATGGGATGCACGTTTAACATCTGAACTCATTCTATTGTTTTTATACCTTGGTGTTATCGCTATTTATGGTGCGTTTAGTGACAAAATATTAGCGGGACGTGCTGCCGGCATACTTGCTTTAGTCGGTGTCATTAATTTGCCTATTATTCACTATTCTGTGGAGTGGTGGAACACATTACATCAAAAAGCCACTATCAGTAAATTCGATAAACCATCGATGGATACAGATATGTTATGGCCATTACTGATTAACTTATTAGGCTTCGGTTTACTGTTTGGCACGTTGACCTTGATGCGCTTTAGAAATGAGTTAATTACCCGTGAGTCGCACAGACCTTGGGTGAAAAAATTATTTATCGAGGACAAGTAACATGCAGTTTGATAGCTTTTCTGCTTTTTTAGCAATGGGTGGTTATGGTTTTTATGTCTGGCTTGCAGTTGGTTTTAGCATACTGACTTTAGGCTCATTAACCGTTGCTACAATTGTTAAACGTCGCCAAATCATTAACGAAATTAAAAATAAGCACCAGCGTATTCAACGAATGCGTGCAGCTGAAAAAATGGAGAATACTCTATGACCCCAAGACGTAAAAAACGCTTATCGATTGCGCTTGTCATTATCCTAGGCTTAGGCAGTGTGACAGGTCTTGTTCTTTATGCATTGAAGCAGAACATTGATTTATTCTATACACCAAGCCAACTTGTTAATGGTTTAGGTGACGATAAAATTAAACCGGAAATTGGCCAGCGTTTACGTATTGGTGGCTTAGTGATGCCTGGTTCAGTAAAACGTAATATGGATGACCTTAAAGTTAGCTTTGTCTTAAGTGATGACGAAGGCGGCTTGGTTACATTGGAATACGAAGGTATCTTGCCAGATTTATTCCGTGAAGGGCAAGGTATTGTGGCGCAGGGCGTATTAAAGTCGGCAAATGTTATTGCCGCATCTGAAGTTCTTGCGAAACATGACGAAGAATATATGCCACCTGAAGTTGCAGAAGCAATTAAAGGTATTAAGCATATGAAACCAGAATACGGAAACGAAACCAAATAAGGTAGTTTGTAATGATCCCTGAGATTGGACATTTTAGTTTAATTGTCGCAACGGCATTGTCGTTTTTGCTGGCAATTTATCCACTTATAGGCGCGAAAATTAATCATCCTGGGATGATTAATAGTGCTAAACCATTAGCTATTATGCAATTCGTGCTAATGAGTGTTGCATTTGCAGTATTAACGTACTCATTTGCAATTGATGATTTTTCAGTTGGCTATATCGCAACTAACTCTAATACATTGCTTCCATTGCGGTATAAGATTTCTGCTGTATGGGGTGGTCATGAAGGGTCGTTATTGCTTTGGTCTTTGACCTTAGCTATTTGGACTGCTGCTGTTGCGGTATTTAGTCGTGGTATTCCAAAGGTTGCACTGGCTCGCGTGCTTGCAGTGATGGGTATGATTGCGATTGGTTTTAACTTGTTTATCTTGTTAACGTCAAATCCGTTTGATCGTACGCTACCTTATTTACCACTTGATGGTAATGACTTAAACCCACTGCTTCAAGACGTAGGTTTGATTTTCCATCCACCTATGCTGTACATGGGCTATGTTGGTTTCTCTGTTGCATTTGCTTTTGCTATTGCGGCATTGATGGCGGGTCGCCTTGATTCTGCATGGGCGCGTTGGTCTCGTCCTTGGACGCTAGTTGCTTGGGTATTCCTAACTGCGGGTATCGCACTGGGTAGTTGGTGGGCTTATTATGAACTCGGCTGGGGTGGTTGGTGGTTCTGGGATCCAGTAGAAAATTCATCATTTATGCCTTGGCTTGCAGGTACAGCACTTATTCACTCATTAGCTGTTAGTGAGAAGCGTGGTGTATTTAAATCATGGACAGTACTATTATCGATTTCGGCATTTAGTTTAAGCCTGTTAGGTACGTTCTTAGTACGTTCAGGTGTATTGGTATCGGTGCATGCTTTTGCCTCTGATCCTGCTCGTGGTCTGTTTATTCTTGCCTTCTTAATTGCGGTTGTTGGTGGTTCATTACTACTTTACGCAGTGAAAGGTTCAGAGATTAAGAGCCGTGGTAAATACAGTTTGTTCTCTCGAGAAACCTTCTTGTTGGTGAACAACGTATTATTAATTGCTGCGCTATTAGTGGTACTGATTGGTACATTGTTACCGTTAGTACATAAAGAACTTGGTATGGGCTCGATTTCAATCGGTGTACCATTCTTTAATAATATCTTCTTCTACATCATGATCCCGTTTGGAATTGCACTGGGTATCGCACCGTTATTACGTTGGAAGAAGCAAGAGTCAGACTTACGTCCGTTGTTTATCCAGTTAGCGGTAAGTGCTGTGGTAAGTATTGCATTAGCGGTTGCACTACCTGCAATCTTTGCTGATAAGATCAAAATTGTTGCCGTAGTTGGTTTTGCATTAGCATTCTGGGTGATCATAACCAGCGCTATCGAAGTCTATATACGTGCGACTCACCGTCATAGCTTTACTTCTGGCTTAACGAAACTTGGTCGTAGCCATTGGGCTATGGTATTAGGTCACGTTGGTCTTGCAATGATGTTGATTGGTATTTCTGCAACTCAGAACTACAAAATCGAAAAAGACATACGTATGGTACCGGGCGATGAAGTCGTCTTTGCTGATTACTTATTCGAATTTGAACGTATTGGTGAAGCCAATGGTTCGAACTATGAAGGTTATAAAGCGGTATTTAATATCAGTAAAAACGGTAAGTTTGAAACTGTCATGCACGCTGAAAAACGTAGCTACTTCGCACAACGTAGTATGCCTATGACTGAAGCCGCGATTGATTGGGGCGTAACACGCGACCTTTATATCGCATTAGGTGAGCAGTTAGCAGATGATTCATGGGCAATTCGTATCTATTACGAACCGTTCATTCGTTTCATTTGGTGGGGTGGCTTAGTCATGTCTATCGGTGGTTTATTAGCTGTATCTGATCGCCGTTACCGTTTTGTGAATAAACGCGTAGCGAAAGCGTAATAATTAGGACAAAGATAATGACTAATGATGTGAAAAAAAAGAAACAGTTAATGACACGACTAATACCCTTAATCGTATTTTTATGTGTGTCTATTTTCCTTTACATTGGCTTATTTCGTGACGCTACCGTTTTAGAGTCGACCTTTATTGGTCGACCTGTTCCCGAGTTTGCATTAAACGATTTAGTTGAGCCTGAACTGCAACACGATAAAAGTGTGTTATCAGGTAAACCTATGTTGTTAAATGTATGGGCAACGTGGTGCCCAACGTGTTACGCCGAGCATAAGTACTTAAATGAACTTGCTGAAGATGGTGTTTACATTGTTGGCATGAACTATAAAGATGATCGCAAAAAAGCACTCAGATGGTTAGAAGAGCTAGATAACCCATATAAGATCAGTCTTTATGATCCTGATGGGATGCTCGGTCTTGACTTGGGCGTTTACGGTGCACCTGAAACCTTCTTCATCGACAGCAAAGGCATTATTCAATACAAGCACGTAGGTGATATTAATCCGCGTAATTGGAATGGTGAACTAAAAGCTGTTTATGAGCAGTTGAAATAAGGATTTAAGATGAAAAAAATATTCGTATTAATGACTTTAATGCTCAGTTTCAGTGTTGCGGCGGTTATTGATGTCTACGACTTTGAGACAGCGGAACAAGAAGCTTTGTTTAGAACATTAACGGCAGAATTACGTTGCCCTAAATGTCAAAACAATAACCTTGCTGATTCGAATGCCTCGATAGCAAAAGATATGCGTCAAAAAACCTACAATATGGTGATTGAAGGTAAGAACGAAGATGAGATCGTGACTTACTGGATTGACCGATTTGGCAACTTTGTTTTATATAAACCACCTGTAACACTAGGGACTGCCATCCTGTGGGTTGGCCCTGGTCTATTTGTGTTATTTGGTGGCATCATTATTGTTCGCAATAGTCGTCGTAAAAGTAGAATCGCGACTGATGATAACGATGATGAGTTAACGAGTGCGGAGAAAAACCGCTTGGCCAAAATTCTAAAGGATAGCGAGAAATAGCATGTTGTTATTTTGGATAGTAAGTATTTTATTGATGATGGTTGCCGCACTGGCATTTGTTATCCCAGTTAGTGGTGAAAGCAAGCTAACAGGTGCAACACGTGATCAATTAAACAAAGACCTTTATAAAAGTCGTATTAGCGAATTAGCTGACGATGAAGACCAAGGTTTGTTAGACAAAAGCGAAGAGTTTATTGATGAAATGCAACGTGGTCTATTAGATGATGTTGTAGATGAGAAAGCGATAGCAGTAAATAAAGCTAACTCACCATTCATCTGGATTTCGGGTTTGGTGTTCTTAGTTGTTTTCTCTGTATCGGCATATCTTATGTTAGGTGCAAGTGAAAAAGTGACGAATTGGCAAGACGTATATTCTCGTTTGCCAGAGCTAACTGACCGCGTAATGAATGAAGGTGATAAAGTAACAGATCAAGAGATCTCTGACTTTAAACTGGCATTAAGTACCAAGATGATGGCTGAACCAGATAATGAATTTGGTTGGTTATTACTGGGTCGCTTAAACGTTGCCTTGGGTGATTCAAATGCGGCATTCATTGCGATGGACCGTGCTTATAAACTGGCACCAATGAACACATCAATCGTGACTGGTTATGCGCAGGCATTAATGCTGAGCGATGATCCAGAACAAAATAACTTAGCGCGCAAGATTCTGATGGATCTTAAGAAAGAGAAGCCGGGGGATATTGAAGTATTATCGACGTCAGCGTTCATGGCGTTAGAAAATCAAGACTATCTTGGTGCAATCGAGCAATGGCAACGTATGTTACCGTTACTTGCTGGCCAACCTGATCGTATCGAAATGATTCAAGGTAGTATTGAATACGCAAGAAAACAGATTGAAGCGAAAGGTGGTACTGCACCAACGGTAGCTGATGCTGCAACTGATAACCGTCCTGCGGCAGCTGCAAACGAAGCACCAGCGGGTAATGAGCAAGTGACGATCACGATTACTGCTGAGCAAGCTGAACTTAAAGGTTATTTGTTCGTTTACGTCCAGGCAGCTGCTGGCCCTAAAGCGCCATTGGCTGTTAAGCGTCTCATCAATCCTACCTTCCCATTAACTATCACACTATCAGATAGTGATGCGATGATGGCACAGATGAAGATGTCACAATTCCCATCGATTAAAGTGAGTGCTAAGCTTTCTCAAGATGCGGATGTAACGACAAAAGATGATGATATTAACTCTAATATTGTGACGATTAATGAAGGCGATGCACGTTCAGTGACGCTTAATTTAAGTCGTTAATTTAATGAGTGTGTTACTAACTTTGTAACACGATGTTAGCGCTTGTTAATAAGCACTTGTTTTAAGCCCTGGGGAAATTACGTTATGTAATATCCACAGGGCTTTTTTTGTTGCTATTATCATGAAAATACCTATGATACGCGCTCTATTCTTCGATTATTAAATGCGGGTTGACTATGTATAAACTAAATCTTGATCTTGATGACTTCATGCAAAACTATTGGCAGAAAAAACCACTGTTGATTAAAGCTGGATTCAAGGATTTTGTCGATCCAATTAGCCCGGATGAAATTGCTGGTTTAGCAATGGAAGAAGAAATCACATCGCGCATGGTATGGCGTGAAGAAGACAAGTGGCAGGCTGCATGTGGTCCTTTCATTGAGTTTGAACGTATGGAACAAGATGGTTCAGCTATCTTAGTACAAGCGATCAACCATTGGCATGAACCTTCGGCTGAATTAGCGAATACCTTTAACTTCATTCCAAGCTGGCGCTTTGATGACTTAATGGTTTCTTATAGTACTAATACAGGTGGCGTAGGTCCGCATGTAGACCGTTATTGTGTATTCATTATTCAAGGCCTAGGCAAGCGTCATTGGCGTGTTGGTGCTCAAGATATGAATCCACAAGAGTTTGCTGCAAATGGTGCACTGAAGCACTGTGAAGCGTTTGATGCGGTTATTGATACGGTATTAGAACCAGGCGATATTCTTTATATCCCACCTTATGCACCGCATGAAGGTTATGCTGTTGGCGAAGCGATTAACTACTCTGTTGGTTTCCGCGCGCAAGATCAGAAAGAACTGTTAAATGATTTTGGTGATTATCTATTACAACAAGACAAAGAGTTTGTTCGTTATAGCGATCCAAAATTACAACCTCGCGCAGAGCATGGCTCAATTGAAGCAAGTGAAGTGCAAGGTCTAACAGACATCATGACGTCATTAATGGCAGATAAAAGCGTTATGCATGATTTCCTTGGCCGTCATTACAGTGAATCAGCACACGAACTGGATTTAGTTGCACCAGAAGGTGGCTACATTGCTGACTACGCGATCGTAATTGATGAAATCGGTATGGAGTCTTACTTACGAAAAGTAAACGGACTGAAGACATTATACTTTCCTGAAATGCCAACGAGCTGTTTCATTGATGGCGAGCGTTATGATTTCGATGCAAGTATTGCAGCAAGTGTACAAACGCTATGTAACACCACTGAGCAGTCAGCTAAAGAACTTGAAGTATTAATGAAAGATAAAGCATTTGGTCAGCAATTGATTGAATGGGTTAATTTAGGTTACTGGCACTTTGAGTAACGGTTAATGTGCTGTTAGCGTGAGTTAATAAGCATTAGCTAGTAAAAAGTAATAGCACTAAGGCTTGATGGTCTTGGTGCTTTTTTTTGTCTGTAATTTAGCCGCAGTGGTAATCGTTCAGCTAGTAGAAGGAGGGATAAGAAAAGAGGTGAAATATTGTCAACTAAGCAGGGAGCAGCGAGAAGGGCATTTATTGTTTTTCAGGCAAAAAATAACCCCAGCTATTTGCATAACTGGGGTTAGAAGATTAACTAAAAATAATTACTTATTTTTTAGCGTTTTCTTCTTTAACTTTAGCAATTACTGCTTCAGCTACGTTAGCTGGACAAGGGTTGTAGTGTGAGAACTCCATAGAGAACTGACCACGACCAGATGTCATTGTACGTAGTGAACCGATGTAACCAAACATTTCTGAAAGAGGTACGTCAGCTTTAATACGAACACCAGTGTTACCAGCGTCTTGACCAGCGATCATACCACGACGACGGTTAAGGTCACCAATTACGTCACCAACGTGATCGTCTGGCGTGAATACGTCAACTTTCATGATTGGTTCGATTAACTGTGCGCCAGCTTTAGGGATAGACTGACGGAATGCACCACGTGCAGCAAGTTCGAATGCTACTGCTGATGAATCCACTGCGTGGAAGCCACCATCGAATAGTTCGATTTCAACGTCTAGTACTGGGAAACCAGCTAGAACACCAGTGTCCATAAGGCTCTTGAAGCCTTTTTCAACAGCTGGGAAGAATTCTTTAGGAACGTTACCACCAACAACAGATGATGAGAATACGAAACCTGAACCTGGTTCACCTGGCTTGATACGGTAATCGATCTTACCGAATTGACCACTACCACCAGACTGTTTCTTATGCGTGTAGCTATCTTCAATTTCTTGAGTAATAGTTTCACGGTAAGCAACCTGAGGAGCACCAACAACTAGTTCAACGCCGTATGTACGCTTAAGGATATCAACCTTAATGTCTAGGTGAAGTTCACCCATACCTGAAAGGATTGTTTCGCCTGAATCTTGGTCAGTTTCAACTTTGAAAGTTGGATCTTCAGCAACCATTTTACCGATCGCAATACCCATTTTCTCAGTAGAACCTTTATCTTTTGGAGTTACAGAGATAGAGATTACTGGTTCTGGGAATACCATAGCTTCTAGGATGATAGGATCTTTCGGATCACATAGAGTGTGACCAGTTTGAACGTTACCTTTCATACCTACGATCGCGATGATGTCACCAGCTTGTGCGCTAGTTAATTCATTACGGTCATCAGCTTGCATTTCACACATACGGCCAACACGCTCAGTTTTACCTGTAGCAGCGTTAAGGATCGTATCACCTTTCTTCAACGTACCTGAGTAGATACGAACGAAAGTAAGTGCACCGAAACGGTCATCAGAGATTTTGAATGCTAGCGCTTTGAAAGTTTCTTCAGTTGAAACAAGTGCAAATTTACCAGTTGGTTCGCCTTCTTCATCCGTAAGCGGTTGAGGATCAACGTCCGTTGGGCTTGGTAGGTAATCTACTACAGCGTCAAGAATTAGTTGCATACCTTTGTTCTTGAATGCTGAACCACAGTAAGTTGGGAAGAAGTCCATTGTACGTGTACCTTTACGGATACAACGTTTGATTTCTTCTAGAGAAGGTTCAGTACCTTCCATGTAAGCTTCCATTAGGTCATCGTCTTGCTCTACAGCAGTTTCGATTAGCATTTCACGGTATTCTTCTACTTTATCAGCCATGTCCGCAGGAACATCTTCGATTTTGTAGTTTTCTGGAAGACCAGTTTCATCCCAAACGTATGCTTTACGAGTTAGAAGGTCAACAACACCAACGAAATCGTCTTCGATACCGATTGGTAGAACCATAACTAGTGGGTTAGCATCTAGTACGTCTTGAGTTTGCTTAACAACGCGGTAAAAATCAGCACCCATACGGTCTAATTTGTTTACGAAGATGATACGAGCAACTTCTGAGTCATTCGCATAACGCCAGTTAGTTTCTGATTGCGGTTCAACACCACCAGAACCACAGAATACACCGATACCGCCATCAAGTACTTTAAGTGAACGGTAAACTTCTACTGTGAAGTCAACGTGTCCAGGAGTATCGATTACGTTAAAACGGTGATTATCCCAGAAGCAAGTTACAGCTGCTGACTGAATAGTAATACCGCGCTCAGCTTCCTGTTCCATGAAATCTGTAGTTGATTCACCGTCATGAACTTCACCAGTTTTGTGGATCTGACCAGTAAGTTTTAGGATACGTTCAGTTGTTGTTGTTTTACCAGCATCAACGTGAGCGAAGATACCGATATTTCTGTATTTAGATAAATCTGCCATTATGTTCTCTATAATTTATTTATTTAAAGATTCGCGCGGAGTATATCACGTTTTTTTGAGAACAAAAAAGAGCTAGCAGGCTATAAGGCGGCATTTATGGTGTTTTTTTTCATTTCGATATAATAAATTCGCATTAAGGTTATAAAAATCGAACAGGCAGTCAAGATCTTAGGTTTTAATTCTAAAAACAGCTGTAATTATAGCCATGCCTGTTTTTATAGACGGATTAATAACGTGATTTAAAACTGCTTTAATAAGCTTGGATTGTAATCGTCCGGGGTAATGCTCAAATTACGTTCTGCAATGAGATTATCTAACTTGGCGATGTCTGCCGTTAAACTTTCCATCGTTAATGTATTGTTATCTAAATTGTATTGCTGCTTTGATGCGGCGTAATAGTAATTCAGGATAGTGATAGCATCAATATTGGTATTGTCACTTTCACTTAAGGCAGATTTGATGTGGTGAAGTTTACGGTAAATTTGATTGTTTGCTTGTTTAAGATCCCAAACATACATCACTTCGGTTAAGTAAGGATGATGGCGAACAAGGTTAAATACCATTAACAAGCTAATGACACCAAGAATAACACCGACTAAATTGAGTTTAAAATTATTGCCATCAGCAGGGGCAAAAAAGTGAATTAAAATTTGACCATAAATTAATGCAAAAACAATTAAAACAGCGGTAGCTACAACGCTTGCCATATTGAGGTGTTTACGATAACGAACTTTGTCTATCTGTTGTAATTTCATTTACTTTCCGCTCTTTAATGAAGAGTGAATATTCTAACAAATAAGCGCGTAAATAATAATGTTAACCAGAGATTAATGATTAAATTAATGTAAAGTAATTGCTAATATCTTGAGTCGGCAATAATTAATTTAGCAGGGCGAGACAGGTATTAATGAAGTGGGGTAGTAAAGCGCATCGACTTTATGACTAAAGACAATGCGCATAAAATTATGTATAGATAAGCACTAACTATATTCAGCGCTTATTATAAGTAATCACTTAAGCGTTGTTGCTCGTTTTATTTGCAGAACCAGCTGGGCGACGACGGTTGCCTTTGTTTGCTGATGGGTTTACTTCACTGCGTGGACCTGTGTGACGGCGGTTTTTACTTGCAGGCTTGTGACCACGAGCGTTTTCACCAGAGCGTTGACCATCTTGGTGTTCAGCTTTTGGTTTCTTTGCTTTTTTCTCTTTTGGCGGACGAATACCCGGTGTTGTCGGGAATGAATCCATTGGTGCAAAGCCATCGACAACAACACGTTCAAGGTGCTTCTGCGTTAACTGTTCAATTGCGATAAGTTCTTTTAATTCGTCATGACAAACTAACGAGATTGCAGTACCTTCTGCGCCTGCACGACCTGTACGACCAATACGGTGAACATAATCTTCAGGTACGTTTGGTAGTTCAAAGTTAACAACTTGTGGTAATTGATCAATATCGATACCACGTGCCGCAATATCCGTTGCAACAAGTGCTCTTACTGCGCCAGACTTGAAGTTAGCCAGTGCTTTAGTACGAGCGCCTTGACTCTTGTTACCGTGAATTGCTGCAGCGTTGATGCCTTGCTCTTCCAAGTGTTTAGTTAACTTGTTTGCACCGTGTTTAGTTTTGGTAAACACCAATACCTGTTTCCAATCGTTCTCTTTAATCAGGTGTGTTAATAGAAGCGGTTTTTTCTTCTTATCAACTGGATGCATCCATTGTTCAACAGATTTAGCCGCTGCATTACGTGGTGTTACTGAGATTTCAACAGGATCGTTGATTAAGCCTTTCGCAAGTTGGCGAATATCGTCAGAGAAAGTTGCTGAGAATAATAGGTTTTGACGTTTTTTCGGTAATACGGCTAAGATTTTACGAATATCGCGTAGGAAGCCCATGTCAAGCATACGGTCTGCTTCATCTAACACGAGGATTTCTAATTGGTTAAAACGTACTGCTTTTTGATTGTATAAATCTAATAAACGACCCGGTGTTGCTACTAAGATATCGACACCACGACGTAAACGCATCATTTGTGGGTTAATTTTAACGCCACCAAATACAACCGTTGACGTTAAACGTAAATGCTTGCTATATACTTCTACGTTCTCGGCGATTTGCGCTGCAAGTTCACGTGTCGGCGTTAAGATTAATGTACGTACTTGATTAGCACGCGGACGTTCACCTTGGCTTAGTTTTTCTAAAATAGGTAGAGTAAAACCAGCTGTTTTACCTGTCCCTGTTTGTGCCGCTGCCATTACGTCCTTACCTGACAATACAGCTGGTATTGCTTGCGCCTGAATTGGCGATGGTGTGTCGTAGCCTTTTTCTGCTACAGCTTTTAGGATTGGAGCGGATAAACCGAGGTCGGTAAAACTCATATAGTGTCTCTTTATTTATGTGGTTGCTATCTTATGTGCTAATACTATCTGCTAGTGCTTAGTATAACAGCGGTGCTGCAGGGTACATGATAGGTTGCTTAAGTGCAAACAGGTTAATTATAGTTAACTTATATAATGAATGAGGTATAACGGTGTTGACACTGGATCTTAAATCTATATAATCCACCACAGCTTTAAGGTTAGTTTTATGAATGAATTCCATTTCGAAGTTTTTTTTAGTACCTCGTCCTGTTTGATCATAAGTAAGTAGTAACACTTCCAGCAACACCGGCGTTATGCCACTTAAATTACTATCATAATAGGATTACAATTATGTCTAAAATCGTAGGTACAGTAAAATGGTTCAACGAAACTAAAGGTTTCGGTTTCATTCAACAAGAAAACGGCCCTGACGTGTTCGCTCACTTCAGCGCTATCCAAAGTGACGGTTTCCGTACACTTTTAGAAAACCAAAAAGTTGAATTCAACGTTACTGATGGCCAAAAAGGTCCTCAAGCGGAAAACATCGTAGTACTTTAATTCTTCTGAATTAATAGTCACTAAGATTGTTAACTTAAATGGATTGATGATAAGTCGAAAAGTTTAAGTATAAAGGGCATGTTCTTCGGAGCTTGCCCTTTTTGTTTTATCTCCAATAACCACGAAGGGTATTTACTGTGAGCCAAACTAATTTTTCATCTCTAAATTTACGTCCAGAACTCGTTTCTAATCTGGAGACTCTCGGTTATACCGAAATGACACCAATCCAAGCACAAAGCTTACCGACTATTCTTGAAGGTAAAGATGTTATTGGCCAAGGTAAAACTGGTTCAGGTAAAACAGCCGCTTTTGGTTTAGGTTTACTGCAACGTTTGAACGTAGAACGTTTCCGTATTCAAACATTAGTACTTTGCCCTACACGTGAACTTGCTGACCAAGTAGCGAAAGAAGTGCGTAAACTTGCACGTGGTATTCACAACATTAAAGTACTTACATTGTGTGGTGGTATGCCATTTGGCCCACAAATCGGTTCATTAGAACACGGTGCACACATTATTGTTGGTACGCCTGGTCGCGTATTAGATCACTTAAACAAGGGCTCGTTACGATTAGATAATCTAACAACATTTGTGCTTGATGAAGCTGATCGTATGTTAGAAATGGGCTTCCAAGATGCACTAGACGCGATTGTTGAAAAAGCGCCAAGTGATCGTCAAACATTATTATTCAGTGCAACGTTCCCGAAAAAGATTCAAGCAATTGCATCGAAAATAATGACAGAACCAACAATGGTTGAAGTAGCATCAACACATGATGATAGCTCAATCAAACAACATTTTTATAAAGTGAAAAACTTTGGTGAGCGTTTAGATACAGTGCGTGGTTTATTACTACAACACAAACCTGAATCAACGGTTATCTTTTGTAACACCAAGAAAGATGTACAAGATGTTGCTGATGAATTAGGCCACTTTGGCTTTAGCATCATCGCACTGCACGGTGACTTAGAGCAGCGTGATCGTGATCAAGCGTTAGTTCGTTTTGCAACGAAGAGTGTTTCTATTCTTGTTGCTACTGACGTTGCATCTCGTGGTCTGGATATTGATTCGTTAGATGCGGTAATTAATTTCAACGTTGCGCACGATAGCGAAGTGCACGTTCACCGTATTGGCCGTACAGGTCGTGCTGGTAGTAAAGGTTTTGCTTGTACTTTATTCGATGATAAAGAAGGCTACCAAGTTGCACAGCTAGAAGATCGTTTTGGTATGATCACACCTGAAGCATTACCATCTGCAAGTGTACTAAATGAATCACCTATGGTTCCGCCGATGGAATGTATCCGTATTGATGGCGGTAAAAAGCAAAAAGTACGTGCTGGTGATATCCTAGGTGCATTAACAGGTAAAGATGGTATTGATGGTAAGCTAGTAGGTAAAATCCAACTGTTTGACCATTGTGCTTATGTTGCTGTTGATAGCAAAGTTGCGAAAGCGGCAGTACAAAAAATTGGTAAAGGTAAATTGAAAGGCCGTACATTCCGCGCTTGGATCGTACGTTCATTTAACGATTAATCGTTAAGTTTCAGTAATACTTAGAGGACGTCTGCGTTTTATTTACGGTAAACTATTTACAGTAAATAAGGTGCAGGCGTCCTTTTTATTATTAGTGAGGTAAGCACTGCGCTAATCTATTTTATTCAGCTAAACACTGAGCTAATAAGCTTACCGGATGGATAGTTTCTAAGTCCGAGTTCTCTTCAATCTGCCATTTGCACGTTTCACAATCTGTGATTGCAAAGTCTGCATCAGCCTGTTTGATTTGTTCAAACAAACCTTTACCTATCTTCATTGACACTTCATAGTTTTCTTTTTTAAAGCCATATGTACCAGCAGAACCACAGCATTCGCTATTCAGTACTATTACATTTAAACCAGGAATTGTTCGTAACAATTCAATGGTGAAAATAGCCAAGCCACTGCGCTCTAGATGGCACGGCGTATGATAGACAATCGTTTTATTGACGGGCTTTAATTCAGGCATATTACCGTTCATAAACTCACGTAATATAAATGATGTAATGAATTCAAGCTTATTACTTATCTTACTATTATCTACTTTTAAAACATGCGGATATTCTTGTTTTAAGGTCAATGAACACGTTGATGATGTCGATAAGATCGGCGTATTGAACTGTTCGACAGCGTCAGTCATGTGTTTAACATTGAACTCTGCATTCTTACGCGCTTTATCATGAAAGCCATTGGCGATCAGCGGTACACCACAGCATTTTTCTTTCTTCAATAATTTTACGCCAATATTCATGGCATTGAGTACTTTAATTAAATCTTTACCCAACTGCGGATTGTTGTAGTTAACATAACAGCCGTGAAAGTAACTTATTTGACGAGCGAATTTTTCTTGAGTCTCGGCTTGTTTTTTATACCAATGCCTAAATGAACCAAACGAGTATTTAGGTAAAGATTTGTGCTTATCAATAGAAACCGTTTTATCCATGATGGTTTTGATTATTTTCGAATCAGTGATCTTGTTAACCAAAGGTGCAACAGGTGTAGATAATGTGCCGAATAGATCGGTATGACTTAAAATGTAATCACGCATTAGTTTAGGGTTAAGTTTTTTCTTCTCAAATTTCCCCCGAGCTACGGCAATAATATCACCCACATTAACATTGGACGGACACGCTGTTTCACAACGTTTACAGTTGGTGCAGAGTTTTAATGCCTCGTCATAATACTCAGGGCTTTTTATTCTGAGTCGCTCCCCATCTGGGCCTGATTCTTTTGGCCCTGGATAATCAGGGTTAGCTTTGGCAACAGGGCAATATACGGTGCAAATAGTACACTTGATGCATTTTTCAAAACGTGTTGATGCTAAATCCATTGTATTTCTCCCCTTATGCCAAGCTGTTGCTGGTGATTTGTTGTACGTGCGTATTTACGGCAGGTTGTTGTAAAAACTGGTTTACAGCGTGATAAGCGGTGCTGATCGCGACACCACTACCGCAACCTTCTGCAATGGGATCATAGCCACCTAAATTTGAGCCCGCACAAAATAGGTTATTGATTACTTGGCCTTTTAGCATGGGGTTAAATGTATGATTTGTTTTAATGCCCAGTGATAAAAATGGCTGTGAGTTAGCGGCAAAAAATTGTGGGTTGTACCACGTACTACGCTCCTCAAGGCTATTCATGTCTAAATCAAAGATAGGTTCTTGTAATTTATCGTGATGACCAATCAGCCCTTTATTGAAAAAACTACCAGAAGCAAAAATATAGTTATCAGCAGTTAATGGCATCGTTTCTAAGTTACGGGTATAAATACGTTTAAGTGTTAATTGACCATTATCTTCAGCCATATCACCACGGGTTACTTGGTCACCCTTTAATAGCATGCCGCCACGTTTGATAAATAAATCAATCATGGCTTCTTCAAGACGAATACCAAGCATTGATGGTGGCATGGTTGGTACTTCGTGAAAGGTTAAATGAGTGAGTGCATGTAGCTTATTCAGTACCGAAAGCCCCATGCCATTGCCGGTGATTGCTGGCATAACCACTATGTCATCTGGAGTGGCGATGGCTGATAGCTTAACGGCTAACGCATTTATTTCATCATCGTTACTTAAGATACGGGCAATATCAATAGAGCGTAGTTCGCAAGCATTACGTTTCAGCCCCGAGAATCCATCGATGGAAATACTGGTGTGACTAATATCAACACCTTGAAATTCAGGTAACTGAGTTAAATTATCAGTGACCATCTTGGCATTGAAATCGCGGAAATCATCAATTTGTACAACGATAATACGTTTAACATTATGCTCTGATAGTCGCATTGGTAATTGCTGTATATAAGGCTGTGATAACCATGTGGACTTTAGTGTACCAAGCGGGGTAATACGGAAATGATTATCACCGTTATCTTGTTGTATTAATGGTATGCCTGCGCTTGTTAATAGGTTTTTGTACCATTCAACCGATTCAAATACGGTTTTTTTACCGACCTTACTATAAGGATGAGCCGGAAATTCGAGGGTGAATTTATCAAAAATAGCCGAAGGGTTACGAATCATCTTGCCTGTCGGTGTATGTGAAAGCAGGTCGATAGAGCCTGATGAAAAGTGCAGTGCGCTCTGACCATTTGAAATAATGGCTGTTTTTAATCCAGCTTCGAGGCTACGTAATCCTGCAGTATAACCTGCAATACCACCGCCAATAATGATGCTATCAAACTTCATAATAATCCTTATCTTCTTGCTTTTCACCCAACTGATTAATATCTGTGGCGCCAAACAGGCCTTCATAAAGCCAGTAGGTAAACTCAGCTTCGCGTAGTGCATCACCAAATAACACGGGTTTAATGCCTTTCCAGCGCTCTTCAAAAAACTGCATTAATAATTTACTTGATTCATAACCGGTACAATTTGCAAAATCACAAAATAAACTTGAAGCGCGATAAGTACATAATTCGCCTTGGCATGAGCCCATCCCAAGGCGGGTTCGTCTGCGTAAATCGACTAAACTGGTTACGTCTAATTGTTTAATGGCATACTCAATTTCACCAACGGATACCATTTCACATTCGCAAACGATGGATTTTCCTTTTGTGCTTTGGTCAAATGTTGCAACGGCATTTTCACCATGACGGTGTGTTGCTGCTTTGGTAGTAAATACTGTTTTCTTAGGTTTGCTTTCTTTATTAACAACAGAGCCGGGGAGGGGTTGTAAATGTGTTGAGCAGCCACTAGTATTCCCCAGTTTGTCGGCGACAAGATTAGTCGTCATTTCAGCCATGAGGCGACTGGTCATTAATTTACCACCGAGAATACTACTAAATCCTGTTAAGCCATCTCGCTGTTCATGATCGAGTAATACAATCCCACGACTAATGTTTCGGCCATCTCCGCCACCTACATCAACGAGTGGTCGTACGCCAGCGTAAGCACGTAACACTCGTGTTTGAGCCAATATAGGGGCGAGTTTTGCGCCTTCTTCAATTAAGATGTTCACTTCTTTTTCGCTGGTTGTCAGCTTATCGATATCTTTATAGTCAATTTCTTCAGACGTGGTACCGATGAGTGAAATCGAATCACCAGGAACGAGAATATCGGCATCCGCGGGTTTACGACAACGGTTAATGACCAGATCATTAATACGATGTTCGAATACGAGTAGGGAACCTTTGGCTGGTAGCATCTGCACATTTAATTCTGCATATTGGCAAATGTTTTTACCCCAAATACCTGCTGCATTAATGGTTTCTTGGGCATACACTTCAAATGATTCGTTGGTGCGGGTATTAATGCATTTTGCGCCAATGATACGTTCGCCAATACGAATTAATGATTTGACCATTGAGTAAGTGAGTAATTTAGCACCATGATTTTTAGCATCTAATACATTGGATGCACATAAACGGAAAGGGTCAAGGGTGCCATCGGGGACTTTTACTGCGCCGAGTAAGCTGCGGTTAACATTTGGTTCGAGCTCGATTGCTTGCTGTGGTGTTAATCTTTCTGTGCCGATTTCTGCACGCGCGCAAGCGTTAATGAAGGTATCTTGAAAATCCAGATCATCTTCTGGTAACGTAATAAATAACCCGCTCGTTTCTTCGATACAGTGACTGGCTATGCGTTTGAGGATCTTGTTTTCTTGTATACATTCTTGTGCGGATTCAGCATCAGTGACTGCGTAGCGTGCACCAGAATGTAATAAGCCATGATTACGGCCAGTTGTACCAGAAGCGATATCATTCTTATCAAGTAGAATGCAACTTATGCCACGTAATGCGCAATCACGCATAATACCTGTACCAGTTGCACCACCACCAATAATCAATACATCTGTATTAAAACGGGTTACCTTTCCCATAATTCATCCATATATGCAGGTCAATTAACTACTTACAATTATGTACTAGATAGTTTTTGGGAAATTGATCTTAATCATAAATGTTCGAATGAGCGTTTTTGTAACCATTCGAACATCTCGTTTTCGTGAAAGATGTTTTATAGTTGGTTAAATCGCTGACAAATAAAATCAATCAATACTTTTAATCGTGCGGGTTGGTAGCGGTTACGGTGATAAAGTAGGAACAATGGTACGTCAGGCGAGTGCCATTGATCTTGCGCTGACTCTGATATAAGGGCTGGCGCTAAAGTATTGTCATTAATCTCACTCTCGCAATACAGTTCGGGTAAACGAACAATACCATTACCATTTTTTGCAGCGTTAATTAATGCACGACCACTCTTACAGCTAAAGTTACCTTTCACGTTTATCTCTAATTCATGTATGGGGGCATTGTTATGTTGCACTGACTGTTGATGAAAGCGCCAGCGTTTAATACTTCCGGTTAAGCAATTATGCTGTTCGAGATCTTTAGGGTGTTTAATGGCAGGATGCTGAGCTAAATAACTTGGACTAGCCAATACCTGTACCTTAATACTCGTGAGCTTCCTAGCCACTAATCCTGAATCTTCTAACTTCCCCATGCGTACGACTAAATCAAATGCTTCTGAAATCAAATCTACACGTGGGCTGCTAAAGTCCAGCTCAACATCAATATCAGGGTATTGTTTATTAAACTCGCTGATAATGTTGGCTAAGATATCTTCGCCAATAACACCACCGACACAGTTTATACAAATGCTTCCTTGTAATTGTTCTGTGTCGTCTTTCGCTGCTATCACGGCTTGATTGATTGTTTGCAGTGACGTGAGGCATTGCTGGAAAAATTGCTCTCCGATAGGAGTAAGACGTTGTGCACGGGTGGTTCGGATGATGAGTTGTACACCTAGTTGCTGTTCAAGTTGCGCAAGTTGGCGAGATACATGGGCACGTGATGACTGTAATTCTTCAGCTGCTTTAGTAAAACTCCCTTGTTGGGCAATCGTTACGAAAGCGCGAATGTCGGCAAGAGAAGAACCATTTTGCATGCTATACCTATATAGATAAATTCAAACTTAGCTTATTGTAGCTTAATACATAACAGTTATGTTCTTTATTGTGTATATATCAACAATGAACATCTCTATATACTCTCTTTCATCCACTCAGGGACAGCCAATATTAAATATGGTAGATAGGTTGAAAGGCCCTGAGTCTGTAGTTAATTAGCTACAACGTATTAATCAATATAATCACATATGATAAAAATAGAGAGTATATAATGAAAAAATTAGTCGTGATCACAGGTGCAAGTTCAGGTATTGGTGAAGCTACAGCGAAGCGTTTAAGCGCGGCTGGTCATCCATTATTATTAGTTGCTCGTCGTGTTGAAAAACTAGAAGCACTAAACTTACCAAATTGTTTATGTGAAAAAGTAGACTTAACAGTACACGCTGAATTCCATGCTGCACTTGCTAAAGCTGAAGCATTATACGGTCCTGCAGACTTATTAGTGAACAACGCTGGCATGATGCTGTTAGGTCAAATTGATACGCAACCTGCTGAAGAATTCAAAACGATGTTCGACGTGAACGTAATTGCATTATTAAACGGTATGCAAGCAGTGCTTGCACCAATGAAAGCACGTAACACCGGTACTATTATTAACATCAGTTCTGTTGCTGGTCGTAAAACATTCGGTGCACACGCTGCTTATTGTGGTACTAAATTTGCTGTTCACGCAATCACTGAAAACGTACGTGAAGAAGTAGCAATGTCAGATGTACGTGTTATCACTATCGCACCGGGCGCAGTTGAAACGGAATTGTTGTCACACACAACATCAGAAGAAATTAAAGCGGGTTACGAGTCTTGGAAAGAAACAATGGGTAACATTCTTGCACCTGATGATGTTGCACGTTCAATTGAATTTGCTTACGCACAACCACAAGATGTATGTATTCGTGAAATTGTACTAGCAAGCACACGTCAAGAACCTTAATTCTTAATACGTATTGTTAAAGTGCTCATTATTGGTTGGATAACAAATAAACTGGTAATTAGCACTTATTTCATGCTTCGTTACTATATTGCTTAGCTAATATAGCAAGCAACAATAAATGTAACATTAAGGATGATGTGAAATGAAATTATGGATATACAGGCCGACGCAATTACTGGATGCTGTGCGGGATTATAAATTATATGCCGATGGTGAATTTATAACGTATGTGAAACGTGGACAACGTTTTTCTATCGAAGTCCCGGACGATACGCAAACCTTACAAGCAAAGTTAAGTTGGTGTTCTAGCCAGCCTATTCACACCAAAGATCTTTCCCATGGTGCTGTCACCGTTAAAAATGCCTTTTCTCATAATCCACTATTCGTTCTTTTTGGTTCAACGATTTTCGCTACGCTGGGGCGTAAACATTATCTTAAGTTAGTTATTTAACTTTTACCTAACACCTTCGATATATACATACCTGTTAATAGCCGTGGTTGATTAACACCTAAGCTAGGCTTTCCTTTTTTACTCCTCAAATATAATGTGGTTGTGTGAGTCTGACCACAGAATATAGGCACCTCTCATCGGAGGAGGTGATAATCGCATTATGGGAGATTAGTGCTAATAACCGAACTTGGCATGAAGCATTAATCCCTTTCAACATCTATCCTTATGTTTGTTTATACATCAGTAAGCTAAAGCAATGCATAGACTAAATGATTACCTGTAATGGTTTATAAATTGGTTGATTATCTGCGTTAGTGATATTAAAAACCATATCAATACAGTGGTATTCTTTAAAGTATATTGCTTGTTATTATGGAATTAAATATGGATAAAAACCTAAAAGTGAATATCCATAAAGTACTATTCACCTTAAATCGCCATAATCATGTTAATTTAATGTTAAAACCGTGAGCAATGTCAAATAGTTGTTAATGCTTTTGTTAATCAGTTGTTGCATCGTGGATGTTGTATAAAAATTCCCTTATGATTATTTTGTTTTTACAACTCAACAATAATTACGCTGTTTAAACGGCGAATCAACCTGCAAACCCAACATTTACAATAATAAGAATAGACAAGGAAATTAATATGAAGGTTACAAAAATAGCTTTAATACTAGGTCTAGCATCAACATTACCGCATTTAGTTAATGCTGCTACATTAGAGCAAGTGACGAAAAAAGGCGTATTAAACTGTGGTGTTTCTACAGGGATCCCTGGCTTTTCAGCGACTGACTCAAAAGGCGTTTGGAAGGGTATTGACGTTGACTTTTGTCGCTCTGTTGCCGCAGCTGTATTAGGTGATGCATCGAAAGTGAAATTTATTCCACTGACTGCTAAAGAACGTTTCACTGCATTACAAAGTGGTGAAATTGATGTTTTAGCGCGCTCATCGACTTGGACTGCAACACGTGATACTTCACTTGGATTAAATTTTGCAGGTGTTAACTACTATGATGGCCAAGGTTTCTTAATTAATAAAGATCTTGGTGTCACGTCAGCAAAAGAATTAGATGGCGCTTCTTTCTGTATTCAAGCAGGTACAACAACAGAGCTTAACCTTACGGATTACTTCAAGTCTAACAACATGGAATATAAAGCCGTTACATTTGATACGTCAGGTCAAACAATCGATGCATTCAAAAAAGGTCGTTGTGACGCTGTTACATCTGATGCTTCGCAGTTATACGGTTTGAAAATTAAATTAGATAACCCTAATTCTGCAATGGTACTTCCAGAGATTATTTCTAAAGAACCATTGGGTCCAGTTGTTCGTCAAGGTGACGATGAGTGGTTTAACGTAGTACGCTGGACTATGTTTGCAACATTAGAAGCTGAAGAGTTAGGTGTTACAGCAAGCAATGTTGATAAACAATTAAAATCAGCTAACCCATCAGTGAAACGTCTACTTGGTGTATCTGGTAAAGCAGGTGAGAACTTAGGGCTTAAATCTGATTGGGCTTACCAAATTGTTAAGCAAGTTGGTAACTACGAAGAAATGTTCGAAAATAACGTAGGTAAAAATTCACCTCTTAATATTGATCGCGGTATCAATAATTTATGGAATCAAGGCGGTTTAATGTACGCAATGCCAATTCGATAAATTAATACCTCAGTCACTTCTGCTTATTCTCAGTAAGCTATGTAGAAGTGACCTTGGTATATCGGGGGCTTAGCCCCCTTTTTTAAAAGGTTTATTTTGTTATGAATAATTCAAAACTCCCCCCAACCTCCAAAGGTTTATTTAACAGCCCACAAAATCGTGCGATTATTTTCCAAGTGCTTTCTTTGGCTGTTGTAGTTTTATGCATTTTTTACTTCGTTAACAACATGTTTGATAATGTAGCAAAAAGGGGTATTACTACAGGTTTTTCATTCTTAGGTGAAACAGCTGGTTTTGGTATCAGTCAATCGCTAATCCCTTATGACGATACAAGTTCAACCTTTTTAGATGTATTTATAGTTGGTTTATTAAATACGATTTTAGTGGGTGTTATTGGTATTGTTTTAGCGTCTATTATTGGCTTAATGGTTGGTGTTGGTCGTCTATCATCTAATTATTTAGTGGCTAAACTATCACTGGTTTACATTGAAACGTTTCGTAATATCCCTATTTTATTACAAATCTTGTTTTGGTATAACGTGGTGCTTGCAGCGCTACCAAGTCCACGCCAAAGTATTTCTTATTTTGATTCTATCTTCATTAATAACCGTGGCTTTATCATGCCCGATCCGATCTTTGAATCGGGTAGTGGATTTATATTAGTCGCATTTTTGTTGGCGTGTATTAGCGTTGTATTTTTAGCTAAGTGGGCAACTAAACGTCATGACTTAACGGGAGAAGAATTTCCATTAGTGAAGGTCGCGTTGGCAATCATCGTTCTTGCACCGTTATTGGTCTTTTTCATTACAGGTCAACCGATCAGTGCTGAGTATCCCGCTTTAAAAGGATTTAACTTCAAAGGTGGCATCACCATTATTCCTGAGTTACTGGCGCTTATTTTTGCGTTGAGTATCTATACCGCGACTTATATTGCAGAGGCAGTGCGTGCGGGGATTGAAGCTGTACCCCCAGGTCAAAAGGAAGCGGCAAAATCATTAGGTTTAAAAGATCATGTGATCTTGCGTAAAGTTGTTTTACCGCAAGCATTACGTGTGATTATTCCACCTGTGATTAATCAATACCTTAATCTAGTGAAAAACTCATCACTGGCAACGGCAATCGGTTATCCAGAAGTTGTTACCTTGTTCTCAGGGACGACGCTTAACCAAGTAGGGCAGGCTATTGAGATCATTCTTATGACGATGGCTGTGTATCTTGTTTTCAGTATTGTTATTTCACTACTGCTGAACTGGGTTAATGCAAAAATGGAAATTAAAGGAAGATAATATGGCTGTTTATACGATGAAAGAGGCCAAACCTGCACCTTCGACAAGTAAGGGGTTGGTATTCTGGTTACGAGAGAATTTATTTTCTACTATTCCTAATACACTATTAACACTGCTGGGTATCTATTTTATCTATACCACTGTGCCCCCGTTACTCGATTGGATGATCTTCGATGCGACATGGAGCGGTACTAAAGAAGAAGTGGTAAAAGAGGGGGCTCGCTGGATATTTATTATCGAGAAGTTCGACCAATTTATGTATGGCTTCTACCCTGAAGCATTGCATTGGCGTCCGAATTTAGTCGCTATCTTAAGTATTATCTTTGTGTTTTTTATACCGCGCTTAAGCAGTATTAAGATTAAATTTGTCAGTATGCTGCTGTACCCAGTGGTATGTTTTATCTTGATCCGTGGTGGACTCGGTCTTGAAGTGGTAGGCACTGAAAAATGGGGCGGTTTAATGCTGACTATTTTGGTGGCTGCGGTTGGTATTATTGCATCATTCCCAATTGGTATCTTATTAGCGTTAGGTCGTCAGTCAGACAATATGCCAATTGTTAAAACGTTATGTGTTGGTTTTATTGAGTTTATTCGTGGTGTGCCACTCATTACCATCTTATTTATGGCGTCGGTAGTACTGCCGTTATTCTTTAGCGATGGCATCGAGTTTGATAAGTTATTACGGGCGTTAATTGGTATTACATTATTCCAAGCCGCGTATATTGCCGAAGTGATTCGTGGTGGTTTACAAGCTATACCGAAAGGTCAATATGAAGCGAGTGAGTCATTAGGCTTAACGTATTGGCAAGGTATGATTTTGATTATTCTACCTCAAGCATTAAAGATCTCTATCCCGAATTTGGTTGGTTCGTTCATCTCGTTATTTAAAGATACGACCTTGGTACTCATCATTGGTTTGTTCGATATCTTAGCGATGGTGACGCTGACGAATAGTGATACCAGTTGGCTTGGTTTTGAAATCGAAGGCTATGTGTTTGTTACTCTGATTTATTGGGTGTTCTGCTTCAGCATGTCGCAATATTCGCGCGTGATAGAACGTAGATACAACACCGATCACTAACAATTACCGTAAATTTAACTGACCATTTACGTAAGGTAATTGGTATAAGGAAGTATCATGTCAGAACAAGATTATATGATCAGTATGCAAGACGTTAACAAATGGTATGGTGATTTTCACGTACTTAAAGACGTTAACTTAAATATTAAAAAAGGCGAAAAAGTCGTTATCTGTGGTCCATCTGGCTCGGGTAAATCAACCACTATTCGTTGTTTGAATCATCTTGAAAAATTTCAGGAAGGTTCGATTAATATTAACGGCACTAACCTGATTGAGGACGTAAAAGTTGTGCGTCATATTCGCTCGCAAGTGGGTATGGTATTCCAACACTTTAATTTGTTCCCGCATCTTTCGGTATTAGAAAATTTATTATTGGCTCCGACGTGGGTACATAAAAAACCACGTCATGAAGCAATTAAAACGGCGATGGAATATCTAGAACGTGTGAAGATTGCCGACCAAGCGCATAAATTCCCAAATCAGCTTTCTGGTGGTCAGCAACAGCGTGTAGCGATTGCGCGTTGTTTATGTATTAATCCGGAGATCATGCTGTTTGATGAACCAACATCGGCACTGGATCCTGAGATGGTATCAGAAGTGCTAGATGTAATGGTTGAGCTTGCAGATGAAGGTATCACCATGATTTGTGTAACTCACGAAATGGGCTTTGCTAAGAAAGTGGCTGATCGTGTTATCTTTATGGATGCAGGGCAGATTATCGAAGAAAATGAACCGCATGAGTTCTTTGATAACCCGCAATCAGATCGTTTAAAACTGTTCTTAGATCAGATCTTATCGCACTAAGTTAATATCAATTACAAAAAGCCTTATTCTAATTCCATTATTACGATGGGATTGGGATAAGGCTTTTTTGTGTTTTGAATAATAAAGTACAATAAACAATGATAAAACCTGTCCAGAAAAATAAAAAAACGTTAAAATTCTTTTCTTTTGAATTGATGGTATTTAAGAATGAAACGTTTCGTTTTGGCAGTCGTAGTTTTATTGTCTTTTGGGCAGGCTAGTGCAAGTGAAAGATATGATGATATAGAGTTATATCAACTTAAAAAAGAAGTTCGTATGCTCAGGGATGATATACAAAGATTAGAGGTGCTAATCCTTAGATCATCAAAAAAAACGGATAAAGATGATGTGATTGCGGATACGAAAAGTGGCGCATGGGGCTGCTATATTAAAGATCTCAGAGCTGGTGGAGTATACGGTACAGGTCAAACAGAAGCGGAAGCAAAAGGCAAAACGTTAGAAAAATGCGAACAAAAAGGTGGTGTGTGTTGGGAAAGTAACTTGAAATGTTCTTCTGACAAATCATAGCCGAGTAAGCCTAATAAATTGCTAAACCGAAGTATAAGCGCATCGCTTTGAACATTTAATTATTTGGATAATATGAACTTATTTGATTTGAAACACTATTTACTTTCAGTCACCTTGAAGGTGGTTTAGTAGAAGTTGATTATGAAGAAACGGATACATATTCTGTCACTAAACATTATCTGAATAATCACCAAGCAATGTTAGATATACTTTTAGAGGAATAGGATAAGAATATTAAATGAAGCATGTGCAGGTAGATTGATACAGTAAAACCCAGTCACCTTTTAGATAACTGGGTTAGACAGATAAGCCTTACACGTGGGGACGAGTGTGCGCTTTATCTTTTCACGGTAACTTAGTGTTACGCGTTGTTTACTTCTACTGGTGCTGGTGTGCGGATTAAGTGGTCAAAAGCACTTAAGCTGGCTTTTGAACCTTCACCCATGGCAATGATGATTTGCTTATAAGGTACTGTTGTTACATCACCGGCTGCGAATATACCTGCAACAGAGGTTTCACCTTTGGCATTCACTTCAATTTCACCACGCGGTGATAAAGCAACACCACTGTCTTTTAAGAAATCACTGTTTGGCATCAAACCAATTTGTACAAAGATACCTGCAAGTTCGAGCTGTTTTGCATCACCTGTCGCGCGGTCAACATAATTAAGTGCTGTAACTCGCGTACCATCACCGATAACTTCTGTGGTTTGTGCTTGTTTAATTATCGTGATATTAGCCATGCTATTGGCTTTATTTACAAGTACTTGATCGGCACGTAAAGTATCTGCAAATTCAAGTACAGTCACATGCTCAACAATACCGGCTAAGTCGATAGCAGCTTCGATACCAGAGTTACCGCCACCGATCACGGCTACTTTCTTACCTTTGAACAACGGACCATCACAGTGCGGGCAGTAAGCCACGCCTTTGTTACGGTATTCTTGTTCACCGGGTACATTCATTTCTCTCCAACGTGCGCCCGTTGATAAGATCACACTGCGGCTTTTTAATATTGCGCCGCTATCGAGTTCAACATGAATATAACCATCGGTAGTTTTTTCAGCACTTACGACTGCAGCCGCTCGTTGTTCATTCATGATATCCACGTCATATTCTTTTACGTGTTCTTCAAGTGCCGCTGCAAGTTTTGGTCCTTGGGTTTCTTTTACTGAAATGAAGTTTTCAATCGCCATCGTATCCATGACTTGGCCACCAAAACGTTCGGCAACAACACCTGTTCGAATCCCTTTACGTGCGGCATAAATTGCTGCAGATGCGCCCGCTGGACCACCACCTACGACAAGCACTTCGTATGGTTCTTTTTCATTTAATGCGATAGCTTGTTTTTTTGCTGCGCCAGTATCCACTTTCGATAATATTTCAGTTAATGAAATACGACCTTGGGTGAATACTTCACCGTTTAAGTAAACACTTGGCACTGCCATGATATTACGTTCGGCAACTTCGTCTTGGAATGCAGCTCCGTCAATCATGGTTGTTTTAATATTAGGGTTAGTCGCTGCCATCATATTTAATGCTTGTACAACATCAGGGCAGTTTTGACAGCTTAATGAAATGAATATTTCAAAGTTCATTTCACCTTCAAGGTTAGCCATTTGCTCAATCACTTTAGCATCGAGCTTCATTGGGTGACCGCCACTGTGCAGTAGTGCCAATATTAGCGAGGTAAATTCATGCCCCATAGGTAAACCAGCAAAACCAATCGCAGTTTGTTTGATCGGATTGACTACTTGCATAATCGGTTTACGCGCGCTGGCACTTTGATCTTCAATAACAATTACTTTTTCGCTTAGTGACGCAATATCATTGGCTAACGTATGTAATTTTTGCGCGGTATCACTGTCATCAAGACTCAGTACAAGTTGTACTTCTGTCTTTAAATTTTCTAAATACGCCTTTAACTGGGTTTTCATATTTTGGTCTAACATAGTGACACCTTTTTAATTCTGCTTATGGCTATATATGGTGCGCTTTTTAAAACGCGATTAGCAATTTGGTTAATTTAAAAATTTACTTTCTACTTTCTACTTTCTACTTTCTACTTTTTGTTTTGTAGAGCATTCGTGAAAATGTATTTTTAAATGACCTCAGCTATTGCTGCATGCTGAGGTCGACTTATTTTCAGTTAATCAGTTTTTAAAGTGGCCTTTAAATTAGATTTTACCTACTAGGTCTAGTGAAGGCGCTAGTGTTGCTTCGCCTTCTTTCCATTTAGCTGGGCAAACTTCACCTGGGTTAGCAGCTACGTATTGTGCAGCTTTCACTTTACGCATTAAGTCTTCAGCGTCACGGCCAATACCTTCTGCAGTGATTTCCATTGCTTGGATAACACCTTGTGGGTCAACTAGGAACGTTGCACGGTCTGCAAGGCCTTGACCTTCACGCATAACATTGAAGTTGTTTGTGATGTTGCCTGATTGGTCGCCTACCATGAAGTAGTTTATTTTACCGATAGTGTCTGAACTGTCGTGCCATGCTTTGTGAGTGAAGTGAGTGTCAGTAGATACTGAGAATACTTCTACGCCACGTTTTTGTAATTCTTCGTAATGGTCTGCAACATCACCTAGTTCAGTAGGGCAAACAAACGTGAAGTCAGCTGGGTAGAAGAAGAATACAGCCCATTTACCATGTACGTCTTTTTCTGAAATTTCTACGAATTCGCCTTGTTTGAAAGCAGTTGCGTTGAATGGTTTAATTTGAGTGTTGATCATGTTGTTATCCTATTAATGAGTTAATTATTTGATTTGATTCTTGCTGCAATCTTGCTGCGAATCCATGAGAAGGATTATGGGGTAATTTTATGAATAGGTAAATTCAATTGAATCTATGTATTTGATAGTTTATATCAATCACTGGTTTTGAAGCTTATCATGTCGCGTGATATAGTCTTATTGAAAAATGGAGTCACTAAGGATAACGAGCAGATGAATATTCAATCCGCAAAAACTCAATTTGCAAAAATAGAACTCGCAAACATAACGCATTTAACTGCGTTTAAATCTTACGTTGATGAATGTGTTGATGATGGCATCGTACTTTATGAATTTATCTTTAACAATTACGCCGCTTATCTAAAGAAACGTATTGCTTATGCGCGTGGTGAACAGCTCCCGAAAGGGTGGACGCCTATCACGACTTATTTCTGTATCGAGAATGGCGTTATTCTTGGTTCGATACGGGTGAGACAGGGGAGTAACGATTATATTAATAACGTTATTGGTCATATCGGTTATGAAACAAGACCTTCAGTAAGGGGACAAGGAGTAGCGGAATTCATGCTTTCTAATATTCAGAAGACTGTTATGGTTGATGATGTAATTATCACCTGCGATCCGGACAACCTTGCATCACGTAAAGTAATAGAGAGTTGTGGTGGGGTGTTTTTAAATCAGTTCTATTGTGAAGAAGAAAATCAGCACGTATTGAGATATCGTTTAGCGTCAGAATAGGTGCTTTAATAGGGGGAACCCTTGATTAAAAGTCAAACTGTAGTCCGAAACCATACCCCACGTGTTCTTCATACATGACACCATTGGCGACTAATGCAAGGTTGGGCAGTAAATGTGCAACCAGTTCAGCACTGTATTCCATTTCTGACTCATCACCAATGTCGATATAGGCGGCATCAACAATAAACTCTAAATGGCGGCTGAAGTGCATTGCAAGACCGACCGCCGCGTTAAATCCGAATTCACTGTCAAAGTCATCATCTGTAACGGATACAGAATTTGATTTAAGCTCGACTTCTTTACCGAATTCATAAATAGCCCCGCTTTCAACTGTTAGGTCAATTTTAGGTAATAGCGCCAGTCGTGTACCCATATTGAATACGGCTTGCATCGAGGTTGTTGTCATTGAATTTTGCGCATCAATAACCTTCTCTTTACTTAAATAGTTAAAACTTGTTCTGCTAAAGATATAAGGGCTGACTAAGTTGGAAATATTTATTTGATATGTTTCTAATGGTTCATCAGCATCTTCAGCTGTAACTTCTGTGTAGTTTAGTTGGTAATAGCGATAACTAACTGGCGTATAATTGTTATTAGCAAAAGCAGCGCTAGAAAGTAGCGAGGCCAGTGTGAGGCACAGAGATATTAGTTTCATTTTACGTTCCTTGTTAAATGAGCTAAATGGCGGCAAGTTGATTTTTAGTGTGAATATTCGCGTTAGTATACTGATAAATTTGAAGGCTAAAGTATGAATAAATAAGGAGTTTTTGGTTATTGTAATTTAATGAAAAATTGATACTCTGGAATCAGTAATAATTAACTAAAGTCGTGTTACATCTTGTATTACACGAGCATCAATTGATTCATATTAAAAAGGAATTTTATGAATATTAAACAAGCCTCACTTGAAGAATTAAATGATCTGGTCAGTTTATTTGATCAATACATGGTGTTTTATAAGCAACCATCTGCTCCACAAAAGTACCGACCGTATTTAGGTGAGCGTTTGATGAATAATGATGCAACAGTGTTCATTGCGTATAATAAAGTTGGAGACCCTATGGGGTTTGTACTTAACTATCATTCGTTTTCATCGGTGTCGCTGGGTAAGATTATGGTATTAAATGATCTATTTATAGCCCCTGAATATCGTAGACAAGGCCTTGCTAATGAGTTGATTCATCGTGTAGTGAGGGAGGCTCGAAATACCGGTGCAATTCGTGTTGATTTGAATACCGCGCAAGATAATCTATCGGCGCAAGCATTGTATGAAAAGTTAGGATTTGTACGAGACACTGAGTACTTTGCGTATCGTCTAGCGGTAAAGTAATAACAAAAAACCGTTAGCTTCTGATTATATGTCCTTTGATCCAGTCACAAAATTTCGTTAAACAGATCTATTCTTGGTCTGTTTAACAATTCAACCAACCCCCTTGATGAAGATGCGAAGCTATTTATGTATTAGTGCAGCTGATCTTAATTCAATAATATTGAAAATAAATAACTTTGTGGTTTATTCGGTATGTATAAAATATTTTATGTGATAAAGATCTCGTAATATGAGTGGTTAGCTAGTGTATTTTATATTATTCAAGTAGTTATGCTTATTGTTATTATTTATATGGAGTCAGCATGCTGACATTCTTTTTGTCTGACATAAACCTGCCTTATACCGTTGCAATAAGTATTGTTTTTTTGTTCACTTTGATAGAAATATTGGGCTTATTAATAGGCTTAAGCCTGTTAGAGATGCTCGATAATGTTTCTCCTTTTGAATTTAACAGCGACACAAGTGTAACGGTGAGTTCTGGAGGATTAAACGGTGCGCTAGATTGGCTCTGTATTAGTAAATTACCTTTGTTTATCTGGCTGATCCTCTCATTTACTGTTTTTGCCGTTTCGGGGTTCATGATTAACTTCGTGATGCTTTCGGTGTTTGAATGGCAGCCCTCATTATTAATCTCGATACCTATCAGCATAACGTTGACCATGCTGTTCATGCATACTCTTGGTTCTAAACTCGCTCAGTGGTTACCGCTACGTGATAGTTCTGCTGTGTCTACTGCTGAATTTAACGGGAAGTTAGCCAGAGTTACGATTGGCACTGCCACTAAGGGCAATCCTGCAGAAGCTGTTTTGGTCGATGACTTTCAGCAAAAACATTATTTAATGGTAGAGCCTGCATATGAGCATGAGAAATTTACTCAAGGAACCGAGGTCGTCGTTGTTGAAAAATTGACAAGAAGTTGGCTTGCGATCCCATTCAAGTGATTTGCAAATAACGGGGTTGCAAACAATTAAGCAGTCATCACGAAATAGAAAAGTTATCACTTATATTTAGGAATATTATTAATATGGAATTACCAGGAAATATTACGTTCATTCTCATTATCGCGGGTAGTGTGTTTATCGCTATGTTGACGATTGGCCTTATCATTGCGAAGTTGTATGTACGATCAACCAAAGAAGTTGCTTTTGTTAGAACTGGGATGGGGGGAGAGAAAATTGCGAAAGACGGCGGTATGTTGGTACTACCGGTTCTACATGAAACTATACCTGTCAGTATGAATACATTACGAATTGAAGTCGAAAAAATTCAGAAGGATGCTTTGATCACCAAAGATCGTATGCGTGTGGATGTGAAAGCTGACTTCTATTTACGCGTAGCACCGACAAAAGAAGGTATTTCTATGGCTGCGCAAACGCTTGGTATTAGAACCATGCGTGTTGAAGAGTTGAAAAAACTCATGGAATCGAAGTTTGTTGACGTATTACGTGCGGTTGCGGCTGAGATGACAATGACAGAAATGCATGAGAAGCGTTCTGACTTTGTTCAGCGAGTACAGCAAAACGTGATTAATGATTTAGAGAAGAACGGCTTGGAACTTGAGTCTGTATCATTAACGGGGTTTGATCAAACAGACCTACAATATTTTAATAAAAATAATGCTTTCGATGCCGAAGGTCGTGCTTTACTTGCTCAGATTATTGAACGTAAGCGTAAAGAAACCAACGATATTGAGCAAGAAAATAGAATTTTAATTGAACAACGTAATGTACTGGCAGAAAAACAATCGCTCGAAATTGAACAAGAAAAAATGAATGCACAATTAAACCAAGAGCAAGTTGTCGAAATGCGTAAAGCTGAGCAACAGGCAACGATTGTGAAGCAACGAGAGCAACGAGCACAGGAAGAGCGCGAAGCTGAGATTGCAAAACAAAGAGCGATTGAAGCAGCCGAAATTGAAAAATCTAAATTTATTGAAACCGCAGAAATCGAGAAAATAAAAATACTGGAGCAATCAAGAATTCAGCAGCAGCGGGATATTGAAGTTGCGATGCAAGAAAAGCAAATTGCAGTTGCGGTTAAATCTGAAGAAGAATCTGCGGCTCGCGCGAAAGCGGCTGAAGCAGAAAAAAATAAGGTTGAGAAAGAAGAAGCGGTTGTGACTGCGCGTGAAGTTGCACAAGCAAATCGTAATAAGCAAATTGAAGTTATCGCAGCAACGAAAGAAGCAGAACGTGATGCGGTTGGTATTACCGTGCAAGCACATGCAGCAAAACAAGCAGCCGAAGATAATGCTGAATCAATTTTAATTGAAGCAAAAGCATCAGCAGATGCATTAAAACTGAATGCTGAAGCAAATGAAAAAGTATATGCGGTTGAAGCTGAAGGTAAGCGTTCTCGTTATGAGGCGGATAATTTATTAAGTACTGAACAGATCGATTTGCAAAAATCACTCGCAATTTTACAAGTATTGCCTGAATTAATCGCCAATGCGGTGAAACCATTAGAGAACATAGAGGGCATTAAAATTTTGCAGGGTTACGGTGGCAATGGTGGTCATAGCGTTACTGGCACGAGTTCGAACGATGGTCAGTCATCAGCACCGCTCAGTTTATCAGAGCAAGTAACGACCGCTGCGCTAAACTACCGTGCGAATGCACCACTGGTGGATAACATGCTTAAAGAGATTGGATTGGTTGATAAAGAAAATGGCTCGCTGGAGGATTTATTGACGGGTAATCATAATCTGATTAAACAGTCTGTTGCTCAAGCGCCAACGAATGACCCGGTAAACAAATCAGCCAGTGATATTGGCTGATTGAATCACGTATTTAATCATTAAGTTTGTAGATACCCTTTATTTCACGATAAAGGGTATTTTTTTAATAACGAATACCCGCACGTCGGTAGAGAAATCCAAGTAACCAAGCAGGACCGACTAATAAGAACTGCAGATCTTCAAAAAATGAGGGTTTCGCTCCTTCAATTTTATGTCCAATAAACTGAAACACCCAGGCAATCGCAAACAATATGGCGCTAAATATCCATAGCGGTATGGTTAAGTATAGTGTCAGCATATAACACGCGAGTAGGCATAATCCTGTGAACAGTAGCATGCCCAATAAAATGCGTAGTGATAAGGTGTAATAGAAATACATCGCCGGTAACATGGCGAGTGTTGCCCAGTTTAGCCAAAGAGAACCATCCATCCAGTCCATTTTAGGAATAGACCATAGTAAACCAACGATGGTAAAAAAGATGATGGGTACCATGACCCAGTGAATGAGTTTATTGGTTTTGTTTTGGTGGCTAACCCCATATTCATCAAACCATTGTTGCACTGTTCTTGATTGACGTGACATATCTTGCTTCCTTGCTGTGTCGTTGATTAGTTTCGCGTTATGTATTTATACATATTGGAAAAATAGGCTAGCATAAGTCATTAAATGAAAGTGTTATCGGTAAGCGACTTTTGGTATTTCAGGTGATTGGGGCGTGGTTTACTTCGTTTATGCGGGATTATTTTTATGAAGTCCAAGTGCGATGAGACACTTGGACTTATGAATACGAGCTGCGATAAGTTAGTCGTTATTTAACTAATACCGTTGTTAACACATCAAATAACGCATCAATTTCGCTGGTGGTATTGTAGTGCATAAAACCAATACGGATAACGCCACCTTTATCCAAGATATTTAATTGTTTGCATAAGCCAATTGCATAGAAATGACCATTCCATACGCACATATTATGTTGACCGAGCAAACCAGATACATCTTCTGGTGAAGCGTGGTCAATACGGATAGAGAAGGTTGGTGTACGCTCAGCTAATCTGTCCATGTCATTAATGCCATATAGCGTTACGTTGCTGTATTGCGCTAACTTGGCAAGGAAATGTTGGCTAAGCTGCTGCTCATGGACTTGATATAATTCGAAGCTTTGTACAAGTCTTTCACGTAGCGGCAGTGCTTGATCACCTGCATGGGCAAGGTATTCAACTGCAGCAGTAAAACCAGCTAAGGCTTCAAAGCTTTGAGTACCGGTTTCAAAACGGCCTGGCCCCTGATTTGTTGCTGGCTCAACTTTGTAAGGCGATAAACTATGTAACCATTGTGGCGCGACATATGCGATACCCACGTGAGGGCCAAAGAATTTATAAGCTGAACATGCTAAGAAATCACAACCTAATGCTTGTACATCAACAAGTTTATGTGGCGCGTAATGAACCGCATCAATATAAACTTTAGCACCAACGGCATGCGCAGCTGCAATGATAGGTTTGATGTCTACTAATGAACCAGTGGTGTTCGATGCAAATGTTAACGCCACTAGTTTCGTTTTGTTAGAGATTAATGAGATTAAATGGTCGCTATCTAATGTGCAATCATCTTCATTAACGCGGGCTTGATGTACTATCGCGCCTTTATCATCCGCTGCTTGTTGCCACGTTGATACGTTTGAATAATGGTCTAGAGAAGTCACAATAACTTCATCACCAGTTTGCCAATCTCGGCTTATCGCACGGCTTAGTTGGAAGGTAAGTGACGTCATGTTAGCGCCAAATACGATGTTGTCTGGAGATTCGGTATTTAATAATGCTTGGCCGCTGAGACGTGCATTACGCATCACATCAACGGTCTTTTCACTTGAGAAAAAGCGACCGCCAAGGTTTGAATTATATTTACCTAAGTAAGCAGTCATTGCATCAAGCACTGACTGTGGAACTTGTGAGCCACCAGGGCCATCAAAAAAATACACTGGCTCGCCATTTACTTTTTGTTGCAGTGCTGGGAACGCTTGGCGGATTGACTCAAGACATAAGTTCATCGGTTATTCCTTTAATAAAATTATTATTACGTTTAGAACAGTTATTTTTACAAGGCGTAATACTGTTATTTGTAAAAACGTAATACAGTTATTTAGATTGTTAAGTACGTTTATGACAGTTCGAACTACTGTCTTATTCGCTGCTTTATCGCGGACGTTGTCAATTAAGCGGTGAAAACAAATACGTCGCGCAGTCCGGTTTCATCTTGTAAACCAGGTAGTGTTTCAGTCACGTAATGGTAATAGCGACGGTCATTAAAAATGATGAATTGGTTCTCTTCTAGTGTGGTACTCATGTGTGGGTGTTGATCTACTGGCGATGAAAATATTTGTGTGAATGCGCCTGCGATGTTGTCACGTTTTACGCAAAAAATACCGACAAAATCAAAACCATCTTGGTGAATACCTTCAGGTGCTGGTGAGCCAGATTTATCCTGTGAGCACACGACGCGGATCTGATGTACGCCAATCGGCTGCTTTGTTGTATCAACGTTAGTACGCTCAAGAAATGCATTTAACAATGTTTGAAAGTCAGGATGCTGATCAAGTGCTGGAGAGATGTCTTCGAACTTACGTTCAACGTTACCGATAAGACGATTTACATCTGATGATTGCATGAAGGTACTTGAGTTTAATTTTTCAAATTGATCATTAGTTTTTTGATATTGAGAAAATGCACGGAATCGACAGTTACT
Organism: Moritella sp. 24; assembly: GCF_018219155.1. Classification (NCBI taxonomy): domain Bacteria; kingdom Pseudomonadati; phylum Pseudomonadota; class Gammaproteobacteria; order Alteromonadales; family Moritellaceae; genus Moritella; species Moritella sp. 24. The sequence goes on along the minus strand of NZ_CP056123.1, from coordinate 3,412,826 downwards.
TTCAAGGTAAGGATCGGCACCTAAATCATTAAAGAAATTACCTAAGTTTTGCGCACATGTAGAGGGTGCCTGAAATGCTTCAATAAGAAATGATCCGTTCATACTGTAAATCCTTGGTTAACCAGATGTAAATGTAATGCTGATTATCCGTGTATCGAACAGAGTTACAAGATAGGGGGCTAACTTCGAACGTATGTTTTACAAAAGTCTGTATATTTGTTAATAAATGAAATTTTGTGGAGGTTTTTTATTTGCAATTTGAAGTTATATTTTGCATTTATTTGGTTTGACGATATTCGGTTTTTTGATATCGAAAATGGTAATGTTAACTAGCGCACAAAAAAGCCCAAGCGTACTGTTACTATTTCTAGTTGAAAGTACATAAACTTGGGCTTAAATTAATTTAACACATGAAGCCATATGTTAAATTATTTACAGTGTGCATGACTATCTATAGCTTAACTATTTACAGTTACAGTTACAGTTACAGTTACAGCTAAAGTTATAGTTCGTTAACGAACTCAACAGCACGACCGATGTAGTTAGCAGGCGTCATTAATTTTAATTCCGCTTTAACTGCATCAGTTAGTTCTAGTGTATCGATGAATTCTTGCATAGCAGGACCATCAACACGACGACCACGAGTAAGCTCTTTTAGCTTTTCATATGGTTTTTCGATGCCGTAGCGACGCATTACTGTTTGGATTGGCTCAGCCAGAACTTCCCAGTTACGATCAAGATCAGCTAGTAGTGCTTCTTCGTTAAGCTCTAATTTGCTCACGCCTTTTAGCGTTGACTCGTAGGCAATAACAGAATAACCGATAGCAACACCTAGGTTACGTAATACAGTTGAATCTGTTAAGTCACGCTGCCAGCGAGAAACCGGTAATTTTGCAGCAAGGTGATTGAATAGTGCGTTAGCAATACCAATGTTACCTTCTGAGTTTTCAAAATCAATCGGGTTAACTTTGTGTGGCATTGTTGAAGAGCCAATTTCACCAGCAATCGTTTTTTGCTTGAAGTGACCTAGGCAAATGTAACCCCAGATGTCACGGTCAAAATCAAGAATGATTGTGTTGAAACGTGCAATTGCGTCATAAAGTTCAGCAATGTAATCATGCGGTTCGATTTGTGTTGTGTATGGGTTCCATACAACACCTAGGCTAGATACGAATTCTTCAGAGAACTCATTCCAATCAACATCAGGGTAAGCTGAGATGTGTGCGTTGTAGTTACCTACAGCGCCGTTGATTTTACCTAAAATTTCAACATTAGCGATTTGTAACATTTGACGGCGTAAACGCACTACAACGTTAGCAAATTCTTTACCCATAGTACTTGGCGATGCAGGCTGGCCGTGAGTACGTGATAATAATGGTACAGCAGCATATTCTTTTGCTAGTACTGTTAGGCTATCGATAAGCTTTTCACAGTAAGGTAAAAGAATTGTTTCACGCGCTTCAGTTAACATTAATGCGTGAGACAGGTTATTGATATCTTCTGAAGTACAAGCGAAGTGGATGAACTCAGAAACTGCATTCAGTTCTGCGTTATCAGCTACTTTCTCTTTCAAGAAGTATTCAACTGCTTTTACATCGTGGTTTGTAGTGCTTTCAATTGCTTTAATACGCGCAGCGTCAGCTTCAGAGAAGTTATCTGTGATGCTGTTTAATGCAGCGTTTGCATCAGCACTTAGTGCTGGTACTTCTGCAATTGCGTCACATTCAGCTAGTTTTTGTAACCAACGAACTTCTACTTGTACACGGTATTTGATTAGACCAAATTCACTAAAAATTGAACGCAGGGCTACTGTTTTACTACCGTAGCGACCATCGACCGGGGAAACAGCTGTTAACGCTGATAATTCCATTACATACTCCTGGGTGTGTTTAGGTTAAATTCGAGCTAATTGTTGCTTAGCTTGCTCTACCATGTGTTTACGATTGAAAACTACTTGGCGACGTTGACCGCCTGTTTGTCGCCATAACACTGCTGATCGAATACCGGCAAATAATACTGCACGGATCTTATCTCTCACCAATGTTTGTTGTAGGAAACTTGCTGTTCCTGCAATTTGGATCTTGGTGCCAAGTGGGCTGATTAGGTCCACATAAATCGACGCCATATTACTTAAAATTTGTGCATCCGTTAACTCATAATGATGAGTTTGGCGCTTAACTTGTGAGATGCGTTCACCTAACATGCCAAGAATATCATTGCGTTTAGCAAGTTTACGCTCTAGTGCGACTAAGCCAATCATGTAGCGTGTTAATGCACTATCTGGGCCTTTAGACGTATTACTTAACTGAGCAATAAGCGTTTTGTAGCCTAATTCTAAGTTTGCGTATTCGCCATAAACTTCAATTGTCTGACTTGGGTCTGTCACGATCACACAACGTAAGGTATTAGTTAATTGTGTATCATCACAATTACCAGTCGTTGCAAGTTGGTGTACTAGCGCAGCAGCCTGACAAACGCCAGCAAAGGCTATATTTGATTCTTGGAAGTTAGTTGACACTGTTAGTCCCTAATTTGAACATCAATAATTGCGCCACCTAGGCAAACGTCATCAAGGTAAAATACCGCTGATTGGCCAGGTGTAACCGCAAGTTCGGGTTTATCAAAAGTTACTTCAATTTGGTCTTCGCTGATTGGTGTCACTAAACAAGGAACATCAGTCTGGCGGTAACGCGTTTTTACAGTACAACGTAATGGCTGTGTTAATGGTTCGCGGCTAACCCAGTGGAGTTGCGACGCCATTAAACCAGTCGAGAATAAACGCGGGTGGTTGTGACCTTGTGCCACAAGCAGTACGTTACGCTCCATATCTTTATCAACCACATACCAAGGTTCTTGGCTGTTGTTGTTTTTCATGCCACCGATATGCAGGCCTTTACGTTGACCAAGTGTGTGGTACATCAGACCTTGGTGTTCACCAATTTCTTCGCCATCAACACTTTCAATTTTACCCGGTTGTGCAGGTAAGTATTTGCTTAAAAATTCAGTGAATTTACGTTCACCGATAAAGCAGATACCAGTACTGTCTTTTTTGTTTGCTGTGATCAAGTCTTGTTCTTCAGCAATACGACGTACTTCAGGCTTTTCTAATTCACCAACAGGGAATAATGAACGCGAAACTTGCACATGATCTAACGTGTATAAGAAGTAACTTTGATCTTTATTACTGTCTAAGCCACGTAGCATTTCAAATGTGCCATCGGCTTTTTGACGACGGCTCACGTAGTGACCCATTGCGATGTAATCAGCAGAAAGTACTTCAGAAGCAAATTGCAGGAATGCTTTAAATTTGATTTCTTTGTTACAAAGAATATCAGGGTTTGGCGTTCGGCCTGCTTTATATTCAGCAAGGAAGTATTCGAACACGTTATCCCAGTACTCAGCAGAGAAATTAATAGCGTGTAACTCAATACCTAATTTATCACATACTGCTTGTGCGTCTGCTAGGTCCTCAGCAGCGGCACAATATTCATCATTATCGTCATCTTCCCAGTTCTTCATGAACAGGCCTTCTACTTGATAACCTTGCTGTTGTAGCAAGTAAGCAGAAACAGATGAGTCAACACCGCCGGACATGCCAACGATTACCTTTTTAGTACTGTTTAATTCTTTAGTACTTGCGTCAATTGTATTATTTGTCATAGGACCTTTTAATTACTCTTGTAGTAATGCAAATAAAGTTAAAGGCTTTTTTGCTAATGTATTAAATATAGAGTTGAAATTGGTGTTCTTGGTACAGTTTTGGACTGCTCTTTGAAAACCAAATTTCAATGGCGCGAATTTTACCATGAAGGCCCGCGCAAAAACAGACTTTGCTGCTAATCCATCATATGAATACTGGTTTCAAGCAATTCACCTGGTTGGATATTATCCAGTGTCCATGGTCCAATGCGGTAACGGATCAAACGCAGTGTCGGGTGCCCGATATGTGCAGTCATACGACGAACTTGGCGATTACGGCCTTCGACGATTGTGATTGCTAGCCAGGTCGTTGGAATATTTTGACGTTCACGAATTGGTGGTACGCGCGGCCACACTGCTGGTTCGGTCATGATTTCAACTTTAGCTGGCAGTGTTGGACCGTCTTTTAAGACGATTCCGTAGCGTAAATCATTAATTTTTTCTGGGCTCGGTTCACCTTCGACTTGCACCCAATACGTTTTCTCTGTTTTTTCACCGGGCTGAGTTAACTTCGCTTGCAAGCGACCATTGTTTGTTAGTAATAGCAGTCCTTCACTATCACGGTCTAGGCGACCGGCAGCGTAGATATCCGGTACCTTGATATAGTCTTTCAATGTTTCACGATTATCAGCATCGGTAAATTGAGTCAACACCATGTAAGGTTTATTGAATACATAAACTTGAGTTGGACCAGACTCTTTAGGTTTAGAATGTTGTGAGCGGTTATTTTTACCACGCGGTTTTACCGTATTGGTATAACTAATTTGGCTCTTTTTCGCCTGTTCAGAAGGGCTTTTTTTTCTACCTAGCGTTAGTTTTGCTTTTTTAGGTGCTACTGCTGGTGTTGATTTTGACATGTGTTCGCTAATAATTAAGATGCTTATAAGGCAATTGTAGCAAATTTTGGCAATCTATTTATAGGGTAATTTAATATAGCGTTATTTACTTTAGGGCCATCTGAGTCGCTAAAATATATTCTTATGATAGCGACTCAGTGTGGTGATTAACAAAGAGGGGGGATTAATAAATTTCAACGGGTAATACAGGCTTTAACCTTTCTGAGAGATACATCGCACCTTGCTTGGTCGTATGTACTTCATCATAGAAGAATGGCAGGCCATTTTTATCGACGACATTACACTTTTTAGTCGGGCAAAATGCGTAAGTCATATTAATAAACTGATAGCCTACATCTTGATTCGCACTAAAAAACGCATTGTTTTTAATGTTACTGCTTGGCAGCGACTTATACACCATCTCGCTTACATCTTGTTTACTTTCAAATGCATTAAGCATCAGTATTGGCAGTGGACGTGCGATCCCCTTGTTGCCGATAATCACTATTTTGACCTTTGGATTTCGCTGTTTTATCGCTTCAATGGCTTGAATGTTATAATCCAAAGCCCAGTTGCGCCAATTCATCGCAATAAAAATAAAGTCAGCATTGAGTAGGCGAGGATCCGCTGTTATTTTTCTGATTTTTGCTGCACATTTGAGTAATTTTTTCTCGCCTATATTTTCAGAGAGATTAATTCTGTCGTAGAGCGTATTTAATGGTTTAGGCAGATGGTAAAAAACACCACATTTAGCCGATATTTTTTGAGCCATAAAATTAACGCGATCATTATTAATGACACTGACTTTTTCATTGATGACATTAACAAAATCAGCAGATTGCGAGTCACCAATAAACAGTACATTTAACTTATCGTTATTAATTTTATTTTTTTTAAGTGTATCCATCATTTGCCAAGTATAAAGCTCGCCTTTGTCACTTTGATTTAAATTGGCTTCAATAATGTATTTTGGCATACCTGAAATGTGATAAAGCAGAAAGGGAATTGATTTGTAAAAACCAACAAAAACGAATGCCGTTATTAGGGTGAAAATCAGCGTGTTTTTTCTATGTTTAAATTGATTACGTTCAATCAAGTAATAACTGGCTGCACCAAAAATAACCGATAATGTTAAACCGATTGGTACCCAGTTCTCTAATTTAAAATATGCCCCATAGACCGCAATAGGCCAATGCCAAAGGTAGATTGAATATGACCACTTACCGAGTGTTTGAAACACCCGATTGTTAGTGATAATACTTGTTTCGCGATCACTGAGCAGGATAAGGTAAGTCCCAAACACTGGGATACAAGCGATGTAACCAGGCCAAGGTGTCATTTTAGTGGTAAAAATAAACGATGATAAAATTAACGAGACGCCGACAATTTCAAGTAATCTTTTTTGGTTACTGTGTAATTTTACTGGGTAGAAATAAGCTACGCCGCCTAACAGCATTTCCCATGAGCGTGTTGGCAAGGAAAAGTAAGCAAATGTTGGCCACATATCTGTCGCAATAGTACAAAATATATAACCTAAAACAGTCCCAACAATTAATAACCGCTTTAAATTTTCGAGTGAAAAATAGCGTTTTAAAAACAGCAGTATAATAGGGTAAATAATATAAAACTGCCATTCAACCGATAACGACCAAGTATGTAACAACCATTTTTCATAGGCACTTTCATCAAAATAACCAGCCTCATAAAAATAGGTGATATTTGATAGGAACGTGACACTGCTGGCGACATGCTTGCCTAAATTTAAATAATCCATCGGTGGCAATAAGAACCAACCAAAGAGCAATAGGATAAAACAGAGAGCTGCAAGCGGAGGAATAATACGATTTGCTCTGCATAAATAAAAGTCAGCTAAGTTTAGGGAATCAGTATTGAGTCCTTTAAAGATAATCCCTGTCATGAGGAAACCTGAGATGACAAAGAAAATATCAACACCCGCAAAGCCTCCGGGCGCGATGCTCGGATTAAAATGGAACAATACGACGGCAATAAGTGCTATTGCTCTTAACCCATTTAAATCGGTTCTAAATTTCACTGCTTTACCTTATCAATTACCTTTATGGCCTGATGTGTTTATGAGCTTTACTTTAATGTGCATCGCAATACTTTATTTTACGTCATTTTAGCTGTGTTGATCTATTTAAAATCACGGTTTATAAAAAGAAAGCACTAACAAACTATGGTTGTGGGGAAATATTGAATAGGTATTACTTGAAATAGGTAGCGTATTTGTTGGGTATGGGCGTTCTGAAAAAGAAAACCCGCAACAGACGAATCTATTGCGGGTTTGGTGCGTAATATTGGTTTACTTAATATTAGCTAAGTTTTGTTTTTAGTAATTCATTAAATGTTTTACTTGGGCGCATGATAGCTTCAATTTTCGCAGGGTCTGCGTTGAAGTAACCACCGATATCTACCGCTTTACCTTGAACTGAGTTTAGCTCTTCGACAATTTGCTGTTCGTTTTCACTAAGTGTTGCAGCAAGTGAAGTAAACTGAGCTTGCAATTCTTTGTCTTCAGACTGTTCTGATAGGCACTTAGCCCAGAATAGAGAAAGATAGAAGTGACTGCCACGGTTATCTAATTCACCCGTACGGCGTGATGGTGATTTACCGTTGTCTAATAACATTTCAGTTGCTTGATCTAACGTTGCTGCAAGTATTTTTGCTTTCGTGTTATTCGCTTTCTTCGCTACTGATTCTAGCGACACGGTTAACGCAAGGAATTCACCTAGCGAATCCCAACGTAGGTGATTTTCTTCAACAAGTTGCTGTACATGTTTCGGCGCTGAGCCACCTGCGCCTGTTTCGAATAAACCGCCACCTGCCATTAATGGCACGATAGACAACATTTTAGCACTTGTACCTAATTCCATAATTGGGAATAGATCTGTCAGGTAATCACGTAAAATATTACCTGTTGCTGAAATAGTATCTAGGCCACGAGCTACACGTTCTAGGGTATAACGCATTGCACGAACTTGTGACATGATTTGGATATCTAATCCTTCAGTGTCGTGATCTTTAAGGTATTCGTTTACCTTAATGATGAGTTCGTTTTCATGTGGGCGGTAAGGGTCAAGCCAGAATACAACCGGTGTATCTGAGTCTCTTGCACGCTCAACTGATAATTTAACCCAGTCACGGATAGGAGCATCTTTAACTTGGCACATACGCCAGATGTCGTCTTTCTCAACATTCTGAACCATTAGTACTTCGCCAGTTGCGATGTCTACGATACGTGCTTCACCCGTCGCTGGCGCTTCGAATGTTTTGTCGTGCGAACCGTACTCTTCCGCTTTTTGTGCCATTAGGCCAACGTTTGGCACACTACCCATTGTGACTGGATCGAATGCGCCATTTGTTTTACAAAATGCGATGATTTCTTGATAAATACGTGCGAACGTTGATTCAGGGATAACGGCTTTGGTATCTTTTGGACGACCATCAGCCCCCCACATTTTACCACCACCACGGATCATAGCAGGCATAGATGCATCTACGATCACATCGTTTGGCGCGTGTAGGTTTGAAATCCCTTTATCTGAATCAACCATTGCTAATTCTGGACGGTGTGTGTGGCAAGCATGTAAGTCACGACGAATTTCTTCACGTTGTGAGCTTGGTAAACCGTCGATTTTTTCGTAAAGGTTTGATAAGCCGTTATTAACATTCACGCCCAGTTTTTCAAATAGGTCGTGGTGTTTTGCAAACGCGTCTTTATAGAAAATTCTTACCGCATGACCAAATACAATCGGGTGAGATACTTTCATCATCGTTGCTTTTACGTGTAAAGAGAACATCATGCCCGTTTCGTAGGCATCTTGCATTTCTTGTTCGTAAAATTCACATAATGCTGTTTTGCTCATAAACATACTATCGATAATTTCGCCATCTAACAGCGAGATTTTATCTTTAAGCACGATTGTTTCGCCAGCTTCTGTTAGTAGCTCCATTCTTACGTCGCGAGCACTATCTAGTGTGATCGATTTTTCGCCGTGGTAGAAGTCACCTTCACGCATGTGTGCAACGTGAGTTCGAGATGCTTGGCTCCACTTACCCATTGAATGAGGGTGTTTACGTGCGAAGTTTTTAACTGCTTTTGGTGCGCGGCGATCTGAATTACCTTCACGAAGAACAGGGTTTACAGCGCTACCAAGAGCTTTAGAGTAGCGTTGTAAAATTAATGTTTCTTCATCTGTTTTCGGGTCTTCAGGTAAGTTCGGAATCTGGAACCCTTGCGATTGTAATTCACTAATTGCTGCTTGCAACTGTGGCACAGACGCACTGATATTTGGCAGTTTAATAATATTAGTGTTTGAATCTTGCGTCAGACGACCTAGTTCACTGAGGTTATCTGGTAATTTTTGTTCTTCGCTCAAATAATCTGGAAACTCAGCCAGGATTCTGGCTGCAACCGAGATATCACTTCTTACTACGTCAATACCGGCAGTTGAAGTGAATGTTTCGATGATCGGTAGAAGTGAGTAAGTCGCCAATAACGGCGCTTCGTCCGTTAAAGTGTAAATAATCTTTGAATTTTCTTCAGACATATTATTCCCTGGATTACTAGCATATGGTCCCTCTACTAAAATTCGGAACATCTGATCTAGTGTCTTTCAAATAGCGTAGATTCTAGAGGGATTGATAATTGTTATAGCTAGGTTGCAGAAATCGCAACAGCTGTTATCCTAGCAGATGCTCCGTATCTACTTTTTTCATAATACCATATAAACTGTATAAACAATCTTGTTTTACGTCAAAACACTTGAAATCATACCACTTTGTCATTATTTTTAGCGTTGTGTTAGCTGAGTTTAAGTGATGTAATCAATGCTTGTCGCACTAATAGAATTGTTTTAAGTAACCTTGTCTTAACTAAATTCCTACAAATTCAGTTGTTTGTCATGGATTTACAGCGTATGGATATTTATTCTATATCGCAGTCGTTAGAGGAATTTAGATTGGAATTTTTAAAATAAAAACCCTGAGCGTTAAAGCATCAGGGTTTCATTTATATGATCTGTGTTGTGATTAATCGTTACGATTAATACATCAAACTATATAGCTTACGACGATAGTCGGCTACTAGCGCAGCATCTGTCATTACAGATAATAGCTCCAAGTAAACCTTTCTTGCGCCACCTTCTAAGAAATCATACTCCGTACTTAAAATCTTAAATAACAACACCATTGCATCGTTATGCTTGTTTGCTGTTTGTAGTTGAATCGCAAGATCATAAGCAATTTGTAAATCATCAGGGTTTGCTTCATGGGCAGCAGTTAATGATACGATTTCAGGTGTTTCAGCTGATTTTTTTGCCGTGTCTAAATGTGAACGTAAAGTCTGGTATTGGTGACTTTGCTGTTCTGCTTCTGCAAACGTATCAAGTAGTGCTTCAGCTGCTTCAACTTGATGTGAACCTAATAGCGCTTGTGCATAAGCTATTTTAATATCAACATTATCTGATGCAAGTTCGTAAGCTTGACCCATTAGCGGTACTGCTTCAGCAAACTTACTTTCCATTAATAACATTTGTGCTTGTTGCAGCAACACTTGTTCTTGTTTTGGTAAGTGACGGCTGATGATTTCACGGATCGCCGCTTCTTCTTGTTCGCCAACAAAGCTATCAACTGGTTTCGCATCTTTAAAAATAGCGACAGTTGGTAAGCTTTTGATACCAAACTGCTGTACAAGTTCAGGGTGACGATCACAATTAAGTCGAGCCAGTATTATTTGGCCATTTAAGCTTTGCGCTATATTTAATAGACGCGCACTTACTTGATTTTCAGGTGCACGTTCAGACCAAAAATCAATGACGATTGGTTGCGAGTATTTACCTTGTAGTAGGATTTCTTGAAAGTTTTCACTGGTAAGTTCAAGGATATAATTCTGCACTGATTAGCTCCATCAAATTGCGTATCGGTATAAATTTCGTATATGAAAGACATATGGGGGATAAAGTTACCATAATCAAGTCTAGAGTATCTGTCTATGAGTGAGACATAGATCACTGTAGTCGAACGAAAATCAGCATATATTTATAGGTTAGCGGTATCAAGGACGAGATCATAATGAGTAAAGCTTTATTTATAAATGGAATTAGTTGTGCGCTGCTGAGTTGTCTTAATTTACCAGTTGCCAGTGCTAGCACTGTTATGTCACAAGAAAAGAGTGGTCTAACACAGTCAATGCTGAATGTGTCACACCAAGTCACTGATGCAACAATCAAACGATTATATCAAGGTCGCTTAGGGTTGGCTCCCGACACCTTGTTGAATGCGCAACAAATTACGCGCCAGCGAGTCGCTTTTGCGTTGTCAGAAATTTTTGCTGTATCAAGTCAAGAACAGTCATTGACTAAATACGATGATGGCTTAGCGTGGTATTACGATCTTTTAGTAAAACACAGCTTTGGTAATTACCGTGATTTATTACAAGATGTTACCTTGTCTCCTGCGATGGGTGTTCACTTATCTATGCAGGGAAGTCGTAAAGCTGATCTGAAAAATAACACTTTTCCTGATGAAAATTATGCGCGTGAAGTCATGCGACTATTTAGTATCGGTTTATTTCAATTAGATCTTTCTGGGCAAGCTATTTTGGATGCGCAGGGGAATAAAAATTTGAGCTATAAACAAGCTGATGTTGAGAATTTGGCGAGAGTTTTCACAGGTTGGGATCTTGTTGAGAATAAACGTTATGGCCATGGCCGTTCAGGTCGTTATGATACGTTTATGGAATTATCACCGAAACAGCATGATTACACCGAAAAAGTGATATTCGGGCAAACAATTAATGCCGGTATGAAAGGCAGTGAAGAATTATCACTGAGCTTAGACTTATTGTTTAATCACCCGAATGTAGGGCCTTTTATTAGTCGTCAACTGATCCAAGGTTTGGCTTCATCAAATCCATCTCCTGATTATGTTAAGCGCGTTGCCATGGTATTTAATGATAACGGAGCGGGTAGTCGTGGCGACTTAGATGCTGTCGTTCAAGCTATTTTACTCGATGAGGAGTCTCAAGGGGCGACAATATCCCCGGTATTTAAATCTTAGTTAAGCCACATATTTATCAATATAAAAATAAAATAAGTAGTTAAAGCATTGGGGTAACTCGATGTTTTAGCTACATTGCTACAATTATCCCGCCTCATATTTTTCAAATATCTATTTTATTATTTTTGATTAAATCTAATTTTAGTTATACCTACCTCTATATTAATACATCATAGGGTATTTTAAGTCCCAATTACTAATATCAAATTATTTTATGGAATATTATGTCCGTAAGCGGACAGAATGATGTTTATGTGAATGTTAGGGTTACAGAAACCTAAGACAAGTTCGTCATAAGCATTAAGGTCATATAAGTTGATACAGCGAGAGATTGCCAAAAATATAATTTGGCCGACGACATTGTCAAATAATACAAAGTGCAAACTAATTGACATTGCACAATATAAAACAGAATTCACGGATCATAGACAAATGCTATCAGATGGTGTTTGTTATATATATCAAGGGACTGCTGCTGTTTGCATGCAAGCTAAAAATTTAAAAACCGTTAATAATGTGGTGATGGGAAAGCAAGAATGGTTTGGTGATTGCCAGTCTGTGAACAATAACCTGTTATTTTTTTCATTATCTGAGATAGAACCCCTTAACTTGATCGTATTTCCACAAGAGCAATTAGACCGCTTGATTGATATTGATCTAGAAGTGACTAAATGGCTATATCATGTTGTTAATGCCTCGCAACAGAAGTGGCGACAATCACAATTGTTACTCTCTGAAAATAAACAAATAAAAATTATTTATTTGTTGATTGAATTAACGATGCACCAAAAACAAATTAAGGGTGTATTACCTAAAATTGCTATTTCCCAACAACAGATCAGCATTATTACGGGTATTTCGCGGCAGCGAGTGAATGAAGCGCTTAAGCAATTAGAAAGTGCTCAATGTCTAGAGTTAGAGAGGAACAGTATTTATATCATAGACTTTAAAGGGCTATGCAAACGGTTAGACCATATAGATTTAAGTATTCGAGATCCTAGATACTTGGATACAGTAGAACTTAACACATTGAGTATGGTTTAACATGAGATACCTTTTACTTGTGCCTCTTATTTCTACCGCGTTGTCTTTGAAAGCATGGGGTTCACATCGTGAAATTTTAGATGTTGGGTTAATAAATCAAGGACGCCTTCCGTATTTTTCAGTCCCTACGGATACGGCCCCTACGGAAGGGCTATATATTGATATATTGGATGAAATAGGGCGAGAGGTTGGAATTATATTTCGCTATCGATTTTTTCCTCAATCTAGAATTCGGCATTTGATGAATCATAATCTGCTTGATGTTGAACCTGGCATCGCGGAAGCTTGGCGTACAGATAAGCTCGAATTCGAAAACAGTATCTATAGTCATGCCATTTTAACCTCGTCAGAAGTCATGGTTTATAACCCGAAGAACTTTCAAACCTCACCTGATACACGTTTTTTAATGACGTTGTCGCGCTGCTCTATTCTTGGTTTTTCTGATTTAGATTCACTCAAAGAGAAGCAATCGAATGATCAGAAAATCATAACAGAAATGCAGTTATTACAAATGCTCAAAAATAATCGCTGTGATTTTGCTGTGTTTCCCGAAGACGTTGTCAAACCACATTTAAGCATGTTTGGATTAAGGGTAACGGACAGTATTGCCACATTCGATCTTAAACTGCGCTTGACGCAACGTCATCGCGCATTATTACCGCGTATCAATCAGGCTATTGAAAAGATGGTAAGTACAGGACTCATGGCCAAAATATTGATGAAGTACAGAGGTTCAGATGATTAAAAGAATGGGTAAGCTTAAGTGTATTATTATTTTTGTATTACTGATGATCGTCTCCATGGTGTTGCTTGGTATTAATTCGACATCGACAGATGAATTGCTTACAACTGAGTTTGAAGTTGCAGAAGAAATATCGTTAATCGGTTCTGCGTTGGTTTATAACATGAACTATAACCAACTTGGATTGATTGTTAACAGCATGATTAAAAGCAGAAAAGATATTGTGAGTGTGACGATTATTGATGATGTGAGCCAAGGGGTTATCTTTAGCTATTCGCTTAATGGTGATATTAAAACATTTAATGGATTCTCGACGGGATACTTGAGGGGGTACTCTTCGCCGATTGTGCATGAAGGTCAGCTTATTGGTTCCGTTAATGTTGAATTAAAACCTATCGCGTTAACATCAAGCAGTAATTATCATCATAAAACGGGTTTTATTATTGTTTTTTTCCTATTGGTCATGATGTTCCTTAATTTAGTATTCTATGCGCTACTTAAATTAAGTATGTCGGGCTCTAGGCCTGTGCCCTTTGGATCTAAAAAGTTTGTTTATCTGGTCCTTTCATGCATGTCAGGATTTATTTTGATGACTGTGGTTGGTGGTTATTTCATTATCGAAAAAAACCGTAAGATCATTGAAGAACGGGTTGAGATCTATCTACAGGAAACGATTACGGATTTCGGTCGAGACATGGAAAGAACAAGAAGAACACTGGAATCGATTTATAATCAGATGACACACTCAGATGAGTTTCAACGTGTTTATCGTGATTTGGTTTATGCGTCATACAGTGATGAGAATGTATTATATGAGAGTAACTATAATGAGTTGCTAAACATTATCACCCGCTATAATGATTTTGGTATTAGTGGTGATTCATCTTTCTTGATTATGAATGTAGAGGGCGATGTTATTGCACAGCAAGGGAATGACCTTACTGTGGATGATATAGATAAAACCATTAATAGTGCTTTTATCGGTGCCCTTAGCGGTAATGCAGAATTCTTACCTCCGAAAAAAACAGTGAATGAAAGCCCTCCTTTATATTACGCAGACTTATATTTTTCTTATCCAATATGGGATGAGTTTGGTAATGTTATCGGTGTTTTCTTTAGTGCCATCCCTAAAATATCCTTTGTTTATTACGATATATCTCAATACAGTTTTGGGTTATCTGGTGAGCTTGTCGCGAAAAATAATGATGATTATATTGTCTCTAATTGTCGCTTTCCAAAAGCCAGCACGCTGGACTGTGGCTATATGTATTCGAATTTGAGTCATGATCGGCATATACCAGAGCATAAAGGCCACTTAGAGTTAGTTGAAGATTACCGTGGTGAAGAGTCTTATATTGTCTCTAATTGGCGGGATGATTTTAATATTACCTTGATATCTAAGATCGACAGTGAAGAAGTGCTCAATAGCTTTTATGAATTTCAGCGAGGGGTCATTCTGATTCTGGTCGTGATGAGTTCATTTACAATTTTCACGACCATGTATACGTTATTTTTAGGTAAAGAAGCGAATGATAAACTGATTAAATCAAACTACAGTATTATCAAGCGGCTTGGGCACGCAGCTGAATTTAAGGATAACGAAACGGCGATGCATATCGTGAGAATGAGCTATTACGCCAAAATAATAGCGACTAATCATGGTTGTGATAAAGACTGGGTTGAGTTGTTATTTAATGCTGCGCCTATGCATGATATAGGCAAAATTGGCGTGCCGGATTATATATTGCAAAAGCCGGGTAAGTTAACCCCTGATGAATGGACAATCATGCGTCAGCACCCAGAGTTTGGCGCTCGCATTATTGGCACGCAAGATAACGAGTTGTTAAGAATGGCTCATGACATTGCCATTGCTCATCACGAAAAATGGGATGGTACGGGTTACCCTTATGGTATTAAAAAAGAAGAAATCCCTATTTCAGCCCGCATTATAGCGATCGCAGATGTGTTTGATGCGCTGACATCTGAACGTATTTATAAAAAAGCATGGACATTTGAAGACGCGGTGATGCTGATCAGCAGTGAATCCGGTAAGCACTTTGAACCGAGTTTAGTTAGTACATTTATGCGTTCGCTGCCCGAGATTAGTGATATTAAAACGCAATATATTGATAAACATGAAGAGAATATCCATGAATGCTAGATATCACATAAATCAGTTATTTGTCGGTATTATCGTCGTACTGTCTTTTTCATTACAAGCTAGTGGTAAGACTGCTCTTAATGTGAATAATTGTTCAAATGGGCAATCGTTAAGTCTTACCATGTCAGAGATAAAAGTACTTCCAAGTCACGAGATAACGACAAGAGTACCGTGGGATAAACAGGTGAAGCGTTACAGAGGCCTTTATCTTAACCACGTAATTAGTCTTGTTAATAGCGACGTTTTTCAAGAGATTAATGTGCATGCGAGAAACATATATAATGTGTTCATGTCAGCGGAAGAATTAAATAAGTATCAATATATGCTGGCTTATACCGTGGATGAAAAGGCGATCACAATACGACAAAAGGGCCCTTTAATACTGATAAGAGACTTAAGCGGTATTGCTATGGATGATATGAATGCACTCGATATTGTGGTTAACCTTGTTTGGTTTGTAGAGACAATCAATATTCATTGTGGAACAAGGTAATAATGAAAACGAAATACAAAATAACAACATTTTTGGCTTTGGTTTTTATTGTGTTGGTTGAAATTGCGCTGATTAGTTTTATTACCTTTGAGTATAAACAAAGTAATAAAGAAGCTGCACGTAATGTGGAGTCTATACGGGCGTCATATTGGGCGTCATGGTATTTTGGTAAAGAGCTATCTCGATTAGATACACAGTTACGAGAAGCTATTTATTTAAATATTAGTGATATCGACCGCGTGCAAGAAAAATTAGATTTCTTGATTGTAAGCTATGATTTTCTAGCATCAGATAAGAAGATATCGCCTTTATTACAAGCTTACGCGGTTAAAACACTACAGTTGAATATTGATAGATTAGACAAGGTGGCATTACAGATTTTAGCAAGTGATGATCCTGTGAAGCAATATTCTATTATTCTCGATGTCGTTGAAACGTTACAGAGGGGGCATTATCAGATTGTGTTTTTTGAGTTAAAGGGCGGCGATCTTAAAATGTTTACCAGAGAAATAGAGAGTCATCAGCAATCTCTTTTATACATTATCTATGGCACTTTTTTGATTGTTACTATGTTACTTATTTTTTGGTCGATGACTTACTTGAACAGTAAGCACACGAAAGCACAATCGAATCTTGATGCGTTAACATTACTCCCTAATAGAAAACGATGTGTTGAGTTAATCAGATTGAAAATACAGAAGAAAGAGCCTTTGTGTTGCTTTTTTATTGACCTTAATCACTTCAAACAAATCAATGATACATTGGGTCATCACGCTGGGGATGAAGTGCTTAAAGTCATAGCCAAAAGAGTCTCTTATAGTATTAGCGGTAATGATGTATTTGCACGTATTGGTGGTGATGAGTTTATTCTGATTTTGTGTCACTACGGTGATCGCTTAAATGTTGACACGATTGTTGAACGGATCATGGACCAAATACAGCAACCGATTCATGTTGGAGATAACATTGTCAGTGTCGGTTCTGCGATTGGTATTTCTTTTTTATCTGATGAAATAGATACGGTGGATAAATTATTTTCGACGGCAGACTCTGCAATGTATTTAGCAAAGGCATCAAAAGACGTAAATTCGAGTGATTATAGATATTATTGACTGTACCCATATTATGTATGGCGTTGTAACTTGTCCTTTCAAAACGTTCTCAACTAGACTGATAATTTAACTTTATATCCGTTTTGTTACTGACTAGGTGGGAATTAAATATGGCTAAGATTGCAATCATTCAAGAAGCGCCTTATGTGCTTGATAAAGTTAAGACGGTAGAGAAAGCGGCACAAGTTATTGATACTGTCGCAGCACAAGGTGCCGAACTCATCGTTTTTCCTGAAGCGTTTATTCCCGGCTATCCCGCATGGATATGGCGACTGAGACCTGGTGGAGATTGGGGAGTCAGTGAGGATTTACACACTCGGTTGCTTAAGAACGCGGTAGACCTTTCTTCGGATGATCTTGCGCCTATCATGAACGCAGCAAAATCGAATAAGGTGACCGTCGTTTGTGGGTTGAATGAGCGAGATTATAAAAATAGTCGAACGACCTTATACAACACTGTTGTTACGATTGATGCGCAAGGGAATATCGCTAATCATCACCGTAAGTTAATGCCGACTAACCCTGAACGCATGGTGTGGGGGTTTGGTGATGGGCATGGTTTAAATGTGATTGATACACCTGTGGGCAGGGTTGGTAGCCTTATTTGTTGGGAGAGTTATATGCCGTTGGCAAGGTATGCTTTGTATTCTCAGGGTATTGAGATCTATATTGCTCCAACTTATGACAGTGGCGATGCTTGGCTAGGTACGATGCAGCATATTGCCAGAGAGGGAAAATGCTGGGTGTTATGCTGTGGTGTGGCATTGGAGAGGCAAGATTTACCGAGTGATTTTCCTAATATCGAGCAACTCTATCCAGTGACCGATGAATGGATTAATCCCGGTGATTCAGCAGTGATAGCGCCGAGTGGCGAAATTGTATCGGGCCCCTTATCAAAAGAGAAAGGTTACCTTGTCGTTGATATTGACGTCGAACTGTCTACAACCTCAAAGCGGGCGCTAGATGTAGCAGGGCATTATTCAAGACCGGATGTATTTACGCTGGAAGTGAATAAAGCACGCCAATCACCCACTCATTTTAAAAATGAAAGTAAATAATATATTTACCGAGCCAGCTTTACTTACCTGCTACTAACGCCCTATAGATATGTAAATTCATATGTGTATATCTTTATGGTTTCCGATTATATTGTGGATTAAAATTCTGTAAATCTAAGTTTGTTTGAATTTTAATCCCGTTTTTGATATTGTCTGACCGATTTTTATTTATTGGCCATCAAATTTCACATTTATAGCCATTTATTTTCTACTTTTGATACAAAAGTATTGCAGGATATGCTCAAGCACTAATTATGGATAGTACGTTAAATAAATACAGTTCGACAAATAAATACAGTATTGAAACCACTGATTACCAAGTTGGTCAGGACAACATTCAAAAATGGGGCTTTGATATACATAATACTGTATTCGGTATTAGCGCCGGTTTGATTTTCCTACTCATCTCAGCCCTCCTCTACGTAGACCCTTCCACAGCTAAAGAAATACTGACGAATGTTAGAAACAGCATCATGGCAGAATTTGATGTGGTCTTTATGTGGTCAACCAACTTCTTTGTTCTTTTTACTATGTTATTGATTATATCGCCGTTTGGTAAGATCCGTATCGGTGGTAAAGAAGCAAAAGCAGATCATTCAACCCTATCTTGGTTGACGATGCTATTTGCTGCTGGCATGGGGATTGGTCTGTTGTTTTGGGGTGTTGCTGAACCAACCGCTTATTTCACTAATTGGTGGGGTACACCATTAAATGTAGAGCCATTCACCGCGGAAGCAAGATCATTAGCACTGGCGGCAACGGTTTATAACTGGGGTATTCACGGCTGGGCTGTTTACGGCGTGATTGGACTTGCTCTGGCTTTCTTTTCTTTTAACAAAGGTTTACCACTATCTATTCGTTCGGTATTTTATCCGATCATTGGTGATCGTGCATGGGGCTGGACAGGTCATATTGTTGATATCATGGCCGTACTTGCGACATTATTCTCGTTAGCGACATCACTTGGTTTAGGTGCACAGCAAGCGGCGAGTGGTATCAATCATGTATTTGGTACTGAAGGCGGTCTTGGTTTACAGCTCGTTGTGATTGTACTTGTTACCTTAGTGGCAATATTCTCTGTGATACGTGGTATTAATGGCGGCGTTAAAATATTGAGTAACATCAATATGGTGTTTGCATTCGCACTATTAATCTTTGTATTGATTATTAGTTTTGATGTGATCATTGTGACTATTCCTGAAACTTTTACTGCTTACGCTGAAAACTTCGTTGCTTTAAGTAACCCGCATGATCGAGACGATCTAGCGTGGATGCAGGGTTGGACTGTATTCTACTTTGCATGGTGGATCTCATTAGGGCCATTCGTCGGTATGTTCATTGCGCGTATTTCTAAAGGTCGTACAGTACGTGAGTTCTTGTGTGCAGTGATTTTTGTACCGACGTTAGTGACGCTGATATGGATGGCGACGTTTGGTGGTATTGCTATCGATCAAGTGATGAATAAAGTTGGCGAACTTGGTATTAATGGTTTGACTGATATTTCATTATCATTATTCCACGTATACGATGTACTACCGTATGGTAAAGTGTTGTCAGTATTATCGATTGTATTGGTATTAATCTTTTTTATTACGTCATCAGATTCAGCATCGCTAGTTGTCGACAGTATTACGTCGGGCGGTAAAGTGGATGCACCTGTTCCACAGCGTATTTTCTGGGCTGTTATACAAGGTTCAATTGCAGCAACCATGCTTTGGATTGGTGGTACCGACGCACTACAGGCCCTACAAGCGGGTGTTGTAACGACTGGATTACCATTTGCCTTGTTAATGTTAGTTATGTGTGTGAGCTTAATGAAAGGCTTGAACTCAGAGCGTCATTTATACAAGTAATGGCCTTGCTTAAAATTTAAGTGTTAAAACTTAATATGATGAATACCAACGGTCTCAAACTTATGTTTGAGACCGTTTTTTTTGACCGAATGGCAGCCATTCAGCAGTAGCTGTATAATTAGCACTGCAGCGGGGTAGGGCAGACTGTTTCATTGTCGCGACAAATGAAGAGATTAATCTCGGTGATTTGGTGCTGTTGTTTCCGTAATGAGATATACCTATATATATGTAAATGCATACATATAGTTTTTTATGGTTTTAACCCTATTTAGCGCTTTAAACCCCTATAAAGCTAAGTTTGTTTGAATTTTAATCTCGTTTTTGATACTCTTTTAACCGATTTTATTTCTTGGTTCGATCATTTCTTGGATTTGATGGCCATTTCGTTTTTACTTTTCGATCAAAAAGTATTGCAGGATATATGCTCAAGCATAATTTATGGATAGCTCGTTAAACAAAAATAGTACGTTGAATAAATATAGTATTGAAACCACTGACTACCAAGTCGGTCAAGATAATGTGCAAAAGTGGGGGTTCGATATACATAACCCCGTGTTCGGCATTAGTGCCGGCCTCATTATTTTCTTCCTCTCTGCACTCCTCCTCGCTGACCCCACTACCGCAAAAGAAGCACTAAACAGTGTTAAAAATGGCATCTTAGCTGATTTCGATAGTTTCTTTATGTGGTCAACTAACTTCTTCGTCTTTTTTATTGCAGTATTAATCATATCGCCGCTTGGTAAGATCCGTATTGGTGGTAAAGAAGCAAAATCTGAACATTCAACTATCTCATGGCTAGCAATGTTATTTGCTGGTGGTATGGGTATTGGTCTGTTGTTCTGGGGTGTTGCTGAACCAACGGCTTATTTCACTAACTGGTGGGGAACGCCATTTAATGTTGAACCGTTAACTGCTGAAGCAAAGTCATTAGCACTTGCTGCAACGATTTATAACTGGGGTATCCACGGCTGGGCGATTTACGGCATTGTGGCACTATCTCTGGCTTTCTTTGCGTATAACAAAGGTCTGCCGTTATCAATTCGTTCTGTTTTTTATCCTATTATTGGTGATAAAGCATGGGGCTGGGCTGGTCACGTTGTCGATATTTTAGCGGTACTTGCTACGCTGTTTGGTTTAGCGACGTCGTTAGGTCTAGGTGCGCAACAAGCGACAAGTGGTATCAACCATGTGTTTGGTACTGATGGTGGTATTGGCATGCAGTTGATTGTCATTGCCTTTGTGACATTAATTGCGATCTTCTCGGTTATCCGTGGTATCGATGGCGGCGTTAAAGTATTGAGTAATATCAATATGGTATTTGCCTTTGCGTTATTGCTTTTTGTTTTGATCATTGGCTTTGATATCATCACTGTATCAATTCCTGAAACATTCGTTGCTTATGCCCAAAACTTTATTGGCTTAAGTAATCCACATGGTCGTGATGATACTGTTTGGATGCAAGGTTGGACTGTATTTTACTGGGCTTGGTGGATTTCATGGTCACCATTCGTAGGTATGTTCATTGCGCGTATTTCTAAAGGTCGTACGGTACGTGAATTCTTGTCTGCGGTTGTCTTTGTTCCTACATTAGTGACATTGGTATGGATGGCAACATTTGGCGGTATTGCAATCGACCAAGTGGTTAATAAAGTGGGTGAGTTGGGCGCTAACGGCTTAACTGATTTATCATTATCTTTATTCCATGTATACGATGCACTGCCGTATGGTGATGTACTATCAATATTGTCGATTATCTTAGTATTAATCTTCTTTATTACGTCATCAGATTCTGGTTCGCTAGTAATCGACAGCATCACATCAGGTGGTAAGATCGATGCACCTGTGCCACAACGTATATTCTGGGCTGTGGTAGAAGGTACTATTGCTGGTGTTATGTTATGGATTGGTGGTTCTGAAGCGCTACAAGCCTTGCAAGCGGGTGTAACCATCACAGCGTTACCGTTTACGTTTGTATTGCTGTTTATGTGTGTGAGCTTGATTAAAGGCTTGAACTCAGAGCGTCACTTATACAAGTAATGACTTAGTTTAAAGTTGCATGTAAAAACGTTAGCTTTAAAAGTTTAATATGATAAATGCCAACGGCCTCAGATGTATATTTGAGGCCGTTTTTTTTGGGTTGATCGCAAATATCAAACAACATAATTTAGATCATTCGTGTTACGTTATATTTTAAGGTATAGATTATTTTAAACGTAGAGGAAAATACGGATGAATAAAGTCATTCTAAAAGGATTTATTATAGTCCCAACAGCTGATTTACCTGCGGTTAAGCAAGCTCTTATAAGTCATAAAGAACTCACTCGTAATGAACCCGGATGCTTGATGTTTAATGTTACGCAATCTGAAACTAATCTTAACCGATTTAATGTATATGAAGAATTTATTGATAAGACGTCGTTTGAGCAACACCAGATCAGAGTTAAAGACTCGGCTTGGGGTAAGGCTTCCGCTAATGTTAAAAGACATTATGAGATTTTGATGTAATTAATATTATTTAGCATTAATTATATAAAATTTATAAATAGCTATGATAGGGTCGAGCCCTGTTATGTTTAGTTATCTAATAAAAGGTTTTATTGATGTCACTTGAATCGGCAATTACATTTTTTATCGCTATATTTATTTTTGGTATCACACCTGGACCGGGTGTTTTTGCTATTTTGGCGCGCGCTATGGTTGAGGGGCCAAAGAAATGTATCATGCTCGCAATGGGAATGATTGGCAGTGATGTCATTTATTTGATTCTAGCCTGTTTTGGTCTTGCGACTATTGCTGAAAATTGGTCTGAAGTCTTCACTGTTATTCGCTATTTAGGTGCCAGTTATCTGATTTATCTTGGTTATAAGATGATTAAAGCCTTACCTCAGATTAAAAGTGATATTCAAGCTGAGACACAAGCCCAGAAAGACAATGCTATGTTGGCCAGCTTTACCCAAGGATTTTTGATTTCAGCATCAAACCCGAAAGTGATCCTGTTTTATATTTCATTTTTACCGACGTTTATCGATTTGACAGTATTAACGGCTCAAGATATTGCATTGGTATCTGTTTTATCATCCATTGCACTAATGTCTGGATTAATGTTGATTGCGTTCGGGGCGAGTAGAATGGCGAAAATGTTGAAGACACCTGTGGCGCACCAACGACTCAATCGCGGTGCTGGTAGTATTATGATTGCGGCTGGTGCGTACTTAGCAGTAAGTAAATAAACTATTCAGAGGCGTAGCCTTGTAGGTGATAAAGGGATCTACTTACATTCATATAAGGTCACTGTTGGTCGATCACCTTTAACGCCTGAGTATTTGTATTCTATATAGCAATTACCTGAACCCGTCTCTTTCAACATTTGGAGATCCGCTGGATGGGTGATATTAGAAGCGAGAGTAATAATTGTGGTGGTCTTTTTGTTTTTAGCATTACGGTAAAACATAACGACGTCATCAAGTTCTCCATTAAGGTCACTGACACCATCCAACATAGAGTCCCAGTTATTCATATAGCCTTGATCTGGATAACCATATTGAAACTGGCAGTGAGCGCACCACGATCTTAGTTGTAGGCTATCATTGTCTAAGCGCGTATTACTGTTAACAAATCTGGCGCCTTCTAAACCGTCTATAGCGAGTTTACTGTAGGCGATATCAATAGCACTCAGCATCGATCCCTTAACACCATTTAAGACATTTGTTTTGGCATCATCTTGAAGATTGATAAACTTAGGCATCGCGGCTGCGGCTAAAATACCGAGTACAATAATCACAATCACTAATTCAATTAATGTAAAACCTTTGTTATTTTTCATTTCAGCATCCTTTGATTAGGGATGCATGGTAACAAGTTGTTATTATTAGGTGTGTCACTAAGCGGACACTGCTAGCAATTACTGACCATCGCTTCATTTTTACGCACCAATTTGGTGCGCTACATTGTCTCAAGCACTACAATCGAGCTTTACAATCGAGCTTTCATCGAACTTAAACGTCTATTAGCCTTTGTTTAAAGCATTATTAATATACTTTCATTAGGATCGCAGCTTAGTTACCTCCAAACGATAGACTTGGCTAACTTTTTGCTTTATCAATAGTATGAACATGCGTAAACAAGGATGATTATATGCAGAAGCTAAAGAAAATACCCAAATGGGTTAAAACCACCTGTCCTTATTGCGGTACCGGTTGCGGTGTCGAAGCGCAAGTAAATCAAGATAATTCAGTGACTATTCGTGGTGATGAATCACACCCGACCAATTTAGGTAACCTTTGCTCAAAAGGATTAACGCTAGCCGATACCCTAGTCCCAGAAGGACGTCTTACCGAATGTTATATTCGTGGCCAAGCGCAGAGCATGGAAACCACACTCAGCTATGTTGCGTCATCATTTAATAAAGTGATTGCCGAACATGGCCCTGATGCTGTTGCTTTCTATGTATCAGGACAGCTATTAACGGAAGACTACTATGTTGCTAACAAGTTGATGAAAGGCTTCATTGGTAGTAGTAATATCGACTCAAATTCACGTTTATGTATGTCTTCAGCTGTGGTCGCGCATAAGCGTGCATTCGGCGAAGATTCAATGCCAGCTTGTTATGCGGATATTGAAGAAGCTGAGCATATTTGTTTAGTCGGTTCGAATCTGGCTTGGTGTCATCCTATTTTATTCCGCCGTATTAAACAGGCGAGAATGGCTAACGCTAATTTGAAAGTAACCGTGATAGATCCACGTCGTACAGATAGCTGTGATATTGCCGACCTGCATTTAGCCATTCGTCCTGGTACGGATGTCGCGCTTTATAATGGCCTTTTGGAGTTTCTCGATCAAGAAAACGCCTGTGACCTTGCTTATATCGCCCAACATACCGAAGGCTTCGAAGCTGCACTTGAGTCGGCTTATCAATCAACACCAAGTTGGTTTGAACTGGCTGAATTCTGTAATCTCGAACTCGATACTATGCTGGCCTTCTTCCATCGTTTTACCGATATTGATAAAACCTTAACGTTATTTAGCCAAGGTGTGAATCAGTCAACCAGTGGTACGAACAAAGTAAATGCTATTATTAACTGTCACTTAGCGACAGGTCGCGTGGGTAAACCGGGTGCCAGTCCATTTTCTGTGACCGGTCAGCCAAATGCGATGGGTGGCCGTGAAGTTGGTGGCCTTGCCAGTATGCTTGCTGCGCATATGGACTTTACACCAGAGAGTCATAAGTTGGTGAGTGAGTTTTGGCATACTGATAAACTGGCCACCAATAACGGTGCTAAAGCCATTGATATGTTTGATCAAGTGCATCAAGGTAAAATAAAAGCCATTTGGATTATGGGTACAAACCCGGTTGTTAGCCTGCCTGATTCAGACAAAATTCAACAAGCGTTATTAAATTGCCCGCTGGTGGTTGTATCGGATTGTATTGCTAAATCAGACACCATTGCCTGCGCGGATGTATTATTACCGGCGCAAGGTTGGGGTGAAAAAACCGGTACAGTGACCAATTCTGAGCGTTGTATCTCCCGTCAACGTGGCTTTTTACCTAGCTTGGGTGAAGCGAAAGCTGATTGGTGGTTGCTGGCTGAAGTCGCTAAGCGTATGGGATTCACGAAAGAATTTAGTTTTGATAGTGAAGCCGACGTATTTGCGGAATATGCTCAGATGACTGGTTTTAAGCAAGATTCCTTACCGCGAGGCTTGGATATCGCGGTATTGGCTACACAAGATTACCAACAGCACCAGCCAATGCAATGGCCGATACATGGAGATAAGTCAGAGGCTAGATTATTTACTAATGGGCAGTTTTCAACACCCTCTGGTAAAGCTAATTTCATTCCGCTTTATTACAAATCAGCCGCAAGTGAAGTCTGTAAAAATTACCCTATGATCTTAAATACGGGTCGTAATCGTGACCAATGGCATAGCATGAGCCGAACTGGGTTAGCGACCAAGCTTAATGGACATATGCCTGAGCCGCTATTATCAATTAACCCGCAAGATTTAACGGAACGTGGGATCTGTGATGGCAGTTTAGTCGCGGTTGAGAGTTTGCAAGGCAAGTTATTAGTACGCGCACATGCAACGGTGAGTCAGAACCCAGGAGAATTATTCCTACCTATTCACTGGAGCCGTCAAAACGCCAGTGCGGGGGCTATCTCAAGTTTAGTCGCGGGACATACGGATCCTTTATCTGGTCAACCGGAAAATAAATATACCCCTGTGAGTGTCAGTGCTTGGAAGCATGCATCACGTGCAGCATTGTGGAGTCAGCGTCGTCTACAGGTTGCGAAGATATTACCTATGGTCGATTACTGGGTTGAACGTCGTTTAGAGCAAGGATTTTTATATTATCTTGCGAGTGTGACAGAGCCAGCTGCTTTCTTTCAACAATTAAAGTTAGTCCTGAATAATGATTATATGACTAAGCAAGTTGATTATGAAAATGCTGCCGAACAAAAGTATCGTTTTGCCATGAGCTTTCAAGGCGATCATAAAGACAGCTTAGACATTAGTTTAATGGTAACGCCTGCAAATGATGCTGATGATGATTCATGGTTGGCGAGTTTAACCATGCTTAGTCCTGATGTGGGATTACGTGCAACACTCAAGGGGGAAGCGGCAACACCTGCAAGCCGCATGATCTGTGCATGCCATCAAGTGACTGAACACGATATTATCGAGGCGGTGAAAGCTGGTGCAGATACGGTTGAAGCAGTTGGAGGTTGTAGTAAAGCGGGGACGGGGTGTGGTTCTTGTATCCCCGAAATTAAACGGGTAATGGCAAGTTGTGAGATCGAAGTTACGCTGGTTGATTAAGTGCCCATTAAGGTAAATGGGGTAATGAATGATGGCATTAAGAGTGAGTACTTAATGCCATCGGTTTTAGTGATTAACTGGTAGTACGTAGAGGTAAATCGTTATAAAGTGGCAAGCACTACCCAATAACACGAAGATATGCCAAATCGCGTGGTTATATGGAATACGTTTATTGGCATAGAAAATAGCGCCAATCGAATAGGCAAGTCCGCCAGCGAGTAACCAGTACAGTGCGCCAGTCGCCAGTTTTCCTAATAATTCATCGCCTGAAAAGACAATTAACCAACCCATTGTAAGATAGAAAAATAGTGAGACTTTTTTAAATCGCTCAGCCCAATATACCTTCGCAATAATACCAAATATAGCCATACTCCAGACCACACCAAAAATACTCCAGCCAAGTGTGCCACGGAGTTCAATGAGCAGTAATGGTGTATAAGTGCCTGCGATTAACAGGAAGATAGCGCAATGGTCGAGCGTTTTTAGTTTCGCTTTAAGTGCGGGGTTCGTTGCATAATGGTAAGCACTAGAGGCAAAGAACAGTAAAAACATTGAGATACCGTAAATGCTAAAACTGGCAATACGCCAAGGATCAGCTTGTTGTATTGATGGCACCAATAAAGCGATAAGTGCTGCGATACTCAGTAATGCGCCGATGAAATGAGAGCAAGTATTCGCGGCTTCTTCCTTTACACTATAAGGTGCAGCTACGGCATCGGTAGCCGTTATTATTGGTGTCGAACTATGTGACATATACGATCCTCTGTTAAGTTGTCCAACCAGTTAGGCTTACAAGTGTACGCTTAAATTATTTTAATTTAAAGTGAATAAATTTATTCTAGTGTTTTTTAGTATTAGAAAATGATTAATTTTATAAATTAAATACTATTATCAAGCATGTATGTTTAACATATTATTCAAAGTTTCGTTATTTTAGACCTTGGTTATTGTAGAGGAGTGTTATGACAGTATTAAAATGGATAGTAAAAATAGGGATGTGGGGATTACTGATCTCAAGCACTGTTGCTGTGAGCGGTTATTTTTATTGGTCGAGGCCACTGCAAAACTACCCTGTACTCGACATCAAGATACAAACATTATTGCAGAATAAAGTGAAAGAAACGTCTGCGTTGGCTCAGTTTGGCGGGCAAATATGGACAGCCAACGACAGTGGTGATGGTGCTAATTTATACCAAATTAATGAGCAAACGGGGCAGGTGATTAAACAGGTGCATGTTAATGACGTGATTAGTTATGACTGGGAAGAGTTAGCTCAAGATGCCGATACGCTCTTTGTGATGGATTGCGGTAATAATCGAGGTACCCGTGATAGTCGTACCATTATCAATATTAATACTGGCGATTTAATGACAGCTGATGATGGTGCTAATGTAGCGGCTGTCAATACAGCTCGTTTTTCAATGGCAGATAAACCCGAAGAAGCGTTAACGATGTTCATACATGATTATGATTGTGAAGCGTCAGCAGTCGTCGACGAAGAGTTATGGGTGCTAAGTAAAAATTGGGTTAATTTGCAAAGTCGTTTGTATCGAATGGAGCTAACTGAAATAGCTAAGAGCGCTGCGAATAATAGTGTTATTCAAGTGACGCCAACGCAAACATTAAATGTTGATGGGCTCATTACGGCAGCAGATTATAATGCTGCGACGAATCAATTAGTTTTACTGGGTTATGATGACAACCTTATTTATAAACACCCCTTTATTTGGATTGTAGCCGTTGAGAACAAAGATTTAAATTGGGATAGGGCAAAACGTTTTAATTTGGCGCATTACGGCCAATGGGAAAGTATTATTTGGCAAGGTGAAGAAGAGCTATTACTCACTGCTGAAGCGAGTTGGGGTACTCCTGCTCGTGTCGGTATCGTTGCATTAACTTCGCCAACACTATTAGATTAATATCGCGTAAAGGAGTATTCTACTAGCGAAAATTACCGATTTGAGCGCGATATATTAGCGGACATACCACTACTATGGGGGTATAATCCTGCTCATAAATAGTGCTCAGTGATTAAATGATTAGCTAGGCGCAGTATGCAATACAATTTACAAGATCAACATCAGTACCAAGACTTGATTAATACGTTTAACGACACCTTTTCAAATGAATTTAATACCCGATTAGTGAAAGGTGGTGATGAGCCGATATATATGCCGGCTAATACTGACTTCGAACAATATGTCAGTTGTGATCACCACCGTATTATTTTTGCCCACGGTTTTTTTGCGAGTGGGATGCATGAAATTTCGCATTGGTTAGTTGCAGGGTTAGCACGTCATCAATTAGTTGATTTTGGTTACTGGTATATTCCTGATGGGCGAAATGCGCAGCAGCAGGCTGAATTTGAAAAAGTAGAAATAGTGCCACAAGCGATTGAATGGATTATTTGTGTTGCAGCAGGTTATCAGTATCGAGTTAGTGCTGATAATTTATCTGGTATTGTGATTGACCGATTAGCTTTTCAGCATAAGATCCACGATCAAGTACGTTTATATTTAGAAAACGGTTTATCAGCGCGAACACAAGCGTTAGTGACAGCACTACAAGCATTTTATAATACAAAGCCGCTGGTATTAGCAGATTTTGATTATCGAGGTATGTATGAACGTGAAGCCGTTTAAGCTGGGTATTATTATTAATCCAGTTGCTGGCGTTGGTGGCAGCGTTGCTTTAAAAGGCAGTGATAATGTCACGCAGCAAGCACTGAGTTTAGGTGCTATACCGCAAGCAAACAACCGTATGTTACAAGCATTAGGTCAGTTTACTGATCTTGCTCAGCGTTTTACGGTGGTGACTGCGGGTGGTGAAATGGGTGAACGTTGCAGCTTAGAACTTGGTTTTAATGTTGAAGTTGCTTATCGACCTGCCAGTGAAATGACGACTGAACAAGATACATTTTCGGCTGTCGATGCATTATTAACACAAGATATTGATTTGTTATTATTTGCTGGTGGAGATGGTACGGCACGTAATATTTGCGCAACGATTAATGACGCGGTACCTGTATTAGGTGTGCCTGCAGGTTGTAAGATCCATTCTGGTGTTTATGGTGTTACGCCTAAAGCAGCGGGTTGCGTAGTTCGTCGACTTATTTTAGGTGAGCTGGTTACGTTAGCTGATGCTGATGTTATGGATATTGATGAGGTTGCATTTCGTCAAGGTACTGTGAAAGCAAAACGGTATGGCGAGATGATGGTTCCGACAGATTTACGCTATGTTCAAAGCGTAAAAATGGGTGGTATTGAATCAGATGAATTAGTGTTAACAGACATTGCTGCAGATGTGATGGCTGATATGGAAGATGAATATTACATAATGGGTTCTGGATCGACAGTCGCTTTTACTATGGCTGAATTGGGTCTAGATAATACGTTATTAGGTGTTGATGTTGTGCATCAGCATGAATTGATTGCTTCGGATCAAACGGCTGCGCAGTTATTAGCGTTGACAAAAAACAAGCCCTGCAAATTAGTGATCACGTTAATTGGTGGTCAGGGTCATATTTTTGGTCGTGGTAATCAGCAACTGTCGCCACAGTTGATTAAACAAATAGGCAAAGAAAATATTATTGTGTTGGCAACCAAAGCAAAGTTGTCAGCATTAGCAGGACGTCCCTTAATTGTTGACACGGGGGACGTTGAATTAGACCAAGCATTATCTGGTTTTATTCGTGTAACTACAGGTTATCGTGATTACATCATGTATCGTGTCGCCAACCCAGAGTATGAGGATTAATCATTGTCTAAAGCTACTTATCAAAGCAAGCTAATGGAAAAGCTTGATGGATTTGTAGAACAAGGAACGTCGGATCAATTATTTGCGGCTGAATATTTACATGGCCACGTTACTTTTGCTACGGCGAAGTGCGAAAATATAGGTAAAATCTATCCTCACGATATTAAGTTTCAAGTCGTGAACAGTTTACGAGATGCACTTGTTGCTAATGAGCTAACCCCTCAAAAGCAAGCGCTTGTACTCGGTATGTGGGATGCTATCAATAAACATTGATATTCGATAAATGATTATGAACAATTAGACTGTTGATAGGTATTACTACAAATCAACGTCGCTTATCATTTTAAACCAGCAATCATATTGCTGGTTTTTTTTCGCCTGCTGTTTTTATTAAATAACATCGTTTAAAAATAGGGTAAATATACGCGAATATTAATGATAATTTAGTTACGTATAGTGGTTAAATCTGCTTTCAGTTTGAAGGTTGAAATGTTGTAAATTGCCAACTAAATTGAATAATTAAGTTAATTTTGTGGTTTTCCTTAGACGTTAGATATTATCTGAGTATGACCTATGTCTTATTTCTATAAATATGTTTATAGAAAATTGAACTTGTTTTTAAAATAAGCATTTAATAAAAATGTACTTATTTTACATGTGCTTATGAAAATATAAAAATTAATGATGCGATATTCGTTATGGCAATGATATTTTCTTATTTAGTTTTTAATGTCACCTTGAGTTATTTATATGCACTATAAATCTAAATTTACCCTGTAATCCGCATCTTTAGTTCTATTTTTTGTCTTATTATGATTAATTACGCTGCTTTGTTTTGTCTGGTTGTACCTGTTGTTTTTTTACGTTATAACTTTCCTGCACTCAAATCGAGACAGGTTGTCACTAACGGGTGCGCATTTTGCGATAACTCAAAAATAAAGGACTAGATATGTTAAAGAAAACTCGGACTTTCCTCTCTATCTTAGTTGGAACCTTGTGTTTCATCGTAGCACCTGTACAAGCTGATACATCGGGTAAAACTAAATACCCGGTCGTGTTAGTACATGGACTGGCTGGATTTGATAGTGTGTTAGCAGATTATTTTTATGGTGTTAAAGGGGCGTTAGCGGATGTTGGCGCGACAGACGTATATACACCACAAGTCAGTGGTTATGATACCAGTGAGGTACGTGGCGAGCAGTTGTTAAGCTACCTTGAAGAATTAAGAGCCATTACTGGCGCGGAAAAATTTAACTTGATAGGTCATTCTCAAGGTGGAATTGACTCACGTTATGTGGCATCGGTACGACCAGATATTGTCGCCTCGGTAACATCTGTAGGTTCTCCACATCGCGGTTCTGGTACTGCAGACTTAATTAAGGATTCACCACTCGAAGGCCCTGCTATGGCCATTGGTAATGCGGTTGCGAGCTTATTATCTATTGCGACAGGCAATAACGATAACCAAGCGAATGCGATGGGATCACTTGAAGCGTTGAACTCTAAAGATGCTGCTATTTTCAATGCGAAATATCCAGAAGGGTTAAGACAAGGTGAGTGTAAAGCAACGCCGAGTTATAACGCTGGATCGTGGTGGTGGCCAAACTGGGTTTATGATTACTCGGTTAATGATGGCGAGCATAACGTAAATGGCGTTTCGTATTACTCATGGGGCGGTACTTATAATCCATTATTGAACTCTAATGTGATTGACCTTGCTGATGGTTTATTGGCAGTGACTTATCTTACGATTAACGAATCGAATGATGGTGTTGTTGGACGCTGTTCGACACACTTAGGGCAAGTTATTCGTGATGATTACACTATGAACCATGCTGATGAAATCAATGGTATGTTTGGGTTACGTGGCTTAGGTAGCACCAGTCCATTACCTTTATATGCGGCACATGCTAAACGTTTAACAAGCGCTGGTTTGTAACTCCCTGTTCTGTTGAATGAGACGAAGTACTGTTAACTTATTACGGTACTTCGTTACGTGTCATATGGAGAACTTGTTATGCTACTAAAATTTATGTCACTAAAAGTTATGTCACTAAAACCGAAGTCTTTTATTACAATTACAGCATTCACATGTGCCATCGTACTTGCGGGTGTTTGGCTATTCTCAGATGAAAACAACGCTGATGTTCTTGTCGTTACTCCCTTGCCAGCTGTAGAGCAGCCGTCTACGTTGGAACAAGATATTTATCCCTTACCCTCACAAGACATTAATGCGATGGTTAACACCTCCGCTCACAATCGTGATCAACAAAATGATGTTAACGCAGAGCAAATCCCCCCTATACCAGTAAGATTACCAAGTTCGTTATTAGGGGCTACATTACCGCTCTCACTTGACGTTAGTGATGTTGGCGATTTGATTATTAATAAAAAAATTCAGCATTTATTCGACTTTTATCTGTCTGCAATGGGTGAAGAAAGTTTAGATGTTATTGTCGCCAGAATAAAACAGGCATTAACATCACAGTTGGTGGAACCTGCGCTTACTCAGGGCATCACGATATTAACGGGTTATTTGCAGTACCTTAATGAGGTTACTGCGATCAAGCAGCAATTTGAGCAAAGTATCGACCCCGCGACAGCAGGGGAATATGCACTTGAGAGTGTAATTCAAGTACGAGAGATGGTGTTGGATGCGCGTTCGACTTATTTAGAACTTGATGTTATCGCTGCTTTTTTTGGTCAAGCCGATGAATACGAAACTTATATGTTGAGTGTGGCAAGTATTAATCAAAACAGTGAATTAAGTACGGTAGAGAAACAAGCGGCTAAAGCTGAACTCGATACAACCGCACCTGAGTGGTTATTGGAACAACAGCGTAATGCTAACCAATTAAATGATTATCGAGAGCAGTATAAGGCGTTACAGTCGCAAGGAGCGAGCGAAACTGAATTACAGGATTTTACGCAGGAATCATTTGAACCAGAAGTGGCAGACAGATTAGCAAGGTTGGGTGAGGAGCGTCAGCAATGGCAGGTGAAGCTAAAAAACTACAGAGAAGAGCTTGCTGTTATTACTGCTAGCACAACTTATAATGAGAGTGATAGTCAGCAACAACAGCAAGAGATTGCACAATTACGCGAGGTTTATTTTACCTCGCAAGAAATTAAACGAGTCAGTGCATTAGATAGTATTAACAGCCGTAATAGTACGACCACTGCGTTGTAGGATTACCATTGAACGGCCAGAAAGCTGATAGTGGTCGTTTACATTTAAGGTTGCTAACTGCATCGAGCTGGTATCGCACACGCGGTGCCAGATAGGTGGTACATTAGGTAATTTAAAGTCGACAGCAACGTCTGCCTGATTGAATAATAATAATAATTCATCACCGTCTGAACCTAAACCTAGGTGTAGTCCTAGGCTTGTTTGATGCTCCCAGTCGTGTTGCTGCATGACGTCGCCATTACTGCAATACCAACTAATACGGTGATCATTACGGCCATCACCGGTAAAAGCATTAATGAAGGGCAGCATGTATTGCTTACGCATTTTTGCCATTTCACTTAACCAGTCTTGGAAGTCTTGCTTTACTTCATCTATTTCCCAGTTTAGCCAGCTAATGTCATTATCCTGGCAGTAAGCATTGTTGTTACCCCCTTGAGTATGAGACACAGTATCAGCCGCTAATATATGTGGAATACCAAAGCTGAACATTAAGGTTGTGATCAGGTTTCGTTTTTGTTTTTCACGAAAAGCGATAACAGCAAGGTCATCGGTATTACCTTCAATACCGCAATTGTATGAACGGTTATCTCCGTGACCATCTCGGTTGTTTTCACCGTTTGCGATATTGTGTTTATCATTGTAAGAAACTAAATCTTGTAGGGTAAAACCATCATGATAGGCAATGTAGTTCACAGGTAATTTATGTGGCCAGCGGCTGCCACTAAAAAAGTGGCGCGACCCCATTATGCGTGTGGCAAAATCTTTTAAATAACCATTATCACCACGCCAAAAACTACGTACTGTATCGCGAAATTTGTCATTACATTCATTCCAACCATCCGGAAAATAGCCTAGTTGATAACCATCAGGCCCAATGTCCCAAGGTTCTGCAATTAATTTACACTGTTGTAAAACAGGATCTTGCGCGACAGCGTGGAAAAAGGGAGCTTGCTGATTAAAGCGATCACCATTACGGCCGAGTGTCGCGGCTAAATCAAATCGGAAACCATCAATATGATATTCCGTTGCCCAATAACGTAGGCTGTCCATGACTAAATTAAGGCTAGCTTGATAGGTTAAATCGACACTGTTCCCACAACCCGTGTAGTTTCTAAGACCGTTCTCATCACGTAAATAATAGCGATGATCAAGGGCTTTTAGATTGAATGTAGGCCCATCTTGGCCACCTTCGGCTGTGTGATTGAATACCACATCAAGAATAACCTCAATACCGTGTTTGTGTAACTCTCGGACGGTGGACTTTAATTCGGTTACGGCATCATTTTTTGCAAAGCGTGGGTCTGGTGCCATAAAAGCAAGAGTGCTGTAGCCCCAATAATTTACACCTTGTTGATTTAATAGGTGTGGTTCGTGCATACACACAGCGACTGGTAAAATTTGTACGCTGGTAATGCCTTGTCGTTTTAATAATTCAATATTAACAGGATCGGCGAGGGCTTGATAAGTGCCCGGTTCAGCTGATGTTATTGCCGGATTTAATTGTGAAAACCCTTTAGCGTGTGTTTCGAGTAAGACTGTTTCTGTTAGTGGTACACTTGGTCGAGGCACATTTTGCCAATCAAAGGTGTTATCTGTCACCACTGCTTTTGGCATATGCCAGCTTTTTTCAGCATTATAAGGTGGTTGATAATAAGGTGCTTCACTCACGGCTTTGGCATAAGGGTCGAGTAATAGCCAATCTTGGCCGTCAATGTTGGTCGAGAATCCATATTCCTGACCGGCAACAATATTGCAGATAAAGATATGATGGATACCTGCGTATTTGTTTTCAATAGTGAAACTGCGTTGCGTCTTTCCATCAAACAATACCAACTGCAGACTGCTACAGTCTGGTGCATGTATCGCGAAATTACAGCCTTGCTTTGTTAAGTCGTTCGCTTGCTGTACGTGAGCACCAAGGGGATAAGGTTTTGACATAAATTCACTCTTCTACTTAATAAGATGTTATGCAAGTGCGCCCAATAAAAATATGTATGCACTGAACATCTCGTTTGTTAGCTAGGTCACATTTATAAATTAGCTTCATCTTATGTAATTCAGATAGTTAAAAGGAGCTTTTACACAAATAAACATGATCAAGTTAACACTATATTTCATATGGTCGTTTTAAATGTGTTAAATCCCTCCACTTAATATGGTTATTTACTTAAGTGGTATTATTAATGTGTATTTTATTAGGATAGAAAACGCAGAAATGATTAGCAGAGAGTAACGGGAAAAAGAGTATTAATGTGGGAAAGACAGGTTAAAAGGTGTTTATAAGCAGTCGGGGAGCAATGCTCCCCTTATTATATTTGGTTTATTCGTGTGGCATGTAATTAGCGGTTTTTATGCTGCTTTACTAATTCATCTTTTGAGATAAAACCATCATTATTTGTATCGAGTTTATCAAAGTGTTGGTTCATTTCGTCTTTTGATATTTTACCGTCATTATCAGTGTCCATTTTTTTGAACATATTGCCTTTATGGTGTTTGCCACGTTTTGGTAGTTCATCTTTGGTAATGAATCCGTCACCATTTGTATCTAATTTATCAAAGTTCTCAGCGAGGCGGCCTGTTGCTTCATCTCTTGAGATCTTACCATCATTGTTAGTGTCCATTTTTTTGAACATTTTACCTTTATGATGTTTACCTTTGTTTTTCATGTCAGATTTAGTGATGAAACCGTCGTTGTCGGTATCGATCTTATCGAAATTTTCGGCCAAGCGGCCTGTCGCTTCATCTTTTGAGATCTTACCGTCATTGTTGCTGTCCATCTCTGCAAACATCTTGCCTCTATGATGCTGCCCTTTTTTTGGTAAATCTTCTTTACTAACGAAACCATCGTTGTCGGTATCAAATTTATCAAAGTGTTCAGCTAAACGACCCGTTGCTTCATCTTTAGCAACTTTGCCATCTTGGTTGGTGTCCATTTGTTCAAAAGATACATGATTGCGTTGCTTGCTGTCGCTATCTGCATAAGCAAACGTAGTGGTTGTCATCGCTGTTAATAATGCGGCTGTAATAAAGAGTGTTTTTTTCATGATAAGCTCACTTTGTTGCTGTTGTTAGGACATACAAGGTTAACTCTGTGTGAGTTAACCTGTTGATGGAGTAACTATAAGCAACAAATGCGCAGGAATTATGGAGAAAATATGGAGATTCATCGTTATATTAAAAAATAGTCAATTATGCTCGTGTAAATCGATAACCAACACCATAAATAGATTTAATATATTCATTGTTCGGATTGGCATCTTGCAACTTTTTACGTAAGTTTTTGATGTGACTGTCAATGGTACGGTCGGTGACTAAACGGTTATCGGCATATATTTTTTGCATGAGTTGATCACGATTAAACACCTGTTCTGGGTGCTGATTAAAAAAGCTCAGTAAACGAAACTCAGCGGGTGTTAATGTTAACGCCTGCTCATTAAAAGTGACCTTCATTTGTTTATCATCAATGATGAGGCCATGTTGCGGTGGTGTCGATACTTCGACGGTTCGGCGCAATACATTTTTGATACGTGCGACGACTTCACGAGGGCTGTAAGGCTTACAGATATAATCATCCGCACCTAATTCTAATCCTAATAAGCGATCAATTTCATCTACGCGTGCAGTCGCCATGACGACAGGTACTTGGCTAAAAGTACGTAATTCACGGTAGATATCCAAACCATCACGATGAGGAAGCATGAGATCGAGAATAAGCAGGTCTGGTGTGTTTTGTTTCACCCAGTCAATAACCTCAAGGCCATTATCAATAATGTGAGTCTGAAATCCGGCTTGCGTGAGGTATTCACACAATACGATCGCCAGTGACGGTTCATCTTCAACCACTAGAATCGTTTTTGCTGAAATAGTCATGGATTAGCTGTCCTTAGTCGGGAGTGAGATGGTTATTTTAAGTCCACCAAGTGGAGAATGTTGCGCGCTAATATGGCCATTGTGCATATTGACGATATTTTGGCAAATAGATAAACCGAGTCCTGAACCGCCATTGGCACGGCTGCGAGATTTATCGACACGGTATAAACGTTCGAATAGTTTGGGTAGTGCTTCGTCGGGCACGGCTGGCGCACTGTCTTCAATCGTGAGTAAAATATTGTCGTTTGTTTGCTGTAAATTAATTTGTATTACGCCATCTTGATTGGTGTAGCGATAGCTATTTTCAAATAGGTTTCCGATTAGTTGAGCCAGTGATTTGGCATCGGCGTTTAATAATGCTGGCTGGTTATGATTGTATAAACGTTCTATCGCAATGTGTTTATCGGCTAAGCGAACTTCATTTTGATTCGAAATATTGTTAATGATATTGGTGATATCAACTGTGTGTGATGTGTCGATTAATACGCCACTGTCAGATTGTGACAATGAGTATAAGTCATCGACTAAGCGGGTGAGGGTGATTACTTGGCTATGTAATGATTTAATGTATTTAGGCTCAGGCTGACGAATACCATCTTCAATCGCTTCTATCTCACTAAGTAAAACGGCAATAGGGGTGCGTAGTTCGTGAGAAATATCTGATAGCCATTGCTCACGTGATAACTTTTGTGATTTAAGTGTTGTGGTGAGTAGGTTAAACGCCAAAGATAATTCAGCCAGTTCATCCTTACTTTTCACTTCAATTTGATAATCAAAATTACCATTGGATAATGACTTAGCCGCCTCGTGTAAACTTGTTAATGGTTTTAAAAAATGACGTACTAATAAGGCGGCAACGATAAATGAAAATAATGCTGCCCAAGCCGCGATCCAATAAAAATTATCGAGTTGTTGACGTAAAAAACGCTCTGCTAAATGGCCTTTAATATTTTCTCTTTGGAGAATGGATAACCAACCGATTTTTTGCCCATTCTGGGTTATCGCAACCTTAGTAACTTGTATGTTGGCATGTAAGCGGTTTAAATTTTTACGGTTGCCAATAATAGACCTACCGCTGTTATCTAATAAATTAAGACGGGATTCAAGTCGATTGTAATTGGATCTGGTTTTTCTTGAGGCCATTTCAGAAAAATCTTTTGGCTTTCTTGGGTGCTCTCCAATATTTCTTAATAGTTTGTCCCATAATTCGGGTTGCTGTTGTAGTTTTCGCCAACCTTTCTTGGGTGAATAATATTCACTGATATTTTCAGCCATGCTTTCAATTCGTTCTATTTCACTTTGATTCAGGTAACTTTGAAAACCATTTTGAAAACTATTGTTGATCAGTAATGCCATGCCAACCATCATCAGCATGCTGATGAGCATTAATGAGATAAACAATTTATGGAATATGGTTAAACGCATTTAAGTGACCTGTGGATGAGTGAATCAGGATCATTATATGTGTTTGCGGGTGATTCAGGGAAGTAAAATGTGATAGTAGCTGGATTGAGGTATTTTTGAATGGAAATAACAAGTCGCGGCCGAAGGTGTTATTTTCTAGCTGCGACTTGTTGGTATTATTAAAATTGTTTCTACCGTTAGATATTATGTTGGTTAACTTTTAGTGATACCAGTAATCGATAATTAATAAATCCATATCAGTATCAACATTTTCAACCTTCTGAGGGTAAGCATAAATCCCCCAGTTATAAGAATCCAGAGCATCTCTTTCTTCTACGTCACGTTTGGGCACATAAGCTGATATTTCAGTTGATTCTTCGTGTGTGGTGTAGACATTTTTAGCGACATCTTTCATGTGACGAATATCGATAGCGACAACACCTAGCACTGTATTCAACTCTGCGCCAGTGCCGCCTGTAAGGCTAAACGTATTGGTACTCTGTTTACCTTGGATAATGCTAAGTTCATGGCCACTGTCTTCAAAGTTGGCGCCATTTTCATCAGCCCATATCACGGGTTCTTCATTCATCCACATGTCGGAAAACTTCTCGAAGGGTGGGTAGGTCGATGGTACGCCAATGGTATGCTGGAAATAATCATTACGATTAAAACGTTTGAAAGATTCCTCTTCTGCAATACTTTCATTATATCGATTAATACCCATGACATGTAATATTGGTCGACGTGGCGTATAAACCTCCATTGTCTCACCAATGACATCGAGATCTGGTGCACCAATAATTTCATATTTATATATGTCATAAGGGGTTAGACTCATTAGCAACGCATCATCAACAAGACCAAAATCGATGGTATGTGTACCTGTTGTATAAGTGTAATTGTCTTGAACCCGCATTTGAGAACCTTTTAACATGCCTTTGAAAGCGACTTCGGCACCAAGACCAAATAGTTCAAACTTCACTTTTAGGCCTCCTTTATATTGAAATGAACTACCGCTACCACTGCCACTACCGTCACCTTTCGTTCCGGTATAGGCAATTGATATCTTGGTATCATCACCGTGAATTGACCCAGTATAGAAAGGAGGGTAAGCCATCGCACCATAAATGATAGGATCTGAAAACGCGACATAATGTTGGTCTTCGCCAAGGTAACTCAATTTAAGTCGTTGTCCTAAAAAATCCCCCATTACTGGGCGTGGGTAGTTTGACATGTAGTCTTGAGACTCAATGGTAAAGTCGTCATTGCTGCCGTCACTAGCGTATAACTTGGATGCGTCAAACAGGTTTATGTTGTTTTTGGTCAGATTGATTGGGAAGTTTCCGACTTCATCCATCATTTCATCTGAGACACTGAGTACATGCGAGAAAGCATTGCCGGAATGGAAGCGACGCTCATTGTCTGGTTTATCTTGTGTCACTTGATAAGGCATGACAAATAGTTCTTCACGTTCATCATCGGTAATGTCAGCTTCAGTGTCACCGTCGGCGCCTTCGATTTCCTCTTCTTGACGTAGTGTGAAATTACCTACAGCAAAGCTGGCAAATTTAAAGGTTGAGCCGGACGATAGTTGATTCGCCCAGCGGAAGATATTTGTGTCTACCATATGCAGGAATTTATGTGCACCAGGTTCATCCTCGCCCCAGTTATATTGTAGAACATGTCCTCCATACACGATAAGTTCGCCTTTAGTCCAGCCAAATGGGTCCCAGGTTGTGATCTCTGGGTATGTTTGACGAGAGTAATTCCAGTTGCCTTTATCTGCGGTGAAAAAGAAAGTTTGCTCGCTCCAGTCTCCACCTGCAAAGGGGTCGGAAGCTGAATTTGATGGGTCCCAATACACGACAGCTAGTTGATCCCATTCTTTGGTATCAAGATTAAGCAGATTCCAAGGGCCACCACCAATCACGATCTCATTAAGAGGATCGAGGTCGATGTTTGCAATAGTCACCGCTGTTGGGTTTACCTGTACGCGTTCATTGACATGGTTGCCGTAATATATATTTTCTAATTTACGTGTGTAGTAATTGGCAACAGTTCCGTTTGGATTAAGGTTGTATGCGCGTATATACGGTGTCGGCGTATTTACATCATCTTGATCTTGAAAAGAATAGGTCACGACAAGTTCATCGCGGTTATCACCGTCGATATCACCAGTGGCCAGAGATACTTTCTCAATATCAGTGGTATTTCGGCTTATATCTTCTGCGAGTTCGTAACCATATTTATAAGCATTACCATCAATCGCTCGCCATATCTTTACTTCACCACAAAATTGAGTAACAAGAACATCATCAATTAAGTCACCGTCGGTATCTGCTGTTTCCGTTTGGATCCAAGAGCAGGTGTTAGCATATTTTAACTTTCCGTTCAGTTTTGGAGATTTATTCGTGGTATACAGCGTGCGAGTATTTGTAAGCAGTTGATTGTCACCAGTGAAGTTATTACCGCGTGTGCTATCTTTTACTGCCACTATATTTACTTGTAGACGTTTTCCATAAGTATCTGAATTCTCGTAAAAGACATTGATTATCTCTTCTTGGTTATCACCATCAAGATCGCCCATTACTGTATCAAATACAACCATATCGTCTTTGTTGAAATCTTTGGTTTTAACATTGGATGTTAATTCCACTGGCGAGTTACTCGTTGGCATCCGGGTGTAAGGGGCAAAGGTATGGGTATTTTGACCATTATCCGATTTTCGGGGATGTAAAGAGTAGAGTAAATCCTGATGATGAGTAAAGATAATATCATACGTATAAGGTTGGTAGGCTGAGTCATATTCGTCAGCTGCAGGGTTGTAGGGCAGCGGTAGATTAGTTGGTTTCATTCCCCAGCTGTCTAATTTTTTAATATATTCATCATTATCAAAATCATCATTATTTTGAGTCATTTCTCCTGATGTTACTAACTTTTCGTATTCAGCAGCCGCATAGACGACTCGTTTACTTTCAGCCATTGCAGTGCTCGTGTTACTGAGTATCACTGCGGATACGAGTAAGCCAAGGCATGTTTTCATAGTCATTATTTTATTCCCTAAAAATAACCTATTTTTATAACCGTGGTGCCGAGCTAATTGATATTTGTCAGCGATGTATTTCAAAAGGGATAGTGACATGACAATGTTGCAGATTTGTTTAAATTGTTCTTATTTCGACAGAATATGGGTGATAAAAGAATATCGTTAAACACCTTTATATTTCATTGTGTTTAATGATGAAATAGAGGTTATTTATAAAATGAATAAGGGAAGGTTAAATGAGAAAACCACCAACAATAGATATTGTATGGTGGCTTCAAGTTTGGAGTAATCTTTGAGAGTGCTATACGTTGAAGTCGCAATATACTTTGAGAGAGTATTAATTAATTGCTAATTCAATCGGGCTATTTTGAACTGTTTCTTCATAATAACTCGTTGTGTCTTCGATATTTAAATTGATAACCTCAATTAATAATTTTCGTTGTTGGTTTAATAAGAACACTGCGCCGGAGTATTCGCATTGCTCTGAATATATTTGGACTACACGACTTCCTGCTGAAGGTGCGAATTTATTCCCCCCAGCTTTGTTGTATCGAGTGTATATATTGATATGGCATGAATCCTTTCCTTGTGATGTTATCGTTATTTGTTGTTGTTTCGCTGCTGTAAAATTGTGGTCTACAGGCGCTTCAATATCAGTCACTTTATTATTACTTCCTTCTGCTGTAATAAAGCTATCTTCATTAACTTCTAGTGCTTGTTTTGGGCCGTCAATTGCAGGTACGGACACATTGCCCGACGGCGAGTCACTTCCGCCACAAGCTGAAATGAAGACAATATTACAAAGTATGAGTGTTTGAATAAATTTCATGTTCTGCTCCTAATCGACGATTCTGTGGAAAACTGGATTATCAAACCAAAATTCATTAAAGGTACCGCCACTGGTAATAAACAGATTGAACTCTGGATAAGCTGACGAGATATCTATTGATTCAAGTGGCGCTTTCCATTCTGTATTACCAATTTCAACTGCCCAAGGTAAGTTATTTGAATTCCTGTATGTCGT
Organism: Moritella sp. 24; assembly: GCF_018219155.1. Lineage (NCBI taxonomy): Bacteria > Pseudomonadati > Pseudomonadota > Gammaproteobacteria > Alteromonadales > Moritellaceae > Moritella > Moritella sp. 24. The sequence continues at coordinate 3,369,639 of NZ_CP056123.1, read as the reverse complement.
TGTTGGTGGGTTTGAAACATCATCGAGAAGGCCGAAGTAATCCGTGCTACCTAAATCTGTTATTGGCATATCAGGTAAGTGAATTTCTAGATCTCGTCCTACAGGTCCACCAAAGAAGTCATTTCGATTGCGGTTTTCTGTCGCAAAGATAAATGGATTTAATGGCATTGCAGGCATACTCGCCACGTTAATAGGGGTGACCATCGGAATTTTTATTTCAAATGTAAAAGAACTGCTGTTCCCCATACAACCCGATTCAGTATTAAAATATTTATTCCCACAAGACGATACAAACGCACTTTTTAAGTTATCAGACACAACGACCACAGCATCGGTTTGATAGAGTTCTAGCACCCCTGTTGTTGGAGATACGACAGAGTTATAGTTCACTTGCAATGAACTCTCATCCACATTACTGCGTAGAATACCTGGTAGATGCACAGCAAAGCCGTTGAAATAAGTTGCGCCATAGTTGACTAACTGACCTTGGATATCAACGCGAGATACTTCATTATTTTTAATCGTTTGCACAACTCGGTAGTAGATAACGACATCATTAAAATCGTAATCTCCACGTTCCGGCCAGCGATCTTCATATGCAAGGGTGACAAAGTCATCTTCACTTGGATAGTAGACACTTGTCGTATTACCATTACTCACTTGAACGGGATAATCTTCGACTTCACCATTTGCATAACCACCAGTACTTGTTATGTTGTCTTGGTCACCGAGACGGAATCGAGCCCATGTGCTGCCGATCGCTGCGGTTGCTGGCACGGTTAACGTCAGGTTATGTAGATCTGACGTTAAATTTAGGTCATCAAATACATGTTCACCGGCATCTTCAAAATCACCGTCTTGATTCCAATCAATCCAGCCGTTGAAATAAGCACTTTCCTGACCGCCATTGATAATGGCCATTATTTGCGCATCTAAACCTGTAATGAGTGCGGTTTGAAACAAAATACCATCTTCATCAGAGAGGTTATCCGTGTCATCTGAATTAGGGAATAAATTGGCGTCACTTTCTGCATCAACTGTGTCGCCGAGTATATAGTTACTGTAGTCGGTGAGATGTCTCGCACCATTGACACCTAAGCTTGTTCCGTATGAATCTGGCGCATCACCATAATCTGTATCGGTTGATATAACAGGCGCATCTGAACAACGAGCACCATCATTACTGTTACTCGCATCGGCTTTTGCAAAGTACACTGATGCACCGGTAATATTATTCGGGTCGGTTATGTCTGTACGGTAAATATTACCGTCTTTATTACGTAGGAAATACAGATAACCCGCAGAGTCAAAATAAGCGGCACCAAATGCACTACCTGGTGAAGTGAAGCCTGTATTTGCTACATTAGTAGCAACACCTGTCGTTGGGTCTATTTGATATAGTTTCCCGCTTTTACCTTCGACCGCGTATATATTGCCATCTGTTGGATGAAAGGCAAAATCAGCAATTCTAATTGTTTTATTCGATCCTACGACTTTTGTTATGGTGAGATAGTCGGGAGCATTGCTGTCTAAATTAGTGTAATAGAGCCCAAGGTAGCGGCGGTAAAAATAAAATTTATTATCTTTAATGTCACCGACATAGAAATTATTGTTGGGTGGATTAGTAAAGTTTAATACAGTCGCTTTAAAGTCACTATCCAGCTTTACTAGCGCTAGTTTATTGCGGTCAAAACCATAGATATAATGGTCAGTGCTGTTGAAAGCAATCGCATTAATAGAATCAGCCCCTAAATCGTCGTCTGTTTGCAGCGTTGATACTAAGCCTGTGCTGAGGTCAACAGATTTGTAATGTGTAGCACCGTTCTTGTATTGGGATAAAAACGCTTCTGTAGGGCAATCATCAAAAGGAGCCGATACAGCGTCCAAACTATAAAGAAAGGTAGACATCAGCAATAGAGTCTTATACTTGCTATTCATAAGCAGTCCCTTGATTGTGAATTAGTTGTTAAGTTCAGTTAGTAACTTGTTATAGCATATTCTGTGCCAGTATTTTTATATAAAAGAAACATATGGTTACAATTATGTTATTTTTTCATGGTGTAAATATTTGCATTTTGAAAATGCAACATTCGCATTTTGCAATTATTTCTTCGCATTTTGCGAATGTTACAACTCGCTTATTAAGTCATTTTAATCAGGTTGTGATATTGTTTTTTTGTATAGATAATGACTTGATAGGCAGGCTAAAATGATAGATAGAATATTGAGTATAGTTTCATTTTTTAAGACAGAAGTGGTTTAAATTGATAATGAATAGAAAGCTGGCACTGCAACAAATAATAGCGTTTGGTGAACAACGAAATGAAGCCGTGATGGCGTTGGCTAAATATGGCAGGGAACCGGATTTTAAGGTTATTAAAGTCGGAGTACCTGAGTTGCAATATGTATTAAATAAATATGTGATAGGCGATATAACAGCTGACGATTTAGAGCTATGGGCTAATTTTATTGAGTGTCGTGACGAACTTGATTATAGCGCTATTGAGGGGTACATCTATGCGCTCGCTGACCCTGAGCAAATGGGGGATATAACGCTTGCTCATATAGAACGCATGATCATGGTGATAGCAGCTAATTAAGAAAGTTCACTTTGAAAATCAGGATTAATTTATGAATTATTGAGTTTGCTATCTAGGTCACATTTATAAAGGCGGGATTATTTCATGTAATTCAGGTAGTTAAATTACGATATTGGTACTTAAACATGATCTAGTTAACACTGTATTTCATATCAATTTTAATAAATCACGTAAATACGCCCTATTTCGGTGACCTTCCTCATAAAAACGACCTACCCACTATTTTCTCAGCCTTTTTCATCCTCCTTAAATTAACAGGGGGTGGAGGAGGTCGAATATTTTAAAAATCCTTACTATGAATTTGTCTTCGGGGCAGAGCCTATTTGGGTCATTGCCTCTAAAAATGAAACCAAACTCATTCAAGGATTTAGATTATATGAAAAACTTAAATCGTGTTGCGATTGCTGTATCTGCAGCCTTACTTTCTTCAGCCGCTGGCGCTGTTGATTTTAATGGTTACATGCGAGCTGGTACTGGATTAAGCGGTAATAATGGCGAAAATGTTAGTTTTGAGAAAAACAAAATTGGTCGTTTAGGTAATGAAAATGATCTTTATGCTGAGTTTGGTTTTCGTCAAGAGTTACCAAAAATCGAAGGGATGGAAGATCAGAAGTGGGTTGTTGATGCAATGATTGCACAAGGCAACTCTGGTAATAATGGTTGGGAAGATGGCGACTTCAACGTAGCGCAATTTAATGTGCAAGCGACAGGCCTGATTGCGAGCGATAAAGAAGCGACGATGTGGGCTGGTAAGCGTTATTACCAACGTAAAGATATTCATATTACCGATTTCTACTACTTGAATACATCTGGTGGTGCTGGTGGTGGTATTGAAAACTTAAGTGTTGGTCCTGGTAAATTATCAGCCGCTTGGATGTTAGATGACGGTAGCCAAAAAACAGATGAAGATGAATATGGCTACGTTCCTCATCCAACGGATCCTAATGGTGAACCTGTATGGGGAGTTATTGGTAAAAAATCAGAATCTGTAAATGGTCATATTTTTGATGTTCGCTATTCAGGTCTTAATTTATGGAACAATGCGACATTAGAAGTTGCAGCGGTATATAACTTTGCCAATGAAACGGAAGGCCAAACGGTGAAGGCTGATGATGGCGTGATGTTAACCGCTATTTTACAGCAAGGTTTAAGTAACGGTTTTAACCAAACGGTACTGCAATATGGTACTAGCTCTTACGGTACGCAAATGGCTGGGCTAGGTGGTGGTGCTTGGTTTGATCGTTCGGGTGAGCAGAATGATGCAACAGGTTATCGTGCGATTAACTGGGGTGTGATGATCTTTGGCGACAAGATTGAAGTTGGTCATCAGTTAATGTATGCCAATTCTGCTGATGTTGGTTTAGCGAAAGAAGAGCATGAGTTATTCAGTGCCGTGGTTCGTCCTATGTATAAGTGGAACCAGAATATGAAAACGATTGTTGAATTAGGTGTGTTCTCAGAATCAAAAGGTTCTGAAGATAAAGGCGGCAGCAAAGCGACAATCGCACAAGCATGGTCTATGGGCGAGAGTTTCTGGGCTAGACCTGAACTACGTGTATTCGCGTCATATATCACGGACGATGAAGGTACGACTCTAGGATCAAGTAAAGGCGATAGCGACTATACTATAGGTATGCAAGTTGAAGCTTGGTTCTAATACCTCGCGACGTCGAGCATAGTAGAAAAGCAAGATAGTTAAGGGGATTCATTTTTGTTTGCAGACAAAAACCCCTAATAATTAAAATGCCTAGCAGTGAAAGCTGTTAGGCTTTTTTTGTTTTATTAGCTATGAATATAGCGTTAATTTGTTCATTTAAGTTACATTTTATCGCTGTTTTTTATGTATGTTTATAGTTACTTAATTGTCATCACATCGTTACTCATCTGTGAGATTTAGCTGTGTGGCAGTCTGTTATTGTTAGTGTAACTTTTACGTATCAAAAAAGGTTACATATGAAACTTAAGCTATTATGCGCGCTACCTCTACTTGTTATTTCTGGTTGTGCTTATTTGCCGGATGATGAAATTGTCACGACTCAACTCGATACGCCTGAATCCATTTTACAAACAGAGAGAGGGTTATTTGTTACTAATGTAATCAATGGGGGAAGTAATGCTACAACGCTCGAACCTGGCGGTTATATAGCGTTAATTAATCATGATATTTCATTAGAGCCTATTTTACTTCCTAAATATTTAGATGGGGTCCAACTATATCATCCTAAGGGATTAGTAAAGGATACAAATAGTGACACTATTTTTGCTGTTGATGTCGACCAATTAGTTAAGATTGAACATGATGGGTCTAATTATCACTATACATCTTATGATTTAACGAATGTAGATCAGTCACGGTTTGATTCAAAAGGAACTGCAGATCTCACCATTATCGGAAATACTATTTTTATAGCTTCTTTCAATACACAAACGCTAATTAAATTGAATAAAAACTTTAAAGAGCCAGCTACTTTTGTTACCGATAATGCGGGTAATGATGTGATATCAAATTATCCTACTGGTTTGGTTTCTTTTAACGAAAATGGAACTGATTATATTTTTTCCGGAGATTTTCCTGGGGATAGCACCGGAAGACTGACTCGTTTTGAGGTTACATCTAATGGGGATTTTATTAACCCTTACGTGATCGCAAATACGGGGAATTATGATGGCTTATATGTAGACAACGATAAGTTATATGTTGGATTTTGGGGGAATGATGGTTCAGGTGATAGTAAGTCAGGTGCAGGTGTTCAGGTGTATGATTTAACACAGTCGAATGTACCGCTTTTGAATACAAACATTCAAGATGGACCGTCAGATGTAGCTGTGGTTGAAAATAAGTTGGTTGTATCTGATTTTTTAAATTCAGTGATTCTGAGATCAGAAAAATAGTTCGTTGTTGAATTTAGCCTCCTGTCGGAGGCTTTCTTAACTTAGACGTTAATTATTTGAATATAAAACTAACTCGTCGTTTCTTGATACAAGCGCTGACACGCTAAACCATCTTTATGGAACAAGTGGCAACGGTGTGCTGGAATACCGATGTCTAACTTCTCGCCCGCATCAATAGATAGAGTATCTGCCACGCGATAAATAACATCGTCATTACAGCCTTCAATGTGCAAGTAAACTTGCGTTTCATTACCCAGTTTTTCTACCACGATAGTTTCACCCGTGATCACCACATCGGCACTTTCAACAGGGACTAAATGTTCTGGACGAATACCGAGGGTCATTTCATCTCCGGCGTTCACTGTTTTACCATCGACAGGGATCCAAATACTCTGGCAATTAGGTAGCAGTACTTCGACACGGTCAGCTTCAGTCGCTTGAATATTGACGTTAATGAAGTTCATTTTTGGTGAGCCAATAAAACCAGCGACAAAAATGTTTTTAGGGTAATGGTAAATATCTAATGGCGCGCCAACCTGAGCAACATTACCACCGTCAAGTACGACGATCTTATCTGCCATTGTCATCGCTTCAACTTGATCATGGGTCACGTAGATCATCGTGCAACCTAATTGCTTGTGCAGTTTCGCTAGTTCAATACGCATTTTTACACGTAATGCCGCATCTAAATTTGATAGTGGCTCATCTAACAAAAATACTTCTGGTTGTGATACCAAGGTACGGCCAATAGCAACGCGTTGACGTTGACCACCGGATAACGACTTTGGCTTACGATCGAGTAGTGGCGTTAGTTGCAGAATGTCTGCGGCATGTTTCACACGATCTTTGATTAGCTGTTTATCTGCTTTTGCTAACTTCAAACCAAACGACATGTTATCGGTTAAATCTAAATGTGGATAAAGCGCATAAGACTGGAATACCATGCCAACACCACGTTTCGACGGTTCAACATCATTCATGCGTTTGCCGCCAATAAACAGATCACCAGACGTTATATCTTCAAGTCCAGCAATGCAACGCAGTAAAGTTGACTTACCACAACCTGATGGACCAACGAATACAACAAACTCACCATCATTTATTTCAAGATCTACGTTTTTAGAAATAAGTACATCACCATATGCTTTACATACATTGTTTAACGTGACATTTGCCATCTCGTTAGTCCTTTTTATGATTAATTAGAATATCTTACACAGCATTATTCGATGTTGATAGTGTGTTTTATATGACCTTTATCTGCATCATCCTTGGCAAAAACTTTTAGGGTGGAGAAGATAGGAGGAGTGCATAGATCACATTTTAATAATGGTTGACTAATTATCACTCTAAATAGGTACCTTGTCGCGTTTTAGTGTGCGAGCCATCGCATTTTTATCGCCTTATTTGACCAACTCAGTAAAATTAATCGTTCAAGTTCACGCTTTTGGTTTTACCTGTACTAGGCGTAGGGTAAAGGAGGATGTTCACTATGGTGTTTTACATCACTATACCCTCCAACGCAGACAACTTGTCTGGTAAGTTTGAAAGCTAATTTAATAAGGATATAAGTGATGAGAAAAACCTTAACAGCGGTAGCACTACTAACTGCAATGAACTCTTTATCTGCCTATGCTGCTATTGAAGAAGGCCAGTTAACAATCTGGATTAACGGCGATAAAGGTTATAACGGTCTTGCTGAAGTAGGCAAGCAGTTTGAAGCTGATACTGGCATTAAGGTGACAGTTGCGCATCCAGATAGCTTACAAGACAAGTTCCCACAAGTAGCTGCAACGGGTGACGGTCCTGATATCGTATTTTGGGCTCATGACCGTTTTGGTGGTTATGCGCAAGCGGGTTTATTAGCCGAAATTAAACCATCGAAAGAACTGAAAGACAGCATGATTGACTTCACGTGGGATGCGGTTAAATACAACGGGAAATACATCGGTTACCCAGTTGCGGTTGAATCTCTTTCACTCATTTATAATAAAGATTTAGTTAAAACTCCACCAAAAAATTGGGAAGATGTAGCGACATTAGATAAGCAACTTAAAGCGCAGGGTAAATCTGCCATTATGTGGAATCTAAAAGAACCGTACTTCACTTGGCCGTTAATGGCGGCAGACGGTGGCTATGCATTTAAAACCAATGCTAATGGTTATGATGTGAAAGATTCAGGCGTGAATAATGCGGGTGTTAAAGGCAGTATGCAGTTAGTGCAAAACCTCATTGCTGATAAGGTTATTTCACCTGATATGGATTATTCAGTATCTGAATCAGAGTTTATTAAAGGCAATGTTGCAATGACTATTAATGGCCCTTGGTCATGGGGTAACGTAGACAAGTCTGATATTAATTATGGTGTTGCTGAATTGCCACAATTTAACGGCAGTCACTCTAAACCGTTTGTAGGTGTATTAACAGCGGGTATTAGTACTGCGTCGCCAAACAAAGATCTCGCGGTTGAGTTTATCGAAAACTACTTATTGACAGATGAAGGTCTGGCTCAAGTGAACAGTGATAAGCCATTAGGTGCTGTTGCATTGACGTCATACCAAGCGCAGTTAGCGACTGATAGCCGTATTGCTGCAACAATGAATAATGCGATGAACGGTGAAATTATGCCAAATATCCCACAGATGAGCGCATTTTGGAGTGCAACTAAAAATGCCATCATTAACATTGTTGATGGTCGTCAATCAATTGATGCTGCGTTAAGTGATGCTGAAAAGCAGATGACAAAGTAGTTCAAGGCTTTTTGTTTTAGTACTTTTTGTTTTATAACTTCCTGTCTTAATACTTTGTGAATTAACGATAGGAAGTCATGAGATATGAGGAGAGATTATCTCTCCTTTTGCTGTTTATGAGGTAGGTTCTTCCATGCAGACTGTTAAAGTAGCTGACATTCTCGGTGATGATACACCGGATGATCAATCGGCTTGCAACAAAGTCAATTCTCGATTTTTTTCTCCGCATTTTATTAAATGGTGCACCCTCACGCTTATTGGGTTAATGAATGGTTATGCGTCGGTATTGATGTATTCACGTGGTGAGACGTCATTTGCGGTCTTAACGCTTATTCTAACCTCGTTGGCTTTGTATATTTTTGGTAGTAAAAAGACCTACGCACACCGTTATATTTATCCGGGTGTGGCGGGCATGATCTTGTTTATTATTTTCCCTCTGGTGTACACGGTGGGTATCGCGTTTACTAATTACAGTGCTAAAAACCAGCTGTCGTTTGAACGTGCACAATCTGTTTTGCTGGATAATACCTATCAAAGTGGTGACAGCTATAAATTCGATTTGTACCGCAGTGAAAATGGTTATCGCCTTGCCGTTAAAGACGGTACGCAATTATTAGTGACGGATGAAATTAATTTAACGCAACCAAATAGCCGACGTTTGGTGCTTAGCGCAACAGATAGCGTGATTGGTAGCAAAGCGAAAATAAAAGACATTATCAAAAATCGCGCGATGTTAAACACCGTGGATTTAGTGTTGCCCAATGGCAATGCAATTCGGATGAGTGGGTTACGTAAATTTGCAGCTGTTCAGCCGCTTTACAGCCTCGAAAAAGACGGGACAACACTCGTTAATAATAAAGATAAAACCGTGTTAATTCCGAATATGGAAACAGGCTTTTATCAAACCATTGATGCGCAAGGTAACTATGTTGGTGACCCGTTATCACCTGGATTCACAGTGGTGATTGGCACGGCAAACTTTGAACGTATTTGGCAAGATGACGGGATTAAAGAACCGTTTATTAGTATTTTCTTTTGGACGATTATTTTTTCTGGACTCTCTGTTGTTGCCACCGTGATTATTGGTTTAGTGCTGGCAAGCATTGTGCAGTGGGAAGCATTACGCGGTCGTGCTATTTATCGCATGTTGTTAATTTTACCTTATGCGGTGCCATCATTTATTTCTATTCTGATTTTTAAAGGTTTGTTCAACCAAAGCTTCGGTGAAATTAATATGGTGTTAGAAGCTATGTTTGGTCTGTCGCCAAGTTGGTTCTCTGACCCTGTTTCGGCCAAAGCCATGGTATTGATGGTGAATATTTGGCTTGGTTTCCCGTACATGATGATTTTAAGCATGGGTATGTTGAAATCGATTCCAGATGATTTATACGAAGCATCGGCATTGGATGGCGCAGGACCACTGCAAAACTTCAAGAACATTACTTTCCCAATGATGATGAAACCATTATTACCATTAATGATTGCCAGCTTCTCGTTTAACTTTAATAACTTTGTATTAATTCAATTGTTAACGCAAGGTGGACCAAACATGATTGGTACGAGTGAGCCTGCGGGTTATACCGACTTGTTGGTTAACTACACTTATCGCATTGCTTTTGAAGGTGCTGGTGGCCAAGACTTTGGTTTAGCTAGTGCAATTACCACGCTTATCTTCTTGTTAGTGGGTGGTTTAGCGCTCTTTAACTTACGTTTCACCAAGCTGTCAGAAAAATAATCAGCGCAATAACTAACAAAAATAAGGAGTAATAATATGGCGATGGTACAAGGGAAATCATTAAAATATCGAGTGTGGGCTGCTCATCTAGCACTTTGCGCATTATTGGTGGTGATTATTTTTCCATTGATTATGGTAGTGGCAATTTCATTACGTGAAGGTAATTTTGCAACGGGCGGCATTATCCCGACATCCCCGACCTTAGATCACTGGCGCTTAGCGCTAGGCTTCTCGGTAACAAATGCGGATGGCAGTATTACACCACCGCCATTTCCTGTGTTGTTGTGGTTGTGGAACTCGGTAAAAGTTGCGTCTATATCGGCGGTGATGATTGTGGCGTTATCGACAACGTCTGCTTATGCGTTTGCACGCTTACGTTTCAGCGGTAAAGACACGATCTTAAAAGCGATGATGATTTTCCAGATGTTCCCTGCAGTATTAGCACTGGTAGCGTTATATGCTTTATTCGATAAGTTAGGTCAGTATGTGCCTTTCTTGGGACTGAATACCCACGGTGGTCTAATCTTCGCCTACCTTGGCGGTATTGCACTGCATGTATGGACGATTAAAGGTTATTTCGAGTCGATTGATGGTTCATTAGAAGAGGCTGCCGCATTGGATGGCGCTACGCCTTGGCAAGCATTCCGTTTGGTACTATTGCCTTTGTCGGTGCCAATCTTAGCGGTGGTATTCATCCTTGCGTTTATCGCTGCGGTAACAGAAGTGCCAGTGGCCTCGCTATTATTGTCTGACGTGAATAATTATACCTTGGCGGTTGGTATGCAACAGTACTTGTATCCGCAAAACTACCTTTGGGGTGACTTTGCTGCAGCTGCTGTGTTGTCTGCATTACCAATCACGGTTGTCTTTTTACTTGCGCAGCGCTGGTTAGTGGGCGGTTTAACGTCTGGTGGTGTGAAAGGGTAAACGTAGTGAACCTGCTATGATGCCTATTTAACGATTACCTCTACAGTTATAATGAAAGCCAGCGGACGATACACGCTTTGTTAAAAAGGTGTTTGTCCGCTGGCTTTATTTTTTGATATGTTGAAGGCTATTTAAGAGTTATTCGCAACGCGTGATATTTTTAGAAGCATTTGAGTGTTTAGGATACGAGGGGTTAACATTTATTACAGCGGCCCTTGAGCGTTAGGCCTATATTGTCTACAATGGCGCACTTTTATTTATAACAGGTCACGAACATGAACGACACTACATCGAAACCAGCTTTACCAGATCACCTTTCGGGTAACCCTCGCAGCCCACACCATGATGAAGCTGTTTTTCAGTACGACATTGGTATTATGCTTAACGGCAAAGAGCGCTTCGATGTTGAAGAATATTGCATCAGTGAAGGCTGGGTAAAAGTGCCATCGCACAAAGCATTAGACCGTCGTGGTCAACCGCTTATGATGACGATGAAAGGAACTGTTGAAGCGTTTTATAAATAAACGATATCAATGAAAAATCGATAGCTTAGTCAACAGTAATCCCCTTACTGTTTTGCATAATAATTAAGTTATCGTTAAAGGGCCTATAGAAATGTAGGCCCTTTATATTATTAATACCCGATCATCTTCAATAAGTTCTCTGCTGTTTCAATTGCTTCTTTACGATTGGCAATATTTAATTTCTGATAAAGATTACGAATATGCGTTTTAATGGTTGTTGACGCCACATCTAATTCTATGGAAATTTGCTCATTGCTATAACGAGAATAAATTAATCCCAGAACTTGCCACTCGCGGTGAGTCAGTGGGCTCGTTCGAATAAGCTCTGGTACTTCGTGGCTGTTTAGCAGTTTATGTACAAAATCTTTATCAAAATAAACCGCGCGGCTATGGCGTTTTATCGACATTTCAGCCAGTAATTTCTCTGCACGATAACGTTCTAACTCTGCCATCTTACCTTGCTTTAATAAGCCGTTCAGCAGCTCTGCAATGACTTTGGCATCAATTAAAAAGTCGCAAATAGAACTCGTCGTATTAGCTAACGTCAGGGCAATTTTTAATTTCTCTAATGCCTTTTCTTGATTGTTTGATTGGCTATAAAGTACGGCTTCTAACGTCGCATTTTTTTGCTGTTCAAATACCAATTGATAGTCTGTCGCGGCTTGTTGTAAATGATCTAGAGTCTGGAGCGCTTGCGTGTAGTTTTCTGTGAGCATATAAGCTCTGGCAACATTACGTCCGTGGCTTTGTGTAAAGTGATTACACGCATTTTCTGCGACAGGCTGGCTTTGTGTTAGCCATTGTTCTGCCTTGCTGTGTAGGCCTTTTGCTTGCCAATATAACAATTGAGAAAAATTGGCATTTGCTATCCAGTCGGCATGATAATCTGACTGGTCGATAAGCTCGCCACATAAGTCGATATAACGACCTGCTTTATCGAGTTCACCACGGGATAAATGCACACGGGCTAAGATGGCATACGACTGTAAATGTTTTGATTGGCTATATTCTGGCAGTACATTTAAGCCTTTGTGCGCAAATTCTTCAGCGAGATCTAAATGATTCCAACGCCAATAAATTTGACTGCGAATACGTTGTGAAAATTCGTATAAAGGCAGTTGTTGTAAGTGCTGTTTTTCAGCCAATTGGTCGGCACTATCGAGTAATTCAAATGCAGATTGGATATGACCTTGTGCAATCAAAATCTCACTTTGTTGTAATAGAGTCCAAAGAGCTTGTGGGTAAACGTGGTATTGACGCGCCATGCGTTCTGCTTGTTGCATCACGGATAACGCGCGATCTAAATGACCGAGTACATGGTTTACTTCACCAATCACTGAGGTGGCGACAATTCGACTACGATAATTGCTTGGATCTAATTGTTCCAAGGCATTTTCAGCCAGTTGTAGGGCCACTTTAGGAGTGTTCTGATTCATGGCCACTTGTGCTCGCAGGGCATTAAACTCGCCTTGTTGTGCTCGTGTCAATTCGATATTACGTTGCTTTAACTCAGTTAATGCTTGTGCTAATAAATCACCTACTTGATCATAACTGTGTTGGCTTTGCGCTAACCAAGCTTGTAATAATGGTAAACGGGGACTCTGATATAAGGTATCAGGTTGTAACTGACCAATGGTCGTTTCTAAGTTTGCTAACTCACCGCGATTAAACATGTGCCAGCCGTGTGTTGATAAAATATCAGCAATTAAGGCGCTGTCTTTAGCTCGTTGAGCGTGGAATAACGCTTGCTGGGCATTGTCGTGTTTAAGCCAAGCGCGAGCTGCATCTTTATGTAATTGCTTACTGCTCTGCGCAAGCTTGGTTCGACGCTGGTGTTTTAAAAAATCAGCAAATAAATTTTGGAAGCGGTACCAGTTTTGTTCGCCTTCTAGCGAATGTAAAAACAAACCGTGTTTATCTAACGACTCTAATAGATTGTTTGCTTCAATATCATCTAAGAATTCGGTGATTAAACTGGTATTAAAAATATTAAAGACAGAGCATTGCATGAGAAATATTTGTAATGGTTTGTCTAATAAATTAAAGACTTCTTCAGCAAGGTAGTCCCACAAGTGAGAAGGGTTAAGTTGTGATAACCATTCTGTCGATTCGGCTAAACTATGCTTTTTTTGTTTCACCTGCAGTGCGATTAGTTGCAAGGCCGAAGGCCAGCCTTCAATTTTTTGTTGAACAGCTTGGACTTGTTCAGGGCTGATTGAAAAGTTAATCCGTTGTTGGAAAAACTGGACTATTTCCTCGTCATCAAATGCAAGGTACTCACTGTCTAATTCGATTAATTGGTCACGTACACGCAGGTTTGCGGTGTTTAATGGCGGTAAAGTTCGGCTGGTGACAACGATGGTGCAGTTATTTGGCATGTATTTTAAGAAAAAACGCAGGCCCTCGTGTATCTCATCGTTATTAATACAATGGTAGTCATCCAATACCAAATAAAATTCACTTTGATAGTGCGCCAACTCTGCAAATAATTCACTGAATAAATTGGGCAGTGAGCTGTACTGTCGACGTTCAGCTAATGCTTGAGAATTGATACAGGATTGCTCGGTAACTTTGTTAATCGCTTGAATAAAATAGTTCACAAAGCGGAACGTATCGTTATCGGTTTCATCGATATTAAACCAACCAACTTGGCTTTGATCTTTGAGCCATTGTGCAGCCATCGTGGTTTTTCCATACCCAGCTGGAGAGCGGAACAATACTAATTTATTAAAGGGGGCATCTTGTAGCTGTGTGAGTACACGTGTGCGTGAAATTGAATTATGTAAGCGACTTGGCCTGTTTAATTTAGATGCGATCCACATAGTTACTCTTTATAGTTTCGATTAGTATCGTATAAGGGTAACCCAAAAGGACTATTGAAATGGTGATGTAGCCTTTTGTTGTTTCATTTTGTTACATTCAAACAGCACAATAATGACATTTATATCACCGAAAAATTGTGATGAGGAGTAACTTGTGATTTTGCTTTGATAATATCGATAAGGTTTTCACATGACTGCGATGGTATTTACTCATACTCAAGTTGCAATTCCGGTTCAATCAGACTTAGATTATGTACTAAAAAATGATCAAATAACGATGCAATTTACAGGTGTTAATAACCAGCGAATTGATGATCATTTTCCTGTACTACAATTCCCGATTCAAATTGAGACGAATGCTAAAATTCTCGGTGATGGTTTTCAAATGCTTGCTCAAACGAGTGGGCAACTTAACGCATTGAAAGATATTGGTCGTTGCCCTGATAATAATGTGAGTTATCGCTTATATTCAGCGCAGGCTCAGAAGCGTTTCTATAATTATCTGGTGATAGAAGAAACGGATGGATTTACGCTTTTTGGGTTTACTTCTTGTCATCGGTTTGCTGGTTATTTTGAGATCAATCAAGTGCAAACGGTTACCACGGTCATCGCTTATCTTGATGGTGAGCATACCCAGTCACAAGATTGGTCTACGAATTTGATGGAAGCTGTCACGGTGATTAAATCGAATTCACTTGCAGATGCTTATGCTTGTTACGTTGCAAAAATTCAGCAAAATCATCCCCTCCGCCCCGGTGTTAAAGTTGATGCACCAATTGGTTGGTGCTCTTGGTATGCGTATTATGCACAGGTAACGCAGCAGCATGTTTTGGATAATGTTGATGTTATGTGTCAGACCCAGTCTGAACTTGAGTGGGTGCTGTTAGATGATGGTTATCAGGCGTTCATGGGGGACTGGTTAACACCATCAGATAAATTTCCTCAGGGTATTAAAGCTTTATTACGATCGATTAAGGAAAAGGGGAAAAAACCAGCAATTTGGCTTGCTCCATTTATTGCGCAACCTGAGTCGAGCGTTTTTAAAGAGCACCCAGACTGGTTTGTACGGCATGCCAACGGTGAATTATTAAAAGCGGAAGATATTACGTATGGCGGCTGGCGTTGTACGCCTTGGTATATACTTGATACTTCGAATATTGAGGTGCAGCGTCATTTAACTGCTGTTGTTCGAACCATGAAAGAAGACTGGGGTGTGGCGTTATTTAAATTAGATGCAAACTATTGGGGGAGTTTACGTGGCCAACGAATGCAAGCGGGAATGACGGGAATTGAAGCGTACCGTCTAGGGATGCAAGCTATCATTGATGGTGCTGGAGATGCGCTCATTCTTGGTTGTAATGCGCCAATGTGGCCGTCCCTCGGATTAGTAGATGCAATGCGTGTTTCTGATGATGTTGAACGTCGTCCAGAGCGTTTTCAACAGATAGCCAAAGAGACGTTTTATCGCAGTTGGCAACATCGGCAATTATGGCAAATAGATCCTGACTGTATCACTTTAATATCATTAACCGACCAAGGTACTGAGCAAGCTAACTATGAATTTCATCGCGATGTTGTTTTAGCCGCGGGAGGAGTTACATTATCAGGTGATCCCTTACCCGCCTTAAATGACTTTGCTAAACAGACATGGAAAGCATTGCTGGAACGTCAACAATTGAGTCAAGAATCCGCGCAGTTTCAATCGCTTTCCATTTGTCATAGCTGGTTGCTTTTAGCACATCAGCACGAACTTCATTGTTTATTTAATTATGCAGAAAGCAAGGCTACTGTTCATACACTTAAAGTTGATTTTACGGCTATTTGGCGAGATTTTTGGACTGGTGAGCTTTTGCATGCTGAACCTACAAATACATTTACAGTAAGCCTTGATAAAGGACTTAATAGTCGCGCTATCGTAGCAATGCGTGTTTAATAATCGTTTTTATTCTTATACTTTGAGACTGTTTTATTAAATCTTATTCGCTTGCTTTATTTCCTTCATATTTAGGCAAGCGAATTGAGATTAAGAGAAGTAAATAACACGATTCAAATCACTGTTATTCACATATCCCCCCCCATAAATTGCGAACTCTATCACGCTCACTGATAAATAAACGCGTCTACGCCTAAACTACTCCTCCTTTAATTTATAAGCGTAGGAGGATGCTGATATTTACCGATTAAGACAAGATGACCACATTGACTTTTTACTTAATTTTAAATTTTTGGTTAGCCTTAAAACCGAATGCAGCATAAATATTAGGATGTATGATGAAATCGACAGTAAATAAAAGCTTTGATAAGACAGCATTTCAAGCCGCGGTGAATAAATATCTAGCAACCAAATTGGTCACATCACCCGATCAAGCAAGTGCCTATACTTGGCGTTTAGCAATGGAATATGCGTTGGCAGAAACAACGACCATGAATTTACTGGCGACAGAACAAGATAGCAAAATAAAAAATGCCCGCAGTGTTAATTACCTTTCTCTCGAATTTTTAATTGGCCGCCTTACAGGTAACAACCTGATCAGCATGGGTTTGTATGAAGACGTTACGGCTGCGATGGCAGAGTTTGGTCAAAACCTCACTGACTTATTAGAAGAAGAACGTGATCCTGCGTTAGGTAACGGGGGATTAGGTCGTCTTGCTGCTTGCTTTATGGATTCACTCGCAGCGGAAGAATACCCTGCAGTTGGTTATGGATTGCATTATGAATACGGCTTATTTAAGCAAAGTTTTAATGAAGGTCGCCAACAAGAAACACCAGATGTATGGCGTGATGACGCGGGTTATCCTTGGGAAGTTATTCGCCCAGAATTAGCTCAAAAAGTTGGCTTTTACGGTTACGTAGAAGAGTATACAGATAGCAGTGATATCACGCACCGACGTTGGGTCCCAAGTTTAAATGTTGAAGGCATGGCGTGGGATTTACCGATTGTGGGCTATAACAATAACTCTGTGTATCCGTTGCGTTTGTGGGAGTGTCGAGCACCAGCGCCGTTTAACTTAATGCGTTTTGACGAAGGTAATTATGTTGAAGCACAGGCTAGTAATATTCAAGCGGGTAATCTGACTAAAGTATTATACCCAAATGATAATCATGATAAGGGTAAAGAGCTGCGACTAATGCAGCAATACTTCCACTGTGCTTGCTCGGTAGCGGATATATTACGCCGTCATAAAGCAGCTGGGCATGCCATCGCTGATTTAGCTAAATTAGAGTCAATTCAACTTAATGACACACATCCGACAATTGCTATTCCTGAGCTATTGCGAATATTGCTAGATGAACATAAGTTAAGTTGGGATGACGCGTGGGCGATTAGCTCAAAAACATTTGCTTATACTAATCATACCTTGTTGCCTGAAGCGCTAGAAACATGGGGTGAACAATTAATGAAAACCTTGTTACCTCGTCATATGGAAATTATTTTTGATATTAATTTACGCTTGATGGGCGCTGTATCAGATAAATGGCCGGGTGATATTGAGAAGCTACGTAAATTATCAATCATTCAAGAAGGTGGCGAACGTCGAGTGCGCATGGCGAACTTATGTGTTGCCAGTACGTATGCTGTGAACGGTGTTGCTGCGATGCATTCAGCTCTCGTTAAACGTGATTTATTTCCAGAGTTTAATGAGTTGTTTCCGGGGCGATTACATAATGTCACCAACGGTGTGACCCCACGTCGTTGGTTGAAGTTCTGTAACCCGCAGTTGTCGGCATTAATCAGCAGTAAAATTGGCACTAGTTGGATCAAAGATTTGGACCAATTACAGAAGCTAGAAAAATTTGCCGATGACAGTCAATTCCAAGCTGACTTTATGCGTGTTAAAAAAGCCAACAAGCAACGTTTAGCTGATTGGGTTGCTGAGAATATGGGGATCACGCTGAACCCGGATGCAATCTTTGATGTACAGATTAAGCGTCTGCATGAATATAAACGTCAGCACCTTAATTTATTGCATATTTTGTCTTTGTATCACCGTTTAATTAACGATGCTGATTTCAAAATGCAACCAAGGGTGTTTATTTTTGCTTCAAAAGCAGCGCCAGGGTATGAGCTAGCTAAAGAAATTATCTTTGCGATTAACAAGGTAGCAGAAAAGATTAACAATGATCCGCGAATAGGTGATACCTTGAAAGTAGTATTTCTGCCTGATTACCGCGTGAGTTTAGCGGAGATCATTATCCCTGCTGCGGATGTATCAGAACAGATTTCAACGGCTGGTAAAGAAGCATCGGGTACCGGTAATATGAAAATGGCACTTAATGGCGCATTAACGATCGGTACGATGGATGGTGCGAATGTTGAGATCCGTGAAGAAGTGGGTGATGACAATATCTTCATCTTTGGTTTGAATGTTGATGAAGTACAAGCACTGCAGGCTCAAGGTTATAATACGTATCATTATTATGACTCAGACAAGTTGTTGCGTGAATCATTAGACTTATTACTGGGTGATGAGTTTACACCTGGGCAACCAGGATTACTGAATGCAACACGTCATAGCTTGTTAGAAGGGGGAGACCCGTATTTGGTACTTGCAGATTTTGCTGATTACGCTCAGACGCAAGCACGCATTGATAAGCAATATTGTGATCAACAGGGTTGGGCAAAAATGGCAATTTTAAATACAGCGCGTAATGGTAAATTTAGCTCTGATCGTAGTATTCGTGATTATGCTAACAACATCTGGCAATTAAATGCGGTTAGTCGCTAAATATTCATGGAGGATAAAATGGAACAAAGTAATGTGCTGAAAGAAGTTGCTAAACAAGCGGGTATCGCAGATAGCTATACCAATGCTTGGGGTAATAATGAATTCGTGTCTACTGAGACGCTAACAAGTTTATTAGCTGCACTTGGCTATGATACGACATCTGATAAATCGCTATTAGCGTCGGCAGAGAAAAAGCAGCAAAAATTAATTTTAGACACAGTTAAAGTTGTTAAAGATGGCGAACCGATTCATATCGAGTTGAATTTAGGCGCAAGTGCGCGAATCAGTGACTTTAGCTGGCAGTTAGAAACAGAGCAGGGCGAAGTGATTGAAGGTTATTTACAGTCACAAATTATCGCTGATTTACGTCACGAAGGGGGAGCTATTACGTTCTCATTACCGAGTGATTTAGCATTGGGTTATCATCAATTACAGGTATTACGCCGTCGTCGTAAATCACCGTATGAAATGACGTTAATTGTTACGCCAAAAGCGTGTTACAAACAGCCTGCTATTGAACAAGGCACGAAGTCTTGGGGCCCTAGTGTACAGTTATATACATTAAAAACAGATCATAACTGGGGTGTTGGTGATTTTGGTGACCTGAAACAGTTGGTTGCGGATATTGCAGCACGTGGTGGCGATTTTGTTGGCTTAAATCCGATCCACTCGTTATTTCCTGCGAACCCTGAAGGCGCGAGCCCTTATAGCCCGTCATCTCGACGTTGGTTAAACCTATTATATATTGATGTGAGTGCTGTCCCTGAGTTTGCATTATGTACTGCTGCCCAACAGCGTGTTGGCAGTAGTGAGTTCCAGCAAGGGTTACATGCGGTACGTGCAACAGAGTGGGTTGATTACAGCGAAGTATCACGTTTAAAAATGAGCGTGTTACCTCTGTTGTTTACCGAGTTTCAGCAGCGCCATTTAGCGAATGATAGTCAGCGCGCGCAAGCGTTTGCCGCGTTTGTAGCTAAAGGTGGTCATAGTTTATTACATCAAGCGACATTTGATGCACTGCATCAACATTTACACGACAAAGATGATAGCGTTTGGGGTTGGCAGGTATTCCCAGCGGAATTCCGAGATATAAACAGTCCGGCTGTGGCTCGCTTTATTAAACAAAATCAACCTGCGATTCAGTTATATATGTACCTACAGTGGGTTGCGGATGAGCAGATTGCTGATGTACAAAAATTTGCGTTAGCACAAGGCATGAACATGGGTCTTTACCGTGATCTTGCTGTTGGTGTTGCGGATAGTGGCGCAGAAGTATGGGCTGATACTGGTACATTATGTCAAGACGTTAGTATTGGTGCGCCACCGGATGTATTAGGGCCATTAGGACAAAACTGGGGCTTGCCACCGTTAAATCCTGCGGAGTTAATCGCGACAAGTTACGATGCCTTTATTCAATTGTTACGTGCCAATATGCAGCATTGCGGTGCATTACGTATCGACCATGTATTAGGTTTATTGCGTTTGTGGTGGATCCCGAAAGGTGAAAGCGCAACATCTGGGGCTTACATGTATTACCCAGTGCAAGATATGTTAGCGATTTTGGCTTTAGAAAGTCATCGTCATCAATGTGCAGTGATCGGTGAAGATTTAGGTACCGTACCAGATGAAATTGTTAGCTTGTTAAGTGATGCGGGTATTCATTCTTATAAAGTCTTCTTTTTTGAAACAGCGGAAGACGGTGGTTATTACTCCCCAGCACATTATCAGCCGCAGTCAATGGCTACCTTATGTACTCATGATATGCCGACGTTACGTGGTTTCTGGCATTGTGAAGATCTAAAATTAGGCCACACGATTGGTTTGTATCCAGACCAATCACAATTAAATGGCTTGTTTGATGACCGCAGTAAATCAAAACAAGAAATTTTAAATAGCGTGTCATGGCATGGTAAGTTAGCCGAGAGTGTCGGTCGTAATGCGAGTTATGTACCAATGGATCAGGCGTTAAGTAATAGCTTACAATTACACCTTGCTGCAGGCTCTAGCAGTCTGTTAAGTTTGCAGTTAGAAGATTGGTTAGAAATGGACAAACCGGTGAATATTCCGGGCACGACAGATGAGTATCCTAACTGGCGTCGTAAATTATCAACGACGTTAGATGATATGTTTAGCTGTCCAAATGTTAATTACTTAACCACCGCATTGACTGCGACACGGGCAAAGGCTAGTCGTGAACATGCGATCGATGAGTCTGCATAGTCTGTTATTAAGTTAGCGAATGCGAGTCATTTTAAATTATAAATTCAACAAGGAGTCTGGTTTACCGGCCTCCTTGTTTTGCTTCAATGCAGGAGAAGGAAATTTCAATGCAATTGGTTGCTAATGTGGCGGTGATCCACAATCTTGAAGAATATCCTGACTTGATGCCAAGTATGGATACTCTACACTCACCAAAATTAATGCATAAAGAAATGGGCGCGCAATGCGTCAGCTTTATGCATGCTGGTGAACAAATATCAGGTGTACGTTTTCTTGTTTTTGCACCACACGCCAGCAAAGTCAGTGTGATTGGTGATTTTAATCACTGGAATACTAACGACCATGCTTTGCGTCAACTGGATGCGGGATTATGGGGGGTATTCATTGCAGATCTTAATGTAGGTGAGCGTTATAAATTTGCAATTGTTGATAGTCAGGGTAAAAGTTTGCCGCATAAAGCAGACCCATGGGGATCACATGCCGAGCAATATCCGTCGTTTGCCTCTTTGGTATATAGACAAGACAATTACCAGTGGCAAGACAGTGCATGGCAACAGCGAGCAGTGACAGAAAAACATAAACAGGCATTATCATTTTATGAGTTGCATGTTGGTTCGTGGTTACGTAATGACGATGGTGAGTTTTTAACATATCGAGAGTTGGCCGCAAAGCTGATCCCGTATTTACAGAAAATGCATTATACCCATGTCGAATTGATGCCAATATCAGAGCATCCGTTTTATGGTTCGTGGGGTTATCAACCGATAGGTATGTTTGCGCCTACGAGCCGTTTTGGCCATCCCGATGATTTTAAGTTCTTTGTTGATCAATGCCATCAAGCGGGTATTGGCGTCATTATTGATTGGGTGCCTGCTCATTATCCTGAAGATGATCATGGTCTCACTAATTTTGATGGTACAGCACTGTTTAATGATCCTGACCCAAAACGAGGTTGGCATCAAGACTGGAAAAGTTATATCTATGACTGCGGCAAGGATCATGTTCAGCGATTCTTAGTGTCGAATAGTTTGTATTGGTTAGAACAGTTCCATATTGATGGTCTGCGTGTTGATGCGGTTGCCTCAATGTTATACCTCGATTATTCCCGTAATGATGGAGAATGGATACCAAACTGCGATGGCGGTAATCATAACTACGACACCATTAAAGTATTAAAATGGATGAACGAAGAAGTGTATAACCATTTTCCTAATGCTATGACGATTGCTGAAGAGTCAACGGCATTTTCTGGTGTATCTAAGCCTACTTTTTTAGGCGGACTAGGCTTTGGTTTTAAATGGAATATGGGCTGGATGCACGATAGCTTGAGTTATATGCAAGAAGACGCTATCAATCGTCAATATCATCACGATACCATCACGTTCCCGTTAGTTTATGCGTTTAGTGAAAATTATGTCTTAGCCTTATCCCACGATGAAGTGGTGTATGGTAAGGGATCATTGCTGGGTAAAATGCCCGGTGATGAATGGCAGAAGTTTGCCAACCTACGTGCTTACATGGGTTATATGTACGGACAGCCGGGTAAAAAACTCAATTTCATGGGGACAGAAATAGCACAATCTCGCGAGTGGAACCATGATGCGGAGTTGGATTGGGCGTTATTACAAGAACCTAACAATGCGGGTGTACAGCAGCTAATTGCAAACTTAAATCAGTTATATCAACATGAAGCGGCGTTGTATCAACGTGATTGTGATCCATCAGGTTTTGAATGGCGATTACAAGATGATAACGCTGACAGTGTTTTAGCCCATGAACGTATTGGCGATAACGGCGAACGTATTTTAGTTATCAGTAACTTTACCCCGATACCAAGAGATAATTTCCGTTTGGGAGTGCCGAATGCTGGGCGTTATGAGCTGCTATTAAATACGGATGCTGAGAGTTATGCAGGCAGCAATTACCCCGTCGTATTGAGTGCAGGTAGCGATAAAGTGCAGAGTCAAGGACTGACGGACTCACTACGGTTAACGTTACCACCGTTATCGACTGTATTTTATCGTTGGTATCCAGTGAATTAGTACGAAATTGTTTAAAATCGTATGAATGAATAAAACCAGCCTTGTGCTGGTTTTTTTAGATGTTTAGCTAAATGTTACTCTGTCGAATTGACATTTATTTGACATCGGTTGGTTAAAATAAGGGTGTTATAAGCTAAATTAAGTATGTTCAGGTTCGATCGTACTTACCAAGGAATATCCAAATGCCTAGTCCTCTCGATATATTAAAGAATAAGAAAATTTTAGTGGTTGAAGATAATACCGAACTACAGGGTATTCTCGCCGACTTCTTGGAAATCAAAGGGGCTCATGTTGATTTTGCCGATAACGGTGAGCTTGGATTACAACTCGCTTTGGATAATGAGTTTGATGCAATCATTTTAGACGTCATGCTACCAAAGAAAGATGGTCATCAAGTTGCTACTGCATTACGAGAACTGGGCTGTTCAACACCTATTTTAATGCTTACCGCGTTAAATGGACCTGATGATTTGATGAAGGGCTTTAATTCTGGCGCGGATGATTTCGTGACAAAACCATTCAATTTTACAGAACTCGAATTACGCCTATCAGCAATGATTAAACGCTTTCGGGGTGAGGTTGCCAGTAATACGGTTGCATTTGGTGATCTCGTGGTTAATCAGAGTACGCATCAAGTTACGCGCGCAGGTTCGGCACTGACACTCACCCCTGTCATGTATCAGTTATTAGTGAAGCTCATTAAGTCTGCACCGGAAGTGGTTTCTCGCGATGCTTTAATTGATGAAGTGTGGGGAGAGGATGTGCCAGATAAGGATTTATTACGTGGTCATATCTATTTACTTCGTGCTGAGTTAGATAAGCCATTCGCTCACGCTATGTTAGTGACAGTGCCGAAATTAGGCTTTAGGTTGGAAAAGTAAATGAAAAAACTATATGCTTTTTTATATCGAAAACCGCTGGGTAATTCTATTAAAGATGCTAAAACACGACTCATTTTTATTTTTTCTATTATCGCCTTAACATCTTCATTTTTCGTGTTCTTTTCATTTTCGTTATACCTTGTTTTTAACGAAGACAGACAAATAGAGCTTCACTTAAAGTCATTTGAACGCATCGCTAAAGATCAGTACCCCCTAGTTAAAAGTGATACTACTCGGCTCGGTCCTTATGTATATGTTTATTATAGTGAAGACGCATTAGCGGATAAAATTAGAGCTGAATTACCTTATCAAGAAGGCGTCGTTACTAAGATTAATTCATTTTCACATGATGGCTTTATGGTGTATTACGCTCCTTTTATAAATGCCAGCGGACAGCCTATCTCGCTGTATTTGACGGTCGGTACGCGGGATATGGATTTTGGTGATGATAACTGGAAAACACTGATGCTAATATCACTGGGATTGATGGTGTTTTTAATTGTATTTTTAAGCGTGGCATTGCGCAGGGTATTTGGTGATTTAATGGCACCCGTTGCAGAATTAGGTGAGCAACTACGGGAAGGTAAAGAAGCTGATTTTGTTGTGTCTAACCGCGCGATAGACGAATTAAAGCAATTTAAAGACCACCTAAACAGTTATAAAAAAATGAAAGAGCGTTTGGTTAAACAAGAGATGATGTTTGCTAAGTATGCCAGTCATGAGTTGAAAACGCCGATTGCGATTGTCTTAGGCGCGGCAAACTTACAGGGTATGAAGGACGATGCCGCCTTTCAGGATAAGCAAAGAACGCGGATCTTAACAGCGGCGACAAATATGCAATCGACCGTTGAGGTATTGCTCAATATTGTTAAGCAAGAAAATGCGAATTGCAGTAAAAAATTATACCTAATACCAGCGGAAGAGGTTGCTATAAACAAGTATCAAACGTTATTACAACCGGGCGTTGAATTGACAATCGATGTGGTAGAGCACTGCGAAATTAATCTGCCACCAACGGTGTTAGCCATGATACTGAAAAATTTAATCAGTAATGCGGCTCGCTTTACGTCACTGGGTGGGATTGAGGTATCAGTGTGTTCTGATCAAATCACTGTTAGCGATTCAGGTTGTGGGTTACAAAGTGATGGTAATACAGAGCATGGATTAGGTTTGCTGATTGTAAGACGTTTGTGCACTAGTTATGGCTGGCAGTTCTCATTAACAGACAATTCTGCTGGAGGCTGTTGCGCAAAGTTATGCGCGAACAACTGATGTACTTTAAATGGTGACTGCCAATACTAAGGAAAGTATTTTCTAGCGTATTCAGCGGACTTAGCAAATATAATTAGCGAAGGAATGATCACGACAAACCCCACTGCAAATATTAAGTTATTGTTTTCAAGTAACTCATAGCCAGAATAAAAAGCAATGCATGCCAGTAGTGTAATGTGTAGCTGGTGAAGCTTTTGGTAACCAATTGAAAATTGGGTATATTTACGAATTAACATAATTGCTCATTTTTTGTTATTATTTTTTATACTAAATATTATACAGATGCTGATTTCATAATCATTCACTAAGTACTATAAATCTATAAAATATGCATTTATAAGTAGTATTACCAATCTAATACTAATGTATTAAATTGGTAATAATAATGATTGAAATCATGCGCTTTACATATACATCAACTAATCTTGTTTAAAAAGGAGAATGGTTGATGAAGTGTATTAGCGGAAAGTTAAGTTTAATTATGTGCGGTATGGTGTTGTCTTTACCTGCGCTTGCTGAAAAAGAAGGTACATTATATCTAAACCCTGCCGTTGGTTATCACATGTACGGCTCTGAGCTTAACCTTGAAGACAGTGCAGCGTTGGTGATTGGTGGTGAATATGTCATTAGCCCTAAATTTGGTGCTGAAGTGAGTTATCTTTATGGTAATTCAGATATCGATGGAACCAGCATTGATGTTGATAATTCTCAATATACCCTTGATGGCCTTTATTACACACCAGAGATGGGTAATTGGCAGCCCTTTGTTAATGCGGGTGTTGGTCATGGTAAATTTGATGCCGGATCTGGTGATAGTAAAGAAACGCAGCTTAATGTTGGTGTCGGTAGCCGTTATCATTTTAACGACAAATGGTCTGCGCGATTACAGGCTAAAATGATTAACAGTTTGGATGATGAACGTTGGGATTCGTTGATCACTGCGGGTATTAGTTATGCTTTTGGTGGCGAGCCTAAACCGACACCTATTATCGTATTACTTGATGGTGATGGGGACGCTATCCTTGATGAAAGTGACCAATGTCCAGCAACGCCAAGTGGTGTCTATGTGGACGACCGTGGTTGTGCGCTTGATCGTGATAATGATGGTATTGCGGATTATTTAGATCAATGTCCTGATAGTGAGTCGGTTGAAAATATCGATGAAAATGGCTGTGCAATCGTATTAGAACAACCGGAATCAATAAAATTAGAAGTTCATTTTGCCAATAATTCGGCTGAGATTCCTGATACCGCTAAAAGTGAGATTAAAAATGTGGCGGATTTAATGACACAGTTCTTGGGGGCGACAGTTGAAATTGAAGGACACTCTGATGCGAGTGGTAATGCCGAGTATAATAAAACCTTATCACAGCGTCGTGCAAATGCCGTTCGAGACATTTTAATCAGCGAATATGGTATTGATGATTCACGAGTATCAGCGGTTGGGTATGGACAAGATCAACCGATTGCAAGTAATAAGACCAAAGAGGGACGCTTGGCTAACCGCCGTGTAATGGCTGAAATCAGCTATAAATAAAAGGGTTTGATAATTAATGATATACAAGCCAGCAACAGCTGGCTTTTAAGTTTCATAAATTAAGTAATTAAGTAATTAAGTAATTAAGTAATTAAGTAATTAAGTTTGTCATCTTAGTGTGCTGTATGTGCTTCATATAGCTCGGCGTCTACCTCTTCACCTTTTACTGGGCGTGGCACGATTTCAAATTTTTCATCAAAGTTAACTAACGCACCCATTAGTTTGTTTAATACGGTTTTGTCACCTGTCAGACCTGCTGACTTTGATTCAAATAACGTCTCTAATGTTGTTTGCTCTAAAATAATTTTAGTAACATCACTGCGATTAACGTACAGAGTTGCATCTGCGTTTATCGCGTCCTGTATTTTTATATTACTTAAGTTACCGTTAGACATTTCTACAAAGAACGTTTGTTTAGTATCAGGTAAAACAACATTGAGTGTGAAGGGGGTGTTTTGTGCTTTTAATGAATCTACTCGTACAGCCATGTAATCGAATAAATTTTCAATTGTCATATTTGCAAGTACGTCTGGAGATGCCGTTTTAGGTGCGCCAGGTTTAGTACCGATACGCAATTCTTGTGCGCCAGTTAGATAAATATTTCTCCAGCCAGCACCTTCTGATTGGTAACCAAGTTGTTCATAAGTATCGGCTAATAGCTGACGTGCATCTTTATTCTTTGGCTCAGCTTGAATGACTTTATTCAGGACGGTTGCCACAAAACGGTATTCGCCTTTATTAAAGTCGATTTGTGCTTTTTTAATGATGACGTCACTGCCGCCCATGTAATCAACAAATTTCACAGACTGTGGTTCAACGGGTAGTGGATTCAGATTCGAAGGATTCATATCAAAATAGCCTAAATACATGTTATAAACCGCACGGGCATTGTGTGAATAAGTACCGTGATAACCATTGGTATGCCATGCTTTTTGAATACTTGATGGCATCACATCATATATTTTGTCACCTAAATCTTGCATGACATAACCATCATTCGCTAAGCGTAGCGTTTGGTTGTGGGTAAACCCGTAAGCATCTCGTTGCATTTTTAGGAAGTCAGAAATTTCTTCTGTTCCCCATACCGGAGCTGAATGAGAAGAAAATAGCACATCTGTGTCATCACCCCATGTGTGTAACATTTCATTGATTTTTTTAGACCATTTCAGACCATCACGTACTTTAGCGCCACGCAATGTGTATAAATTATGCATGCCTTGATACGTTAATTCACCTGTCCAAAGTGTTTTGATGCTTGGAATATACGTCACCATTTCAGATTCGGCTTCGGTTCCTGATGCATCCATAAAGATCATTTCTAACCCATCAATAATTAATGTTTCAAATTCACCCTTATGGTTTAGCTCGTAATCTGGTTGAACATAGGTGATCGAACCTTGCGATAAACCTTTTGCAAGTGCAGCATCAACAATACCGTGGTCATGACGGCTTAACGTTGCACCATACTGATATGCGGTACGGCGAGACATGGCATTACCTGCTAATACATTCTCATCAACAATTTCTTTCGTGATATGTTTTGAACCGTATACTTTCACATCTGGAAACGCGTCTTTAATCGCACGAGAACCACCGAAATGATCGGCATGAGAATGTGAATAAATCATTGCAACAATCGGTAAATCACCGTCTTTAGGTACATTTTCTTGGAAAAATTTAAGTGATTGTGCCGCTGCTTCTTTCGTTAAAAGTACATCGTATGCGATCCAACCATTATCACTACGAATAAACGATATAGAGGCTAAATCAGCCCCTCGAACTTGATAAACTTCGCCCGGAACGACTTCATATAGGCCCGTTGCGGCTTGGTTTAATACTGCTTGACGCCATAACGATGGATTTACTGATGAAGGTGATTTATTAGCGTTCGCCACATCAGGGTCGATAAAGTCAAAGCTATTGCGGATGATGTCACCTGTCTCTTGATCAAATGTGGCAATCAAGCCTCGGTTATTATTTTCAAAAGCGCGGGTATCTTTATAGTTCAGTGTTTTAGAAAAATCTTGGTTATATTTAATTGTTGCTTGAGTAGCGGCTTTACCACCTTGATTGCCAATATCACTAAAGTGTTCATGATCATGTTCTGCCGCCATTGCGCCAAATGAAATTGAAAAAATTAAAGTGGCTAGTGTTGTTTTTTTCATAATGTCATTACTCATATTAACGATAAGATAAGGCGGTATGTATTGCCCCGTGTTGATGAGCTCACTATAAAGACATTCATTATAAACAAAAACAGGGTGCAGCTTATCCTTACTATAAGTAAAGCTGATACTAAATAAGGCTTTCTTTGATTGTATTACGCAGTGCCTTGTGAACAGGATCTTTAATGAAACGTTTGTGATAAATCATATGATACTCAATATCCCGAATCGTAAAGGGGAGCGGTAAAACCTGTAAATGTAAAGACTCCGCTAGATGAGATAGTCCTGCTGGTATTGCTGCAACATAAGGTGTTCCCTGTACAGCTAGCATCATGTTTGCCGGGCTAGATACTTGCATTTTAATATCTCGTTCACGCAATATAGGTGTTTGACTAAAAAACTCCACAGCTCGCATGTTATGACGTCGTAGGTTCATGACGACATGGCCAGCTTGTCGGTATTGTTCGGTGGTTATCTGACCTTGAATGTCGGGATGGCTTTGGCAGCAAACTAATATTAATGGCTCTGCATGGATTAACTCAAAACAAAAACTGTTTTCTTTTTGGGTTATGTTATCAATGGCTAAATCAATGGTACGCATACGTAAATCATTAAACGTTTTTTCTTCAGTGTCTCCAGATTCAATTAACTGGGTATTCGATAAGTGTTTTAATTTTAAAAGAATGCTCTCTGGTGCTGTTACAATAAACTGTTTTTTAGAATCAATAGCATTATCAACAACATCAACAATGCTCACGACCTGTTGATAAAATTGTTGTGCGCTGGTTGTTGCTGTTAAGTTTCGGCCACTGCGTATAAAGAGTTGATAACCTAAATATTCTTCTAAGCGTTTGACCGAGGCACTGATAGCGGGTTGTGATACATTCAAAAAATCAGCCGCTTTAGTAAAAGAGTTAAACTCATAAACTTTAATAAAAGGCTTAATTAAATTCATATCAAATTCTTTCATCTTTCCTCCCCCTTATTTTATTGATCATTAATATTAACGTATTTAAGTTGTTTGGTGCATTAAGTCAGATGCTAGGGTACCGAGAATGTATTATTTCATTTTAATATCACATACGACCAACACTTTATTTGGTGTTAGCGGTATTTTTGTATTAAAAACACTGTAATAGCGATATTTTTTGTGTCAACTTATGGCAGAGAACGATGCCTGTCCTATATTTAATAAGGGATAGTTTTCAAATGGAGTTGAGTGTCGCGTGATTAGTAAGAAAAGGTTTCTCGTTATTGATGATTCTGTCATCACAATTTCTTTAATACGCTGGATGTTAAACAGTGCGGGTGTGGCTAATGAGTTTATTGATAGCACCACGGACAGTTTAAAAGCCATTCGTTTACTGTCTCGACGTCGTTATGATGTGGTTGTCTGCGATTATAATATGAATCACCATATTGATGGTGCGCTTATTTTTGATGAAGTTAAACAGCGGAAGTTACTTGAACCTAATACGATATTCATTTGTGTGACAGGGGATAGTACGCTCTCTGTAGTCACACATTTTATTGAATTAGAACCCGATGATTATTTGTTAAAGCCTTTTTGTGCAAAAGAGTTTATCCATCGTATTGAAATGGTATTAGCGCGTAAAGCTGTTATCGCCCCCTTACTATCTGGTATGGATAATAAAGATTATCAGTCAGTGCTCGATTTATGTGATAAGTACCGCGCCAAAAATACACCGTATATGAGCTATATTAATCGTATTTATGGCGATTGCTTATTACGCTTAAAGCGGCATGATGAAGCGCTGGCGTTTTATCATCAATCCTGTAAAGACACTAATTCTCTTTGGTCCGAAATCGGCTTAGGTCAAACTTACCAATCATTAGGCGATGTCGATAAAGCCGAAAATATTTTCAATAAAATATTAATAAAGCATCCTCGTCAGCCTGTTGTGCGTCAAAGTCTTGCCAATTGTATGATGGTCAGAGACCGATTACCTGATGCTATTCATGAGTTTAATGCGGCACATAAAATTAACTCTGCCAACCCACAACGCGAGCTAATACTCGCTAATTTATACACGGCTTTACAGCAGCATGACAAAGCCGCTGCTGGCTTTCAGCGCTTTATTACCAAGGTCGAAGATACCAGTCGATATAGTTACGGTATTGAGGTGAACACGTATGTTTCACTTTTATTAGCGAGTTTATATACCGAATCGGAGCAATTACATGATGAATTGGTGAGTCAGGCACAATATAAAATTCATGCATTTAGTGCGAAAGCAGAAGGTGACCGACTCGCTGAATTTAATTTATTAATCGGACTGGGTATTCTTGCTTATATCAATGGCGATATTAAAAATGCCTTGATAGTCGTGCATAAAGTGCAAGCGTCAGAACTATCAATTATCGATTTTTATACCGAGCTAAACATCATTCGATTGTATGGATTATGCGGTATTCCAGAGTTATATGATGCCTCGGTCTTACGTGCTCAAACATTATGTGAAAAAACCAATGATGATATCTTAATGTTAAGTCAGGTTAAGATGTTAAATGGGGTGAAAAATGAAATTCAGCAACGCTTAAAAGAAGGTAAAATTCTGACAGAAAAAGCACAAGAGCAGCGACAAGAAAATGCAGCGAATCTTGCTATTAAATATGCATACAAAGCGTTTCATCGTGTTCCGTTTAATTATAATAACTGTCGTTTGATTATTGAATTAACGGCATTAGCAACCCCTTCTGAGTCTCATTCTGAAACGAGTATTCATGAACGTGAAAGCATCCTTAAATCCTGTGATTGGATCTATGTTAATGATAATCGACCGACGACAGAAGAAAAACGCCGTACACATGAATTATTTAACTTAGCGATAGATAAATTAAGCCTTAAGGTATAGGGCCCACTTAATACTTATCCATTTTGATGCTGCTTTAGGTTAATCAATGACGCTTTTATTAAATATATTATTTTAAATGCGGGGAAGGTATCACTTATCGACTTGTATATGTCTATGACACATTTATAATGGCCACAAAACAGTAGTTTATTAGCACATTATAAAATCAAGGGAATAAGTTTGTATGAAAGAAATTACATTTAGATGGATCGATAAGTACCTTATTCACCTTAAACTTCAAGAAAAATTCTACTTGCTGTTCTTATTACCCTTGTTCGCTGTCATTAATATTTCCTTCGTACTTGTCGGTGCTGCCGATAAGCAAAAAGAGGAGATTGTGACGTCACAACTTTATAGTACGGCGAGTCTGTTAAGTAAATACCAAGTGAGTGAAGCCGATGCGCGTTCACTACTAGCAAACAGTAACTTACAACTTGGCCGTGGTGAATTGTCTACGGGCATTAGTGGTATGGATTATTCACTCGCAGTGAAAGACTTACCTCATGTGTTTGATTATTTATCGAATGTTCAAATCGGTTTAACTATCGGTGTGTTATTGATTGTTTTAGCTTGTGTTTATTACATCATGACATTTATTGGTGGTGCCATGTTTGGCATGAACCGCGCGTTGAACTTATTGGCTAATGGTGACTTAACTCACCGAATGAATTTCTTACCTGTACGCGATGAATTTAGTACGATAGCGATCACAATTGATAAGGTTGCTGAACGTGAACTAGAAATGGTCAAAGCCACCAAAAATGTGAACATATTGATTCAGCAGATCAGTGCTGATTTAAGCCAAAGTAGTAAATTAAGCGAATCTGAATCAGCGGCGCAACAACGTAATCTTGATTCATTAGCGAGTGCGACAGAGCAAATGGCTGCGTCGATTCGTCAGGTAGCAACGCAGGCACAACAAACATCAGCACAGACAGATGAAGCACAGCAAGTGACGGAGTACGGCAGACAACAAGTTGGAGATACTAAATCTGCAATGTCTACGCTAGCTCATGATATTGGTGATGCAGCTGCGTCTATATCTGAGTTAAATGCGAATGCAGCCCGTATCGGTGATGTCGTTACTACCATTGATGCTATTTCTGAGCAAACTAACTTGTTAGCACTCAACGCAGCGATTGAAGCCGCGCGAGCGGGTGAGCAAGGTCGTGGTTTTGCTGTGGTTGCAGATGAAGTAAGAACACTTGCAGCACGTACACAAGGTGCAACGGTTGAGATCCAACAAATGATTGGTTCGTTCCAGCAGAATAGTGCACAACTGCTTACGATTATCGATACCACAGTAAATAAGGCGCAAACGAGTCAACAATTAATGGATTCTGTTGATAATGAAATTACTCAAATAGCGCAGCGTAACCAGCAAATATCAGATCGTAGTACCGAGATTGCGGCGGCTGCTGAACAGCAAGAATCTGTTGCTGTTGATATTGCAGCAAATGTTGAACAAGTTCGTAATCAATCGAATCAAATTGGTGATGTGATATTACAATCAACAGCGGGTATCTCGAAGTTAAATCAGCAAGCGATTGCCTTAAGTAATTTAACGGCAGGCTTGAAAGTATAATCAAACAGTCAGGTATTGATTATATTGTGATTTTCAGCAGATAAAAGACACGATCAAAACCAGCTTCCGAGCTGGTTTTTTCGTTTTAACCTTTTTGCGCCCTGCTCAATCGAGCCAAGTCGGCATTTTTATTGATTAAGTCTTGGAAGAAAGGATTGTTGCATAAATCTTTTAAGTTACCCTTATAAAACTGTATACGCGATGCTGTCGGGTAACGCTCAAAGTGTAAATCGTGGAAGAAAGACGCGATAGCAGGCACTCGGATAGGGATCACTACCGACGTAAATTGAGCCATTAGCGCAACGGTCATCTCAATCGCTATCATGCTATCTATCGAGCAAAATGATACTAACACACCCGCATCATTTGAGATGTAGTGACCGATTATCGTGTTTTCGCTCATGAACAAATCGACATTATACTGAGAGGTTGGAAATGCATCCATTGTATCCGCTAGTGTTTCATTATAAGCGGTAAAATGACCTTGTTGTATCACATTGATTTGTTTTTCGGTTAACGCTGAAAATTTAACACGCATAGTTCCCGACATCGGCAAGGGGTAAAAAGAAGGTCGATGACCAAGGTCGATCATTTTCGCTTTATTCACCAATCGTTGTTCAGCTTCATTCATTTCATAGGAGATAGTGAAAAAGCGCGCAATAGCGATACGACGAAATAATGAGGGTTCTCGTTTACCACTTTCCCATAAAGATAAGGTGGTCTGTGTTATATCAACAAACTCTTTATGAGAACTGGCCAGCTGCGAGATAAAATCGAGTTGAGACAATCCCTTGGCCTTCCGAGTTTGGCGAAGTGTCAGTCCAAACTCTTCTCTTTTAAACATTGATGGTACTTGCATGTGAGATCCGCTTCATTAGTTCACGTTAGCTTGGTTTCGGGTAGTTAATACTCACGTATTCAGGTTCTTCAACGCCTGCTTCTTGATTCAATACACGTGTTAGTACGAAATAATAGTTCGTCAAAGCATTGGCAAAGCGGGGCAGGGTTTCTGGAATTTTCTTACCTACTTTATCAACCAATACTAATTGGCGTACGACTTTCTTACTCAAACTACGACACTGATGTAGCTGAATAACTGGCCCTGTTCCTCTCGGTAATACAAAGCGTTTCGCATTATCAGTGACTTGTGCTTTAAAGTAATTAAGGTCTGTTAATAGCGCTTGAATATCGTCTTCAAAGATCCCACATTTTCCACGAATAGATCCGTTTAAATTAAATATCTTTGGCTGTAATCGCTCAAGTGATTCACGTACTTCAGTATTGGTGACTTGCGATAATGCCAGCCCTGTATAAGTACACAATTCATCGGTTAAGATTTCAAAATCACACAGTGGACTGTCTTCAAAGATGAACGGGTAGCA
Source organism: Moritella sp. 24 (assembly GCF_018219155.1). Taxonomy (NCBI): domain Bacteria; kingdom Pseudomonadati; phylum Pseudomonadota; class Gammaproteobacteria; order Alteromonadales; family Moritellaceae; genus Moritella; species Moritella sp. 24. The sequence continues at coordinate 3,334,701 of NZ_CP056123.1, read as the reverse complement.
AAGTTCATCGATATTACCCGACGCTTTTAATGTCATTACGTTATCGCTTAATCAAAATTATAATCCGCTACCATAACATGCCTTATGATTGACGGGGTATAAGTGATTAGGCGAATTTTCTTTACTTAACCTATGTAGAATATCTGCCTGTAGCCACGTACAATATGCAGCATCTTTGGAATACGGTTTAAATCCGTAACGGGCGCGCCACTGTGTGGTGTAAATAGCAGAGTCAATTGTGCTAATTACACTAAGTCAGATACGAAGAGCACGGTTTACATGAGGTTAACCGTTTAAATTTGTACGCGATTTACAGGAGTTAGCTAGTATTAAGCATATTTTCTATACCTTCATTTTACTGATTTCATTTTCATCACTGGCGAATACCAGCTATCCATTGACGGTTGTCGATGGGCTTGGCAAGTCGATTGTTATTGAAAAGCAGCCGCAAAGAATTTCATCGAAAACCTTATTCACGGATGCAGTACTGTTAGATTTAGTCGATGACGCGTCGTTATCGAGCTTAACGGATCTTGCCATCAATCCTAATTATTCATTAATTATTGATCGTTTGCCTGACGGTGTGCCGTTATTAGGGCTGAATATTGAAATGATCATCGCCAATCGCCCCGACATTCTCTTTGCCGCGAATTGGAGTGATCCTGCCAAACTGAGTATTTTAGAGAGTGCAGGCATTACCGTATTCCGTCTGCAAGCCCCTAAAAATATCAATGAGATTGAAGCTGAGATAGCGCGCGTGGGTCAGATCGTCAATAAAAACGCACAAGCGCAGCAAATTATTACCACGATGCGGTCTCGCTTAAAGGCTGATATTATTTCGACTGAGCACAAATTAACGGGGATGGATTACAACCCGTGGGGCACGTCAAGTGGTCAAGATTCGTCATGGAATGGGCTGTTAGAGCAAGCGAACGTAGTGAATATTATTAAAGATTATGCAACGGATAAATACGGGCAAGTACCGATATCGAAAGAAATGATTATTGCGTTAAACCCAGAGGTATTATTCATCCCTGCGTGGGTATATGGCGATGACAATACAGCGAGCAAGTTTAAGCAAGATGTATTATCAGATCCCTCTCTGCAATCGGTCAGTGCGATTAAACATAACCGCGTTTATCAAGTACCCCATGCGTTACGCGGTGTGTATAGCCAGTACTATGTGGATGCTATTCGCTTTATTAATCACTCTGTCTATAAGTAGTCTCTATGCCTTTTTATCGTTTTACATCAGTACAGGTGCTGCTTTCTATTGTCCTTTTTTTAGGTCTATTTTTTCTGTACCTCAGCTTGGGCGCTATCCATATTCCCATTGTCGATATTTTAGACCTGTTTAAATCCTATTTGATTGGTGGCCGCGAGTTAGCGCTAAAAGAACAACCTTTGGCGAGCGCTATCGTGTTACATATCCGTTTACCCCGTGCTTGTGCGGCTATTTTAGCGGGTGGCGCATTGGCACTTGCAGGGGCGTGTACACAAGGGTTATTCAAGAATCCATTGGCGAGCCCTGATGTGTTGGGGGTGAGCTCTGGTAGTAGTTTTGGTGCAGTGCTTGCGATAGTAACGGGTTTGTCAGTGATGAACCCTATGTGGTTACCTGTTTTTACGACCGTGGGGGCATTGGTTGCTGCGGGATTAATTTATGTATTAGCGTCGCGTCATTCTTCAACCCAAATTCTATTTCTTATTTTAACGGGGTTAGCGCTGTCGAGTTTGCTGGGCGGTGCAAGAATGGGCTTGCTGTTAATGGCTCAGCAATATGAAATGAGCCAATTTGTGTTTTGGGCTATGGGTGGATTAGACGGTCGCGTGTGGTCGCAACTTATGTGGCCAGCGCCGATTATCGCGCTTGTATCGGTTTTGTTGTTAAGAGAAAGTCGGTCTCTGAACCTGTTGGCTCTTGGCGAAGAAAGTGCGCATAGTTTAGGTCTCAATGTTAAAAAGACACGATTCAAATTATTGATGTTTGCTACCTTGCTCACCGCGATGTCGATTGCGATCGCGGGGCCTATTGGTTTTATCGGCTTGATGGTGCCGCATTTAGTGCGTTTAATTGTCGGCCCTGCTCATGAAAAGCTGCTGCCTTTCTCGGCCATCTTTGGGGTTATATTTCTGCTGATATGTGACTTGTTAGGTCGATGGATTATTGCGCCAAATGAGTTAAAAGTGGGGGTCATAACCTCCTTTATTGGCGGATGTTATTTCATTGGTTTAATTATTCGTTTTCAGCGTAAAGGGAATTTAGCATGAGTTCAGCATTACTAAAGGTGTCTGGCCTTGGTTATAAAGCAGGATCGAAAACGCTGTTAAATGACATTTCATTCTCGATTAACGCAGGCGAGCTGGTGGGCATTATTGGTCCTAATGGCGCGGGTAAAAGTACCTTGATGAAATGCGTGAGTGGATTTCAAGGGATCTCGTCTGGTGAGGTGTTTATTAAACAACAATCATTAACGACCTTACCGCACTTAGAACGCGCCCGTCATTTAAGTTATTTACCGCAATACAGTGAAGCCGCGTTTCCGTTTAGTGTGATGGAAACAATCGCGTTAGGGTTTCATGTTAAACAGCAAAGCCAAATCGTGTCAGCCAAAACAATTTCGCAGCAAACAATAGAAACCTTAACGCTGCTGGGGATTGCTCACTTACAAGACCGCTTAGTGACAGAGCTTTCCGGTGGTGAAAAGCAGTTGGTTAATTTTGCGCGTTTGTTAGTGCAAGATGCGCCGTTAATGTTACTTGATGAACCCACTGCCAGTTTGGACATTGGCCATGAATCACAATTGATGAATGTGCTTTACCAAGCGTGTCAAAAAGGCAATTCAGCGCTGGTGGCTATCCATAATTTAAATACAGCAGCAGAATTCTGTGACCGATTAATCTTGGTGAACCAAGGTGCGATCATGGCGGAAGGTAAACCGAATGACGTATTAACGAAAGATAATATTGCATATTTATATCAAGATTTGGTGATGGTGTCACAGCATCCTCGCTCTGGTAATACGATTGTGTCGCCGTATAAACGGTGATGTTTCTGACTCATGTGAATTTATGATTAGGCTGGGTAATTGCACATTATATCAGTCGTTTAGATTATGTTGTGAATTCCAAAATGGAAATAAGTGTTCCCGTTAATTTCACTAACGGAAAGTAATACGCTTCATTTATAATAACCTTACATTAATCATGGAGGTTCATTATGTCTCAGGCTCGTTTATACAGTATCATCACTGATAGTAATTTATCGGCAAAACAAAAATCGCATTATTTAGCGTTAGAGGCTGAAGCAAGCCTACCTTATTTGGCGATAGATGAAAAAGCGCAACAAGCGATTGATGCAGGTATTTTGTGTGACATGTTTGAAGGGCATGCACCGTTCAAACCTCGTTATGTATTACCTGATTATGCAAAATTCTTATCTCAAGGATCTCAATACCTAGAATTAGACGCGGCCACTAACTTTGATGAAGCCTTAAATTTACTGACTATTCTGTATCATCACGTGCCTTCAGTGACTTCTATTCCTGTGTACCTTGGTCAGTTGGATACCGTGTTAATGCCTTATATTGGCGACCTTAATGAACAACAGATTTATCAAAAAATAAAGCTATTTTGGATCATGCTTGATCGCACTCTGCCAGATGCTTTTATGCATGTAAATATTGGTCCAACAGATAATATTATTTGCCGTACTATTTTGCGTGTTGATGCTGAGTTAAAACAGATCGCACCAAACTTAACGTTTATGTACGACGTTCAAGTTACCCCTGATGATTTACTGCGACAAGCAACGGATAACATTTGTGTTTGCAGCAAACCACATATTGCTAATTACCCTATACACGCCGAGACGTTTGATCATACAGGTTTTGGTATTGTGAGCTGCTATAATTCTTTGCCGTTAGCGGGAGGGGCAAATACATTAGTACGCATGAACTTAAAAGAAATTGCGAAAAAAGCACAGAGTAAAGCGGACTTTATCGAGACTGTATTACCGGAGTATTGCGCGATTATGTTCGACTTAATCGATGCTCGAAGCTGTTTCTTACATGAAGAGTCTAACTTCTTTAAAGGTTTTCTAACGACAGAGGGACTTATTGATGAAAGCCGATTCGCACCTATGTTCGGTATTTACGGTATGGCGGAAGCTGTGAACGTATTAATGGAAAAAGAAAATATTAATGCGCAGTATGGCCATGACGATATTTCTAATCAGCTTGGGCACGCCATATCTAAAAAACTTGCCGAGATTGTTGCTGCAACAGATGTTAAGTATGGTTATAAGGGGAAGGCATTATTACATGCACAGGGTGGTATTAGCTTAGATAAAGACGTAACACCGGGTGTACGTATTCCTTATGGTACAGAACCGGATCCTGTGACTTATGTGCAGGCTAATGCACCTCATCATCAATATTACAGTTCTGGAATCAGTGATATTTTAACGATTGATGAAACGGTAAAAACAAATCCGTTAGCGATGTTTAATTTAGCGAAAGGCACATTGCAGTTGGGTTATCGTGAGTTTACAGCAAATGTTGCTTCAAATGATTTAGTTCGTGTGACGGGCTACATGGTTAAGCTTTCTGATATCGCTACATTTGACGCTCAAGGCTCTCGTACTAATACGACATTCTTAGGTGCCGAGGCTGCAAAAAACACCGGTATTTTGGATCGAAAACCACGTGTTGCTGCACTTGAAACAACCCCGAGCTATGCAAATTAATGATTCAGTCCATGCCGATTAACTTCGATAAAAAAGGAATAGTCAGTAAAATACTGACGTTTTCTTGTGTCGATGGGCCTGGTAACCGCCTTGTGATTTTTTTACAGGGCTGTAATTACGATTGTATAACCTGTCATAATCCGCACACGATTAATCATTGTGATGATTGCGGTGACTGTGTTGTATCTTGTCCGACAGAAGCACTTAGCCTTAAGATCAATAAAGTCACATGGGATGAGTCGCGTTGTACTGGTTGTGATAAATGCATTGAGGTTTGTCCAAATAAGTCGAACCCGAAAACAACGATTTACTCGGTAAGGCAATTAATTGAATTAATTACTAAACATCACCATTTTTTAAATGGCATTACGGTATCGGGTGGTGAAGCAACCTTACAGTTAGGGTTTGTTCTAGAATTATTTAAAGCCGTCAAAGCCTCTAAAGAGCTTGCTCAGCTGAGTTGTTTTATTGACAGTAATGGGAGTTTATCTGAAACAGGTTGGTATAAGCTTCTACCGTATATTGATGGTGCTATGATCGATTTAAAAGCATGGCAAGATGCGACACATTTGTGGTTGACTGCAAGAGGAAACCATCGTGTTATACAGAGTATCAACTTATTGGCTTTAAGTGATAAGTTGCATGAGGTTAGGTTACTTTATATCCCTGATAAAACCGACTTGCTCAGTGAAATCGATGCTGTTTCAAAATATTTAAGCATGTTGCCACAACAGGTTAATATCCGCCTTAATGCTTTTCAACATCATGGCGTTATTGGCGATGCTTTAATGTGGGATAAGTGCAGTGAAGAGCAGATGCAACAGTTTAGTAGTGAACTGACTAAGCGATTAGGGCGGGAAGTACTTGTCCCGTCAATCTATACCTGATACCTATACCTAATATCTGCACCTAATATCTAGGTTTAACATCGACTCGACTTAATATTAACGTGGGATGTGTAGCGCCTGCTTTATATTGTTAAAGAGCCAGCATAACGCAGGCTCGTTTAACGCCAATTTATTAAACACCATGCTATATACAACTTGCCCATAATCAAACGGTAATGGTTTCGCGACCAATCCTTGTGCCTGACTTGCCACTTCAAACCATTTTTTAGAACAAGTGAACAAAAAATCAGATTGTTTGCAAACGGTTGCAGCACTGCCAAAATCTGCCACTGAAATGACGGTATTTCTAGCGTGGTGTTGCTGCTTTAAAAATTGTTCAAAGTAAGGCTGGTTAAGTTCTTTATCAAAGATCCCTATGTGCTTATAACTAAGGTATTTTTCAGTGGTTAACGTTTGCTGTGCGAGTGGATGTTCAGGTCGCATTACACAAATCATTTCGTCTTCGATGACCGTTTCCCAGACCAACTGTTTTTCATTACTTGGTGGCTGACTTTTATCATGGGGTAGAATGATAACATCCACTTGTCCATTTAATAATGCATCAAAACCTAACTGTTCTTTAGAATGAATTTCGACTTGTGCGCTCGGTGTTTGTTGAGTGAGTATGTTGGTGATCGTTGGCGCAAATATTTCAAAAGTGCTTTCTCGCATAGATAATGAAAATTGACCTGCAAACTGTGAAGGTTCAAAGCTAGCTCTATTTAATAATCCATTCATATTATTGATAATGAGATGCAGTGTTGGAGCGACTTTAAGTGCGTAAGGGGTCGGAATAAGCTGAGTACCATCACGATAAAACAATTCATCGTTTAATAGTACACGCAGTTGTGAAAGGGTTTTACTGACACTGGATGAACTCATACATAATATATCGGCACTGCGGGTCACACTGTGAGTCGATAGCATGACATGTAAAACAGTCAGGTGCTTAAAGCTAATACGAGAAAGTTGAATGAAATCCATAAAAGTCCGGCAGGTAAGTATTGATATAATAGGGGATATTATAAAGTACTTAGCCGTTACAGAAATTATCAGAAATCAGAGTTACGACATTCAAATCGCAAAAATACAGACTGCTACTTGTGAAATGGCGAAACAATATAGTATAGTTCTCAGACGTTTATAAGTCCTTGTAGCTCAGCTGGATAGAGCAAGCGCCTCCTAAGCGCTAGGTCGGAAGTTCGAATCTTCTCTGGGACACCATTTTTTATTCATACGCACCAACGTGCGTATGAATTGCTCGTACTAGTAGCTTACTCGCACCTTAAAATTATTACAGTTTTACGATCACATCTTCCATTGCTAAACGTGATTTAGGTGGCGCAATGTTATAATCATTTTCCGCATCACGATAACCAATTGCCAGTGCCACATCTGTTACGTAACCATCTAACTCTACCGCGAATTCTTTGCTGACTAATTCAGTATCAATGCCTTCCATCGGTGTTGAATCAATATTCAAACGAGCCAATGTATGCATGGTATTACCCAGTGCAAGATATGTTTGTGCTTTCGTCCAAGCCGATGTATCGCCATCTTCACCTGTGTTTAATTCAACAAAAGCAAACGCACCGAATGCACCTTCTTTATCTTCAGGTTTAGTACGTTTATCTTCGATACCTTTATCAATCACGGCTTCGTAGTTTGCGCGTGTATATTTTGGATTATGGGCAAAAATAATAATATGTGATGCAGTCATAACATGTGGTTGGTTAAACTGAAATTTATTGGCAAAGGTATTGTGCATACGTTGTTTTGCCGCATCGCTTTCGATAACAATAAACTTCCACGGTTGTGAGTTAATTGATGATGCTGATAAGCGCATTGCTTCCATTATTACAGCTAGGTCTGCTTGAGATACTTTTTTTGATGCATCGAATTTTTTAGTGGTATAGCGGCTGCTTAAATCTTTGATAATTTGGTGTGTCATTGTAAAACCTTAATAATGTGTACTTACAAGTAAGAGATTATGTTTAAGTTGAATTCGTTTTAAGCGATTTTAGTGAGTTCGTTTAACTTAAAATCCACTACGGCACCTTCGCTTACTTGCACATACATTTTTAAATGTGGGCTATTAAGGTGAGCTTGTAATAAAGCCGGAGTAGCCCAAGTCTCAATGAAAGTAAACAGTGCTGGATTGTTGTTGTCTTGGTGTAAGTCGTATTGGATACAACCTTCTTCCAGTCTAGTCGGTTCAATCAGTTTCAATAGCGCTGTTTTGATGAACTCAATTTTATCTGCTTTCGCTTCGATGTTAGCAACAATCGTTAATGGCGTTGTCATCTATATTTTCCTTTCATTGATCATATATTGCGTTAGTGAGGACATTATCATTGATTATTGCTACTCTAAAAAGAGGGTAATATAACTAACAGTTTCAAAAATTATTTGATAATGAATATTCAAGATCTCACTCTTTTTGTGCGAACCGCGCAAACATGTAATATCACCGCATCTGCATTGCAGTTGGACATGAGTCCGGCTGCCGCGAGTGCTGCATTAAAACGCCTAGAGAAACAACTTGGGGTGCAACTCTTTATTCGCTCGACACGTAAACTGCGTATTACTGCTGAAGGTGAGCGCTATTTAGTGCATTGCACAGAAGCGCTAGCGGCATTAGAGAAAGGTAAAGCGTCATTAAACGAAATGCAGGGGAAAATTGCCGGTGAAATACGACTATCAACGTCATCTGATTTAGGCAGAAATATCGTATTACCTTGGCTTGATGAAGTGATGGATGACTATCCTGAATTGTCCATACAACTGAATGTTGGTGATAACTTGGCTGACTTTTTTCATGACAAGGTTGATATGGCTCTGCGGTATGGTGAGCCTGATGATTCCTCGATGGTGGCGTTTTTGATTGCTAAGATAGACCGTGTTGTCTGTGCATCCCCAGAGTATTTAGCGCAATATGGTGAACCTAAACACCCCCAAGAATTATCCCAGCATAATTGTTTGCTCTATCGTTTTGGCGACCGGGTTTATGATACATGGCCGTTTACGGATAACGCAGGAAAGTACGCTGTAAAAGTGTCGGGTAATCGATTAAGTAATGATGCAGATGTAGTTCATCGCTGGGTTGTCGCAGGGAAGGGCATTACCATGAAGTCGCGATTAGATATGGCGGCAGACTTACGTACTGGTCATGTTGTTGAACTGCTTCACGATTTTAATTCACCGCCTATTAGTTTATGGCTAATTTGTCCTAATCGCACACAAGTGACGCCCGCGATGTTGATGTTACGCGATCTGTTACGCAGTAAATGTGAAGCGGCATTAAGTTAGCGAGGCTTGGTAGTACATCTCGCCATTAAGGTATGCTACAGTGATTTCATCTATATCTCGTTAATCAAGCTGTATAACAAGGATTTTTATGACTATTGGTATTGGTGGTTCAACTGCTGAATTAGAATTAGCTAAACTGGCAGATATGACTGCGGGCGTTGCGGCGATCTCATTACAAGAATTTAATGATCGTATCGAACAAGCACAAGCAATAATGCAACGCGAAGGTATTAACGCTATTTACCTTAATGCAGGTACAAATTTGTACTACTTCACTGGTATGCGCTGGGGTGCGGGTGAACGATTAGTTGGCGCTATATTACCAGCTGTGGGTGACGTACAGTTTATTGCACCTCGTTTTGAACAAGATACCATTAATGAATTTATGGTTGTAAAAGGCCCATTACATTGCTGGCATGAACATGAAAATCCAGCGCAATTATTTGGTGAGGTCCTTGCGCAACTTGATATTACCGACGGTACTGTCGGTATTGATGAAGCAACAGCCTTCTTTATGTTTAACAACATTCGTCATGCGAACCCACAGTTTGAATATATCGATGCGAAGGTTGTGACTGCAGGTTGTCGTCAACAAAAGTCAGACACTGAAATTGCTTTATTACAACGTGCGAAAGATATGACGTTAGAAGTACACAAAGCAGCTGCACGTATTTTACGTTTAGATATTTGTACGACGGAAGTAGAAGAGTTCATTCATCAAGCACATAAAGTGGTTGGCGCACCTAAAGGTTCTTATTTCTGCATCGTATTATTTGGTAAAGCGAGTTCGTTCCCGCACGGTGTTAAAGATGCGCAGTTCTTGAAACAAGATGATGTGGTATTGATTGATACGGGTTGCCAGCTACATGGTTACAATTCAGATATCACTCGTACTTATGTATTTGGTGAAGCAAGTGACGAAGTACGCGCTGCTTGGTTAAGTGAAAAGAATGCCCAACAAGCTGCGTTTGATGCCGCTCAGATTAATGTACCTTGTCAGGATGTGGATGCTGCCGCACGTGTATCACTGGAAGCTGATGGTTTTGGTCCGGGTTATGATTTGCCGGGACTACCGCACCGTACTGGTCATGGTATTGGCTTAGATATTCATGAATGGCCATATTTAGTGGGTAACGATACTACGCCGTTAGCTAAAGGTATGTGTTTCAGTAATGAACCTATGTTAGTGATCCCGGGTAAGTTCGGAATTCGTCTAGAAGATCATTTTTATATGACTGACGCAGGACCGGAGTGGTTCACGCAACCATCACATTCGATTGATGACCCATTTGGTTATGAAGCTTAATTGCTTATGTGTTAATTTTTTATAAGTTAAGAGCTTATAAGTTAACTTTTTATAAGTTAAGAGTTTATAAGTAAGTGTGACTTATAAATGAAAATAAAAAAGCCCGTTAGACGAATCTAGCGGGCTTTTTTCATATTTGGCATTAGGTATTAACGGTTTTATTCAGTACTTTATTATCTAAAGTTAACTATTTACTGTTTGCAACGTGTGTTGCAATCACATCCATTAATGTTGGCGATAGGCAGTCGTAAGACTCAAGGCCTAATGCGTTCAGTTGTGCTCTGATTGCAGCCATGTCTTTTGGATCTGTACCTGTTTCAATGATTGATGAAACAAATGCAGCGAACTCCGGTGCAGACCAACCTTTATCAGCAGACAGTTCAGTATGAACGAAGTCTAGACCGAAGAATGGGTGTGTTTTATCTTCAATGCGACCGTACATATGTACGCCACAGCCATTACACGCAAAGCGTTGGATTGTTGCAGTATCATCAACCACTTTCAGTTTTGAACGGTTGCTTGTTACGCTTAATTTATCTTTTGAAACAACAGCTACTTGTGAGAATAAAGCACCTTTAGGTTTCCAGCATTTTGAACAACCACAAGCATGGTTATGTGCTGTTTGGCTATCAATTTTTACTGTTACTTTATTGCTGCTACATTGGCACTGTAATGTACCGCCGTTGAAGTTGTTTGCTGTTGGTGCAATACCACCATCCATTGCTGGGTGGATCTTGATATTGCTTGTTGTGCAAAATGCACTTTTACATTTTTTGATGATTTTATTTATCATGTTCAATTCCAATTAGTTTGATGCAGGTGCGAAAGATGAATCTGCACTTCTGTGTGCGGTATAGATAGCTTCGCCATTACTCTCTGCATCAAATATCACGACTGTATATGGTGAGAATAGTAGTACATCACCAACTTCTGCAACGTACTTGTTGTTGTCTGTATCACGAACAACAATCTTACCTTTGGTGATTACTTTGTATTCTACTGAATCGTAAGCGTATTCAAATTCAACACCAGGTTCCATTGTAAAGTGACCAATCGTTAATGCGTTGCTATTGTTGGTAACAGCAACTTCAGCCATGTCACTTTTTAGGCCTTCAACTTCAAGTAATTTGCTTAAGTCATTTAATTTGAATGAACCAGACTTTAAAAGAAAAATACCTGGTTTGTTTGTTAATGTAGACATTTAATATCCTTTATTTAATCACGTCACATGAGTGCTGATTATTGAGTTTGGAAAGTTGTTTCGGTTTCGATGAGGGCATTCTACATTTGGGCGAGAACAAAACAATACGCTGAAATGGTAAAAGATTGTTACCTTAAAGGTAATAATGTGGCTGTAAGTTGTTGTTGATTTACTGATTGATGTTGAATTTAAAGGTAATTGTGATGGTATATTGATTTTATATGCTGCCATCATTTAAATATTTAGGTGAGGATTATGTGTAATTTGATGTGAATATTGAGTGTAAGAACCTAATCTGGATTGGTTAACTGCTTCGTGTAGGAGGATAATAGTCTATTCAGTGCTAAATAGACTACTGATTTTCTTAAATCATATAAGGAGGGTTATTTAAAATGTATCCATCTCCATACTGTCAGGTTGCTTCAATACTACTTTTAGATGTTTCATTACTACAGGTGTTTTCACTTGGTGCTGCATTTTTACCGCCTGTATAAACGCTTCATTTTCATGATTTATATAATCCATTAATCCATCCGCTAATTGAATATAGAAGTGCGCTTTAACAAATTTTCGTAGCGTCTTTTCCGTTACTTCGGAGTTAATCTCTTTAGAATATATATCAGCGGTGTGATATAGCGTTAATGCGGCGTCTAAAATCTCGCCTGAGGTTTTATCATGACCGAGTTTTTTGATACCAGCGCTAAGAAGTGAGCCTACATAAGGTGCCTTTCCCACCACGTAAGCAGCCGCAGCTACAGCAATTTTTTTTGCATTCTTCTTTCTCATTCGAGCTGAGAACTCAAGCTTTACCGTGTCAAACGCCTTATGAACAAATGAGTCTATCGCTTCTTGTTCAACTTTTAACTGACGATCTAATTCTATATTTGAAAGCATAATATATCCTTACGTTTAGACGAGTGATTACCGAAAACCACAGTGAAATAGAAAATGTAAATATATTAATAATTATATTTTTAATATATTTAAGCAATGCTGAATTGTTATATTTAAATATAACAATGAAATACTTCAATTAAATAACTGTACTGCTATTTAATATTATTTCAATGTATTTATTTTGATTTTTAATTAGGAAAGCAATTAGTGTCACTACTCTATAATTGCAGTTGTTATAATTTAATTGTTTAGTTTTTGTTGTTTTAATAACTGTTTATTTAAAAGTGAATAAATTAACTTTACTGTAGGTTATTAATTTGAATAATTTAAAACAATATGTTTACGTGATAAAACTGTGATAGGTTGTGATATTCTCGTGAACACCTCTGCTTATAAGTTGTTGATTTTAATGCGATTGGAGTTTTGTGTTGTCATTTTTAAATTAAATTAAATATATCTGTATAATTATCCCCCTTCTTTTTTAAAGCATTTTTTATTATATTGCCTATCCCCATTGGGTTATTAAACTTACGTTGGTTACATCCCTTACATCCCCTTACTATAAGTTTATTTACAACGGATCCTCCTGTTGGAACAATGGGTCTAAATTAAATAGGTCAGAACAAATATGTTATTCAATCAGACATTACATGAGTCACTTTTATTACCAATTGATGATGACCAATTTTGTGGGATTTATTTAAAATCAGACAAACAAAAATTTAGACCGCTTAGAAATGAATTTAATGTTGCGCAAACATCTCAACGTCAATTAATGCAGACACCTGATCCTGCAGAAATGGATAGTTTACAAGATGCCAACATTGAACATTGGCGTTCGTTATCAAGCAGTTTGGTTGAAATATTTAGAACGACATCTAAAGATATTGAGCTAGCGGGCTGGATGCTAGCAGCTCAGATAGTCATTGACCCCGCGTTAAACGGGTTGCGTGAAGCAAGTCAATGGTTACAAGCACTTGTTGAAGGGCATTGGGACAATGTTCATCCCGTACTCCCTGACAATAAAATAAAGTCAGAAAGTGACAAGTTAAAAGAAATTAACGCATTCAAAGTGAAGGGTTTTGTACAACTAGTCGGTGAAAGTGAAGACAGCAGTTTAGTGTACTCACCTTTCTTAATGTTACCGCTAATTGGAGACTTAAATTATTCACGTTATTTAAGTGAAGAGCGTAAAGGCGGTTTACCTGAACTACGTCAGCAGTACCAAAATGTGGCGATGGGTGAGCGGGCTAAAGTAACTAGCTTAATGCAAAATTTAGTGTTGATACGAGAGGCTATACGTGCCGTTGAAACACATGTTGCTAGCGTATGTAAGCAGTATTTACTACCTCAACCTGGTTTTCAATTTGTAATCGGTGTTATTACGAAAATATTGAAAGCGATGGAATACATCTCTGGTTTGAAGAATGAAGAAAAACGCGAGACTAAGGCTGATACACAATCTGAAACCGATGAAGTTAATCATGTTGATGGGAGTGAACAGGGTATGTCAGAGCAAGAAAATAACGCTACTGCTTACGGTGCAATCGGCACGTTAGCTGGCCAGAATCAAGCTTTTAGTCGTGATGATGCGTTTCATCAATTACGTACTTTAGCGGATTATTTTAAGAAGTCAGAGCCACATAGTCCGGTCTCTTATTTGTTAGAAAAAGCAATTCGATGGGGCTATTTGTCTCTGCCTGAATTGATGTCGGAGTTGTTGTTAAATCAAGAGGATACGATTAAGCAGGTGTTTCATTTCTCTGCACTTGATGAGAATGGAGACACGAATGTTATCGCGCCTACTCACAACAATGTTTTACCAGCATCGAATCTTAAAGGGGCTGTTCAACACACAATGAATACGGTTAGTGCAGCATCGAACCACTCTGTTTCGAACAATGTAGCTAACGTATCTGTAGAAAAAACTCAAGAAGAACCAGTATCTACCTCGAGCAGTAATTCTCTCTGGTAATTGGTTTTCAATCCCAAGTAGAAATAAGTGAGGAATATCATGGCTAGTATATATATGAGAGTTGATGGCGTTAAAGTTAAAGGTGGCGCAACAATTGAAGGTTTACCACAAGATGGTTGGTTTGCTTTGAATTCATATAGCTGGGGCGCTGTGCGTCAAGTAGCAATGGAAATTGGTAGCGGTAACAATGCTGACTCAGGCATGGTTGCTATGAGCGAAGTAAGCATTACAAAAGAACTTTGTGGCGCTTCTGAAGATCTTCTGTCGTTCCTATTCAGTCCAGGTGTTGAAGGTAAAAACGTTGATATCGTATTTACTAAAGCGGCACGTGATGGTTCTGGTGCTGAAATCTATTATCAAGTAGGCCTGAAGAAAGCACGTGTTGTTTCATACAACCTAAGTGGCAGTGATGGTTCTCAACCGTTTGAAAGCATCTCACTTTCTTACATCCAAGTTGATAAGAAACATCGTCATGAACTTGATGGCGGTAAGCTAGAAGACGGTGGTCTTGTTTCTTACAACGTTCCACAAGGTAAGTTAATTTCTGGAACTAAATAATTTTGACCGGTGTGTTGCTTAGGTGGCACACCGCTTTATTTTTGTTAAAAATAAAAGGTAGGGAAGCATGGCTCTCAACTCACAACATAAGCGTATAAGTAAAAACCGCGTCAGTATCACCTATGATGTTGAAACTAATGGCGCAACAGAAACCAAAGAATTGCCCTTTGTCGTTGGTGTTATTGGTGACTTCTCTGGTCATAAAGCTGAAAGTGATAAAATTGACCTAGAAGAACGTGAGTTCACTGGTGTTGATAAAGATAATTTTGATGCTGTGATGGGACAGATTAGCCCGTCATTGTCATATAAAGTTGACAACAAATTAGCAAATGATGATAGCCAATTTGAAGTTAACTTGAAGTTAAGTTCGATGAATGATTTTCATCCTGAACGCTTGGTTCAACAAATTGATCCCCTAAAACAATTGGTTGAAACACGTAACCAGTTAAAAGAATTATTAAGCAAAGCGGATCGCTCACGTGATCTAGAACGCTTATTGAAAGAAGTACTACAAAGTACAGATTCAATTCAACATTTAGCTGAAGAGCTAGGTGTAAAAACTGGGGAGACTGAATAATGAGCACGGAACAACAAGCTGCAACAGAACAAGCCGGTGCTGTAGAAGGTGAATTAAACTTTCTTGACCGCGCTATTTCAGCAACAACACAGACACCTGCAGACACAACAAAAGAATTGCTATCTGTACTCACTTCACAAGCGCTAGACGGTACTGTTACTTGGGATAAAAACCTAACGCTAACAATCGAAAAAGCGATTTCTGCATTAGACGTAAAAATCTCAGATCAGCTTTCAACAGTGATGCAAAACAAGGCGTTCCAAAAGCTGGAAGGTACTTGGTTAGGTCTGCAAAAATTAGTTAAAAACAGCGAATTAGGCCCAGACTTAAAAATTAAGCTTGCGGACTACACAAAAGACGAATTATTAGAACAATTTGAAGATGCGCCAGCGATTGATCGTAGCCGCTTCTTTACGATGATTTATCAAGAAGAATTTGGTACTGCCGGTGGTCAACCTTACGGTGCCTTGCTTGGTGATTACGAATTTGGTTATGGCGATGAAGATGTCGCGTTAATGCGTTATATGGGCGAAGTTGCTGCAGCATCTCATGCCCCATTCGTTGCTGCTGCAAATGCGAGCATGTTTGATTTTGATTCATTCGTTAACTTTAACGAAGGCAAGCCAGTTGCCGCAGGTTTTGATTCTCCAGCTTACGCTAGCTGGAATGCATTCCGTGAAAGTGATGATTCGCGTTATGTTGCATTAACACTACCAAAAACAATCGCACGTCTACCATACGGTAAACAAACAGTACCTGTTAAGTCATTCGATTTTGAAGAGTTGAAACATGACGCAAATGGTAACGCTTACCCTGAAACGCAAGATGATCTTGTGTGGAGCAATGCTGCATTTGAATACGGTTTATTGTTAACACAAGCTTATACACAATTTGGTTGGTGTACTGCTATCCGTGGTAACGATAATGGCGGTAAAGTTGAAAACCTACCGAACTTTACTTACTACACACCAGCGGGTGATTTAGTTCAACAATGTCCATCTGAAGTAAATCTAACAGATGAACGTGAAAAAGAACTGAGTGACTTAGGTTTCTTACCGTTAGTGCATTATAAAAATACGAGCTACGCGGTATTTATGGGTGCTCAAACGGCGCATAAACCAAAAACGTATACCGATCCTGATGCAACATCAAACGCTGCTATTTCAGCTCGTTTACCTTACACAATGGCAAGTAGCCGTATCGCACAGTACCTAAAAGTAATGGGCCGTGATCGTGTAGGTTCTAACTTAGATCCGGATAACATTGAAAAAGAATTAAGCAACTGGATCCACCAGTATGTTAATCCAAGTGCTATTGGCAATGAAGCAAAATCAACACATCCGTTGGTTGAAGCAAAAGTAACAGTTGAAGAACAAGTGGGTCGCCCTGGTTGTTATTCTGCCGTGGCTTATCTACGTCCTTGGTTACAAATGGAAGAGCTATCATCGTCATTACGTATGGTTGCTAATATTCCAGGTTAATAGTTGATGCCCGGGGGAATTCCCTCGGGTTGTTGAGGTTGTTATGAGTACATTAAATATAACATCATCCGCCAACGTCCTGACGGATGCAGGGCTGTGGCGGATGCTGTTAAACCATGCTCAGAACGATAATCGTTCAGAATTCAAATCACAGTTAAGCAAACTGATCACGCAACTTGATGATGTGATGAGCGAACAGCTTTCTGCCATTATGCAAGCACCTGATTTCAAAGCGCTAGAAGCACACTGGTTAGGGCTACATAGCTTAGTTTTGCTGCCTGTTTCACAACGCCGTGTACACGTTAAGTTATTAGATCTTAGCTGGGACATGGTGTCTGCCGATCTTAATCAATCTTTTGATGTTACTCGCAGTGCGCTATATCAAAAAATATACGCAAAGGAACTCGATACCGCAGGCGGTCACCCGTTTGGATTGTTGGTTGTTGATCATCTGATTCAATCTGATTTAGACGACGATGCTGATTTTGATGATCTATACACGTTACAGCTATTAGGTGAATTAGGCGAACGCGCACTGTGTCCTGTCAGTCTTGGCGTTGACCCCTATTTCTTTGGTGACGAACCTGCGCGATTAATGCCTGATCATCAGCGTATACAGCGTATTTTAAGCAGTTCAGATTTACAAAGTTGGCAGTTATTACGCTCTCATAGCGCGAGTCGTTTTTTAAATTTGGTGTTACCAGAATACCATTTAAGAAACCCTTATCAGCATTATCAAGCAGGGTTTGTGTTTAACGAACGCGCATTGACGGAACATGTCTTGTGGGGAAATGCAGCCTATTTATTGGCTGCAAACGTGATCCGTGAATTTGATCGTATTAGTTGGTTTGGTTTTTTACGTGCTTACGATGAAAACGGACGTTACGGTGCGATCGTACAAATGGGGCATGACCTGCAAGATCCATTGTTGTCACGGATTGATCTGTTTAGTGAAGATGATGACTTTTGGTCGACACAAGGGTTTGTACCTTTATCAAGTGTTTATCTTAGTGGTCAAAAAGGTATTTTCAGTAATCAGTCTGTGTGGAAGGCAACGACTGAAACTGAAAAAATGAGTGGCATGTTACAGACCAACCTCATGGCTTGCCGTTTTGGGCATTACATTAAAGCGCAGATCCGTGACCAAATTGGTAGTTTTGATAGCCCGTCTACATGCCAGCGTTCGTTAGAGAAATGGCTAAATCAATATATCAGCGGCGTTGATTTTGGTGACGAGTCTGTTATGGCCCGTTATCCCCTTAAACGTGCGGATGTTCACTTTACTCAAGACGTGTTTGATCCAACCAAATATCGTTGCCAGATCAACCTGCAACCGCAATATCAATATGAAATGTTAGACACACACATTGTTCTGCTTACAGACGTACCCGCAACAAAATTAGGGGAACAATAATCATGAGTTTATTTGCAAAAATGAAAGGTGATTGGACTGCGAATATTGATGATCTTCGTGATGCCATTATTGAAAATATCGCGTCATTACTCTCTGCTAAATCGCCAATTTGGGGTGACGATGATGTGGCGAAATACACGAACGAATCTATCGCGCTATTAGGCATGAGTCATGCGGTAAGAGGGCAGAATAGAGCCAATAGTGAACATATTTTACAAAATGTGAAGCAGTTAATTACGACATTCGAACCCCGCATTAAGGAGCTTAATGTTGAGTTAGAAGAAGAGTCTGTTGTTACCAATAAACTGAAGTTTAGAATCGAAGGCGTGATTGTTAGTGAATTTGGTGAAGAGCTTGTCGTATTTGATTCAAGTTTAGATTTTACCACAAGCAGTGTCGACGTAAGGAAAACTAACTTTGTCTGAATCATTATTAAGTTACTTCGAGCAAGAGTTAGCATTTATTCGTCAAGACGCGGGTAATTTTGCGCAACGTCATCCGGGTGCTGCTAAATCGCTTGGGATCAGCCGCGACAGTATTGATGATCCGCAAGTGACGCGTCTTATTGATAGCGTAGCCCTGTTGAATGCCCGCTTGCAACAGCGTTTAGATGAAGATTATCCGCAGTTAACGGATAGCTTGTTACAACTTTTATTTCCTCATTATCTACGCCCTGTACCAGCTTATAGCATGGTGAAAATGCAGCCTCATGAAGAAGTGACTGCAAAGTATAGCTTACCGCGCGGTACGCATTTAGGACTTGATGATGTTGATACCGATACTTTAGTGTTCCGAACGACACAAGATGTTGATCTATATCCTATCAACTTAACGGATTGTGTCGCCTCTATTGCGCCCTTTGATATTCAAAAACCCAAAGGTGCTGAGCATGCGAAAGCGATGCTTGAACTGACACTTACCACGACAGATCCAACGATCCTGTTTTCTGACTTAGATCTAACAGCTTTATCGTTATTCTTACGCGGTGAAACATCAACAATATTACGCCTTTACGATCACTTGTTTTCTGGGATCCAGCAGATCGCCATTCAATATGATGACAGCGTTATTTTATTGGGGGCGGACGCCCTTTTACCCGTTGGTTTTGAAGAACAAGAGTTTGTCTTGCCTTATAGCGTGCGCAGTTTCGGTGGCTTTAAGTTATTAACCGAATTCTTTATGTTCACAGAACGATTTCATGCAATTAAGTTAGCGCTATCATCGGTGTTGCAAGCGGTTGATACCAATACAGTTAAAATTCAGTTGTTTTTAGACGACATGCCGGTGGAGTTGGCCCGTAGTTTAGGCGTGAATAATTTTCATTTATTTTGTTCGCCCATTATTAATTTGCAGTCAATTACCGCCGAACCGTTACGTGTCGATTTTACTCAATCGCAGTACCCAATCATGTTGGATGTTGGCGGTCAGGCGCAGTTGCAGTTATTTTCGGTCGATGATGTGACGGACGTAACTGAACAGAAACCCCGAAATGTACCACCGCTCTACGGTGAAAAATTTAATGGGTCTGAAATAGGACTGCGTTGGCAGTTGTCGCAGTCTGAAAATATGAGTGACCAGTCGGTATCGAGTGCGTTACGTGTTGCAAATTTAGATCACAGTCATGTGGATAACGCTGCACACACTTGGTTAATTTCGACCACTTGCACGAACGGTAATGCGGCGAGCCAATTGACGACGTCTTGTCAGCTACATTGTCACGATTCAATTTCGTTACCTGCTGATTTGACTTTGTTACGTCGTCCGACCAAGCAAACTAATATCAACACTGGTGAGCAAGGTGCATGGCCGTTATTGGCACATTTACATTTTAACTATCAAGCCCTGTTTGGTAGTGATGATCCCGTGTCGGCCTTAAAAACCATGCTGCAACTTTATAACCACAACAATAGTGCTAAAAACAGCGCTTATATCGAATCAATTCAAGGCTTATCACAAGCACATATTGTTGCACCAGTACGTATTTCCGGAAAAAGCTGTTTTGCTAATGGCACGCGATTGAGTGTGACAATCAACCCTGCGGGTCTTGCTGGCGGGGTTGAGCTACTTGCTCAATTGTTGGATCGTTTTTTTGCGTATTTCTCTGGTTTTAACAGTTTTACACAAGTGGTTATATTGCTTGATGGTCGCGAAGGCGAATACCGTGTTTTCCCACGGAGGCTTGGATGCAAAAATCTATATTAGGCTCGTTACGTTGCGCGCCTTATCAGTTTGAATTACCGCAGGCAATGCAGCTCGTGAAGCATCATGCGGCTAATTTAGGTACGCGTCCAGAGCTTAATTTTATTACGCATTTACTGCCGTCATACCATCAATCAGACATCGTTGAGGTTCAGCAATACACGGACAACTCATGGCATTTTACGTGTGATTTACCTGCGCTTTCTGGTAGTCAGGGGGTTATGCCTCGGTATAACTATAGCGAAGCATTACGTGAGTCATTTGAACAAGGAAATAGTGCGTTAGTCGATTTTTTGGATGGCTTTAATAATCGTTATTTTCGTCTTTATTGTCAGACTGCGATCAAGAACAACATCGTTATCCAAGCGGAAGATGCGCACTTTAGCTGGAACCGTCACCACCAATCTCTCACGGTGATGCTCTCTAGCCTTGCGGGTGACACGAGTATTAATACTGCGTTACCACAAGGACACCTTATTCAATACACCGGGTTAATGGGATTGAAGGTGACATGTTTAACAACACTTAAGCACTTATTAGCAGATTACTTCGGGTATGAATTTGAAGTTGACCATGGCGATATTGAATATCAACCGTTATTAGGGTGTTGCTTGACGCACTTAGGTGCTACCGGACAAAACAATCAGTTGGGTTTCGATGCCTTGTTGGGGAAAAGTGCAGTCACCGCATTTCAACAACTTGACGTTAAAGTGAAACCCAATCATCACGACTTTGAAAAGCTCAATCAAAATGAAGTATTGAACGATGCCATCGACGCATTTATTCGCCATTACATGGGCTCGAATATCAAAATCAACTTAGCAATGAAAGTGGCGGGACAACAGCTACCTGTTTGCCAGCTAACGCGAAATGCGAGTAATGGTGTGCGATTAACCCAGTCTGCGTGGTTGGCATCAACCGAAACAACACAACAGTACGTGGTTATGCCACTCAAACAAAAATAGGAAACTGCATGATTAACGTTGAATTACAAAAACTAGTAACGCGATTAACACCAACATTAAAGAGTGCACTCGAGCAGGCTGCTGCAGATTGTATGGCTCGAACACATTTCAGCGTCGATGTTGAACATTGGTTTTATCAATTATTAAATGAGCCAAAATCAGGTTGGCAAAGCGTGTTATCGCAAAGCGGTATTGAACGTGAACAAATTATTGATCTGCTTAATCGTAACTTAAATTGCTTAGCCCGTGGTAACGATAGCTCGCCATCGCTTGCGCCGTCGTTAATTGAACTGCTTAAAGATTGCTGGTTATTAGCATCGCTTAACCACAGCAACGCATCAATTAATGGTTATCACGTGTTGCTGGTACTTAAACAGCGTATTGAACAAGGTGGATACAACGGTGAATTGACCACATGGTTGAACACAGTATCAATTGAATCATTAAAGAGTGTTGCTGCAAAGCAAGGTGCTGAAATAAAAGCGGGTGCAGTACAGCATAATGACATGGCTCAGAGTGAATCTGTTGGTACTGTCGCACTTGATAAGTATACGCACAATTTAACCGAAGCCGCGCGTAAAGGCGAGTTAGACCCTATCTCTGGACGTAACCCTGAGATCCGTAAATCGATTGATATTCTGTGTCGTCGTCGTCAAAACAGCCCAATCCTTGTGGGTGATCCAGGTGTTGGTAAAACTGCGATTGTTGAAGGCCTAGCACAGCAAATTGTTGATGGTAACGTACCGCCGTCATTGATGAATGTAGAGTTACGCACGTTAGACCTGTCTTTATTGCAAGCCGGTGCAAGCATTAAAGGTGAGTTTGAAAACCGCTTGAAAGATGTATTAACGGAAGTGAAGCAATCCGAACGTCCTATCATCGTGTTCATTGATGAAGCGCATACGTTAATTGGCGCAGGTGGAGCTGCAGGACAAAATGATGCGGCGAATTTATTAAAACCTGCTCTCGCGCGTGGTGAATTCAGAACGATTGCTGCAACAACATGGGCTGAATATAAGCAGTACTTTGAAACCGATGCTGCGCTAACGCGTCGTTTCCAGCTTGTTGCCGTGGGTGAACCAAGCGAAGAAGATGCTATTCAAATGCTGCGTGGTGTTGCGGGCAGTTTGCAAAAACACCACAAGGTAACGGTATTGGAAGAAGCTATTGAAGCCGCTGTTCAGTTATCAATACGCTTTTTACCAGAGCGCCAGTTACCGGATAAAGCGATTAGTTTATTAGATACAGCGTGCTCGCGTATTGGTTTGAGCCAGAGTGCATTACCGCAACAATTAGATAGCTTAGCTGAACAGATTCGTTATGCGAACAATGAACGTAGCTCGTTTGAATATGAAGACGCGATGTATGCGAACGGCACTGAAAAATTAGTGGCGATTGAACAAAAATGTAATCAACTTGAGATTGAATACGAAGCGTTAAACTCGCGTTGGACGCTAGAAAAAGACTGTGTGACCGAAATTTTAAGATTGCAGGATGTGATTGCAGAACGTTTTCTTGCAGGCGAACAGGTTGCTGATACGCCAATGCAGACACTGTTAAGCGAAAAAATGACGGAATTACGCAGTATTCAAGGTGAGTCACCTCTGGTTATGCCACAAGTCGATAAGCAGACGATTGCTGAAGTGATAGCGTTATGGACGGGGATCCCCGTGGGCAACATGGTTAAAGATGACGTGAAACGTTTACTTAATCTTGAAGCTGAGCTTGGGCAACGTGTTATTGGTCAACATGCGCCAATTCATGAAATTGCTAAAGCGATCCGTATGTCTCGTGCTGGATTAACTGACCCACGTAAACCGGTCGGTGTGTTCTTAATGTGTGGCCCAAGTGGTGTGGGTAAAACAGAAACTGCGTTGGCATTAACGGATCTACTTTACGGTGGTGAGAAAAATATCACGACTATCAATATGACTGAGTTTAAAGAAGAGCACAAAGTATCAATGCTGCTTGGTTCGCCTGCTGGTTATGTTGGTTACGGTAAAGGTGGTGTGTTAACCGAAGCGGTTCGTAAAAACCCTTACTCGGTCTTGTTACTGGATGAAATGGAAAAAGCGCACCCAGGCGTTCACGATCTATTTTATCAAATCTTTGATAAGGGTACGATTTCAGACAGTGAAGGTCGCGAAATTGACTTCAGAAACACGCTTATCATCATGACATCTAACGCAGCAGACAGTGCGGTTGTTGATGCCTGTCAGATAGAGCGTCCAGAAGTATCGACACTGACTCAGACGATCTCGCCTGTACTACAGCAGCATTTTAAACCTGCCTTTATTGGTCGCACAACTGTCGTGCCATATTTCCCACTTAATGATGATGAGATGGCAGAAATCGCGCGTCTTTCTTTACGTCGAATCGAGAAGAGAGTAAGCAGTTACTACAGTGCTGAGTTTAGTTATGACAGTGACTTAGTGGATTACTTAGTGAGCCAGAATAACTCGCCAGAAACAGGTGCGAGAGCCATTGAGCAAATCATCAATCGTCGATTAGTACCAGAGTTGGCGACGCAATGTATCACCAGAATAAGTGAAGGGGAAAGCATCAGCAGCGTCAATATTAGCGTTGTCGATGGTGCAGTGGCAATTGCCATTCAATAACCCTGAGGCGTGATTAATGTTAATCACGCCATCGTTTAACTTTTGCAGTAAGAAGAGAATATTTTGGAAAAAAGCACATTCACAATCGAACAAATCCAATGGATCCGACGTTCACTTAAAATTGCCGTTGTGCATGGTGGTGAAAAAACACAACCGGATAGCTTTATCTATAAAAATCTGAGCCCGCGTTCAACAAAAACGTATCAGCCAGTAGCTTATGATATTGCCGATGCGTTACGTGAGTCGGGCTTTGAGCATATTGATGTACTACCTGAAAACATGGATTTACCGCAACGTTTAAAAGCACTAAACATTGATTTGGTGATCACCAATAGTGGCGGCCTGCAAGGCTTTGATTCTATGTGTCACTTACCGTCTATGTTGGAAATGCTGGGTGTGCCTTATGTGGGACATGCGCCAATGACGGCTGGCTTGCTTGATAACAAACATTTGTTTAAGCATGAAATAAAAGCGGCTGGCATTCCAACAGCACCTTTTATTACGATTGGTTTAGACGAGTGTGTTACCGATGCGGTTAATAAAGATAAGTTAGATGAAATGGATGCTGATTTCGGTGGCCGATTTATCGTAAAACCTGTGTCAGGCCGTGCATCGGTACATGTTTATCCGGTGTTTGATCGTGCAGAGCTGGCGGCTAAAGTGAAAACGGTGCAGGCCGCGACGAATAATATCGTGATGGTTGAACCTTACCTGTCGGGTCGTGAGTTTGTCGTTGCGGTTGCTGGCTCGGTGATATTTAAAAACGACAAGCTAAACCAATTGGATTCACCTTTTGCCTTTTCTGTGACAGAGCGCGTGCTGGCGGATGATGAGCCTATTTTTACGTCGATGGATGTAAAACCGATTACTGGTGATCGCTTATTAAAAGTGGATGAACCTGAGTTACGTCAGTCATTAATTGATTTAGGTAACAAGATTTATCAGCAACTGGGGTTGGGTACGTTAGTTCGTGTTGATTTACGTATGGACTGCAAGGGCAAATTATATGTGCTTGAAGCGAATCCAAAGCCAGATTTAAAACGTCCTGAAGGCGATAAACTGAGTATCGTTTGTCATGATATTCATAATGAAGGCATGAGCTATCAAGATCTGATCCAATCTTTGGTTTTCAATCGCTTAGTGTATTTACAAGCTCAGCGCCCTGAATCGTTATCCCATTGTTTTAATGATGACTTCTTTAGTCTGAAAAGCGCTTAGGAGCGATAGTGAGAACCGTTAACGATAATCTTCGGCTTACGTTTGGTGTAGCGGTAGTGACGATGTCATTACTGCTTATACTGGTTGTGGGTTATGCACAAGCGCTAAAAAGTCATCGTGAATTATCGACCGACACCATTTTAGCGCAAACGCAAGCGGCTAAATTAGGTATCGAACAGATACTTAATTCGGGCGTGCCTTTACCTGAAATTGCAGGTTTAAATCTGGTGCTAAAGCCGATTGTAAGCTCGAATTCATCGGTTACTGGGTTGGCGTTATTTGCTGGTCGCGATGAGTTGTATCATGCGGGAGAAACCATTCTCGATGATAACTACATTACCATTCCACTCAATAATAAATTCACGCAAGTGGGCTATTTAAAAATTGCATTTAGTCCTGAAAAAGTAGAAGAGGTCGTGACTGATGTTTTTCAACCTATGGTGTGGTTGATTGCCTTTTTACTGGTTTTATTTATTGTGTCAGTGCTTCGAAGCCAGCGCCGAAAAGTGTATTTAACGAGTTTTATTGCCGTGTTTTTTAGCATGGCGATCAGCGTGGTGTTGCTTGTAGGTAGTTTATATCATGATGGTTTACGCAATAAGGCGGTGTCGTTAGCGGATATTGTGAGTCACCGTTTAGCGCCTGTACTGGAATATAATATTGATCAACAGATGGTGACTGGGATTGATAGCATGCTGGATAACTTCCGCAAAGCGAATCCTGAAGTGGCTACCATTGCCGTGTATAAAAATGCCGAGTTAGTGGCTGATTCTCAATATAACCAAAGCAGTATGTTACCGATGTTGGGGCGTACTGGGTGGTTAGATTATAGCTTAACGACCTCTGAATTTGCAGAGGTGCACCTTACTTATCAATCAAGCGTCGTACTGGGTCAGCTAACGAAAGTATTAAAAAATTTCGCTATCTTATTTTTTGCTTGTGGCTTGGTTTGTTTTGCCTTTATCCGTTTACTTGGTGGCGATGCAAATCAATCTTCATCAGATCAAGTGCTTGAACGTCTAAAGCCGTTGTTTTTAGGTGCTGTATTAATGGAGTCCTTGATGGCGCCAATTATGCCGCAGTTCTTAACGTCATTGGCAGAATCGTCAGGGCTTGATGCAAGCACATCCGCTATTTTCTTCACGCTCTACTTTTTAGGTTTTGCCTTAACACTATTGCCTGCTGCACGTTTAATTGAAACCTATGATATTCGCACCGTACTGATATGTGGTGTGTTGTTATCGACGTTAGGCGGCGGCATTTTAAGTGTTAGTGCTGAGGGCAGTATTGTGAGTGTATTGATTGCACGCGTTGTGTCGGGTGTGGGTCAAGCGTTCGTGTTTATTTCAGTACAGGGTTACATTTTACGCTTCAGTGATAAGAAAAATAAAACCCAAGCGGCAGGCATTATTGTCTTTTGTTTTAACGCTGGGTTTATTGCTGGTGCTGCGATTGGCGCACTGTTAGCTAATTACTTTGGTGATCGTGCCATTTTTATGATGGCGACCGCAATTGGCGCTGTGATGACATTATTTAGTTTTGTATTACCGAGTATGAAAGCGTCGACGAAAGCCTCGGGGTCGTTGTTCAATAATATCGCCGTTATGATGCGAGATTCTTGGCGGTTAATGAAAGTTCCTGCGTTTATCCGCACCATGTTATTGGTGGGCATTCCGACGAAAGCGGCGTTAACAGGTGTTGTTTCTTTTGCGGTACCGCTAATGCTTGCAGAGCGTGGTATCAGCAAGGAAAGCATCGGCCAAGTGCTAATGACGTATGCGGCTGTGGTGTTATTGGTGAGCCATAAAGCGGGGCCTTGGGTCGATAAATTAGGTAGTAGTAAATTTGCATTGAGCGTGGGTAATCTACTTGCCGGAGTCGCACTTATTATTCTTGGTACGGCATTTGAAATGGAGGACAGCCTGATGATTGTTGTCTTTACCACTATTTCAATGATGTGTATGGGGTTATCGCATGGTCTTATTAATGCTCCCGTGGTGACGCATGTTGTGAATGCGATGGCTGATAGACAAGAGGTGGATTCTGTTATTGCTGCGACATATCGTTTTCTTGAACGACTGGGGCATGTATCAGGGCCACTTATTGTTGGGCAATTATTATTCTGGGTTGGCGTGGCTTATGCGCTGATCACGCTGGCTATTTTCTTTGTCGTGATAGCCGTGTTGTTTTCTATATTCGATAGACAAATATCTAAGGCGGTAAACGTATGATCCGAATCTTATTAATTTGGGTAGCATGCTGTTTACCAACATATGCAGCGACGGAATGGCCAACATGGTTAGGCGAAGAGTTACAACCTAAAGCCGCCAGCCATTGGCGTGCTGATTCTGTTGCTGAAGGGGTGTCATTTGTGCCTGCGCGTTCATTATCTAAAATTCTGGTGATCGTATCACGTAAGGCTTCTTCTTATGATGTGGCATTAAAAACACTGTTAAACGTATACAGCACGCAATTACCGCAAGTGCAGTGGATGGTTAAGCGCTTACCAGCAGATGATGCCATGTTAGTAAACTTGCTGCATCGCGCCGAGAGCGAAGTTGACTTGGTATATACCTTAGGTTCTAAGGCGACCGTATCTGTGCACAAAGTGTATCAAGGTGGGTTATTACCGGTTGTTTCTGTTAACTCAAAAGATCCGGTGTTATTAGGACTTACGGATGACTATGCCGGTACGGGTAATAACTTTGCGTTCACATCATTGAACCTATTAACGGATGTGACCCTTCGCATCATGCAACGCTTTAATCCGCATTTAAAACAAATTGGTATTTTGTATTCACGTACCAATCAAAGCGCCTATCTAACGCAATTCCTGCCAATGAAGAAATTTGCTGAAAAAGTAGGGCTTACCGTTGTACCTATTGTTGTTGATGAGTCTAAATCGACCATGGGATTAAAGTCGGTAATGGGAACGGCAATGACCACGCTTAAACAAGCGGATCCTGAACTGGATAATACCTTACTTTGGTTAACGGGTAGCTCGTTGTTACTCGCGCGTGTGGATGAAATTAATCAACTTTCAGAGCAATTAGCGCTGATTTCTGCAGTACCTGATGTAGTGAATGGAACGGAGGGCAGTGCGTTAATGTCGTTCGGCGTTAGCTTTGTGAATAATGCGACACAAGCGGCCTTGTATGGTATTCAAATTTTAAAAAGGGAGATTGCAGTTGGGGAACTTCCTGTCGGTGTTATCTCGCCTCCGGATATTTCAATTAGCTTTAAACAAGCTGCCCGTATTAATCAATCAATCCCTTTCGAACTGATGGAAATGGCCAGCGATGTATATGGCATAGAAGGCAGAATGATCCGTTCTAACGGCATGTCGGTGGAGGACGGTCAATGAAAGTAATACACAAGGTAAGCAGAGTAATCATGAACATAACGCCGTTAACACTGGCGTTTAGCTTGTTTTTGGGTGTTTCATTTATGGCAAAAAGTGAAATACGTCCAGAACGATTACTGTTAGCAACACAAGTGTGGAGTCCTTATCAATACCAAGAAAATGGTGAAATGAAAGGACTTGGTATCGTGAAATTAAAATGTATTTTAAAAATGATGAAACAGCCTTATCAAATCACCATGACAGATTGGGACCGCTCTCAAATCCTCACGGAAGTTGGGGAGTTACATGGCCTTTTCCTCGCGTCTAAAAATGACACTCGTGATAAATATGCGGAGTATTCAGCGCCTTTAATGAATCAAACATGGAGTTGGTTTAGTTTGTCAGACGCGATTGATACCAAGGCTCCTCAGTTTAAAAAAGAAGTACCTGTGACCGCATTATTTGGTTCTAACAAATGGCTGTGGTTACAGAAACAGGGTTACCGCGTAGAGAAGAAACCACGTCGTGCTACCGCGCTTATAGAGCTGTTGCTGTCTGGCGAAGTTGGAGCTGTATTGGCGAATGATGTGGTGATGGAAAATGCCATTAACCAATTAGGTATTAGTCATCGCGCAATAACCAAAACTGTGGTGAACGAGAAGCCACTTGGTGTGTATTTTTCGAAGAAATTCACCCAAAAATATCCACTGTTTATCAATGAATTTAACCAAGCCATTGTGGCGTGTGAGGGTCAATAATATGCCGTTATCATTACGAATTATCAGCTCTCCTGATGGAGAACCGATTCCAGAATGGACTGTCAACTTTCCAGATGAAGGAGGGAGCATTGGCCGTGCTTATGGCATGACGATGCAATTATCAGATGCGTCGAGAGAAATCTCGGGTACACATGCACTCATTAATCGTAGCAGCCGTGGTTATCAAATTATGGATGTGAGCACGAATGGTGTGTATCTAAATGGTGCGACAAAACCGTTAGGTGTAAATAACCAATCGACATTGAATGATGGTGATGTGGTGAATGTGGGTAAATATCGCCTAATGGTGTCTTGCTTCACACCGGAGAAAGCGGTTGCAAAAGCGTCGCAGCAGCCTGGAACACAAGGTGCAGATAAACAGTCTCCACTGAATGGTTGGGATGAGGATCCGTTTGGGGATGTTTTACCAACTGCGGGTGTTAATACGCGTTCGGCCGATGAACATAAGAACTCAGCACCTGAACAGCTTGATGATTTTACGATGCCTGAATGGGATTTTACTGATCCTAAAGAAGAGTTGGAAGGCATATTTGAAGACCCGTTTGTCGCGAATGAACCAGTAAAATCGAAAGGGCAAGGCATCCCTCAAAACACCTGGTTAGGTGATGACAGTTTTTCAGATGATCCCTTTGGTGATGACATGCTTAATACCGCATCCGTTGTGATTGATGAAGGCCAACCGTTTACTGATTCGAGTTCACTGTCGCCTTATTCTGCGTTGGAATCACAGCAATTGATGCTATTACAACTTAAGCAACATGACTTGATGGTGCAATCAGCCGAAATGGCGTTAGAGCGGTTACTGTCAGATATTTCGCCAGCGGAGCTAGAAAGTTTCTTTGATGATTTTGCGCCACGACGTTTTTGGCAAAAGAAAGCGAATTATTGGACGCTATACAAACGCTACTTTACTCGCCAAAAAGAGAATAAAGAATGGCAGATGAAATTTAAAGCGTATTTCAGTGAAAGTTTACGTATTAAGCAGTCAATGGGAGACAAGTAATATGCAACGAGTGCTTGTTTTTTTTATCTGTACTTTGTTTTTGAATGCTTGCAGCTGGCGAGAGATACAGCCATTGCAAGTGGTCGTTAATATTGAGGCTGAAAACAACATCAACCCTAATATTAATGGCTTGGCGTCACCCCTTGAAATTCGAATCTATCAACTGGCAGACAGTGATGCGTTTACGCAGGCGAACTTTATTGATTTGTATAGTGACGATCAAGGCGTATTAAAGGCGGGCTTATTATCGAAACGTCAGCTCGACAGTATCTTACCGAGCGAGACACACAAGGTCGCGCTGCCACAAAGCAGCGAAATTAAATATGTTGGTGTGGTGGCTGCTTTTTCTAATTATAGAGAAGCCAAGAGTACCGCAATTTTGAGTGTGCAATCTGGATTTCCGATTGTTGTAAACATCAGTATTGACGGCGTAAACATTACCGTGACAGGCGAAGAGGATTAATAATGGATAAGAAAAAAGTAGTTTGGTCTGAAGGGATGTTTTTAAGCCCGCAACACTTTCAGCAGCAAGAGCGTTATCTTGAAGAGTTCACCAAACAATATTGTAGCCTGATGAATCCTATGCGCCACGGCTTGGCTGAGTTAGAACTTGATTATTCATTAGTTAGTATTGGCAAGGTTGGGATCAAGCGTGCGAAAGGTATTTTTCCTGATGGCACGCCTTTTGATATTCGTAATGGATTAGCGCTTGATGTTCCTGCAGGCGCGATTGATAAATTAGTGTATTTAGCGATGCCAATTTATCGTTCTGGTGTGATGAATGTGGGTGATAAAGGTGATCAACACCGCCGTTACCACCGTACTGATTACGATGTATTTGATACGACTCGAGACAATGCCGATGCGTTGCAATTAGAGCTAGCAGACTTGAATATCGTACTCAAGCTTGAAGGCGACGAGTTACAAGATTATACCCAAATCCCGATTGCACATATTACGGAACATAAGTCTGATGGTGGTATTGAGCTAAATCGTGCGTTTATCCCTATGTCACTTTACTTTACGGTGTCTGAATATTTAAAAGATAACGTGAACGATCTGTATGCACAGATGAAATACCGTGCAAACACTATCTCACAGCGTCTACAGGTTGACTCTGTTAACAAAAGCTACCAAGCCTTAATCCGTGATTATTTATGGTTACAGGCGTTGGGGCGTTGGTTACCGACGATTAAATATTGGCTTGATAGTGGCACAACATCACCGCAAGAAATTTATCAAACATGTATGTCGATGGCAGGTGAAATGCAGGGGTTAGATACTCAGATGCCGAAGGAATATGACAGCTGGAACAATGGCCACTTATATCACCTATTTTCGACTTTGTTTGCTGATATGCGTGTGCTGCTACGTGAAGTTCAACTTGATAGTGTGACGACATTAGTTTGGGATAAGAGCTTATTTGATAAACGTCGTTTACTACGAACGCTAGTTCAGGATTCCAGTCTTTATAATGCGGGACGTTTTATTTTGGTTGTCTCGTCACCGTTAGGCGCAGTGCAGTTAAGCAAACAATTTCCGCTCGCGGTTAAATTGGCTGGGAACAGCATGGTTGCTGATCTTGTGCGTAACGCCTTATCTGGAGTGCCAGTACGCGCATTGCCTATTGCACCATCTGAACTGAAATCACGTACTGATGTGGCTTATTTCGAGTTAGATACGCAATCTGACTTGTGGCAACAACTGGTGAAGAAAGACGAACCAATTGCATTACATGTCGATAATCGCATTGGCGATGTTGATATTGAATTGTACGTAATTCGTTAGGGGGCGCGATGACATCATTATTTAATGAACAACCGACAATTTCCATTCGTCGTACTAATAGTCCGCGTAAAGCCAAGAAAGTCAGTAATGAAGTGCAACTTGATTTAAAAGGCTCGGAAAAGTTAATCGCTCAATTAGCGAATTATAACAACCCCCTCTTAAAAGAATGCAGTGAATTGCTGGGTATTTTGGCCTGTGTAGACAGACAAACTTCCCCTTTAGACATCAATGCCTTTCGTCAACAATTGTTGGATGGCATTGCTGACTTTAAACGTAAAGGGCTGTTTTTAGATTATCATCCGAGTGTGATTGAAAAGGTCTGCTTTATATTATGTGCGGCGTTTGATGAATTGATTTTGTATACCTCGTGGGGCGAAGTGGCTCGTTGGGAAAATCACTCACTACTCAGTAAGGTATTTAGTCAACGTGATGGTGGTGAGGTCTTTTTCCAACTGCTTGAACAAGCAAGTCGTCAACCTGCAAAGCTGGTGGACTTTTTAGAGCTGCAATACGTATTAATTATGCTCGGTTTTTTAGGTAAGTATCGTCATGATAATCGACAAAAAATGAATGAACTGCAGTCTGAACTTTACAGCACGATCCGACACTACCGCAGTGAATCCATACTCGAACCCCCGACACCTATTGTGATGCCGGAAGCGACCACTCCTTGGCGGTTTATTAGTGCGGCTAAATTATCTTGGATTGGCGTACTACTGATTATCAGTACGTATTGTTTTTCTGAATTTTGGTATGACCAACGCAGTCAATCAACTTTAATCGCATTTAGCTCACTGAATATGGCTGGTTTTATTAATAGCACCAATAACAATGATTTGATTTATACCAGCACACTCGAAGACTTAGGTATTGAAGCTGAAGAACCTGAGGATGTAAAACCGACTGCGTTTATCGATACGATCTCATGGAATATCGTGATTGCGAATTTTGCGACAAAAGCCAGCGCAACACGGTTAGAAAAAGACATCGAGGCCATTGGTTATAAAGTGGAGCTAAACGAAGTACCAACTGGTGTGGAATTACTGATCCCGAATAATAGTGACTTAGCAAAAGCGAAACTGTTGAAAAATGAAATAAATGCGCGCTTTGGATTAAATGCAGTAATACGCCGCAGTAATAAGGTTGATGATAAATGATGAAAAAAATAACATTAAAAATAGCGTGCTTGCTTATCGCGTTAGCGTTATTGATTTGTACCGGATTGAGCTGGGTATATCTCCCGGCCTCAGATGAAGGTGATGAATTATTAAAACTTGTGGTTGCTATTGTTGGTGGATGTTTGATTGTGGTTGCTCTCATCATTGCGGTTTGGCAGCACTTTCGAGAAGAAAAGTCAGCAGTGCATGAGCAAGTTATCTTATTTAAACAAGATGTGAAAATAATTAACTCATTGTTTAAATCAGCGGTTAAAAAGCTAAAAGGGCACAAGGGCAGTAAGCTACGTAGCTTATATGAGTTGCCTTGGTATGTTGTTATTGGCGGTGAAAATGACGCTAAAAGTAGCTTACTGCATCAAAATAATCTAGAACCAGTGAACTATCGAGATCGTGATAAAAGTGAAACATCACAATATATGCGATTTTGGAGTAATGAAAACATGGTGGTGATTGAAGTTGGCCATCGTTTATTTGACCGTGACGGCATTGATGATGCGTTGTGGCGTGTGTTTGCACAGCAATTAATGAAATACCGACCTCGCCAAGCCATTAATGGTGTACTGGCGGCGATTAGCTGTGAGCGATTGTTAACAGGAGATAAAAAAGAACGTTTATCCCTTAGCTCAAATTTACAAGATGCTATTTTAACTCTCGGTGAACATTGTGGGCTCCCATTGCCTGTTTATACATTATTCACGAAGGCAGATTCGATTACCGACTTTGTTGAATTTTTCTCGAGTAACTCAGGCTGCGATATCGACCGACCTTTGGGGATAACATTCCCAAACACTGATGATCACCGATTTGAAACCAGTATGTTTGAACTGGAATGTCAGCAATTACTCGATGTGTTAGCTCAGCAGCAATTTCAATCATTACGAGAAACACGTCAAGAAGATGCGCACTCTGTTGTTGCACTGCCATATCAATTACGTCTTTTCTTTGAGCAAGTCAGCGAGTTCTTAGAAGGGATTAGTCGTGAAAATCGGGTTCGAGACATTGTGTGGTTAAGGGGCATGTATTTATGCTCGACACAGCAAAATGGCAACAGTCATGACTTACTTACTCAACTTGTTGCGAGTAACAGTGCCTTTAATGCAAATTCGACACGAGTACAGTCATCTGGCCGTAAGCAGTTATTTTCAACTGCCGTATTACAGCAGAGTGTCTTACCTGAATCGAGCCTTGTTGGTGTCAATCAACTGCGCCATTATAGCTATCTTGTTTCACGAACGTCGATGATGCTTGGCTTTATCGGGGTGATTGTCGTGCTTGGTTTATTGCTACGCGATAACTGGAATAAAGATGAAGATTACCGCAACCATGCTGTCACTCAATTAACCCTGTATCAGCATAATATGGAACGATTACGCAATACTAATGTTGGTTTTGAAGACATTATTCCGGTATTAAATGAATTACGTTTGGTTGTTGAAGAAGGGCGTAAACCAACGCCTTTGTATCAACGTATCAGTATTAATCAGCCTAAAACGACGGCGCAGATCTACTCGAGCTATGAAGATCAATTACAGATGTTCTTGCTACCTCAATTGGCTGAAGTACTCAGCAGCGAACTGTACGTGTACGTTAACCTAGGTAATTCGAGTAAGATATTTGAAGTGTTGCGTTATTATCAAATGCTATTTGATAAGCAACGTCTCGACACGACTGAGTTATTGGCTTATTTGGTTGAAACACTCAACGAGCAAGGCGATATCTCATTAGATAATATTGAAACCTTAACCTTGTTAATGGAAGATTTATTTAATAGTGATTATGAGCAAGTACTTGTTCAGAGTGATGATTTAATTTCGGTTGCAAAGCAAAATTTAGAGGGCTTATCACCAGAACGTTTGATCTACACTCGCATCAAGTCATTACCTGAATACCGTAATCGCGTTGATACACGTCGCCAATTAGGGGATAAGTTTGATGTGTTATTTCAATTCAAAACGGGGTTTAACGGTTATTTATTACCTGAGTTATTTACGCGTCAGGGGCAGGCTAATATCGATTTGAGTGCGAAATCAAGTTTGCTTAAAAAACAATTGAATGAATTTAAAAGCATTCAAGGAGATATGTCGGGCGGATCTATTTCTGAGCTTGCGGAGTTGAGCAAGAAGGTCCAGCGTTTGTATTATGCCGATTATGTATATCAGTGGAAAGAGCTGATTAACAACATCGAAGTGAAGCAATTTGATTCGATTGATGACCTTGCTTATGCGGTTAAGACAGCGCGTTCACCTGCGAATAGTCCGATTATTGATGTGCTTGATGCGCTTGTTGTGAATACCACGCTTGCGAAACAAGCAGAAGATGCACCTGATGCGAAGGTTGTCGGTCAATTAGGTTTGAAAAAAGCGGCCTCGGTATTGAAGAAAGTTGAAAGAGTTAATCGTCTTGCGGGCGATAAGCTATTACGTTTACAACCTTCATATGTTGTTAATGAGGCGTTTAATCCTTATTCAACATTCATGGTGAGCAAAGGTAAAACGACACCTGTAGATGAATTGATGGCTGAGTTAGATCAATTAAATGCGTATTTTGATACAGCGTTATCAAGTGGTGATCCAAGTCGAGCGCTATATCAGTATGCACAAGCACATGCGACAGGTAGCCAAGATGTACTGGTTAATTTCCGTCGACAATCAAGTCGCTCGCCAAATCAAGTGGCAAGTTGGATCAAATCTTTGTATGCGCAGTCATGGAAGCGTGTGATCAACGGCAGTGCTGATCACGTTAATCAGCAATGGAAAGAGCAAGTTCATGGGTTTTATCGTCAGGCGGTTGAAGGACGTTTTCCGTTCTTGTTAACAGGACGTGGCGAAGTTGCTATTGATGATTTTGCATTGATGTTCAAGCCTGAAGGTCGTATCGATAAGTTCGTGAGTGAAGTGCTTCATCCCTTCACGTATTGGGATAATGGTACGTTAAAGCTGGCTGAATTTGATGGCGAAAAACTGCCCATTAATACGAAGAGTTTACAGCAGCTTAAGCAAGCAAAAACGATTAGAGAGTTGTTCTTTGGTGCTTCGGGACAAGAACTGGCAATGACGTTGAAGTTAAAAGCGAGTTCGATGAGTACCTCTGTCACGCAATTTAACATCATGGAAACGGAAAATATATTTTCATATCGCCATGGTCCTCGATTATGGCAAAGCATTGCATGGCCATCGATTGGTGAAGATGATTACATGTCGGTTAATTTCTTCAGTGGTGAGAATCGTGTTGCCAGTAAATCATATTCAGGACAATGGGCACTGTTTAGAGCTTTGTTTGATGGACGTACAAGTGCAACGGGTGACCGACGCATTAAGAAGTTAACCTACAAACTTAATAATGAAGATATCGTCTTGCAATACAGCCTAAAGGGCAGTAATCAAATCTTTGATAAGTATTTGTTTACTCGCTTTAGCTTACCTGTGCGTTTATAAAGGATGGTGGACGTGATAAACGGTCGACTGGCTTCTCGTTTCACAGTGATCAAGTTACTGTCGTCGACGACATGGTTAGTTCGAGATAACCAATTTGCTTCAGTATCAGATTATAGGGTGCTGAAGCAGGCTGAACCCCTCGCTATAGAGCGAGAGTGGCGCTGTTTATCACATTGCCATTCATATTATATTCGCCCTGCTTTAGCGTATTTTGAGGCGGAACATTTATTATTACTGCCATTTATTGAGGGAGAGTCATTACTCTCCTTCACTGTGCATCAAATAAGTGAATTTTTGCCACTGATACCACAAATAGTGCGGGCGATTATGGCGATGCATGCGCAAGGTTGGGTGCATGGCGATATTAAACCATCGAATGTTATTTATAATGCTGATAAGGGTGAAATATCGTTAATTGATTGTGGCTCTGCACTACCGTTAGGTGCGACATTATCGAATTTGTCATCGTGGCAGGTGACGCCCGGATTTTGCTCTGTAGATCGTTATGAACAGTCGCACATCGTTATGCCAGAGGATGATTGGTATGCTTTTTATCAGTGGTTATTACAGTTGTATAATTCGGATTTGAGCGTACAGGAACAGCGGTTATTAACACGCTGGCTTAATTGGCTGACAAAAATGAAAGATAAGCCTAATATCGATTAGGCTTAAAATTATCCACCAATTAACACGGTTGGCATCCCCATGATAATGGTGCCTCCGTGTGCTGTTGTATCGCCCATTCTTGCCGCGGGTTTACTGTTAACTAAGACGGTTGCGCTGCCTTTTACTACACTGTCTGGAGGTCCCACGCACATACATATTTGCCCTACGGTT
The DNA here is from genome assembly GCF_018219155.1 of Moritella sp. 24. Lineage (NCBI taxonomy): Bacteria > Pseudomonadati > Pseudomonadota > Gammaproteobacteria > Alteromonadales > Moritellaceae > Moritella > Moritella sp. 24. The sequence goes on along the minus strand of NZ_CP056123.1, from coordinate 3,296,987 downwards.
GCAGCGGGTAAATTACCAATTAATACTGTTGTCGGTAGGGGAAGCAGCGGCCCGCCAACATGTGGGATTGGTACTAGTGCCGGGGTTTGCATTGGACATACATGCATGTCGGTCGCGCGTGCTGCTGGTAACATATTATTCTCCTAACTTACCATTGCCACCTTGGGCAATATGTAATCCAAGTTTAAAATAGTGTTCATATCGCTCTGTGGCATGTTCGCCATCGGGTAGGGCCGCGATTAAGTTAACTGCGCCTGCGACGGCTTGTGAATATAAGTATTCAGGCGGTTGAACGATAGGTTCATTCGGTGCTGTCATGCTACCACCACTCCAGAATGCTGCCTGAGCAACCCAACCAGCTCCGGTTTGTAAGTCTGCTTTTTTTGCCATGTCTTCGGCAAATCGACGTGCAGTTTCATCGGGTTCATGCACCCATGCCTTAGCCGAGCGGATCGCATTCGCTTCATCTTCGTTCCAGTCATTACGTTGACTTGCACAGCAACATGCCCACCAAATTGCTTCTCTGACTGGTAATGCGTGCGCAAGGAATAAAGCGGTATCAGCAAAGAGTTCAGCAGCAATCGCCACCTCGATGACTGCTGCGGGTGTCTGATGCTGCTCTGCGAGTGCTGTTATCTCATCACTTGCTTCATACAAAGATAAAATATCTTGTGCATGTTGATGTGGGATCTTTAAATAATGCATTAGTTTACCTTCGCTATTGCGCCTTGTATTTGAACCATGGCACCTGCTTTTACCTGTGTCATTGCACTGCCATTAATACCGACAAGTGCGCCTTTGATGTCTGTTTTCGCCTTGCTTTCGACAGTGACGATAGTTGCTTTGAGGGTGGCGCTACCTTGTCCGTCGATGGCTATTTGTGGTCCTGCTATTTTTACGCCGCTAGGGCTGATTTCGATACTACTGCCACCGACTGAGAGCTTTATTTTTGTCTTGCCTTTTAGCTCAATCGTTTGGCCATCAATTTTGATTGCAGAAGTTGCACTGATATTGGCTTTCTTACCTGCATCGAGGCTGATGTTTGCATCAGATGAGATACTGGTGTCTTTTGCCGATTTAGTTGATAAGGCATCTTTACTTTCAAGACTTGTAGCTTCTTTACTGCTGATGTTTATTGTTTTCTTGACGGTTAATAACGATGTGCCAGTGACGGTTTGTTTGCTGTTTTGTTTTACATTGATGGTCAGATCTTTTTCGGCTTGTAAAAAGATCTCTTCTTTGTCTTTTTTGTCTTCGAATCTGAGTTCATTGGCTGTACTGGCATTGCCTTTTGGTGTACTTCTGGTTTTGATGCCTGATTGTGTCGCAGCGCTGTAGGGCGGTTTATTTTTCCCTGTGTAGATAGACCCACAAACAACAGGGCGGTCAGGGTCGCCATCAATAAAGTTAATTAATACTTCGTCACCAACGCGTGGGATAAATTGCACACCAAACCCGTTACTGGCTGTCGCTTGAGAAACAGGTACCCAGCATGAGCTTTTTTCGTCTTTTTTTCCCTGTAGATCCCAATGGAACTGGACTTTAATTCGTCCTTGTTTATCTTGATTTGTTTCTTCACCACTTGGCCCAGTGACTTCTGCACTTTGCACACTGTGGATCTGGGGTTTTGGTAAGAAGGCTGGACGCCATAAAATAGAAGCAGGCATACATTTAAATGTATTGTTGTATTCGGTTTTATGACCGCTTTCTGTTGCCGAGAAGTGATGTTCTGCTTGCGTCACTACGTATTCTTGATTGTGTTCACTTTCACTGTGGTCAGTTAATGTAAAGCGTAATCCAGCTCCTAATGCAGGGATGGATGATTGTGCCGTGATCTTGACTTTTTGTGTGTCGATGCTTTCCATCTGGCGCTTGGCAGAATCTCTGATGGTATTTTTATCGGGATGACCTTGACCAAAAAAGTATTGTGTTAGCGCGTTGTTTTTAACGCTATTGCTCGTGGTTCTATTGCCACTCGATAGACATTCGGCGAGTTCGGCATTGTGATCGCCAAGTGATAACTTGCTGACGCCAAGAATGTTACGCGCATGCCAATGTGTGATGGCGTGTGTTTTATCTTTAGCGCCTGTAATAAACGGAATTTTGCTGTTATCTAGATTTGCAAAGTCTTGGTTGTTATCACCGATGATAATGCACGGCTGACTGCCGTTATGATCACTGTGATAATGCCAACCTTCGCTTGCCATCATTCGTCTTAGGAAGCCGTAATCATTTTCGTTAAATTGGATACAATAGGTGTGTTTACTGCCTGCATTACGCATTGATAGTTTGAAATAGCTTTTTAAACCGGAGTCAGACAAGACTTTTTCAATGATCTGCTTGCTGGTCATGTCTTGGAAAGTACGACTCGAAACGCGATAGTTAAATACGGATAATGGATCTATCGCTTCGATACGGTAGGTATAAAGTTCTTTTGCAGGATCAAAACTGAGACTTTCTATCGATGAGACTAAAGCATGAAAACGACGTGCTTCTTTTCTGTTGCCTTCGAGCCCAGGTGAGTAACTAAAGTCAATTGCTTTGCCTAATAAGGATTCTGATATTTTGTCTTTGGATATTAAAGTCGCGGCATAATCGGAGCGTGAAAATATCTGCTCTGAAACGGTTAAGTCGGAGACAATATAAGGGCCCTTACCGTCTAACTTAGCCAGTATCGGCCTGTGTTTTTGAGTATATGCTGAAGCTGTCATAATGAACCCTCGTTACTATTTTTTACCATGCGATGGCTACTATTTGTTATATCAATTCACCCTAAATCCTAACATAAGAAAAAGTAATGCTGGATTGCTTTTATGTAAGCGTTTGTGAGCGTTGTAGCTTGCGAGGAAGGGCGGAATACTGTGTATTGTAGAGACGAAAAAAAGGAAGCATTTCTGCTTCCTTTTATGACGAATGATGGCATGTGAGTATGGCTATTCGTGGTAATATTTTTCGACGATATTAAATCGACTGATTAAGCGAAATATGCGTCTAGCTCTTCGCTACCACCGATGTGTTTACCACCGATGAAGATTTGTGGCACTGTGCTACGACCTGTTACTGCACGTAGACTTACCGTTGTTGCGTCTTTACCTAGTACGACTTCTTCGTAATTTAAACCTTGGTCGATTAAGGCTTGTTTTGCTTTTGTGCAGAATGGGCAACCAGGTTTTGTGAATACAGTTACTGATTCTTGTACTTTGTATTCTGGTGCTACGTAACCTAACATTGTATCTGCATCAGAAACTTTGAACGGGTCGCCTGGTTCGTCAGCTTCGATGAACATTTTTACTACCACACCGTTTTTAACCAGCATGCTGTAACGCCATGAGCGCTTGCCAAAACCGATGTCAGATTTGTCTACTAACATGCCCATACCTTCAGAGAATTCACCATTACCGTCTGGAATGAAAGTGATGTTGTCTGCTTCTTGACTATCTTTCCATGCGTTCATTACAAACGTATCGTTTACTGATACACATAGGATGTCATCAACACCGTGTGCTGAGAATACGCTAGCAAGTTCGTTGTAACGTGGTAAGTGACTTGATGAACATGTTGGTGTGAATGCACCCGGTAGGCTGAATACAACCACTGTTTTGTTTGCAAAAAGTTCTTCTGTTGTGCGATTAACCCATGCATCACCTTGGCGAGTTGGGAATGTCACTTGTGGAACTGCTTGGCCTTCTTTCGATTCGAATGTTGTCATCATATATTCCTTAATGTAGCTATTAATTAAGCTAACTTATGTTTGTTATAAAGTGGTTTGATATAAATTTTCTATCATTTATTTTTATAAAAGTATTCGGTTAAGACGTTGTCTCTGTTTCGTCTTGATGTAGCTATTATGCAAAAAAACCATAAATAGGGCTAATCGATTGAATCTTTATATTTGATAGGTAATAGCTATTGTAAAATCTATCAATAATCAAATTTTGATTGGTTTTAACTATGGTCTGAACCATGCACTGGTTACTCACTGAGTTATGTGCAGAACTTTAAGCACCCAGACTATATAGCGGTGTTCATTATGATGTTTGATAATATAATGGATAACATCCTATTTAACACCATCCCAAGGTTGCTATATGCTTAATTTAATCCGTATATTTATCAAAGTTGTAGAGCTTGGCAGCTTTTCTAAAACTGCGGGGGTACTTAATATGGCGCCTTCTTCTGTGGCGCGTAATATTGATAATCTTGAAAGCGAAGTTGGGGCTACTTTATTTAAGCGCAGTACTCGGCAGTTATTATTAACGGAAGATGGTCAGCAGTTTTGTGAACGTGCAACAAGGTTGTTAGCTGACGCGGATGATTTGTTATCGTCGATGCATCAAATAAATCTAGAACCAGAAGGGTTACTGAAGATCTCGGCATTTGAGAGTTTTGGTCGTCAATGTATCTCCCCTTTATTACCGGAATTTTTGGCGCGCTACCCTAAGGTGAAAATTGAGATTGAGTTAGACAATCAAGTTATCGATTTGAATGGTGAAAATGTGGATCTAGGCATTCGTATTGGCCGTCCAAGTGATTCTAATTTACATGCGCGTATGTTATTTACCAATCATACTATTTTGTGTGCATCTCCCGAGTACCTTGCTAAGTTTGATCAGCCTAAAACACCGATGGATTTAAATGAACATAACTGCCTGACATTAACTAATAGCCGTCAGCGCTGTTGTTGGTACTTCAAAAAAAATAAACAAATAACCAAGGTCGCAGTACAAGGTAATTTAAGCTCTAAAGGCGGTAGTCCGTTATTAGAAGCTGCACTACATGGTGGTGGTATGTTGTTAATGTCAAAATGGATGACTGCGGATTATATTAAAGCGGGTAAGCTGGTGGCTTGTCTACCACAGTGGGAAGCATCTGCATATGAAGGGGCCAGTGCAGAGGTATATGCTGTTTACCATGGCAGTAAATTTCAGCGACCTGTATTAAGAGCATTTATTGATTTTTTGGTGGAAAAAGTAGGTGATTGAATACTACAAAGTATGAAGGGTAAAAGCCCCGATAAATATCGAGGCTTTTGTTTTTGTGCTTTTAGCCTGTGATTACTCTACAGTAACAGCCTTAGCAAGGTTACGTGGTTGATCCACGTCTGTCCCTTTAATCAGTGCTACATGGTATGAAAGCAACTGCATAGGTAGTGTGTAGAAGATAGGGGCTGTAATTTCACTTACATGCGGCATTGTGATGATCTTCATGCCTTCTGATTCAACAAACCCTGCATTAGCGTCAGCGAATACATAAAGTAGACCGCCACGTGCACGAACTTCTTCAATATTTGATTTTAGCTTTTCTAGTAGCTCGTTCGTTGGCGCGATAACAACAACAGGCATGTCAGCATCAATAAGTGCTAAAGGACCGTGTTTCAATTCACCCGCAGCATATGCTTCTGCGTGAATATATGAAATCTCTTTAAGCTTAAGCGCAGCTTCCATTGCGATAGGGTAGAACTCGCCACGGCCTAAGAATAACGTGTGTTGTTTGTCAGCAAAATCTTCTGCTAATGCTTCAATGTCTTTATCAAATGACAGTGATGTTTCTATTTGTTTAGGCAGAGCATGTAGCGCAGCTACAATTTCAGCTTCTTTTTCAATGCTAATAACGTTTTTCTGTTTACCTAATGCTGTGACTAACATTAACAATGCAGAAAGTTGAGTCGTGAATGCTTTTGTCGATGCAACACCGATTTCAGTTCCCGCACGAGTCATGAAAGCAAAGTCTGATTCACGTACTAATGAAGAGCCTGCTACGTTACAAATTGTCATTGCAGACATGTAACCTTTTTCTTTAGCAAGGCGCAGCGCTGCTAATGTATCAGCCGTTTCACCTGATTGTGATAACGTGATAAGTAGGCTATTAGGGCGAGTCACGAATTTACGGTAGCGGAATTCAGAAGCAATTTCGACATCGCAACTTACGCCAGCAAGTGATTCAAACCAATAACGTGCAGTCATGCCCGCATTGTATGATGTGCCACAGGCGATAATTTGGATGTGTTCAACGTTTGCTAAGATCTCAGCCGCATTAACACCAATGCTTTCTGTAATAACACTGTGAGCTGAAAGACGACCTTCCATTGTGTTTGTTAGTGCTTTAGGTTGCTCAAAAATCTCTTTTTGCATGAAGTGACGGAATTCACCTTTATCTGCTGCGTCGTGTTCTGCATTAGATTCAGTTACTTCACGTGTTACTGGCTCACCATTTGCGTCAAATACAGATACATCACGGCGAGTGATTTCTGCTACATCACCTTCTTCAAGGAACATGAAGCGGCGTGTTACGTTAAGTAATGCAAGTTGGTCAGATGCTAAGAAGTTTTCACCCACACCTAAACCGATTACAATTGGACTACCAGAACGTGCAACAATTAATTTACCAGGTTCAAGACGGTTAAGAACAACAGTGCCGTAAGCGCCATCTAACTGTGCCGCAGTTTTTTGTACTGCATCAAGTAGGCTATCTGTAGAACGTAGTTCCCATTCAACAAGATGCGCAATAACTTCAGTATCTGTTTGAGATTGGAAAACATAACCACGTTGTTGTAGTAGGATACGCAGTGCTTCGTGGTTTTCAATGATGCCGTTATGTACAACCGCAATATCACCCGATACGTGTGGATGTGCATTCGCTTGTGAAGGTTCACCGTGTGTTGCCCAACGTGTATGTGCAATACCAGTGCCACCAATCGGTTGCTCTGCATCAACTGCACTTGCAAGCTCTTTCACTTTACCTAGGCTACGAATACGTTGTAGGTTGTTATCTTGATCTACAATCGCAACACCAGCTGAATCATAACCGCGGTATTCTAAACGACGTAAACCTTCAACTAAAATTTCACTGATATCTCTTTGCGCTACTGCACCAACAATGCCACACATGGTCTTCTCCTAAATTTATAAACTTTTAAACAAGTAATAACCACGTGATAGCGCTCTGCTTATCTGTCCGTGATGACGTTCGTCCTTATAAACTTGTTTTAATGATGTTAGAGCGAAACTTTTATCATTAAAGTATTCAACCGTAACCAAAATTTGATGGATTAGTTACGTTTCATTTAAATATAGTGCCTAACAGTAATTTATCTACTTTCATTTACGGATTAGGTCGCTATATTGAGCAATGAATACTGATTAAGTTTCGAAGTTGCGTAATTTTAGTTTCGTTTGTTTCGTTTGTCCATATAAATTATCACCAATGAATGATTTAAAACAAACTAATGAAACAAAACTAATGAATTAGGCTAATAAATAAAGAAAAGTACGATATTAGAATGAAGGTTTATTGTGGTGCTTGTCGATATGATGGGATGTTGTGGATTATTGGGCAATAAAAAACCCAGCACATAGGCTGGGTTTGTGTCTATCTAGCTATTTATTCGCTTAGATATTCGTTTAGTTTAGTGTTGAGCTTTGTGCTCACCAGTGCCAAAGTGCCAATCATAGTGGAAGCTTTGACTTGCATCTTGATCTTTACGACGGTAAGTGTGGCCACCAAAGTAGTCACGCATCGCTTGAATTAAGCTTGCTGATGAATCTGCTTCACGGTAACAATCATAGTAGCTCATTGCTGCACTGATTGATGGCATTGGCATACCTTGCATGATTGCTTTCGCTAATACTTCACGCCACGCCATTTGGCTGTCAGCTAATGTATTAGTGAAACGTTCAGCTAGCATTAGGTTTAATAGCTCAGGTTCAGCTTGGTAAGCTTTAGAGATATCATCTAAGAAGTGAGCGCGGATCACGCAACCTGCACGCCAGATTTTTGCAATAGCAACGTAATCAAGTGTCCAGTTATGTTCTTTTTCTGCTGCCGTCATCAATTCAAAACCTTGTGCGTAGCTACAGATTTTTGAACAGTATAGTGCGTCAGACAGTTTCTCTAACCATACGTTACGGTCTTCGATAGAAACTGCAGGGCCTGCAAGTTTCGTCGCGCCAACCTGACGGATAGATTTTTGTGTGCTTAGGCAACGTGCAAATACAGATTCTGCAATTGCGTTTGCTGGAACGCCAAGCTCTAGTGCTTCGCGTGCAGTCCAGTTACCAGTACCTTTTTGGCCAGCTTGATCCATGATCACGTCAACCATAGGTTTGCCAGTCGCTTCATCAACAACTTTTAGGATGTTACCTGTGATTTCGATAAGGTAGCTTTGTAGCTTACCTTTATTCCATTCACTGAATACTTCGCCAACTTCAACAGCAGACATACCTAAGATTTGACGCATGAATTGCACAACTTCTGCAATCATTTGCATATCTGCGTATTCAATACCGTTGTGTACCATTTTAACGAAGTGGCCAGAACCGATTGGACCAATGTATTCTGCGCAAGGCTCGCCTTCAGGTAATGGCTGGTCTACTTGTGTACGTGCAATTTCAACACCTGTTACAGGATCTACTTTTGCAGACATTGCTTGCCACATTGGTTTTAACCATTCCCAAGCTGCTTTATCGCCACTTGGCATTAATGATGGACCAAAACGAGCACCCACTTCACCACCAGAAATAGCACAAGTGAAGAAGTTAAATTTGCCAGCATAAGAATCTGCACGGGCAATAGAATCGCGCCATTGGCTGTTACCTGTATCAACAACGATGTCACTTGCTTCTAAGCCAGCTTCAATTAAGTCGTTACAAATAATATCAACGACAGGACCCGCTGGAACAGAAAGCACGATGCGACGTGGTGTATCTAGTTGCTTAATTAGCTCTGCAAGATCGGCAACAGCAATCAGTTTTGCTGCTGTTAGGGGTTGATGACGCTTAACGATGTCAGTACGACGGCTTTCGTTAATGTCAAAAGCGGCAACGGAAAATCCGCGCTCTGCTAAATTTAATGCCATGTTGGCACCCATTACGCCTAAACCTATTACTGCAATATCAATATTATTATTCATCTGGTCCTCTGTGCCTTAGCAAGTCATGAAGGTGAGAATTGGCTAATGCCTTATCGTTTAAGGCATGATATAGAAAGTAGAAAAAGATACAATGTTAACGCTATCGTTATTTTTCTTTTTCATATAATTCGCTATTTTTTAGTGATCCAATTTTAAGTCATCAAAATTTATATGCTTAATCGGCTCATCGAGATGAGATCTACCTCACATAATCATTAGTATTTTGGGAGTAAGCCTGTCTCTTTCCTGCTCAGTTATACAAGTTTAGCTAAGATTATTAACATGTTTATAGAATTTAAAGTCGAATACGATTAGCAAATTTGATATAGAGATTAATTGCTAAAATGATTGACAGTTATGTTAAAAAATACACAGTTTTACCGTTTTAAAGTTAATTAAAAAGTTTATTTACCCCTAATTGTAGATAGGTATAATGAGGTAAGTATTTTATAAATAAGGATATAGGGTGTATGAGTTCCAACAGTCGTAAGTCTGGTCGAGTGACCCTACAGGATGTTGCAAATAAAGTTGGTGTGACCAAAATTACCGTCTCTAGGGCGATTCGTACACCTGAGAAAGTGTCAGAATCATTACGTTTAACTATTCATAAAGCCATTGACCAAATGGGCTATGTACCTAACCGTGCAGCGAGTATGTTAAGTACTAAGCAGAGTAAGACGATAGTATTAATTGTCCCTTCACTTTCTAACGGCGTATTCTCGGATGTTGTGCGCGGTATCAATGATGTGATGCTAGGAGAGGGGTTTCAGATATTATTGGGCCACTCAGGCTACTCACTACTAGAAGAAGAGCGTTTAATCGAGACTTATTTACAGTTTGGTATTGATGGCATCATTATTTCTGGTACCCACCATACAGAACGAAGTAACCGCTTATTACGTAAATCAAATTTACCTGTCGTTGAAATCATGGAATGTAATGATAATGCAATCGACATGTCTGTTGGTTTAGACCATGCACAAGCAGGGTATAAGATCACTGAGCATTTAATTGGTAAAGGCTATAAGAATATTGGTTTTGCTGGTGCGCGAATGGATTTACGTGCGCAGCTTCGTTTAGATGGTTGGCGTAAAGCGATTTGGGAAACAGACCTGAGCGATGAACGTGTGATCACCAGTTCTTATGCATCTACTTACCAGATGGGCGCAGATATGCTCACTGAGATATTAAGTGAATGGCCTGACACCGATTGTATTTTCTTCTGTAATGACGATTTAGCAGCGGGTGCATTATTTGAATGTCAGCGTCGTAATATGAAAGTACCCAAAGATATTGCGTTAGTTGGCTTTAATGATCTGGATATTTGCTCTGCGACAAACCCGAAATTAACGTCTGTTTGTATTCCTCGTTTTGACATTGGCGAACAAGCTGCCAAGCTATTATTGAAAAAAATCAACGATGAACCGATTGAAAATAAACATCTAGATCTCGGTTTTATTATTTCTGAACGCGCGAGCACGTAACTCAAGCGGATAACACTTGTTTTTTCTCGTGTTAACGGTAACATTGCGTTAGTTGATTTAGAGCGATGTTAAGAAGTAAAGAATATGATAGGCAGAACAATTATTGTAATGGGCGTTTCTGGTAGCGGAAAGTCCACGATAGGGTTAAAACTTGCACAGCAACTTGGTGTTAAATTTATTGATGGAGATGATCTCCATCCAAAAGCCAATATTTTGAAAATGGCTGCAAGTCAGCCGTTGGATGATTCTGATCGAAAGCCGTGGTTAGAGCGTATTAGGGATGCATGCTTTAGTATGGAACAAAAGCATGAAGCCGGTGTTATCGTTTGTTCTGCGCTGCGTAAAGACTATCGTGATCAAATTCGTGAAGGGAATAAAGCTGTTACTTTTATCTACTTAGATGGCAGCTTTGATTTAATTTTAACGCGTATGAAAGAACGAGCTGGTCACTTCTTTAGTGGTGAAGCGATGTTACAAAGTCAGTTCAATACTTTAGAGTTACCACTTAGTGAAGAAAGTGACGTACTTTCTGTGCCTATCGATGGTACAATCGACGACATCGTAGGACTGAGTATTAAGGCTTTAACAAGCGATTAGTACTATGATGTTGTGTTGATATGATTATTTTTATAAAACATTAACGCATCCATAAAGAATAATAATGGTCATATTTTAAACAAAATATGACCGTTTTTTTTATCTCGAGTTTTAGCTTTCAAATGAAACTGAAAAGTTGAACATATGTAACAATAGTGACTTAAAAGTTGAAATTAACCGATAATTTTATGTGAAAATGTGATGTTACCCCTAGAGTTTAACTGTTTGGGAGGGTAGTATTGCCTCAACAGTTACCGGTAACATAATAAGAACATCATTATCGGGTTTATCAGAAACAAGGATACCGCTACTAATGAAAACGATTACTAAAACAATTATTGCTGCATCAGTTGCAACAATGATGAGTGCATCAGCATTCGCAGCTGAATTTAATTTTAAATTCCAATCTTCAGATCCATCAGGTGAGAAGAACTTCCAAGTACAACAAGAATGGGCTGACCAACTAGAAAAAGATTCTAATGGTCGTATCGATGTCACTATGTTGCCTGTAGGTGCTGTAATTAAGCACACAGAAACACTTGATGGTATTAAATTTGGTGTTTTACAAGGTCACATTACTGCAACGGGTTTCTTTGCTGGTAAAGATCCTGCATTTGGTTTGATGGGTAACACAGTTGGTGCTTGGTCAGAACCAGAGCAACTACTTGATTACATGTATAACGGCGGCGGTAACGAGCTAATGCGTGAAATCTACAAGCCATATGGTATTTACTATATTGGTGCATCAGCGACAGGTCTTGAAGCGTTTGTTTCTAAAGTACCATTAAATGGCGTTGAAGATCTTAAAGGTCTTAAACTGCGTGCACCAGAAGGTCTGGTACAACAAGTATTTGCTGCGGCAGGTGCGTCACCAGTTAACTTACCGGGTTCTGAAGTATTTACAGGTTTAAGTAAAGGCGTTATTGATGCTGCCGATTACACGGTATTCTCAACGAACCAGAAAGCGGGTCTAAATGATGTTGCACCGCATCCTGTATATCCTGGCTTCCACTCATTACCTGCAATTGAAGTATCAATCAGTGCTAAATCGTGGAACAAACTACCAGCTGATCTACAAAAAATAATGCAAGATTCAGTTAAAACATTTGCTTACACTATGGTTGATACACTGAAAAAAGCAGATGCTGAAGCGGTTGCTGAAGCGATTGCAGATCCAAAAATCACAGTACATGACTGGCCAGCAGCAGAACGTAAAAAATTCCGTGCTATTGCGCGTAGCCAATGGGAAGTTTACGCAAAACGCTCTCCAAACGCACAAAAAGTATATGACTCTGTTACAGCACATTTAAAAGCGAAAAACTTACTGTAATTTAAGTAAGCGTTATACCTGAAGGCTGCTTAGCAGCCTTTTTTTTCCACTTAGAAGATGAAAAAATCTATGAGTAATCCAGAAGAACTGCAACCAAGAAACCGTCTCGATGCGGGTATTATATGGGCTGGCAATGCAATCAGTGTGTTGTTTCTGTTCACGGTATTAATATCGTTTTATGAAGTACTTATGCGTTACGTATTTAATGCACCGACGATTTGGGTACATGAAACCGCGTCCTTTATTGGCGGCACATTATTTGTACTTGGTGGCGCTTATGGATTAGCGACAGATAAACACGTACGTGTTGTACTTATCTATGATCATGTATCAGAACGCACAAAACAGTACTTAAATGTGTTCCACCATATTATGGGTTTGCTGTTCACTGTATTACTTTCTTTTGCTGCATGGACAATGACTGAAGGTGCTTGGTATGCACCTTGGGGTGAAATGCGTCTAGAAACATCGGGCTCTGCTTGGGACCCTGCATATCCTGCGCTACTTAAAGCGTTAATTTTTGGTACTCTGTGCTTAATGTCAGTGCAATTTATGTTGCACCTCATTCAAGAAATCCACGGCTTAGTTAAGAAGAATAAATAATATGTTTGATCTTTCATCTATCGGTATTGGTTACGGCAGTTTGTTAATGCTTGTGCTTATGATCGGCCTGTTATTAACAGGTATGCAGTTGGCATTTGTAACTGGCTTAGTTGCTGTTATTTTCACATTTGGTTGGTTTGGTCCAGAGGTTTTACCGCTGATCACTAGCCGAATTTATAGTTTTGTTAGTGGGTACGTATTTTTAGCCGTGCCTATGTTTGTATTGATGGCCGCCTTACTTGACCGTTCTGGTATTGCGCGTGATTTATTCGATGCAATGAAAAAAGTGGCTCGTAACGTTCGTGGTGGTGTTGCGGTTCAAACATTGTTAGTAGCTGTATTACTTGCATCTATGTCAGGTGTAATTGGTGGCGAAACGGTACTACTTGGTATTCTTGCATTACCACAGATGTTACGTCTTGGTTACGATCGTAAATTAGCGATTGGTACGACTTGTGCAGGTGGCGCGCTAGGTACAATGTTACCACCAAGTATTGTATTGATTATTTATGGTCTAACGGCAAGTGTATCAATTGGCGATCTATTTAAAGCGTCGTTCTTACCTGCGGCGATATTAGCCTTGTTATATATTGTATATGTATTGGTTCGCTGTTATTTAAACCCGTCATTAGCACCTTTGCCATCAGCTGAAGAATTAGCTGAAGACGAAGCAAAAGATATTAACTTCAAAAAAGCATTATTGTTCCCAATGTTATCTGTGGCTGTGGTACTAGGTAGTATCTACAGTGGTATTGCGTCAATTACTGAAGCATCGGCATTAGGTGTTGTAGGTATTGCGATTAGTGCGGCAATTCGTGGTGAACTTAACTGGAACATGTTGAAAGAAAGTTCAATTGCGACGTTACGTACTTGTGGCATGATCATCTGGATCGGTATTGGTGCGAGCGCATTAGTTGGTGTTTACAACTTAATGGGCGGTATTGATTTTGTAAGTGAAGGTATTCTTGCAATGAGTGGTGGTAGCCCAATGGGTACTATCTTAATCATGATGGCAGTGCTGTTTGTATTAGGTATGTTCCTTGATTGGGTTGGTGTGGCACTGTTAACTATGCCTATCTTTGTACCGATTGTGGTTGGTCTAGGATATGATCCGATTTGGTTTGGTGTGGTGTTCTGTATGAATATGCAGGTGTCATTCTTGTCTCCACCATTTGGTCCAGCGGCCTTCTACCTTAAATCGGTAGCACCAAAAGATATCAGCTTAGGTGAGATCTTCAGCGCGCTTGTACCGTTTATCTGTTTACAAGTTGTGGCATTAGCGTTACTTATCGCGTTCCCTCAGTTGGCGCTGTGGTGGCAGTAATCCTCACGCTCTAAGTTTGTAAGATAAGTAAATGTTAGATGTAAAAAAGCCAGCTATTGTAGCTGGCTTTTTTGTGAGTCAAATAACGACTATATTTTTAATATTTCTTTTTTCTTCAGGCTATATTCTTCTTCAGTAATAATACCTTCTTTATATAGCTTGTTTAATTCACGAATTGATTCGAAGCTATTAATTAATTCAGCTTCTTCGTCCGCTTTTTCTTTTTCAATTACTTGTGCTGTTTCAGCAGTCACTGTGATGCTATCAATTGACTCGTATTCGCCGATAGTAAAACCTGTGTCATTTTTTAATGACTCATAACCTTTACCTTCATAAACCGTGTCAATGTCATTACCTTCAAAGCGTACATAGTAGTGAGTTAGCTCGTTATTGCTACTCGATAGGTACTTGTATATTGCTTTACCCGGAATACCTACTTCTGCTACCCAAGCGTGCCATTTAATACCACCGCCAAGACCTGCAACTGATGGTTGTGAACGATAAAATTTCATTGGTTCACTAATCACATACTCAGCAACTTCAGGGTTATTTAACTCTTCAGCAAAATAATCCTTAATTGTTTGTTGGTAAGCTTGCGGTGCAGCACCAAATTCAGTATCGGCGCTAAGCTTTTCGATATTACCTGCACAGCCAGAGGCTAATACCGGTACAGCGATAACCAATAATAATTTACGCATTTTTTGGCTGATAATATTCATAACTATTCCCTGATGTCGTACAAATTGTGTTGTTTACATAGTCTGTTTAATGCAATGTAAACAGGTAGTTTATTCTGCTTCACCATACAGGAATGAGATTAGTTTTCAAATTTAAATCATTGGCTCGATGACACACTATTACAATTCAAATAACACATCTGTACGGATAATGTATTTTATCCCGCTATAAATAGGTTCCGAACTGTGAATGCAGTGCAAAGGGTGCATACCATGAGGGAAACAAAGTACGCTGCCTGCGGGTGTGCGAATATCTACCTCGGCAACTGAATCGCCACGACGAGCGGGCTGACGAGTGTCATTAGCATTGACTAAAAATCGGGTTGCACCACCGTCAAAATATTCAGAGAGTAATATTAAGAATGTCATTTGACTAAACCTATCGCCATAGGCATCAGCGATAAGCTTGTTATTAATGACGCGGCTACCGGGCCAAGAACCGTCTGAATGTGGTTTAAAATAATCCCCTTTACTGTAACGATAAAAGCGAAAGCGGGCGTTAATTCCTACAGCGGCTTTATTATCGAAGATACCTTCATCATCGGTCATTAAGTGTTTAACTCTATCCCAAATAAGATGGTCAGTTTGCTCATCAACCACCCAGGTTAGGCTATCGTTATGTCGAACATTACGAGGTAATGAAACCGCCGCATCTGGCAGGTAGCCCATTGATTCACTGACTTTAATAAGGCGCAGGCATTCTTGTGGCGAGAATACATTGAGTAATTGAAAAGCACCGGGTACGTGTGGCACTGGTTTTTTTATGATGTTATTACTGCCTACTGGTGATAGTGCTGCTAAATTATTTTTGCTATTCGTCCATGTTGGTAGCGCTGGATGTTCAGCCCCCGGTTCGAAGGCCGCAACAAAAAAATCAGTGTTGATGGGGCCTTTATTCTTGGATGTTGTGTTCATTAAATTTGTCCTCTATTAAATGGGGTGGTGCTATTTGCTGATAACGCGCACTTGTGCGAATTGACGATGGCCAGCCGCTGACCCATGGAAGCCAAACCCGCTTTGCTTTGCACCAACCCAAGGCGCATTGCCACCACCAACACCTTGGTTTACGCCAACCATGCCTGCATCAAGTTGTTCTGCAACGGCATTTGCCCCTTGACCACCAAAAACAACTGCACCGAGTCCATAGGGGCTGTCATTTGCGCGGATAATAGCGTCATCAATATGGTTAAAATGACTGATGGCCACGATTGGCCCGAATGTTTCATCCTGTTCTAAACGCATATCTGGCGTGATCCCTGTAATAACGGTTGGGTTGATGAAGGGCTGTGGATAATCATCGCGACCAAGTAATAACTGTGCGCCTTTTGACGTTGCGTCCTGTAATTGAGATAAAATACTTTGGTGTTGTTTTGGATTAACAATTGGACCGATATTGACGTGCGGTTTATCCCACGGACCTACTTGATATTGACGAGCAAGCGCAACGACTTTGTGTTCGAACTCTGCGGCAATGCGGGCATCAACATACACGCGCTCAGTTGATGTACACATTTGTCCGGCATTTTCGAATGAACTCGCCACTGCAAATTGTACGGCAGCATCGATATTGGCACTGGCCATCACGATCATCGGGTCGTTACCACCAAGTTCCATCACTAGACGTTTTAGCTTAGGTGCAGCACTCGCCATGATCTGCTTACCTGCAGACATCGAACCTGTAAAAGCGACCATATTAATGTTACTTGCGACGAGTGCTTGGCCAGTTTGCTTATCACCGTGAGCCACTTGTAATACGCCTTGTGGTAATATTTTATTAAGGGTGTTAACAAAGAGTTCTGCAACTAATGGCGTTTCTTCTGATGGTTTTAAAATAACAGCATTACCAGCGATCAAGGCTGGCATTAATAAATTATTTGCCATCGCTAATGGGTAATTCCAAGGAGAAATAACCGCGACAATACCCAGTGGCCGATATTGCAGTTCAGTGGAACGATCAAGCTGGTCTGTTGTGAGTGCTTGGGCAATTTCATCGGCAAAATAAGCGGCGCTTTGAATCGTACCGCCTGCTTCATAGGTTGCACGACGGTAATCTTTTCCCATTTCTTTACTAATGAGCATTGCAAGTTGGTTTTGTACAGGCTCTAGTTGTTGATAGGCTTGGGTCACGCATTGTTGACGCTGAGTTAAAGATAATGCAGCCCATCGTTTTTGTGCTTTTTGCGCATTATTAATTAATGCTGGCATTTGTTCTGCTGTGGTTATTTCGACTGTGCCTAAGGCACTGCGGGTATGGGCATCGTAAGATGTTAACGTCGGCATAGGTAGTTTTCCTGAATAAATATAACGATTTAATGGGTACGTTTTGGTTATATTTTGATACTCTGGGATATAAAAGCAACCAGTATACTTTTAGTAACCTTGTGGTGAATAATGAAAACAGCAGTAGAAACAATGGCTAATGGTCATAAAAAAGTTATCAACCCGTGTGAAGAACCTTGTTCTGTTGAGCGTGGAATGCGCATGTTAGGCGGAAAGTGGAAAGCATCTATACTGTGGCACTTACAAGATGGCCCAGTCCGTTTTAATGATTTGGCCCGTATGTTGGGTGGTGCAAGTAAGAAGATGGTCGATCAACGTTTAAAAGAATTGGAAAACCAAGGTTTAGTCATACGAGAAGTAATAAGTGACAGACCGATTGCTGTCACTTATGAAATCACGGAGTTTGGCCGTACTGCGCTGGATATTTTGAAACGCTTAAAAGATTGGTCGGAAGAACACGGTATATAAGTACATGGTATATAAACACATGGAATATAAAGACAGAGCAGAGGTTTATATTTTTGCTAAACGTCGATGTTGTTCGAACGCCATTAAGTCAGTTTGTGTTATGGGCTCTCGAATCACATGAGCCTGATTATCATCAACTAACACTTCTGCGATGATTGTACGGCTGTTATAGCTGTTACTCATGACGGCGCAATAAGCACCGGCATCAAGAAAACACATAAGTTCTCCTGCGGTTAATTCACTGGATAATTGCACTGACTTTGCAAATGTATCAGTACTTTCACACACAGGACCAACAATATCGTATTGGGTCAATAGCGACGAGCGTGGCTGTTGAACGGGAATCAAGGCGTGGTTTGCTTGATATAATGCCGGACGCATAAGATCATTCATTGCGGCATCTAATACCAGAAATGGTGTGGGTTGGCTTTCTTTACGGTATGTTATCTCACTGACCATAACTCCAATGTCGGCAACGAGTGAGCGCCCCGGTTCAACACTTAATCTGCCTTGCCAATCAGGTAATGCTGATTTGATTGCGTTGGCAAAATCCGCAAATGTTAAATAATGTTGTGCTGCCGTGGAATCAGTTTTATTAAGTGCTTGGTTGTCTCTATATTGAATACCAAAACCGCCACCAAGGTCGAGATGGGTGAGGGGATAGTCTTGTGCTTCAAGTCGGTTTAATAGTGCGCGTATTTTAGCTATTGCATCAAGATAGGGCGCTACACTGTGTATTTGTGAGCCGATGTGCATCGCTAATCCATTGATGTTTAAAAATGGTGATTGCTTCGCCGCTGCTAGCATTGGCAGTACATCGTTAAAGCTCACTCCAAATTTGTTCCCCTTTGCACCTGTGGTTATATTTTTATGCGTATCAACTGTGATCTCTGGATTCACGCGGATCAGTGCTGAAACGGATTGTTGGCACTCACTTGTCACTGATATTAATGCGGAGAGTTCTTCTTTCGATTCTACATTGAATTGTCCTACGCCTGCACGTAGCGCGGCTGTCAGTTCTGATGTGGTTTTTCCTACCCCTGAAAACACAATGTCTTGCGCATTAAATCCAGCATTGAGAGCGCGTTGCATCTCACCAATAGAAACAATATCAACACCTAACCCTTGCTCTGCGACAATACGTAATAATGACAGATTACTGTTCGCTTTCATCGCATAATGAATGTGTATATTTTCTGGTTCAAACGCTGCTTTACACGCGCTGATATTGTTGACTAATCCGGCTTTAGAATAACAATAAAAAGGAGTATCTACTTGCGTAGCTAGCTGCTTAATAGATACATTTTCTAGGCATAATGTTGATAGCTGATCATGATGTAAATAATGCAGTTGAGGAGGTAATTGTGTCATGGCCTAAATCCTTTTGTTGGTGAACAAATAGAATAATAAAGGGAGGCGCTGTGTACAATGTACAAAATAACACTTTGATCAGACAAAATATCACTATGACGGTTATTTTGTCTGAAGTGTGTTTCACTTGGTTAAAGGGATTAAGCAGTGTAAGGTGATTATTATAAAGATTAACGCAGAGCTACTTATGGATAAGTTTGATCGGACTATTATTGATTTACTCGTTGCCAATTCACGTCGTTCGATCGCCAGTATTGGGGATGATATTGGTTTATCGCGAACGGCTGTCAATGATCGGATCCAGCGTCTAAAAGAGTCCGGTATTATCCAGCGTTATACGATTGATGTTGCTAGTGACGACCTATCTAAGGTGACGGTGTATTTTCAGCTGACATTTAGACCGTTTGATGCGAAGTTAATCGCCCCTTACTTACAAGGTATCAATGAAATAACGCATGCACATACGTTGTGCGGTGATACTGATTTGATTATTTATGTTGAAGCGAATTCAATGACTCGTATTTCACAAATTCGAGAATTACTATCAGCTTTACCTGATTTGGATAAACTCCAAACATTTACCGCTTTAGATACATTAATTTAATCTCCCTTCTATGTTCACGATTTCACCATACAGAGTGTAACTACTTTTTATAAAACTACTGTTATGTTATAACATACGATTACGTATTTACGTTATAGGCAACTGTGTATCTATAAATCAGTTACCGATTATCCTGAGTTATTATTTGAGAGTTTAAATGATGTCTGTATTTGCATTAAAACCAAATAACAAAAGCGCCTTCTCGCAAGTTGCTACGCTGTTGTTTGGTGCATTGATAAGTATGAATAGCGTTGCACATCCACATTCGTGGGTTGATATGAAAACTGAAATTCAGGGCGACGGTCAATATATTACAGGCTTTAAGATGACCTGGGAGTTTGATGCAATGACGTCGGCTTACATGCTTGATGGGGAAGATTTATCGCCTGAAAATAAACCCAACACATTACAAGTTTTAGCCGACTCAATCATGGAGAATATGACAAAGAATCACTACCTGACTTATTTTTATGAAGAGGGAATTCCGGTTAAATATGCCTTGGCAGAAAATGGACTGCTAACACAAGAGAGCATCAAGGCTACGTTAACTTTTTACCTGCCTTTGGCTAAACCTAAGTTATTGTCAGATAAAGAACTTAAATTGCTTATTTATGATCCAAGTTACTACGTTGATATGAGTTGGCCTGCACATAATGCAATTAAATTATCGCCGAAGTTAGCGCAATACTGTAAGTTGTCTGTGATAGATGCAACTCCCACATCCGAGCAACTTGCATATGTAATGTCATTACCTGTTGATGCGGCTAGAGATGATGCGATAGGGGAGTTATTTACTCAATCTGCCATCATTAATTGTCAACTTTAACGCTATTTATAACAAGGATAAACAATGGCACCGTCAGTTCCAAATAGTAGCAATACGAAAGGAAATCTACTTAAATCACACTTTTTAACGACATTTAGCATCATTATCACGCTTTGTTGTTTTGCTGCTTTAGGCTATTTTCTTTATCAGATTTGGCCAACGCTTATGACGACAGGCATGCAGTGGCAAAAGCAGATTAATAATGAGTTGAGTGAGCTATTACAGGCCGCGAAAAATGAAAGTTTAGTTGCAGGTTTATCGCTTATCGCACTTAGTTTTCTCTATGGTATTTTGCATTCTGTTGGCCCCGGTCATGGCAAGTTAATTGTTACAACCTATATTGCGACCCAAGACGCGAAAGTGAAAGTAAGTTTGATTATTACGCTTGTGTCATCACTAATGCAAGCGTTGGTTGCAGTGGTATTAGTATCGGTATTACTCATGGTTTTTGATGCTTCGATGCGTGAAATTAATCATACGGCTGAGCTGCTAATACCGTTAAGTTTTTATACTGCTATCTTGCTGGGTATCGTCATTATTTGGCGTAATTTAGTATTGATGTATCGCGTGATTAAAAATCACCGGATGACATTGAAACAAGCATTAACGCCAGATTCAATGTTAGTTATTAAGAAAGTAACGCCTGTTAATGTAGGACATGAGCATAATGATAATTGTGGCTGCGGTCACCAGCATGTAGTCTCATCAGAAAAGATAAATGAGGCGTCATCATTTAAAGAGTATTTAGCCATTATTCTAAGTATCGGTATACGTCCTTGTACTGGCGCTATTATGGTATTGCTGTTTGCTAATATGCTTGATATTTATTGGTTGGGTATTATTAGTGCCGTTATCATGGCTTTAGGTACAGCGTTAACAACTTCATTAATTGCTGTTATGACAATTACGGGAAAGAAAGCAGTTAGACGCTATTTGCTGACCGGTAAGTCGAATCAAGTTCGAAGTGGTCGACCTAATTTAGCCAAATTTATCGTGCCTATTTTTGGTGGGGTATTATTAATATTATTAGGCGTACTACTATTAGGTTCAAGGCCAGTTGGAATGTCGCCGATGTTTTAGTCATAAAGAATAATTGAAAAGCCCGAGGCATACGCTACTTAACATAAATACGATGTTAGTAGCGTTATGTGCTCGGGCTTTTTTGGAACTGCGCGTTGTTACTTTAAAGCGTTGACGATGGTATCGACGTTATACTGCATCATCTCTAGGTAAGTTGCCGCAGATTGGCCTGGAGCCGATAATGCATCAGAGTATAATTTGCCGCCAACTTTAGCGTTTGTTTCACGACTGATTTGTTCAATGAGACGATTGTCAGCGATGTTTTCCATAAATACTGCGTTGACATTATCATGACGTATTTGTTTTATTAACTTAGCGACATCGGCAGCACTGGCTTCAGAGCCTGTACTTGTTCCCTGAGGGGATAAGAAAGTGACATTAAAGTCGCGAGCGAAGTAAGCAAATGCATCATGCGGTGTGATCACCTTACGCTGAGTTTCTGGTATTGTCGCTAGTTGAGAATTTAATTTTAATGCTAACTGGTCTAATTTTTGGATATAGTTAGTCGCATTTTGCTGATAATCAAGTCGGTTTTCTGGATCAACCTGAATCAGCCCTTGTGCTATGTTGTGTACGTAGACTTTGACGTTTTTAATACTGTGCCAAGCATGCGGATCTATATCACCGTGATCATGGTGTTCATGCTCGTCATTATGTTGTTCGTGATCATGGTGTTCATGTTCGTCGTTATGCTGTTCGTGATCATGATGCTCATGCTTGCAGCCACCTCCTGTCGTTTTAAGCTCTTCAATGCCATTAGCGGCGATAACTTGCACGCCTTTATAGTTGGCTGCTTCAATCAAACGTGGCATCCAGCCTTCAAATTGTAATCCGTTAATGACAACTAATTGTGCTTTAGAAATGGCCTTCGCATCTTGGGGGTTAGGGCTAAATACGTGTGCATCACCATTAATTTTCACTAAGTTGGTGACCGCTACATGTTCTTTACCTACTTCTGATACGAGATCACCAAGGATAGAAAAGCTACTAATCACAGCTAGCTTTTGTTCTGCCATAGCAGCCGAGCTAGCTCCTAAACCAAGTATTATCATTGATGTTGTAAGCGTGTTTTTAAGCATGTGATCGTCCTGTATAAATTTTATTTTAATAGATGAATAATTCAGAGTTGTTAGTTGTTAGTTGTTAAGCATTAATTTCGGTTTTTAAACAATAATCCACCTTGACGACCAGATAGTAATGAGGTGATATAAAGCAACCCAAGCACTAATATAATTGCAGGGCTTGTTGCTAAGCTGGCGTGGTAGGAAAGAAATAGTCCGAAGTAGCCACTTAATATTGCACTGATAAAGGCGACAATTAGCATTCCACCTAAGCGATTAGACCAAAATCGAGCGATTGCTGCGGGCAAAATCATTAAACCGACGGCCATTAAAGTACCTAACGCATGAAAACCCGCAACCAGATTGAGCACGACGAGTAATAAGAATCCATAATGGGCAACTGAGCTGAGTTTACTGACGGTTTTAAAGAAGTGCGGGTCAACACATTCCATTACTAAAGGGCGGTAGAGTAGTGCTAAAGCTAATGTCGAAATGCTGGCAATCATGGTGAGTAATATTAATGCATCATCATTTAGGGCAAGTGTTGATCCAAATAGCACATGCAATAAATCAACATTACTGCCATTAGCAGAAATAATTAATACACCAACAGCCAAAGAAAGTAAGTAAAAAGCCGCTAAACTAGAGTCTTCTTCTGCCTTTGAATGTCTGGCGACTATGCCTGCTAATACCGCGACCACACAGCCAGCAACAATGCCACCAATAGTCATCGCTGTGACAGACAAACCTGAAATAAGAAAACCAATGGCTGCACCTGGTAAAATGGCATGGGCCATCGCATCGCCGGTTAAACTCATGCGTCTTAGGGTTAGGAATACACCGACAGGTGTCGCACTAATGCTTAACACGATAATTCCCCACAAGGCGCGTTGCATAAATACAAAGTCAGCAAAAGGGGCGATAAATAGTTCGTATAATTGAGCACTCATGATGCGTGTTTCTCGGTGTTAGCAACAACAGACGTTACTGTATTTTCATTCGCATTATTAACTGCGGTATTGTTTACACTGCTTACGGCGTTGTAGGCTGGGTTATTAAAAGTGTTATGCACAGCGCAATGAGCGAAGTGCTGATAACCTGCTTGAAGTAAATACTGTTGAGTTAATACGTCTGTGGTTTTACCTGCTGCAATTAACTTGGTTGCCACAAGTAGTGTGTTTGGAAAATAGCGTTGTACTAAGGCGAGATCGTGGATCACTGCAATAATGGTTTTGCCTTGTTGCTGACATTCTTTGATGACACGCATTAATAGCTCGGTGGTTGGAGCATCAATACCGCCAAAGGGTTCATCAAGTAGCAGAATATCTGCATTTTGTAATAGCATGCGAGCAAACAGCATACGCTGAAATTGCCCGCCTGATAGCTGACTAATCTGGCGTTCAGCCATATCCTCAAGATCTACCTTTACTAATGCTTGCTGTAATAATTGTAATTCGTTGCGGCTAAAGGCACGCCAAAAACTGGTGCGTTGCCAAGCCCCTGCAGATACAAATTCAGTCACTGTGATGGGAAATGAGTGATCTATTTGACTGCTTTGTGGCAAGTAAGCAATATTTTTTAAATTTAAACCACCAAGTTCGATAGAACCTGATTTGATCGTGACTTGTTGCATGATGCTTTTTAATAAGGTTGATTTACCAGCGCCATTTGGACCGACTATCGCGCTTAAATCACCGTGTTTAATCACTGTTGAAATATTACTTAGCGCTATATTATCTTGGTAATTAACACTTAGGTTATTAATTTTAATCATTATTTATGATCCAACGAGTCGCAATAAAGCGAACGATAATAGTGCGATGACACTGATCGCGATGGCAATACGTGAATACAAGCTACTTAATAAAAGTGAAAATTGACGATTGTGGATTAAAATTGGAGGTACTGACATTTATTGTTCTTTATAATACGCTAGGAGTTGTTATGTTATAACATAACCGTAGTCACTGGCAATGATAATGTTATAACATAACAATAACTGCTTGGATTTTGCCGAAGAAAACCTTGTTGGGATTCTAGTATGTGATTAATAACGTGATGTGACGCACATTTATTATTCTGGTCTAAACTTACGTATAACTTGAGAAAGTATATTTCACTTCATCTAATGATTCATAGCATTACTAGGGAGTGGGTAGGCAGGCAGGGAGATGACTATGAATTTATATAAAGGTATGTTGGTGGCATGGGTGCTTTCCGTGGGGAGTGTCTACGCTGAAATACTCGAAATTGGTGAAAATTCCGACTTTGATAGTTTAACGAGTGCTTATCAAGCGGCAAAGCCTGGCGATGAACTTGTATTTACAGATAGCCGAACATACGACGAAGGATTAGATGTATATAAAGAAAATTTAACGATTCGTGCAGAGGCTGGGCAGTCACCGACATTAACGGGTACTGGTTCCGCATATCAAGGCATATTACATATCGGTCGCGACGGCATTGTTATTGATGGCATCAATTTTGATGGTGAAGGAGTATCGAATAAACTCGTATCAACTGGCGCAAGAACGTCAGTTATTGTGCGTAATTGTGAATTCAAAAATGCAGTTTATGGATTATTTGTCCTGCATACAAAAGCGGCTAAACGTGACGATTTTATTATTGAAAATAATGTCTTTAATAATAACGGTAATGACTTATGGCTACATAATGTAAGTGGTGGTATTGCGCGCAATAATATTGCAAATTCTGATAACGGTAATGGTATAACCGTGGGTTATTGGAGTTCGGATATGCACATACTTAACAATACCATTTACAGTAATGGTAATGAGTATCTGATGCGAAATCGTGGCGGGATAAATATTCAAGGTAATGATAATTATGTTGCCCACAACACGTCTTACAAAAATACATGGGGTATCAGTCTCTCGCAAGGCTTGAATAATCTTGTTGAACATAATACGTTATGGGATAACACCCATGAAAATATCTATTTCAGTAGTAACTCAAATGATAATACCTTCACAAATAATCTAGATTATTTTACTGATGATTTCCAAGGGTATGGTATTTCTATTCTGTTTTATCGATCATCCGGCAATGTGATTTCTCAGCATACCTCAATAAATGCGCTACGTGGTGTTTGGTTTTCAGAAATGGGTGGTGCAAGTACCAATAATAGTGTGATTAACTCATTGTTTTACGGTAACAACAAGCTGCACTCTTTTGGTATTGACGCGAAAAGCCAATCTTATGCACAAAATCAGTTAACGCATATTTCTGTTAATAATTTCAAGACGTTAGTAAATGAAAATCTAACCTTTACTCAGTTGTATGAAGATGATCCTATGCTGAGCAGTATCTATATGTTTAACCCTGCAAGTTGGGCGTTAACGGCAAGTACGCTGGGTAGACCACTGGGTTCACAAGGCGTTGATGCAAGTGTGATGGATACTTTATCTTGTCAGCCTGCGCTAATGAGTGGTAAACCTTTATTAGGTGATAATATGACCCTTAATTTAGCGTTTACCCTTGTTGATGATTTTGGTGATGTAAGAACAGATGTTAAGCCCCCTGTTATTGAGGTTGTTTATAATGACCAATATTTGGATTCAAATGCGATGGCCGCGCACAGCCAATTAACGTCGGGTGGCTCGAGTAGTTTAGGTAATAAACTAATGCCTAATGGCAGTGATTGGTGGTTTGATATTGGTGCGGATAATTTGTCTGATGGTAATTATCAGGTGAGGCTCAAACCGTCCGGTAATTACCTTATTGGCGATGATTGTGCAGGTGTCTTCTCACGTCAGTATGACTAGGCTTAATCAGCTTAAATAACATAAAAATAGCCCTAATAGATAGTATCCATTAGGGCTTCATTATTTTTAAGTCACTGTGTTAGCTGTTGCTGTGAATATGCAGTACTAGCCATTACATTTAATACGTTCAAAAATATCGACAGCCTTTTGCCATACATCTGAGCACTCGTTCTCACTACCGAGTTGTAGGAGGTGTAGCAATAGCGCACCAGCAAACTCTTCACTTGATTCTTTTGGTAGCAATGTTGGTAGATGATCAATTGCTTGCACGTAAACAGGGTGATGCTCACTGTATTTTGCCTGCACAAATGGCTGCTTCATATTTGTTATTGCATCATAAACAGGTAGCGGATTATTCGCACTGTTTGGATCGCAACTCACATCACTGATAATACGCAGTTTACTATTATCTGCTAATAATGACTGATCTATCATAGGTGGTATATCACCTTTTAAATAAACACTATTAATAAATACATCTTGTGACAAAATTGCGGTAATGGGTTTTGGTGATTCGTCATATTCTTGTTTATCCCACAGTGTCAGTTTATCAATACCGACCGCTTTAAGTAGGTCTGTTGCACCACTACCACAACGACCAAGTGCTCCCATTACCATCACACTTAATTCATTCACGTTATTACCTAGTTGTGATTGAATTGCAGCAATAAAACTTTCTTTATTTGCAAAGGGAGTAATTGCGGGAAAAATGGTTTGCTGTTGTTGATAGTGACCATAACCAAGTAGTCCTAATCCTGCGCCAACAAATCCAGCCCAATAGCCAAATGCAGCCACACGTCGATTATCTGCATCAGTCAAAAATTCAATATCAAAAATACGTCCGCCGCCATTGTTAAATCGCGCGAGTATCTGCGGGGCTTCATCTTGACCTTTAAACGCATGGGCAAAATAAATATGATCATGAGCAATCGGTTCATCACTAACGGGTAACTCTTTTAGTCCTAAAATCAAGACGTCTGTTGGCATATCTTGCCAAGGCACTGTTGTTATTTCAATACCAAGGTCACGATAATCTTGATCACTAAAGGTTCGTGTTGTCGATGACTCTACAAGTACAGTAATACCTGCAGCCATTAATATCTTAGCGCCCTGTGGTGTAAGAGGTGAACGACATTCACCTTTTTTAGTTTCACTTCTAAGATAAATTGTTTTCATGATTTAGTTTGCCTTGTTGAGATTTAGAATAAAGAAAATAGAAGCTGCCCATTGCGCCAGCCATGATTAACACGGTTAAGTTAGAACCACTTATCGACGCAAGAATAAAGCCGATAAAGGTAAAGAATGCCGTTGTCATAGCATAAGGCATTTGAGTTTCAACGTGGTTGATGTGGTTAACACCGGATGACATTGATGACAGTACCGTTGTATCTGAAATTGGTGAGCAATGATCACCAAATAAGCCACCACTGAGTGCAGCTGCAAAGCATAAAATAATACTTGCATCTAAGCTATACGCTATCGGCGCTACAATTGGTATTAACAACGCAAATGTACCCCATGACGATCCTGTCGCAATAGATAGAAATGCACCAATAATGAAAATGGTACTGGCAAGTAACCAGATAGGGAAGTTAAGTTGTTGTAACATAGTTGCAATAACGGCACCTGTATCTAATGCTTTTAAGATATCGCTGAGTGTCCAAGCAAGCAATAGAATACAGAGGATACTGACAATTTTCCCCATGCCTTGGAAAAATGAATCGGCAGATGCACTCATTTTACGGATACCAAAGTAGCGTAGAGCAATGATTGTGACAACAGATGCAACAGAGTAGGAAACCGCTAATGCAGTTCGAATTTCTGAGCCCACTAATTTTGCTTCCGCTGAGCCTGATGCACCTCGTGTAAAGTAAAAGAATAAGCCTGCCATACATAACGCAAGTGAAGACAGGGCTAATGCGACAGTTTTCGCGCCATATTGTTGCACTGCATTCATGTTTATCAGTGGATTGACGGTATCATTTTTAGTTATGTCACTTTCTGACAGGTATTCACTTGTCCCCATTTCACAGTTTCGTTGAGCTTGTTTCATCTTTCCAAGATTAACGCCAAACAGAATAATGAAGAATAAACCGATAAGTGTAAGCAGTGGGTAAAGCTGGAATAACCAAACTTCTTTAAATAACGCTAATCCATCTTTTTCTAAGCCGACATTGGTATATGCTTTTTCCATTAATCCCATCGAGTAAACACCCCAACTAATGACAGGGATCAGTACACATACTGGCGAAGAGGTTGAATCGATAATCAGTGCGAGTTTTTCACGGCATATTTTCATTTTATCGTATAGTGGACGATAAATAGGGCCTAGGATCAGTGAATTACCAGAATCGGTAAAAAAGATAGCAATGCCGGACAACCAAGTGCCTGCTTTTAACTTGGCTGGCGTGCTGACGTAACGCGTGATTGCTTGTGAAAATGCAGTCATTGCTTTAGAGGATTCAAGCAGGTAGATAAAACCAGATATGATCGTAATAACGATAACGATCTGTGCGTTGCTGCCCTTCAGTTGATTAAAGATACCATCTTTGTAGACGGCAATAATAGACTCTATCGGTGCATAATCGTGAAGAATAAAGCTACCGAGTAGAACAGCGCAAAATAGCGATAAAATAACTCTACGAGTAGTAAATGCTAAGAAAAGTGCAAGTAAAGAAGGGGATAGTGGTAATAAGTAATCCATGACTAACATATCCATTGTTAAAATAAATATAGTATTTAACTTTGGAGAGTCGGTCAATGATAAATCAGTAATAAATGGATTTTTATGCTTTATTTATGGTTTTTTATTCACGTAGTGACTAAGGTGATCTCTTACTTTAGTCACTCGTGCGGTTCTACTGCGCAGTTTTACTATGTTGCTCTACTGTGTCGTTCTATTATGTAGATCTACTGTTTAACTATCCTACTGTGTAACTATATAGTGTAACTCTGCGATAGGATTTAACTGTTATCGTATTTAGCTTCTATTTCTATGGCTTTTAATAAGCTTGGATGGGTATGAAGCTGTTTGTTGTAACGAGCTAGGTGGGTAAAATGAGCCAGTGCATTGTTATTACCTAATATCTCAACAATAAATGACATCATAATATCGGCCCCTGTTAACTGCTCTGAAACAAGGTATTTTTTATCTGCGAGCGCATCATTAAAATAGCTAATTACTTTTGCTATCTCTATGTCAGCATAATCTGCCATAAAGTTAGTTTTACAGCCATCTTTTTCAACAAACATCTTTAATAGTAACGGTAAAATAGCAGAACTTTCAGCAAAGTGTATCCATTGTGAATAATCGACGTATTCTTGTGACCACTGTTTAGGTGCGAGTTTATCTGCCGCATATTTATTAATAAGATATTCTGTGATAGCGCCTGATTCGGTGATAACTAGTCCGTCATCTTCAATCACAGGTGATTTACCCAATGGATGAATTTCTTTTAATTCAGCGGGCGCTAAGAAGGTCTTGCTATCTCGCTGATATGCAATGATCTCGTAATCAACGCCTAATTCTTCTAATAACCAAATAATACGTTTAGAACGTGATTTGTTTAAATGGTGTAATTTAATCATTTTGGCCTCTTATTTAGTGACATTAATTACAAGTTTGCCGAAGTTCTCACCTTTTAGCATACCAGTGAATGCAGACGGTGCATTTTCTAGTCCGTCAACCATATGCTCACGATACTTGATTTGACCTGATTGTAACCACGTCATCATTTGTTCAAAAAACTCATTATAGCGGTGTGCATAATCATCAAAAATGATAAAGCCCTGCATCTTAATGCGCTTGACCAATAAGGTGCCCATTAATAGTGATAAACGATCGGGACCTGATGGTAATTCTGTTGCGTTATATTGTGAAACCAAACCGCATACGGGTACGCGTGCGCCTGTATTAAGTTGTGGTAGCACGCTATCGAATACTTTGCCGCCCACATTTTCAAAATACACATCAATTCCCTTTGGACAGGCTGTACGTAATTGCGCATCAAAATCTGCCGCTTTATGATCGATACATTTATCAAAGCCTAATACGTCTTCAGCGTATTTACACTTTTCAGCCCCGCCTGCAATACCCACGACATAGCACCCTTTTAGTTTACCAATCTGACCGACGGTTGCGCCAACTGGTCCTGTTGCTGCAGCCACAACAAGCGTATCGCCTGTTTTAGGTTGGCCGATATCAAGCAGGCCCATATAAGCGGTAAAGCCGGGCATTCCTAAGATCCCAAGCGCATAAGAAGCATTGGTTGGATCAGAGCCTAACTTTACAAGACCTTCACCATTTGAAATGCCGTAATCTTGCCAGCCTGTATAAGCAAGTACCCATTCATCAACTTGGTAGTCTGGGTGTAACGAAGTCACTACTTGGCATACCGTTGCGCCCACCATAGTACCGTCAATACCAACGGGTTCAGCGTAAGATGCCCCATCATTCATGCGACCTCGCATATAAGGATCAAGTGATAAATAACTTGTTCGTAATAATATTTCACCTGATTTTGGTGTTGGGATTACTGTTTCTTCAAGGCGAAAATTGGTTGCTGTCGGAGCACCAACAGGTCGTGAAGCCAGTGTAATACGGCGATTTATAACATTTGATTGAGGCATAAAAGCTCCTTATATATAAGTCATTTACAATGTAATGACCGATCGTCTTTTAATTAGGTGTAAATAAGGTAGGATTATTTCCGATTCTAAATACGATCGATATCAGTACTGTATTAAAGATAAATGGTGATGCCTTAAAGATACGCCTTAGTAGACCGGTCGTCTATTAATTGGGGTTGTTTTTTGGTGAAATATCAAAGTTTGTAATCTAAACTTCGATCTATATCACACTTTAAGAGTGTCTTTATGAAATATTTAATCATCATTTTTAGTAGTTTATTGCTTGTAGGTTGTCCTAATGGTAGTGACAGTAACGTAGAGCGAAATAGTTATCCAGGGGCTGGTGGTAGTTTTTTTCTGCCTGATTACAGCATACGTATGAATTTAAATCCTGCTGGAATTAGTGTTGATGAGAATTTTATATCTCAAGAGAGCTTGTTAGATTTAGCCAAAATAGGGGCCAAAGGAGTCGCAGTTTCTGAAAATTCGACTGAGTGGTCTTGCGTTTTAGATAATCAAACAGAGCTGATGTGGGAGGTCAAATCGGCGCTTGGTAACGGTAGTGTTAATGATGCTGATTATGTTTACTCATGGTTTAAGTCTAGTAGTCAGGAATTTAATGGTCATGGCGTTGCTGAAAATGGCGGTATTTGTGTTGATAGTCGTCATTGTGATACCGAAAAATTCATGTTGGCGATGAATCAATTAAATTGGTGTGGCTATAGTGATTGGCGCTTACCAACGCGATTAGAATTACAAAGTATTATTAATTATTCTCAAGCAATTCCTGCAGTTGAAATAGCGTATTTTCCTTATGCACAAAATGAATATTACTGGACTGCTGATATTGATATTGATGATTTAGATTCAGCTTGGATGGTGAATTTTTTGTATGGCAATATTCAGGGGAATTTGACGAATATACCGAGAGCAGTGCGTTTAGTACGTAATAATATCGAATAAATGGTCCTCAGCAACAGGCTGAAATCATAAAAGGATTTAATGATGAACATCAATTTAACTCGTCGTATTCTCTATGTGATTAGCGTTATGCTATTCGTCACACCTATGACTGTTAGAGGGCTAGAGCAACGCTGCAATGATAATGCTCAATATTCAACACCAACAGAGCGTTTTGTTCGGAATTCTGACTGCACTTTATTTGATAAGGCGACAAGATTAGAGTGGCAAGTGTGTGTTATCGGACTGGTAGGTTCACGTTGCGAACAAGGGTTGATACGTTACTTTACTTGGTGGGAAGCGTTGGCAGCACCTGGGGTGTTTAATGTAACGAGTTCAGGTCATAAAGACTGGCGATTACCTGATATTAAAGAGCTTTATAGTATTATTGAAACTGCCTGCGAAGAACCCAGTTTGAATAAATCAGTGTTTCTCAATGCACCATTATTACCAGCGATTTCTAAGTCGTGGTCTAACACGCCAAGCAGTACTAATGGAGGAAAGGCGTGGCAAATCGAATTTCAAAATGGATTATTGTATAGCGTCTCAAATAGTGAACGTTTAAATGTTCGTTTAGTACGTAGTTGCGATGCAGCATGTCAGCAAGCCTATGATTAATATCTGTTATTTATAGTTATATTTGTATTGTGGTTTCTTATTACCATGGGTAATATAGCGGCAATTATTTATAACCAATAGGTATTACAAATATTATGTGGGTAGGCTATCGCAGTATTATACGCTTGGCGTGTATTTTCAGTATGTCTTCAAGTGTTGTCTATGCTGAAAATAGCACGACTATTGATAATGAAATTCAATCGGAAAATGTTTCTACCGAGTTAGTAAGTGATAGCGAGGTAACGAATACAACTGAATTACCTGATAGCCAATGGGGTTTAGCGATAGGTATACGTCGTGCTGATATCCCTTTCGCAGTGTCTGAGATGAGTGAAGATACAGCGGTATATGATATTTTACCTTTAATTCGTTTCGAGAATGAATATGGTTTTATTCGAGGTTTAGAAGGTGGTATTCATCTTTGGAAACAAGATGATCACGAAGTAAACGCGTATAGCCGTTTTAGATTTAATGATATCCCTAAAGAATTTCAAAATGAAGTGAAGGGACAGTCTTTTGATTTTGGTTTACAGTATCGTTATTTTGATGGTCCGTGGGCAGCTGACATTGCTGTGCTTTCTGATAACTATCAGCGCGTTTATGGTGTGACAAGAGCACAATATTCTTGGCATTATGATCGTTTGTCATTGATCCCATTTGCGGAATTAAAGTGGAAAACGGCTGATTTTAACGACCACTACTATGGTTTTGACCGTGAGAAAGCGGGCGCGGGTGTTTCTGTGAGTGGTGGTGTGAAAGCGGCTTATCATGTTGCTAGTAATCTTCACCTTATTGGTCAGTTTGGTGTAACGCGTTTAGAAAATAATGTGCATGACTTAAGTATTGTAGACAAGAATTATCAGTTAGAGTCATTTTTAGGCATTGCTTTTTATCCCGATCCTGAGAAGCCATTTATACGTACATCAGAGAAACAAAAAAATGATGAATATTTACGTTTAGCACATGGTTGGGCGACACCGTCAGATATTGGTGAGGTATTGATGTTCCAAGCTGAACGAGATACTGAAAACAACCAAATGAGTTCTCTATTTTATGGTACTCAAGTTGGTGATAACTTGTTTTCATTACCGATTGATTTGTATTTCACACCGGGTATTGCTTGGCATTATAGTTCAGATGTACAAAAAGATATTGGCGAAGTCGTCCTTGCGATTAAAGCTTTTTATACGTTTGAACTGGGTCCTCGTTGGCGTGTAGGTCTTGCTGAAGGTTTATCTTATGTGTCAGATGTTACGTATATCGAAGGATTTGAATTAGTCGGTGAAGACAGTAAGCGTGGCTATGAGAATGCATCTAAATTACTTAACTATGTTGATTTTTCTTTGGATGTGAATGTTGGTGATATCTTTGGCAGTAAAGCCCTCGCACAAACGTGGTTAGGTTATAGTATTCATCACCGTTCTGGTATCTTTGAAACTAGTTCTGCGTTTGGTCGTATTAAAGGTGGCAGTAATTACCAAACCGTTTACCTGCAGTGGCACTTCTAAAGAATTCAGTGGCATTGCTAAAGATTATAGCTCTGTTTATTGCGTGATCGAAACACGCAATAAACAGAGCTATACATTGTGAGTTAAACTAACGGATTACTACCGTTAGCTACTCGATTTATTATGCTTATGCGCAGCAGCTAAATTACCGACTGTATTTTTATCTTGGTTGCTGTGTGCTTCTGTTGACCAAGCGTCATTTAAATTGTCGTAATAGGTCAACGCATCTAATCCCAATAGCTTTTTAAGTATACGGCGTTCAGTCAGGCTGCGGTTCACAAACTCTGGCTCGTGTTCGTGTATACGTTTTGCTTCTTCATGTAATACCGCTTCGTCATGACGACGGAACACTTGACCAGCACGATGAGCCTGATTGGCACGCATCCCTAATGCTTTTAATGTTTCAACACCCAAACTGATCCCTGAATCGAGAGACTCTCTAAACACGTGGTCAGCACCAAGACGGATTAATTGTTGTGCGTGATTACGATCGGTTGCACGTGCTAATACAGTGAGGTGTGGAAAATGTTTCTTCACTTGGATCAAGATACGCTTAGTACGGCTGGCACTCTCTACCGCAATAATAAATAATTTCGCGTTATCTGCCCCTGCGGAATGTAACAAATTTAGCTGCTCAGCATCGCCATAAAATACCTTGTATTTGAATTGCTGTAATAGCTCTATCTGGCCCACATCATTTTCTAAAATAGTCGTGTTGATATGGTAGCCGTGCAGTAATCGGCCGACAACTTGCCCAAAGCCACCAAAACCTGCAATGATTACCGAGCTATCTGTATCATCAGGGATCTGATGCTCTGGAGTCTCTTTATCTTCTTGCTGTGGCAACCTACGTTTGAATGTTGGTGCTATCACTTTATCGTAAATAATTAATAATAGTGGAGTGAATACCATTGATAAGGTGACGACTAAAACTAATAAACTCGCTATTTCATTATCTAGAACCTGACGTTGCAGTGCGAATGAGGTCAATACAAAGGCGAACTCACCACCTTGGGCTAATGCACAGGAAAACAGCCAATTTTGACTACGCTGGATCTTAAAGACGATCCCAGTAACAAATAGCACAATAAATTTAACGGCAATCAATCCCCCAACGAGTAAGGCAACGAGTATAGGTTGATCAAGTAGCAGGTTGAAATCGATACTTGCGCCAACAGAGATAAAGAAAATACCAAGTAGCAAGCTTTTGAATGGCTCTATATCACTTTCTAATTCATGACGGTATTCACTGTCTGCTAATACCACACCAGCTAAGAATGTACCGAGTGCCGCAGATAAACCAACGGCTTCCATTGCTAAAGCGATACCCACAACAAGTGCTAGAGCAGTTGCAATGAAGATTTCACGTGAGCGAGAACTGGCAATAATGCGTAATAGCGGCACAACTAAAAAGTGACCACCAATGATAATACCTGCAATGACGCCTGCAATCATTAATGCACTTTGCCAACTGGGTATAGAGGATTCAATAACCGTTGTGTCTTGTATGACGAGTAAGGGTAATATCGATAGGATGGGGATAACGGCAATATCTTGAAACAATAATACGGCAAAAGCATTCTTACCGGCTTCTGTTTTCATCAATTCTCGTTCTTGTAAATTTTGCAGCACAATAGCGGTCGATGACAATGCCACAATTAAGCCAATTGCGAGTGAGGTTTGCCAAGCAAGGCCGCAAGCAAGTAATAATAAGAAAATAAATAAGGTGGTGGCACAAAGTTGTAGCCCACCAGTGCCCAGTATCGGCATTTTCAATTGCCATAATAAAGCGGGTCTTAATTCTAAGCCCACTAAAAATAGCATCATGACAACACCGAACTCAGCTACATGCATAACATCTTGTTGATTGGATATTAAGCTTAAAGCATAAGGCCCAACGATGACGCCTGCAATCAAGTAGCCGAGTACTGAACCAAGTCCTAAACGTTTGGCAATAGGTACTGCAACAACACCTGCAGCAAGATAGATGAAAGTATTAAATAATACGCCATGTTCCATGGTTAGTTATTCTCCATTCTTGTCTTTACTGCGCCATCATCAATTTGTTGTAAGCGAAGTAATTGTTGGCGGTATTCTTCCGCTTTACGTGCAATGCGCTGAGGGTCATGTCGTTTATGAATATCATGTACCACAAATGGAGGCAGGTACTCCAAGTTACATATTTGACTCATCTGACTAAAGGGCAATAAGAACGCGTTGATGTCGTGTTCATTGTAGCCTGAAGCAGAATAAGAATTCGCACTGCCCCCTGTCGATACGGCTAACATGAGTTTTTTACCGATGAGTTTATTGCCATGTTCACCATACGCAAACCCGTGTTCGAGTACGAGGTCTTGCCACTCTTTTAAAATTGCAGGGCATGAATACCAATAAAGCGGAAATTGAAAAACGATAATATCGTGTTGTAATAATAAGGCTTGCTCATGTTTAATATCGATAAATGAATCGGGATAAGCATCGTAAAGATCGTGACAAGTGATGCCTTCAATGTGCTGAATTTCATTGAATAGTGATTTATGAGCAAGGGATTTTTGTAATGCAGGATGGGCAAATAAAACGAGAATTTTGTACATATATTTTCAATCATCCTTTATTGAAATAGATCTTGATACTGGAATTTAATCGGGCATACCTCTTAGGTCAGATTGAAAGAATAGATTAGCGCAAACTGAAAGAATAGATCGTCAGCTTATTAGGCTTGGACATTATATTTTTTAGTTACCGATGATACATCTTAAAATCGTCTGGATATAGCGCATAAGCTTATAATATAAAACAAATCATTTCAGTGTTTTTTTTAGTTGTTCTGACTGATAGTTCTGATATGTATGCTATTTTTAAATTACTGAGTGGTCATTGTCCTAAATGGTTATTAAGTATTTTATATTGGATTGGTTGTGTTATGCTTTTGTGACTAAATTGACATGGATCAATATACATCAATATATATTTTTATCCTTGATACTGACTTAACCATTGGAGCTATTTTCTTACATGAGCGTTAAAAATAATAATGCATTTTCATTACCCTTATTATTCGCCAGTAGTTTACTTGCTTTCGGTAGTGTAGCTATTGCAAAACCATTAGCCAAGAGTGCAGGGTTTTCCGGTACGATTGGTGTTAACGTTGGTGTGAGTGATACTCAAGATCAATTTAATATTCATGATGATAATAAACAGATAAGCGATCTCAATAGCGCCCCTGAAAGCGTGACTACGGGGGTATTATTTCCTTTTTTTCGTGTTGCTTATACAACCGATGATTTGCAGGCCCAATACTTCCTTGGTCAGAGTCCTCAAAATATCTTAGATAGTGCGATACAATATGAGTTGGGCGTTACACACAAATTTGATAAACGCCAGAGTATGACGCTTGCGTATATCCCTCATGTGCCATTTCTAAAAGAAACTTGGTCAGATCCTTTTTTAACGGGTGCGGAAAGAGAGAAAACAGACATAGATTCAACCGCTGTACGAGTGGCTTATAAATTTATGCCAGTGCAAATTGAATATGCGTATGCATCGTATCAAATAGAAAATGAGCAAAGTGGTTCTCAAAATAACGCGTGTGGTAGTCAAACGTGTTCCGCAGAACAGCAAGATTTGCTTAACCGAGACAGTGATTACCATAGACTGAGCTTAGAAAGTTTGATTCCCCTGTGGAAAGGTACATTTGCAAAAGGCAATGCATATTATGCTAACCAAGATGCGAAAGGTGAGAGTCAAAGCTTTGATGAATTACATTATAGTGTCAGCATTATGACCAAATACGAACGTCACTTTTTATCGCTTCAAGCGGCATTTAGTGACCGTGAATACAGTGCTGAAAATCCAATTTTTGGCCAAGTACAAGAAGAAGATGCTGCGCGTTATTCTATCGTTTATTCGTACTCTGCGCCCTTTGATATTGAAGACAGTAATCTAAATATTCTTTATCAAAATAAAGATATTGATGCCAATATTGATTTTTATGACAGCACGAATCAGTTTGTCTCTATTGGTATGAGTTATAATTTTTAAGCGATAAACAATAAACAATAAACAAATAAATAAACAGTAAAGACGTAATATAAACCGGTTAATACCTGTCGATATTACGTCTTTTTTGTTTCTATAGCGCTAGATTAATACCCTAAACTTAATGCGCTCGGACGACGTGGATCGGATGCGCCGTAAACGCCTTCTTCGGTTAGCATGATTGTTTGTGTACTCCCCATCGCAGATTTCACTTCAAGCTTATGACCTTTACCTTCTAATAGATTAATCGTATCGACATTTAAGCCCTTTTCAATACGGATCATATCCGGTAACCATTGATGGTGAATACGGGTAGCTGCACTGGCTTCTGCAATATTCATCTTATGATCAATGACATTCATAATAACCTGAAGTGTTGTGGTGATAATACGTGAACCACCGGGACTACCAGTGACTAAATAAGGTTTGTTATCTTTTAATACAATGGTTGGTGTCATCGAGCTAAGTGGGCGTTTTTTTGCTGCGACAGCATTGGCTTTACCACCAATAAGGCCATAAGCATTTGGTGTCCCCGGTTTTGCAGAGAAGTCATCCATTTCGTTATTTAATAATACCCCAGTGCCATCAGCGACCAGCCCTGAACCATAGCTAAAGTTTAGGGTATAAGTATTACTGACTGCATTACCAAATTTATCTACAACGCTGTAATGAGTCGTTTGGTTACTTTCATAAGGCAGTAACGTGCCTGGTGAAACCTCGCTGCTAGGTGTAGCTTTGTTAGGGTCTATTTGACTGACAAGCTGTTTGGCGTATTGCTTACTTGTTAACGCGGCAACGGGTACATCCACAAAATCAGGATCGCCCAAGTACAAGCTACGATCGGCATAGGCGCGGCGCATAGACTCGGCCATGACATGAATTGTCGCGGCACTATTGTGGCCCATTTTATCAATCGGGAATTGCGATAGCATATTCAACATTTGAATAATATGCACACCACCAGAAGAAGGGGGTGGCATTGATATCACTTGGTAACCGCGATACTCACCAGTTACTGGTTTCCGTTCAATTGCTTTGTAGGTGGCTAAATCTTGCATTGTCATGATACCACCGGCATTTTTAACCGACTCGCTGATCTGCTTAGCAATTGCTCCTTGATAAAACGCGGGGCTGCCTTTCTTGGCTATTGCTGTGAGCGTATTAGCAAGATCGGTTTGTTTTAATATTTCACCGGGTTGATACTGACTTCCATCCGCTTTATAAAAAATAGCATGGGTACTTGGCCATTGGCTTAGGCGTTTTTGCGTTGCACTGAGTGAGTTCGCTAAATCAGGTGTTACAACAATCCCGTCTTGGGCTAATTTTATGGCGGGCGCAATCACTTGTGCTAATGACATTGTGCCGTATTT
Organism: Moritella sp. 24; assembly: GCF_018219155.1. Taxonomy (NCBI): domain Bacteria; kingdom Pseudomonadati; phylum Pseudomonadota; class Gammaproteobacteria; order Alteromonadales; family Moritellaceae; genus Moritella; species Moritella sp. 24. Next base: position 3,257,406 of record NZ_CP056123.1, on the reverse strand, counting down.
TTGTAAGGCAAGTTCAAAACCAAGTACGGTACCAGGTACTCCGACTGCAAGGCCGTGATAGCGAGATAGTTTTTTGCTGGGATTTCCTTCCTCATCCAAGAACATATTTGGATACGCGCCTTGTGGTGCAACTTCACGATAATCAATCGCTACAGATCGTTGTTCATCAGCCAAATACACCAGCATGAAACCACCACCGCCTAAATTACCAGCACGGGGCAAAGTGACGGCTAATGCGTATCCAACTGCGACCGCTGCATCAATCGCATTACCGCCTTGCTTCATAATATCGACACCGATTTGAGTCGCTAGTGCTTCTTGGCTCGCGACCATGCCATTGGCTGCCCAGACAGGATGGTGAATAGCCATTTGACTATAAATCGCACTTGGCGAGGGCTTGATCTTGGCGACAGTATCACTACTTGGCGTATTCGTCTTGGCCATTGCCGTTGGTAGCGTGACGCTAATACAGCCGATGAGCCCGAAGGTAAGTCCTTTAATAAGGTGCGTTGTTGACATGAATATTCCTTATTCGATTGTTCTTGGTGTTGATACAGCATAGCAAAGGGCGGTTATTACTTGTTTTCGGGTAGATTAATTTGTTGGTTCATTCACATAAATAGCAGGTATATGTATCAAAGCGTAACGTTGTTAGCGGTGACATTGAATTCAGTCTAAATTTTATCTATTTTTATGTATCTACCGATATATTAAATTATTAAGGGAATAAAATGACAAAAGTATCACGCACCAAAATAGCGCCAGAAGGACCTGTGTTTTCCTCGTTAGTGCAGGGATATTGGCGTATGGGTGATTGGAACATGGACCCTCAGTCACGCTTAACTTTTTTAAAGCAACATGTGGAATTAGGTATTACAACCGTCGATCATGCGCATGTGTATGGTTCTGCTCAAGCGCCTTGTGAAACCTTGTTTGGTGAAGCGCTTAAGCTGGACCCAGCAATGCGAGATGAAATCGAGATCATCTCAAAATGTGGGATTGAGGTCATGCGAGGTGATGCTCCGAGTAATCATGTTAATCACTATAATAGTTCGCAAAGTAATATCATTCGCTCTGTCGAAACATCATTACAGCGTTTGGGTGTTGAGCAGCTGGATGTACTATTAATTCATCGCCCCGATATATTGATGGACGCAGATGAAGTGGCAAGTGCTGCCGCGTTATTAAAGCGTCAAGGTAAGATAAAACATCTTGGCGTCTCTAATTTTACACCTTCACAGTTTGCTTTATTACAATCACGTTGTGATGCGCCATTAGTCACGAACCAAGTTGAAATTAACCCATTAAATTTAAGCGTGACAGAAGATGGGACATTAGATCAACTTCAGCAATTCTCTGTTCGTCCTATGGCTTGGTCTTGTTTAGCGGGAGGGGCCTTGTTTGATACGAATACTGATAATGTGCAGCGTTTACAACAAACATTAAATGCAATTAAACAAGAAATAGGGGCTAAATCAATCGAGCAGGTTGTGTTTTCGTGGGTGTTAAGGCTACCATCTCAACCGCTTCCTATTATAGGCAGTGGTAATATAGAACGAGTGCGTAGTGCGGTTGCAGCAACAGAATTAACATTGAGCAACCAGCAGTGGTATCGCATTTGGGTAGCCTCAAAGGGACATGGCGTCGCTTAGGGGTTATTAAGCCGCTTTGCTTTCTGATTCTGCACTCGAAAATTGGCGTTTGGCAGTACCGAGGTCTTTCCATATTTGCATATGCGCTGGTAATTGTTGTGGACGTTGTTCTACGGGAATAATTTCCATGACTTTATCGGGAGCGACTACTTTTCCTTTTTGTGTAAATACCGCTTTAACTAAACTGTAATTACACAACTTTCCATCAGCAACACATTTTTGTTCTAAATAGAAATACTTTTCATCCCAACCTAAATAAGTTGTTTCGACATCGAATTTTTTAAATAAACGTATTTCGCGGATATAGCCTACTTCAACCCCTGCCACGATAAAATTTAGTTTGTTCTTTAGCAGTGGATTAAATGTATTGGTCTGGATTGAATGATCCCAGCGCGCTTTTTCAAGAAACATCAGGTATTTTGCATTATTAATGTGTAGGTTTAGGTCTATATGGCGAAAACCGACTCGAAAAGACCGAGTGATGGTATCGAAGAACCCTTTAGTGTTGGTTTGTTTGTTACGAAGATAAAAACAACGAATCAATTCACTGATCATAATGCCTCAATAATTATTGTTATAAGTAATAGAATAAAGAGTCTACGTCGTTATTTTTTATTGTCACGCGAATTGTAACTTAAATGTTAAATCAGGCGCTGTCTCTCGTGAACAAGTCGCAGTGTGATGATCAATTTTATATTTTCAGACAAGCTGATAACTCTGTGTTAACCATTTTTACATTGTAAAATAAGTTAAATCAACTTGATAAGTATAACCTGCTAGGTTTTATCCTGAACGTTAGCTTTAACTAGTTTTTTATATTGTTGTGGTTGCGTGATTTTACGCTGGAAAGTGTTATCTAGTTCACAGTTGTAGATATGTTTTTACATATGTGGCGCTAGTTATTATTTATTGTTACTTGGTTTATATTTAAATATTTAGTCGTAGCGACCTTTTTTATTCATTTAAGCTACTGATTAAATTGAGTATTTTTGATTTTTCAATCGCGAATTGTATGACAAGCTGTTACCTTTTGCTTTTTTCTATAAGTAAGTTAATTATCGATGGAAAATAAGTTGTCTATAATCGCGGTGTGTAAGTGTAATAGCATTATAAACTGCCTCTTAAGTGTTATATTTATTTCATCTTCTGACCTATAGTCAGCGAATAAATTGCTTTTATAAGCGATATTTCTCAGTGTGAAAAAAGTCACTAAATATAATCGAGGTTCCAATGAAAAAAATAGCATTAACTCTTCTTTGCGCATCAATCGCGGCTCCAGCCATCGCTGGTGATTCATATGTTACTGGTAACGTTAAAGCTAATACAGAACGAGATACTGAATACACATTGGAAGCAGGCCATACATTTTCTGCAGGAACGACTTTATTAGTAGAAGTTGCAGGTACATTACACGATGGCGTGCGTAGTGTGACTGATACAACATTTGGTATTGAGCAGATGGCTTATACAAATGGTGGTTTATGGACTGCTGTTGGTTACCATGACCTAAGTCTTGATGGTTCTGTTGAAGGTGATTCTGGTCAGCGTCGTCCATTAGTTAAAATTGGCTATAATTTCGATAATGGTTTGTTCGTAAGTAACCGTACTCGTTTCCACTACAGCACGACAGAAAGTGATTGGAAAGAGATCCGTTATGACAATGCGATTGGTTTTAACATGGATAACGGCATTCAACTTAAACTGAATGTTATCTATAACCAACGCGGTTTTGCTGACACTGCAAAATTTGGTGATAATGGCGATCGTGATAGCTACAACACCGAGTGGCGTGTAACAAAGAATGATTTCATGGGTACTGGTATTGCACCATACTTTGAGTTACGTGATGAGGACATGGGTAAAAATGAAGATCGTAACCTAGCGTTCACATTTGGTGCTTCTTTCGGTTTCTAAGTCTGACGAATAGAAAAGTAATAAATCCTTTATGTAAAATCCCACTTATTTGCAGTAAGTGGGATTTTTTATAACACGTCTTTTTTACGTATTTGTAAGTGAGCGTTGTTGTGTTGCTCTGAGCCGTTAGCCGTTAGCGGAAATAGGCGATGAAGTTAGATCTATATTCTTATTCTTATACATCGCTAAATCTGCTTTACGCAATAATTCATCAACACTGGTATCATCTTGTGGATACATACTCACGCCCATACTTGCAGTTACATCTAGCATCATATCATTCACGAAATAAGGTTTAGACAGTTCGCTGACAAGTCTACTAATCGGCACCTCAATACATTCTGGTGTATCAAGGTGATTAAGAATAATCGCAAACTCATCTCCACCTAAACGCGCTACCGTATCTGTTTGACGGCTAGCATCAACCATTCTAGCGGCGACCTGTTGCAGTAAAATATCACCTACCTGGTGCCCATAGGTATCATTAACAGGTTTGAACTTGTTTAAATCAATCAGCATCAGACCCACTGATTTATTATTTATTTTTGCTACATCGAGCGCTTCTTCTATCCGTAATTCAAATTGATTACGGTTAGCAACACCAGTGAGCGGATCTGTCATGGCTAACTTGCGGATCTCGGCCTCTGCTGCTTTACGCGCGGTAATATCATGAATAACAGTGGTGTACATTAGCTTGTCACCAACGGTCATTTCGTTAATCGACATTTCAATTGGAAAATGAATGCCGTTAGCGCGTAATGCTTCTTCTTCATAGACCTTACCTTGTTCACTTTCGGTAAAGGTTTTATTTGCTTTTGGTAGTAGTAGCTTGATGTTTCTACCTAGAATATCATCCAGCTCGTAATCAAAAATAGCTAATGCAGCAGGATTAAATGCCAGAATAACACCACGGTCATTCGTGGTAACAATGGCATGTACAGCCGTATTGATAACGGCTTTTACCTGTGCTTCGGAATCTCGATGTTTTAATGCGTTAGCGCGAAAAATTTCTAATGAACGCGCCATTTCACCAATTTCATTATCACGGTCGGTGGCGAAAACCTCGATGTTAAAATTACCTTCCGCTAACTTTTTCATCGATGTAATAAGCCCTTTAATTGGGAGCATTAAACGATTACGCATCAGTAAAATAGCAGTAATGATAAAACCAGTAGTAAAGATAATTGTAAACCATGATAGCCAGTTAATGAGTTGGCTAACAAAAGAGAGTGTGTCACTCATGTTCTCTGCATTTTGTTCTATTTGAATTACGATTTCTCTGTCTAATACAGATAACCCTCGTAATGCCGATTTATCATCAATTTTTACTTGTTTATCAATTTCATGGGCTGTTTTATCTTGACTGAGTAGTTGACGTATAGTGGCAACTTCTTGTTTATAATTATTCAGTGTTCGATCGATATCTTCGAGTGCGAGCTTCTCTGCGCTAGTCAGACTTTTGTTACGATATAAGGTGATGATTTCATCTGCTTTGGCTAAACAGCTAACTGCTTTGCTGAGGTATCTTTCATTGCCACGTAATACTGCATTTTTAAAGTTATGAATAAACCCACCATAACCAAGTGCTGAACGTAGTTTTACCGCAAGATTCGCTTTGCTGATATGGAGTGTGTCGTTATTGCCGTCAACGAGTTGTAACTCTTGCTGTAGTTCTAGGTTTAAAATTTGTAGACCGCGCATTGCGAGCGAATCATCAATCGCCACGTTTTTATCCACTTCAGTCAGTGGCACGCCTTGTTTAAATAACAGCTCAGCCTGTGTGAGTGCTGCGCTATATGCGTCCACCATATTTTTAATGTCATTTAATGCGATGGCCTGAGAATTGGTTGGCCCAAGAGTATTAAACTGTATGATGGCTGAATTAACCGCACCTAGTTTTGCTTGCACACGTTCGATTCGCCAAGGTTCTTGACGTAATAAGTAATTTTTAAACTCATGAATCGCACCACCATAGCCCAGTGCCGAGCGTAGGGCACTATCGATTCTGACTTTTTCAGACTTATCCGTTTTATATTCACTCCATACAGAAGCTACTAAAGTGACATTGTTATTGATAACAATACTTGAAGTAATAAAGACAAGTGCGGAGAGGACGAAACCACAAGTGAAAAATAATCCGATTGTACTGAGTTTGATGTGTTTGAAGAGGGAATTACTCATGGTTATAAACTGCCTTGTTACCCTGAATTATTTATTAAATGAAATAAAACCGTATGGTTTTTTATGATGAAGGGCGTACATTGCGTGAAGTTGACAGTTATTTCAATGCCGTAACTTACCTATTTACTCAAAAAGGGGGGGGGATAAGATTATCTTAAAATACATAGTTGTTTAGATGCGTATCTATAAAGAAGTATATGGGTGGTGGTGTAAAGATAACCAGCGTGTACAAGACTGGTTACCTCATTCGCATTGTTTATAACTAAGGCGTTATTTGTCGTTAAGGTAATCTTGGCGCGATGATTATGTCGATATTTTTTGCTTCAATGGCACTGCGCTGTTCTTCGGTAATGTCGGCATCGGTAATTAAGGTGCTAATGTTATCCCATGCTAATTCTAAATTTGGCATCTTGCGGCTGATCTTGTCAGACTCGACCATGACAACTACTTCGCGTGATACTTCTGCCATGACACGGCTAAGGCCGATTAATTCATTGAATGTGGTGGTTCCGCGCTCTAAATCAATGCCGTCGGCCCCGATAAACAACTGATCAAAGTCGTAAGAGCGAAGTACTTGCTCAGCAATTTGACCTTGAAATGATTCTGAATGTGGGTCCCATGTACCCCCTGTCATTAATAGCGTCGGTTCATTCTCTAAACCATTCAGTGCATTGGCTACTTGCAGCGAATTTGTCATCGTGATCAGGCCTTTCTTATCTGCAAGCTGTTCAATTAAACTCGCAGTCGTTGTGCCACTGTCGATAATAATTCGATTGTGATCTCGAATACGCTGTGCCGCAGCAATGGCGATTTCAATTTTACACTGAGAAACTTGGTCCGTTTCAACCTCTGGTAACAGCTCTTTTGGAATCGGTACTGCACCACCATAACGGCGTAGTAATAAACCATTTTGTTCTAACGCAGTGAGGTCTTTTCGGATGGTAACCTCTGAAGTTTCAAAACGTTGTGCTAGTTCGTCAACGCTGAGTTTACCTTGCTCTTCAAGTAACTTTATGATGGTATGGCGACGTTGTTGAGTGTTACGTTTTGACATAATATATTGAGTTCTTTTATCATTCTTTATTTGACGTATAAGTGTAGCAATATAATGAATTAGCGTCAGCCGTTATCTAGGCTGAAACGCTGTATTCGGAATAAATTAATCACTCGTTGGAAAATATAAATTATTACGTTGTATTAAGCTGAATTTTTCTATTTGTTCTGGAGCAATATCATTGCAGCTTACACCTTTTATTATTGTTATTTGATCATCAATACAATGGCGTAAAAGTGGTCGTTTTTTGATTGGCTCAAGCATATCAAAATCAACAATGAGTGGTTGTTTCAAACTATCAGTAATCCCCATCTGAACTTGTGCTTGTTGTGCTTGATACTTAACAATAGTGCCTACCGGATATATTCCCATCATTTTAATAAACTGTTCAAGATAGGCTTTGTTGTAGTGCTTATCAGCCAGCTTAAATAATAGACCGATAACAAGGTGAGGGGAGTAGCGCTGTTGAAGCAGGTTGGAATTACACATCTCATTATAGCGGGTTGTAATCGCAATTAATTGCGCATATTTCGAGATCTTGTCTTGTTTTATTCCTCGTGGATAACCACTGCCATCAAACTTTTCGTTGATCTGTAAGATACTATTAATAATCACATCGGAAAGAGGCTCGATACTTTGCAATTTTTGTGATGCATAAGCGGGGTGTTGTTTGAGATAATTGACTTCTGGCTTAGTTAACTCTGACTTCTTATTACGAATCGAAGCTGGTACCCAGAGCATACCAAATTGACTTAATAATGCGGTCTGCGCCACAATCGCCACATCTTTCGAACTAAAAGACAGCTGTTGAGCTAATCGAGTACTTAAAACGGTGATATTCATGGCGTTTTGGTAAAGCGTGTCACTGGATAATTCTTCGTTACATAATGCAAGGTTGTAATGTGACGTTTGTTCAGACGCGATAGTGAGCTCACCAGAAAGTGATTCTAGCAGTGATATTGCTTTTAACGGCTGTAAGTTGAGTTTGCTATAAATATCTTTCAGTATCGCAATTTTATTTTGGTATGTTGATCGCGCTGTACGTATCTGTTTCCACCAAGCTTGCTGCTGTAATAATTGGTTTTGTTCTTCAGTTTGTTTCAATACTGCTTGCTCTACAGCTTCATTCTCTTTTGCTATGTGGGCCGCGACCGCTTCAGCCATCGCTATATCATTCGTTATCGACGGTGTTGATGGCGATTGTGCATGTATTACTTTTTCTTCAATCACGCTAGGCACAACACTCGGTTGTGATATTTTGCTACGAGACGGATCTACTGAAATAGTGTCTAAACCAAGATGTTGCAGCATGAGTAGCTGTTTTTCATCTTTAATCACAAACGAATTTAAGATGAAGGGATGAGACGTCCAACCAATAGGAAGATTAATGTAATGACCTACTTGTAAGTCTTTGATTGCTAATAACACGTTTGCTATGCCTCTTCCTTGTATTACTTTTTGATTTAACAAGCTCATCGTTAATATGGCATTGGAAATGCGTTTTAAATAATTATAGGGAATATATTTATTCTTATCAAAATTAAATATAAGGACTCGATGTAGATCAAACTTTAGAAATGGTTTGTGTTATTCGCTAAGGTTAGCAAAGTATAAAATAAATGCGTTCAACATTGATTAGCATAATAAATGGTATGGTAAAGCAGATTACGATAAAAATAAGGTTTTTGGCTAACTATTTATGGGTGATTTTGACGTGGAGATACTTGTAACGAGAGGATATTAATTTAAATATGTCTGTTGTATTTTTAAACGTTTTTACGTGGATTATGTTGGTTAAAAGCCCAGCTAACCATAAAGGCTAACTGGACTGTTATTATTTACTTAGCAACTGATTTTTCAGCTACCTTTTTTTCTTTATTTTGTTCTAGTACATAGCTTTCTTGATAATCATTACCGTAATAAGAAGCCAGTAATAGTGCTTTTAACTCGCTGATTAATGGGTAACGTGGGTTAGCACCTGTACATTGGTCATCAAACGCTTCGATTGCAAGTTGGTCAATTTTAGCAAGGAAATCTGCTTCATTTACACCAGCCGCTTGAATTGATTTAGGAATATCTAAATCAGTTTTAAGTTCGTCTAACCAGTTTAATAACGCTTCGATTTTGTCTGCTGTTTTACCTTCACGGAAACCTAAGTGCTCTGCAACTTCAGCGTAACGAGCACGTGCTTTCGGACGGTCGTATTGTGAGAATGCCGCTTGTTTCGTTGGCATATCTGTTGCGTTATAACGAATCACGTTGGTGATAAGCAATGCGTTTGCTAAACCGTGTGGAATATGGAATTCAGCACCGATTTTGTGTGCCATTGAGTGACACACCCCCAAGAAAGCATTGGCAAAGGCGATACCGGCAATGGTTGAACCATTGTGTACTTTTTCACGTGCGATTGGGTCTTTCGCGCCGTTTTTGTATGAACTTGGTAAGTACTCTTTTAATAGTTTCAGCGCTTGTAATGCTTGGCCATCAGAGTATTCGTTTTGTAGAATTGAAACATACGCTTCTAGTGCATGTGTTACTGCATCATAACCACCGAATGCAGTCAGTGATTTAGGCATGTTCATTACCAAGTTTGCATCTACAACAGCCATGTTTGGTGTTAGTTCGTAATCAGCGATAGGGTATTTTTGACCCGTTACTTCATCTGTTACAACTGCAAATGGTGTTACTTCAGAACCGGTACCTGATGTTGTTGTTATCGCCACTAATTTTGCTTTGATACCCATTTTAGGGAATTTGTAAATACGTTTACGAATGTCCATAAAGCGCATTGCAAGGTCTTCGAAGTGCGCATCTGGATGTTCGTACATTACCCACATGATCTTCGCTGCATCCATTGGTGAACCACCACCGAAGGCAATGATAACGTCAGGTTGGAAGCTATTCATCACTTCAACACCTTTCTTCACGACTGCTAGCGTTGGATCTGCCTCTACATCGTAAAATACTTCTGTGTCGATGCCTTTGCTTTTTAGGATTGATACTAACTCATCAACATAACCGTTGTTGAATAAGAATTTATCAGTCACGATACATGCACGTTTTTTACCTACTAGGTCGTCCATTGCAATTGGTAATGAACCACGGCGGAAGTAAATTGATTCTGGAAGTTTATGCCACAACATATTTTCAGCTCGCTTAGCAACAGTCTTTTTGTTAATAAGGTGTTTAGGACCTACGTTTTCAGAGATAGAGTTACCACCCCAAGAACCACAACCTAGCGTTAGTGATGGTGCTAGACCGAAGTTATATAAATCACCGATACCACCTTGTGAACTTGGTTGGTTAATCAGGATTCGTGCGGTTTTCATTTTATCGCCGAAATCTTTAATGCGATCTTCGTTTGCATCTTGGTCTGTGTAGATACCAGATGTATGACCGATACCGCCAAGCTCAACCATCGTGATTGCTTGTTCTACAGCGTGGTTGTAATCACGAGCGCGGAACATACCTAATGTTGGTGATAGTTTTTCGTGAGCGAATGCGTCGTCAACGTGTACTTCAGGACCTTCACCGATAAGTACTTTTGTGAATGGTGGTACTTTAACGCCAGCCATTTCAGCAATTGTAATCGCAGACTGACCCACAATAGCAGGGTTCATGTTGCCATTGATTAATACTATTTCACGCACTTTATCTGCTTCTTTTTTCGATAAGATGTAGCCACCGTGTGTAATGAAACGCGCTTTTACTGCATCATATACTTCGTCAACAACAATAACTGCTTGTTCTGACGCACATACAACGCCGTTATCGAATGTTTTAGACATTAAGATTGAAGATACTGCGCGTTTAACGTCGGCAGTTTCGTCAATTACAATCGGTGTATTACCAGCGCCAACACCAATTGCAGGTTTACCTGATGAGTAAGCCGCTTTAACCATACCTGGACCACCAGTCGCAAGGATAAGGTTGATGTCGTCGTGGTGCATTAATGCATTTGATAGTTCAACTGATGGCTCATCAATCCAACCTACGATGTGTTTTGGTGCACCTGCTGCAATCGCTGCATCTAATACAATTTTAGCTGCTGTGTTTGTTGCATTCTTAGCACGAGGGTGTGGAGAAAAGATAATACCGTTACGAGTTTTAAGCGAGATTAACGCTTTAAAGATAGCGGTTGATGTTGGGTTAGTCGTTGGAACGATACCACAGATGATACCTGTTGGTTCTGCAATCGTGATGGTACCAAACTCGTTATCTTCTTCAATGATGCCGCAAGTCAGTGTGTCTTTATATTTGTTGTAGATATATTCTGATGCGAAGTGGTTTTTAGTTACTTTATCTTCTAGTACACCCATACCTGATTCTTCAACAGCCATTTGTGCTAAAGAGATACGTGATGTTGATGCCGCAAGTGCAGCAGCGCGGAAAATTTTATCAACTTGTTCTTGGTTAAATGTAGCAAACTCTTGTTGTGCCGCTTTAACCTTTGCAACCATTGCGTTGAGTGTTTCAATATTCTTAACAGTCATAATATATCCTTAAAACTAATTTGAAATCTAAAAAATTATTTACTAAGGGTTACCTCTTAGTGAATACCTTTGATTTGAAGTATAGGCAATCTTACGGATTAAAAATTGATCTGTGTCAATTGTAGGAATATTACGTATTATATTTTCATATTAGTGTTAACTTGGTCATATATATTAAAAATAGATGTATTGTGTAATTTTATTTCAGTATCGCTTATTCTCAATTTTCAAATTAATGAATTATAACGCTATGAATATTGGAATATAGTAGCTAATTGAACAAAGTTATTGTAAATTCCAGAACCATTAAGGTAGCATTCACTAAATAGTTTTTATTAAAGGATTTTACACTATGCCAAAATTATCTAAGGTTATGGCGACTGCGCTTAACCAACAAATGACAAAAGAGTTCACAGCATCTCACCTTTATCGCAGCATGGCATCTTTTTGCTATGCTTCTGATTTTATTGGCGCAGGTGATTTCTTTTATACGCATGCAGCAGAAGAGCAACAGCATGCACAACTATTATTCCGCTATATGATTGACCGTGGCATCCAGCCATTAATGGAAACTATTCCAGCGGCAGAGTCTGAGTTTTCTGATCTATTAGACGTGTTTAATAAAGCACTTGATCACGAAGTAATGATTACTGAATCTATTTCTGAAATCCTTGGTTTAGCGCACGAACTGAAAGATTTCCAATCTGTTGCTCACCTAAATACATTAATGGAAGAGCAAACAGAAGAAGAAGCATTATTTAATGGCATCGTGAGCCAAATCCGCCGTGTTGGTGTTGATAATGGTCACGGTCTATTCATTATGGATCAAGAATTAAAAGCAATGAGCAAAGCACCTGCTGCAGCGCCAATTACAATTTAATTCTATTCGCGAATAGGTATTCATATTCGCTGAAAAGTATTGTTATTCTAGTATTAAAACCACTTATACGTCTGTGTAAGTGGTTTTTTATTTTTAAAATGTACTCTTTAGTGGTAGTGTTGCTTTAATTAATCGAACATTTAAATCAATAGGTAGAATAATTATGTCTAATAATAACGATGCTGATATTAAAGATTGCTGTGGTTCATTTGCTGAAATTGGCAGCATAATTCAGCCCGATGATACTGAACTATCTTTTCCTATTACATTTGATTCTCAAGCAGCTGCAGACGAAAAGTTACGCGAACTTGAAGCGTATGTTGATGAGCAATTTGATGAAGAAGTAACAATTAATTTTTCAGCACAAAGCGAGTTTTCTTACCAAGTCACCTTGTCGTTTACGTGTACTGCTGAAAAAATGATTTTTGAAATGAATTTACGTCATTTATTAGCATAATTAATTGACGTCACTTGTTCGTTTGAAGTGGCTTAAATAGTTATCATAAATAAGGGCATAGAGTTAGTTACTCTATGCCCTTATTTTATATATACAAGACTATTTATACGTCGGGTAAGCAGTCAAAACTAGCCGAAGTGCTGTTTACAATAAGCAAGTCGTTGGTCTAGATCCATGTTTTCGGTATTCGCCGCTTCAATTTGTTGTAATCGAGGCAGTAAGCCCATTCCGTTGGCTATTTGAATCGCCAGACCTGGTCGTGCATTTAACTCAAGTAACATCGGGCCATGATCTCGGTCTAGTACTACATCCGCACCTAAATATCCTAAGCCTGAAATGTCATAGCACTGCGCCGCTAAGCGAATCACTTCTTCCCAGTGTGGTACTTTTAGTAGTGCGAGCTCTTTTTGTGTGTCTGGATGATGCGTCACCATTGCATCATATTGCACGGCGTTAAGGGCTTCACCTGTAGTGATATTGATACCTACACCGACGGCACCTTGGTGCAAATTAGCTTTGCCGTCAGACATCGAGGTTGATAATCGCATCATCGCCATCATAGGAATGCCTTTAAATACGATAACACGTACATCTGGCACACCTTCAAAGCTATAACCTTCAAAACTGTCATCAAACACAATCAGAGCTTCAACAACGGCAACATCGATGCCACCACCGAGTGAAAATAGCCCTGCTAAGATGTTGGAGCAATGGCGTTCAATGTCATCAAGAGAACATTCACTACCGCTGGGTTTGTAATAGCGACCGTTTTCGACCTTGGTGATCACTAAAATACCTTTACCACCAGAGCCTTTCGCTGGTTTGATCACAAAACCATTTAAGCCGGTAATGAGCTTATTCACTGATTTCACGGCATGTTGATTATCAACAACACCAATGAGTTCTGGTGTACTCACATTTGCATCTTCAGCGATTTGTTTCGTCTTTAGTTTATTATCAACTAAAGGGAAAAGTTTTCGGGGATTGTAGCGTGATATGTACATATTATTACGCTGGTTCATCCCCAAGATACCTTGTTTTTTTAACTTACTCGGTCTCGCGAGTTCTTTAAAAAATGAAAATGTCATGTTTACTCACCTTGCATGTCTTTAAAGCGGCGTAGTTCAAGTAGACGATAGCCTGTATAGGTACCTAACATTAATATAACGGCCATAATGATCAGCTGTAGACCAAGGAAGTTAAATGCCCAATAGCGTAATAATTCATTACTAATGGTGAGGTAAACAAGGACTGCAACAAATAGACTGCCACCACCTTGTACAAATACTTCTTTCGGGCCTTCTTCTTCCCATAGGATAGACATACGCTCGATAGTCCAAGATAAAATGATCATTGGGAAGAAGGTAATTTTAAGTCCTTCAGTCAGACCAATTTTGTAAGACAGCACGGAGAACAAACAAATGATGGCGATAACCGTAATGATCACCACGGATATTCGCGATACTAATAATAAGTTCAGTCGAGAAAGGTATGAGCGGATCACAAGACCAACACCGACAATGAGTGTAAAGCCAATGAGACCTGTTGCTAAGCTAGTTTGTACAAATGCCATTGCAATTAATACTGGCATGAAGGTACCGGAAGTACGTAGCCCAACCAGAATTCGCATTAAAACAACAATCATGACACCCAATGGGATCAGTAGGATACCTTTGAATAACGCTTGCTCTTCAAGTGGCAGGCTATAGATACTAAAGTTAGACAAGTTAGTACTATCTGCTTTTTCTTTTAGTACCTGCATGACTGGTTGAGTCTGCTGAATGATAGAGAAACTAACACGAGAGTTTACACCACCAATAAGATCGAGAGTCGGTTCGCCATTTTGCTCCCAAAGCAATAGGTTGCTTTGGTCTGCTGTTTTACCTAACTTTACATCAATTAAACGAGAGTCATCTTCGCCAAAAACTAGTACAAATGGCTGTAGCTGTTGCTGACGACGACCATCTTCAAGGTATAGACCTTTAACCAGTAATGCGGGAATGTTTGCGTCATTTAGCAAGGCAACAAATAAGGCTGATTTACTGTTTTCTTGCAGCATTAGTTTCGCGTTTTGGCCTAAATCATCACCCGACAGTAATTTGAGTAATTCTCGGCTATATGAAAAGGCATCTGCACTTTTTTCCATTGCGCTGTTAACAAGTTGCTCTGCAGCGATATCATAAGGCGGCAACCACGTTGTTTTATTAATTGGTACGTCTTGCTCGTTGATCACATCAAGTGGAATGTCATTAGTCAGTACATTTACTTTATAGTATAAATCTTGCTTGCCTTCGGCATTGCGAATTGTCCATTGTGCGCGATTATCGACAAAAGATAACCCGTAACCAGGTGACGCTGCGGTCTGACTTAAGACTGTAAAGTTAGATTGCGTTGCAGGCGTGGCAAAAGAGGCATTAACGGCATCCCCTTGAGCTGTAAATTCTACTTTCGCTTCAATCATCCAAGTTGAATATGTTTCACCAGGAAACCAAGGGATCTCACCACTGTAGTGACGTTGTGCAATACTGCCTACGCCAAGGAGAAATAGTAACGCAACAAAAATGCGAAATGGGATCTTAGATGGCATGATTAGTTAGCCCCTTTTTTAGCGGAAGTTGGTTGTTTTTTATTAGAAGTCGGCTTTTTCTTTGGCTGTGTATATTCTTGTGCAACATCGACGATTGCAATGTCCTTTAAGAATGTACGTCCTAAGAGGATAGGGAAGATCATACGGCTTCTGTCTGCGAGGGTAAACTCGGTTTCAGTTTTAATGTCACCTAGTTCGATGGGTAAGCTCACCACATAGCGTCGTAGTGCTTCAACAGCATTAGTCTGACGTATTTTAATGGTACGTACGACAGGTGCTTCCATTGGGAATGTAGTATCGTCGTCTTTGTGAGATAAATTGAATTTAACCCAGTCTCGACCATCTCGTTCAAATTTGACGATGTCGGTTGCATTTAGTGAGGATGTTGTCGCGCCAGTATCAACACGTGATTTAAAGTTGGTTTGAAATTCATCTATCCATACCCACTCTTCTTGACCAAGGATGACCTTGTTTTTGTAATCACTGTCGGCTTTGCTTTCTACGGGTACCACGATAGGCGTTACCTTTTTAATTTTGCTATCCGCTGAGAGTTCATCAAGTTGTTCGGTTAATTTTTCAATCGCTTTATCTTGCTCGCTGAACTTGTCTGGTTGTGATTGTAATGTCGTTAGTATTTGCTGCTGCTGTTGCAAGATGGTTTCTATTTGTGCTTGCTGCTGTGTCACAATCGCAGTATTCGCTTTATTTTGTGTCATGGCACAGCCATTTAAAAATACAAGACTTAGCACACTAGCAATCGCTATTTTTGATGTTTTGACGGTACGAGATGTAGCTGTATTTTTCATTAGGTATGTGGCCCTATTGGCTGATGAAAAAAGAGGGTTAGTTCACTAAAGTTGGATAAAAGTTCAATCCTATCTATACAAATAATATATTTATTTAAAGAAATTGTGGATTTATATTTAAAATCAATCGATTCATCATTAAAAATGAGATTAAACCAGAGTGCTTCTTAACGTAATGATTATAGTAAACGAAAGTATGGCTTATTTAGAGCCATAACTTAGCCTTTTACAACGCTTATATATCAACTGTTTATACGTCAGTTAGTTGTAAATAGCAATTTCTGGCGATGCTTTCTTTTATCGTGTCAGGGGGGAAGTATAGGAAAATTATACTGTTTCTAGAATATTGTAGAGGGTGAAGCTAGGTAGGGCAGTAATAGAATGCGTATTTAACGTGTTGATACGCATTCTATTTTAATTTAGATATTACTACGTGTTTTGCATTACTGTATTGCCGATTCAGTTAGCATATAAGTACGAGCAACATCGACCATGACAATATCTTTTAAGAATGTACGTCCCAGTAATACTGGAAATGTCATGTGGCTACGATCGGCCAATGTAAACTCTGTCAGCGTTTTTATGTCACCAAGTTGCACTGGTAATTCAATGATAGGGCGACGTGTTGCTTCACTGTTGTTTGCTTGACGGATTAAAATAGTACGAGCGATCTTAGCTTCGATAATTTGCGCTTCATTATTGACGGCTTGACTGAAGTTAAAACGAACCCATTTTTTACCGTCGCGTTCAAATTCAACAATGTTTGTTGCATTAAGTGATGATGTCGTCGCACCTGTATCAATACGCGCTTTATATTTTTCTTTGAGATCATTAAGCAATACGAGTTCTTCAGAGCCAATGACTAATTTATCAATGGGTGCCGTTGCGTCTGTTGACTGTATCGAGGTGAGGTGTTTGGCTGCTAATTCGACTTGCTTATCTGCTTGGCAATCTGCAATGCGCTGGGTGTTATTGATGACATCTTGGCGTAATTGAACATAACTTTCGAGCTTGTTATTTAGGTGAGTGATATTTTGTTTTTGCTGTGAAAATAATGCTGGTTGTTTTTTCAGTTCAGCTAATATCATGTCTTGCTGCTCAACTAATAAGGTCATTTGTTGATTTTGCTGTTCAATTTGTAATTGCAGTGCTTGCGCAGATGTATCACCTTGATTGATAAATTGATCAATACTGGCGCAGCCTGAAAGTAGGGCGCTTAGTATAATACTGGTAATCAATCGTTGTGACAGTTTCAAAGTATCCATTTCTTTAGCTCTAACTTTTAATTTTAATCACCGGAAATTTACCTGACCAGTTTTCTTTTATTTTTATCTAAGCACCGTTTCCGGTGCTTAGATATCGCATTATTCGTCTAACGGTTCAGCGTAAGGTTTCGTCGCAATTAACACCGCACGTTTTGGTGCAGGGTAACCTTCCACTGTTTTACTGTGATCGTTTGGATCAAGGAAATCAACCAGTGATTCGTTGCGCATCCATTCTGTTGCACGTTGTTCTTCAATGCTGGTATCTGATACATCAACGATACGTACATTTTCAAAACCGAGTTTTTCAACCCACAATTTTAATGCCGCACAGCTTGGTAAGAACCAGACATTACGCATTTGCGCATAACGATCGCCGGGTACTAATACTGCTTGTTCATCACCATCAATCACTAATGTTTCTAATACTAACTCACCGCCATCACGTAGCTGGTTTTTAAGCTGTTCGATATGGTCAATTGGCGATTTACGATGGTACAGGACTCCCATAGAGAAAACGGTGTCGAATGCACGTAATTTTGGTAATTCTTGAATACCAAGGGGTAATAAATGCACGCGTTGGTCATTGTTAGCAAAATGACGGATCGCTTCAAACTGCACTAAGAATAATTGACTTGGGTCAATACCCACTACAAATTCAGCATCATCACCCAGCATACGCCACATGTGATAGCCACTGCCGCAACCTACATCTAATACATAACGGTATTTTAGTGGTGAGATGAATTCACGTAGACGTTCCCATTTCCAATCACTGCGCCATTCTGTATCAATGTGAATGCCGTGAATATTGAATGGGCCTTTACGCCATGGGTGGAACTTTTGTAATAGGCTTTCGGTTTTACGTAAATCGCTTTCACTTAACTCACCCGGCGCACCAACTTCAAATTTGTCAGTGATGTTGATGTGCTTGGTTTCGACCTTTGGTAGTTTTTTTAATACCTTTTCCCAGCGCGGCAAGAAACCATGTTTGTGTTCGCGTTCCCATTCGTGCATTTGTGCTGGTAGCGTGTAAAGCCAATGGTGTAATTTGTTTTTCGCAATTATCTGGTAAAAATTTGAAAAGTCGATCATGGGTAACCTATTATTACTTTAAATTAATGCTACTACTTTAAATTAATGCTACTGCTTTAAATTAATTCGATTTGTG
Organism: Moritella sp. 24; assembly: GCF_018219155.1. Lineage (NCBI taxonomy): Bacteria > Pseudomonadati > Pseudomonadota > Gammaproteobacteria > Alteromonadales > Moritellaceae > Moritella > Moritella sp. 24. The sequence continues at coordinate 3,238,949 of NZ_CP056123.1, read as the reverse complement.
GTGCTACTGATGCTGCTTGTTTACTGCGATAACCGACCATCTTATTTGATCGCAATCATAGAACCAAAGTTAAAACACTGGAACCAAGAGTTTGCGCTACTAAAGCCAATCTCTTTGAAACGGTTTAGGTGTGTTTCAATACTATCTGGACGCATTACATCTTCAATTGCGCTGCGTTTTTGACTAATTTCTAATTCACTGTAGCCGTTTGCACGTTTAAAATCTTCGTGCAAATTAATCAGTAAATCATTGACATTTTCGTCACCAAAGCAGAATTTCTCTGACAGGATCAAGATACCACCGGGTACTAAACCATCATAAATTTTGGTTAATAGTGCTTGGCGTTCTGCTGGTGGAATAAATTGTAACGTAAAATTTAATACCACGATTGATGCATTGGTAATATCGACAGCGCAGATATCGTCACACAATACTTGTACTGGGGTTTCACTTTTATAAGCGGATAAATGACGTTCACAACGCTCTACCATTGCTTCGGAATTATCAATTGCCACGATATTACAGTTTTTTGCTTGTACGTTACGGCGCATTGCAATTGTTGCTGCGCCAAGTGAGCAACCTAGATCGTAAAGCTGAGTGTCATCTTGGGTATAACGCGCGGTCATCATGCCTATCGCAGAAATGATATTAGAGTAACCAGGTACGGAACGTTTGATCATATCTGGAAAGACTTCTGCAACACGTTCGTCAAAGGTGAAATCACCGATTTGATCTAATGGGGCTGAGAAAATCTGATCGCGTTGTGGCATTGTTATAACCTGCAATAAAAATTAGCGAAATAAGGCGGCGTATTTTAGTTAAAATGACCCGCTTTGTCTCTAGCTAAACCGCATATAGGGTGAATAATTTGATTGTTTCTTTATCATGTTGGTTTTTTCATCGGTAATAATGTTTTTTTTGTTAATAAAATAACGGTTATTTAACCAGCAAGACGCAATTGGAACTGTATTTAAGAAGCGGGTTTTGGTGTTGTTTAGGGATAACTTGAAGTTGTTTATCTATAACTATTGGTTGCATCGCTAATTTCAATTACAATAAAGGTAATTTTTTGAGGGTAGCTAAGTCTAGTTATCCGATTCATCGATTTAGTAGGATTATACAGATGCGTACAGTGTATTGCGGACAGGTAAATGAAGCACATATCGGCCAACAGGTTGAGTTGTGTGGTTGGGTTAATCGTCGTCGTGATTTAGGCGGTGTTATTTTTATCGATTTACGTGACCGTGAAGGTATTGTGCAAGTTGTTTATGATCCAGATGTAGAAGCTGTATTTGAACGCGCTAGCCAATTACGTAACGAATTCTGTGTAAAAATCACAGGTAAAGTACGCGCTCGTGACGAACGTCAAGTGAATAAAGATATGGCGACTGGTGGTATTGAGGTTTTAGGTCTAGAACTTGAAGTTATCAATAAAGCTGACGTACTACCGCTTGATTTCAACCAAACAAACACGGAAGAGCAACGTCTTAAGCACCGTTTCCTAGACTTACGTCGCCCAGAAATGAGCAACCGTCTTAAGACACGTGCTAAAGCAAGTAACTTTGTACGTCGTTTCATGGATGACCACGGTTTCCTTGATATCGAAACACCAGTACTAACAAAAGCAACGCCAGAAGGCGCACGTGACTACCTAGTACCAAGCCGTACACATAAAGGTGAATTCTTCGCGCTTCCACAATCACCACAGTTATTTAAGCAACTGTTGATGATGTCTGGTTTTGATCGTTATTACCAAATCGTTAAATGTTTCCGTGATGAAGATTTACGTGCTGACCGTCAGCCTGAATTTACTCAAATCGATATCGAAACATCATTCATGACTGCACCACAAGTGCGTGAAGTGACTGAACGTTTAATCACAAGCATGTGGAAAGAAATCTTAGACGTTGAATTGCCAGCGTTCCCAAGCATGACTTATGCTGATGCAATGCGTCGTTTTGGTTCAGATAAACCTGATCTACGTAACCCATTAGAGCTTGTTGATGTTGCAGACATTCTAAAAGATGTTGAATTCAAAGTATTCGCAGAACCAGCTAACAACCCGAAAGGTCGTGTTGCAGTATTATGTGTTACTGGCGGTGCTAAACTGTCTCGTAAGCAAATTGACGAGTACACTAAATTTGTTGGCATCTATGGCGCGAAAGGCATGGCATGGATGAAAGTGAAAGACGTTGCAGCTGGCGCTGAAGGTGTTCAATCACCAGTAGCTAAGTTCTTAACGGCTGACGTTATCACTGCATTACTTGAGCGTACTAACGCGAAAGATGGCGACATTATCTTCTTCGGCGCAGATACAAACAAAGTTGTAACTGAAGCACTTGGTGCACTACGTCTTAAAGTAGGTACTGATTTAGAATTGACTACAAACGAGTGGAAACCACTTTGGGTTGTTGACTTCCCAATGTTTGAAGAAGATGAAGAAGGTAACCTACACGCGGTTCACCACCCATTCACAGCACCTATGGATGTTAACGCAGAAGAGCTTCTAGCTAACCCTGCTAACGCAATCTCTGATGCTTACGACATGGTTATCAATGGCTATGAAGTTGGTGGTGGTTCTGTGCGTATTCACAAAGGTGATATGCAAAAAGCAGTATTCGAAATCTTAGGTATCGAAGCGCAAGAGCAACAAGATAAGTTTGGTTTCTTACTTGAAGCACTTAAATACGGTACGCCACCACATGCTGGTTTAGCATTTGGTCTAGATCGTCTAGCGATGTTGCTAACAGGTACTGATAACATCCGTGACGTTATCGCATTCCCTAAAACAACAACTGCTGCATGTTTATTAACATCAGCACCAAGCGAAGCAAACCCAGCTTCTCTTGAAGAGCTAAGCATTGCTGTTGTTAAAAAAGAAAAGAAACAAGACGCTGAGTAATTACAGTCGCCATTATTTTATAATGGTTATGTAGTGAGTAAGTGTGACTAATAAAAAGCGGATATAGCCTTAGGTTATATCCGCTTTTTTGTGAGGGTAATAGAAGGTCTTTACCCGCTATGTGTCGTGGTCATGATATCATCTAGCACTTACTTTCATTCTCTAAGTCCTTTAATTTGATAGCTTATGATTTTTTCTAAACTTAATAGTAAAACTTTTCATTTTTCCGCACATCAAAAGGGAGTAATGGCTTCAATAATAGCGTCTTGTTTATTTGCATTGCTACCCATGTATGTACAGTTTCAACCAGCCTGGCCAGAGACTGCTGTTGCCTCTGGTGCTGGTCATTGGTTAGCTGGACAAAGAGTGTTGTGGAGTGCCGTCATTATGCTATTAGGCTTAATCATAGTAGGCCGAATTTCAATGTTGTGGGAACAATTAAAACAATGGCGGCTATGGCCTCGGTTTTTACTTTCTGCCTGTTTAATTGCGCCACAGTTTTGGATTTTTATCTGGGCGCCTCTACAGGGAGAAATACTCTCTGTGGCATTAGGCTATTTTGCGTTGCCTTTGACGTTGGTTGCCGTTGGTTATTTTGTGTATGGTGAGAAATTAACCCGCGTACAGTTACTCGCATGTATCATCGCTGCTTGTGGCGTTGTTTATGCCTATGTCATTGCCGATGGCATCTCTTGGATTGTGTTTGTGGTTGCTTTAGGTTATCCGTTGTACTTTATGAATCGCCGACGTTATCCAATGGCGAGCGATTTGGTATTTACTTTAGACAACATTTTTTTACTACCAATCGCACTGTTTGGTATGTTTTATTTACAGCCCTTTGATGATTGGCTACAAATCGAAGCCTTATCTTGGGCTTATTACCTAGGGCTCGGGATTGCAGGTACGCTTCCCATGTTATTATTTTTATACGCCTCACAGATGCTTCCACTTAGCTTGTTTGGTTTATTGACCTATTTAGAACCAACATTGGTTTTTTGTGTTGGTCTATTACTTGGTGAGCGCATTGATCTAATCCAGTGGCCAATCTATGGCGCGATTATGCTGGCCTTGGTATTAATCGCGATAGACAGTTATAAGCGACGGGATTAGTACTGTATTGGGCATAATGAGTGGGTTACTCTAAGCCATATTTGGAGTGCCCATTTAAAATCTACCATTTGAAACCAACTTCCTATTCCAAAATATAAGTTCAGACTTTGTTAACTTCACTTATTTCACCTGAGCGATATCATCATTCTTTATTGTGATCTAGCACCACGCAATTACGACCGTTATTTTTAGCTTTGTAGAGTAACTTATCTGTATAGGCAATAAACTCATCATTATTAAATGAGTCGAACTCATGCCATTCTGCAAGGCCAATACTGACTGTTAAGTGAATATGCGCTTGGCCATAAAGGACTGTTAGTTCACTGATATTAAGGCGTAGTCGTTCTGCTATACACTGTGCTTGTTGTTTCGTTGTTTCTGGCATTAAGATAGCAAACTCTTCGCCACCGATACGTGCGACGATGTCAGACGATTTAACACTATTAAAGCAAGCCTCGTAAAAATCACGTAACACTTGGTCGCCACCTGCATGGCCATAGTTATCGTTAATTGTTTTAAAGTGATCAATATCAAGCAGCATTAACGAGAGTTTTTGCTTGTCCTGTTTAGCAAACCCAATTTCTTGTTTCAGAATATGATTGAATTTACGTCTGTTTAATGCCCCTGTTAAGGTATCGCGTGAAGCCAGTTCGCGGTATTTATCTCGTTCTTTACGGCGATCTAATAAGGATTGTTGCTGACGCTTAATAAGACTTTTCGCCATGTCTGCCTGTAATAGCTTTCTGCGCAGGGTTTCATATGCGTCATACATATCGCCAATTTCATCATTTGAATAGCAGTCATCCATTTGCTGATTATAATGACCTAACGTCACTTTTTGTAAGGCGTTTGTGATACGACGGATTGGCGTAATGACGCTGTGAAATAAGACGGTGAACAGTAAAATATTAAAGATGACAATCGTGGTGATTAGCATTAACACGAAATAAAATCGTTGTTCTAATTTGCTTAGTCTTAATTTCGTTTTAACTTCGAGTTCGCGTACCAGTTTGTCGGTAACAATCTTAATATCATCAATGCGCTGAGACAGTTGAACAAACCAAAATTGACTACTTTTCTGCGTTAGTGGCTGTAGCATAAAGTCAGATATTGTTTTGTTAATAAAAGCTTTATGTTGAATGGTGTTGCATAAGTCGCCACAAATTTGTTTCTGTTCTTCAGTTGCGGAATAATTGAAAATGAAGATGGCATTAAGTTGCATGCCCAGTTGCGTATAAAGTTGGTTGTAACGTTCGTTGTGTATTATATCGTGTGTTGAAATCTTTTCGTCGATCAGCAGTGTGCCTATTTCACGTTGCTGTCCGAGGATCTCCTTTAATCCAGAAATTGCGTTAATTGCGGTAATATGGTTAGCAAACCGAGCATTCATTTTAATCTGTGATAAGTGATTAACGCGTGATAATAACTTGCCAATAATGTCATTATAACCCGTTAACATTTGCTCGTTTGTGAGTGATGGGTCGAGTACGTTTTTTCTGAATTCGATCAGTTCTGCGATATCAACTTGTGTCGATTGAATAAAGTCGACTAGTGTGGGTTCTTTTAACAAGGCTACCCGAGAGTTTAACAGTGTTGAAAATACGTGTATTTCATTGGTACTTTTATATTGTCTTGTTATTAGCGCTTTAGAGAAGCGGGTGAAGTCAGAACTTATATAACTAGACAGCAGTCCACGTTCAATCTGTAAACTGTGTGTGAGCGAGCTAACCTGTATCACGATTTGAGTTAGGTTCTCTAATAGCTGCATATTCTTGTATTGCTGGTAGTTATCTTTAATGGCGACAAAGCTTAGAATGAGAACGCCAATAATGGGTAACACAGAAGTAATAAGCACACGAGTCGAAATATTAACGCGGTGACTGAGCCATTCTGATGAGCGATAGAAGAGTGTTTTTAATGATGTTGAACGGCGAGTTTCGTTATGAAAAGCGTGTACGTAGTCCATGTCTGAAATGAGAATATGCTCAATTACCCAGTCATATAAAAACTGACAGACTTCTTCAGCATTTTCGACATTGCTTGAGTCGACGATTTGTTTTTGTAATTCAGGTATTTTATTGAGAAATGCACAATGGTCTTTTCGATGCTCAATGAAGTCGATGAAGTTCATTGTTTGCATTAATGCTTCTTCATGTTTGAAGTGGGCGGTTGTATGAATAAGTAAATCAGTAAAGTGTTTATCAATTGTTTCAGTGTTACTGTTCGTCTCAATAGCGTCGATAATAGATGCAATAATAGAGAGGATTTTTTTATGGTCAGCATCGATTTCATCGATACCTACGCACATGTCTTCATTCCATTTTAGACTTATCATTGCTGCTATTACTTAACCCTGCCCTAAGAGACTGCAGTATAAAATTTCACTAAGTTATGTCAACTTAATTCAGCCATTTTTAACCCTAAGTGAGTGGTTTATTTATGTTTATACTTTTTTATTAAGTATTTGATTTTACATCTCGTAGTTTATTAAGCCGTAATTGTGTAATGCCAAAGACAGAATGTTCAGGGTACTCCTCATTATCGTAGGCTTCTCCGGCGATCATATTGGTGAATAGGTTCACGGCTTCTTTTACATGATCGATAGCCCAAATATGGAATGTTTCATTTTCAACAGCCTCGACAACATCATTACGCAGCATTAAATTATGCACATTTGCTTGCGGAATAATGACGCCTTGAGTGGCAAGAGCTCCCTTTGATACACACACATCAAAAAAACCTTCAATTTTTTCATTTACGCCACCAATCGGCTGCGCATGGCCAAATTGATCCATGGATCCTGTAATGGCTATATCTTGACGTAAGGGCAGTTGTGAAAAGGCTGAGATAATAGCGCAGCATTCGGCTAATGATGCGCTGTCACCATCGACTTCTCCGTAAGATTGCTCGAAGGTTAAGCGTGTTGTAAGGGGGATCTTCGCTGTTTTCCCAAACGCAGAAGCAAGGTACGCAGATAGGATCATAACTCCTTTGGAATGAATATTACCGCCGAGTTTGACCTGGCGTTCAATATCAAATATTTCACCCTCACCAAATGATGCTGTTGCAGTTATCCGTCCCGGAATACCAAATTGATGTTCGGATGTAGCAATAACGGATAGGGCATTAATTTGGCCTACCTTTTTACCGCTAATATCAATTAATGTTGAGCCGTTAACGAAGCTTTGTAATAAGTAATCTTGAAGTCGACTCGCGCGTTGCTGCTTATTGGCTAGCGCTTGTTCGACATGGTGCTTTCTAATGAGAGTGGCATTGGCTAAACGTGCACAGTAATTGGTTTCACGTAAAAGGTTCGCAATATCGAGAGAGTGCAGTGATAATTTATCTTGGTCTTCAGCTTGTCGAGAGCTGTACTCAATAATTCGACTCATGGCTTTTCGGTCACAGTGCAACATATTGTTATCATGAATGATGCTCGATATAAATTGAGCGTAATGCGCTTCTGCGATAGGGGTTCTGGGCATGACATCTTCAAAGTCTGCAGTGACACGAAATAGCTCTTTAAATTCGGGATCATATTGCTGTAAAAGGCGGTAAGTTTGATAGTCTCCGAATAAAATAATCTTAACAGACAGAGGGATTGGTTCAGGATCTAATGAGATAGTGCCTGATAAACTGACTTCTCGTTCTAGTGAGCTTAAATTCAATTTGTTGGCGCGTAATGCCCGCTTTAACCCGTCCCAAACATAGGGCCTTTCGAGTACTTTGACTGCATCCATCATTAATACACCACCGTTTGCTTTGTGCAAGCTACCACTGCGGATCAATGATGCATCGGTAAAAACAGTGCCTTTAAATGTCGCATTTTCAATATAGCCAAAGATAGTATGATAATTGGGACTTTCTTCTACCACGATAGGGAAGCCATCTGTTTTTTGACTCACTAATACGTTAACTTGATACCGGCGTGGCATTTTTTTGTCTAATGCTGCATAAGCTAAGGAAATATCATCGTCACTGCTTTCTATAAATATTTCAAGATTGGTGAGTATGTCTTTATTCATCGCACTCAGGTGTGCTTTTATTTCTGGCTGTTGGTTGTATTTATCTTTTAATGTTGTGGTGCAATGCACTAATACTTCAAGAGCGATTTGTTCATCTAATTTTTGAAGTTTATCGCTAAACTCTTCTTCCCAAACTGTTAATTGGCGGATGATGTCTCGTAGTTTACTTTCTAACTCGCTGATGTTTGTTTCAAAGTGCTTCCTTTCTTTGTCGCTTAATTGGTCGAACCCTTCTTCTGTATAAGCTTCACCCTTGGCATCGACTGCGGTGAGTTGATAATCTCCTTGGGCTGTCAGAGTCAGGCTAATGCTATGTTGCTGTGCTAACTTAGTGAGGTTTTGTAACACCGCTTCTTGTTTTTCTTCCAGCTGATTTTTTAGTTTGTCGGAGCGGGCAAAATAGATTTCATTATCAAATGCCATGGGTAAGGCTTTGACTAAACGATGGATTAAGTTTTCTACATCCTTTTTGAATTGCTGTCCTTGTCCTGCGGGGAGTTTCAATACTTTGGGGTGGCGTGCATTATCAAAATTAACGACATAACACCAATCAAAGACAGCGCTATTATTGAGACTACAATTTAAATTACTGTGATGACCGTTGGGCTCGTGGCGATTTAAATACCGCAATACCATGGTTCGTTTACCTAAACCATTATTACCAAGCGCATAAATGTTATAGCCTTTTTCTTTGATCGACATGGCAAATTCGACGGCTTGTTGGGCCCGATCTTGACCAATGATTTGATCTAACGGCTGTAGATGTTTGGTGGATTTACAGTTTTCGGAAAGTTCTGACAGTGTTGAAGCACGATATAACTGGCTACAACTTAGAGGTTTTATCGACATACAGTTCCCTCTTATAAAACAGCTATTACCCTTAGTGTAGACTTAGATCGGTTGTGTTAGCATACGGTTTTATATTTCCTGCCAGCTTGTAAGCAATAAAGAAGAGAGAAAGTTTGAATGATAGCGAATGCTGATACCCTTATTATACTGGATTTCGAGACAACAGGACTATCACCTGACATGGGTGATCGTGCAATTGAGATCGGTGCAGTAAAAATCGAAAATGGTGAGATCACAGGACGTTTTCAAGAGTTGATGCACCCGGGTAGACGAGTGAGTGGTTTTATTGCCAATTATACGGGCATTACCAATAGCATGTTAGAAGATGCTGCACCTTGCGAAGAAGTAATGCACCGTTTTGCTGACTTTATTCAAGGTTATAATTTGGTCGCGCATAATGCGTCATTTGATAAACGTTTTTTAGATGCTGAACTGACGCGTATTGATCGACACTATGACGGTGAATTCAGTTGTTCATTGCTGGTGGCAAGGCGCATACTTCAAGATGCGCCCAGCCACAAATTAGGTGAACTGATTAAGTACACCAATATACCTTCAGAGGGTGGGTTTCACCGGGCTTTATTTGATTCTGAAATGACGACTAAGCTTTGGTTAGTCATGTTAGATGAAATAAAGTCTCGTTGTAACTTAGCGATTGTCCCGTTTACCTTGGTGCAAAAGATCGCTAAAACACCAAAAAAATCAGTGGATAAAGTGTTAAGCCGTTATACCAATTAATCGCCTATATGAGTCCTTGTTTTTTCGCCTGGGTGGGAATGATGAGTGTGAACTTAGCCCCTCCTAGTTTGCTTTTTGATACGATAATTCGCCCGCCTAAGCGTTTTGATGCGCTTTTGGCAATGGGTAAGCCGAGGCCTAAACCACCGGTTTTACGGCTGCGGCTTTTATCTAAACGCGCAAAAGGAATGAAAATCTGGTGATAGTTTTCTGGCGGTATACCGGGACCGTCATCTTCCACGGTGATTTTAATGGTTTTAGCAAGTTGAATGACGTTGACTTCAACGTGAGAACTAGCGTGATTTAACATATTTTTTAGTAAGTTATCAAAGGCTAAACGTAAACACATTGGGCTGCTTTGAATCGTGGATTCGTCTTCAGCGTGGAAGCTTATATTGATATTACTGTGCGTATCATAGAGCATTATTCTTGAATGAATGAAGTGAGCTAATTCAATTGATTGCTCGTCTTCATTACAACAAGAGTGTTTAGAACTTACGCGTGAAAATGTGGTTATTTGTTCCGATAACTCAACCATGTCATCTACATAATCATCAATACTATCAAGTAAATCGGTGTGTTTCTTTTGTTTTAGATCCTGCTTTAATAGACCCACTGCGAGTTGTATTCGGCTAAGCGGTGTTCTTACCTCATGGGGTAAGGCTTGCGCGAATATAGCACCTTCATCAACACGTTCGGTAATCGCTTTTGCCATCGCATTAAAGCTCGTTGATAAATCATGAAGTAAAGGGGTTGTCTTAATATCAACGCGCGCAGTTAAATCGCCATTACCGAAGGTATGATTGATGGCAACTAAATGATTTATCTGTAATTGTAACTTACGAATCGGTCGATAGAGGTTTAACGCGATAAGAAATAACATGAAAGCAAAGGTACCAAGTAAGATGATATCATCACCCACACCTTTTTCGACATTTGCATCATAAAGATCTTCACTGATCGTGATCGCTGCAATTGCGTTACTGAGTCGGTATACCGCTAAGTATTCGTTACTCTCTTGCATGTAAATATCGACTTTATTCATCGTCTTTATATATTCACATTTCTGGCAAGGAGATAGGCTTTTTAATAACGTTATTTTTTCAATATTGTAGTTATATAAATCTATTTCAGCGCGCTGATAAAAATCATCAGCACTCATTGACACACTATTACGCTGAGACTCTAGCTCTCGATAAACTTGCATCGTGTTGGTATAAAAATGCTCAGTATCTTTTTGATAGGCAAATATATTCATTAACCACACGGTTAATAAAATACAAGCGCAGATGGCGATCACTATGCATATATAAATATGCGAAAATAGTGAGGTGATACGATTATTCATTGATTAGCATATAGCCTTTATTACGCACTGTTTTGATTATTTGTTGGGTAGAACAATCAATATTGAGCTTTTTACGCAAGCCTGAAATTCGCATATCAATAGAACGATCCGAAAAATCATGGTCGATACCACGTAGCTGCTGACAGCATTCTTCTCGAGAAATGATTTGCCCAACATTTTTGGTTAATAATAATAATAGATCATATTCAGAGTCGGTGAGCTCTAAGGCCTTTCCTCTAAATTCAACACGCTGTCTTCTTGGGTCTATTTTAAGGCGTTTGAGTTCTATTGTGTTATATCTACTTTTTTGGTGTCTTGTTGTGCGACGTAATAATGCTGTAATGCGTGCTGCCATAATATGTGGGCGCACAGGTTTTGTCAGGTAATCATCAGCGCCCAACTTGAGCAAGCTCACTTCGCTTAGTTCATCATCACAAGCTGTTAATACGAGAATAGGTTCTTTGAAAAAATTTCTCGCTTGCGCACAAATCTCCATGCCAGATAATCCTGGCAGCATTAAATCTAAAATGAGCAGGTTAGGTTGGTATTGCTTGATGGTACTTAATGCTATCGCACCATCATTGATAACTTTCGTTTCATAGCCTTCACTGTTTAAATACATTGCAGTTAATCGGGCAATTTCGTGGTCATCTTCGACAATTAATATTCTAGTTTTAGGCATTTGTCCTACCTTGGATAGTTTAATGTAGAGTGTCGGTCTGTCCGCACTAAATAGTTTGGTGGATTATAAACATATTTAAAACTATGTAACCTATCCGTAATTGGTATGGGAATCGTTGTCACAATATGTGTTATTTTTAATGCGAATTTTTAGCATATTTAAGTACTTTATTATGATTAATTGTACTATTTAGTTTGATAAATACCTTTATACCGACTTTTCGCTGACAACTTCTTACAATAAAATTAATTTATCGTGGGGAAATGGGCGCTGATTAACCATAATACATAAGTTGGCGGTATATTTTATGCTGGTCGCTGAATAGGCTAGTCGAGCCTCAACTTGTATTTGTAACTTGGCTCGGTATATCATGATCAGTCTTTTGTTATAAAGCACTTAGTGTTTTACGTTTTTAATTAAGTACTGACTGTGAAAGGATGCTAATGTCTCGTTCTGTCTTTTTTATTTTGTTTATGCTGCTGTCAGGTTGCGCGGGCGTGCTCGTTGTAAACTATGATGTGATGTATGGTGCTGAAGAGGTTCAGGACCGAATTGTTCCTCCTTTAAGTTCACAAGCGTCAACTTACCTTAATGATGTACAACCCTTGTTAAATCAGCGCTGTGTTGTTTGTCACGGTTGTTATGATGCGCCTTGTCAGCTAAAACTCACCTCTCCAGAGGGAATTGACCGTGGATTAAGTAAAGCATTGGTTCACAGTGGTTCTCGATTACGATCTGTACTTCCTACGCGGTTATATGATGACGCAACGTCAATACAAGCGTGGCGTGAAAAAGGTTTTACATCTGTTTTAAATGAGCGAAAACAAGTTGAAGAAGCAAACCTAATGGCAAGTGTACTGTATCGCTCATTGGTGCTAAAACAGCGAGATGCGTTAAGCGGTCAAGCTGTCTCGGGTAAGGTATTGCCTGACAGTTATGATTTTTCACTTAACCGAGAACAGCAATGCAGTACGATTAACGAATTTGATGAATATGAATTAAAACACCCAACAGGCGGGATGCCTTATGGTTTACCGGCATTAAACAATGATGAGTTTTCATTATTATCGTCATGGTTAACGAAGGGCGCAAAGATGTCGCCATTACCTGCGTTATCTGAAGATATTCTTGCTCAAATCACGTATTGGGAAACGTGGTTAAATCAACCATCACTCAAGAACCAGCTAGTCTCTCGTTATATCTATGAACATTTGTTTTTATCCCATATGTATTTTAGTGAGTTAGATGCAGCGTATTCTACTCAGTTAGATATGGACTACTTTAAGCTTGTCCGTTCTAAAACGCCTCCCGGTCAGCCCATTGATATTATTGCCACTCGTCGACCTTATGACGACCCTAAGGTTGACCGTGTGTATTACCGTTTACAGCGTGAACGTGAAACTATTTTAGCTAAAACGCATTTACCTTATGCGCTTAATACCGCTCGTATGTCGACATTTGAAGAGATATTTTATCAGCCTAACTATAACGTAACTCATTTCCCAAGCTACAAAGCGGAGGTCGCCTCAAATCCTTTCATCACGTTTGAAGCGATTCCACCACAGTCTCGTTATAAGTTCATGCTACAAGAGGCTCAAAATACCATTATGGGCTTTATTAAAGGGCCTGTGTGTCGTGGTCAGATAGCGGTGAATGTGATTGACGATCATTTTTGGGTATTTTTTGTCGCACGCGAGGCACAAGCTGGACTTAATAGTGACAACTTCTTGTCTCAGCAAAAGGCACATTTACGCCTACCAGCAGAGTCTGAAAGTGACGCTGGTTTAGTGGTTAACTGGTTCCAATATTCGCAAGCACAAAATAACTATTTAGATGCCAAACAGCAGAAGGTGAATGAATTATTTGAACAGGATTCATTGCTTGATTTACATTTGATTTGGGATGGCCGAAATCTAACAAAAGCTAACCAAGATAAAAAGGGCAATGATAATGCGGCTCTGACTATTTTCCGTCATTTTGATAGTGCGACGGTCGTTAAAGGGTTAGTCGGTCAGCAGCCTAAAACAGCGTGGTTAATTGACTATCCACTACTTGAACGCATTCACTATTTGTTAGTCGCTGGTTTTGATGTATATGGTAATGTCGGTCATCAGCTGAATACGCGTTTATATATGGACTTTTTACGTATGGAAGCGGAGTTTAACTTTTTAAATCTGCTGCCTAAAGAAAGCCGTCAAAAAGAACATGATTACTGGTACCGTGATGAAGGCATTAACCTAAAAGAATACTTAGAAGATAATGATCATTTTGTGGCGAAAGATACGGATATTAATTACAAAACAAAAGATCATAAAACGGAACTATTTGGCCTATTAGAGCAGCGCTTGGCTAAAGTATTACCGAGTCAATATGCGTTGCTTCAACCGGGCACGCCAAGTAAAGAAACCGCATTGATGCGGGTATTAACCGCGCTTGAGGGGGCTCCAATTAACCAATTGCCAGAGATCTCGGTATTACTCGTTAATGATGGCAGTAAAAAGCGTGTTTATACATTATTGAAAAATGTTGCCCACAGTAATATGTCGAGTTTACTGGATGAGGAGTCAAACTTATTACCAGCTGAAGATACGCTAACTGTGGTGAGTGGCATTATTGGTGATTACCCAAGTGTGTATTTAACGGTTGAAGCTGACAAGTTACCGACATTTGTGGCACATTTAGCGGCGATGAGAACGGCTGATGATTATGCTGCTTGGTTAGACAATTATGGCGTAAGGCGTTCAGATCCTCGATTCTGGCAACACAGCGATATGATTCAAGCGCTAAACCAACAATTACAGCCTATTAATGCGGGCTTGTTAGATTATAATCGCTTACAAAATAGATAATTTCCAACATGATAACTAATTGATTTTTTGATGCTTAAAACGTAAAGTAACAGGGTGTTATAGCGCCAGAATACGAAGTGAAAATCGATGTCCGTACAAGGTATGGCGCGATTATATTAGAGTCGGCAGGCAAGATAGGTGGCCATTTATGTCAATGATTAAACCATGGAAGTTAATAAGTCTGTTATTTATTTTACAGCTGTTAGCTGGCTGTGAATCAAAATTAGAGCAAACTCAAGTTACAATAACGCAAGGGATCACTAAAACACAGGGTGATATCGATAGGCTAGGCCAAGCCATTGAACGAGGTAGTGTACGTAATGCACGGTTACTGGCCGAGTATGCCGCTGTTTTAAAACAGCAAAAACCAGAATTAACACGTATCGCGAACCTGATTGCTGAAGATGCAACCCGACAGGGACCATTATATCAAAACCTGACGATGCGTTTGGGTGATGTTCAATCTGAAACGGTAACATTAGAGAATGCAAATGCGTTACTTGATGAAATAACTCGTATCCAAGAAGCCGCTAAGCTTAGCTTGTTTAATGATGCGTTAACCGATCCGATCAATGTATTAGCTGATATGTCTGATGGTCAACTGGCGCGTGTCGGTGCGATTAGCCAAATGGCAGAAAAAAGCGGTGGTGATGGTACAGACTATGGCGCTGGTAGCCAAATGGTTGGTAATCCAAACTATGGTGGCTGGCAATCGGGTAGTGGTGGCACCAGCTTTTGGCAATGGTACGGCATGTACCGTATGTTTGGTGATTTAACGAATCGTGTTGAGTATTCAAACTGGAGTCGTAACCGTCGTTATAGCTATTATAGCGATTATGGACGTTCGCGTTATACCAGCCCTAAACAAAGTGTTCAGCAAGCTGCTGTTGAAACGCGAACGCGTAAATCGTTCCAACGTAAAGGCCAATCGTTTAGCTCGCCTTATGCGAAGAAACGTACTGGGTCTGCGGGTTTAAGCCGATCTAGTTACACCCCGACTAAAACGGTGAGTAGTTATGCGAAACCGAAAAAGTCGTTCACGAGTAGCAATAAACCAGCGAGTAACAAGGCCACAAGCAATACGGGGTCATTCCGTAATAGTGGCAGTCGTACATCACGTGGTGTCAGTCGCGGTAAATAAAAAAACCGTAATAAAAGATGACCGTGAGTAAACAGATAGAACAGTTATGGAGAGTTAAGTATGTACGAGTTTGATGGATTGACTATGTGGACGACACAAGCACTGATTATTGATTTTATTATCATTATTGCTTTATTCGTTAGTTTAAAAATGATTAAAGGCTGGGTATCAAACCTGCATGCCAATGATGAGATTGCAAAACGCGATAACTTTGCTTTTGGTATCAGCTTTGCCGCAGGCTTAGCAGGACTTGCTATCGTATTAACGGGTGTGACAAGTGGCGATTTTGCTGATTCATTATTTGAAGAAGCAACACAGATGACTGGTTATGGTTTATTAGCTATCGCCTTAATTAAAGCTGGTCATTTTTTCCAAGATAAAGTGACATTACAAAAAGTCAGTCTGCATGATGAAATTGTGAAAGGCAATGTGACAGCTGCCTTTGTTGATTTTGGTCATGTTGTGACTGTTGCTATCGTTGTACGTTCTGCGTTGATTTGGGTATTAACGGAAGGCTGGCATGGATTACCTGTTGTGATAGCGGCATTTGTTGTGGCAAACGTCATTATGTTATTGGTCAGTAAATACCGCGTGCGCTTATTTAAACGTACAGGCGATTGTCTACAACAGCTTATCTTAGATGATAACCTTGCTGTTGGTATTCGCTATGCTGGTTTCCTTGTTGGTTCAGGTCTGGCTATCACTGCTGCGACGGGTCTTGCTCCGTATGCTGCCGATAACATTGGTTTAAGTCTGATGTATTGGGCATTCTTTGCTGTTATCAGTGTGATTATCTTTTCGATTCTACAATTAATCACCATCAAAGTGATTCTCTCTGGTGTGGATATTGCGGATGAGGTTATTCGTCAAAAGAACATTGGTGTTGCTGTTATTTCTGCAACCGTGTCGTTTTCAGTCGGCTTAACAATGGCAACATTACTTGGTAGCTAATGACTTATTAAAGTACAGCTCGCATTACTAAGTAATAGGTTTCATCGTTAAATAATAGATATGCTCAAATTCAATTACGTTACTCAGTATTCGTCATGCTGATAGTGTGTTTGAGTTTGGGCTTTTTAAGTTTTAACCCTTGGCTTAATCCGCTAAACATCAATTAAAATCCAATAAGGCATTGCGTGACACACTCAGTTGTAAATAGTGATAATAAAACAAAGCAGGCACAGGATCGTAAACGTACATTGTTGTTTCACGATGTATTATTAATTTCAGTCATGATTGTACTTGCAGGGTGCGGTTTGATTTACGAATACTTGCTGTCGCATTATGCGGGTAGGGTATTAGGTTCTGTTGAAAGCGCCATTTATGCGATGATTGGCACCATGATTGTAGCGATGGGTATCGGTGCATTTTTAGCGCGCTGGTTTAAAGATGCGTTTACTGCATTCGCGTGGCTAGAGGCTTTAATTGCATTAATCGGCATGAGCTGTATTTTGGTTATTTCGGCGATGATTGCTGTAAGTTATAGCTTACCACAGTTGTTATCGGCGACGTTTAATTTACCCAGTAACATTGTACTTGATGGTTATTTGCCGCAACAGTTGGAAAAAATAGCGAAGTTCATGCCTTATGTATTCGGGTTAATCCTCGGTATTTTTATTGGTATGGAAATCCCGCTGATTGCACGTGTTCGCCAGCAAGTTTATGGTCATTTTTTAGAAAATAATGCGGGTACTATTTACGGCGCTGATTATATTGGTGCGGGTATTGGTGCGGCTATTTGGGTTCTAATCATGTTGTCGTTACCGATTATGGAGGCGGCAGCGTGGACTGCATTATTTAATATTATTGCGGGACTGGCGTTTCTATGGCGTTATCAAGATAAGATCCGTTGGGCTAAATTACTATTCGTCTGTCACCTGTTATTAATTGTTTTATTTACGGTTATTTTAACTTTAGGGACAGGCTGGTTAGCTCAATTAAGTAGTGTACTGTATAAAGACAAAGTGATTTATTCACAGTCAACAAAATACCAGCATGTGGTGGTGACAGAGCGTTATTTGAAAAACCAAGTAGACCCTGTGACGGATTTATTTATTAATGGTCATTTACAATTTTCGAGTGTGGATGAGCAGTTGTATCATGATTTATTAGTGTATCCGGCCATGCTTGCATCAAACCGTCATGATAATATTTTGATTATTGGTGGTGGTGATGGTTTAGCACTACGTAATGTACTGCGCTGGCCTGTTAAAGCGGTGACCTTAGTCGATTTAGATGCGGAACTATTGGCGTTATTTGGTGCCGATACGGTTGATTACGCGGCGCCAGAAGCGATCAAGCAACGTATGCTGAAGCTAAACGAAGCGTCGTTACAAGACTCTCGTTTAACGCTTTATGCGACAGATGCATTTTTACAAATTGAAAAACTACTCGATGAAGGGGCTAAATTCGATACCATCATTATTGACTTACCTGATCCGAATCATCCTGATTTGAATAAGCTTTACAGTGATTATTTTTATAATCAGGTGCGCCAATTATTGGCGGCTGATGGTGCGTTAGCAATACAATCGACATCACCTTATCATGCGCAAAAAGCCTTTTTAAGTATTGGTAAAACAGTGAAACAAGCAGGCTTTTTACATGTTGAACAGTACCAACGCAATATTCCCTCATTTGGGCAGTGGGGCTGGACGATTGCCACGACACGAGGTAAATCACCGAGTCGACGTATTGGTGATGTGGAAACCTTGCCTGTGCCATCGAACTGGTTGAATAAGGAGTTCTTGTTAGCTTCTTTTGTGTTCCCTGGTAACTTCTATGACAAGATGGATACCATTGAAATTAATCGTTTAGGTTCTGGTGTGTTATACGATTATAATCGCGAAGCATGGCAAACAGAATCAGAGCTATATAAGAATTAGCGGTTAATTAGCCATTCGTTATCAAGCATAAAGTATTTTAGTAAGTGAATATAATTATGGAAGCAAAAATATATAATCAACGCTGGTGGTTAAGCTGTTGTGATAGTGAAGCGTTGAAACGTGTTATTTCAGCGGATCTCGAAGCCGCGGGTTTTACCGTATTGAACTTTGTAGAACACTACTTTCAGCCACAAGGTTATACAGCGTTGTGGTTATTGGCTGAAAGCCATGCTGCGGTGCATACTTTTCCTGAAGAAGGGAAGTCGTATGTCGAACTATCGAGTTGTGCAGATACCCTGTTACAAAATTTTGACCGTTACCTGCAAGTGGCAGCGTCAGAGCACCAGTGGCAGATAACGGTATCCTAGTTTGTGTACTCTATTGGTTTAAAATAGGCGTTCAAAGAACTATGAATAGAGCAGTTTTAAACTCATTGCGATAGACATAGTGACCATTAATGGCTTAATGATTTTAACGCCTTTTGATAGTACTAAACGTGAGCCAAGCGTTGCCCCTAACGCTTGGCCTACTAGCATCACGCCACCTAAAACCCATAATACCTTGCCACCTAATGCGAAAAACATTAATGATGCAATATTAGTCGTGAAGTTAAGTACTTTGGCGTGAGCGGTTGCTTTCGCTAATCCAAACCCTGCTAATGATACAAATGCCATTGCAAAGAAACTGCCTGTCCCTGGGCCAAAAAAGCCATCATATAAACCCACACCAAAGGCAGCAGTAACAGCAAACAGTGTCGGGGTGAGTACTTGGTGTTTATCTTCATCGGTGACTTGCTTTGAAAATAAGAAGTACCCACCGATAGCAAGAATAAGAAAAGGTAAGATGACTTCTAATATACTTGGATCAATAGATTGGATGGCGATACTGCCGAGGGCTGAGCCTACAAAGGTACAAGCGATGGCGAGTTTCATTTTCTTTATATCGACCATGCCCTTACGAATAAAGTAAAAACTAGCGAAGAAGCTTCCACCGCAGGCTTGCAGTTTGTTAGTAGCAAGGGCCGTCGCAGGGGGAAGGCCTGCCCATAAGAGTGCTGGAATTGTTAATAATCCGCCACCGCCTGCAATCGCATCAATAAAACCAGCGATGACAGCGACGATAAACAGCATGCTGACTATCTCTGTTGATAATTGTAAGGACATATCCAAAACCATGATGTTGTACTCCTGCGTAATTTGAGTGGGCAATATAATCTTATTTGCACAGGTAACGCAAAGGAGTTATCTTCTTCCATGCGTGAGATATTCTCACACTAATTAATTGAGGCGTATTTTCATGTATCCTAATTTACCACCATTAAATGCAATGCGTGCATTTGAATCCGCAGCTCGAAATGTGAGTTTTACGCTTGCAGCGAAAGAGCTGTTTGTGACCCACGGTGCAGTGAGTAAACAGGTAAAGATTCTGGAGGAGTACCTCGGGGTTACTTTATTTATCAGGCAGCATCGTAAGTTAGTGCTTACTGAAGAGGCAAAGCCTTATTTAATGAAAGTGCAAGGTGCATTGCAAACCATTAATAGTGCGACACAAGAGCTGATTACTCAACCTCAATTAGCCCAGCGTTTATCAATTAACGTGTTACCAAGCTTAACGATTAATTGGTTAATACCAAGTTTAGAAAGCTTTAAAATCAGTAATCCTAATCTATATGTTGATTTATCCATTGGTGATTTCAACATTGATTTTAGGCAGCATCAATATGACATTGCGATACGCAGTGCAACGACATTACCGCAAGGGTGTAACGTTATTAAGTTAATGGATGAAGATCTGTGCCTTGTTTGTTCGCCGCAATTAGCAAAACAGATGACGTCATTGCAAGATATTAACAACATGACGTTGCTTGAGCATACGTCAAGGCCGGGTTTATGGCGTTATTGGGCTGATGATATCGGTATGGAATTAACGACGGACAACAAGTTTGGTATGGAGCACTTTTATATGCTCAGTCAAGCAGCGGCAAGCAGTATGGGGGTCGCGCTTATCCCCCGATTTTTTGTTCAACAGCAACTTGAAGATGGCTCGCTGGTTATTCCATTTTCAGCTGGGTTTATTAGCCCTTATTGTTATTATTTGCTTACCCCAACAGCCAGTCCATTACCGCTTAAAGTTCAAACATTTATTGACTGGCTATTGCCTTTATTTGAACCCTACAGAGAGTGAACAATCATTAATAGCCTGCTATTTACGATGGATCATTTTTCGAGACACAACTTCTACACCTGCTTGATGGCGTCCGTTTGCCGCATTTAGCGCCATTTTTAGAGCGTGTTCGGCGATTAATTCAAACTGTTGTGGTAATGATTGTATCTTACTTGGTAAAAAGTCGAGTAAACGGTTATCACCAAAAGTCGCCAGTTTGGTTGTTGCCATTAAATTGGGATTCAAAATCAAGCAATCAAGCACACCTTCGAATAAGGTATACGAGGTCGCCAAGATCGCGTCGGGAAATGTGTCATTATCAATCCAGTGCTGTACTTGGGCTTGGCCTTGTTCTTGGCTAAAGTGATCACCGTAGGCAATTTGCTGTGTAATTAATGAATTGTGCTGACTAATGGCAGAAAGGAATCCTTGTTCACGTTCTTTCGAGATACCCAATTCAGCGACTGCACCAACGAGGCCAATACTGTTAACGCCTTGTGCGAGCAATGCTTGAGTCAGCTCATAAGCACCATCTAAGTCCTCACTTATTACACAAGAAAATATATCATCATCCATCGCGCGGTCTAACCCGATAACAGGTACGCCATTGGCTTGGACTTTACGGTAATAATCATGATCGATGGGCAAGGCACTTGCTACAAGTAATGCATCAATACGACGACTGAGTAAAGTTTCTGCTACTTTCATTTCAGTATCTACGTCATCATCAGAGCAAGAGATAATGAGTTGGTATCCGGCTTTGCGAGCATCACGTTCAAGTAATTTAGCTAATTTGGCATAACTGCTATTTTCAAGATCAGGAATGATTAACCCAAGTGACCGGTTACTGCCAGCACGCAAAGATTGCGCAGCATGATCAGGACGGTAATTATGTTCATTAACGACAGCCATTACTTTTGTCTGTGTTTTTTCACTAATACGGTATTTACTGGCTTTACCGTTGATTACATAACTGGCCGTAGTGCGTGATACACCTGCTAGTTTGGCTATTTCATCTAATGTCATATTCACTCGTCCCCAAAATTGTGCGCTTGCTCATAGTTTCTCACATGATTTGTTATTGAAAATTGTAATCTGCTCAGAAACACTTCAATATATTAGCTGAAAGGTTTCAGCAATGCCATTTATAATCATTTTGCATCACTGAAGCCTTTTTTACCACCTTGTTGCTGAAACGATTCAGCTGACTGTAAAGCAAATTGTAAAACAGATTGTAAAACAAGTCGTCAGCTAATCGAAAGCAAGGTTAAAGCAAATTATAAGCGGTGTTATGAACAACGCTATTATGGAGTAACGTTATGTTGTCACTATCTTCGAATGACATTAAATTAAATAAATCTGCATCGAATAAACAGCAAGCCATTAAATCCCTCGCGCAGGATCTCGCTAACAAAACGTATGTTGAAGCAAATTATGTTGAAGGGATGCTGGCTCGTGAAGCGCAGAACTCGACTTATTTAGGTAATGGCATAGCGATACCACACGGCACAGTTGCAACACGTGACTTAGTGAATAAAACAGGCGTGCAATTACATCATTTCCCACAAGGCGTGAATTGGGGGGAAGGGCAAATTGTGTATTTAGCGATTGCGATCGCAGCTAAGTCAGATGAGCATTTATCGATTTTAAAACAGCTGACTAAAGTATTAAGCGCTGACGGTATCGAGCAACAATTACAGCAGTGTGACAGTGCTGAATCCATCATTGCTTTGCTGAATGGTAGTCAACAATCAGAAACATTGTTAACGACTGAGTTAGTGCAACTGAATTTTCCTGCTCAAGACCTATCACAGTTAACAGCTGTTGCAGCTGGCTTACTTAAGCATCATCACTGTATCGACAATATCGGTGTTGCAGATGCAATTACAACATCGGCAACCCACCTTGGACAAGGCTTGTGGTTAGCGAAGACAGCGAAGTCGGTAGCAACAACGGCAATTTCATTTGTGACACCTGATCATGAGTTACAACAGGGTGGAGTGCCTGTTCAGGGGCTGATTATGCTAGCGAGTGCTAACAACTTACATCTAAATAATATGCAATGCGTTGTTGACCTTATTTATAAGCAACAAATTAATCAGTTATTTAATGCGGATGCAGAGTCGGTTATTAGCCTATTAACGGATGTAAAACCGAGTGGTTTAAGTGCTTCATTTATTATTCATAATAGCCATGGTTTACATGCACGACCAAGCGCGATGTTGGTGAGTATTGCGAAGAAATTTAAGGCTGATATTCAAGTTACAAATCAAGCAGGAAAATCGACGAATGTAAAAAGCTTGATGAAGTTAATGTCATTGGGTGTGCGTTGTGGTGAATCACTGATTTTTACTGCGAAAGGTGGCGATGCTGCATTAGCACTGACAGCCATCGGTGAAGGTATTGAAGCTGGTTTAGGTGAAGGTAAATAATGACAATGCAAACAACAAATCTAAAAGTCGTCACTGTGACGTTAAACCCAGCATTGGATTTAACTGGTCACTTGCAAGCATTAACAACAGGAACAGTAAACCAAGTTGAACGCAGTGCTCTCAAGCCTGCAGGTAAGGGCGTTAATGTTGCAAAAGTATTAGCAGAGCTGGGCGCAGATGTCACGGCTACCGGCTTTTTGGGCATTGAAAACGAAGCGCCATTTTGTCAGCTTTTTGATGATATTAATGTTTTGGATAAATTTGTTCGAGTACAAGGCTCAACACGCATCAATGTGAAGTTAGTCGAAGCCAGTAGTCAGGTTAGCGATATTAACTTTCCGGGTGTGAATGTCACCGCAGCTGCGATGGCTGAGTTCGAAACGATGTTATTTGACTTGTCTCTCACGCATGATGTTTTTGTTATCGCAGGTAGTTTACCTGTCGGTATTACGCCTGAAATGTGTGCTGGCTGGATAGAAAAATTGCAACAAGCGGGTAAGAAAGTCTTTTTTGATAGCAGTAATGCCGCACTCACTGCTGGACTTACAGTGCAGCCTTGGTTAATCAAACCAAATGATGAAGAGTTAATACAGTGGGCAGAAAGTGCGTCACAAGCAGATAAGTCATTAACAGAAATCGCGGAACAATTATCAAGTACAGGCATTGCCAATGTGGTGGTATCGCTTGGTGCTGAGGGTGTTATGTGGCTAGACCAAGCTGGTTGGTTACAGGCTAAACCGCCTAAGATGACTGTTGTTAGTACGGTCGGTGCAGGTGACACCTTAGTTGCTGGTATGTGCTGGGGACATTTAAATAATTGGGGTAAGACGGAAACATTACGCTTTGCAACGGCATTATCAGCGTTAGCTGTGACACAGGTTGGTGTAGGCGTAGAAGATATAAATTCGGTACAGACGTTAAGTAAACGCATCGATATTTGCTAATTAAAGGATATTAATAATGAAAATTGCAATTGTAACAGCATGCCCAAGTGGCATTGCAAGTAGCCTTATTGCTGCTGGATTATTAGAAAAAGCAGTGACAGAGCTAAATTGGCAGGCGGATATCGAGTGTCATTCATCTGTCGCCCCTGTTACCCCATTAAGCGGTAAGCAAATCACAGATGCTGACTGTATTATTATTGCTGCTAGCGCAAATATTGATGATACGCGCTTTATTGGACATAAAGTGTATCGTTCAGAGGTTGATGCGGTATTTACAGATGCAAAGACATATTTAGAATATGCTGCGAACAATGCAGAAGTGCTTGCTGCCAGTGATGAGTCAACACTCATTACTGCTGATACAGTGAGTCACGGTAAAAATATCGTGGCTATCACAGCATGCCCAACGGGTGTCGCACATACCTTTATGGCTGCTGAAGCGTTAGAGCAAGAAGGTCAACGTTTAGGTCATGCTATTAAAGTAGAAACGCGTGGCTCTGTGGGTGCTAAAAACCAATTAACGAGTGACGAGATTGCTGCGGCTGATGTCGTTATTATTGCCGCCGATATTGATATCGACTTAGCACGTTTTGATGGTAAAAAAGTGTTTAAAACCAGTACTGGTTTAGCATTAAAGAAAACCAAACAAACAATGGATAATGCGTTTAATGACGCGCAAGTTTACAGCCACGGTAAAGCAGCGACAAGTGAGCAGGCAAGTACTGAAAAAACGGGTGCTTATAAGCATCTAATGACAGGCGTATCGCACATGCTACCACTGGTTGTTGCGGGTGGTTTGGCTATTGCGTTATCGTTTGTATTTGGTATCGAAGCATTTAAAGAAGAAGGTACATTAGCTGCTGCATTAATGACGATTGGTGGAGGCTCTGCATTTGCATTAATGATCCCTGTTCTTGCTGGTTTTATTGCATTCTCTATTGCTGACCGACCGGGTCTTGCTCCGGGTCTGATTGGCGGTATGCTAGCTAGCTCAACGGGTGCTGGTTTCTTAGGTGGTATTGTTGCAGGTTTCCTTGCGGGTTATACGGCTAAGTGGATTGCAGAGAAAGTACAGTTGCCACAATCAATGGAAGCGTTAAAACCAATCTTAATTATTCCGTTAGCAGCCTCGTTAATTACTGGTCTAGTCATGATCTATGTGGTTGGTGGTCCAGTATCAGCAGCAATGAATGCACTAACTGAATTCTTGAATAACATGGGCTCAGCTAATGCTGTGTTATTGGGTATTATTCTTGGCGGCATGATGTGTTTCGATCTGGGTGGTCCAGTAAACAAAACGGCTTATACGTTTGGTGTGGGTTTACTTGCATCACAAACATATGCACCGATGGCTGCTGTTATGGCTGCGGGTATGGTACCTGCGTTAGGTATGGGTTTAGCGACACTGCTTGCGAAACGTAAATTCAATAACAGTGAGCAAGAAGCGGGTAAAGCCTCGTTTGTGTTAGGTCTGTGCTTCATCTCTGAAGGTGCAATCCCGTTTGCTGCACGCGATCCAATGCGTGTAATTCCAAGCTGTATTGCTGGTGGTGCGTTAACTGGTGCATTATCTATGTACTTTGGTGCAGAGTTAATGGCACCACACGGTGGCTTATTTGTATTACTTATTCCAAATGCAATTACACCGGTATTAATGTACTTAGTTGCTATCGCAGCAGGTACGTTAGTGACAGGCGTAAGTTATGCGATGCTTAAAAAGTCAGAGGAACAAGCTGTAACAGCATAAAACGAAGTGTTTTCTGTGCATTAAAAAGCCAGCGTATATCGCTGGCTTTTTATCATGTTAGCTAAGTACTGGGTTAGCACTGATAACTTGATTCCGACCGTTACTTTTTGCTTTGTAAAGGGCTTCATCAGCACGAGCTATCATTTCCGTTATACGTTCGTCTCCCATTTGAGCGATACCGATACTGCAAGTTAACTCATTATGATGACACCATTGATGTGTTGCGACGATATTTCTAATCCTTTCAGCCCGATGCTTCGCTTGGTGGCTATTAGTTTCTGGAAAGAATACGATAAACTCTTCACCACCCCAGCGAACCAAATAATCGCTACTACGAATGTTAGCCGATATAAGCAATACAAACTCACGTAAGATATCATCTCCAACCTGATGCCCATATCTATCATTAACATGTTTAAAATTATCTATGTCGATAAAGAGTGCAGAGAAATCTTGTTTATCCCAGCGTACTTGTTGTGACATCTCTTTTAGCCAATCTTGTACTGCATTTCTATTTAAGGCTCCGGTGAGTGGATCTCTATTGGCTAATTCAGAAAATTTGACATTTTTTTCAGTTAGGCGCTGGTTTAATTTAAATAACTTGGCTGCCCTTTGGTGACTTTTTCTCAATCTCTGATGTAGTTTGCTTTGCTCATATAAAATAAAACCAATGATTAATAATAGCCAAGTGTATAGCAGTATTTTTAGCATGGTTGATTCTTTGATCCATACTCCTTGAAACTCAATGCTGTTTACGATGATTTCAAACGAGCCCTCGGTGACACCCGATGCGGTCGCAATTTCAATAATAGGCACATTGGAAAAGTCAGTTGATGCATGCTCTATGTCGATATTATTATCTGCGATCCACCATGTTAATACTTGAAAAGTATCGAGGTTAATGGCTTTTTTTCCATCACCAAAACCTGGGGAGTATTCAATGCCATTAAATTTTAATGAGGTTCTTTCATCTGCGCGCGTATAGGCGGGATGGCTATTGCGGATATATACACGCAGTCGTTTATTTGGGTGGCTGGTTGTATAATCAATATCAAGACTGATCTTATTATATTCTGAAAAATCGATGCCTTGAAAAACATTATCTGAAAGGCTGATTTCTAATTCACAATATGGCCATGGATAATCTGAGTTTTTTACAACCTCACAGGTAATGTACGCCTTTCCCTCTTTAAATTTGATTGCAGAACTGCTTAAACCGCCTTTACTGCTATCGTCTATATTCATGAAGCGAAAGTTATCTGGTGTGATCGTGTAGGTTTTAGTATTCGCGCGGAAGTGATACCACACTAATATAATTAGGGTGACGATAACAATTCCGATTGTTATTTTTTGAATATTTCGCACTTACCTCTCCCTTTGCGACCACTCGTCATATGAATTGAGAGTATAGAATGAAGTGATTTAAAAAAATATAATAATGATACTTTAATATGCTGATTTAACAGCTATTCATTCTGACCATAATAACACGAATGCTATTTAGTGATTATATAATGATTGTTATGACTTGTTGTTATGACTTGTTGTTATGACTTGTTGTTATGACTTGTTGTTGTGCGAGTGACTGGGATTAATATCGTTGTAACTAAATTGGAGTTGTAGTGGGATTCAGTCGTAGGTATCAGCGAGAGGGGATAGTCATCATCGGAATATACTCTTTTTAATCGATATATTGTAGTATTGTAGACTAACTCATTATTTAAAATGAGGATTATATTTATATTACGGAGCAATTATGCCATCTCATTTACCTAAAAAATTTAGTCAGGTATTTTTAAAGCTATTTAGTTATGTCGAAGCAGTGCTACTTGTTGCGATTACGATTGCCACCATCTATGCGATGGCGAATGATTTTTTCCATGTTTACGAAGAAAGAACGGTAAAGTTAACTGATATTTTATTAATGTTTATTTACCTAGAAGTACTTGCGATGATTCAACAGTTTGTTGTTAATGGCAAGATACCTGTTCGTTATCCTATCTATATCGCGATCATGGCAATTGCGCGTTATGTGACGTTAGGTATGAAAGAACTGCAGAGCGTGGATGTTGTATGGCTTGCTATTGCGGCATTAGTATTGGCTGTATCGACAGTTATTATCCGTGCTGGCCACTTTTATTGGCCGTATAAATCGCTGGGCGACGAATAACAACTGTCTTGAATTAGGCCTTAATCTCTCACACAAACAGATGAGGTTTTAAGCGGCTGTTGTATCGCCGCTATTACTTTTTCTGGTGATTGGGTAAACGCAGTACTAAGTGAATCAACATCCAGTTTAGCTTCTAAATAACGCACGTAGTCATTTACTTTATGTTGCGCGTAAGCTGCTGGATAGCTTGCTTTACATGATTGATACCACTGCACATAATTGTCAAAGAACTGGCTTGCGTTATCCGCAGGCATTGTCGACATTAAATTAGCCATATTTCGACTTACTTGAAAATGTTGGTAGTCGATAGGCGTATTCCAAAAACCACCCCAATATAAAAAGCCATTATCAGCAAAGGTTGCTAATACATCTTCAGCAAAGCCTTGGCGTTCATCTTTACCATATCTAAACTGCATTCTATTTGCATATTTAGAGCCTTCTTCAGGTTTAAATGTCGCCTCTCCTTGCTCACCAAATTCAATGAATGGATTTTGCTTTGGATTAATATCGATGGCTAAACCATAAGCGTGTACTGATAGCGAACGCTTGCCTGCGATAGGGCGGTAATTAAATGCAGAGGTGTTATTGTCTGCCATTGATAAATTATCATCACCTTGATAATGGCGTATCGGTACCGCTTTATTGATCGGGAATTCTAACGTGTATAAACGATCAAAAATGGCAGCGATGTAGGGTGATACTGCATCCATGACGATAATCGAACCATCATTATGCTGCTTACCCTGAAAATCGACATAGTTAAATTGTACTTCTCTTAATCGGTCACATTGCACAGGTGCTGCTGGCGACATTGTTCCTGCATCAGCCATTGCATTACATACTTGTTGTGATAATTCAGAGATGTTTGCTGCAGATACTGATAATGAAGCACTACCAATAATTACTGGGATTAGTGTTTTAAACCAAAGGGTTGACATATGTTTCCATTCATTTAGTCATGTGTGAATTTCATCTTAACCTTGATGTAATAAATGTAAATACATCAAGGCTTTATTTGGTGCTCATTATTATGCGTTTGTTCTTATTTTGTACTGTTTATCACTACTTACCTTGATTTTGTAACCTATACTGGATTGGACATTAGAGATTAAAATATTATGTCGTTTATGAAGATAAGGAAGTATTGATGCATAAGATTATAGCAATAGCGTTGTTTGCTGGTTCATTGGCTGGCTGTGAAACATCATCTCAAGCTTACAGTATGGCGCAGCAAGGTGCGGATGCATTTTCGTGTAGTGAGATCAGTAAAGCATTCATTGCTTATGAAGCTGACCGTCAATCGGCCAATGCGTTAACTGTGATCGCTCCGCTTATTTCTGCGGATGTCGGTACGATGACTCAAGGTGCAGCAACGACTACTGACGCCTATTATGCACAAGCTAAATCCAGTGCCAACGTGGCTCTGCTACTGAAAGGATGTGGCCCTATTATTTAAGACAATGGGTGTCATATTTGAGTAATAAAACAAGCTGATACACAGTTGTTTAGCTTGTTTTATTATATTAGGTAGGAATCGACGTTATCGTCAACTTAGCCTGATGGCATCGCTAGAATTTCACTAATGTTAATACTCTTTGTATATTGCACTAGTTTAGGTTCTTGCTGACTACGTGCTAATACAGCCATGCGATCTGATAGTTCGTTGCCTTCAATATTTGCGTGGCCTTTTACATGAGAAATAATTAAATTAGATTTTAGTTGCTCATACAAAGTAAAACATTGTTGAATAATCGCGAGGTTTTTAATTTCTTCATTTTTACCCCGTTTCCAACCTTTATTTTTCCAGCCTTTTGCCCACTTAGTGATGCAGTCAATTGAATATCTTGAATCAGACAAGACCTGTACTGTTTTACCTTGTTGGATATGAGAAGCCGCAAAGCGAAAAGCAACCAACAAACCATTTAATTCCGCAGAGTTATTCGTGCCGTTTGCTTCATATAGGCCATACCAAAGCTGCGTAAGCTGTTCTTTCTCATAGACAGCCATGCCCGTACCGGATTTACCCGGGTTAGGTGAACAAGCGCCGTCACAATAGATATTTAAGTCTGCTACTTGTGGTGCGGCAGACAAAATAGACTTTGGTGCACTTGATGAGCGAGTTGTTTTTGGTTTAACACCAGAACCCGTTGACCCTTCTTTTGCTAATGAGCGTTTCATTAATGCACGGGTATAGGTTGAGGCGAATGCTTGATCAGCTTCGTCTTTTGATGGAAACCCCATGTATTGGGCATCGCTACGACCATCAATCTGTGCTTTGGTTTCAGACCAGTTGTCAAACACACCTGTTTTAACACCTTTCCACACTACGTAATGTTTTTTACTCATAACTCAATTTAATACTCTTAAAGTGTAATCACTAAATAATAAATGTCTTCACTCAAATTACCAACTATAACCACAGTATTGTACATAAATCACGCGTCATAAAGTGATGTTAGCGCAGTGATTATAGCGTTTCACTTTCAATAAAGGTTTTAATTAAATGCACAACCATATCGGGCTGTTCATTTGTTACCCCGTGGCCGGTATTTGGTATTACAACCAGTGGAGCTTGTATTTTTTTACTCAGGTAAATGCCATTTTCGACGGGAAAGATGCGATCTTTTTCTCCCCAGATCAGCAGTGTTGGGGTTGGCGTTATGGGTATTTCTAGTAAGGCGTCTCGGTCGTCTTGCAGTGATTGGATCATAGCAATTTTTTGTTTGTGCCACGCAGAAAAGTAATTTTGATAGATTTGGTCTGCAATAAAATCAGGCATCATTTTAGGCGCAACGAGTATGCCATCAAATAAACGGCGTAATTCATCACTATTCTTCGGAACAAAAAAATCTTCAGGACTATCAACAGAAAAACGTTGGTTTAATGCGGCAAGATCATCATCACTAAAATAAGGCCCAGGACTGGCGATAATAATGGCTTTATTAATTCGCTCATCTTGGAGGTTATTGTTCAGCATGTTGAAAGTGATAAAGCCACCATAAGAGATACTGGCAATATTGACGTTATCGAGTTGCAGGTCATCGATTAGCTGCCAGATAGCTTGTGTTTGTGTTGTTAGATTCGCTTCACCCGCACTGAATGAGTCACCAAACCAAGTAAGATCAGGTGCAATGACTTGATAGTTTTTACTTAGCTCAAACATTTCATTTTTCCACGTAGTGACTGCATTACCGCCAAAACCGTGGATAAGCAGTAGAGGTTGACCTTTACCACCACGCCAATAACTCAGCGTGCCACCTTCTTCTAGGGCAAGACTATGCTGCTCAAAACCCACTGATTTAAGGTGTTCTTCAGCGCTATCTATCTGCCATCGAACAATAGAGCAGCCAGAAAGTAATGAGAAACATATAAAGAGAGTGAATAATCTTAGTTTGTTTGAAATCATATCGTTAGGCCGGTTGCTCGTGAATATCAAACCATACCTTAGATTCATGACAAATAAAATAACATTAATTTAACTTAGCGATATGGAGGGGCATATTATGAGAGGACGAGATTGGTTTTAAGGTGCGGCATTAAAGTAGGCGGTGTGATAAGAGGCATGCCTAGGTAATTCACCGCGACATGCTTTATACGATAGCGTTACTGCGTTCTAGCGGTTTTTCTTTGCTTGTTTCTGTAGTGCCATATCAAATTCGTCTGGGAACATAATAAGACCTTCGTCATCAAGATTTGGGAAAACAACGATAGCTAAGTCGTCATCCATTAAACCTGATGTCCAACGGCTTTGCCATTTAGCTAATGAAATCGATTCTGTTTTACAATCTTTCCATTCGCCTGTTGCCCAAGCTTGTGCAAACTCTGCGTTAGGCCATACTGGCACACAATCTTCGTCATCGTTATTTAGCATTACACAACCGTGTTCATCCGTTAAGATCCAGATTTTACGTTCGCTTGTTACTTCTTTTAATAAATAGCTAAGGCGCTTCTCTTCATCGTAAGCTTGAATTGTTGCTATTTGGTTCTCATCGAGAGTCTTTGACATGCAGTCTGTTCCTAATTTTATTCATATGACGGTAAATATTCATCACCGATATTTCATTGTTTATTCGCGAAGACTTAAGCGTTAATTAACCAAAAATCAGTTGCCAAACGCTAGGCTTACTTTTCTTGTGGTATTCTTTTCTTAAGCTATCAACTTGCTCCAACTTACTTTTAGCAAGGTCTAAGTTGGCTTCAGTTACATCCACTTTTTGAATGCTATTAAGCACAGACTCAACTTTATTTAAACCTTGATTTGACATCTCTGCGCGATCTGGTGAAAAGTTATAGCTTTGTGCAACGGCAAGCATTTTACTCATTTCATCAATACGCACGTTAAACTCATCCGCAGATGTGGTTTTCATTGCTTGAGTATACGCTAATCTCATTTGTTTCATGGTGACTTTAAGGTCGATACTGTCTATTTCTGCGCTATTTACAAACGTTGAAAACAATAAAGTAATGATAAGACCTATCTGAGCAAAACGGTTTTTCATGATTCATATCCATATAGTAATGATTAAATGCTGCTGTTAATGACAAGGGCACTAACAGCCTATTCGTACAGGGGATTTAACTGCGATACATGCTTTCAAATGATTTGATTGAAAAACCACGTAGTACTTGATCGCCTATCTTGAGTGTTGGTACACCACGGCCACCAATTGAAGCGAGTTCTTTACTGCCGCGTGGTTCATTCACGCTGCATAAGCGGTAAGGGATTTTCTTCTCATCTAAGTAGCGCTTTGCCGTATCACAATTTGGACACTTCTTTTGCGTATATAATACGACTCTTTTCATTTTAGCCCCACAAGGTATGCTGTAAAAACGCGCATTATAACAAGCTAACATTTATTCACAATGTATCAATATCGCCAAACGATTTGAAATACACTTCTTTACAAAATAGAACTGGCAGCACGTTATAGCATCGTATTTTTATTGTTTAATTTATATGCGTTATCTCAATTGATTAGTCATAATCATTTAGCCTTTGGGTTTCAAAGGATGGGACAGGTATACTGTAATTATAAACATGACTTTTAAAGATGATAAAGATGAGCATTATTCTTGGTATTGATCCGGGTTCTCGAATCACTGGATACGGTGTGATCCGGCATGTACAGGGCAAATTTCAGTATCTAGGCAGTGGTTGTATCCGTACATCGGGTGACTCGTTACCTGAGCGGTTAAAACAAATTCATGCAGGGGTAAGTGAAATTATTATTCAATTTCAACCTGATAAATTTGCGATTGAAGATGTATTTATGGGTAAGAATGCCGCGTCAGCATTAAAATTGGGTCAAGCCCGTGGTGCTGCAATTGTTGCAGCTGTATCAGCTGATTTAGAAGTGGGTGAGTATACCGCTAGGCAGATTAAACAAGCTGTTGTTGGTAATGGTGGGGCGGATAAAGAGCAAGTTCAGCAAATGGTCGTTAATCTGCTTAAACTAGCGGGTACACCACAAGCAGATGCTGCGGATGGATTAGCGGTTGCTTTATGTCACGCTCAGAGCTTACGCACCTTAATAAACATGGCTGGTAAAGTGAAGGGCACTGCACGTGGTCGCTTTAATTAATCGTGTGGTGTCGTGATAGCAAAATAAAATGATCTGGATATTTAACCAGTATTTTATTATGCTACTGAACATTATATTCGTTTTAAAAAATGTTGGAAATAATTGTGATTGGACGTTTACGTGGCACCTTATTAGAAAAGCAACCACCAGAGATTTTACTTGAAGTAAACGGTGTCGGTTATGAAGTTCAATTACCGATGAGCTGTTTTTATGAATTGGGCGATGTCGATTCAGAAGTGATTGTTTACACCCACTTTGTTGTTCGAGAAGATGCGCAATTACTTTACGGTTTTAATAATAAAATGGAACGTTTGATGTTCCGTGAATTAATTAAAGTAAACGGTGTTGGTCCTAAGTTAGCGCTCGCTATTTTGTCTGGCATGACAGCCAATCAGTTTGCACACTGTGTTGAACATGATGATATTAACAGTTTGGTTAAGTTACCTGGTGTGGGTAAAAAGACTGCGGAACGTTTATTGGTGGAAATGCGTGATCGTCTGAAAAACTGGGTTACTCAAGATTTATTTACACCAGAAGCAGATAAAGCGCAATTACAAGGTTATGGCAATACGTCGTCAAATGCGATTGAAGAAGCTGAAGATGCCTTGGTTGGACTTGGTTATAAACCAGCTCAAGTTGCGAAGATGATTAAACAAGTTGCACAACCAAGCATGAGTTGTGAAGATATCATTCGTCTTGCATTACGCGCTACCTTACAGAATTAATTTAGGAAGTTACTTTAGTGATTGAAGCTGATCGATTAATTTCTGGCGGTGTTATCCGCGAAGAAGAAGTCATAGACCGTGCAATCCGACCTAAGATGTTATCGGATTACCAAGGTCAAGATCACGTACGTGATCAAATGGAAATTTTTATTGAAGCCAGTAAACGTCGTGATGATGCATTGGATCATTTATTAATTTTTGGTCCACCCGGATTAGGTAAAACCACATTAGCAAATATTGTGGCGAACGAGATGGGTGTGAGCATTAAAACCACATCTGGGCCGGTATTAGAGAAAGCAGGCGATTTAGCTGCGTTGTTAACGAATCTTGAACCCCATGACGTATTATTTATTGATGAGATCCACCGTCTTAATCCATCAATTGAAGAAATACTATATCCAGCAATGGAAGATTATCAATTAGATATCATGATTGGTGAAGGCCCGTCTGCACGTTCTATCAAGCTTGATTTACCGCCTTTCACACTTATCGGTGCAACGACACGTGCAGGTTCATTAACATCGCCATTGCGTGACCGCTTTGGTATTGTTCAGCGCCTTGAGTTTTATAAAGTTGAAGATCTACAAGATATCGTTTTACGTTCGGCAAATTGTTTAGAATTGAACATGGACAGTGCTGGTGCGTTAGAAATAGCGAGACGCTCACGTGGAACACCACGTATTGCTAACCGCTTGTTACGCCGTGTACGTGATTACGCGGAAGTTAAACACGATGGCGATATCGATGCCGAGATCTCATCAGCTGCACTCAGCATGCTTGATGTTGATACCTGTGGTTTTGATTACATGGATCGTAAACTGTTAATTGCGATTGTTGATACCTTCTCTGGTGGCCCTGTTGGTTTAGATAACGTGGCAGCTGCAATTGGTGAAGAGCGTGAAACGATTGAAGATGTACTTGAACCTTACCTTATTCAACAAGGTTTTTTACAACGTACACCGCGTGGACGTATTGCAACACCGCGTGCTTATCTGCATTTAGGCTTCGATTACCCAGAAAAGTAAGTGTAGAAACGTATTCTTCACATTAAATCAATTTCATATCTAATTTTTGTCAGGTATATTAATAAACTTATAACGTAAAACAACGCGATTGTAGCGTTATAAGTTAGGCCTGTAGTGTTAGAAATGTGGACTTGAGAATAATGCAAAATGAAATAGTACAAAATGAATTCAATGTGCGAGTTTATTTTGAAGATACTGATGCTGGTGGCGTGGTTTATCACAGTAATTATTTAAATTACGCTGAACGCGCAAGAACCGAAATGTTACGTAATAAGGGCTTTTCGCAAGCGCAACTATTACAGAGTGACATTGCATTTGTGGTTCGCAAAATAGATATAGATTATCGTTATTCCGCATACCTTGACGATTTATTAATTATAAAATCACATATCAAGGAACTAAAACGCGCATCTCTGGTCTTTTCTCAGAGTATTTATCATGAAAATGGTAAGTTGTTATCAGAATTAACAGTTAAAGTGGCGTGCATTCAATTATCACATAAGAAACCTTGTGCGATGCCGACAGAAATTATAAGGAAACTTACCAGTGGAACCTGCTGACATTTCATTTTTTGGTCTTTTTTGGGAAGCTAGCCTATTGGTTAAAGCGGTAATGCTATTATTGCTTTCCATGTCCGTAGCATCATGGGCTATGATTTTTCATCGTTCAAAAGTTTTAACGCAAGCAAGTGAAGCGTCAAAGCGATTTGAAGATAGATTTTGGTCTGGTATCGACTTATCAAAATTATATAAAGAAAGTGAAGCCCGAAAGAATAATATTCAAGGAATGGAATTAATTTTCCACTCTGGCTTTAGAGAATATGTACGTATTCATAATGCAAACCAAGAGAATACAGATGCGATCATGGATGGCAGTCATCGTGCGATGCGAGTGGCTTTATCTCGTGAAGTTGATGATCTTGAAGTTAATTTAAATAACTTGGCGACCATAGGTTCTATTAGTCCTTATATCGGTCTATTCGGGACTGTATGGGGTATCATGAGTTCATTTATTGCGTTAGGTGCTGTACAACAAGCCACTCTTGCGATGGTTGCACCGGGTATTGCAGAAGCGTTGATTGCAACCGCAATGGGCTTATTTGCCGCTATTCCTGCTGTTATAGCTTATAACCGATTCTCTAATACTGTCATGAGAATAGAAAATAATTACGCTAACTTCATGGAAGAGTTCTCAAGTATTTTACATCGCCAAACATTGGCTAAACGAACGCAGGACTAAGCGATGCAGCCTTATCAACGCAAACGTAGACGACCTGTTGCGGAAATTAATGTCGTACCTTACATCGATGTGATGTTGGTACTACTTATTATCTTTATGGTGACAGCACCATTAGTTACTCAAGGTGTGCTTGTTGATTTACCTCAAGCACAAGCTGAAGCATTATCAGAAGACAGTAAGCCGCCAATTGTTGCTTCTGTTGATAAAGACGGTCTGTATTATCTTGATGTGGGCGATGGTGATAAGTCACCTATGTCTCCAGATGATTTAGCTACTTTGGTTGCTGCACACTTGAAATTACAACCGGACACACCTGTTGTAGTTAAAGGGGATGGGTCTGTTGCTTATGAACAAGTTATTCGTTTAATGGTTGTTTTACAGCAAGCTGGCGCTCCCTCTGTTGGTCTAATGACTGACCCTGTAGAGTAAAGAGTAGGGTTATAGTAGGGTATATATAAAGATGAAGGATAATCAGTCTAAGTACTCGGTTGCAGTTATTGTTTCAGTAGGGCTACATGCTGTACTGCTTATAGTGTTAGGCCTTAGCGCCACATCTACACCATTAAAACCACAGCCAAAACCAAAAGCGCAAGCGATTCAGGCCGTGGTCGTGAATGAGCAAGCGGTTAAACAGCACGCTGAACGTATTAAACGTACAGAACAAGATAAACGTAGAAAAGAACAACAGCGTTTACAGCAAGCGGAAGATCGCATTAAAAAGTTGAATGAAGAGCGTCGACAGAAAGAAGCTGCAATTGTAAAAGCTAAAAACCAACAGTTAAAAGCAGAACAAGCGGCAAAACGCGCTGAAACTAAACGAGCAGAAAAGGAAGTTGAGCGTAAATTAGCGGAAGCTGCGGCGGTTAAAGCAGAGCAACAACGCTTGAAAAAAGTAGAAGAACGTAAAAAAGCGGAAGCTGAAACGAAAAAAGCCGAACAGCAACGTGCTAAAAAAGAGTTAGAGCGTAAAAAATCAGAGCAAGCAGCCGCAGCGGCGGAGAAAAAACGCCTTGTAGCTGAAGAGAAAGAGCGTAAGCGTCAGGCTGAAGTTGCTGCAGAGAAGAAGCGTAAAAAGGCAGAAGAAGCCAAGCTGAAGGCTGAGCAGGAGCGTAAACGTCAAGAGGCTGAAAAGAAACGTGTTGCAGAGCAGAAACGTAAAGCTGCAGAAAAAGAACGTCAACGTTTAGCTAAAATAGAACGAGATAGACAAGAGAAGTTAATGCAAGCCCAGATTGAAGCTGAATTTGCGTCTGAACTTGATAGTGAAATTCAACAACTTGATGCTGTACGTCAGCAAGAGGTATTGAGTGAAGTAGACAAGTACACCGCACGAATTCAAAGCTCAATTCAACGAAATATGTTAACAAGTGATGCGATGAAAGGTAAATCATGTGCGCTTAATATTCGTTTATCTAACTCTGGGTTGGTGTTAAGTGTTACGAGTGGTAAAGGTGATAACGTTGTTTGTAGAGCCGGTGTTAATGCCGTAAATAAAGCGGGTTCGTTACCTATGTCTGCGGATCCAGATGTTGCCAGCAAACTTAAAAATATTAATTTGATTTTTAGACCAGAGATTTAATATGAGAATGACTAAACGATTTTTATCTTTTTTTATTTTATGTTTCATGCAGATTCAAATCGCGTATGCAGCATTAGAAATTGTGATCACAGAAGGTACAAACAGCGCTAGACCTGTTGCTGTGGTACCGTTTAAGTGGTTAGGTGCACAGCCTCAACCAAAGGATATGACGGACTTTGCCAGTATTATTGCTGATGATCTACGTAATAGTGGTCGTTTCTCACCGTTAGAACGTAATTTGATGCCGCAAACACCTGCAACAGAAAGTGCGGTTGATTATGCTGCCTGGAAAGAAACGGGTGTTGAAGCGATTGTCATTGGTACGATAAAGCCGTTAAGTAATGGCCGTTTACAAATTCACTTTCAGTTAATTAATGTGTTGTCTGGATTTAAAAATCAAACACCGCAAAAGATTGATGAGCAGTTAGTGAAAAATACCGACCATATTAAACTTAATTTAAAAGGTAACTTTTCGACACGTCGTCCT
Source organism: Moritella sp. 24 (assembly GCF_018219155.1). Lineage (NCBI taxonomy): Bacteria > Pseudomonadati > Pseudomonadota > Gammaproteobacteria > Alteromonadales > Moritellaceae > Moritella > Moritella sp. 24. The sequence goes on along the minus strand of NZ_CP056123.1, from coordinate 3,200,327 downwards.
CGTCATATTTCGCATCGCTTAAGTGATTATATTTTTGAAAATCTAACGGGTACACGTGGTGCTTTCTTAACTCGTATTGCTTATGTGTCTATTAACTATGATGATAAATATCCATTTAAATTATTAATTTCTGATTATGATGGCATGAATCAGCATGTATTGTTCCGCTCAACTGAGCCTGTTATGTCTCCATCATGGGATCCGACAGGTAAAAAGTTAGCGTACATGAGCATGGAAGATAAAAAACATGAAATCTGGATTTATGATCTTGTTACTCAAAAACGAGAGCTGATTGAACCATACAAAGGTAGCAATATTTTACCGGTATTTTCACCGGATGGCACAAAACTCGCGATGATACTCTCTAAGTCGGGCCAAGCTGATGTCTACGTTTATGATTTAAAGACAAAAGGGTTAGAAAGACTGACTAAAAATCGCGGTATTGACACGGAAGCTACGTGGACGCCAGATGGTAAGTCGATTGTATTCACATCGGAACGTGGCGGTCGCCCACAGATTTACCAAATTAATTTAGAAAGTAAGAAAATTAAACGACTTACCTTTGAGGGGAACGCAAACTTAAATTCTTCAATTACTCCTGATGGCAAGAATTTAGTGATGGTCAGTTTGCAAAAAGGCAAGTATAGTATAACTAAGCAGGATTTGTCAGATGGATATGTTCAAAAACTGACTAACGGTCGTCTTGATAAGTCACCAAGTATTGCGCCAAACGGCAGTATGGTGATTTACAGCACGGTTGTTAAGGGAAAACAGGTATTGTCGCTAGTCTCAATGGATGGACGTTTTAAAGCGGTTTTACCAGCAAGTGATGGAGAAGTAAAAGCACCAGCTTGGTCACCTTTCTTGACATCTAAAAAGAATTAATTATTGATAGGAAAATGAAAATGCAACTAAATAAAATCTTAAAAAGTTTAGTGATTGCGTTACCAATGCTGACATTGGCTGCATGTAGCTCAACAACTGATAAAACTGCAAATGATGCAGTTGAAAGCTCTGCACAACAAACACTAAATGATTCAACAGCGAATGCTGAATCTGGTTCAAATGTTGTTGTTGGTAGTGATACTGACGTAAGTATTGATCCAGTTGAAAACTTAACTGCTGAAGAAGTTAAAAAACAAGTGATTGATGAATTACGTAAACGTCACGTAGTTTACTTTGGTTTTGATCAGCAAGCTGTTACAGCTGAATATGGCGAACTATTACAAGATCACGCTAACTTCTTAATCGATAACCCAGCGGTTAAAGTATTAATTGAAGGCCATGCGGATGAACGTGGTACACCAGGTTATAACATCGCACTAGGCGAACGCCGTGCTGATGCAGTTGTTAAATACCTAAACAATCTAGGTGTGTCTTCAAGCCAAATTTCAACAGTAAGTTATGGCGAAGAGAAACCAGTTGATACTTCTCATACTGACGCAGCATTCTCTAAAAACCGACGCGCAGTGCTAGTTTACTAAGGATTAGTCACCTTGAATCGAATTAATACGAAAGCGGCCATTATGATGGCCGTTCTTTATAGTGGATTCGGGCACGCGGCACCTGCTACAGTTCTTGATGTTAATGATAGTACTGAGCAGGTTGTTACGAGCAAACCTAAACGCTCTGTTGAGCAACGCCTAACCCGCATAGAGAACATCTTAAAAGCCCGCACTAGAGCACAATTGGAAACACAGCAAAGACTTGATCAATTATCGATTGAATTGATGAATTTGCAGGGTGCAATTGAAGAAAGCAATCTAGAGCAAACTAAAATCACCAAACGCCAACGTGATATTCTCAATGATATTGAGCGTATACGTACAACGCTTGTTGCTAAACCTGTCGTTCCTGTTGTAGCAGATCAAAATATTCTGAGTGCGACAAATCAACCCGTCAATTTAACAGGTAAAGATTCTTATAATTACGCGATCAAACTGATCAAAAATGAGCGTAAGTATGACGAAGCTATTCCTGCGCTGCAGAGTTTCATTTCTACTTATCCAGAATCTGAACTTGCTGCGAATGCACATTACTGGCTAGGGCTACTTTTACGTAAAGACAATAAGAACGATGAAGCAAAAGCTGAATTCGAAAAAATTGTGACGAAATACCCTAAATCCAATAAGCGTGCAGATTCTTTACAGAAACTGGGCCAATTAGCGAAGTTAGCTGGTTCAACGAGTGAAGCTAAGCGTTATTTTAACTTAGTGATTAAAGATTACCCTAATGATGCAGTTGCGAAACTTGCGAAACAGGAATTAGCGACACTGAAGTAATAATTTGAAGCAGATAAATTTTGCAATTCTATCTGCTTGTATTATTTGCCATCTTATTGGCGTTAAACTGAACGGAATTCAGAGTTTTATCATTGAATTGTGATTTCGAGCAGATTTTACTTGCAGAGTTTTCTGAAAAAAGTATTATAGCCGCCATCGAGAGGGGTTGTCGCAACAACATCGTTGTTTAGATAGTTTTCTTGATTATAGATTGTCGCGGGATGGAGCAGTTTGGTAGCTCGTCGGGCTCATAACCCGAAGGTCGTTGGTTCAAATCCGGCTCCCGCAACCAACAAATCTATAGCCATTTAGTGGCGCAATTTGTGGGTCCTTAGCTCAGTTGGGAGAGCATCGCCCTTACAAGGCGAGGGTCACTGGTTCAAGCCCAGTAGGACCCACCACAAATTATTAAGTTTGGTTATATCTTATTAAGATAAATAACGAGACTTTATAATAAAGAAAGAATTTGGGGCTGTTAGCTCAGTTGGTAGAGCAGTTGACTTTTAATCAATTGGTCGAAGGTTCAAATCCTTCACAGCCCACCACTTTCTTTATTACTTACGTAACGTAAGACACAGAATTGTCGCGGGATGGAGCAGTTTGGTAGCTCGTCGGGCTCATAACCCGAAGGTCGTTGGTTCAAATCCGGCTCCCGCAACCAGTTAAAACGATAGACACAACTATCGCTAAAAAATAATGTGGGTCCTTAGCTCAGTTGGGAGAGCATCGCCCTTACAAGGCGAGGGTCACTGGTTCAAGCCCAGTAGGACCCACCACTATTATTGTGGTGATTATGTCATAAGGCATACACAACAAAGTTTCTTGTAAAAGAAACAATAAAGTAAAGGGCTGTTAGCTCAGTTGGTAGAGCAGTTGACTTTTAATCAATTGGTCGAAGGTTCAAATCCTTCACAGCCCACCACTTTACTTTTTATAAGTAATATGGACTTTATATTATACAGAATTGTCGCGGGATGGAGCAGTTTGGTAGCTCGTCGGGCTCATAACCCGAAGGTCGTTGGTTCAAATCCGGCTCCCGCAACCAGTTAAAACGATAGACACAACTATCGCTAAAAAATAATGTGGGTCCTTAGCTCAGTTGGGAGAGCATCGCCCTTACAAGGCGAGGGTCACTGGTTCAAGCCCAGTAGGACCCACCACTATTATTGTGGTGATTATGTCATAAGGCATACACAACAAAGTTTCTTGTAAAAGAAACAATAAAGTAAAGGGCTGTTAGCTCAGTTGGTAGAGCAGTTGACTTTTAATCAATTGGTCGAAGGTTCAAATCCTTCACAGCCCACCACTTTACTTTTTATAAGTAATATGGACTTTATATTATACAGAATTGTCGCGGGATGGAGCAGTTTGGTAGCTCGTCGGGCTCATAACCCGAAGGTCGTTGGTTCAAATCCGGCTCCCGCAACCAGTTAAAACGATAGACACAACTATCGCTAAAAAATAATGTGGGTCCTTAGCTCAGTTGGGAGAGCATCGCCCTTACAAGGCGAGGGTCACTGGTTCAAGCCCAGTAGGACCCACCACTATTATTGTGGTGATTATGTCATAAGGCATACACAACAAAGTTTCTTGTAAAAGAAACAATAAAGTAAAGGGCTGTTAGCTCAGTTGGTAGAGCAGTTGACTTTTAATCAATTGGTCGAAGGTTCAAATCCTTCACAGCCCACCACTTTACTTTTTATAAGTAATATGGACTTTATATTATACAGAATTGTCGCGGGATGGAGCAGTTTGGTAGCTCGTCGGGCTCATAACCCGAAGGTCGTTGGTTCAAATCCGGCTCCCGCAACCAGTTAAAACGATAGACACAACTATCGCTAAAAAATAATGTGGGTCCTTAGCTCAGTTGGGAGAGCATCGCCCTTACAAGGCGAGGGTCACTGGTTCAAGCCCAGTAGGACCCACCACTATTATTGTGGTGATCATGTCATAAGACATACACAACAAAGTTTCTTGTAAAAGAAACAATAAAAGTAAAGGGCTGTTAGCTCAGTTGGTAGAGCAGTTGACTTTTAATCAATTGGTCGAAGGTTCAAATCCTTCACAGCCCACCACTTTTACTACACTCATTTTTACGAATGAAAGTAGAATCAAGAATAAAACAAAAAAGCCTCGCTATTAGCGAGGCTTTTTTGTTTGTGCTGAAAAAAGTTCACGCTAAATTACGTTTTCATGACAATGCCATGTATAATACGCGAAGTTATATTTTTTGAGCACTGAGTAATTAGCTATGATTCCCAATGTAGTAGAAATGGAATACCCATTCCCACAAAAACCAGTTCCGTTATCGGCAGAAGAAAAACTGGAATATAAAGCTCGTATCAAACAGCTTTTAAAAGAAAAAGATGCAGTATTAATTGCACACTATTATACAGATCCTGAGATCCAAGCACTTGCAGAAGAGACTGGCGGCTGTGTTGCTGACTCTTTAGAAATGGCTCGCTTTGGGAACAATCACCCAGCTAAAACGTTAATCATTGCTGGTGTTCGCTTTATGGGCGAAACAGCAAAGATTCTAGCACCAACTAAACGCATTATCATGCCAGCGTTAGATGCAACGTGTTCATTAGATCTTGGTTGTCCTGTTGAAGAGTTCTCTGAGTTCTGTGATGCACACCCAGAGCATACTGTTGTCGTTTACGCGAATACATCAGCAGCCGTTAAAGCACGTGCTGATTGGATTGTAACGTCAAGTATTGCGTTAGATGTGGTTGATCATCTAGACAGCGAAGGAAAAAAATTAATCTGGGGTCCAGATCGTCATTTAGGTGCGTGGATTGAAAAGCAAACTGGCGCTAAAATGGTTCGTTGGCAGGGTGCTTGCATCGTACATGATGAATTTAAAGCGTCAGCACTAAAACGTTTGAAAGATGAAAACCCTGATGCAGCGATTCTTGTTCACCCTGAATCACCTGCTGAAGTGATTGATCTTGCTGATGCCGTTGGTTCAACAAGCCAACTGATTAAAGCAGCGAAAGAATTACCACAGCAGAAGCTCATTGTAGCGACTGATAAAGGTATTTTCTTTAAGATGCAGCAAGCGTGTCCTGGCAAAGAAATGATCGCAGCCCCAACAGGTGGTAATGGCGCAAGTTGTCGTAGCTGTGCAATGTGCCCTTGGATGGGAATGAACGGCCTTAAATCGATTGAAGATTCATTGGTTAATGATGAAGGTCATGAAGTTTTTGTTGATGAAGACGTGCGAGTTAAAGCCCTTATTCCATTAGAGCGTATGCTGAACTTTAACGTATCAAATTAATAATTTGTCACGATTTAGTGTAGGGGCGAGAGCCTTTAAGCGATTGCTTTGATATTAAAGCCTGAAGATTTTCTTCAGGCTTTTTTTATTCCTGCAAGTTGAGCTGTGGCTATTGTTCAGTGGCCGTAATTGAGCTAGCTAGTCTTGCGACAGTTGCTTTGCCGATCCCCTTTATTTTGCTTAACTCTGCAGTGCTTTTAAATTCACCATGACGTTCTCGCCATTCTATGATGCGTAACGCTTTTTGTTCTCCAATACCTGATAATGCCGTGAGTTCTAATTTACTGGCGGTATTGATATTGAGTGGTATTAATAATGAATCTCGTGATATTGATGAATGACTCAAATCAAAAGCTGTTGTAGATGTGGCTATTGGGGTTACATTAATCTCAGTTAATGATGGGGATTGTTCTGCATTAGCGAGTGAGGGGATTAGTAAAGGTGTAGCTATAGTCACGTAGAGAGCCATTCGAGCGATTTTCTTCAGCATTGATATTCCTTTCATAATGATGATTTATGATCTATTCAGAATCAAACTGTAGTGCTCAGGGTTAGTTTTGTTATGGGGAATAGCCCAGTTGTGCGAGATATCACATACCGCTATATAGAATCATATCGGGGCTCAAATTCGTAGTATGAGAAAAGTAGTAGGACACAGAGGCGGGTAATATGAGAAGAGAAGTACTGCATTTGATTAATGATTAAATCAAATACAGTACTTAGATATTATTTAGAATTATTTATTTTCGCTGTTTTCTTTAGGCATGTAGCGATATAGGTACGCAACTGTCAATATGGTGAATACCAGCATAATACCAAGAACACCAAAGACTTTAAAATCAACCCACACCTCTTCAGACATGTTAAATGCGATGTAATGGTTTAAACCAGCAAGCGCGAGAAAGAATATTGCCCACGCAGTGTTTACGCGAGACCAGACAAATTCAGGTAAAACCATCTCTTTGCCCAGCATTTTTTTAAGTAAGTTCTGCTTGAAGGAATACTGGCTAACCAATAAGACAATTGAAAATAAGCAGTAAATAACCGTTACTTTCCATTTAATGAAACTAGAATCCTGAGTGAATAGCGTAATACCACCAAATATGGTTACCATCGCGAAGGTGATTAATTGCATTTTTTCAACTTTACGGTATTTGAACCAGCTAAAAATCAGTGTGCATGCTGTTACTACGATTAACCCTGCTGTAGCGGCGTAAATATCGTACATTTTATACATAGCGAAAAAGACGATCAGGGGAATAAATTCATTAAATTGTTTCATATAGTTTTTGGCTCACGGCTAATGATTTAGATCAGTTTACCATGAAAACTATAGATATAAAAAAACAGCCTCGTGATGAGGCTGTTTTTACATTTCTTTAAATCAATTTATCAGTATTAAGCGTTTGCTATTACTGGCTTTTGATTTGATGTTTCATCTTTCTCAATAACTTGACCTTCTGCACCATGCATCCAGTAAATCAGTTTGCGTGCTGATGCAAATAAGATTAGAGAAGAAATAACAGCGGCGATAGCGATACCACCAAAGATAGCCATTGGACCCGCTTCACCAATTTGTGCGCCAATCATACCAGCAACTTTATTTGCAATCGCGTTAAAGCCAAACCAAGCACCCATCATTAATGATGCTAAACGTAGCGGTGCTAATTTAGTAATCATAGATAGACCAATTGGAGAAAGACATAATTCACCCATTGTATGGAAGAAGTACGCGCCAATTAACCAGTACATGCTTGTTTTAACAGTTAAGTCGCCACCTTGTTCTAGTGTTGCGAAGATCATGAACACAAAACCAATTGCGAGCATCAATAGTGCCATTGCAAATTTAACTGGTGATGTTGGTTCTTTAGGACCCATTTTAACCCAAATCATACTCACGATTGGTGCAAAGGTAATAATGAAGAATGGGTTAAGCGATTGGAACCATGCAACTGGTACTTCAAAATCACCAATCATACGGTCTGTATAATCATTGGCGTAAAGGTTCATTAGACCACCGGCTTGTTCAAAACCAGCCCAGAAAATGATAACAAATAAGCCTAAAATTAAGATAACTTTAATACGGTCAACTTCAATCGCTGTTAGCGTTGGTTTCTTACCTTTATTCGCAGCACGTTCTTTTTTAGCTGCAGCTTCAATACCGACATTACCAAGGTATTTATTAGCGAATAATTTTTGTAATACAACACTTAATACCATTGCGATTGCAGACATTAAGAAGCCGAATTTGTAATCGCCAGTATAAACAACAACAGCACCAACCATAATACCTGATAGGAAAGCACCAATGTTAATACCCATATAGAAGATAGTGAACGCGCCGTCACGACGGTTATCACCATCTTCATATAGATCACCAACCATAGTTGAAATGTTTGGTTTGAACATACCATTACCAGCAATAAGGAATGCAAGGCCTAAGTAAAGGCTAGCAGTACTGCTTAAAGGTAAAATACTTTCAGGTACGAATAAGATTAATTGCCCAAGTGCCATTAGCACACCACCAATTAAGACACTTTTACGTTGTCCTAAGAAGTTGTCAGCTAACCAACCACCAATAAGTGGTGTGATATAAACTAAACCTGTGTATGTACCGTAGAGAGAAAGAGCATCTGCTTGAGTCCAACCTAAGCCTGGAATACCTGCTTGGTAGTTAGGATCGGTTAATAATGCAGCAGCTTGCTGATCTTGAGTAACTGAAACAAGAAAAAGAACGAGGATCGCACGCATGCCATAATAGCTGAAGCGTTCCATCATTTCTGTACTAAACAAAAGGAATAAGCCCTTTGGGTGCCCCATAAAAGTATCTGAATTATTAGGATTCATAATATCGCCTGTTTTGTATTTTTGTATTTGTTTTTTATATTTGTATTTTTATGCTGATAATTTATCTGTTATCAGTGTATTCATTCTTTTATATCCCTTTTGGAAGTGTGTAACAAGCGCAAATTTCAATTCTAAGAGCTGAATCACCATAAACTGAGTTTTTGTTCTACATTTGCCAATCATTTGTTGTTTATATGTTGCTTTTATGGTTCTTTATGGTTGATATATATGCGTTTATGATTAATTTAAATTTCGACTTTAATTTCATTTATTATGAAGTAGAATTAAAAGTGAGATCATGATTAGGATAATCAAAGCAACAATGATGGAAAATCAAAGAGGTTGGTACTTACTCTATTGCAAGGGTAAGGAAGAGGTTAGAGCATTGACTAACCTTAAAAATCAAGGTATTGATAGTTTCTTCCCGACGATGAAGGTGGAAAAAGTTGTCCGCAAAAAATTAACGTGTGTTGATGTGGTGATATTTCCCAACTATTTATTTGTTGAAATAGATGCTCAAACCGCTAATTTTAATAGTATTCGCTCTACGCGTGGTGTAATCGACTTTGTTAAATGTGGCGCTAATTACACGAAAGTACCTACGTCATTAATTACAGAGCTAAAATCCAAGCAATTGTTACGTGATAAAGCGCCGAATGAGACGAGCTTATTTAACCACGGTGATAAGGTGGTTATTCAAGACGGTGCGTTTAAAGGTATTGAGGCCATTTACCAATGCAAAGATGGATTGGAACGCTCAATATTATTGATTAATTTGATTAATAAAACGGCTGAAATGAGTATCGCTAACGCTGAAATTAAAAATAAGCCTGAAGCTTAATATCAAGCCTAATAGAAAATAGTCTCACCTTAATGAGGCTATTCTCTATCACTCTTTTTTATATCTTCCTATTACCCCTGCAATATTACCAGCAGAGTGTGGGCAGCTGCGCTAAATTATGATTTAAGCTCATCTCCTTACAGTCCTCATCATTACGCTGATTACCTATGGATGTTGCTGTTATTTTATATTGATTATTATCGGTAATATCAATGCTGTATTGGTATGTGCTGCTACTGAGGTCGATCGCTAAATTCTTTAATTCAAGGTACGTCTGATGCCGACTAAAATGATCCGTTTGTAATAAACTGATTGTTGTTAATTTCATTTTAGCCTGATCGCGGTGTGTCGTTAATATGCTTTGTTGGTAGTTTGGTATTGCCATACCAACCAAAATACTCATGACGGATAGGGTTGTTAGTAATTCAATCAGTGTAAAACCAGATAATGTTAATCGTTTATGCATTGTACTCTCCACTATTATTAAGTTGCCTTGAGTCTAGGTAGTCCCCTTTCCGTTGATGATGTTTTAAGCAGTGTTGTGATAGGGATTGTGTTTAGGCTGAGGCTAATTGCTATTGAACAAGGCTAACTAGCTTGCATTCGCATTTAGTTGTTGTGTCTGGCGTCATTTTGTTAGATCATTGCTCACTATTTTATTAAAAATTTACTGTTTGAGGTAAGGAATGAGTCAGGCCGAAGTACGCCCAACGAACTTTATTCGTCAGATTATTGATGAAGATTTAAATTCCGGCAAACACACTAATGTGCACACGCGTTTTCCGCCGGAGCCGAATGGCTTTTTGCACATTGGTCATGCCAAATCTATTTGTTTGAATTTTGGTATTGCTGACGATTACCAGGGACAGTGTAATCTACGTTTTGATGATACAAACCCAGAAAAAGAAGACATTGATTACGTTCACGCAATTCAAGAAGACGTAAAATGGTTAGGCTTCAACTGGGATGGAGAGGTTCGTTACTCATCAAATTATTTCGATAAATTATTCGAATATGCAGTCGAGCTTATCCAAGCGGGTAAAGCGTACGTTTGCTTCTTAAATGCAGAAGAAACACGTGAGTACCGTGGTACGCTTAACAAGCCAGGTAAGAACAGCCCATTCCGTGAAACTAGTATCGAAGAAAACTTAGCGCTATTTAACAAAATGCGTGATGCTGGCTTTGCTGATGGTGAATGTTGTTTACGTGCTAAAATTGACATGAGTTCATCGTTCATGTGTATGCGTGATCCGGTTATTTACCGTATTAAGCGTGCTCATCATCACCAAACTGGTGATAAATGGTGCATTTACCCAATGTACGATTTTACGCATTGTATTTCTGATGCGATAGAAGGTATCTCACACTCTATCTGTACATTAGAATTCCAAGATAACCGTCGAGTTTATGATTGGGTATTAGATAATATCTCAATTGATTGTCGTCCGCGTCAATACGAATTCTCACGTTTAAATATTGAATATACGATGATGTCTAAGCGTAAGCTTAATGCATTAGTGACAGAAAACCATGTAAGTGGTTGGGATGACCCACGTATGCCAACAATTGCTGGTTTACGTCGTCGTGGTTATACTGCTGCGTCAATTCGTGAATTCTGCAAACGTATTGGTGTGACGAAACAAATTAATACAATCGAAATGGGTATGCTAGAAGCGTGTATCCGTGAAGATTTAGAAAATGCTGCACCACGTGCAATGGCTGTACTTGATCCGATTAAATTAGTGATTACTAATTACCCTGAAGATCAAACAGAGCAATTAATTGCGCCTGCTCACCCTAAATTAGAAATGGGTAACCGTACTCTGCCATTTGGCCGTGAACTATTTATTGATCGCGCGGATTTCCGTGAAGAAGCGAACAAGAAATACAAACGTTTAGTATTAGGTAAAGAAGTACGCTTACGTAATGCATATATCGTTAGAGCCGACGACGTTGTAAAAGATGACGAAGGTAACATCACTGAAATTCACTGTACTTACGACGATGAAACACTGGGCAAAAACCCAAGTGATGGTCGTAAAGCAAAAGGTGTTATTCACTGGGTGTCAGCTACCGATTCTGTTGATGCAGAAGTACGTGTTTATGATCGTCTATTTAAAATAGAAGATCCTGCAAGTGTTGAAACATTAGAAGAAGCACTGAATGAAGAATCATTAGTTGTTATCAAAACAGCTAAAGTTGAACCGGGTCTTGTTGCTGCACAAGCTGCAAGTGCATACCAGTTTGAACGTGAAGGTTACTTCTGTGCAGATAAAGATTCAACAGCAGATAAGCTTATATTTAACCGTACAGTGTCTTTACGCGGCTAATTAGTATTATGTGTTAGTTATTAAAGCCAAGTGGTTGTTTATCACTTGGCTTTATTTAACCGAATCATAGGTATAAAAAAAGGAGCTATTGGCTCCTTTTTGTTTATCTACAGTTTAGTACATGATAATTAGTGTTCACATTTACCATCGAGTGAACGACCATACAGGTATAAGCTGTGGGCTTGTAATGACATGCTATTTTCTGCTGCAATTTCACGTTGACGATCTTCGATCAAGTCATCATGGAATTCAATTACGTGGCCACAGTCAAGGCACACTAGATGGTCATGGTGATTTTGAGTTGCCAATTCAAAAACAGATTTACCACCTTCAAAATAGTGACGGGTAACGATACCTGCATCATCAAATTGGTTAAGCACTCGGTATACCGTTGCTAGCCCTATTTCTTCGCCTTTACTTAGTAATTGCTTATATAATTCTTCAGCGCTGACATGTTGACTGCTAGGGAGTTGTAATAATTCTAAAATTTTAATTCTTGGCAGAGTTATTTTTAACCCAGCTTTTTTTAATGCGGTTTTTCTATCAGTCATAACGTACTCATTTTTAAATAGAGAAGAGTATTTTTTCTTTATATTCTTTATCATTATATGACGAGACGCAAAAACAATAAACCTCATATTTGTTAAAGCGGGATTTAAATTCACAAATAGAGATATTAACTTGGGCTAGTTGGCGTTGTTTGTCGTATAAATAGGGAATGCTGGATATGCCTGGAAAAATAGAGGTAGATATTTAGCTGGAACGATTTAGATAGAGGATATTTTAGAAAGGGGGATAGAAAAGAGTAAAAGGTAAATAACGTGATAAGAACGCTATTTACCTTTTACTGTATAAACTAAAAGACTAGTCTTCTAGTTCTGCAAGACACATTTCGCTGTGGATTTGTTTAACCCAAGCTTCAACACGCTCTGCTGTTAGTTCTGGTTGGCGATCTTCATCGATACCTAGACCAACAAAATGGTTATCATCTGTCAGTGCTTTTGATGCTTCGTAATCGTAACCTTCAGTTGACCATTCACCGATTAATGTACCACCTTTAGCTTCTACAACGTCACGTAACGTGCCCATTGCGTCAAGGAAGTACTCAGCGTAATCTTCTTGGTCACCACAACCGAAGATTGCAACTAGCTTGTCAGAAAAATCAATTTCTTCTAGTGAAGGCATGAAATCATCCCAATCACATTGAGATTCGCCATAATACCAAGTTGGAATACCTAAAATTAATAGGCTGAACTCGTTAATATCTGCTGTTGTTGATTTTGCAATATCTTTAACATCAACAAGTTGTTTACCCAGTTGTTTCTGGATCATTTTAGCAACTACTTCAGTGTTACCAGTGTCACTACCAAAAAATAAGCCTACGCTAGCCATTCTTAAATTATCCTAATAGTTTTAATTTAAACTTATTTTGCTACATGAGTTTGCAGTAATGCTTGTATATATTCACTGCGCGTCATATTAGCACTTTTTGCTTTCATATTTAACATATCAAATAGGTCTTGTTCGACCTTTAATTCAATACGTTTTAATCCATTAGCCTTATCTCGGCTTAATTGATTTCGTTTATTTTGTTTCAACTGCTCTTTACGTGAGAGCGGGTTGGTTTTGGGTCTGCCAGCACGCTTCTCTTCAGCAAAAAGGTCAATCGTCGTTCTATCGAAACTTTCCTTTGCCACGTTATATTCGCCATTGCAGTTAATATGTTGAGTAATTAAATCTGGGTTTCCCAGACTGCGATCAATACTTCTTTAAAAACAAAACCGGCCATACCGAAACAAAGTACAAACCAAACAGCAACACGCCCAAACTGAGGTACGTTACCTTTTTTCAGCACATCTTGAATTGCCATTCCGATTAAGAAAAACAGTGCAACAAAGAATAACTTAATGCCGACAGTTTCAATTAAGTCGATGTATTCATACAACATATCAATATTCACCTAAAGTACGAATGTGCAAATATATCACAATGTGGCTAATGACTAAATAAAAAGTCGACTATTATTTTGTTAAATATCGCAGGTTTTTCGGCATGTAGCCAGTGTCCAGCACCTTGCACTAATTTTGCTTTCGCTGATGGGAAATACTTGGCGATGGCTGATTTATGCTCATTTGTTATGTAGTCTGAATTCATGCCTTTAATAAATAGTACTGGTTTATCATACTGTTTATTTACTTCTGGCCAGTCAGATATCGCATCATACTCTGCAATGATCGTATTTAAATCATAGTGAAAATCAAATTTACCTTGCTCGTTTTTATATAGCCCTTTAAGCAAAAATTGCTGTACACCGGGGTCTTCCACGTATTCTGCGAGCTTAGCTTGTGCCTGACTACGCGTGGTTATATCGTTAAGTGGGATATTTTTTAATCCAGTAAATACATTATCGTGACGAGGGGGGTAATTAACTGGGGCAATATCTGCCACGGCTAAGCTTTTCACTCGTGCTGGAAAGTTAATTGCAGCGCGCATTGCGATCTTCCCACCCATTGAATGACCGATAAGATGAGCGGCGTGGATCGTTAAATGATCCATTAGCTGAATAATATCATTTGCCATATCATCATAATGCATACTATTATGGCGCATAGAAGATCCATGATTTCGAACATCAACGGCGATCACTTGGTGATCCGTTTTTAATTGTTTTATTAGCATGCCTAAGTTAGTGGCACTGCCAAATAAGCCATGGATCACGATAACAGGATCACCCTGACCGTATATTTTGTGATTAAGTAACATATATCTCTCCGTTATTGTGGCTGATTCTACCGCAATAATTACGTCATTGTCGTGTATGAATCGTTGATAAATGCATCACAGAGGTAATATTTTTTCTATAAGCATAGAGAGAAATCTATTCACAAGGTATAATTAAACCAAATTTATAAGCAAGGATTTACTAGTTAAATATGAAGACGATTGAGCTTGAAGACGACCTATATCGTTATATTGCTAGTCAAACGAAAGATATTGGCGAAAGTGCATCAGATATTTTACGTCGCTTACTTGAAGTACCCGATAGTGCCTGTGCAGATTTAACAAACGTTGAAGTATTGCAACAGCCTGTAGAGAACATCAACAGTGAGACTAAGCAAACGGTAACTAAATCACCGGCAGTAGTAGAGCCAGCCCCTGTTGCAGCACCTGTTGCTGTAGAACCAGAGGTTGTTAGCCATTCTACATTGCCTGCCAGTATCGATAAGCTTATTAAAAGTAAGAAATTTAAAGAAACAACTGTTTCGGTTACTAAGTTTATACAGATCTTATCTGTACTTTATGCAGAAAGCCCGAAAGAGTTTGATAGCGCGACAGATATTAAAGGCCGTAAACGTATTTACTTTGCAAAATCGGAAAGTGAATTACTGAGTGCTGGCAGTACAACAAAACCGCGTCAAATTGAAAATACGCCGTATTGGGTTATCACTAATACCAATACAGGTCGTAAACGTAACATTGTTACACAACTAATGGCTGAAATGGGCTATACCCATGCGCTGATTGATGCAGTAAGTAAATCAATCTAATTCGCAGCCTTTCGACAGGGTGTCTAAAATATGTTTAAGCTTGTTGCTGACGTTATTGCAGATACCTTGTCTATTTTTCCTTAATATTCCTCCTCTTAAATTATGATCGACCTGCTTAAATTACAGCGTGCTAGTGCACAAAAAAGTCGAACTACTCTGCTATTTTTATCGATTTGCCTTGTTGCCGTTATTTTCATTTCTCTTGCGTCAGGTAACTTTAGTATTGGTATTGATGACTTCCTTAATGGCTTAACGCCTCTACAACAGCAAGTACTATTTGATTTACGTTTTCCTCGTATTATTACGGCTATTTTAGTTGGCGCAGCACTCGCGGTTGCGGGCTGTATTTTACAAGTTTTATTAGCGAACTCGTTAGCTGAACCAGGGGTGATTGGTATCTCATCGTTTGCCAGTTTGTTTGCTGTCTTATCGATTGTATTACTTGATACTCTTTTTCCAGAATGGATCGGATTTCAGCATTATATTTTGCCATTGTCTGCTTTTACGGGGGCGAGTTTAGTTACATTCCTACTGTATCAAGTGACGAAGAATAACTTGCCTACGACAAAGATCTTATTGCTTGGTGTTGCGATCGGGATCTTCTCTGGTGCGATCATGACGTGGTTATTGTATTTTTCTGATGACAGCAGCATGCGACAAATGCTGTATTGGATGATGGGTAATTTAGCTTATGGATCAGATCTTATCTATATCGCGATCCTGCCTTTAGGTTTGAGCTTTCTGTGGATCATGCGCCGTATTGATGCGTTAAATTTATTACAGTTTGGTGAGCAGGGGGCATTTCAATCTGGTATCGATGTCCCTAAGTTACGCATCCAACTTATTTTATGCGTGGCGGTACTGACGGGGATATCTGTATCAATGGCGGGCGTGATTAGTTTTATCGGTTTAGTTATTCCACATATTTTAAGAATACTGGTGACGAGCCAGTTACGTTTTCTTATACCTGCATCCGCATTATTAGGTGCTAGTTTTTTATTACTTGCAGATTTAATCGCACGTAGTATGTTCGCGACGGCAGAGCTTCCCGTAGGCGCGATTACAGCAAGCCTTGGTGCGCCCTTCTTTATCTATTTGTTATTACGTAAACAAGATGTATAAATTGAAGTGATTATGGACAAATTAAATCAATCGATGAATCAATCAGACCTACTTAACTCAGATATAGTGAAATCAAATATAGTGCAGTTAGCTGAGATCCAATATCAGCAACGGTTAGATGATATTCATGTTTCGATTAATAAAGGGTGCTGCCTGTTTTTACTCGGGCCGAATGGGTGTGGTAAAAGCACCTTATTATCTATTCTTGCAGGGCATGTGAAAGCATGCAGCGGTGCATATTTATTAGCAGGTCGTTCTATTCTTGATTATCCGATTGCTGAACTTGCACGTCAGCGAGCATGGCTACCGCAAGTCTCTCCCCCTCCTTTTGCTATTCCGGTTTATCAATTTATTGCTTTAGGTCTACACCCTTTAGGCGTGAATCTAGAGAATGAAGAAGCTTGTCAGGTTATCAATCAGCTACTATCACGTTTGGATATAGCCAAATTAGTAGAGCGTAATTGTGACCAATTATCGGGTGGTGAATGGCAACGAGTGCTTATCGCACGTACATTAGTACAAGTGTCACCACTATTAAATAAGCAGTCAATTCTGTGTTTATTGGATGAACCGTTAACAGGGTTAGATTTGAAGCATCAAATTGAAGTGCTACAGATCTTACAAGAGTTTGCGGATCAAGGTATAACAGTGATTGCCTCTATTCATGATCTCAACCTAGCACTTAATTATGCTTCTGAAGTGTTACTGTTAAATGCAGGGCGTGTTGTGGGGCAGGGGAGTGCGAGTCAGGTATTAACGGTTGATACCATCAAGCACGTTTATGATGTTGATACAGAATTACTTGCGGTTAATGGTCGTCATTTTATTGTTTCTGCAGCACTGCCTGCGTCAGATTAGTTAGATAGTAGGATCCCGCTTTGGAATTACGTAATACACCTGTAGATGAAGTCGAATTTTTAGGCCGTCAAATTTACGTTAAACGCGATGATTTATTAGACGAGGCGTTTAGCGGTAATAAAGCCCGTAAGTTTTACCATTTTTTACAACAAGATTTATCACAGGTCGATAGACTTGTTGGTCACGGCTCTGCGCAAGCTAATTCTCTGTACTCACTGTCTGTATTAGCGATGTTGAAGGACTGCCAACTCGACTATTATGTTGACCACTTACCACAGTATCTTATTGATAACCCGCAAGGTAATTACCGTGCTGCGTTAGAAAATGGCGCAAATATTATTGTAGCAGAATCAAGTGCAGTATCGGTTATTGAACATATAGAGCAGTTTGTACTACCGGCACTTGAAGCTCGAGGGCAATCTGCCGTGTTTATTCCTGAAGGAGGCCGCTGTGAGTATGCTGAAACCGGATTAAAAATATTGGCTGATGAGATTATTGATTGGGCTGCTTCAAAATCTTATGCTGATGTGCGAGTTGTGTTACCTTCTGGGACTGGTACAACCGCGTTATTCTTACAAAAAAACGTACCTTTTGAAGTTCAAACATGCGCATGTGTTGGTGGTGAATCTTATTTAAAACAACAGTTTTTAGAATTGTGTGAAGATGAGTCACAGCACCCAACAATACTTACAACAGCAAAGAAATATCACTTTGGTAAGCTTTATTTACCTTTTTATCATATTTGGGCTGGGTTAAAGCAAGCCACCAATATTGAATTTGAGCTGCTTTATGATCCGCTGGCTTGGTTATGTTTACAACGTGAGTTCAGCGAAAATAGCGATGAACTTGAAAGTGCAGATAAACGCCCCATTTTGTATATACACCAGGGTGGATTACAAGGTAATGAAACGATGTTGCCACGTTATTTGCGCAAGTTGGCATTTGTGAAATAAAGTTGCAGATGCTGGACTTACAACACCTATGCTTATTTGCATCATAAAGTAATACAGATTTTTACTATTTATTCTTAGTATTTATCCTTGGTATTTATTATTGTGCAGCGTACAATCCGCTGCTGCTTTATTATAAACATTATTTGAAACTGCGAACGTGGTTTCTTGAGAGAAGATTATGACATTTAAAATTCATGACAAGCAAACTGCTGACGCAGTTGAAAAATCACCTGAAGCTCGTTTTAACTATTTCGTATTTCGTGCAGTTAAGTCTGAAGAAGTATGGACATTAGCGGATGCGAACGGTTTTGTTGTTAGCGAAGCAGAAGGCGAAAGAAGTATTCCTGTTTGGCCACATGCTGAATTTGCAAGTGAATGGATCCAAGGTGATTGGTCTGAATGTCAGCCGCTTAAAATTGAAATGGGCGCGTGGCGTAACAACTGGCTACCGGGTCTTGCTGCAGATGGCGTTGTTATTTCTGTATTCCCGAAAGCAGGTCAAGACGTTGTTGTTGTTGACAGTGAAGAATTAAATGCTTCATTTAAAGATGAATACGACGCACAGAAGTAATTATCATTAATAAGAATAAGCACGCGATTACCTATTTAGTTACCATAAAGGACAAAATTTAGATGAAACTATTCGTCAAAGATCTTACTGTTATCGATTCTTCAGTATTAGATTATTCACGTGGCATTATTGGCCAAAGTTGGTTAGTGGATATTGTTCTGCATGGTGACTTAAATGAACAAAGCATGATCCTTGATTTTGGAATCGTGAAAAAACTGATTAAATCGACTGTTGATGAATTAGTTGATCATAAGCTGATTGTGCCTGCACATGCTAAGTTTTGTGATGTAATGAGTGACGGTTCATTTACGTATGTTGATGCATGGCGTGAACACAGTGATTCAATTCATTTAGCCTGTCCTGACCAAGCATTTGCGTTGATACCAGCAGAGCAAATCACACTAGAGATTTTAGAAGCTTATTTAACTGAGCAGCTAATGTTACGTTTACCAAACAACGTTAAAAAATTAGATGTTAAGTTACGTGAAGAGAAGATTGACGGTGCTGAGTACTGTTACAGCCATGGTTTACGTAAACACCTTGGTAATTGCCAGCGTATTGCCCATGGTCACCGTTCTACTATTGAGATCTTGCGTAATGATGAGCGAGATGCGGCATTAGAAACGAGCTGGGCTAAGCGATGGGAAGATATTTATCTTGCTGAGCAATGCGATATGGTTTCAGCATCAGAGCTTTCATTGTCTCGTTCTGGTATGGCAGCGATTACGCCTGAGCATTACTGCTTTAAATACCAAGCACCTCAAGGTGAATTTCAACTTGCGATTGGTAAATCAATTGTAGAAATTATGCCAACAGAAACAACGGTTGAGAATATAGCGCAATATATTGCGGATACATTAGCAAAAGATTGCAGTGATTCATTAACTGTTTTTGCTTATGAAGGTGTCGGTAAAGGCGCGATTGCGTCTGCTTAATAAGCCTATTTAATCGTTAAGCCCATTACAAACTACACTAAGCTGTAGGGTGTAGTGGGCTTTTTTGTTATGGCTCTCTTTTCTTGATAATTGTTTGGGTATAGATAATGAACGATGATGGATAGTGGGTGTATTTATTTATTTTTTCACATATGATTGAATAACTTAATTTTGTAATGGAGCTAAACAAATGGCAGAAGAAACGATTTTTCGTAAGATTATAGATAAAGAGATCCCTGCTGATATTCTTTATCAAGATGAATT
This sequence comes from Moritella sp. 24, assembly GCF_018219155.1. NCBI lineage: Bacteria > Pseudomonadati > Pseudomonadota > Gammaproteobacteria > Alteromonadales > Moritellaceae > Moritella > Moritella sp. 24. Next base: position 3,180,496 of record NZ_CP056123.1, on the reverse strand, counting down.
AGTGACTGCATTTCGTGATATTAGTCCAAAAGCATCAACGCATGTTTTAATTATTCCGAATAAGTTGATTCCAACGACGAATGACGTACAGGAAGAAGATGAACTTGCACTTGGACGTTTGTTCACAGTGGCAAGAAAAATTGCTGAACAAGAGGGCATCGCTGAAAATGGTTATCGCTTGATTGTGAATTGTAATAAACATGGCGGACAAGAAGTATATCATTTACATATGCATCTTGTTGGTGGTGAGCAATTAGGTGTGATGGTTACAACATACTAGTGGCTATAGTTATCTAGCGATTTGATACACAGTATGGAGATGATCGTTTACGTTGGTGGTAAGTAATAACTCACAATGCACCGCATAGGTCATCCCATTAACTTTCAGTCACGTTGAGGAGACTATTACATGAAATGGATACTCACACTGATTTATATATCGAGTGCGCTATTTGTCACGGGTTGTACATCACAAGCAAAACCTGAGCGACAGTTATTATCAGCCCCTCTCGAGGCTATTATTGAGCATCCTCTCACGACTAAAGTGAGAGAGTTAAGTTGGCAATTATTACAACAACCCTATTTTGTTCAAGGTAGTTTTGAACATGGGGAAGCGTTATTTATAACTCACCCTGATACTGCCTCAGTGCTGCCTACGACATCGAATGAGTTACAACGAGCAAGCGCAGAAACATTGGATCGTTTAGGTTGGTTTGATATTCAAACGTTAACAGAAATTGAGTCCCAATCACATCTAGAGCGTATTATGTATGGGTATTCGCTGGTGATTAATGTAGATCCTGTTAGCCGAGAGCTAAATAAACATATGTTAACGATAGAATTGATAAATAATCGTTTTAAAACGGTTGAAGCCCACGTGAATAGTATCGTTTCTTTATGATAAGTCCCCCTGATTTTGTTGTACATTTTAGTCCTGTGTTATTTTCTTTACAGCCTGTTTCAGGTGGATTGAGTAATCATAATTATCGTTTGGATTTCCAAAAACAAGGATTAGACCATCGTTATTTTGTTAGGCAGTTTTCTGCGACTTACAATGACATGGATAATGATGTTAAGCACGAATGTGCAGCGCAAATACAAGCGGCGAATGTCGGTATCGCACCAAATATTATTGCGCAATATGAACAAGGCATTATTTGCGATTGGATAGCGGGTAAGCATTGGGAGCTAATAGAACAAACTGAAGGCTGTAATATTGAGAAACTCGCCCAACTTGTGGCAAACCTTCATCAACAACCTGTACCTGAGTATCACCTTGATATGACTGTACGGTTGCAGCATTATTATCAGCAATTATTACCAGAATTTAAAACGACGGCGCTTGAGCAACAACTGCAACTTGTTGTCGATTTAATCGAGCATAAATTAGCGCGTAATAGACATGGCTTTTGCCACCATGATATGAACCCGTTGAATTTTATTATCAATGAACAAGCTAAATTATATTTGCTGGATTGGGAGTTTGCAGCGGCAGGGCATTGTGATTTTGACATTACGACCCTATTTCAGACGTTCGCTTGGCAGCATCCACAGAAGGTATTGTTTTTAAAATATTACAATCATTATCATTCCGGCGCTAAAGTCACCTTATCACAATTAGATGTGATGGATGTTGTGGTTGAGATGATGACATTATTGTGGTGTATTGTTATGTACCAGCAAGATAGAGACAGCACCTATCTGACGTTGTGGCAGCAATCTGACTGTGCCATTAAAGACAAAATTAATCGATTGAGGAAGGATTCAAAGTGGGACCAATAGTAGTAGATGTTAACGGTTATGAACTAACAGCAGAAGACAAAGAAATCTTAGCGCATCCCCTCACTGGTGGATTGATTTTGTTTAGCCGTAACTATGGTGATCATGCTCAGCTAAACGCATTAATTAAATCAATTCGTAAAGCAGCGGACTCACCAATTGTGATTTCGGTTGATCACGAAGGTGGGCGAGTTCAACGTTTTCGTGAACAATTTACGCGTATTCCTGCGATGGGTAAAATAGCAGAGTTGTATGCTGATGATCGTGAGACGGCGAAACAATTCACACAGCAATGTGGTTGGTTACTTGCTGCTGAATTACTCGCATTTGATATTGATCTAAGCTTTGCACCTGTATTAGATTTAGAGCGTGGCAGTCAGGTTATTGGCGACCGTTCATTTCATACCGACCCAAGTTGGGTTACAGACCTTTCAACGCAGCTTTGTATTGGTATGCATAATGCGGGAATGAAAACGACAGGAAAACATTTCCCTGGTCATGGCAGTGTATTAGCGGATTCTCATATTGCATTACCGATTGATGAGCGCAGCTTAGCAGAAATAACGGCGACAGATTTATTACCATTTAAAGCCTTGATTGCTGATGCACAATTAGATGCAATTATGCCTGCACATGTGATTTATCAGCAGGTTGATAGTAAAGCGGCTGGGTTTTCTCAGTACTGGTTACAGACGGTATTAAGACAGCAGCTCGGATTTAAAGGCGCTATTTTTTCTGATGATTTATCTATGCATGGCGCAAGTGTCGCGGGTAATTATTTAGAACGCGCAGAGCAAGCTATGTGGGCGGGTTGTAACTTATTACTTGCCTGCAATGATCGCACGGGCGTTGAGACCTTGCTTGATGGTTTGGATAATAATTTAACCACGCCTGATTTTAATCTTAAGCACAGAAGTGATTTCTCATTAGACGAGCTTAAAATGAGTCGTTTATGGCAAGATACAACGGAATCTGTGATTAAATTTAATCAACAATTTAGCTAAGTATGAACAAGTAGAAAGAAGGCTGGTTAGATTGTTTTAAGTAATCAATTTAACCAGTGATTTATTTTTTTCATTAGTTGGTCTTCACGGGCGGGCTTCATTAAAAAGTCATTCATACCAACCGCAAGGGTATTCTCTCGATCTTCGGTCGTTGCATTTGCTGTCATGGCGATAATAGGAGTGTCTCGATTTATATTACTGACCTGACGTATCCCTTTTGTTGCGCCAAAACCGTCCATTTCAGGCATTTGTAAATCCATTAAGATTAATTGATAACGTTTCTTCTCACAGGCTTCGATAGCAAGTAAACCATTACCCGCTACATCGACGGCATAACCTGCACGTTGCAAAATGGTCTTTGTAATGAATTGATTGGCTTTATTGTCTTCAACTAACAATAAGTGCGTTGGAGTATCATCAAATTGCACTTTAATTTGCGGTACGGGTGCTTCAATTATTGGTGCTGATGTATTTTCTAATGTGAGTTTAATCGTGAATTCACTACCAGTATCTATCTGACTGGTGACCGTAATTGCCCCCTTCATTAAAGTAATAAGCTGTTTAGAAATAGCAAGGCCTAAGCCAGAACCGCCGTATTCTCGTGAAAAAGAACTATCTGATTGTACAAAATCGTCGAAAATATGTTTCAGTTTATTTTCGGGTATACCTATCCCAGTATCTTTGACAGTGAAACACAGTTGGGTGTGATTAGATTGTGTAACGGCATGCATGATGACATCGACGTGACCTTGTTGGGTGAACTTTATTGCATTATTCGTTAAGTTGATGAGTATTTGCGTTAATCTATTATCATCACCCAATAGCCACAATGGTTCTTCGATATTACTTGAATGCTGAAGCGTGATGCTTTTTTTCTGTGCTAAAGGCTCAAGAACGCTGGTGACGCCCAGTAATATCCCTTGGATATCAAATGGTCTATGCTCTAGTTGCAGTTTACCCGCTTCAATTTTAGACATATCAAGAATATTATTGAGTAAGCCGAGTAGTATATTTGCTGACTTTAGACTGGTATCAATAAAATGTTGCTGTTCAATATCCAGTTTGCTTTTATCTAATAGTGATAATGCACCTAAAATAGCATGCATTGGATTTCTTATTTCATGGCTCATGGTTGCAAGAAAGGTCGATTTTGTCGTATTCGCATTGATTGCTTGTTCTTTTGCTACACGTAGTTGTTGTTCTCGGTGCTTTTGTTTATGAGTGAGATCTTGAATGAGGTCTACGGATTCATTTAAACGATCTAATTCATTGGTTGAAACTAAAGTTATCTGTTCATCAACCTGATGCAATTGGGATAAGCGTAATAAGCGATTGTTGATGTGTGTGATGGGCTTTAGCACTGAAGAATGTAGTAATAACGAAATTGCGAGTGCTAAGCATATTAATATTAATGCAATCAGTAGACGAATTAAGTTCACATGCTCTGTAATGTCATCTTGTAGATGTGCAGTACTCACTGCTATTTGCATATAACCAAAGGTTTCTCCACCGAATGATACGGCCTGCTGAAAGATTTGATGCTGTAGATCTTCTTCTGGTAATTCTCCCGAACTCACTAATACGGTATGAAGCTCATTATAAATCGCGAAAAATTCGATGTCTGGATAATTTGATGATATTTGTAGCATGATTGTTTCAAGCAGGGGGATATCTTCGGTGATCAAACTATCAATCGTCGTGGCTGATAAAAGGTTGAATGTTTGTTGTATTTGTATGGTTAAATTATTCGTTAGGTAGTTGTATTCAAAGCGTCGTGCTAATTCACCAGCCGCCAGACTGATTAACATTGTAATACACAATGTGGCGGCTAGGATCTTCGACCAAAGTGGAAAGTGGTTGAACCGCTTGATCATTTAATTGAGCTTACTTCAAAAAAACGATTGTCAATCATCGACTTACGTATTATGTTGTAATCACTGTCATTACCCGCTAAAAATCCATTTTTACTAAATGAATTTTTGTATAGTGCATTTGATTCACTGCTGGCGATGAGCAGTGCGGATAGTGTTTGTGCTATTTCGTCATTTAACCCAGCTTTCGCCACCCAAGGTTTTGTGACATTTGGGAAGCGGGCTATTTCTCGTAAAAGCACCCCTTTATTCCGTAACTTTTTAAATGTGCCTTCTTTTAATGCGCCTGCATCATAGCGACCTGCTGCAACTGACGCACCTACTGCATCATGCCTGTCTAAGTAATCATATTTCGCTAAATCTGTTGCGAATATATTGTGGTCTGCAAGGTAAGTTTGTGACAGATAGCGGCCAATTGTTGATTGCTCAGATCCAAATGCAAACCGTTTCCCGATTAATTGTTCAGGTTCAGTGATGGAACTGTCACTTTGCACCGCAATAATGCCGTAGAAACGTTTTTTGCCTTTTTTAGCTTCAATCGCCAATAGTTGTAAATCAGGATTGATATTTTTGGCTGTAATGTATGAGGCTGGCCCTAGTCGGGAAAAGTCAACTTTGCCGCTGGTTAGTGCGCGAACACCATCATTATAGTTACTGGATATGTGCATTTTTATACGGACGGGTTGTTTTAATGCGTGGGTCATTTGTGCTTCAAGTGTATTAATAAAGGGTCGGAATTTAGTGACCATCGTGGTGGGTTTGTCGGAGGTATACAAGCCAAAAACAAGGTTGATTTCAGCGTGACTGGATATACTAAACAGTATCGATATAAAGATGATTAATGAGTGAGTGAGGGCTTTAAAGGTCCTCCTTGAGTTAACGAATAGTCGCGTTGGCATATCCTCTCCTTAGACATTCTCTCTTGAATTTATGTTATATCTGTCACACGGGTTATTGGTATAATGTGATAACTATTAATGATTGTTTACATTGACTTAAATTGCCAACTTTACAATGCATTGTATTCAGGTCAGAAAGGACATGTACGGTTGTTTTAGCAGCAGAAATGACAGCAATTGAAGATGATTTGATCACACGCAAATTTTAAGCGGTGACAATCGTGATTAGCAATGGGATACTGGATAATTAACGCTTTGCTATACTGAAGGTAGATGCGACAGCGAGTCTCGTCGGGCTTCTAGGGAGTTGAGACTGATATTTGAGGATGTAGAAATAATTAATCTATAGGCTCAAATTTAATAAAACGGTCACAATCTTATCTGATTATAGGGAAAGCAGACCAGATGACGTTAAAAAATAAGTAAGAATAACGTAATAATCTTATATTAGGGAATATCATGAAAAGAGCGGTTATAACAGGTATCGGTATTGTATCAAGTATCGGTAACAATAAAGCAGAAGTATGTGAGTCACTGAAAGCGGGTAACAGTGGTATCGAATTTGAACCACAATTTGCTGAACAAAACTTACGTAGCCATGTCTGCGGTACTGTTAATCTTGATCCTAAAGAAATCATTGATCGTAAAGCAATGCGTTTCATGGGTGATGCGGCTGCTTATAGCTATATTGCAATGCAAGAAGCTATTGATGATTCAGGTTTAACAGAAGAACAAGTTTCTAATGTACGTACTGGCCTTATTGCAGGTTCTGGTGGTGCATCATCAAAGAACGTTGTTGATTCTGTTGATATCGCTCGTAATAAAAGCGTGAAGCGTGTGGGTCCGTATATGGTGACTCGTACTATGTCGAGCACAATCTCTGCTTGTCTTGCTACACCATTCAAAATTAAAGGCCCAAGCTATTCAATTACTTCTGCATGTGCAACGAGTGCGCATTGTATCGGCCATGCAGTAGAACAAATTCAATTGGGTAAACAAGATGTTGTCTTTGCTGGTGGCGGCGAAGAAATTGATTGGACTCTGGCATTAGAATTTGATGCGATGGGTGCACTTTCAACGAAGTATAACGACACACCACAACAAGCATCACGTACATATGACGCAAACCGCGATGGTTTCGTTATCTCTGGTGGCGGCGGTATGGTTGTTGTTGAAGAACTAGAACATGCACTTGCACGTGGCGCAACTATCTATGCTGAAATTACTGGCTACGGTGCAACATCAGATGGCTATGACATGGTAGCACCGTCTGGCGAAGGCGCTGTACGTTGTATGCAACAAGCACTTGAAACAGTGACGGGTGAGATTGATTACCTGAATACACACGGTACATCAACGCCTGTAGGTGATACAAAAGAACTTGAAGCAATTCAAGCTGTGTTTGGTCATAAATCACCTAAAATCAGTGCGACTAAAGCATTGACTGGTCACGCACTGGGTGCGGCGGGTGTACATGAAGCAATTTATTCATTAATCATGATGGAAAATAACTTCATCGCAGCAAGCGCAAATATTCAAGATCTTGATGAAAAAGCAGAAGGTCTAGATATTGTTGCTGGTCAAGCAGTTGATGCTGAACTTAAAAACGTAATGTCGAACAGCTTTGGTTTCGGCGGCACGAATGCGACATTAGTATTTAGTAAATTCGCTAAATAGTTTTCGATTCATTAAGGAAGGCGTAATACGTTTTCTATGATGAAGAGAACAATGTAAGCCCATTTATCAGATTATTGATAAATGGGCTTTTTTTTTCCCTTCACAACGCGCAAAATGATGCTTTACCGTTATAAAGCGGAAATGACTCTAATCGTATTATTAAGAGAATGCTTAAATGATGAAGATCGTAGTTGATGAAAATATGCCTTATGCAGCTGAACTGTTTTCTCAGTTTGGTGATGTGATCCCTTTATCTGGTCGAACAATTAGTGCTGCAGATTTGCATGATGTCGATGCCTTGATGGTACGTTCTGTAACTCAGGTCAATGAAGCCTTGTTAGCTCAAGCGAATAAATTAGCATTCGTGGGAACTGCGACGATTGGTATTGACCATTTAGATCAGCCTTTACTACAACAACGCAATATTGAATACACGAATGCACCGGGCTGTAATGCAGTGTCTGTTGGCGACTATGTGTGTAGCGCATTATTAGTATTAGCGGAGCAACAAGGTTTTACATTCGCAGATAAATCAATTGCGGTTATTGGTGTGGGGAATACGGGCGCACAAACAGTAAGTCGATTAACCGCATTAGGTGCTGATGTGATGTTATGCGATCCACCGCGTGTCGAGAAAGAAGGACTAGCGGGTTTTGTTAGCTTAGAAAAAGCCTTACAAGCAGATATTATTTGTTTACATGTACCATTGGTGAAAACCGGTAGTCATCAAACGAAACATTTATTAACGGCAGAATTACTTGCTGGTATTGCGCAAGATGCCATCTTAGTTAATAGCGGTCGCGGTGATGTGATTGATAACCAAGCATTACTCGAATTGAAACAAGCTGGGCACGGTATGACGTTAGTACTGGATGTATGGGAAAATGAACCAACACCATTACTTGAGCTTATCCCTTATGCTGCGATTGCGACACCGCATATTGCAGGTTACAGCTTAGAAGGAAAAGCGCGCGGTACTGAGATGATCTATCAAGCCTACGCACAATTTATAGGCCAACAAGCAGACCGTAGTATAAGCGACATCTTACCTATACCAGCGATAAGCCGCATCGATATTAATCAAAGTGCCGATCAAACATTCGTCAAAAGTTTGGTGCATTTGGTATACGATGTGCGTCGAGATGACGCTATTTTTAGAAAAAACATAATGAAAGCGGGTAGTTTTGATGAAATGCGTAAAAATTACCTAGAAAGAAGAGAATTTTCCTCATTGAGGCTAGTAAATGAGTCACATTATGCGGTAGAGTCGTTGTATCAACTTGGTTTTGCCAAATAATTTTTTAGGAGTCGTTGATGAGTCAACTATATGATGTTGCAGTATTAGGTGCAACGGGTGCCGTAGGGCAAATGATGTTGGAAATTTTACAGGAACGTAAATTTCCAATTGGTAAGATCTATCCATTAGCAAGTAGCCGTAGTGCTGGTGGTACAATTACCTTTAATAATAAACAAGTTGAAGTATTAGACGTTGATAACTTCGATTGGACACAAGTTCAAATCGGTTTGTTTTCTGCTGGTGGTTCAGTATCAGAAAAATGGGCACCAATCGCTGCCGATGCTGGTGTTGTTGTTATTGATAATACATCACAGTTCCGCTATGACGATGATATTCCATTAGTTGTACCTGAAGTAAACCCAGAAGCAATTGCGCAATATACAAATCGTGGCATTATCGCAAATCCAAATTGCTCAACAATTCAAATGCTTGTTGCATTAAAACCGATTCATGATGCAGTGGGTATTTCACGTATTAATGTTGCAACATACCAAGCCGTATCGGGTTCTGGTAAAAGTGCAATTGATGAACTAGCGGGTCAAACGGCAAGTTTATTAAATGCACGTGAAGTAGAAACAAAAGTATATCCAAAGCAGATCGCGTTTAACGTGATCCCACAGATTGATGTGTTTACTGAAAACGGCTACACCAAAGAAGAAATGAAAATGGTGTGGGAAACACAGAAGATTTTTGGTGATGAATACATCATGGTTAACCCAACAGCAGTACGTGTACCTGTATTCTATGGTCACTCAGAAGCGATCCATTTAGAAACGCGTACACCTATCAGTGCTGAAGAAGTTCGTGCTCTGATGCGCCACGCACCGGGTGTTAAACTGATTGAAAATGAAGAAGACTACCCAACACCAGTTTCTGACTCTGCGGGTCATGATGAAGTCTTTGTTGGTCGTATCCGTGAAGATATTTCACATGCAAGTGGTATTAATATGTGGGTTGTTGGCGATAATATCCGTAAGGGTGCCGCAACAAACAGTGTGCAAATTGCAGAGCTATTAATTAGCGATTACCTGTAAATGTAAATGTAAATGTAAATATTAGTCCTTGATGTCACAGATATTGAGCGTTATTAATTTATTTTAATTGCATATTTAGCACCCAATAATGGGTGCTATTTTTTTATTTGTTTTTTATTTTTCTGATTTATATCATAGTTTCAATTCACAAATTTTTTTTCTTAGAATTAAGCATTAGAATAGTTATACCCAAGCTACTTCAAAATGCACAAGCAGCAAACCGAAAGGAGAGGATATTCAAGGCATGACGTCGAGGATTTAGTTATTCTAAATCAAGACTTCATAACGCCGAAGATGCCACCTTTCGGCTTGCCCTACGGGAGACAAGCAGGTATAACAGCACTGCGTTATAATATTTGAAAATGGAATAACCATTATCTACATATTGTGCCTTGTTCTATTATACCTGCTCGTCTCTGATACAGCATTTTGAAGTAACTTGGGTATATATAGAAGATACCAGTGAATTCATGTGTATACTGGTTTTTTGGATATGTTATATTGAATTCAAGTATATTGATGTTGTTTCAAAGTGAGTAAGGGTTAACAATGATATCGGCTTTATCGAAGTTAAAATGGGTTGTTTTATTTCTGCTGGTCCCAATGGCAGGCATTGCGGCCAATTCAAATGGATTTGTGCTTCAATTAAAAGGCCCAGAAGTTCACACACCTTCTTCGCCTAGTAATTATGGCCCTATTGTTAAAGCGGACACATTATGGTCTGTAGCAACAAAAAAAAGACCCAATAATAGCTTAAGTTTATATAAAACGATGGCGGCTATTTTAGCGCTTAACCCACATGCATTCTTAGACGGCGACATCAATAAAATGATTGATGGGAGCTTTCTTAAGATCCCCAGTGCCGCTGAAATACAAGCGACTGATGGCTCAAGGCTAAAGAACTTACTGACTAAAAAAACAAGCTCCAAACCTAAAGCTGTCCCGCCGGCTAATTCAACAAAACCGAATGTAAAAACGGTAGCTACTAATAAAATAAACAGTGATAAGCTGGCTTTGTTAGAAGGTGAGTTAAGTGAGAGTAACGAGCACCTTCTATTATCAAGTGAAACGAATCGTCGCCTAAAATTACAGCTAGAAAGAATCCGTATCGAATTAGCGGAGCTTAAAGAACAAATCGCGATTGATAATGAATTAAAAACTGATTTAAAAGCATTAATTGAACAGCAGAAAGCACAGATAGCAGAGCAGCAAACTACGATTAATGATGCAAAAGTGAAAGCTGAAATAGAAGCCGAAAGTCATAATAATTGGTGGCTGATCGGTGGTATTTCTGGCGTGTTTTCATTGTTATTTTTAGTATGGTTAGGTCTATGGCTAAAAAATAGAAATGATCAGAAGAATAATGTTGAAGATAACATGATGTTCGACACGGATAATACTGTTGATGAACTGAGCGATTATCTTAATGCTGAAAGTTACTCAGCAGAAAATCATACGATGCCAACTTCTGAAGAGGCTCAAATTCCTACGGGAAAGCCTAATGACGAGGTAAATACAGTTGTCCCTCCTAATGTAGAAGAACCAAACTTTAATTTGCAGATGGAACCTGAAGCCGCTGCAATGATGGATGAACCTTTTGATTTATCACTCGATCCAATTGTGACTCAAGTGGCGACGCCTGTTACCCCTGAAGTGATTGAGCAAGCACCTGTCATGCCAGAGTTAAGTTTGGATGATAATGACTTTAGTGATATCGATTTAACGCTAGATGATGAAAGCACCAGTTTTGAAAATGACAGTGTAACCCCTGATTTAAGCTGGCGTGAAGAGCTTGATGAACCAAGCTTGATCCCTGAACAGCCAACACATAATATGAATTCGTTGGATGAAGATTTAGCTGAAGTTGATTCAATGCTAGAACAATTCAAATTAGGTAACTCACAAGTACCTGATGCGAAACCGTCGAGTACTCAAACTGACGATTTTGATTTTAACTCAATGGATGATCTTGATCTGACCCCAGAGGCACCAGCAGAATCATCGCCAGTAGTGAATGATGAATATGTGAGCATGGATGATATTGATAGCATCTTGGCTGAAGCTGAATTAGAGACACCGACTCAATCGACGGTTGAAGCAAGCTCACCAACGAATGAATCAAATGCAGCTGATGATAATCCTGTTATCGATATGGATGATATTGACAGTCTGCTAGCTGAAGCGGGGCTTGATGCGATTGCGCAAGCAGAAACGAGTACAACAGCTACTCCTACTCCAGTAGAGAATGATCAAATTGTTGATATGGATGATATAGACAGTATTTTAGCAAGTGCTGGATTAGAAGAGCCTGTTAGCGATGCTGGAAACGACGCAGACGAATTACCACAAGCACATGGGCAAACAGTTGATGAAATGCTCGCTGAACTTGATGGCACGGCTAGTACAACGGCTGAGGCGGTAAAACAACCAGATAATAATGATCCACTCGATGATATTGAAGCGATGCTGGCTGAATATAGTCCAAATGCATTTAGCAGTGCACCGAGTGAGCAAGCTCCTATTGATGTTGAAGCGGCACAAGCGGAAGAGTTTATTGATATAGATAAATTATTAAATGAAGTCTCTCAACAGCCTGCGAACGTTGAAGATGAGCCTTATGATCAAGTAAAACTAGATGTCGGTCTTGATGAGTACAGTAATACCTTACTTGATAGTAATGCTGTTGATATGAATGATGAAAATGACCGTTTTGGTGCGCAACTTGATCTTGCTCGTGCGTACCTTGAAATTGAAGACAAAGAGGGTGCTAAATCTATCCTAGAGCCATTAACTGGTGCGGGTGATGCAACACAGCAAGCGGAAGTAAATAAACTCTTAAGTCGATTACAGTCATGATATAAAAAACAGTAGTTGAGTTTATCAATCCTCAACTACTTTCAAGTTGTAACTTGAAACGGTATAATTGGAAAATATATTAATTGAGTGATATATAGCAAAGCGGTGGCGAGAGTCACCGCTTTTTGTTTTTTAAAATTAATGAAAGTCTAAAGTTGGAAGAAAAATGCGAATTGCACTCGGTATAGAATATGACGGTAGTAAATATTACGGCTGGCAACGACAAAAAGAAGTTATTAGTGTCCAAGAAAAACTGGAAGATGCACTATCACGTGTTGCTAATCACCCTGTAGTTGTTCACTGCGCAGGACGTACTGATTCTGGTGTTCACGGTACTGGTCAAGTAGTGCATTTTGATACTGATTCTATCCGTAAAGATGTTGCTTGGACGCTGGGTGTTAATGCCAATTTACCTGATGATATTGCTGTTCGTTGGGCGCAAGAAGTTGATGAAGAGTTCCATGCCCGTTTTAGTGCTACAGCACGTCGTTATCGCTATATTATTTATAACAACAACCTACGACCTGCAATCTTAGGGTCTGGTGTAAGTTATTATCACGGTGATATTAATGCTGATTTAATGCATGAAGCGGCACAACAGTTAGTCGGTGAACATGATTTTACGTCTTTCCGTGCAAAGCATTGTCAAGCGAAAAGCCCTGTTAAAACGATGCATCACATTAAAGTGATTCGTCAAAATGCATATATTATTATAGATGTGAAAGCGAATGCATTCTTACATCACATGGTGAGAAACCTTGCAGGCTCATTAATGGAAGTGGGTAAAGGTAATAAGCCGGTATCGTGGATAGCTGAGTTACTCGCTGGTAAAGATCGTTCTGTTGCTGCTGCAACAAGTAAAGCGGAAGGTTTATATATGATTGAAGTCGACTACCCAAGTCAGTTTAATCTTCCTCGACCTGCAGTGGGTCCATTATTTTTACCAGAGCAATTTTAACTACTTGCTTTAATTAGTATAAAATTAAGTTTAATTTAAATAACGGATAATAACTATTTGTGATAAAAAGCGTTACAAATGGTTATTATTTATTTTTCTTTATCATTTTTTATGAATTTTTGGTCGGAAGTCACAAGGGTATGACCAGTTTTAGATAAACTTATTGGAAAATCTGTGATTTAATTGTGTTACGCGATAAATGTGGAGTATTGTTAAGTTTGGTAATCACCGACTTAGCGCATTAATTTTTGTTAATTCATTTGGAATTATTGTTCCTATTTCTATTAACAACGCATTTAACATCATATACTTCAATTAATTAGAACAAATTATAAGTAGGGTTCATGAGCTGGATTGAAAAAATACTACCAAAAAGCAAGAGCGCAACGGCGCGTCGTAATATACCTGAAGGTGTTTGGACTAAGTGTGGCTCTTGTGACCAGGTTTTATATCATGCAGAACTTGAGCGTAATTTAGGCGTTTGTCCTAAGTGTGATCACCACATGCGCGTAAACGCACGTGAACGCTTAAATAAATTACTTGATAAAGACGGTCGCATTGAAATTGGTGCTGAATTTGAACCAAGCGATAAATTAAAATTCCGTGATAGTAAGAAATATAAAGATCGTTTAGCCAGTGCGCAGAAAGCAACAAACGAGAAAGATGCGTTAGTTGTTGAAAAAGGCACAATTAAAGGTATCCCTGTTGCTGTTTGCGCATTTGAATTCTCATTTATGGGTGGTTCAATGGCAACGGTTGTTGGTGCTCGCTTTGTGGCAGCGATTAACGAATGTATGGCTGAGAACCGTGCGCTAATTTGCTTCTCTGCAAGTGGCGGTGCTCGTATGCAAGAAGCATTATTCTCATTAATGCAAATGGCAAAGACAAGTGCTGCACTAGCAAAACTATCAGCGAAAGGCTTACCTTATATTTCAGTACTAACTGACCCTACTATGGGTGGTGTATCTGCAAGTTTAGCTATGCTAGGTGATATCAATATCGCTGAACCAAAAGCATTGATTGGTTTTGCAGGACCACGTGTAATTGAACAAACGGTACGTGAAAAATTACCAGAAGGTTTTCAACGTAGTGAGTTCTTATTAGAAAAAGGCGCGATCGATATGATTGTTGATCGCCGTGAGATGCGTGATAGACTTGCAGGCTTATTAGCGAAGATGATGAACTTGGAAACGTCTGATAGCATCTCGACTGAAATGCCGAGTACAGAAGCAACCCCTGCCGTTGTACCAGCAGCCGATGACATTAAGACTCCAAGTGACGCTCAAAACAATCACGAGTAAACACTAACGAGTAACTATTACCGATGTTGAACAATATTAATAAAAGCCAGTCTCTTGCAGACTGGCTTTGCTATTTAGAAAGTATTCATCCTGTTAATATTGAAATGGGATTAGGTCGCATAGGACGTGTTGCCGATGACTTAGCATTAACGACATTCGATGCCAAAGTTATTACTGTTGCCGGTACGAATGGCAAAGGTTCAACATGCGCGTTACTAGAGCGTATTCTACTTGATGCCGGTTACAATGTTGGCGTAACCAGTTCACCTCATATCCAAGACTACCGTGAGCGCGTTCGCGTTAACGGAAACATGTTAACCGCACAAGCACATGCTGATTCGTTTGCTTTTATTGAAGCTGGGCGCGGTGATACGACATTAACGTATTTTGAATTCACGACATTATCGGCGTTAAAACTATTCCAAGATGCAGCATTAGATGTGGTTATTCTTGAAGTCGGTTTAGGCGGACGTTTAGATGCGTCAAATATTGTGTCTGCAGATGTTGCTGTTGTGACTACGATTGATATTGATCATGCCGATTGGTTAGGTACAGATAAATCTGTCATTGCGCGTGAAAAATCAGGTATTTTCCGCGCGAACAAAAAAGCCATTTGTGGGGTAATTAATCCTCCTACAACTATTGCTGAATATGCAGATGAAGTGGGTGCAGAGCTTGTCGCGGTTAATCGTGATTATCACTATATTCAGAATTCGGAAGGTTGGGATTGGTTTACTGACTTAACTAAAAAGAATGATGACACACCATTACGTTTTTCAGATCTCGCTTTACCACAGTTACCGTTACAAAATGCAGCGACCGCGATTGCCGCCGTTCAAGCATTAGGATTAGCGATACCTGAATCTGCAATCCGCAGTGGTGTTGCTAATGCGACACTACCTGGTCGTATGCAACGATTGGGTTCATCACCACAACAGTTTTTGGATGTGGCGCACAATCCAGAATCAGCGCGTTATTTGGCAACACAACTGACACGTTTAAAACAACAGGCTCATTCACCCGTTAAGGTGATCGCTGTTGTGGGTATGCTCAAAGATAAAGATATTGCTGCAAGCTTAGCTGCATTAACGGGTGTTATTGATAGTTGGCACCTAGCAGCGTTACAAGGCGAGCGTGCTGCACCTTGTCAGCAAATCGAGCTAGGATTAGTAGATGCTATGCTGCTGAATGGGAAAAGCCATGATAGCCTTAGCCAGCAGGCTATGAGTCATGATACAATAGCGCAAGCTTGGCAATCGGCAAACCAAAGTGCTGATTGTAATGACATTATTATTGGTTTCGGCTCATTTTTCACTGTAGCGGAAATTATCCAACATATAAGTGGTTAAATAAACGTGGCATCGACATTTCAACATCGTTTAGTCGGCACTATTATTTTAGTGGCGATTGGTATTATTTTTTTACCGGACTTACTAGATGGTCAGAAGGTAACGTACCGTGAAAACACGGCGAGTATACCTTTGCGTCCTGCGTTGGTTGAACTTGCCGATCCCGTTAACTTTGATTCATTAGAGCGCGATTCACTCGATAATGAGGGGGTCGATACTGAACTGCTCATCGAACCTGCGCCGACAATGAATTTAACCTCGACTGAAAAAGTCAAAAAAACAGTGTCAGAACCAAAACCTATTTCGAAAGCACCTAAGCTTGTGCCGTTAGTGAAACCTGTCGATGTAGCGAAAAAGGTGCCACCAGTCGGGGATAGTTGGAATGTCCGTCTAGGTACATTTAAGAATTCAGCCGCTGTTGATGATTTAGTTAAAAAGATCAGGAAGGCTGGATTTGATGCGTATCGATTGCCGCGTTATAAGAAAGCCGGTCAGTTAAATAGGCTTTATGTTGGCCCTAATGTGGATAAGAACGAGTTAAAACGTTTACTACCAAAATTAGAAAAAATCACAGGCCTGAAGGGTGTGATTGAGAAATTTGACCCTCGAGACAAGTAATTAAAAAACCGACATTTATGTCGGTTTTTTTTGTTTATAACTATTATCAATCTCGTATTTAACTTGTTACAATGGCGCGAATTTCAAATGAGTGAAACAGAACATGGCGTGGATTGATTACCTTATTTTAGGTGTTGTTGGCTTATCTTCAGTAATAAGTTTAGTACGTGGTTTTGTCAAGGAAGCATTCTCTCTTTGCACTTGGTTCAGTGCTTTCTTTATATCTCGATTTTACTATCAAGATATTGCTGCTTACTTAGAAAATTTTGATGCATTTAGTGCTGCATTCAGTGAACAGTTAGTTAAAAATGGCGTAGCGATAGCGCTATTATTTATTTCGACCCTCATATTAGGGGCTTTGCTAAATTACATACTTGGTCAGCTCGTGGATAAAACAGGCTTATCAGGTACGGATAGATTGCTCGGTGTATGCTTTGGTATTGCCCGAGGAGTATTAGTGGTGTGCGTGATACTGTTATTTTTACAGTTATTCACCAGTTTCCCAGAAACAGCTTGGTGGCAGGGCTCGCCACTAATAGCTGAGTTAAAACCACTCATTAAATGGTTTTTTGAACATCAAGCATCTGCATGGGACAATATGCAGAGCTTATGACAAGTGAAACGTTATAAATAGCATTTTATCGAAAGCACAGTAAACGAGGATTTAGGTTATGTGTGGAATTGTTGGCATTGTTTCTACAACCCCTGTTAATCAGTCGATCTATGACGCATTAACAGTATTACAGCATCGTGGACAGGATGCTGCTGGGATTGTAACCTTAAGTGATGGAAACTTTAGGCAGCGCAAAGCGAATGGTTTAGTGAGCGATGTATTCGAAGCTAAACACATGCAACGCTTGAAAGGTAATATCGGTATCGGTCACGTTCGATACCCAACAGCAGGAAGCTCGAGTGCCGCTGAGGCTCAACCTTTCTATGTTAACTCTCCGTTCGGTATTTCCCTTGCTCATAACGGAAATCTAACCAACGCTGCTCAATTAAAAGAAGATCAATTTCATAAAGCCCGCCGTCACATTAATACGACTTCTGATTCAGAAGTACTACTTAATGTTATGGCGCATGAATTAGATAAATGCCCAAGTTTACATTTAACAGCAGAAGATATTTTCACTGCGGTTAAAGCTGTACACAAGCAAGCACGCGGTGCTTATGCTGTGGTATCACTGATTATTAATCATGGTCTTGTTGCTTTTCGTGATCCTAACGGCATTCGTCCGTTGGTATTAGGTATGCGTACAGAACATGGACATAAAGAATATATGGTTGCTTCTGAATCCGTTGCACTTGATGCAGTTGGTTTTGAATTTGTGCGTGATGTGGAACCTGGTGAAGCGGTTTATATCACGGATGAAGGTGAGTTATTCAGTGCGCACTGCGCTGAAAATGCACAGCACAACCCATGTATTTTTGAATTCGTTTACTTTGCTCGTCCAGACTCAACAATAGACAAGGTATCGGTTTACGAATCACGCCTTGCTATGGGTGAAAAATTGGGGCAAAAGATTGCACGTGAATGGACTGATTTAGACATTGATGTTGTTATTCCTATTCCTGAAACATCATGTGATAGTGCGTTAGAAATTGCCAAAGTATTGAAGTTGCCTTACCGCCAAGGTTTCGTTAAAAACCGTTATATTGGTCGTACGTTTATTATGCCTGGGCAGACATTACGTCGTAAGTCTGTACGTCGTAAGTTAAATGCAATCTCATCTGAATTTGCGGGTAAGAACGTACTATTAGTTGATGACTCTATTGTTCGTGGCACCACGTCAGAACAGATCATTGAGATGGCTCGTGAAGCCGGTGCGAAAAATGTATATTTAGCATCAGCAGCACCAGAGGTTCGCTATCCAAATGTATACGGTATTGATATGCCAAGTTCTGATGAACTGATCGCTCATGGGCGTGACGTTAATGAAATTTCGAAAATGATTGGTGCTGATGCACTTATTTTCCAAGATCTAGATGATTTAGTGGCTGCAGTATCGAAATGTAATCCTGAGATCACGAAGTTCGAAACATCTGTATTTAGTGGTGAATATGTTACCGGTGATATTGATAAGGCTTATTTACAACGCCTTAACGATGTTCGTAGTGACGATGCTAAAACAGTAAAAGAACAAAAAGAAGAAATTGCTAACTTAGAAATTCACAACGAAGGTGCATAACCTGTGTGTGAGTTAAATGACTTAGTTGATTACTTTAATCAATAGATCGTAAAAGGAGCGTCATGCTCCTTTTTTAGATCTTGCTATCAGTGTATTTGAAGGCGTGAGACTTTCTGTATCTACGCTAACATTATTTACGCACCGTTTAAAAATGCACGTTGTTGCAAGTCATATTGGCCATCTTTCCAAACAAGCACGCTGCCTTGTTCAAACCAGTCACCTAGTACGATACGTTTACCATGCTTATCTGCTGTTAATGGAACGTCATGTATATTAGGTTTATGTGTATGACCATGAATTAGAATATCACAGCCGAATGTTTGCATCTGTTTAATGACTTCGGATTCTGTTACATCCATAATGGACATGCTTTTTTGCTGATTACCTTCTTGGCTTTTACCACGTATTTTATCGGCAATCGCTTCTCGTACAAAGATAGGTAAACAGGTGAATAATGTTTGACGCCATGGGATATTCACAGCTGTACGAAATGCTTGGTATTTTTCATCAAGTGTGCAAAAAGTGTCGCCATGTGCAATTAATACCTTTTGACCATCAAGCTCAATCGCAGTGTAATCTCCTAGGATTGTGATACCAGTGCGTTTAGCAAAACGTTTACTGACTAAGAAATCACGATTTCCTTTCACTAAGAAACATTTAACGCCGCTTTCGGTTAACGCTTTGAGTCCATCCTGAACGCTGTCGTTAAGTGGATTACTAATATCATCACCAGACCAAAATTCAAACAGGTCGCCTAGAATGTAGAGGGCGTCGGCTTGGCGCGCTTCGGTCGCAAGAAAATGTAAAAATAATTGAGTGATTTTCGGGCGGCGTTCATCAAGGTGTAGATCTGAAATAAACAAAGTAGTCATATTGGTGCTTTCATCCTTGTCGTGAATAAAAAAAATACACTACCTAAGCAGTGTATTTATTTTAAGAGACTGAGTGAGCGATTAAGCTTCTTCTACAGTTACTTTAGTAATGATAATGTCTTCTAGTGGCACGTCACCGTGGCCACGTTTGTTGCCTGTAGCAACTTTTTTCATTTTCTCAACTACGTCCATGCCTTCAACAACTTCAGCAAATACACAGTAACCCCAACCTTGTGACGTCTTGCTTGTGAAGTCTAGGAAGTTGTTGTCTTTCACGTTAATGAAAAATTGTGAACTAGCTGAATGCGGGTCCATAGTACGTGCCATTGCTAATGTACCTAACTTATTCGACAGACCGTTGTCTGCTTCATTTTCGATAGGTGCATTTGAATTTTTCTCTTCCATACCAGGAAGCATGCCGCCACCTTGAACCATGAAACCATCGATTACACGGTGAAAGATAGTACCTTCGTAGAAGCCGCTTTTTGCGTATTCTAGGAAGTTAGCTGCTGTTTTTGGTGCACTTTCAAAGTTAAGTGCGATTTTGATATCACCGAAATCTGTATGTAGAGTTATCATCTTAATGATCCTTTAGTTAATTAACGAGTAAATTCTATCCTAAAGGGTGCCAATGGCAAAGCTTTTAGGGAAAGAAGGGGTGGGAAGGGCTTATTTTTGTGCTTTCATTTGCCTGATTTATACACTTTTTTGGTTGTTCCGTTAAATTTACTTGTTTTATGCCACTGCAAAGCTAGTAATCATTAATGCTAATGGTAAAATCAGTCAATTAATTGCATTTTTACTGTTTGCGCAAGGATCACTATTCGATGCTGAAGATTTACAACACACTGACTCGCCAAAAAGAAGAATTTAAACCTATCACCGAAGGTGAAATCGGTATGTACGTATGTGGTGTGACTATCTATGATTACTGTCATATTGGTCATGGTCGTACTTTTGTGGCGTTTGATACTGTGGTGCGTTACCTTCGCCATCGCGGTTATGCGGTTAAATTTATCCGTAATATTACCGATGTTGATGACAAGATCATTAAACGTGCAAACGAAAATGGCGAAACATGTGATCAGTTAACGACACGTTTCACTCAAGCAATGCACGAAGATTTTGATGCGCTGCATATGATCCGCCCTGATATCGAACCAACAGTAACGGGCCATATGCCTGATATTATCGAGATCATCGAAAAATTAGTTGCTAAAGGCCATGCCTATGTTGCTAATAGTGGCGACGTATTGTTTGAAGTAAAAACATTCGCGGATTACGGTAAGCTAAGTGGCCAAGATTTAGATATGCTACAAGCCGGTGCGCGTGTTGAAGTTGAAACAGATAAGCGTAATCCAATGGATTTCGTATTATGGAAAATGGCAAAACCGGGTGAACCAAGCTGGGTTTCTCCTTGGGGTGAAGGTCGTCCAGGTTGGCACATTGAATGTTCTGCAATGAACAATAAACTGCTTGGTGAAGTATTTGATATTCATGGTGGTGGTTCTGATTTAATGTTCCCACATCATGAAAATGAAGTAGCACAGTCATGTTGTGCACATAATGGTGAGTACGTAAATACGTGGATGCATTCAGGTATGGTACAAATCGATAAAGTGAAAATGTCGAAATCATTGAATAACTTCTTTACTATCCGTGATGTATTAGAAGAGTACGATGGCGAATCAGTTCGTTACTTCTTACTTTCTGGTCATTATCGTAGTCAGTTAAACTATTCTGAAGAAAACTTAAAACAAGCGCGTTCAAGCTTAGAGCGTTTATATACTGCATTACGTGGTGTTACCGTTGCAGATGTTGACGGTGTTGTACCTGGCTGTGAAGCGTATGTAGAAACATTCAAAGCGGCAATGGATGATGACTTCAATACACCTGAAGCATTCCCTGTATTGTTTGAACTTGCAAAAGAAATCAACCGCATTAAAGAGACTGACGCAAAACGTGCTGGTGAATTAGCCGCGCAGTTAATTTCATTTGGTAATGTACTTGGTCTATTGTCGCAAGAACCTGAAGCTTTCTTGCAAGGTGATGCGGGCGAAGATGATGAAGTAGCTGAAATTGAAGCGCTTATTAAGCAACGTAACGATGCTCGTGCAAGTAAAGACTGGGGCATGGCTGATGATGCTCGCGATAAACTAAATGCGTTAGGTATTGTCTTAGAAGACGGTGCTAACGGTACCACTTGGCGTCGTAAATAAATTCACGAACGGATATTTAATGCCAATAACTAGACCTAGATATTGGCATTTTTTTATTAGATAAAGGACTAATCATGTTAAAAATTATTTCAGTTATTCTCGGTTGTGCACTCATTTTCTTCCTTATGCAGCGCATGGGTGGTAATAAAAAACAAGCGGCTGAAAATATTGAGTTAGGTAAGCAGTTTTTAGCGGCAAATATGGAAAAAGAAGGTGTGGAAGTAACTGCATCAGGCTTACAGTCAACAGTGTTAACAGAAGGTACTGGTACTGAGCATCCAAAAGGCCGCTCTAAAGTGACAGTGCATTATCACGGTACATTATTAGATGGTACTGTTTTTGATAGTTCTGTTGAACGTGGACAGCCTATTACATTTGGTTTAAATCAAGTTATTCCAGGTTGGACTGAAGGCGTACAGTTGATGGTTGTTGGTGAGAAGCGTCGTTTCTTTATCCCAAGTAACTTAGCTTACGGTAATCGTGGCGCTGGTAGCATTCAAGCTGGCTCAACCCTGATCTTTGAAGTTGAACTGCTAAGTTTCAAGTAATGGTTAAGCTTTAAGTCATCACTTAAGTGTCCAATAATGAATAAGCGTTAAATTGTCAGCTAAAATGAAGACACAAAAAAGCCGCGTTACCTAAGGTAGTGCGGCTTTTTATTATATTCGATTTACTCTTTTTTGCTTAGTGATTACTTTGAGTGGTAATCGCGGCAAGAAATTAACGTATTTTCGATTAAGCTTGCTACAGTCATTGGGCCAACACCACCTGGTACAGGGGTAATGAAAGAAGCGTTTTCTTTTGCTACTTCAAAGCCAACATCACCAACAAGTTTGCCATTTTCTAAACGGTTAATACCCACATCTACAACCATCGCACCTTTCTTAATCCATTCACCTGGAATAAAGTTAGGGCGGCCCACTGCAACAACCACTAAGTCAGCACGACGAACATGCTCTTCGAGGTTCAGGGTGAAGCGGTGACATGTCGTCGTTGTACAGCCTGCAAGTAATAATTCAAGCGTCATTGGACGACCAACGATATTTGACGCGCCAACAACCACAGCATCTAGACCATGTAGGTCAACACCTGTTGATTCAAGTAACGTGATAATACCTTTTGGTGTACAAGGGCGTAATGCAGGAATACGTTGAGATAAGCGACCAACATTATACGGGTGGAAACCATCAACATCTTTATCTGGACGAATATGTTCCAACACAACGGTTGTATCAATATGTTCAGGTAAAGGCAACTGCACTAATATGCCGTCGATAGTTGTATCTGCGTTTAACTCATCAATCAACGCTAATAACGCTTCTTGTGAGCTATCTTTTTCAAGATCAAAAGATTTAGAAACGAAGCCTACTTCTTCACAGGCACGACGTTTGCTCCCAACATATACTTGTGATGCCGGATCGGCACCCACTAAAATCACAGCAAGACCCGGGGCGCGTAATCCTTGTGCAGTACGCGTAGCCACTTCTTCAGCAACATTCTGGCGAACTTGCTGAGAAATATTTTTTCCATTAATGATTTGAGCAGTCATTGAGTTTTTGAATCTCTTGGTTAGAAAGTTGCGCTATTTTCGCACTAAAATGTGACTTTGTCAGCAATTCTTGGGATAAATAATCATCTAATTAGAGTGACAAAGAGGACCTATTTGGTTATAAAGATGCTTTAAATTACTTAGGTAGATAACAGTGAAACACCAAGAGCATATCATTTCCGTTTTTGCAGACGTAGCAGCACCCTCAACCCGTTTAATTGACAGTGCGACTGTTAATATCGAAAGTAAAGATGTTGTTATTATGCAGCGTGCGCTGTTAGAAATAAACCCTGCATTTCGTCAACTTATTCCATATGTAGTGGTAAAGCAGGGTGATAAGTATTTAGCTTATGAGCGTTCTAAATCAGGCGGTGAGTCACGCTTACACAACTTATACAGCATTGGTATTGGTGGTCACGTTGATGCTGTTGACGCTGTTTACGATGCGAATGGTGTTTTCCAATTGGCTGATACATTACGCACGGGAATGTACCGCGAATTACACGAAGAACTTGGTTTAACAGAAGCTGATTTCTTGGGTATGTCGACAATTGGTTATCTTTCTAAAGATGTGACAGCGGTTGATGAAGTGCATTTAGGCATTGTCTTAGTTGCAGAGGTTCATGCTGACTTAGTTGTTACAAGTAAAGAAGATGCATTGAACTTAGCTGGTTTCTTAGCTGCAGATGAATTGTCTAAATTAAATCTAGAATCATGGTCTGAAACTGTGGTCGCAGAGTTGGTATAAGTAATAAAGACACGATGAGCAGGTGAATGAAGACCTGCTTTGTTGTTGATTTGCGTTACTATTTACTAAAAAGTCTGCAATTAGCATCTAAAATATGCGTATTGTTATTATAATCTCGTTCGGTGTATAACTATTAAACAGTTAATTGTTCGGTCACATAAACTGTTTGACGCGAACAGAGCAACTCTGTATTATCCACCCTCGTTGACAGACGTAGTCTTCAACAGTTCGGTGATTAGCGCAGCTTGGTAGCGCACCTGGTTTGGGACCAGGGGGTCAGAGGTTCGAATCCTCTATCACCGACCACGACCCCTTAGCTCAGTTGGATAGAGCAACGGCCTTCTAAGCCGTAGGCCATAGGTTCGAATCCTATAGGGGTCGCCATTGTTTAAGATTGATTCGCTAACTTATAGAGGTAGCGGGTTAATATAAAAGTTTGTGGCGGTTGTAGCTCAGTTGGTAGAGCCCCGGATTGTGATTCCGGTTGTCGAGGGTTCAAATCCCTTCAGTCGCCCCATATTTGATAACTCACTAAGGTGATGTTATCGACCCTTGTCAGAGTTACCTACTGATAAGTTGATAGTTTGTGCGGAAGTGGCGGAATTGGTAGACGCGCTAGATTTAGGTTCTAGTATCGCAAGGTGTGAGAGTTCAAGTCTCTCCTTCCGCACCATGTTCGGTGATTAGCGCAGCTTGGTAGCGCACCTGGTTTGGGACCAGGGGGTCAGAGGTTCGAATCCTCTATCACCGACCACTATTCGAAAAGCCTGCTCATTGAGCAGGCTTTTTTCGTTTTGACGTTTTTCAAAATCGTGCTACTTATTGTTTAAGTAAGCATTTAAAAACAACGCTTATTTACATAGGATAAAAGTATTATGACTGACAATACACAATTTTTAGAAAAGCTAAACAACGACATCGACACTAAACTACAATTTGTTGATTACGCTGAAACTAAAGTAAACAAGCACTTAGCTAAAGCTGACCAACCTGAAACACAACATTTTGCGATTAACATTGCATTATTAGCGTTAGAAGAAGAGCAAAACACAGCAACTTATTCTGCGTTATTAAAATTGTTAGTGGTACAGCTTGAAGCTTACCTTGTGTTACCTGCTGCAACGGTTGCGGATGATTTCCGCGCTGAAATGAATGACACTATCGCGCAGTTAAATGCGCTTGTAGCTGAAGTAGAAGCTGCTGCGCTGTAATTATTAGTTATGTAGATTGAGCTTTTACTAGTTATTAATAGCTAATAGCAGTTAATAACTCAAATCTATATCCTAATACCAAATAAAGCATTGATTAACATCGCGTTAATTGATGCTTTTTTTATTCCAAGAAAACAATAAAAATGATTATAACGTCGATTGCATGGATTCGCTTTAGTTGTCGTCATTTTTGTTGTTTATGACTAACTGAATGAATAATAAAAGGCTATCCATGAAAGAAATTAGCATGCCGCAGGGCAATGAGGCAAAACTTAATACAGAGTTAAATAAAGAGCTTAATAAAGATTTAAAGCAAGAAGTTAATCACCCATTTTTATCATTAGTTGTGATGATTATTATCGCGGCATTCGCGACTTATTTTGTCCCTGCTGGTGAATTCACTCGTATCGTCGTTGATGGTCGTACTGTTATTGACCCAGCGTCTTATACTCTGCTAGACAATAATCCAGCCACTATCTTTAGCTTCTTTGAATCTTTTTATAAAGGTTTTAAAGCTGCGTCAGGCGTAATGGGCGTCGTATTCTTTGTTGGTGGTGCCTTTGGTGTTATCAAACACATGGGATTATTAGATGCCTCGGTATTTGCATTAACGGACAAGCTAAAAGATAAAGGTTTAGTCGTTATTGCCCCTGTTGTGATGATTGCGATTGCATTAAACGTGACATTCACAGGTATGCGTGAGCTTGATGTAATTTTTATTACCTTGATGATCCCTATCTGTATTCGTCTTGGTTACGATGCTATGACTGCATTAGGTGTGGTGTTATTAGCCAGTTGTGCTGGTTTTGCTGCTGCATTAGCAAATCCTTTCTTTACTGGTATTGCCCATAGCATTGCTGAATTACCGTTGTATTCAGGTATGTGGTATCGCGCTATCTGTGCAGTGTTCATGCTAGTTACGGCTATGATCTTTGTTCTCCGTTATGCCAATAAAGTAAAAAAAGACCCAACAAAAAGCCTATTGCATGGTATGGATTACCAAGTTGAAGAGTCTGGTGACATCAAAGCGTTATCACTTAGAGAAAAGCTAGGTGGCATTACATTTTTAGCTTTATTCGGTTTTATGATCTTTGGTACGTTAAAACTGAGCTTTGGTTTCACTGAGATTGCAGCAACGTTTGTAGCGATGGCTATTTTACCGGGCCTAGTCGGTGGTTTATCTCCGAATCAGATCTGTGAATCGTGGACGAAAGGTTGTGCGGATGTGATGGTTGCAGTACTCATCATCTTCTTCGCACGCTCTGTATTAGTGGTGATGGAAGATGCGCAAATTGTTGATACGATTATTCACTTTTTAGCAGGTTTCATCTCTCAAAGTAATAAGTTACTGGCAGCGGGCTCAATCTACATTGCTCAAAGTGTGATTAACTTGTTTATTCCATCAGGTAGTGGTCAAGCGGTTATTACGATGCCTATTATCATCCCATTAGCTGATATTGCCGGGATCACCCGTCAAGTAGCGGCACTGGCTTCACAATTGGGTGATGGTATTTCAAATTACATCTACCCAACCAACGGCGGTCTATTAGCGGTATTAGCATTAGCAAAAGTACCTTATACAAAATGGGTGAAGTTCTTCTTACCACTGTTCTTATTCTGGACTGTGTGTATGTTGATCGCGGTTGTGATCGCGCAGTATATTGAACTAGGGCCTTTTTAGTAAAAGCTTATTCGATTTAAATGATGGAGGCCTGCTTGATAGCAGGCCTTTTTTGGTTTTGTAATAGCCTTCTAAAAGTAGCTATTACGTCTTGGGTGGGGGGTCTTATTACTTCAAGATTAAAATTATTTATCGAGACTAAAAACACGTTAGTATCGATAAAAACGTAAAAATTTTATTTATTAAAATACAATGACTTGAATAGATAAATATTCACCATCCCAAATTAATTTCAATAATTCACTTGAAAACGCTATCAACAATCCACATCTTTTAATTAAGCGCTCATGAGAGGCTTAACCGAATGAGACAACTGCCGTTAGGAGTTAGATCTTATTCATCACAATTTAAAAACGAAACATTTTACTCATGTAATAAACGCGAATTATTCGGTTTATGACACATGAAATATTGCTCAATGGAGAATATAATTATGACTACTTTTGACTTTTCATCACTATACCGCAGCGCAATTGGTTTTGAACGTTTAGCTCAGCTAGCTGAAACCGCATCACAAACGCGTCAGTCTGGTAACAACTTTCCTCCGTACAACATCGAACAACTTGATGAGAACAATTATCGCATCACAATGGCGGTTGCTGGTTTTGACCAATCAGAAGTTGAAATCGTAACACAGAATAATGAATTGCTTGTTAAGGGCACTAAAGCCGAAAAAGGCGAGAAAGATTCCCGCACATTCTTACATCGTGGTATTGCAGAGCGTAATTTCGAGCGTAAGTTTGAACTTGCTGATCATGTATTCGTTAATGGTGCAGATATGAAGAACGGTCTTCTATATATCGAACTTGAACGTCAATTACCTGAAGCGATGAAACCGCGTAAGATCGAAATTAATGGCGCTAAAACGCTGTCATCAGACTAATTTAGACACCCCTATATTCTATTGCTAACTGATCATTTCGGTTAGCAAGACAACACCTGAAATATAATAAACAGACTTTAATACATAGAGTGCTACTCAGTAGGCTCTAGATAATAACTATGCTTAAGGAAGATAGATTATGACTACTCATTTTGACTTTACCCCTCTATACCGCAGTGCTATTGGCTTTGATCGTTTTGCTCAAGTTGCAGAACGCCTTACGGAGCAACGTAAATGTACTGATTACCCTCGTTATAACATTGTTCAATTAGAAGAAAACAAATACGAAATTACCCTTGCTGTTGCTGGCTTTGAGCTAAGCGAAATAGATATCGAAGTACGGGCCGATGAAGTTGTTATTTCAGGTCAAAAAACCACAGATGAAACTGAAGCCAAAAAATCAGCAGAATCTAAGTTTTTACATCGTGGTATTGCAGAACGTAATTTTACCCGTAAGTTTGAATTAGCGGATCATATAGAAGTCAAAGGTGCAGATCTTGCGAATGGCTTACTCACGCTATTATTAGAGCGTAATGTACCTGAAGCATTACAGCCTCGTAAAATTTCGATTGGTGCGTAGTTGCTCTGATTAATATGAATTGATAAAGGCGCCAATTGGGCGCCTTTTTTTAGCTTGTAAATAAACATGAATAAAGAAATTTATTGTATCTAATTTTTCATCTCTTATTTTATTTTGTTATATTATATATCCTTATCTTATTGTATTGAAAGATTTTTATTTTATTGTTCATAGACAGACTCTTTACTTATTCCTCAATTTATATACTCACCTTTTTTATAATTCATTATCCTGCTTCTAAAATTATCGCGTTGTTATGTTGATCTAGATCAACATTAATTCGCAGCGAGAAATAAGATTTATTTATTTAAAGTTAACGCGATATCTTTATGTTTTTTTATTTTTACCTAGAGCTTAAATTCTAAGTGATTATTCACTTATACAAATTTAAAACAAAATAAATCATTGTAGCCTGTTGTTATTTAAGGTTATTTCTGATGTTTTTTAATTTTTATAAATATGATTAACAGTTGTTAATAATGATTAATATCTGAAATGTTCATTAACATCGATTTTCGACTAGCATCAAGTAATTAGACATGAAACATATTTCAGATCACAAATTAAGTTTTTGGGGTTTGTAAAAAAAAATACATTGGCGCAACATATATCTCAAAGGGGGGGGCAGCTGGATGTTAGGTAAAATAAATTCAGCACTCACTAAAATTTATTTTAAGTATTAAAATCAAGAGGCTATATAAAATGATTAAAATTTTCCTTTGCTGTGCTGCTGGTATGTCTACATCTATGGTTGTTAATAAAATGCGTCAAGCTGCGGAAGCATCAGGTGTTTCAGCAGAGATTAACGCTTACTCAATTTCTGCATTTGAAACTGAAGTGAAGCGAAATGATGTTTGCCTAGTGGCTCCACAGGTGAAATACAAATTTGCTGAATTTAGCAAGCGCTGTGAAGAAGAAAGCGTAGCGTGTGGACAAATTGACATGATGCAGTATGGCATGATGAAGGGTAAAGAAATTCTTCAGCAAGCAATTGATCTTAAAGGCTAATGGTCGATTAGAACCAGTTTTTATAATTTTTATTTTTAACTTAAGTAATGAGCGTTCAGGAATGAGCCTTGTCGTATAAAATGGGATAACTTATGAAAAAGACAACTTTAGCAATCTTAATCGCATCAGCAATGGCAGCACCAGTAATGGCAGCTGAAACAACTGAAGCACTTGAAGTAACAGCAGATACAGTGGTTGTTGACAGTAGTGGTTTTTGGAGTGATGCAACAATTTCGGGTAATGTAGCTACTTGGACTCGTCAACGTACTCGTGACGGTGAAGGGCGTGATGAAAGTGCGGGTAGTGGTAATGATGACAATAATACAATTGATGAACGAGAAACAAAAACGAATTTAGATCAAACATCTGTATATGCAGCTATCGATTTTACATCTGGTTTTGCTGCTGACAAAGTTGGTATTGATGTGAGTGCTTATGCTACAGCTGATTTATATAATCAAGGTTCACCAGATCATGAAATGAACTTCTGGGATGTAGACAACCCTTATACGGGTGGTGGTGAAGATGGTGCGTGGGATTCAACAAACACGAGCGATGGTATCGCGGTTTCTAAAGCTAATATCAAGTTTCAAAAAATATTAGGTTTAAATGGTAAAGTCGGTCTTTTCCAGCCTTCAGTCCCATCTGCATTAGGCGTTAACTGGTCTTATGCTCCTGGTACTTATACGGGTGGTGAAATAGGTACCAGAATTGCTGGTATTGAACTTGGTGCTGTGTTCGCAACAGAATATCGTGCCCCTTGGTTTAAAAGTTCATATGGATTCCGCGAAACAGATAATTTAACAGATGCTGGCGAACTGTATTCTGTAGGTGCAAGAACTGAGCTTGGTTCAATTGCAGTAGATGTTGCTTATGCAGGCTTAACTGATGGACCTCGTAAAATTGCGCATATCAAAACAGGAACAACACTTGAAAATGGCCTTGGCTTAAAAGGTCAAGTGTATATGGTTGACGACTCTGGCATGTATGAAGAGCTAGCTTACCATGCTGCATTCCTATCAAATTATTCAACAGGGCAATACACAGTTAAAGCTGAAGCAACATATACATCTGCAGTTGACAAAAATAAAGATAATGTAGGTAACTTCTCATACAGAGCTACAGCAGCATATGGTTCTTCAAATGGTGCGTATGATATCTGGTGGAATAACCGTTCTGACTTTAACCATGATGGTGAAGTTGCAGTATTCGCAAGTCTCGCGCGAGATATGGCTGATTTAGGTGCTGAAAACCTGACTGTAGGTATTTCTGGTGCGTATGGTTTCGGTGCTCAAGGTGAAGGTGTTGAAGAATTAACTGAAGCAGCTGTAAGTGTATTTGGTTCTTATAATGCTGGTTTCGCAACATTCGGTGCTCACGTAACACAATACAACAACGGCACAAACTTAGAAAACTGGACTGTTTATACAAACGCATTCCAAGATGAAACTGATATTAAAATAACGATGAACATTCCATTCTCAATTAAATAATCAATGAGTGCGCAGCCTTCACGCTGCGCATTTTTTTAGACTTATTAAATATACATATTTTATAAATAAGGAAGTTGTATGTCACTTTTAAATTCGGTTATGGGCTTTGTAGAGCGTGTCATTGCGCCTATTGCAGGTAAGGTTGCTAGTCAAAAGCATATCTGCGCAATTAAAGATGGTTTTATTTCAACAATGCCGTTCCTGATTGTTGGTTCGTTACTGTTAGTGTTTGCTAACCCTCCAGGTACTGGTAATTGGTTCTTAGACGGTTGGCACTCAGTTGTTCAAGGCATAGGTCGTGATAACATTGTTGGTCCATTCTTCGTTAGTATGGGTATTTTCGCAATGTATTCTGCTTACGGTATTGCATACAACCTAGCAGAGACGCTTAACACTAAAGGTGTTAGCCCAATGAACTCTGGTATGTTATCTATGTTCTCTTTCCTATTAGCTGTTGCGCCAGCTGTTTGGGTTGGTGGCGAGCTAGGTAGTGTTATTCCTATGGCTTACTTAGGTGGTGCTGGTGCATTTACAGCTATCATTTGTGGTTTATTAGTACCTACATTACAAACGTTCCTTGTTGAAAAGAACATCCGTATTAAGATGCCAGAAGCAGTGCCAGAAAAAATCTCTGCATCATTTGACCTACTTATCCCTGTTGTTGCAATGATTCTAATTGTACAAGTTATCAATGGTGTATTAGGTAACTTCGACCTGAATATCGCAACGGGTATCATGGCACTGTTTAGCCCACTGGTTGCTGCTTCTGATACATTCTTTGCCTTTGCATTAGCTATTTTGTTAATCCAATTATTATGGTTTGCAGGTATTCACGGTGCATCTGTTGTTCTAGGTGTTATTGGTCCACTATTGTTAATCAATTTAGGTGCAAACCAAGAAGCGCTTGAAGCAGGTAAAGACTTACCAGCTATCTTCATTAACCCAACAATGGACTTCTTCGTATTCGTTGGTGGTTCAGGCGGTACATTAGCACTAGTTTGTATGATGGCTCGTTCTAAATCAGCTCACCTACGTACTATTGGTAAAATGTCATTCATTCCGGGTTGTTTCAACATTAATGAACCAGTAATTTTTGGTACGCCAATTGTGATGAACCCAACATTCTTTATCCCTTGGATTGCAGCGCCACTGGTTAATGCATGTATCGTTTGGAGTGCATTCAAGTTCGATTTAGTGTCTAACGTTGTTGCTTTACCACCATGGACAATGCCTGCGCCTATCGGTGCTGTGATGGCGACTAACTCAATGCTAGCTGCTGCTGTTGTTGCTGTCTGCTTCGTAGTGAGTGGTTTAATCTTCTACCCATTCTTCAAAGCTTATGAAAAAGAATTATTAGCACAAGAAGAACCAGAACAGCTTGTTGAAGACGTGAAACTATCAACAGCTAAAGCAGCGTAATCATCAGAGTAGCGCAGTTAATTATCTCGCATAAATAACTGCTTATCACAAACGACAATGTAACCATCTTTTACACTTAATCTCCACAGTAATAGATGGTTACAACGATTTAGCATTTAAAAATAGAATATTAGGAATTGATAATGGAAGTAACAGAAGAATTTTTGATGACGTTATTATGCCAAGCAGGCGCAGCGCGTTCAGCAGTAATGCAAGCAATGGTAGAAGCAAGACAAGGTGATTTCGAATCAGCAAAAGCATCACTTAAAGCAGCGGATGAAGCATTAGAAGAAGTACATAAATCACAAACAGAACTCATTAGCTTTGACGAAGGTGAAGGCAAAGTGAAAATGACCCTTATCTTAACGCATATTCAAGATCACATTATGAATGCGATGTTATGTAAAGATTTAGCATTCGAAATCATTGAACTTCAACGACGCATTCAAAACGAGGACTAGCAGATGTTAAAAATTACAATTATCGGTGGTGGTTCTAGTTATACACCTGAAATTATTGAAGGCTTTATTAATCGTCACCACGAACTGCCTGTGACACACATTGATCTGTTTGATATCGAAGATGGCCGTTACAAAGTTGAGACTGTTGGCGCATTAGCGAAACGTATGATTGAAAATGCAGGTCTTGATATTGAACTTAATGTTGAATTCGACCGCCGTAAAGCATTAACGGGCGCTAGCTATGTTTGTTCTCAAATGCGAGTTGGTATGATCCCCGCGCGTGTTCAAGATGAATTGTTGGGTAACAAGTACGGCATGATTGGCCAAGAAACCAATGGTATCGCTGGCTTTGCTAAAGCAATGCGTACTATTCCAGTGACGCTTTCTTTATGTAAAGACATGGAAGAGATCTGTCCTGATGCTTGGTTAATTAACTTCACTAATCCATCTGGCATTATTACTGAAACGGTATTAAAGCATACAAACATTAAAGTAATTGGCCTATGTAACGTGCCAGTATGTACACAGTTTGGTATTGAAGAATTGATGGGTACTAAAAACTTACAAGTTCAATTTGCAGGTTTAAATCACTTCATCCACGCATTCCATATTTGGGATCATGGTAAAGATCGTATTGGTGAATTAATCGATAAAGTATGTTCGGGCGAAGACTTTTCACTGCCTAAAAACTTAGGTGAAGTAACTTGGGTTCCTGAGCAATTAAAACACTTAGGTGCGCTACCTTGTGGTTATCACCAGTACTACTATAAGCAAGATGATTTAGAGCAAAAAGAAGTTAAATCAGAAGGCTATGTAACACGTGGTGAACAAGTTCAAGAAATCGAAACTGCATTATTTAAGTTGTATGAAGATGTAAACCTAAATGTGAAACCTAAGCAATTAGAAGAGCGTGGCGGAGCGCATTATTCAGAAGCTGCATGTGAACTGATTAATGCAATTCATAATGACAAACGTACGTTAATGCATGTCAATATTCGCAACAATGGCACGATCTCTGAATTACCACACGATTGCGCTATTGAAGCGACGTCTGTTATTACATCATGTGGTCCACAGCCATTGAATGTGGCACCGATTACGAATCCAGCTATTCGTGGTACGTTGCAATTACAGAAAGCGTTCGAAGAACTGGCTGTTGAAGCGGGTGTATTTGGTAATTATGGTGCAGCATTACAAGCGCTAACAATTAATCCATTAGTACGTAAAGGTACTGTAACAAAAGAAATTTTAGACGAAATGATTGAACTGAATGCGAAATATGTTCCTCAGTTTAATACTAAGTAAGAGCTTCTTATGAAACTAATTGTGAACATTGATGATTTCGGTCTGACTGAGAAAGTGAATGAGTCGGTTGTTAAATGTTTTAACGTTGGTATTGTGCAGTCAACAACAATGATGATGAATCAGCCTGCAACCGATCATGCTATTGCGCTAATTAAGCAGGGCCTGGTCCCCAATGTCGGATTACATTTAACCTTAACCAGTGGTAAACCTATTTTAGATCCGAGCTTAGTGCCTGATTTAGTTGATAGTGAGGGGTTCTTTTTAAAACAAGGCGAAGTGATGGCCTCTGAGTCGCTTAGTTTTGACCAAGCGTATAGTGAGTTTAAAGCGCAATACGATAAAGCGATCAATGCGGGCGTTAAATTAACCCACCTTGACAGTCATCACTTTGCAGCTGTATTCCCTCCTTATAAAGAAGCATTTATTGCTTTTGCTAATGACACTGGGATCCCTGTACGTCGTATTGACCATGTTGTTGCTGGGTGTGAAGGTTTAATCGTGCCAACTACCGAAGCTTTTAGTGCTAATTTCTATGCTGATGGTGTGACATTAGAGAAACTACAAGCCTTGATTCTTGAATTTAGTGCTAAGTTTCCGAATGGAACACTGGAATTAATGAGCCATACAACGGTTGCAGGAGATGAGTTGTTACCTTCGTTATCTAGCTATTCTGAGACGCGTCTTGATGAGTTTGATATTTTAACTTCTCAAGCGCTAAAAGATTGGTTAGAGATTAATAAAATTGAGTGTACTAGTTTTACTTCAATTTAATTAAACTCAGAAAATAGTTAAAATGAATACCCATTACATCATTCTGAGGTAATGGGTATTTCTATTTTTGATATCTCTTAACACTCCTCTCGCGTTAATCACATGTTACATTCTTTGCGATATGTTATAGATTTATGTACACTTCATACAAATCTATAGAGTATCGTATGAAATACAGTTCATTTTTTAATAAATCAATGTTGTTTGCTAGCCTGCTGAGTTGGGTATTAGTCACGCTTATGCCTGTGCTTAATGCGCATAATAGCGTGGGTGTGTGGGCTACATTGTGTACAGTCAATGGATTAGAACTGGTCCAGATAGAAGAAGGCAAACCTCAAACACATGAGGGGAAACCTTGTCCATTTAGCCATTTCTCTTCATTTCATGATCTTGAGTTATTGACGACTCCTGTACTCGTTCGTATCCGTCACTCAATTCAAGAGCACTACTCGTTTTTAGCGCACCATGTACGTTATCAATCACAAGTCCCCCGTGCACCACCTGTATTCCTTTCATAACTTAAATTACTACCATTACCGCACATATACGTTATCCATATACCGCTATGCCTTTGAGTTTACGCGGGAATTGATGACGAAAAAATTTAGTTAATATGGATGACCGTCGTTTAATCGATAGGGATTTTGTAGAAAGGAATATACAAAAATGTCGAAAGTTAATACATTCGTAAGTGAACCATCATCTCATCATGAGGAGCGAACGCGTGCTAAGTCGCGCTATTTTTTAACGTGGCGCTGGCACTTTTATGCAGGCTTATTTGTCGTTCCATTTATGTTGATGTTAAGTGTTACGGGTTTAGTTATGCTGTTTGATGATGAAATCGAATTTAATCGTTATCAATCAGTATTAGCAGTGACACCAGAAACCTCGACGGTGGCGACATCATTACAAATGGAGAATGTACAAAAGGGCTTTCCGGGTGCAAAGGTGACTCAGTTTGTACCGAGTGCGAGTGCTGATTTAGCTAATCGATTTTCTATTAGTCTTGAATCGGGTAAAACCTTAATTGTGGCCGTGAACCCTTATAACGGCAATATTCAGGGCATGATAGATCGCAGTGACAGTTGGTATGCGCTGGCGAATGATATTCACGGTACTTTATTGTTGGGTGAGTGGGGAGATTACCTCATTGAAATCGCGGCAAGTTTAGGTGTGATCTTATTAGTGACAGGTATTTATCTGTGGTTGCCACGAGATAATGCCAGTAAAGCAGGCTTCCTCAAAGTGAGAATAACTAATGGTTCCCGTATTCTTATACGAGATCTGCATGCCAATATCGGCGGGTTATTGTCTTTTGTTTTATTGTTCTTTCTTATTTCAGGTCTTGCATGGGCAAGTGTGTGGGGCGGTCAGTTTGTGCAAGCGTGGAGTAGTTTCCCTGCTGAAAAGTGGGATGATGTGCCACTGTCGACACAAAATCATGCCTCAATGAATCACGGTAGTGAAGAAGAGATGCCGTGGAATTTAGAGCTGACATTAATGCCTGAATCACATGATCACGCTGCGATGTTGGCTGCAGAGTCTCGCGCTATGCAGGATGATACAAATATTGTTCATCATGTGAGTAAACACACTTCTGCGAAACTTGGTATCGATGAAATTTTAGATCAAGCTGACATGCTTGGATTCACTACCTTTAAGCTTAATTTACCGCGTAGTGAAACAGGTGTTTATACATTAGCTGCGAATACGATGAGTGGTGATATAACCGATCCTAGGTTGGATAGAACAACGCATATCGATCAGTATACAGGTAAGGTCTTAGCGGATGTAACATGGAATGAATATAACCCAATGGCTAAGTTTATGGCGGCTGGTATTGCATTGCATCAAGGTGATGTAAGCGTATTTAATAAAGTGGTTAACGTACTGTTTTGTTTCGCCTTTATATTTATTGCTATATCAGGTGTTGTCATGTGGTGGCTCCGCCGACCTCGCGATAGTAAAGTACTCTGTGCACCACCTCGGTTTGAACATGAAGGTATTTGGAAAGTAGGCTTAATCACGATTGTATTATTGTCGTTTACATTTCCTATGGCTGGCGGGACTATTGCCGTTGCTCTGTTTATTGATTGGCTTGTGTTTAGTCGCGTAAATAAATTAAAACTGGCATTGAGTTAGTTTTTTATCGCTTCAAGAACGCCTTGTTAACCGTTATTATGGTTCTAAGAGTAAAGTAAATTCAATAATATAAGTGAGATAGCATGTTTAAAAATATATCTGCAGCACTTGGTTTTGGTGGCGCGAAAGTCGACACTATTCTCGATCGTAATGAAGTGGTTCAAGGTGGTCTTGTTTCTGGGCATGTAAAAGTCATTGGCGGTAATGTAGACCAGCACATCGACGCAATTATTATTCGATTGATGACAAAAGTGAAGCAAGAAGTTGACGATAATATTGAGTTTGTTGATCACGTCTTAGCTGAATATAGTGTCTCTGAACCGTTTGATGCTGAAGCAAAGGCTGAATATCGTTTTGAGTTTGAATTTAACCTGCACCCTGAAGCGCCAGTGACCACATTAGCGGTTGATAATAATCAATGTTTAGTATGGATCGACACAGAACTAGATATTGAATACGCGATGGATGCAAGTGATGAAGACGTTATTCACGTGACGCCGTTACCCGTAGTCGCAAATATCATCGCTAAGATCATCGATGATAAAGACTTTAAACTTGTAAAAGCAGACATGGAGTCGGGAACTGTTTCGATGTCTGGGTTCACGAATGAATCGGGTGCATATCAAGAAATTGAATTCTGTCAAAATGGCTTTTTTAGTCGTGGTGAACTCGAACTCACATTCATTCTAAAAGGCGATACAATTTATGGGTTAGCTGAAATTGATCGTGTATTAAGAGGTGATAGCTATAAGAGCTTTGATATCTCTATTCACGCATCAGATGCTGAGATAAATGACTTAGTTGATTATTTAATTTAAGTTCATCACGCCATCAACGTTTCACTCTGCCACTTTATTTAGCGCTCTTCATAGGGCGCTACTTCTTTATCAATAAAAACCCTTCATTAACTTTCCTGTGTTTATTGTTTGTTGCATTTCAAACTTGTTCTATTCGGTCTGTTTTATAAAGATTAGAGTTGAAACTATTATTTTTATTTCACTAAATATGACACTATTTTTTATTTTTTAATTTTCAAAGTAAAACAGTGCCTTACTGTATGTTTGTGTGTGATTTTATATGCGTTATATTTTATTGAAATGGTGTTGATTATAAAAATTGGGGTTGATAGTTACAGCTCTAACTATTATAGTTGTTATTAATTGAACGTTCAATTAACAATAATGAAACACGGAAAGTTACTTATTATGCCAAGACCGGTAATGAAAACGGTAAGACAACAACAGCTGATTGATGCCACATTAGTCTCTGTTGCACGCCACGGTTTACATCACACAACGATTAATACCATTAGTGGATTAGCTGGACTGTCTTCAGGCCTGATTAGTCATTATTTTGGTGGTAAACAAGGTCTAATTGAAGCAACTTTCAAATATCTACTCGATGAATTAAAACACGCATTATTAAGCCGCATTTTAGGTAAAAACTTATCACCTGCGGAACGCTTGTCGATGATTGTCGAGTCAAATTTCACAGAATTACAGCGCTCAACAGCTGCGACTAAAACTTGGTTAAGTTTTTGGTCTCAAGCTGTGCATGAACCAGGGTTAGCCAGACTTCAGCATATCAATAATCAACGTTTGTATAGCAATCTCGCATTTTCATTTAAACAATTGATGGCAGAATCTGATGCGGTCAACTGTGCTAAACAAACGGCGGCGATGATTGATGGCTTTTGGCTACGAAGTGCCTTGGGTAGTGAGCCTGAGCAAGAATTCGAAGAAGCCCAAATTTTATGTAAAGCCTTTATTGAGGCCGTGATCATGCAGTACGGAGAAAATTAATGTCGTTAGTTACTTATAAAAATTATGTCCACGGACAGTCTCTCTCCAATGACACAGGTGAAACCTTTGAAGTCATTAATCCGGCTAACGGAGAAGTAAGCTATTTAGTTGAAGTTGCTGATGCACGTATTCAACAAGCAACGATTGAAAGTGCAAAAGCTGGTTTCGCTATTTGGTCTAAAATGACTCCGATGGAGCGTAATCGTATCTTATTAAAAGCGGTTGCTTTATTGCGTGAGCGTAATGACGAACTGGCTGTTATCGAAGTACAAGATACAGGTAAACCTTGGCAAGAAGCATCAGTGGTCGATGTTGTCACAGGTGCAGATTCAATTGAATTTTTTGCTGGTATTGCCCCAAGTATTGAAGGTAATCAGCAGCAGGTCGGTGATGATTTTTATTATACCCGCCGTGAACCCCTTGGTATCTGCGCTGGTATTGGCGCTTGGAATTACCCGTTGCAGATCGCGTGTTGGAAATCAGCGCCTGCGCTTGCATGCGGTAATGTGATGATCTTTAAGCCATCAGAAGAAACGCCACGTGGTGCAATTAAGTTAGCTGAAATATTTACTGAAGCGGGTGTACCTGATGGCGTATTTAACGTTGTTCAAGGTGATGGCCGTGTTGGTGCTTGGCTCACAACGCACGACGAAATCGCTAAAGTATCTTTCACTGGTGAAGTGGGAACGGGCAAAAAAGTAATGGCAGCCGCAGCGGGTTCACTGAAAGAAGTAACGATGGAATTAGGTGGTAAATCACCACTTATCATCTTTGATGACGCTGACATTGATAATGCGGTATCGGCAGCGATGCTTGCTAATTTTTATACTCAGGGTGAAGTGTGTACTAACGGTACACGTGTATTTGTGCAAGATGCTATTTACCCACGCTTTATCGAAAAACTGCGTGAGCGTACAGAGAACAACATCATTTGTGGTGACCCAATGGACCCAGAGACTAACTTTGGTGCATTGATTTCGAAAGAGCATCAAGACAAAGTATTGAATTTGATTGAAATTGGTAAATCAGAAGGTGCAGAACTACTTACTGGTGGTCATGCTCTACAACCTGAAAATTCACCGAATGGTTATTTTGTTGCACCAACTATTTTTACTCAGTGCACTGATGACATGACGTTAAGTAAAGAAGAGATCTTTGGCCCTGTTATGTCGGTATTAACCTTCACTGATGAAGACGAAGTGATTACGCGTGCCAATAATACGCGCTTAGGTTTAGCCGCGGGTGTATTCACTCAGGATATTACTCGTGCTCACCGTGTTATTCATCAAATGGAAGCGGGAATCTGCTGGATTAATGCGTATGGTGCGTCACCTGCAGAAATGCCTGTAGGCGGGTACAAAATGTCGGGTATCGGTCGTGAAAATGGCAGTGAAACCTTGAAAGCGTATACCCAGATAAAAGCTGTGTATGTAGGTATGCAACCACTTGAAAGTCCATTTTAGAGACTCTTTATTAAGACATCATTTTAAGGAAAGGTCATGAAACAGGTACAAGGACTGTATGATTATATTATCGTTGGTGCGGGTAGTGCGGGTTGTGTATTAGCAAACCGATTATCTGCTGACCCTGCGAATAAAGTGCTGCTGCTTGAAACGGGCGGCAGTGACAAGAGTATTTTTATTCAAATGCCAACAGCGCTATCTATTCCGATGAATAGCGCGAAGTATGCGTGGCAGTTTGAAACGCAAGCTGAACCCTATTTGGACAATCGCCGAATGCATTGTCCACGCGGTAAAGTATTAGGTGGTTCATCTTCGATTAACGGTATGGTGTATGTACGTGGCCATGCGCGTGATTTTGA
The DNA here is from genome assembly GCF_018219155.1 of Moritella sp. 24. Lineage (NCBI taxonomy): Bacteria > Pseudomonadati > Pseudomonadota > Gammaproteobacteria > Alteromonadales > Moritellaceae > Moritella > Moritella sp. 24. Next base: position 3,139,698 of record NZ_CP056123.1, on the reverse strand, counting down.
CGAATGGCAGCAGAGTGGGGCTAAAAATTGGGATTATGCTAATTGTTTACCTTATTTCAAAAAAGCTGAAAGCTGGGCATTTGGCGGTGATGAGTATCGTGGCGATAATGGCCCATTAGCTGTCAACAATGGCAACAACATGAAAAACCCTTTGTATAAAGCCTTTGTTGATGCGGGTATTGATGCTGGCTACATGGCGACTGATGATTATAACGGCCAGCAGCAGGAGGGTTTCGGCCCTATGCACATGACAATTAAAAAAGGTGTGCGTTGGTCAACTGCAAATGCATATTTAAAACCTGCGATGCACCGCAGTAATTTAACGGTTATTACCCACGCTTTGGTGCATAAGGTGCTATTTAAAAGTACAAAGAAAGAAGATAAAAAGATTGAAGGCAAGCAAGCAATAGGCCTAGAGTTTGAACGTAAAGGCAAGCTAATCAAGTTGTATTGTAATAAAGAGGTCATTCTTTCGGCTGGTTCGATTGGTTCACCACATATCCTGCAATTATCTGGTATCGGTAAATCAAGCACATTAGCTGACGCGGGTATTGAACAAGTTCATGAGTTACCGGGCGTCGGTGAGAACTTACAGGATCACCTTGAGTTTTATTTTCAGTTTAAATGTCTGCAGCCTATATCGCTAAATGGCAAGCTTGACCCGTTAAATAAACTGTTTATTGGCGCTCGCTGGTTCTTTGATAAATCAGGTTTAGGTGCAACGAATCACTTTGAATCTTGTGGCTTTATTCGTTCAAAACCTGGATTAGAGTGGCCTGATTTACAGTACCATTTTTTACCAGCTGCAATGCGTTATGACGGTAAAGAAGCGTTTGCTGGGCACGGTTTCCAAGTTCATGTTGGTCATAACAAACCTAAGAGTCGTGGCTTTGTGAAAGTGGTGTCTAAAGATGCACATGTCGCACCGCAGATTCAGTTTAATTATTTGTCTCATGCTGAAGATATTGAAGGTTTTCGAGCGTGTGTTCGTTTAACGCGTGAGATCATTAATCAACCAGCACTGGATGCCTTCCGAGGTGAAGAAATTCAACCCGGTATTACCATTCAAACGGATGAAGAAATTGATCAGTTTGTAAGAAGCGCTGTAGAAAGTGCTTACCATCCTTCTTGTTCGTGCAAAATGGGCGAAGATAAGATGGCTGTAGTGGATTCTGAAACCAAGGTACATGGTATTGACGGGTTAAGGGTGGTTGACTCCTCTATTTTCCCGACGATACCGAATGGTAATCTTAACTCGCCGACAATCATGCTAGCTGAGCGAGCTGCGGATCTGATACTGGGTAATACACCGCTTAAAGCTGACGTTATTAGTGTAACCGTTGCGCCTGAATGGCAGAAAAAACAACGTTTACAGGTCCCCAAACGGCAGCCTGCTTAACCATCGTATTGCTAATGCGTTGTGAAAATAACGCATTAGTTATCTAGGTATCTGACCAGCCTAAGCCACTCTGGCTGAATGGTCTTTAACGCGACACTCAATTCATCAGGGTTTAAATATCGTCAATCCGATATTTAAGGTTTGAGGGTTAATGCAATCTAAATTTGGGTTATAGACTTAATTGTTATTACAGATTTAGTGTTGTTACTGACTTAAACGTTGAGGGTGGCAATTTAAAACATAAATAAGGATATCAATTTATGTTTTACATTTACATGGAGTTTAAATAATGACTACTTGGCTTACCATCGGTATTTTATTTACCTTTGCAGCAATTGCATTTGTGATTTTTCGTTGGGGTAATGTGCAGTGTGTCGGTGTGACACCTGTACGTACATTTACCTTTATTGCTATTTTATTCACTTCGGGTCTGGATGTGGGACTGATTATGTTCCCGCTGACCGAATTTGCGGGTTATGCAAATCTTGCGGCGAGTCCTGAATACAGTTTTAGTAATCCATTGGCGATTGAATTTGGTTTCTGGGCTTTTTTGATTTGGGCTTTTTACTTCTTAACTTGTTTCTATTTCTGCGTTATTGAACCAAGAGTGAAGTTCTTTGAGATCCCTGTGATTAAATTCATCAATAACCTGATTATTATCGGTACTTGTGCCTTTACAGCTTATTTACTATTGACGAATCTACCTTGGTATTTACCTGAATTAGGTGATGGCGAAACGATAGTAAGTAGTTTCTACCTGATTGTCTTTGTTGTTATTGCAGCAGCGGTTTATTCAAGTACCAGTATTCGTTATGTACGTATATTAAGCTTGGCTAGTACTTGGTTATTCTTAGGATTAATCGCCTTGATGTGGGCTGGGGCATTTTTATCAGAAGGCTCAAGTGTGAGCGAATTTACAACTACCTTTGCCTTGATTGGCGATTATTTTGGTAACTTGCATCACTTTGTATTACCAATGAATGACTATCATGAATTTTATTTATTCTGGTGGTTCTCGTGGAGCATCATGATTGGTCAATTCACGTCTCGCTTTGTTGGTGGCATGAAAACTTATCAAGTACTGATTGCAATGATGGTATTTCCGTCTATTCCTATCGCAGTGTGGTTCTCGGTACTTTACTATTACAGTGTGAACGAGATCGCAACGACAGGTTTCTATAACCTTGCGATGATATTAGTGGGCATTACCTTTGTGATTAACTCGCTGGATTCATTAGTGCGACTTTATACTGATAATTTAAACTTAACAGTAGAACGTTTTGGTAAAGCTAAATACATCATTGGTAATATTGTACTGATGAGTTGTTTAACCTTATTGTTTAAATTAGATTTCTTACAAATTCAGTGGGTTGGTGCATTAGCTATCGCATTAATCATTGGTTGTTTTGGTTATATTTTAGCGAAGAAATACAAACAAGTTGCTGAAATTGAACGCTCACCAAAAGAAAATGAAATCGACTTTGGTAAAATTGAATTAGTGAACTAAAGTGTTTTTAATTACCTATTGAACACGTAAATTGGTTCGATAGCGGTTAGGAATACAGCAAAAGCAAAATAGCGTGTGAACGTTATTTTGCTTTTTTAATATTTGCAGTAGGAGTTAGGTGTGAATTTCTGTTATTGTGGCGAAAAATGACATGTTACCTGTTATCAATTCGGTTACCAATTAGGCCAAATTATGGAAAAGTACGAAGAATTATTAGTGTCATTGCGCCAAGTGATCAGAGCCATCGATATACATTCCCGCCAGTTGAATAAACAGTCTGGCTTAACGGGACCTCAACTTATGGTAATGCAAAATATTGCCATGCTCGATGCGCCACTGGCGAAAGATATAGCCAAAGAAATAGCTCTCAGTGCCGCGACAGTGACCACTATTATCGACAGACTTGAAAGTCGCGCATTAGTGATCAGAACTCGAAGTGAAACTGATAAGCGTAAGGTGCACTTGTCGCTGAGTGACGCGGGTAAATCATTATTGAGTGGTTCACCTAAACCACTGCAAGACCATTTTATCAAGCGTTATCAAAACCTTGAAGAGTGGGAACAAAGCCAACTATTATCTGCGGTTGAGCGGATTGCCTCAATGATGGACGCAGAAAAATTAGATGCATCGCCAGTATTATTAGTTGGCCAAATTCAGGCCGAGGAGTAATTATACTGCTTTATTAATGTTGTGGAGTATTTACTTCTATCTAGTGTACCAACTGTAGCTTTTTTTACCCATGTTTACGGTTTTTAGTACTTATCTAAGATTTTAGCATCAATTTACTGTATTATTAGTGATACTTCATAACAATAATAAGGATATTATTAATATGCGGAAAACTTTAGTTTCCTCAGCAATTCTTGCCTGTGCATCTCTTTCTACTCCCGTTTCTGCTAGTGAATGTGGCAGTGTCACTATCGCTGACATGAGTTGGAATTCAGCAACCATTATCGCTAATATTGATCGCTTTATTTTAGAGCATGGTTTTGACTGTGATGCTGAACTTGTACCTGGTGATACCATGGCAACAGGTACAGCTATGATTGAAAAAGGCCAACCTGATATCGCCCCTGAATTTTGGAGTAACTCCATGAAAGCAGCACTGGATAAAGGTGTTGAAGAAGGGCGTATTCGTTATGCTGGTGCAACACTATCTGATGGTGGTGAAGAGGGTTTTTGGGTTCCTGAGTATATGGTTGAAAAGGACCCGAGTTTAGCGACTATCGCTGGTGTTAAAGCGAATGCTAAATTATTTAAGCACCCTGAAGATCCTGATAAATCAGCATTTATGATTTGTCCATCTGGTTGGAACTGTCAAATTACCACGACTAAATTGTACGAAGCATTAGATCTTGAAGAGGATGGCTTTGACTTAATTGATCCAGGTTCTGGCGCGGGTTTATCTGGTTCAATTGCGAAAGCTTATGAACGTAAAGAAGCTTGGTTTGGATATTACTGGGCGCCAACTGCTGTATTGGGTAAATACAATATGGTGAAAGTTGACTTTGGTACTGGCATAAATGAGAAACACTTTAAAGAGTGTATTACTCAAGAAGATTGTTTAGATCCTAAAGCGACTATGTTCCCCCCTTCGGCTGTAGATACTGTTGTAACCGAAACATTTGCTGCAAGAGCGCCAGAAGCACTTGCTTATCTAAATGCCCGTTCATTTAAAAATGCACAGATGAATGAACTGCTTGCTTGGATGGAAGATGAACAAGCAGATGGTGAATACAGTGTTGAGCACTTCTTAACAAACTATGAAGATACCTGGTCACAGTGGGTTGATTCCGCGACAGCGAAAAAAATCAAGAAAGCAGTCTCAGAACTGTAATCTTTTACTGCAGCCTTTCACTATACCCAAGTCATTTTAGTTTTCTGATTACGAACCTTAAAATTGCTTGGGTATATATAGCCCGAACCATTTGGGTTTTTTCATCTTAGGAATAAATAATATGTCAGACAGTTCATGGCTTTCGGAAATACCGCAGCTAGACCGCCGCCAATTACTTGATATTAGGAAAACATTGGATGGTGCTTATCGCAGTTTTTCGCGTGAATACGGTGATAGTATTGAAGCGTTTTTTGATCCTTTACTCAGTTTTCTTATTTGGTTCGAAAAGTTATTACTCGGTAGCCCTTGGTGGTTAGTAATTGCTGTTTTAGCGGTGTTTGCTTATATGGCAAGCCGCTCTTGGAAATTAACGTTAGGTGTTGTTTTAGCTTTCTTCCTCATTGGTTTCTTTGGCATGTGGGACAATACCATGCGAACCATGAGTATCATTCTTGTCTCAACCTCACTCGCGGTGCTCATTGGTATACCCATCGGAATTTCGATGGCGCGCTCTGACCGTGTACAGTCAACAGTGACGCCTATTCTCGATATTATGCAAACCATGCCAGCCTTTGTGTATCTGATCCCTGTGGTTATGCTACTCGGTATTGGTAAGATCCCCGGTGTTATTGCCGTTATTATTTACGCTGTACCGCCTGTTATTCGTTTAACTAACTTAGGTATTCGTCTTGTTGATAAAGAAGTACTAGAGGCAGCTACAGCTTATGGTGCTAGCCCTATGCAACGTTTATTTGGTGTGCAATTGCCGCTGGCTATGCCTAATATCATGGCTGGTATTAATCAGACCATTATGATGGCGCTTGCGATGGTTGTTATCGCGTCTATGATTGGCGTGAAAGGGTTAGGTCAACCTGTATTAAAAGCCATTACCAACCAATACTTTACCCTAGGTTTATTGAATGGTTTAGCTATCGTTGTACTTGCGATTATCTTTGACCGTATTTCGCAAAGTTATGCAAAACGTACATTACAAAATTTAGGAGGGCACTAATATGAATTTGAATAAAAATAGCAGTTCAGATGAAAAGAGCCGTTCGCATGAAAGGGATTCTTCACATAAAAAAAGTAGCCCGCTAATTCGTATTAAAAATTTATATAAGATTTTTGGTAAAAATGAAAAAAAGGTGCTTGAACTCGTTAAAGCGGGTAAATCTAAAGATGCCATTTTAGCTGAAACAGGCCATACGGTTGGTTTATCTAATATTAATCTGGATGTTTATCCAGGCGAGATATTTGTGATCATGGGGTTATCTGGTTCGGGTAAATCAACCTTGATCCGTCATTTTAATCGCCTTATTGAACCGACAGCTGGTGAGATCGAACTTGCTGGCAGTGATGTGATGAAGCTATCGAGTAAAGACTTACAAGATTTTCGTCGTAACAAAATGTCGATGGTATTCCAGCGTTTCGGATTAATGCCACATCGTACGGTGTTAGACAATATTGGTTATGGTTTGCAAGTGCAAGGCGTCAAAAAGGCAGAGCGAAAGAAGAGTGCGACACAGTGGTTGGAAACCGTGGGATTAAACGGTTATGCCAATCAATACCCTGGACAGCTATCTGGTGGTCAGCAGCAACGTGTTGGTCTCGCCCGAGCCTTGTGTACCGATGCAGATATTCTATTGATGGATGAAGCATTTTCAGCGCTTGACCCATTGATTCGTAGCGAAATGCAGGATCAGCTAATCGAATTACAAGAGAAGTTACACAAAACAATTGTGTTTATTACTCATGATCTTGATGAAGCATTACGATTAGGTGATCGCATTGCCATTCTACGTGATGGCGTATTAGTGCAGCAGGGCGCACCGGTTGATATTCTGCTTAATCCAGTTGATGACTATGTTGAAGCGTTTGTTAAAGATGTCAATCGCGCACGTGCGTTAACGGTAGAAACGGTGATGCAGCCACAAATATGTCGTATTTCGACAGAAACAATTGGTGAAGCCGTTTTACAAATGCGTAAATCAAAACAAGATTATGGCTATGTCGTTAACAATGATGGTTATCAAGGTGTGATCACACAAGATACTTTAGATAAAGTTGAAAAAAGTGATTACAGCAATGCCATTGATGCATCGTTATTAGAGAATGTGCCTGCGGTGCAAAGTGATGCGTTAATCGAATCGGTCATCCCTGAAATGCTGGATAACGAATTACCACTGCCAGTATTAAATGAGGAAGGAGACGTTGAGGGGCACCTGTGCCGTTCTACACTTGCCGAAGTATTAAGTGACCAGACTAGCGTAGAAGAAGAGAAGTTAACTCACGCTTAAGGTGCTTACTGTCGTCTACACGAGAAGATAAAATGCCCATTACTATCGTTTAGAAGTAATGGGCATTTTTGTAAGTATTACACTCGTTTTTGTACAAACTTGTCTGGGTAAGCGAATCCCGCTCACTTAGCTGTGAGCGGTTCGCCTCGTATTTATTGTACTTGTAATAAACTATATTGCTCGCCAGTATCAAGGTTTGATACGCTGATAATAAAGAGCTGATTACTATTGTTATAAAACGCGTAGAGTGGATTAGTTCTGTATTTAACCGTATCTACTTCGGTGTTTTCTAAGGTAAACAAGTGTGTTTGCTGTATTGTTCCAGAGTCGATATATCGTAGCGTACCAGATGCTGGATCATCAATTAATACGAGTTGTGTATTATCATTTGATGACTCAATATGACTAATATCATAATAGCTAATCCAGTTGCTATCATCTTCAACCATCAGTGGCAATGTGCCCGCATATGTCATGTCTGTATTACGATCTTCAGTTGCCCTAAAGCTAGTACCCGACTTGGTATAGATATACTGGCCATTATTGGAGTACCAAAAATCAGCACCGATATTATAATCACCGTGATAAGGTGAATCATATAACTCCACGGGATGCAGTGGATCACTCAAGTCTGTTTTAGCTATATCACGAGGGCTTGTGTCTGTTGTCATTGTATAAAGATATTCACCTGTTGGGTGTATTTTTAGCAAACTACGGTGACGAAGTGAAGAGCTGGCTTTCACGATTGAGTTAGTACTTATTTCAATGGTTTCTATATTTACCCATTGTCCTTGATAAGGTGATATCCAGACATAATCCCCTTTAATTGCTAAATCATAGACATGACTTGTTGAAGCTAGGGTGATAACGTCTGATGCACTCGGCGTTATATTGTCATAATTTATCACGGTTACTAACGCATCGTGACCAACGGCAATTTTTGCTGCTGCGCTAATATTATCAACAGCAAGCGATGTAGCTGGCCGCGTTAGCGGTATTTTTTGGCTAGTGTTGTTCTTGGTATCATAAATATAAACGGCATTATCGGGGGTGCTAGAAGTCATGACGACAATATCTGCGTTATCAATATATTCGGCTTCTAATACGTTATGATTTAATGTGCTTAACTTCGTTGTGTTCAGGATAACAGAACCGTCAGGTACAGATGCTTCGTAGTTCACATTGTAATTTATATTATAAGAGACAGGGCTGCCTTTAATTGGATAAACACAGTCATAATCATAGCAAGCATCAATAGTCACTGAACCAGAGTGCACACCGAATCCGGCATCACTTGGATCCATTGTTCTTAAATTTAAGCCGAGATTATGGCTACTAACTGTCGTTGTAATATTGTCTAAATATTGGTGCTCATCACGGACATTAAAATAGAGATTATCGTTTTTAGCACTTGCTAAAGTCGCAATATCATCAATCGTTACATACTGACTTGCAGCATCGGTGTCTGTTGATATTTCAATTGTCTCTGTTTTGTTAGTTGTTATGCTTTCATCAAGAGTGACTGACATGCTTATATTTATAGAAACGGGTGAGCCTTCAATTTGGGACTGGCAATTTTCATCATAACAAGCATAAAAATCAACGGTAGTCGTTTTTAAACCTTCACCTATTTTATAACCTTGCTCAAAGGAGAGTGACAATTCACCTGAATTCTCAGCGGTTTGATATACATTCATATACTGTATTATTGGTGTTGAGCCCGTCTCTAAGGCGCCAATATAGATAGTACTATTATCTTTTTGGTTAATGGTAAATGGGATCGTTGAGTAAACAGACTCAGTACCATTGGAAGAGAGTGATAAGCTTGTTATTGGCATACTCAAGCTTGTACTATTTGAGGTCTCATCGTCACCACCACCACAGCCATAAAGAGTTGTGCATAGCATGATTAAAACTATCTTTTTCATTAAACATTCCTTGTTTATCTCGTTTAGTTTTAATTACTTTATAGGTAGGTTGTATATTAAGCTATGGATTGATATGAAATTAATTACTTTTAGAGAGAAATAGGACGTAGCTCATGATTTAGCATAGCTATAGGCTAGTTGTTTTAATATAGGTGGGGGACGTTGTTTTAATATAGAGGGAGATGAAACTTGTTATAAACAACACACATACAGATCCTTTGTTATGTGTGCTATTGATGTGCATTGCTGCAGCCATTATCGCCTAATTAGGTAATAACGAATTGTTTAGCTTGTCTTGCTTCAACGATATATCTTCTTTTTAATTTTTTAGCCATATCAGGTGTTAGATCTGAATGAAGTAGCTCTAACGTGCTTTGGCCTTTACTTTTTAGGTAAGCTGCAACTAATGGACGGCTTGGATCTGCGTGGCCTTTAGCCCACTCATAGCTTTTTACTGCGTTTGCTGGTGGCGTTTTTTTTGCTGCGATATAAACACTGCCATCAGGAAAAGATACACGGTAAATATTGATCATTTTTTTCTCACTTAATCGTCATCATCAAAATACTAAATTTTATAGCCCTAGTATGACAGCTTTTTAAATGTTAAACATCATTACTTGAGTTTAGCACTGAGCCAATTGTTTAATTGCTCACTTAATTTAATGCAATTGTTATTAAACGCTGGTGGTTTAAGCAATTAACTCGCTCAACCTCCGCTAACCTTGATAATATCAGTGCAGTACTTTTAATTTGGCATATAAGTTGTTAATTTAAATAGCATCGGAAGTGTACTTATAAATAAGTAATTTTAAAGGGTTTATCGATAATGAATCAAGCAATCAAATACACGACTGTCGCAGCATGGAGCTTATCAATTGCGAATGCGTTACATGCGATGGATTTTGATCCTAATGAAATATTTAAAAATGCCGGTATTTCATTGGCAGATATACAGGACGATCCTTATTCATTGCTTGATATAAAACAAATGACGGCGCTTTGGAAAGAAGTTGCGCTGATCACGCAAATGCCAAACTTTGGCCTTATCGTTGGCGAACATTCCAATATCAAAAAAAACCATGTCTATAATCACTTGATTAAAAAATCCGATTCATTACTGCAAGTGCTTGAAGGATTGCCTAGTTATTACGGTAAATTAAGTAATTCTGTTTGCTTAACGTTAAATAACACGCCGCATTTACTGGGAGTGAAGATATCACCACTAGAAGGTGTTGAGATCAGCGATATGGCTATTGATGCGTTCTTTTCTTCATTTGTAAACATTATTAATGATTTTGTTGATTCTGATTCGTTTATACATCACGTTGATCTTGTTAGGCATAAACCCAAAAGTATCCGCCCATGGTTAGAGACTTTTTGTTGTGAAACGAAGTTTGATCAGGAAGTGAATTGTTTATGGTTAAATAAATCCGTATTAACGCAATTCTCAGTGAAGAATCTAATGCATGAAAAGAGAAGGGTTGAACCCTTTAATTTAGATAAGATGTCGTTAACTGAGAAAATAGAACGCTTGATCCACAGTTCTATTGCGAATAATGAACCTACACTTGATGAAATCGCAGTGATGTTGAATATGAGTGTGCGTTCTATTAGCCGGAGTTTAAAAGAGGAAGGCTTGACCTTTCGGGATATTCTAAAGCAAAAAAGACAAGAACTGGCCTTGCACTATCTGACTAAAACAGATGAATCTATCTTAATTATTTCTGAAAACCTAGGGTATAAAAACATGGGTAATTTTACGCGTGCTTTTCAAGTCTGGTTTGGTAAAACGCCCTCACAATATCGTGATGAACACAAAAATAAGTAATTTACGGCCTAAAATGTAGATATATAAATTGCGCCTGATAAGTGGGCGCAAAATGATAAACGGCTTGTTAATGAGTTGTGATACCTTGTCATTATCGTAACTACTAATGGCTAGATGGACATGTTTAATAAAAAGAACTTAAGCGCACTAATTCAAAAATCAATCTATAATAATTTTAAATTAAAGAAGCACTTACCATTAGCAGTTATTGCTTCTGGCAGTTTGTTTTTAGCTGCTTGCGGGCAAAGCGATGATGAGAAATTCGCGAGTACTAACCCTGATAAATACGGTTTTACGCCAGCCTCTGAATATACCACTGAACTGAATCAATCAGTATTAGAAGAACTTCCTTTCGAAAATAAACAAGATTTTACCGATGCTAACCGTGGCTTTATTGCGACTCTGCCAGAGTTTGTTGTTAAGTATACAGACGGCACAACAATCATGGATTTATCTGCTTATGACTTTATTAATGGACAAGCGCCAAACAGTGTAAATCCAAGTCTATGGCGCCAAGCTAAGCTAAACAATATCAATGGTCTGTTTAAAGTGACAGAAGGTATTTACCAAATTCGTGGTTTCGATTTGGCTAATATGACGATTATTGAAGGTAAGTCCGGTTGGATTATTGTTGATCCGCTGACAACGTCAGAAACGGCGAAAAAAGCCCTCGACTTTGTGAATAAAGAGCTTGGCTACCGCCCTGTATCGACGATCGTATTTACCCATAGTCACATGGATCACTTCGGTGGTGTAAATGGGTTACTTGAAGCCGCTGGTAACGATGTTGCAGATATTGAAGTTGTTGCACCGGGTGGATTTATGGAAGAAGCAACGAATGAAAATATCATTGCTGGTCCTGCAATGAGTAAACGTGCGAGTTACATGTACGGTAATTTATTACCACGCTCAGAAAGAGGTCACGTTGATGCAGGCTTGGGTAAAGCTGTTCCATTTGGCACGTTCAGTATCTTAGAGCCGACGTTGACGGTGAGTAGTAACGAAACACAAATTATTGATGGCGTTGAATTTGAATTCCAAATCGTATCTGGCACAGAAGCACCATCGGAATTCACTTTCTATTTACCTGCAATGAAAGCGTATTGCGGTGCGGAAATGGTCTCTAAGACGATGCATAACTTGTATACCCTACGTGGTGCACATGTGCGTGATGCAGTGTTGTGGAGTAAGTCGATTGATGAAGCCATTGAAGAACAAAAAGAAGCTGACATTTACTTTGGCTCTCACCACTGGCCAGTATGGGGACAAGATAATATCAATGAATTCTTGGTGACACAGCGCGATACTTACCAATATATTCACGATCAGTCTGTTCGTATGATGAATGCAGGCTTAACACCGAAAGAAATTGCCGAAGAAATCGAAATGCCACCAAAGCTGGCTAATACTTTCTCTAGCCGCGGTTATTACGGTACTGTGAAGCATAATGCGAAAGCTATTTATCAGGCTTATCTTGGTTGGTACGATGCGAACCCAGTTAATTTAGATCCGTTACCTGAATATGAATCTGCAGCTAAGTATGTGAAGTTAATGGGCGGTTCAGAAGCCGTTATCATTAATGCACAAGCGGCTTATGATAAAGGTGAGTACCGTTGGAGTGCTGAACTATTAAACCACCTTGTGTTTGCAGATGCTGACAATAAAGCGGCAAAAGAATTGCTTGCGAGTAGTTATGATCAACTAGGTTATCAAGCTGAATCAGCACCTTGGCGTGATGTTTACTTATCTGCTGCGTATGAATTACGTCATGGTGCGGCAGATAAAGTGATCGACTTAGCATCAATGAAAGTGATTATGCTAGAAACGCCAGTAGATAAGTTCTTTGAAAGTATGGCTGCGCGACTGATTGGTCCTGAGGCATTTGGTGAAGAGTTTACGTTAAACATTAACTTCACAGATTTAGATAAGAACTATGTGTTAAAACTTGATAACGCCGTATTACGTCATGAGCTTGCGCCTAAAGATAAAACGGCGGATGCAACATTAAACATTAGTCATGAGTTATTTATTGACTTGGTTATTGGTGTGGCTGGTGTGTCAGAAGTACTGCTATCAGATGACTTAAGTATTGAAGGTAGTAAGCTTGGCTTAGTTAACTTCTTCTCATTGCTTGACCAACCTGAAGGTGTATTCAATATCGTTACGCCTTAATAGGCTATTGATGAAAGTAATTAAGTAAAATAATTAAGTAAATAAAAGCACGCTATTAAGCGTGCTTTTTCGTTTCTAATTTTAAGTTCGCGTGTAGACATCAACTAGATTTATTTGTTAATGATTAATTCGGGTTCAAATTCATACTGAGCATAACGGGTGATACAGGCATCTAATAAATCATCGTCATCATAAAACTCAAAGACCATATCCGCAATTGTATGTAATGCATCTTTGTCTTCACTGTGAATGCTAAACATCATTGTTTCATCACCAAATGTCAGTTTTTCTAATAAGCTTGGATTCTTTTCTGACAGCATATTTTCTAACAGTAACGCCCAATCTTCACCATCTCCTAAAAAATCATGAGACTCAAAAGCTTTCCATTTTAAATCACTTAGCTTTAGGCTGTGATCGCGATTGAAAGTTGAAAACAAAAATGGATGGTAAACATTTGCTTGCTTCATAATATCTCTCTAATGTGGTGGGAATAGATTAAATAACTTCTCCAAAAGGGTAGAAGTTAGGCCACCACTCTACGCCCTGTATTTTAATTAAATGATAGATGCATCATGCTTTATCTCATTGCTCTTAATAATAGAACATTGAAACACCGCTATTTATGATATTTGTGAGCGCACCAATAGTGTTACTAGTTTCTTATTGTCTCTACCTAATTTTAAATACATCATTTTAGATATTACAGGCATAAAAAAGCACGCCATAAGACGTGCTTTTTAGTGTCATAGTAAGCGATTAATTACTAATAAGTGTAATTCACTTTGATACCAAACGTACGCTCTGGACCAAATATGCCAATGACAGGGCCAGATGTTGCACCTGAACCATAGCCGTAACCGTATTTAGCAAGAGTATATTCTTCATCAAGTAAGTTTTTAGCCCATAGATTCACTGCTAGTTCACCGGTTTTTAATGGTATTTCAGCCAGTGTTAAATCAAGGTTTAGTAGTGAGAAACTGTCATTTTCCAAAATGTCTAAACCGTTATTACTGCTGTAAAATGCGCCACGGTAAATATTCGTTAGCAATACTGTTGGCTGACCAAAATCGGTTTTATCAAAGCGGTAGATAAACGAAGTCAGTATCGTTTGTTCTGGTGACTGTGGGATCATATCTGGCACATCACGTGTGATTGGATTAAGAACTGGATCAGACCCTGGAATTCTCGATGTTACTTCATCTCTGTGGCTGTATTCATCATATTCCATTTGTAGGTATGAATAGTTAAATTTAACCATGGCATTCTTAGATAAGAAGGCGAATAAGTCCAGGTCAACACCGTATGAGTGAGCTTTTTGTACGTTGTAGGTATCGACCATGGTCGGGTGTACACGGTTCGATGTATTCGCTTGATGGTTTTTTATATCGTTATAGAAAGCCACAGCGTTTAACTGTAGTGCGCGGTTAGCAAAGTTACCTTGAAATCCGATGTCGTAGGTCATCATGGTTTCTTCATCAAAGCCACTCTCGAAGTTTTCAACACCGGCTAGGGCATTAAAACCACCTGGGTTCCAGCCTTTGCGTATTGATGCATAGACATTCTTTTCACGGCCCACTTCATAATTGAATTTAATTGACGGTAACAACATTTGGAATGACGCTGAACTTTCAATATAGACATCGTCTATATCATTTCCAGGTAGTGGTATCCCTGTTCCTTCCCAAGTGCCAGGGCAAAGGGCACCTGCGATAGCAAGGGCTGTGTTGTAGTATGGATTTGTTGGGTCCATGATCACACCACCGGTCGGTGTTAATTGGCAGTTACCATCGTATTGTTTATTTGCATCTACGTTCACCCATTCTTGACGTAGTCCTGTCGTAATTGTGAATTTATCATTGAGTATTGCAGGAATGAAACTCGCTTCACCATAGATAGCAATGTTTTCTAATTCGCCTTGTGTAGACGTTGCGAAGGTTGATGTTTGCACGCCTTGGTATAGCTGACCCGGTGCAAAGCCTTTGTAATCAGTGTTATTCACATAGCGTGAATTATCTGCATAGGCAGTTGAATCACTGTCTTCACTGTAATAGAGAGTGCCAAGGCTAAAGTTAATTCGTTCATTAACGGTGCTACTTAAGCGAAACTCTTGAGACCACTGACTAACATCTAAAGTCCCGCCTGCAACAGATTCTTGCGTACCGATAACAGCGTCGGTATTACCATCTGCTTTACGGAATGAGCTGATAGATTCAATACTAGTACGTTCATTAAACTGCCATTTAAAGCCAAGGCGGTGACCTGTCGCTGTATGGTCATTACTATCATCTAGGTATAAATCTGTTGATGTTTGACGATCTTCATTCGCATCGCCAGGGTTTAGACTGTCACTGGCTAATAATTGTATGTAAGGGCTGAGGTAGTCGGCATCAGAATAGTCATAAGCATAGTCAACAGTGAGGTGTTTATTCGGTTTCCAGCGCAGTGCACCTGTCACAGCACTCGTATCAATGTCACCGAAGTTACCGGTAGCTTTTTCGCTGGTGGATGTAATAGCGCCTTCACGTGTAAAACTTGAAATACTAAATCGTCCGCTTAGTGTATCGGTCAAAGGAATGTTAATCATGGTCTTCGATTTAAGTTCATTTTGGCTACCGATAGAGAACTCTTGTTCTAGCTCGAAATCATCTTGCGGCTTAATAGAAACGTAATCGACACTACCTGCGAGTGCATTTCGGCCTGCATTTGTCGTTGGTCCTCTATTATAGACAACATCCTCTAAGTCCGCGACATCAGCGGCAAGGCCCGCCGTTCGCCCCATGTATACTTGGTCGTGACTTATGGTCACAGCGCTATTTTTAGTTGCTTGGGTATCTAAACTTGAAAATCCGCGAATAAAAACAGCTCGAGATGCTTTCGTTGTTGGTAAGGGAACGAGATTGATTTCTGGTATTTCGGTTTTTTTTGTTTCAACTGGTGTTGTTTCAATACTTGTAATTGCGTCTTTAGATTGCTCGTTAGCGATAACATTCATAGAGAGTAATGAACTTATAATTATCGGTGTAATGGGCATGGTTTTAGATTTCATAATGATGACCTATCCTTGGATTAACATTTACTTAACGATTGCGAAAAGGTACCACAGCAAATACGTATATTATTTATCATTTTACGCCAGATGTAACAGGGTGTTATTTATCAATAAGAATGATAATTCTAATTAATTTCTTTAAATCAGCGGCTTAGTTATATTTTATGTTCACTTGTCGGAGTAGACGACAGTTCGTCATACTTGGCGTTAAATGATAAATTCATTGTTATTAAGCTGTGATATTGTTAGCTCGTTTTCAATCACTCATAAGTTAGGAATTAATTCATGGATACGAATAAAAAGTTTCGGTTAACGTCGTTGGCTACTGTAGTTTCATTGTCGATATTGATGTCGGGTTGCTCAATGATTGATACAGATGCCCAGCCTAAAGATTTGCCTGAATATAAACTAACGGATTGGAAACCAAGTGGTGTACCAAACGCTGGACCTATGAGTGATACCGTACCTGTATTAAATACGTTCCATACTATGCATGGCAGTATTAATAATACCGATCAATTAATGATTGCTACGGCTCCGGAGCAAAAATTATCTTGGGTTGCAGAAACACAGTTTTATGTGCCTGAAGGACCATCGATTGACCAACAAGGTGACTTATACTTCAGCCCATTTCGCCCGAATGAAGACGTGAGTCTCGTTGCCCTTGATGGTAAGACGGGTGAGCGTCGTTGGACATTACCTGCACATGGCGATATTAGTGGATCTGGTGCGACGCTAATCCTTAATTCACCAGAGCATAAGCAAGAAGTTATCTATCATTCAACTTATCAGAATATCTGGGCAGTAACGACGGATGGCGATATTTTATGGACGAAAAAAACCGGTTTAACATGGGATACAGATGAAAGTGCGTCTCCTCATGCATGGGGCGTTAATTTTGTACCTGGCTTAAATGCATTGAGCGTGGTTACGGGTAACGGTAAAATCATGCTGTTTGATCGCTTAACTGGTCGCCCATTATTAGAAGGGGCATTTGATTTACCTGGTTCAGCTGCTGTGAATAACTTAGATGCGCGACCACCTAAATTTGTACGTAACTGGGCAGATGAAGCGGCGGAAGAGCAATTTGGTAAACCAGAAAGTGGTAACGGTCTATTTACTACTATTACTGATATTATTTTTGGTGGTGGTCGTGAAGTAACTAACTTCTATGCCAGTGATCCTATTTCAAATCGTCTCTATGTAGCAGCGACGGCACCAGATGAACTTGATGGCACTAAAGATGATATTTCAGAATTAGGTGCATTATATGCGCTAGATATAGTAGCGACGACAGAAGGTCAATATAAATTAGACATCGGAGGCCGTTTTGATTTTGATGGTGGTACGGGTGCAACACCATCTGTGAGTAACGATGGTCAAAAAATATTTACCACGGATGATCACGGTAATATCATCGCGCTTTCTCGTGATTTAACCGAAATTTGGCGTGTTAATGTTGGTGAGAAAATCGCGGCATCACCGGCAATTGGTGCTGATAACGGTGAAATTTACGCCATTACTATGCACAAAATTGTAAAAATACAAGATAACGGTAATTCAGGAGAGCTAGTCTGGAACGCTAATCTTGATATGTTCCCTGATTTTAATTCAATTAATGCATTAACACCGACCATTACAGCTAATGGTGTGGCGGTGAGTATTGGTGCTGTTAAAAGTTATGGCAGCGTTGACTTAATGGTGGGTGTTGGTTTTGGACTACTTGATAAAGATACTGGCGAAGTAGTGAGCTTTGTTGAAGGCGCTGAAGAATCTATCGCTGTGACAGTTTTAGCCCCAGATGGCGGCTATGCTATTGGCCACTCGCCAACACGTCGCTTAGCTGCAAAAGGTATATTAGGTGATAACTCAGACGCTATTATTGGTGGTGTTGCACGCTATGTACCAACGAATCCTGAGTTAGTCGCACGTGATGCAGTCTGCATGGCTGTTCGCTATGAAGAGCGTCAGCAGAGTTACAGTAAAATAGATAACGAACAAGCTTATCAATGGGATACGAAGCAAATTAAAGTGCTAGTAAATCAGGCTGAAAATGCGCTTGGACGTGAACTAGGTGATTTATCTCAAGAGTGCGAAACGTTAACAGTAAAGTTAGATAAGGTAAGTAATACAGCTACCTAATATCGTTAGCCAGTATTTAATGAGCGATGTTCACAGCCTGTGGACATCGCTTTTTTGTTTTTAAATGATAGTTAAAAATTACTTTTCAGTCGGTAAATCGACTCATCAAGGGCACGATAGATAGTTCCTTCAGGTTTGTTCACTGCACGAATCCCCATTCCTCGTTTTTTGTTCTTTGTTTCAAGGCTTCGCGTATGGCGTTATTACAACTTATTAAGAAATCACGCATTTATTTATAAAAAAACCTTTATGCAAATAAGAATGATTAGTGTTAACATCCTAATACTTTTGTAAAACAACAATATTTTAATGTGTTGTTATCATAACTCTAACAAGCAGTGTTGTTTATCATGAACGCAAAGTTAATTCTGTCTTTATTAAAAGGTGACTATTCAAAATTTGTAGTCGCAATATTTCTTAGTGCATTAAGTGCTGCAGCTGGTGTATCCGTTATCGCATTTATTAATGAAGCGATTAGTCGATTAAGTGTCGGTACTGATTTTCCAATCACTTTATTTTTTGCCCTCATATTTCTATTATTTGGATTGAGTTATATCTCTCAATCTCAGATTACTCGGTTAGGCCATCGTGTTGTATATGAGCTTAGGTTGAGCATGAGCCGCAGGTTAATGAATATGTCTGTCGAACGTGTCGATCAGTTAGGCCAGCCAACTATTCTTGCTACTTTAACCAAAGATATTGCAGCGATAAGCCAAGCGTTTAATAGCTTACCCTTTGTTGTGTTTGGCGCATCAGTGGTGCTCTTTACGTATGCGTATTTATTTTGGTTGTCAGCGACATTCTTTATTGCGACGCTTGTGATGAGTACTGTATCGATTGTTTTCGGCCGCCGATTAATGATCGCATCCCGTGATTATAAAAAGCGCGTACGAGAAAATGATGACGTATTATTTGACAGCTATGATGCTATGTTACGGGGTCGAAATGAGCTTAAATTAAGTCAAGAACGCCGCACCTCTTTTTATCATGATCAATTGCAAGCATCAGCAGAGCAGGCGAGGGTGTTAGATACAAAAGCAGATCGACTTACAGTACTTAACGGCAGCTGGATAAATACATCTGTATTGCTATTAATCGCACTTGTTTTACTTATGCATACCCAATTCCAAATTGGAACATCGGAACAAGTGACTGGATATGCATTGGCAATCCTATTCTTGCGTTCACCTTTGGCTGGACTTGTTGGTTCATTACCTGCACTTATCATTGGCTCTGTCGCTTATGCCAAAGTGTCATCGTTAGAATTATCAGAAGACAAAAATGAACTGAATACACTTCCTGCACTTCAGACGTCATGGAAAACACTTCAGCTGGATAAAATTGAATATGACTACCCAAGTGACGATGGCGAATCAGGCTTTTCTGTTGGACCAATTGATTTAACGATTAATCAAGGGGAGTTGATTTTCTGGGTAGGTGGAAATGGCAGTGGGAAGTCAACTTGCGCACGCCTGCTTACCGGTTTATATAGTGCGCACCGTGGAACCATTACATTTTCTGATACTGTGATTAATGAACATAATCTTGATTGGTATCGTAATCATTTTTCTGTGGTTTTCGCTGATTTTTATCTATTCAAAAATATTATTAATGAAAATGGGGTTAAGCCCGATCCAGTACTGGTTGAACACTATCTAACGAAACTTGCTTTAAATAATAAAGTTGAAGTGGTTGATGGTCGTCTTAGTACAACTGAACTATCTCAAGGGCAGCGTAAGCGTTTAGCATTATTATTGGCATACCTTGAAGACCGCAGCATCATTGTTCTTGATGAATGGGCTGCCGATCAAGATCCGACCTTCCGACGTATTTTTTATACCGAGTTACTGCCAGAGCTTAAAGCACGCGGTAAAACGATTATAGCCATCACACATGACGATCATTATTTCCATCTTGCAGATAAACTATACCGTATTGATGCAGGACAATTATCCCCTATTAACAATGAAGTGAATAAACTAACTATGGAGCAAGCTAGCTAATGGATATACAGCAATCTATTCGAAGGTTATTAGGGGGGGCGTTAGTTTCAATCGCGGCATTTAGTCCTTCTGTGCTGGCCGAATATACCAGTCATGGTATCAGCTTGTATGGTGAACCAAAGTATACCGAGCACTTTAGTCATTTTGATTATGCGAATCCTAATGCGCCTAAACAAGGTGAGTTGGTGATGGCAGAAATGGGAAGTTTTGATTCTTTACATCAATTTATCGATTTAGGTAAAAAACCGAGAGGGTTATTCTGGCTTTATGATCGACTAACGGTTCGTGGTCATGATAAAGATGAGATTAAAACGCGTTATGGTTGGTTAGCTGAAAAGATGACAATCGCTGATGATTACTCTTCGGTTATTTACGCTTTAAGAAAAGAAGCTAAGTTTAGTGACGGTTATCCAGTGACAGCTGAAGATGTGGCGTACTCGTTAAACCTGTATCGTGAAAGTGGTTTAAGCAATATTAAATCGCGTTTTAAAATGGTTAAGTCGGTTGAAGTTATTGATCCTTTGACGGTGAAAATTAATTTTGGTGATGATGGTAGCCGCTTACAAATATTAAACTCGGGTAACTTACCTGTATTACCAAAGCATATCTGGCAACAAAAAGACTTCACACAGCCATCGCTTGATATTCCGGTTGGTTCTGGCCCTTATAAAGTAACCTCTGTGGATCCTGGTCGTGGGATTACTTATGCACTAAGGGATGATTACTGGGGTAAAAACTTACCTGTCAATAAGGGAAAATATAACTTTAAGAATATCAAAGTAGAGTATTTCCGCGATCGTAACGCAGCAGTGCAAGCGCTTAAAAGCAATGATGTAAATTATATTGCTGAAACGAATCTCTTACGCTGGAATAAGTTGTACCAAGGCGACGTGTTTAGCGCTGGAACGGTTGTTAAAGATAAGATCAATTACGACGCCCCTTCTTTTGTTACGGCAATGGTATTTAATTTAAGACAAGCTAAATTTGATGATCGCAGAACGCGAGAAGCGTTAGTTACCGCATTTGATTTTGAGTGGTTAAATAAAAAAGCATTTAATAATCAATACACTCGCGCTACAAGTCTATTTAACAATAGCTTCTTGGCCGCAGATGGATTACCTACAGCGCAGGAAAAAGCAGTATTAACGCCACTGTCTGCACAATTGCCAGCTCAGGTATTATCCAGTGAATTTACATTACCAAGCACAGATGGCTCAGGGCGTAACCGTCAGAATTTATTAAAAGCACAAACCTTATTAAAAGAGGCTGGCTGGAAAGTCAAAAGTAATAAATTGGTTCATAGTGTGACGGGCGAGGTGATGACGATTAATTTCTTATTACCATCACCAGCCATGAAACCTGCAATCGGTGCTTATATTCAAACACTGAAAAAACTGGGTATTAGCTCAAACATAACAGTCAAAACCGGTACTGAATATTACAAACTATTAATGCAACGTCAGTTTGATATGACCCCAAGTCAATATAAAGTTCGAATTCCGCCAAATACGGAGTTACGTTCATCGCTTAAATCTGAATTTTCGGGTGTTGCGTCAAGTTATAATATCAGCGGTATTCAAGATCCTGCCATTGATGAATTGGTCGAAGGACTTGTTCAGTCAGACAGTTATGCGGATACGCAAGCATACGGACGCGCATTAGACCGAGTGTTGAAATGGAACTATTACTATTTACCATTGTGGGCACGTAACTTTCAGTTAGTTGCTTATCAGAACTATATTGAAAAACCGTTACAAGCACCAAAGTATGGTTATGAAGTTGAATTCTGGTGGGATGAGCGCTCGAAGTAATATGTTTAATCTTTATTTTATTCGTCGTTTGTTGTTAGTGTTTCCGACGCTATTTATTATTATTTCGTTAAACTTTTTCTTGCTTCAGTGGTTGCCTGGTGGGCCTGTAGAGGCCGCTTTAGCCAAGCAGCAAGGCATTGATAGTTCGGCAAATGCGCTTTTTTATGAGACTGACCAAATCACTAATGGTCAGCTTATTGATGACCAGTTGCGAGACAAAATTGCGCGAGAGTATGGTTTTGATAAGCCACTATGGCAACGTTATACAGAAACGCTCAGTCGTTATTTATCATTCGAATTAGGGACAAGTTATTTTAGTAAACTTCCTGTAGGGGAATTAATTTTTTCTAAGCTACCTGTCTCTTTATCTTTGGGTTTTTGGACTTTGTTCCTTACCTATTTAATCGCAATACCGCTAGGGGTGATGAAGGCGAATAATCAAGGTGGTATGTTTGATTCGACATCAAGTTTACTGCTGTTTATCGCTTATGCAGTACCGACTTTTATTATCGCTATTATGTTATTGATTTTATTTTCTGGTGGCGTTTTTAGTTGGTTCCCGCTGCGGGGACTTGTTTCTGCAAATCATGCTGACTTATCCATTACAGGGCAGCTTCTCGATTACTTTTGGCATTTATGCTTACCTGTTGCAGCTTGTGTTGCCAGTGGCTTGGCTTCGTTAACTGTCTTAACTCGTAATTCTATAATTGACCAAATGGCGCAACCTTATTTAGATACAGCTATCTGTATGGGGGAAAGCCGAACTGGTGCAATGTTCAATCATGTATTGCCTAATAGTATGTTAGTTATCGTTGCTCGGTTACCTTCGGATTTATTGTCTATTTTCATTGGTGGCACCTTGCTTGTTGAAATTGTATTCTCACTCGATGGCGTTGCCTTATTAGGTTTTGAGGCGCTATTAGAACGAGATTACCCTGTGGTATTAGGTATTCTATATTGCTATTCATTATTGGGTCTTGTCTTGAATTTGGTTGGTGATTTGATATATCGCTGGGTTGATCCACGCGTTGATTTTTCCGAGGTTAACGGATGATGGATGTTAGTCAAGGTGTTGTAAATGAGCAGAATAATACAAAGAAGAGCAATCGTCGATTTAGTACATTAAGACGAGGGAAATATGCTGCGGTTGTTTTTTTTATATTGTTCTTGGTTAGCCTATGTTCAGAATTAATCGCGAATGATAAACCGCTACTTATTAGCTATAAAGGAACGTTATTTTTTCCTATTTTAGTCAGTTACCCCGAGACTCAATTTGGTGGTGATTTTGATTCAGAAGCGGACTATACCGATCCTTTTTTAAGTGAGCAGATCGCAAAGCAAGGCTGGGCATTATGGCCGTTTGTGCATTATAGCTACAGTACCATTAATTATGAGCTTAGCTATCCGTCACCCCCAACTTCCGAAAACTGGTTAGGGTTGGATGATCAGGGGCGTGATGTTTTTGCTCGGCTTCTTTATGGTATACGTATTAGCCTAGGTTTCTCCTTTTTTATTACCCTCAATATTGCGTTGTTGGCATTAGTTGCTGGTACATTGCAAGGGTATTTTGGCGGCTTAGTCGATCTGTTTGGTCAGCGAGTTAGCGAAATTTTGGGCTCGGTTCCCGTGATGTTTGTTGTCATGATTGTATCAAGTCTTATTCAGCCGAGCTTCTTTACCTTAAGTATGATTCTAGCCTTGTTTGGTTGGCATTATTTAGCGCAGCTAGTGCGAGCCGAGGTATTAAGAACACGTCAGCTGGAATATATCCAGTCGGCATTTATCGTCGGTGTTCCTGATTGGCGGATTATTTGGCGACACATTATGCCAAATGCACTTATTGCGACATTAAGTAGTCTGCCGTTTGTATTTTCTGGGGCGTTAGGCTCGCTCATTACGTTAGATTTTCTGGGGTTCGGGTTACCTGCTGGTTATCCTTCTTTAGGGGAGTTGATTTCGCAAGGTAAAAATAACTTGCACGCGCCTTGGTTAGGCTTAACGGGTTGTGGTGCAATTTTACTGATTGTGACATTAGTAGTGTTGATGAGTGAAGCAATCCAAGAATGGTTGAGCCCTTATAAGGATAAAGATCATGTTGAAGGTTGAAGGACTAAGTTATTGGATTGGAAAAGCGAAGCTGCTGGATAATATTAACTTTCAAGTTGATAGGGGACAAACTTTAGCTGTGGTTGGCGAAAGTGGTGCTGGAAAAACCTTATTATCCAAGTTATTACTGGGTATTGAGCCTAAAGCGGGTATGGTGAGTGGGTCTGTTCATATTAATGGACATAATTGCCGCACTTTTTCTGATCTTCAGTGGCAACATGTGAGAGGAAAGCAGATTGGCATGGTGTCTCAAGAACCCTTGTCAGCACTCAACCCTGTGAAACGTGTCGAGTGGCTGCTTAAGCGAGTAATTGCATTACATCATAAATCGGGTAAGTCATTCAGTGCGGGTAATACAGCTTTGTTAAATCAACGTATTGATGAGTTACTTGAACAAGTCGGTTTATCTTCAGACCTAAAAACACGTTACCCCCATCAATTGTCAGGAGGGCAGAGGCAAAGACTGCTTATTGCGCTGGCGATTGTGAATAACCCTACATTACTTGTTGCAGACGAGCCATCGACGGCACTTGATCCCGAGGTGCGTCAGCAAATTTTACTGCTGTTAAAACAGATCCAAACTCGAACTGGTATGGCTATCGTTCTCATCTCGCATGATTTACACATGGTAAGACAGGTTGCCGATCAAGTGATGGTATTACAAGAGGGTAAGGTTATTGAGCATAACCAAGCCTTACTGCTATTCAACGCCCCACAGCATGAGTACACGCAAGCTTTGCTTAGACCTATGCACTTTACTTCACCTAGGGTGCCGAGTAACCGAACTTTACTTAATGTAAACGACTTATCTGTAGATGTTAAGTCGACAGGCTGGTGGAGTAAACCGCAGCGATTATTGGATAACATTAATTTTTCGTTGAATGAAGGCGAAAGTATTGGAATTATAGGTCAGAGCGGTTCTGGAAAGTCCACGTTAGCGAAAGCGTTATTAAGACTTATGTCTGCGACAGGGTCTATTTATTTTGATGATCATGATTGGCTTAATGAAAAACGTCGAATGTTACGACTTCATCGCCATAAAATACAATTCGTATTTCAAGATACCGCCTCTAGTTTAAACCCTAGACTAACGATTGCCGAAACACTCACAGAAGGGTGTTTGGCTCAATTGCAAACAAATAATCTATCATCTCGACTCGATACAATTATGGCAGATGTAGGTTTACCTACCGCGTTTTTAAACCGTTATCCACACCAATTATCTGGCGGACAACGTCAACGTATTATGATTGCGAGAGCCTTGATTCTGTCACCTAAATTATTAATTTTAGACGAACCAACGACAGCATTAGATCAGGAAAATCGATACCGAATGATAACGTTACTGAAGTCGATTCAGGAAAAACATCAAATCAGCCTCGTATTGATTACCCATGATTTAACCTTACTTCAAGCACTATGCCATCAAGTATTGATATTAGAACAGGGTAAACAGGCTCAATATCAGTCTGTTGGTCATTGGCTGCCTGCTGAAAACACATATGATAAACAAGAAAAGGAATTTAATAATGAACCCATTGGAATCGTTGCTTGATCGCCGTTCATATAGCTTATCTAAATTAGGTCATCCAGCGCCTTCTGAAGACGAGCTTCGTAATTTATTTGACCTAGTGATGACAACACCTGATCACGGTAATGTGAAACCTTGGCGTTTTATTGTTGCCCGTGGTGATAACATGCAAAAATTAGGTGATTTGACGTTGGAGTTATACAAACGTCAAAGTGAAAATGGTGAGCTAAAAGATAAAGCGTATCGTTCTGCAAGGGATATTGCTGCAGTACCTATGATGATTATGGTGGTAACGAATCTTGATCCTGAACATAAAGTATCACTGTGGGACCAACGATTGTGCGCAGGAGCAGCAGCTCAGAACATCATGAATGGTTTGCATTTAATGGGCTATGGTGGTCTTTGGTATACATTTTTGGCTAACGACAATACTAAACCTATGTTTGGTATGAGCCCCGACGATCAGGTTGTAGGTGCAATTGCGGTCGGTACGCCAAAGTCTCATTTTGTGAAGAAGATTAAACGTCAGTCGCCCGAACGCTACTGTTTTGAATGGCAGGGATTAGGTGTTGCACCAACCCCTTTGTTTGCTAAATAACAGGCATTTTATTGTAAAGTTGTTGAGCAAGCGTGGCTAAGAAGAGTGGTAAATCTTGATTGAAATAAAAATGATCACCTGACATTTCTATTAATTCAAACTCTGATTCTGTGAACGAATGCCATTGCTCGACATTTTTCTTTTCAACTACCGGATCATGGCTGCCGTATATTGCTGTTATCGGTATTGATATTGCGGATGTATCACTGCAACTGTATTCTTCATTGAGCTTTAAATCGGCTCTGATTATAGGCAACATTAATGCCATCAATTCTGCGTGAGCCAATACTTCATCTGCTATTCCACCCATTGTTTTTAATGTCTTAATTATCTCGCTATCGGTTTGCTTGCTTGATAAGGATGAGGGGAGATTACAGAGCGGTCCCTGACGCGCCGAAATAATCAATTGTGAAGGTAAAGGCAATTTTAACTTGCTTAATAAGCGCGTGGTTTCAAAGCAGACTAACCCTCCTAAGCTGTGACCTAAAAAGGCAAACTCTGTTGTATGCGCTAGCTTCGGCTTAATTTGATTGATCAAGTCATGCGTTAATTCAGCGATTGAATCAACAGGGCTATCGCAGAAGCGAGTCCCTCTTGCTGGATATTCCAATGCCACCAGTTCAATATTTTGTTGTGCTAATAATACTTTCCATGATTGATACATACTGGCTGCACTGCCTGAAGAAGGAAAGCAAAAAAGTGTTTTCATTCAAATCTCCAATAAAAGAGGGACTCAATGAGTCCCTCTATTTTAATCATTTATACTCATACAATATTAGAAATTATATGCGGCACTCAATGAAATTGTTCTTGGAGAGCCTAAGTACACTGCATTCTGAGATGAATCAGATGATGCTGTGTAGTATTCTTCGTCAAATAAGTTTTTCACATTTAATTGAAGTTTTAGGTCGTTATCTGCAAAATCTGGAGCGTACCAAATAGCAGCATCAATGAGTGTGTAAGCATCTAAAGTATAATCATATTCTAGACGACGGTTACCAGCGCGGTCACCCACATAACGAACGCCACTACCAACACCCCATTCATGACTAGCTTGATACGTTAACCAAAGACTTGCATTATTTTTTGGTACGTTTACAGGTTTATTGATGTCGTCTGGTGCATCAATAAATTTAACGTCAGTATAACCATATGAAAATAGCGCCGTTAGGTCATCTGTAATAGCATAATCACCATCCAATTCAAAACCTTGGCTTTGTTGTTTATAAACGTCGTAGCTACCCGTGATATCACCAGCGTAGGCAACATTATCTAGTTCTACATGGTAGACAGTCGCAGTGAAATTCAAGCTGTGTCCTAGTAATGATAATTTACTGCCCGTTTCGTACTGAAGACCTTGTTGTGCATCAACCCAATCTTTTTTAACTGAGTCATATTTTTGGTTAGGTAAATAAGAGTTAGTTACATTACCAAAGAAAGATACCTGACTATTGAGTTTGTACAAGGCACCAGCTTGGAAGCTAATATTTTTTTCTGTTGGGCTTTCTGATGCTGTATTCGCGAGTGGAACACCAATCGCGGCTGCATTTTTCTGAAGTGTTGGATCCCACGTGTTTTCATATTTAGCTTTAAAGATGTCATAGCGTGCACCAAGAACGAAACTCCAATCATTCAGTTCGATTAAATCTTGGGCAAAAACACTGTATTCGGTGAGTTCCTGTCTGATTTGCATTGTACTGTACATGTCATCAGGATAGGGTGCTAAACTCGGATCTCCAGTGTAATAATCATAGCTCCCTTTACCTGTATCCGGTGTGCCAAGCGCATATTTAGAATAAAGAATGTATTCATTTTTACTCCAACTAGCAGACGCTAATTGGTCTTCTTTTTCTTTATAATGCGTATAATCAGCACCTATAATTACGCGATGTTCAAGTTGAGCTGTATTAAACTCAATATTATTTTCCCAAGAGTATAACTGGGTATTACTAGAGAGTTCACTGCCATTGATATAGCGATTTATCGTACCGTCAAAGGCTACGCTGGCACCATCTTGACCGTAAACAGGGCCTTTTTGAGATGCTGCTGAAGACGCATAAAAGTGAACTCGTTCAGCTGAGCCTTCTCTATCGTAATTACGCGCTTTTATACGCATGCTCCAGTAATCATTGACGGAATGGTCAATATCAAGGCCAAATTTATGGACTTCACGTTCTTGACGAGAGAAATCACTGCCTAAATCATTCTCACCAATATCTAAGAATTCCCAACCTGTATTGGTGCTATTACGCACTGCTAATGTACCGCGGTCAAAAGGTAATTCTTCTTTATTATATTTATAAGAGAATGTGAGTGTCGTATCGTCAGTCACTAGCCAGCTAAGACTTGGTGCAACATAAATTTGTTTACTATCTGAATTATCACGCCAGTCATCTGATTCATCAAAGACACCGACAAGACGATAAAGTAGGGTGCCACTGTCATTGGCTGCACCAGTGAAGTCTACGCTAAGTCGTTGTTTACCATGTTCATCGACGGTCGCTTTGACTTTATTTTGTGATATTGGAGTCGGACGTTTACTGATTAAATTAATTAAGCCACCAGGACTCATATTACCATATAGAACGGACTCTGGGCCTTTCACTACTTCAACAGATTCTAGATCTTCAATGACTGCTTTGTCTTGAGCTAACCCGTAAACTCGAGTGCCATCTTCGTAAACATTAGCTTCATAACCACGGATTTTGAATAAATCGCGTGTGCCACCAAAGTTATTATGCTCTGTCACGTTACTGACGTTTTGCACTACATCACTTAGGTCTGAAGCATCCTGTTGTTCGATCACCTCTGAGTTGATGACTTGCACTGAACGGGGAACCGTAGACAAGTCAGCTTCTGAGCGCATGGTTGATTGGGCTATGTTACTGGTTAAAGTCTGTTTAATTCCGACTACTCTCGTAACCTGTACGTCTTCTGTTACGTCTTTATTTACATCTTGTTCTGATGAAAACGCTGACGTTGAGGTTGCGAGAAGAGTCATCACTAGATATTGCGGTTTTAATGACAGGCTAATGGCTTTAGCTAGTTTAGATTTGAGCATACTACATCCTATGTTAATGCTGATTTACGTTTACAGTTGTTAAAGTTATGTGAGTGCGTTTTTCAAAGATGCAGGGCGCATATCCGTCCACACTTTTTTAATTTCTTCTAAGCAATGTTCTTTACTGCCTTCAAAGCCCACGTCTTTCCAGCCAGTAGGTAATGGTTTATAGCTAGGCCAAATGGAAAACTGTTCTTCGGTGTTAATCACTATGTTAAATAATGTCGACGTTTGTTTCATGCTTAGCCTATATCTCAATTTAATGTTTAATATTTGTTTTAAAATGTGATTCATACCTATATGATACTGATTATCATTATCATTACCATTTAAAATTTAAATTATTTTATCTTATTTTAATTTTCACATGAGATTTTAGCTATGAGCACAACAACGAACTTACGTATTAACTCTATGTTTGCAGAACATGATTTACCGAAAATTGTAACCCCGACCTTAGGCGGACGATTATCGGATTATTTGCAAGGTGCACATCAGATTGTTGAAGAAGAGTTGCTACGCGCTGGTGGGGTTTTATTCCGAGGGTTTGATACGATAGGTGAAGAACCATTTCAAGAGTTTGCGCGTTCGTTTGGCTCTCCATTACTTAATTATGAATTTGCTTCGACACCCAGAACTGATCTTGGTGAAGGTGTTTATACCACTACTGAGTATCCCGCACATCAACAGATCCCACTGCATAATGAACAGGCTTACACGCTTAATTGGCCGATGAAAATTTGGTTTCACTGTATTACCCCAGCTGAAACTGAAGGTGAAACACCGATTGCGGATAGCCGCCTCATCTTCAATAAAATAGATCCTAAGATCCGCGAACGCTTTGACTCTAAAAAATTAAAATACGTTCGTAATTACGGTAATGGACTTGATCTGCCATGGGAAAAAGTATTTGCAACAGAAGATAAAAAACAAGTTGAACGATTTTGTCTGGCAAATAAGATTCACTTTGAATGGAAGTCTGATGGTGAATTACGAACTAGTCAGGTATGCCAAGGTGTTGCTCAGCACCCTAAAACGCATGAAATGGTCTGGTTCAATCAAGCGCACTTATTCCATGTTTCTAACCTTGAAGCCAACATTCGAGAAACCTTATTATCTGTCGTAGACGAAGAAGATCTGCCACGTAATGTGTATTACGGAGATGGTTCTCCTATCGAAGACTCTATTCTGGCTGAAATCCGTGGCGTCTTAGACGAGTGTACAATTAAATTTCCATGGCAGGCCGGAGATATTTTGATGCTTGATAATATGCTTACTGCTCACTCTCGTTCGCGTTTTACAGGCGCCCGTAAAGTTGTCGTTGCTATGGCTGAAGGTAATGTTTAGGAAGGTTTAAAATGGAATTGGAACAAAATAAAATGGAACAAAATGAACAAGGACTTCGACTAGATGTATCTTCGAATCAAAAATCGCTTTGGTTCTTATACAAGCTAGCCCCTGAATCTTCCGCGTATAATATGTATTTTTCTACCTTACTAGGTGGTAGAGAGCAGCATGCTATTGATATTCATTTATTAGAGCAGAGCTATTATCATACGATAGCGCACCATGATGCGCTTAAAACGGGTTATCAACAAGATGAAAAGGGCGTTTATGCTTTTCTCGCATCGCATAAATCAGCACATTTTTCTGTCGAAAAGCACAGCTTCACAGAAACAGAAAAGGATGATTGGATAGCAAAATGCGCTGATCAACCATTTGAATTAGAACAAGGTTATGTGTGCAGAGCTAATGTGTTGATAAATGACTCGGATGGTAAGGTAACACCTTATTTAATCGTGACATTGCATCATATTGCGGGTGATTTTTATTCTATTGAGCAAATGGTTGCTACTTGGGCCAAGTATTATTCTCAGCTTGTTGATAGCACAGCTGCTCCAGATTCTTCTGTGCAGTATAGCCAGTGGGTAACAGAACAAAAGCAATACCTTTCTTCAGATGCTGCAGATAAAGCGTTAGCGTTCTGGCGAAGTGAATTGGCTCCATTACCTGCACCTCTGTCTATTAGTACGGACTTTGAGCGTGGAGATATTCAAAAATTTGATGGTTGTGAGTTGCAATTTGATGGTAGCCAAGCGCTGACTGATAAAGTTACTACGTTGGTTCGTGAAACGAAGACTACATCATATACTGTCTTGTTAAGTGCTTTTCAGTTCTACTTACATAAACTGTCTGGGCAATCTAAGTTTTTAATTGCGTCGCCAACGATGGGGCGTTATACGCGAACCCATAAAGAAATTGTTGGTTATTGTGTTAATCCTTTTCTTATTCCAGCTGATTTTACAGAGCCAGGTAACTTTACTGAGCTGATCGTTGAACGTGCTCATTTTTATCGTCAATCATTACGTCACCAAAGAATGCCGCTGACAGAAATCAGTGAAGCATTGATGGATAATAGAAGTGCAGAACGGACCGCGGTTACTTCGCATATGTTTACTTATACACGTGCTAATGACCGTATTATTGGCATGCCGATATCCGATCATATCATTGACTCGGGACAGCGTGGCGCTGCACATGAACTTAATTTAGTTGTCTATGAATACGAGAATGCGTTCCGTTATCACTGGCGCTTTAACTCTTCACTATATACAGCTGAAACAGTGACTGCGATTGCTGACGGATTCTTTGAACTCTTAGAGGAATTGCTATTATCGCCTAATAAACCGCTTACCCAGCATCAATTAAAAGCTTGGTTGCCAGATACAACCCCCATGACTCCTAGTTACGAAACGGGGCTGGCGATGTGGCAAGATATTGCACCTACACAGCCTGCATTACTCTATAACGAACAGGTATTAACCGTTGCAGAGGTAAGTGAGCAAGCGTCTCGTTTAGCCTATGCGCTGTCTCAATCTAATGTGAATCACTGTGATCGCGTTGCTATTTTATTACCGCGAGGTGTAGATCAAGTGATCGCGATGCTCTCAGTTTGGTATGCCGGGGCTGCGTTTGTTCCGTTAGATGATGGACAGCCAAATGAGCGTACACAAACAATGCTTAAAGAAGCGGATGTAGAAGTATGTGTTGGTGCTGGCAACAGACCTGATTGGTTACCTGAAATTTATCAGTGGTTAGACGTGGTAGATACTTTAGCTCAAGCATCGCAACTCTTGGCACAACCGCTTAGGTTATGTGCAGATGATCCAGCTTATTTAATCTTTACCTCTGGTTCGACTGGTACACCCAAAGCCGTGTCCGTAGGGCATGGCGCACTGGCTTCTTATGTTGAAGCTGTAAACAGCCGCTTAGATCTACCAAAAAATAGTGTGTATGCGAGCCTTGCTAGTGTCGCCACTGATTTAGGCTACACAGCACTTTGGGCTGGATTATTATCTGGGAATCAAGTGCGTATTTTAGATCAAGAATTTATGCTTGATGCTGAAGGGTTAGCTGATCACTTGGCTCAATACCCAGTTGATATGCTTAAAGTTGTGCCTTCACATTTACAAGGGTTATTAGCATCGGAACGTAGTGAAATATTACCTCGGCACACGTTAGTTTTTGGTGGTGAGGAAGTAAATAATAGCTTACTCGAACAACTTCGAGTCTATTCTTCCGAGTTAAATGTTTTCAATCATTATGGTCCGACTGAAGCAACGGTAGGCGTTATTGCGGGGCGTCTACTTGCTGGTGAACCTACGGCTTTAGGTACACCGCTTGATGGTTGCCGAGTTTATCTATTAGATAGTTTACTTCAAGCAGTGCCCGTTGGCGCGATAGGTGATTTGTATATAGCGGGTAATCAGCTAGCGCAAGGGTATTGGCAAGACAGTGTGAAAACAGCGCAGAATTTCATTCGTGATCCATTTAATGCTGGTGAGCTTATGTATCGATCTGGTGATCGAGCGAAACAGTTGGCAGACGGACGAATTAAATTCATTGGTCGAGCTGATGGTCAGGTTAAGATTAGAGGGTATAGAGTTGAACTCGCTGAAATCGAAACTCAGCTTAATGCGCTGGCTGGTGTTGTTGAAGCTGCCATTGTATTCGATAAAATGGAAGGGCGTGAAAAACTCACCGCCGTTGTTGTGAGTAAGCAAGATAAAACAGAGTTATCTCATTTGTTATCAATGAGCTTACCTAGCTATATGCAACCGCATTACTGGCATTCAGTAGCTGAAATACCACGTACTATTAATGGTAAAGTCGATCGAAAAAATTTAATTGATATATTGAATCGTAGTACGAATGAGAGTGATTTAGATTCTGCGTTTTATTCAGAGCAAGGTGCTTTATTCTTCTGTCGCTTATTTGCTAAGGTCTTAAATAAGCAGGTAAATGAGATAACAAGTAGTGATGGTTTCTTTGCTATTGGTGGTGACTCTATTTTAGCGCTGCAACTAGTGGCAATCGCGCGGAAAGAAGGCGTTAAATTAACACCTCAGTTGTTATTTAAACATCAAACACCCGTTGAGTTAGCAGAGGTTATGGCTGATCAATTGCCCCAGCTGGATCCTAAGGAAAAACTTCATGAGCAAGCTATATCTGCTCTGGTTGAGCTCTGGTCAACGGCGTTATCAAAACAAAATATTAAATCGAGTGATAACTTCTTTGAAATAGGCGGTGATTCTATTTTAGCGCTGCAATTTATTGCTGCTGCACGAAAGAAAAATATCATTCTACGTCCTCAGGACGTATTTAAATATCAAACACTGGCTGATTTAGCGTTGTTTATAGCACCGCAGATAGAAGAGAAAAATACGAATGTTGAGCAAATATCTTCTACGACAGTGATAAATACTGAGCAATCTGTATCTCGTTATGATCTGGATGTTTTACCTGATACGTTAGCTGTTGATGATGTTACTGCCAACATTTCTGCTCGAGATCTAAATACGATTTGTCAGGATATTCCGGCATCTTTAATTGATGATTTGTTACCTTTGTCTCCGACTCAGCAAGGTATTTTGTTCCATTGCTTGCTGGATCAACAACCAGAGCTGTATTTAAACGTCACGAGCATGGCTCTCACAGGAAGTATAAATACAGGCGCTTTTCTTAGCGCATGGAAAAGCGCAGCGCTGCGTCATGATGTTACTCGAAGCCGATTTATTTGGCATGATCTTGAACAGCCATATCAGGTTGTATGTCGAGATACTGAAATGAACACCGTCATGCTTGATTGGCAGGCATTTTCGACATCTGAACAGAATACTAAATTTGAGACACTAGTAGCTAAAGAGCATCAAATTGGATTTAAACTGACCGATGCACCGCTTATGCGCGTGATTCTAGTTAAATTATCTCCACAAGAACATCGTCTGATATGGACGCGCCATCATTTGATTGTAGACGGTTGGACATCGGCATTAATTGCAGGTGATGCGATGGCTATTTACAAGCAAAAAGATTTATTACCTGCGCCGCACTATGCTGATTATTTTTCTTGGTTAGCACGTCAAGACATGACGTATGCGGGAAAAGAGTGGCAAGCATATTTAGCTGATTTTACTCAAACGACACATTTACCTCGTCCTGAAATGCCAATGCAAGGGCAAAAACATCGCCAGTATCAAATAGCTGAGTCTGTGACACAGAAGTTGAAGACGCAGGCTAGAACGCATGGTTTAACGTTAAATACCTTAGTACAACTGGCATGGGGGATTACGTTAAGTCGATTTACTGGTGGTTATGATGTGATATTTGGCATGACCTCTGCTGGACGCCCGCAGGAAGTTTCTGATATTGAGCACATGGCTGGCGTGTTCATTGCTAGTTTACCATTGCGTGCTAGTCTTAATCCCGCTGAACGATTAGTTGATTGTGCTGCGCAATTGCAGCTCGATGCATCTGAGTTACGAAGCATTGATTACATGCCACTTGCTGAGATCCAATCATATGTAGATCTTGAGCCTGGAGAGCTATTGTTTGATACCGCTCTTGTGTTCCAAAACTATCCATTTCCTAAAGAACTTCGGGATATGACCACGCCGAAGTTTGATCTACTTGAGGTATCTGAATCAAGTAACTTCCCGCTGATGTTACAGGTTGAACCGAGTCATGTACTGAATATTCACTGCTCTTTTGATACTCAAAAAGTCTCACAAGAGTTAGCGGCTAGTATGTTAACCACACTTGACGCGGCACTAACTTATCTTTCTGAAGACGTAGATACGTATACTTATCAACTTATTGAGTCGTTAACGTTACCTACAGTAGTGAATGAACCTCAAGTGGACTTACCTGCAAAGTGGGATTTATTAGACGAAGTTAAATTACGTGCGAATGAATATGGTGAAAACCTCGCCCTGATTACTGACAACCGCCAGTTAACTTATCAAGAGCTAGTCGTTGAAGTGTCAGAACTCGCTGGCGCAATGGGGAGGTTAAACCTCAATAATGAGCAGCCTATAGCCGTTTGTTTAGCACGTGAAGCTGATCTCGTTATTACGCTATTAGCAATTTATCAATTGGGCTTATCTTATATCCCACTCGATCCATTACAGCCACAACGCCGCTTGGAAGATATTTTAAATCAAGCTGAGCCTCAGTTAGTGATAACCGAACGTATTTTCGATTCTGCACCTTGTCTATCTCCGACGGCACTGAAAAAACAGCCTGAAGTATTTGATTCTGTAGTTGATTGCCACCCAAATCAATTGGCATACACGATTTTTACATCCGGCTCTACAGGTCGTCCTAAGGGTGTTCAAATTGATCGTGCCGCATTAAATTATTTCCTACAAGCGATACAGGATGTAGTGCATATATCAGCTGAAGATCGGCTGTTAGCAGTCACAACGATTGGGTTCGATATTGCAGTATTAGAATTATTCTTACCTTTAGTACACGGTGCAACTTTAGTGTTAGCTAACGAGCAACAGAGTAAAGATAGCCAAGCACTAAGTCAGTTATTATCTCAGCATAAAATCAGTGTGATGCAAGCAACACCTGCAACATGGCAAAGCTTAGCTGATATTGATAGTGCTTGGTGGTCATCACTTAATGTCCTGACTGGTGGTGAGGCGTTAAGTGCAGCATTAGCCGAATTATTGATAAAAAAAGCGGCTAGTGTGACGAATGTTTATGGTCCAACAGAGGCTACCGTTTGGGCATCAAGCTCGTCTGTTGAGCATGTAACTGGTAAATCCGCGGCACTGGGTAAGCCATTTAATAATACTCAGTTTTATGTTTTAGATAGTGCACTTCAGCCAGTATTGTCAGGTGTTGAAGGTGAGCTATATATCTCAGGATTAGGGTTAGCTCGCGGATATTTAAACCGTCCAAAACTAACCGCAGAGAGTTTCTTACCAGATCCTTTCTCACAAGCGCCAGGACAGCGTATGTATCGTACCGGAGATCGAGTTTATTTCGATTCAAAAGGTGAGTTGCAGTTCATCGGAAGGACTGATTTCCAAGTGAAATTACGTGGGTTTAGAATTGAATTGGGCGAAATAGAAGCCGTTCTTCAGGCGCAAAATGGTGTTAAGGAAGCGATTGCTCTTGTATGGCAGGCAGATACTGAACATGGCTATATCACTGCTTACGTTACGTTACGCAAATCTGTCGTCTTAGACAGTGAACTGCTGTTACGCCTGATTGCTGAGCATTTACCTGTTTATATGGTACCAACTGAAATTGTTATTCTCGATGCAATGCCACTGAACAGCAATGGCAAGATCGATCGCAAAGCGCTACCGGAATCTGATAGTCATGGTATGAGCCATTACCTATCGCCACAAACGGAGCTTGAGCATCAATTAGTGGATATTTGGCAACAAATCCTTGGCCATGATCAGATTGGCATCCAAGACAGTTTCTTTAGATTAGGCGGTAATTCGCTTTCAGCTACGCGCCTACAAGCTCGAATCCAGCGTACGTTCAGCGTACAGATCCCACTCGCTGAGTTATTCCACAATCCGACAATTGCCGAGCTAGCCATGCTTTTAGAAAAAGAGTCGTTGCAACAAGATGATCTGGCAATGATGGCTGATCTATTAGACCAATTTGAGTAAATTATGAACCAGAATACACATTCAATCAGTATTGCAAAGCGTTTGGCTAAATTGCCAAAAGAGAAAAAAATTCAGTTTAGAGCTTTGCTAAAAGAAAAAAATATCGACAGTTGGCAATTGCCTATTGTTGCTGCAGAAAGGGAAGATGAAATGGAAGTCTTGTCTAATGCTCAGCAGCGCCTGTGGTTTATAAACCATTATGAACAAGGCAGTTCTGCCTATAATTTGTTTACTCGTTTAGACATAACAGGTGATATTGATATAGATGCGTTAAAATTAGCGCTTCGAGAAGTACTTAATCGACACGCTATATTACGCAGTACATATCATGTTGTAGATGGTAAACCGATGCAGCGTTCTGAAGTTGATTATACGTTACCATTTTGGACTGAATCTGATGTTTCTGATCTAGAACAACGCAGTTTGGCTGTAGCAGATGCAGTATTTGATTTAGAGAACGAGCTACCTTTACGTATCTATCTATTATCAGATAAGTCAAAGCAGCACTGTCTGGTATTTGTTGCACACCATATTGCTTTTGATGCTTGGTCTGAAGCTGTGCTTGTTAAAGAGTTCTCTGAATGTTATGCCCGCTTTACATCGCAGGGAAGTGTTCAAGTATCGCCTGTACCTGAACTACAATATGCTGATTTTGCTCAATGGCAGCAAGATTGGCTTGAAAGTGAAGAAGCTGAACTACAACTCGAATATTGGAAAAATCAGCTAACGGGAATACCTGAATGTATGCCTTTGCCTCTTGATTTTTCTCGTCCTGATGTATTATCAAGAACCTATCAGGGTGCAGAAGTTCAACTTGATGTGCCTGAAAACGTTTATCTTAAACTACAAGATATGGCGAGAGAGCAAGGCACGACGCTTTATTCAGTGATGCAGGCTGGTTTTTCCTTGTTATTAAATCAGTTGGGCGCAGGGCAAGATATATGCTTAGGTACGTCGGTAGCGAGTCGCCAGCGCCCTGAGCTGGAAAGTATGATTGGCTTTTTGGTTAACACCCTCGTTATTCGCCATCAGCTACAAGATAAACAAAGTTTCAGACAATTAATTGACCAAGTATCAGCCACGACTCGGGAAGCATTTGAGCATCAAGAGCTGCCTTTCGATTTGGTTGTCGATAAGTTAAATATTCCCCGAGGTCGAGCTTGGAGTCCATTGTTCCAAGTGCTTTTTGTTCATCGAAATGTGCCTCGCCAAGCTCTCAAACTAGGTGAACTGGAATTAACTCAGGTACCACACCAGAGCAACCGTTCTCGCTTTGATCTTACGTTACGTCTTACTGAAGATGATAATAAGCTGAGGTTGGACTTAGAATATAGCTGTGAACTATTCAACGAAGATACGGTTGTTGATTTATTAAATCGATATTTACAGCTATTAAGTTCGTGTCTGAGTACCCCTGATATACTGATAAATATAGAACAGACTTCAGTTGTAAAAAATGTGGTTGAACGGTCAGTTACAGATGATAGTAAAGCTAAGAACGCGTTAACGAATGAGCAAAAATTGCAAATTACGAGTCAGCTGATAGTTCTGTTTGCTGATATGTTAGGGCGTGATGTTTTGGCTGGTGACAGTTTCTTTGAGCTAGGCGGAGATTCAATCTTGAGCTTGCAATTGGTAGCAAAAGCCAAAAAATCAGGTTTAACCTTGACGCCTAAATTATTGTTTAAGGCGCAAACACCACAAGCGATTGCCGCTGCTATAATCTCAGAATTACCGACTAAAGCGGAGCCTATTGTAACAGATTATCCTTCGCAGACTCCGGTCTTACTTGCGGCATTTAAACAGTTGCTTGGTAATCAAGAGTTAACTGACAAAGACAGCTTTTTTGAGTTTGGAGGTGACTCAATACTTAGTCTACAATTAGTCGCTAAGCTAAAAAAACAAGGTATTAAAGTTACCCCTAAGCAGGTTTTCGCACTACAAACACCTTATCATATCGCACAAGCTCTCGCTGCTGAAGAGGGGCATTCTGATGTTATTAATCATGAGTTAGTGAAAGATAATACCAGTACTACATCTGAATATGCGATGGCACCTATTCAGCATTGGTTTTTTGAACAACAGCTTCAGCATGTTGATCATTGGAATCAGTCAGTACTCTTGTCTCATGATAAGGTTTTAGACGTCGCTAGTTTTACTAAAGCGGTAGAGCAAGTGTTAGCGATTCACCAGCAACTAACGATGAATTTCATCCCTGGTAAAGGTGGTGAATATCAGCAGCTTACTGCGAGTCATCAGCTTGACGTTCGTTCACACACGATCCATAGCGAAGAGCTGTCATCACAATTATCAAGTCTGCAAGGTACGTTAGCACTGAATGGAAAGGCGCCTATTCGAGTCGATCTATTTAAGTTAACGGATCAAGAACAAGGGCGTATTTTATTTACGGCTCATCACTTGGTTGTCGATGCTGTTTCTTGGCGGGTATTAGTTACGCAGATTTGGCAAACGTACCAATTATTGAGTCATGGACTTTCTACCGATGGCTCGTTAGAGGCATACCAAACCACATCTTATCAAGCATGGGTCGATGATTTATTACATTGGCCTAAACATAAGATAAAGGCTGCGCGTGATTATTGGTGGCCGCTGGCGAACGAAGCTCAAGAAATTCAACAAACTTGGGTGTCTTTGCCGATGAGTAACTTAGACAATACTCACACAATTGAAAATCATATCCGCGATGTTGATGCTGTTGAAGTCAAACTTCCTGCTGACTTGAGTGAGAAATTGACCTCTAAGTCTTTGTCTGCATATCAATTAAAAATTGATGAATTAATGCTAGCAGCGGTGACGTTCGCTATGTCGCAATGGCGTGGTACGAATAAAATGTTGATTGAACTCGAAAGTCATGGACGTCATCATGACGATCTCGATCTATCACAAACGGTAGGCTGGTTCACGAGTCGTTACCCCGTGTTATTAGAATCAATTGATAGCTGTTCATCAGATTTACTGATGCGTCAGCATATTTTGTCTATTAAAGATCAGTTACGTGCAGTGCCTGATTATGGGCAAGGTTTTGGCGTGTTGAAGTATCTGAATAACGAAGTGAAAGAGCTTGTTACACCTACTTTAGTATTTAATTATCTTGGTCAAATCGACAAGGGCATGATGAGTCAAGGCGTTGGGCTCGCGACGGAATTTATTCCTAATCAGCGCCATGGTGATAATACTCGGCCACAATGGCTAGATTTAAATGCAATGATTATCGGCGGTGAATTAAGCATGCGCTGGAATTATAATACCTTGGCGCATACAAAAAATGAGATAGAGCTGCTGGCATTGGCTGTCATTGAGTACCTGTCAAAAATGATTGCGCATTGTGAGCATACTGATAATGCAATATCAAAGTCTGAAGTACCGTTATTGGCGTTAACTCAACCCGATCTTGATCGTTTAGTTGATTTAATACCGGCTCCCCAAGACATTATTAAGGATATATACCCTTTAACACCTTTACAAAATGGCATGCTGTTCCACACATTATCAGAGCAAAGCTTAGGTATGTATGTAAACCAAAGTTTGGTTGAGCTAGATGGAGAACTTGATGTTAAGGCATTGGAATCTGCTTGGCAGTGGGTAATTAATCAACATGATATGTTACGCACAGGTTTTATGTGGCAACAGCTAGATGAACCTATCCAATATGTTGTTAAAGCGTCACAAGTTGATTGGCAAAATATCAATTACCTTGAAAAAACAACAAGTGAAGCAGAAGCTGAATTGAAGGTATTAGCTGAACAAGAGATTGATACCGGGTTTGAGTTAAATAAAGCGGGCTTGATGCGCTTTAAATTAGTGACATTAGCAGCAAATCATCATTGCCTCATCTGGACTCGACATCATTTAATTGTTGATGGTTGGTGTACGAATTTGGTGATAAGAGAAGTACAACAAGCGTACCTTGCTATATGTGCTAATCGTACCCCTGCTAATTCGCACCGTCCACCGTTCCGCAACTTCATTGAATGGTTAGGTAATCGCGAGCTTAAGGAGAGTGAAGCATATTGGCAGCATTGTCTAAATGGCTATGACACGATGGCGAGACTACCTAGACCCTTTAACAGTGATTCGGGTATTTCTCAGCAAACTGAATATTTATCTATAGAGCAGACTGAGTCGCTGAAGTTATTAGTCGCGAAAAGTCGCTTAACATTGAATTCGCTTTGCCAAGCTGTATGGGCGTTAACGCTGCAGCGATATACAGGCAGTAATGATTTAGTCTTTGGTGTTACTAGTGCTGGTCGTCCTGATGATTTAGCTAATGCGAATGATATTGTCGGTGTGTTTATTACCAGTATTCCACTTAGAGTACAGCTGTCAGATGAGCAGAGTTGGATTGATTTAGCGCTTCAGTTGCAAGATCAAATGGTTGAGAGTCGAGAGCATGAGCATGTTTCTTTGTCGAATATTCAGCGTTTAACGGGTCATCAAGTTGACTTGTTTGACAACCTGCTAGTGTTTGAAAATTACCCCGCAGATAAACAACCTGTTGATCGCAACCTTACATTAGGTGTACGTGAAACGACAGAACGGAATAACTACCCACTGACGATGATTATTATTCCACACCAACGTCTTGATTTCAGAGTTGTCAGTAATAATAGTCAGTTAGATTCAAGTATTGCGAATGCGTTACTTACTGACTTTATGACGTTATTAGCGACCTTAGCAAAAGGTGATACAGCTGAAAAAACAGGTGACGCATTAAGTTGTAAGGGACTCGTTGATGAGCTAAATATTCATTCTGAGCAATCTCCTGCGTGGTTATTGAACCAAACTCAGTATGACTTTAGTCATCATCCCGATACACTTCCTGCATGGCTTGAGCAACAAGCTCAGTTGACACCAGATGCAGTAGCCTTAGTTTATCAGCCTTCAAAAAGAGTGAATGGTGACCAGCATTCTGAGCAACATGCTGTATTAACTTATGCCCAGTTACACGAAAAATCAGCTCAGTTAGCACATTATTTAATTAATGAACACGGCTGTAACTCGGAAGATAAAGTGGCGGTATGCATGACTCGCTCACCGCAAATGGTGATCAGTTTATTAGCCATTTTAAAAGCGGGTTGTGCTTATTTACCGCTTGATCCCGAGCATCCTTCACAGCGTTTAGCTTATATAGCGGAAAATGCGAATGCAAAAGTTGTATTAACACTAGAGGCATGCAGAAATACGCTATCGAGTGAGCTTCAAACAACCGCTGTTATTGTGGATGAAGCATTAGATATCTGCGTTAACTATCCAACGACGGCACCTCAGGTTCGAATTTTACCTGAGCAGTTAGCATATGTGTTGTATACATCAGGCTCAACGGGTCAGCCTAAAGGTGTTGCTATTCCTCATGCCGGTATTGTTAACCGCCTCGCTTGGATGCAGCAGCAATATACATTAACAGAGCAAGATGTGGTGTTACAGAAGACACCTTATAGCTTTGATGTCTCTGTTTGGGAGTTTTTCTGGCCGTTAATTACGGGCGCAAAACTGGTCGTTGCAGAACCGAATGCACATAAAGACAGTGCGCACTTAGCTGCTATTATCCAGCAACATCAAGTCACGACTATTCACTTTGTCCCTGCGATGCTGCAAGCATTTCTTGACCACTCTACGGTAAGTGATTGTCGCTCGCTAAAAC
Organism: Moritella sp. 24; assembly: GCF_018219155.1. Classification (NCBI taxonomy): domain Bacteria; kingdom Pseudomonadati; phylum Pseudomonadota; class Gammaproteobacteria; order Alteromonadales; family Moritellaceae; genus Moritella; species Moritella sp. 24. The sequence goes on along the minus strand of NZ_CP056123.1, from coordinate 3,096,788 downwards.
GGGTCATTTGCAGCGGTGAAGCTTTACCTTATCAACTACAGCAGCAATTTTTCCAAAGCTTTGATGCTCAGCTACATAATTTATATGGACCAACCGAAGCCTCTATTGATGTGACTTTTTGGGACTGTCGAAGTCAAGATATCCCAAATGTCGTCCCGATTGGTCATCCTATTGCCAATATGCAAACTTGGATACTTGATAAGGCACTGAATACTGTCCCTGTTGGTGTCGAAGGAGAACTTTATCTCGCTGGTGTTGGTTTGGCGCGAGGTTATTTAGGTCGTGATGACTTAACAGAAAAAGCATTTATTGCGAATCCGTTTGCCATAAAGGGTGCGAATACGGACGCGCAATTTAGTCGTTTGTATCGCACTGGTGATATTGCGCGCTATCGACCTGATGGTGCAATTGAATATGTGGGACGAGCTGATTTTCAAGTGAAAATTAGAGGGCTACGTATTGAGCTAGGAGAGATTGAAGCCTGCATAGCGGAACATCCTGAAGTGAAAGAAGTTGTCGTGATAGCTCGTCGTAGCGGTGAGGCGAATGACTATTTAGCAGCATATGTTGTACCAGAAGAGACAGCTAAAGGACAGCTAGACGACTTGCTAATGTGGCAGGCATTTCTACTCACTAAACTGCCTGATTATATGGTGCCGACGTTTATAACTGTATTGGCACAAATGCCAGTGACAAATAACGGCAAGGTAGATCGCGCTGCATTACCTGAACCTAAATCATCTGGTCACACTTTTGTAGCACCAGCAAGCCCGACAGAGCATAAGGTCGCCTTATTGTGGCAAGACTTGCTAGGTGTCGAAGCGGCAGGTCGAACGGATAACTTTTTTGCGTTGGGAGGACACTCATTATTAATAACGCGTCTTGTTAACCAGATAAATAGTATTTTTAGTTTAAACATCAGTCTAACGGACGTGTTAGCAATGACAGTGCTTGAACAGCAAGCAAGTTACATCGATATGTTGATTTCACAATCTCAACAACAGTCTCAATCACAGTCACAAATTGAATCTGAAGAGCAATGGGAGAGTTTTGAGCTATGAGTATTGCGGTTTATATTACAGAGTTATTTCAGCGCAATATTCGTATTAGCCTTGAAAATGGAAAGTTAAAAGTGGATGCCCCGAAAGGGGCTATAACGAGTGAGATAAAACAAGAATTAATGAGTAAGAAACAGGCGCTCATTGATTATTGGCAAGAGCAGCAAAACATGAGCTTATTGCCTGCGTTAACTGCCGTAGACCGTAGTGAAAATGATTTACCTATGTCATCAGCGCAACAAAGATTATGGTTTTTACAGCAGCTTGATCCCGAGAGTAGTCAATACAATGTTAATGCATTATTGGCGTTAGAAGGTAACGTGAATACGGTATTATTACGCCAAGCCTTTGCTGATTTAGTTATCGAACATGAGATATTTCATACTGCATTTTCAGAGCAAGGTGGGCGTGCCGATGTACAACTACTGTCTCCTAAATTGATTGCGGATGCGGTAAAAATTGATGAGATAAACTTACAACATTGTAAGCAAAATATTGAACACAAAGATTACCAAAACGCGGTTAAACTGGCTATGTCAGCACCTTTTAACTTGGCTGAACCGCCGCTATTTCGTTTGGTCGAATTGAAAATGAGCGATACTTTGTCGCATCTGGTACTTAGCTTTCATCATATCGTTATCGATCATTGGTCATTGCAATTATTAACGAAACAACTGTTACACAACTATAAACATAATTTAGATATCTTGAGTGGTGATAAAGGCGCAACAGAACCAAAGACTGTATTGCAATATTTAGATTATGCGCATTGGCATAATCAATTATTAGCAGGCGAGCATTATCAAAAGTTAAAAGATTATTGGCTACAAACGTTAGGCACAGAAGACTATTGTTTAAGTTTGACGACTGATCATCCTAGAACGTTAGACACAGGTCATCAAGGTGCTCGGTATAATATCGCGTTAGACAATGAAACGTTTACCGCTTTAAAGAAAATCAGTCTTACTCTCGGTTGTACACCCAATACAATATTGTTAGCGGCATACCAGTGGTTATTGGCTCGTCACTCGGGAATGACTGATATTCGAGTTGCTTGCCCTGTGGCGGAGCGTGGTCATGCTGATCTTGAACATATGCTTGGCTTATTTGTAAATACGATGGTTGTTCGATCTGAGTTGTCTTCTGGAATGACGGCGAGTGCTTGGTTGGATGTAGTACATAAGTCTATCTCAGGCGCGCAAAAACACGCTGCAATGCCATTCGAGAAACTTGTTGATGAACTCAGCGATTCCCGCGAAGGTGAGCATGAACCACTTGTACAGACAATGTTTAACTATCTTGCTGTTGATTCTGGTGAGCCAGTCATGCTTGATGGTATGAGGGTGACAGCATTAGCTGTACCTGAGTTTCAGGCAAAATTTGATTTATCATTATTCGTTGTTAATGATGGGCAGGGAATTAACCTATCGTTCCAATATAAAACTGAATTATTTGAATCAAATACTATCGCACGATTAGCTGAACAGTATATTTCAGGGCTTAAGTATTTATTGTCAGCGCAGGATAAACCGCTTGCGAATCATTCGGCACTTTCTGTTCAAGAATGGCAGCAGCAACTACAATGGAATGCCACTAATACAGCGTTCGATACACCAGCGACATTGACCGATGCTTTGGTTGCGCAGCAACAAGCAACACCAAGTAATATAGCATTACGCTACCAATCGCTTAGTTGGACCTATCAGGAATTAGGCGATAGAGTTAATCAGCTAGCCAATTGGCTGGTGGAACAAGGTTGCCAGCCAGAAGATAAAGTGGCTATATGCATGACTCGTTCACCGCAAATGGTGGTGAGTATTTTAGCCGCAGTAACAGCTGGCTGTGCATATTTACCGTTAGATCCTGAGCATCCTCAGCAACGAATCGATTATATTTTAGATCTCGCGAAACCGAGCGTGATTTTAGCGATGCCTGAATTTAAACAAGGATTATCGGAATCAAATCAGTCTCATAATCTATGGATGTTGGATGATTCATTTAGTTTAATTTCATCACAAAGCACAGCGTTTGAAGCGTCATCTAATATCAGTAGCCAGCTTGCTTATGTGCTGTATACATCAGGTTCGACTGGGCAACCGAAAGGTGTTGCTGTACCGCATAGTGGTGTCATGAACCGAATCGCGTGGATGCAAGCTGAATATGGCTTGTCTGCAGACGATATCGTATTACAAAAAACCCCTTATAGCTTCGATGTGTCAGTATGGGAATTCTTTTGGCCATTAATGACGGGGGCAACACTGGTATTAGCGGGAGCTGGAGAGCATAAAGACAGTCAGCGACTTATTGAGTTAATCAATGAATACAAAGTTACCACGCTGCACTTTGTTCCTGCGATGTTACAGGTTTTCTTAGATAATCCAGATGCGATAAGTTGTGTCTCTTTATTGCGTATATTCTGTAGTGGTGAGGCTTTACCCTATCAACTACAGCAGCAATGCCTATCCAGTTTAAGGGCTGAATTACATAATCTGTATGGTCCGACAGAAGCTTCTATTGACGTGACTTACTGGGATTGCCGCAAGCAACATATTAAGGATGTGGTACCCATAGGTTCTCCTATCGCAAATATTCAAACTTGGATCTTAGATAGTGAATTGAATCCTGTTCCAGTTGGGGTTAGTGGTGAGTTATATCTTGCTGGTATTGGTTTAGCTAGAGGGTACTTGAATCGACCAGATCTTACCGCAGAAGCTTTTATTCCGAATCCTTTCGCTGAGTCTGGTGCTATTGGCGATGCCCAATATAGTCGCTTATATCGTACTGGTGATGTTGCTCGTTATCGTCACGATGGCAGTATTGAGTATGTAGGACGTGCTGATTTTCAAGTGAAAATTCGTGGGTTACGCATTGAACTAGGTGAAATTGAAGCGCGTATTGCAGAGCTAGACGCGGTTAAAGAAGTCGTTGTCATGGCGCGTAAAGAAGAACAAAATTCAGAATACCTGGCTGCTTATGTTGTGGCTTCTGACGGTAAAGTACTGCCGGAGCTCGATGAGTGGCAAACGCTACTCTCATCGTCACTGCCTGAATATATGGTCCCAACAGTGTTTGTCGCTTTGGACAAAATGCCGCTGAGCCAAAATGGTAAAGTGGATCGCAAAGCACTTCCACAACCCGATTTAGCTGCGCTAAATAGTCGTGATTATATTGCAGCTACTTCTAGCAACGAAAGTATTTTAGTCGATATCTGGCAGTCGCTATTAAATATCGAGCAGGTTGGGATTAATGATAACTTTTTCGCTATTGGTGGTGATTCAATTATTAGCTTGCAGGTTGTTGCACGAGCGAGAGAAGCTGGGTTAACACTGCAACCAAAAGATATTTTCCGTCACCAAACGGTCAAAGCATTAGCTGGGGTCGCAACGCTGGAAGCTCAAGTCAGTTATAACCAAGATGATGTTTATGGCGATATACCGTTAACAGCGATACAAGATTGGTATTTAGCGCAACCTTTACATAACCCGAACCAGTTTAACCAAGCGATTTTATTGGCAAGTAATAATGACATAGTGCCAGAATATCTGCAGCAGGCGCTAACACGTCTTGTATTATCTCATCCTATGTTGGCAGCTCGATTTACTGAGTCTAAAACGAAGCAAGGACAAGCTTGGACACAAAATACGTCTATTGATGACGAAATGACGATAGCATTCAATGTTATTGATTTTTCTGACTTGGCTGATTGTAGCGCGGTAGAGAAACAGGCTGAAGTCACTAAATTGTGTCAGCATGAGCAGACTCAACTGCAGCTACAAACAGGTGATGTTTTCCGAGCATCATTACTGCGTTTTGGCTCTTTACAAGATGGACGTACGGATTATCGCTTACTGCTTGTTGCCCATCACCTTGTTATCGATGGTGTATCATGGCGGATCATATTAGATCAACTCAGCCATGATTATCAGCGTTTAGAACGCGGTGATAAATTGGCTGATATTGTATACCAAACCACACCATTTAAACGTTGGGCTGAACAAGGGCTGTTAAAGTCGATAGATGCTGAAGGTGTTGAACTTTGGCATGAGTGGGTGAGCAATACTATGAATGGACAAGCGATTGAGTCACTATTACCGCTTGATCGTGTCGTTAACAGTTACCAACCCGGAGGGCAGGCTAATCAGCGATTTAGTTTAAGTCGAATACATTCTGAACGTTTGCTACGTCAGGCTGGGCAACCTCTTCGAGCTCGTATAGATGAGCTATGTTTAGCTGCTTTATCTAAAACATTAACTGAGTGGACCACTAATTCGAATCATTTGATCAACCTAGAAGGCCATGGTCGCGATCTGTTAGATATGGATGTTAGCCAAACAGTTGGTTGGTTTACGCGTTTATATCCAGCAGTACTTAGTTCTGAGTCGGATAACTGGCGAGATCAGATATTACAAACTCGTCGTCAACTGAGTGCGTTACCGGAGCAAATTGTACCCTTTAGTTTAGTGCAGCCTTTACTTACTACACAGGTTAAACCACAAATCGTATTTAATTATTTAGGCCAGCTGGATACTCAACAAGGCTTTATGCAGAAAGCGCCTGAACAATTATCTGAATTTAGAGACCTCGCTAACCCATTAGCTTGGTTGTTAGAAGTAAATGTCTTTATGCAAGAAGGGTTGCTAAAGGTTAATCTGCAATATGCACAACAGGCCTTTTTACCTGAAACGATTGAATATTTAGCTCAAGCATACCAAAGCCACTTAGAAGGTATGCTCAATGAACTTTGTGGAGTGAATCAAGTTAGCAATAGTCCTGCCTGTTTACCGGGGGCGATTGCGGCTGATTTTCCACTTGCCAAAATCACTGATAGCCAAGCTCAAACGCTTGTTGAAAAATATAGCAATCAAGTTGTAGAAGATCTCTACCCGTTGACGCCAGTGCAACAAGGCATGTTATTTCATTGTTTAGATCACAGTGATGCTTACATTAGCCAAAGTATCGTTAAATGCGAAGGTGAATTAAATACGTCGATCTTTGCTCAAGCGTGGCAGGTGGTTGTAGATCGTCATCCCGCATTACGTACCGAGTTGGTTATCGACGGTGTTGATGAACCGCATCAGGTTGTACTAAAACAGGCTAATTTATCTGTTGTTGAATACGATTGGCAGGGACTTTCTACTGAACGTAAAGTAGAAGCCCTCGCTGAATTAAGAGATACAGAGCTAGCCGCTATCGAGCTGGATATTGCGCCGTTAATGCGAGTAGCTCTGATTTGTCACGGTAAAGATAACTTCCAATTGGTCTGGACTATTCACCATTTGATTATGGATGGCTGGTGCTTGAACTTATTGGTCAGTGAAGTGATGCAAGGGTATGCATTACTATCGGGTGAAAAGTCGAACCCAAAATCGAAGCCTTTGCAACAAATTGAACCTGCGGTGCCGTTTAGCGACTTTATGGTTTGGTTACAAAGTAGGGACGAAGCTGCCGCAGAGGATTATTGGCGTCAGCAATTGGCTGGTTTTGAACAACCTAACCAGTTACCTGCTGCGTATGTACAACCTCTTTCTAACGGTTGTTTACCAGAGGAATGTTATAGCATTTCACATCATATGATGGGTGAGGATAAATCTCGACAGCTAGATACGCTTTGCCAAAATAAAGCGTTGACCTTAAATACAATGATTCAGGGATTGTGGGGAATGGTTCTGTCTCGTTATGTGGGCAGTCTCGATATTGTTTATGGTGTTACTACCTCTGGTCGTCCTGCTGATTTACCGGGGGCAGATAAAATACTGGGTGTATTTATTAATACATTACCCCTGCGCCTAAATCTGGACACAGAGAAGAAACTAGGTGATTGGTTAACAGATATTCAGACTGAAAACCTCACAATGAGAGATTTTGAACAGACGCCTTTAGCTAAGATTCATCGAGTGACATCGGTGCCTCAAGAAACGAGCTTGTTTGAAAGTTTACTCGTGTTTGAAAACTTACCAGCAAGTGATAATAAACCTCAAGATGGTTTGTCTTTAGCATTGGAAGAACACCATGTCCGTAATAACTTCCCGCTGACACTACGTGTTGTGCCAAAAGCAGAGTTACAGTTTGATCTATTAATCGATAGAGAAAGAGTCGATTTAGCGCTTGCTACACAAATGGTAGCGTCATTAATACAACTCATTGATATTGTACTGACTGAGAAAGGTGCGCTTGATAAATCGTTAAATGCGCACTTAACAGGCTTAGTTTCTGGTTTAACAGTCGTTAACTTACCTGATGCTCCGGTAGGAAGCTTATTAGAACGAATCAAAGTTCAGCCCGCAGAGATCCCTGCATTGTTATTTAGCAAAGATGATAGTCAATTGAGCATGAGTTACCAACAACTTATAGTTCAGGCCGGATTGCTCGCATCTAAGTTACCGGAACTCAGCAATAAAGAACCTATTATTGCGATATGCTTACCACGTCAGCAAGAACAAATTATTGCTATGTTGGCGGCATGGTGGAAAGGTGCTGCATGGTTATGTATTGATGCAGGGCTGCCTGTCGAGCGTATTAAATACATGCTTGAGGATGCGAATGTTGATTATGTACTTGGTATTGAACAGCCTGAGTATTGGCAACAATTGTCGACCCCTTGGTTTGATGTTTCATCTGCAGCCTCGATTCAAGTCTCGGGTACTGTGGATAGTATTATTCCTGTCGCACCATTGAGTATGTCTGATACTGCGTATGTCATTTATACTTCGGGTTCAACTGGTCAGCCTAAAGGCGTAGCGGTAAGCCATGGTAATGCGCTTAGCTATATTGATGCATTCTTCGCAAGAGTTAAGATTGCAAGTGATGCCAGTATGACTACACTCGCTACTGTTTCTGCTGATTTAGGGCTCACCTCTGTACTTGGTGCATTAGCAACAGGTCGCTCCTTAATGCTGATCCCCGCTGAGTTGAATTTCAACCCTCCTGAACTGGCTGACTATTTGGCTCGTTATCCTGTGGATGTATTGAAAATTGTACCTTCTCATTTAAAAGCAATGTTAGCCGTTGATGAACCTGAACGGTTGTTACCGCGTCAGTGCCTTATTTCTGGTGGTGAATCTTTGACTGAAGAGCTAGTCGGGTGGCTATCTAACCAAGCTCCTAAGATGACGATTGTTAATCATTATGGTCCGACAGAAGCGACGATTGGCTGTACAGCTAAAGTTATAAAAAATGGAGAACCAGTATGTCTAGGTAAACCATTAAATAATAGTACAGCGATGGTTGTTGATGGTCATGGCATAGCGGTTGCACAAGGTGTCGCTGGTGAATTATGGCTAGCAGGACATGGAATTGCTAAAGGTTACTTGAATAAACCTGAGCAGACGGCGACTAGTTTTGTCAATATTCCGCTTATGCCAGAGCTAGGTCAAGAAGGTGACGATCTTGGTTCTATACGTGTTTATAAAACAGGTGACAAGGTTTACCAAACACAAGAGGGTGAACTCGTTTACCTAGGCAGAATGGATGATCAAGTTAAGATCCGAGGTTATCGCGTTGAACTAAGTGAGGTCTCAACAAAACTTTTAGACATTCGCATGCTGGTGGATGCCATTGTGGTCGTTGTTCCGGGGCCATCTGGAAATAGACTTGCAGCCTGTATTGTACTGGATGACGCTATGAGGGGAGAGCTTAGTGATAGTGCGCAGCTAGATACAGTTAAGAACGAGCTATCGAGTATGTTGCCTGATTACATGGTGCCGACTCTGTGGCACGTTGTTAAATCACTCCCCTTAAATCGTAATGGTAAAGTTGATCGCCAGCAGGTGGTAGAATTGCTGACTAAACCCGTTAAGGCAGGCACTAATCAAGTTAAAGTGGCTGTTGAAGACACGAAATCAACAACCGATATTATTACGGATATTTGGCAAGGCTTATTAGGCTGTGAAGTCGAATTAAACAACAATCTATTCAGCTTAGGTGCAGATTCAATTGTATGTTTACAATTTATCGCTAAAGCGCGTAAGCATCAGTTTAAATTTACGCCTAAGCAAATATTCAATGCGCCGACGGTCGGTGAGTTAAGTGTATTAGCTGAAAATATGATTGCAAAAGTTGTGACCTCAGTAAAAGAAAGCGTCATCCTTGATACGCCTGTTAGGGCTGATACTCTCGACGTTAAAGAAGTTAAAGAAGTTAAAGAAGTTAAAGAAGTTAAAGAAGTTAAAGAGACGAAATCAACAATCGATACTCTTACTGAAATTTGGCAAAGCTTATTAGACTGTGAAGTCGAATTGAACGACAATTTATTCAGCTTAGGTGCTGATTCTATTGTATGTTTACAATTTATAGCTAAAGCGCGTAAACATCAGTTTAAGTTTACACCTAAGCAAATATTTAATGCGCCTACGGTCAGTGAGTTAAGTCTATTAGCTGAAAATATGATAGCGAAAGTTGTGGTTGAACCAAAAGAAAGCGTCGCAGTAGATAGCCTTGCTCCTGTCCACTCTGCTTTACCTATCGAGTCTGATTTATTGCCTATTCAGCACTGGTTCTTTGAAGTTGAGCAACCAGTGATGCATCACTGGAATCAAGCTGTGATGTTAAAACTACCCGAACAAGTTGATCATAGCGCAATGGCTCAGGCAATTGATGCAATAGTGACAAAGCATCCCGCTTTAGCTGCAAGGTTTACTTTTGATGAGAAACATCGTCAATACCGACAGAAGGATAGCGGTGAAACAGCTGGTATTTATGCCGCGTTTGATAATCAGCAACTAGCTAACATTGATAGTTTGGTACAGGCATGTCAGCAAAGTTTAAACTTAACATCTGGTCCATTATTTAAAGTTGTCTCGTTTAACTTACAAGATGGTAGTGCGCGATTATTATTGATCGCTCATCACCTTGTTGTTGATGGCGTATCTTGGCGTATTATTGGTCATGATCTGCAGCGTGCTTATCAAGCTTACTTATTTGGTGAGTCAATCGATCTCGGTTCAGAGTATATGTCGATGGCTGAGTGGCAACAAAGCTTAATCGATTACCCTAAAGATAAGCTGGATCTGGCTAGACAGTTCTGGCTGCCTATGGCTGCTCGTTCTTTGGATGGCATACTTATTCCTGGAACACAAAATGGCACTATTGCTGAATCGGAAAAAATTGAACAGATCTTTAGCCCCTCATTAACTCAGTCACTCATCGAAATGGGTGTCATTGAGCAACGTTCTGGCTGTGAAGTTGCGATGCTTACGGCTTTATCAACAACGCTATGCGAAGTATTTAATAAAAATAAGGTGATGATTGAATTAGAAGGTCATGGTCGTTATCCATGGCTTGAAGAGCAAGATCTTAGTGAATCGGTTGGGTGGTTTACAACGCGGTATCCAGTTTCATTTAATGCGGAATCTTGCTCATTATTAACTGTCGGCAAATCGTTATCTCAAGTGCCTGATCAAGGTCTTGGTTATGGTGTATTACGTTATTTACAACAAGAGTTTGCTTTTGAACATCCACAATTGGTATTTAATTTCCTTGGCCAAGTTGGAACAAATAGTAGTGAATGGCAACTTGTCAGTAATGGCTCTGGTCAGTCTCGCCATCCATCGAGTATTCGTCGTCAGCTCATTGAAGTAACAGCTCAAATCAGAGATGGTCAACTGCAAATATTATGGCAATTCCCAGGTGTTCTTAATGACAAGCTAACTGGACTAGTTAAGTTATTTGAGGAGAAACTCAGTAACCTTATCGCGCCGAAATTAAACCCTCATTATGCGCTAACACCAATGCAGCAGGGCATGTACTTGCACAGCACTTCTTCGCCGGAATCTTTGTATTTTAATCAAACAGTCGTGGAGCTGAATGGCGAGTTAGACACTTCGGCATTCATTCAAGCATGGTTGCAAACTGTCAATGCAGAACAAGCACTAAAAGCTGCCTTCGAGGAAACCAGTAATGGAGAGCCTGTTCAGTGGTTTGCTAAGGACGCAGAATTACCCGTTCATCGTTATAATTGGCTTGGTTTAGACGAAGGAGAGCAGCAACAGCGTCTTGATGATTTGTGTATAGACGATCGCGCGCAAGGCTTTAATCTAGCTCAGCCACCATTAATGAGATTGCACTTGATTCATATAGCCGAGGGGCAGTATTGGTTAATTTGGAGCCGCCATCATTTAATCGTCGATGCTTGGTGTTCTTCATTAGTGATTAAAGATGTACTTCACCGTTATTTGAATTTAACTGGAAAAGTACTTTCAACGCCACACGTGCGACCACAATTCTCTCAATACCTTAATTGGTTAACACGTCAAGATATGACACAAAGTCATCAGTTTTGGCGTGACCAATTGGCAGGTTTTAATACGCCGTTAGTTTTAGCTAAAGGTCATGACGATGATGATTTTTATCTTGATGATTATAAGTTGTCAGCGTCATTAACCCAAAATATCAAAGCGATGTCTAAGCGAGAAGGGGTAACGTTGAATGCAGTCATACAATCGGCTTGGGCATTAACGCTGGCACGCCATAGTGGTAAGCATGATGTTATTTTTGGAATGACGTCATCGGGTCGACCTGCAGATTTAGAGCAGGCTCAGCAGATCATTGGTATTTTTATTAATACGCTGCCTGTTCGCGTTAATCTTATTGAGACAATGACGGTTCCGCAGATCTTGAAACAGGTTCATCAACAAGGTGCTGAATTACGAGAACATGAATATACCCCATTGGTTGATGTCCATGCTCAAAGTGAGTTGAGCGCAGGGCAGAGCTTGTTTGATACGTTATTGGTATTCGAAAATGAAGCGATGTCTGAATCATCTGAAATATCACAGCACTTATCTGTGCGCCCTTTAAGTGGATATGAGCGTAATAGCATTCCGCTAACGATTACCATTATGCCTCATCAGCAGTTGGTGTTCAGAGTCGGTTGTAATGGAGACAAACTTTCTTACATTGAATCTAAGCATATGTTGGCGAGTTTAGAGTCGATGCTGACCAAGATGGTTGAAGTAGAGTCTCAACCTTTAGGTTTATTACTCGGTGAGCAGAGTACTCGCGATAGCAATGCATTTGTGGGTAAAAGTCAAAAGCAGTGGGCAGATAATTGGTGTCTTGAAAAGCAGATACTCAATGTAGCAAAGAACTCCCCTGACGCTATCGCTATATGCGATCAAAATGGTGAACTTACTTATAAGCAGCTAGTTTGCAGAGCTGTTCACCTTGCGCAAGCTCTTAGTGAACGGGGTATTGGGATGAATAGTACAGTTGCAATTTACCTGCAGCGAAATACTGAACTCCTCGTTTCATTATTAGCTGTTTTATGGTCTGGCGCTGCTTATATCCCACTCGATCCTAATCAACCAAGTGCAAGATTAGCATTGATTTTAGCGCAAGCTGAACCCGATATAATTTTAGTCGATGAACAAGCTACCGAACTATCAACGGATAGTGCACAGACGACGTTAGCATCCTTATTACAAGGCTGTACTAAGGATGACTCATGGTTGGATGCACAACCATTACCGCACCCAGAACAATTGGCATACACTATTTTCACGTCTGGTTCGACAGGCGTTCCAAAAGGCGTGCAAATTTCACGACGCGCGTTTGCTAATTTCCTACAGAGCATTATGGAGATAACAGGGCTTAGTGCTAAAGATAAGCTATTGGCTGTCACGACTTTAGGTTTTGATATTGCTGGGCTGGAAATGTTCTTACCCTTGCTTGCTGGTGGGCAAGTTGTCATGGCAAGTTATGCTGCTTCACGTGATGGTCAGCAACTAGCAGAACTGATTAAACAGCAAAGCATTACTGTTATGCAGGCAACACCGATAACATGGCAAATGTTGGTAGAGCAAGCGTCTTTAAATTGGTCAAACCTTACTGTACTCACTGGTGGTGAGGCGCTGCAGCCGTCATTAGCGCAGAGTATTGTGGCAAAAGGGGCAAGGTTACTTAATGTTTATGGTCCAACAGAAACGACAGTTTGGTCATCAGCCGTAGAGCTTAATGAGCACAGTGCTTTACAACCTCATTTAGGCTCACCAATTGCAAACACTGACTTTTATGTACTGGATGACTGGCTAAACCCCGTTGCTAATGGGGCTGAAGGCGAGTTGTTTATTGCTGGCGAAGGTCTAGCTCGAGGTTATACGAACCAACCAAGTTTAACTGCGGCGGTGTTCATTCCCGATCCGTTTAGTGCCATTGCTGGTGCAAGAATGTATCAAACGGGAGATGTGGTACGTATAAATAGCCAAGGTGATATGGAATTTATTGGGCGAAAAGATTTCCAAATGAAATTGTGGGGTTATCGAATCGAAGCTGGGGAGATTGAGGCGATGTTAAGCGCGTATCCAGGTGTGAAAGATGCTGTCATTCAACTTTGTTATGCTGACACGCCACAAGCTTGTTTAGTGGGATATGTGACGGAAACGCAACGTTCTAGCCTTGATATTGATTCATTAATGGCTCAACTCAGAAACGCGCTACCATCTTATATGGTTCCGCAATCCATCGTCGTATTAGAGTCAATGCCATTAAATGCGAATAATAAAATAGATCGCAAAGCCTTACCAAATCCGGAACAAAGCACGAAGTCTGGATTACCGCCGAGTTCTGAAATGGAGCGTTGGTTAGCCAGTTCATGGGAGCACTTATTAGGGTGCTCAGAGGTTTATGCTGATGATGATTTCTTTGCTTTAGGCGGTAACTCATTACTTGCTGGACGGATGACCGCATTATTAAAACAGCAGAAAAATATAAAGCTGAATTTAACGCTGCTATTTCGCTATCCAGTTCTGCGTGATCTTGCTGCCGCTATTATGGAGACTGATAAATCAGAACTTATTTCAGCCTCTTCTTTAGTTGTTGCACTTAAACAAGGTGTTGCTGTTAATGAAGATAGCCAGCAGCAAGCACCATTATTTATATTTCACCCTGCGGGAGGACACGTTAAGGCCTATGCGGAATTAGTTGCGTCATTACCACCTGAAAATACAGTATATGGAGTTCAGTCACCTCAGTTAATGGATTTAGCTTTAGTGCCAGATAGCGTAGACGAGTTTGCTAAGTTATATGTAAAAGCGTTGCAGTCAGTTCAACCTAAAGGACCTTATCGCTTATTGGGCTGGTCTTTTGGCGCATGGCTAGCGATTGCTGTAACAAATCAACTTGAAGCGTCTGGTCAGACTGTTGAGTGGTTAGGTATTGTGGATGCTAGAGCGGATGCACATCGTGCAAAGCTAAACTTACCTGATTTTCCAACGGTGGCAAGGTACATAGCTTGTTTAGATAATGATACTCGCGAGTTATTACTAGATAAACACAGATTAGAATTAAATTCGTTGGAGGTTAATTTGCAGCAAGCACGTGCTGAAGAACGAGATGATATTGCATTTGAATATTTAACTGATTTATTGGCGGCTCACAAGCCTCTGATTAACCGAGACTCGGGAGTCAGTGAAATGCATTATATGCAGATGAAGCTGTTTATGAAATGTCACTTATTAATGCAAAGCCATAAGTTACAGCCTGTTTCTGTTCCAATGGCGGTCTGGTGGGCGACTGGTACTTTAACCGACCGAGACTACCAGTTAGGCGCGAAAGAGAATGAATGGTTAGATTATGGCTTAGTATCGATGTCTATATTGACTGGTGACCATCAAAGTATTATTCGTGACCCTTTGTTAACGAATGAGATTGTTAATTCGTTAGGTGCTATTTCGTAATATTACTGAGGTAAAAGCGCAGAATGAATATTCTGCGCTATCTTAATTAATCTCTAAAAATAGAAATAACGCGTCCGGTTTCTGAGTCATAGTTTATTGACATTTTAGCGTCTTCGGGCTTACTTGTCTTATCGCCAAGGGTTCTCAAAATATAAGTACACTGGCTTTGATCTCCACCGCCTGGAGGTGTGTGACGATAAGAAGTAAAGTCAGTATTATCTGATTGCTTTGATGAAACTGAAGGTGGGTCTAAAAGCAATATATTCCACAATGATACACAGCCTTCTTTACCTTTACCGATATTTTTAGGTTTTGACATATTTTCATTTTTATCTACACCTAATGGAAAACCGCTAGGATTCACATCAATAGTGCCGTCAGCATAGCCGGGGATATTGGCCATATTTTGACTTAACCCTAATATTTGATAGCGTATCTGCACAAAGCCTACGGCTTCTTGATAAGCAGCAGCAACCGCTTTAACTCGGCTTATTTCTGCATCTTCACGGAAGTTTAAGAATTTTGGGATCGCGATTACAGCTATTACAGCCAAAATTACGATCGTAATAGCAAGTTCAATAAGGGTGAACCCTTGTGCCGCTTTTAATCGAGATGTCATACTGTACCTTTTATTTTTGACTGCTCTTAATTATAACTGATTAGTAAAGTATTGGTTTAATTATTGTTAATTAATTTATTTGCGATTTAATCTTAGTGATACATTATTGTTTGGTACTGTTGATTAATACCTCTCTTGCAATATAATAATCTGAAAACTGGCGTTTGTTTGTTATATACATTAGGTTAATTGGCGTTTTGCATAAGTAAATATAATGTATTTGTATTGATTTATGAGATCTTCCCCTCTAATTGATTACTCCTTAAGTGTTAATATCTCGGCGTGTTTACCTTTCTTTACTTATCCATAATAAAAGAGATTAATTATGTGGAATCGATTGAATAAATCTATGATGTGCTGCCAAATGTTATTTGGTTTATCTTTTTACGGTGTAATGGTTATTTTAACCCGCTTCTTTTTAGAAGATTTGGGATATAGCGAAGCTGATACCATGATGGTTGTTGGTGCTTTTTCTTCTATTGGACCACTTTTTGCGATTGCAGGTGGTTTCATTGCTGATAAATTCTTAGGCGCCTATCGCTCTTTAACGATTGCTTACCTTGGTTTTGGTATTGGTTATACGTTACTTGTTTTAGGTGCATCAGCAGGAAATGTACCTATGAGCTTAGTAGGTATTGCCCTTGCTAGTTATGCTCGTGGCCTAATGTCTCCTTCGTATCCGAGCTTGTACAAACGTACATTTGCAAGCCAAGAAGACTTTGAAAATGGTTATCCAGTTAACTATTCAGTGAATAATATCGGTGCGTTTTTAGGTCAATACCTATTCCCGATGTTAGTACTTGCTGTCGGCTTTAATGGTAGCTTTATGCTGTCTGCAACAATGGCTTTTGTTGCTTTCATTATCTTAGTTGTGTCACGTAAACCATTATTAACGGTTGGTGCTGAAATTGATCAAGCACCGGTTAGTACTAAAAACTGGATTGCGTTTACAGCATTGTCTTTAGGTATGATCGGTTTAGTATTCTTCATGTTCTCAAATATGGATATCGGTCAGAATATCGTATATGCAATTGGTGCAGCTGCGATCCTTTACTTCATCTCATTAATGCTTAAATCAGAACGTGCTGATGCGTTGAAGATGGGTACAATTCTTATCATGACAGTGTTAACAACAGCGTTCTTCGTTTACTACGGTCAAATGATGACGTCAATGACAATGGTAACAATCAACACTATGCGTGGTGATCTGTTTGGTTTCATTCCAATTGCACCAGAAGCGGCAATGGCGATGAACCCACTATGGTGTATCGTTGGTGGTCCAGTTATCGCTTATGTATTCTCATCACTTGAAAAACGTAACATTAACTTCACTACAGCAACGAAAGTCGGTTTCTCATTCATTCTAACAGCAATCGCATTTGGTATTTTGACCATGGCGGTATTGAATGTTGGCGAAGATGTGATTATCCGTCCTGAAGTATTCCTTGCTATTCACTTCTTCCAAGCATTTGCTGAAGTTATTGTCGGTAGTATGGTTGTGGCATTTATCTTGTCTGTAGCGCCTAAACATATCGAGAACTTCTCGGTAAGTCTATTCTCTGTTGCGATTGCAATGAGTGGTATCGTTGGTGCGGTGTTCTCCACATCAATTGCATTAGAAAAAGGCCAAGAAATCACCCAAGAAATCGTTCAAACAGTTTACGGTGACTACTTTAGTCTACTAACTGGCTTAGCGGTTGTGATGGTTGTTGTGGCATTTATGGCTTCGTTTGTTATTCGTAAGATGCTTGAAAAGAGTAAAGAAGCTGAAGAAATGACAACAGCTCAAGCGTAATGACATCGTTTTAAATAATACGATAGGGCGATGACCTAAGTTATTAAGTTATTAAGTTATTAAGTTATTAATTGACCTATAAAAAGAAGGCTTCTAAATTGATATTAGAAGCCTTCTTTATTTCTATTCGAATACTCGTTTAACCCTTTTATAGCATCAACACTGCCGCTTATCCCATTCAATAAATGACATTTTAGTCTGTTCAGAAAACATAATTATTGGTAATTGGAAAGTATCTAGAATTACTTTTGTAATTATTTATTTTTCACCGCTAATTTGGAATTGTCCAGATCTGAGGAAGGGCAATAACGTTAAGCCTATAGCGAGATAAATAGTAATCTAGCCTTGGTTAGATTAGCTCGAATGCAAAGGAGATCCCCATCCTGAATTATAGGTAAATGTGTTTAAAATCGTCAAACGAGGCTTAGAGGTGAATTTTTGTCTGAATGCTGAAATAGTTGCGCATTATCATTTTTATATTCAGCAGCTATTGTATTAACGTGGTTACCACTTAAGTGATATTTTGTGTGTAAAGTAATGAAAAAAAGTGTAAAATACTGTATTAAATCAAATGTATAGTATAGGAATTTAATTTATGAATGCAAAGCAGTCAGCATGTTTAGCTGCATGTATCTTGATAAGTGCTTGCTCTTCGACTAGTCAACAACCAGATAGCACTTCAATAAACTTTTTAAATGATGGATTATTCTCAAATACTAATCTTTACGGTTACTTAGAAAAAGATAAAAATGGTAGTTATTATTTTTCAAAGTTTATAAGCAATAAGAACTCGCTTAATAGCTTTGAACCTTGGGTTTCCCTAAATAACATGGATCCTTTATTTACGACCAAAGAGTATAACTGTGCTACAGGTGGTTTATTGGGAGACGCATCAGGTGATAACCATAAAATATGCGACTCTGATGATCTTAACGATACGCTATTTCGTTCAACCAATGTGAGTGCTGGTGATCTCGCACAAACTACAATAGGTAACGCTGCTTATATCGCATTATCATTTGGCCTTGGCGCATTCTCTGCTGAAGGACATTATACAAGTGAATTCGATCGAGATGCATATGCAAAAGCAGTAAATGAAGCAAGTTCGAAAGCTAACTTAAATAAATTAGATAGCGATTTAAATGCATTTTCATCTTATAAAAGCAAACAAGAAAAAGAACTTATCGTAACCATTAATAATAAACACTTAAAGTTGAATGACTCACTAAAAATTAACTTTATTGATAACAGTAAGCTATATGATTTAAAATTTAAAAAAGAGAAAATAAAAATTGATAAAGCGGATGTAAATACGTCACTTCATGCATCTAATATTGTTTTTTCTGATATTGAAGAACTTTATCAAAAGTTAAATAAACAAATCAAAGAAAAAAAAGACAATGTAACATTCAACGTTAGCTGTAATACAAGTCAATTTAGACTTTGGTCTCTATCAACCAAAGGGTGCAACAAGTCTTTTGATTTAACAAATAATGTGAGTTCTATACCAGTAACATATACGGTAGAAAATAAAAGAGAATTTAAAGTGAATTACTTTCCTGCAATCGAAGACAAGGTGATAAGTTTATATTCTGATGGTTATCAGATTATAGCCACCAACAAAACTGATTCTTTTTTAGATATAAAAACACTATCGATGTATGTTGGTAATAAAATTGAAACACAGAGTAATTTAAAAATTGAAATCCCACCAAGAGCTAGAATCACAGTAGCTCAATTGCATAGCTTTAATAGAACTCAGGATAGATTAGTATTAAAAAACGTAATCAAACGAGATGTACAAAAAAATATATCAGTTGGTTCTGCAATTAAATACGTGATTGTAGATACAGATAGTGAAAAAACGCTGTTTGAGACTAATAATATTAAGCCGTTACAATATCGCTGATTTAACAATATAGCGGAAGGTTGTTCTCATGATATAAAAAAGCACTGAACGTATTCACGAACAGTGCTTTTTCTTACCATTATTTACTTACATATAAACAATGAGATGTACTGCTTAACCTTTATAGATCTTCGGGTTAAACGCATCACGTAACCAGTCACCCAGTAGGTTAATTACAAGTACAAGTGTTACCAGTAATACACCAGGGAAGGCTGTGATCCACCAAGCGCCAGAGAAGATATACTTAAAGCCTGTACTGATTAACGCACCCAATGAAGGTTGGTCAACTGGTAAGCCTAAGCCTAGGAACGACAGTGCTGCTTCAGACATAATTGCATTGGCAATCTGTACTGTTGAAATCACGAGGATAGGGGATAAACAGTTTGGCAGAATGTGTCTAAACATAATGCGCATCGACTTTAAGCCCATCACTTGTGCTGCTTCAACGTATTCTTTTTGCTTCTCAGCCAATACCGATGCACGAATAGTACGCGCATACTGAGGCCATTCAGCAACACCGATAATGACAATGAGCATGACAACGGCATATTGACTAAAGAACTCAGCACCAAAGCTGGCTTTAAAGATTGCCGAGACAATAATCGCTACCATCATGGTCGAGAATGATAACTGTACGTCAGCAAAGCGCATGAGGAAGCTATCAACACGACCACCGAAGTAACCTGCAGATAGACCAATCACAATACCTAAGATTAACTGTACGCCTACGGCTAAGAAACCAATGGTCAATGATAAACGTGAACCATAAAGCATGGTTGATAAAATATCACGGCCTTGATCATCTGTACCTAATACAAAGCGTTCGTCACCGTCTTCTAACCAAGAAGGCGGTAGCTCAGAATCCATGATATCAATACTGGTAATATCATACGGGTCTGTTGGTGCAATTAATGGCGCTGCTAGTGCTGAGATCAAGAATGTTAAAAAGATCGCAAAACTGAACATTGCTACCTTATCTCTTAAGAAATAATAGATAAGGTCTGAATTTTTAAAGCGTTCCCAGCGAGTAGGAACATGAGAAGAAGTCACTGTGTTCATACTAATTATCCTTTACCTGTAATGTTTACTGTTGGGTTAACGAACCCGTATAACAGGTCAACAAGGGTATTTGTTACCACGAAGATTAAACCTACAAAGATGACATAAGCGGTAATTAATGGTGTATCAACACGGTTAATCGCTTCTAAAAATAGGAAGCCTGTTCCTGGCCACTGGAATACTGTTTCGGTCAAAATTGTATAAGCAATCATAGTACCGATCTGTACACCACCAACGGTGATCACAGGTAACATGGTATTTTTAAGGGCATGTACATAGTAAATTTTGTTTAATGCTAAGCCTTTCGCTTTAGCAAACTTGATGTATTCAGAACTTAATGCTTCTAGCATTTCAGAGCGAACCAAGCGGATGAAAAGTGGCAACATGATAGAAGCCAATGAGATGCTTGGTAAAATTAAGTGTAAGAAACCATCCACAGTAAGGAAACCTGTTTCCCAACCCATGATATTAACGGTTTCACCACGTCCGTAGGACGGTAGCCAATTAAGCTCGATAGAGAAAACATACATCAACATGATTGCAGTTAAGAATACCGGTACAGAAATACCAACACTACTTACTGCCATGATTATTTTTGTTAGTGCACTTTTGGGATGAATAGCAGAGTAGACACCTAATGGGATCGACACGAATACAATAATGACGGCTGCGCCAAACACAAGTTCGAGTGTTGCTTGAAGTTTATCGAAAATAACTTCTGCTGCAGGTCGTTTAAAGAAATACGAGGTACCTAAATCACCTTGTACTGCATTAACAAGAAAGCGGCTGTATTTAGTTATGTACGGATCATTTAGACCTAGTTCATCACGCAGTGCTTGTCGTTCGTCTTCTGATACAGATTGACCAACTAATTCGCGTAACGGATCGCCTAGATTATCCTGAATGGAAAATGCTACCAAACTGATCACGAACATTACTACCAAGGCCTGAAATAGGCGTTTGATCAGAAATGTGAACATTCCTTGTCTCCCAAAGTAATATTAATTTATAACTTTATCGTTATATTTTTAAATAATCGGTGTTTTTATCGTTTAATCTAATAAAAACACCGCATAGTAAGAGTATTAAATACCCTAAATATTAGTAGTTTGTTTAGCTATAAAAGCTTATTTAACTACTAGGTCACCGAAGTACGGGAAGTTTAGTGCGTTTACAATCGGCTCAATTTGTAGCGTCGATTTTGCGCCCCAAGCTAGATCTTGCCAATGTAGAGGCACGAAAGCAGCTTCGTCATACAGGATGTTTTCAACACGTTGCAGCATCACACCACGTTTTTCTGGGTTTGTTTCTGCGTTTGCGCTGTTAACTAGGCTATCAACTTCAGCATTTGAATATTGACCACAGTTGTAAGCACCACGACCAGTTTCAGCATCTTTAGTCATTGTTAAGAATTCAGAGAAGTTAGCTGAATCTTCAGTATCTGAATGCCAACCAATCATCATCATGTCTGCAGAACAAAGATCAAACTCAGGCCAGTATTGTGCTTTTGGCATTGTTTTTAGATCTACTTTGATACCGATTTTAGAAAGCATAGCAGCAGTTGCTTGTGCGATCTTAGCATCGTTAACATAACGGTTGTTTGGTGCCATCATTGAAAGTTTAAAGCCATTTTCATAGCCAGCTTCTTTCATTAACTGTTTTGCTTTTTTCAAGTCATAACGTGGCACTAGATCTGCATCATAACCAGCGTAACCAGCAGGACCTTGTTGACCAGCTGTTGTACCGAAGCCTTTCATGATCTTCTTCACAATACCTTGGTTATTGATTGCATGTACGATCGCTTGACGTACGCGCACATCTTTAAGCGCAGGGTTGCTGTTTTGGTTCATTTGGAACGTGATAATACGCGTACCAGATACAGTTACTAGATCAATGTTTTTCGATTTTTTAACACGTTTTTGATCGTTTGGTGCAACTG
The DNA here is from genome assembly GCF_018219155.1 of Moritella sp. 24. Classification (NCBI taxonomy): domain Bacteria; kingdom Pseudomonadati; phylum Pseudomonadota; class Gammaproteobacteria; order Alteromonadales; family Moritellaceae; genus Moritella; species Moritella sp. 24. Next base: position 3,074,739 of record NZ_CP056123.1, on the reverse strand, counting down.
GGTGGATCATGTCAACGTCACCAGAAAGTAGAGCAGCAACACGTGTCGCATCTTCTTTAATTGGCACAAGCGTTAGCTTGTCAACGTTACCTGGAGATGTCTTATCCCAGTAGCCGTCGAAACGTTCGAATACAACTTTTACACCTTGCTCACGAGAAGCAATAGTGAAAGGACCTGTACCAGATACGTTTGTTGAAGCGTATGAGCTACCGTGTTTAACGATTGCTGATTTGTCTTTACCGTTTGCCGATTTACCAGAGTAGAACTTCTTATCCATAGGGAAGATATAAGTTGCTGTCTGTAGTACTAGCGGATACGGTTCTGAAGATACGATTTCTACTGTGTAGTCATCAACCTTCGTCATTTTTTCGTATGGAGAGAAAATGTTTTTGTAATCAACTGATAATTTTAGACGGTCGAATGTCCAAACAACGTCATCAGCAGTTAGTTGGTTACCAGAATGGAATTTTACGCCTTTACGTAGGTGAAAACGGAAAGTTGTGTCATTCACACGTTCCCATTTTTCAGCAATTCGGCCTTCAAAATCGAAATCTTTGGTAAAACGAACCAGCGGATCAAACAGCATGTGCGACATCTGTAATGTACCACCAGATAGTTGCTCATGCGGGTCAAGCGATACCGGATCTGCATCATATGCAACTGTAATGTCTGCTGCTGCAGCGCTAAAGCTTAGGCCTGCGGCCATTAGGGCAATGGCTAGTTTGGTCTTTAAGGTTTTCATTTGCATAACTCCTTCATGCAGGGACGTTACTCCCGTATGTGTTGTGTTTATTGTTATTATTTAGTTGTTTTTTCGTTTAGCTTGCTAACTTGCTACGTAGGCCTTTAAATTCAGGCATAAGTGAAACAAGATGTTTACTGTAGTCATGTTGTGGGTTCGTAAATAATTCTTCTGTTGGTGCTACTTCAAGTAACTGACCTTTTTGCATTACACCAACACGGTCACTGACCTGACGAATAACCGGTAAATCATGACTAATAAACAACATAGTTAGATTGAGTTCGTCTTGTAAATCTTTAAGCAGGTTAAGAATTTGTGCTTGTACCGATACGTCCAGTGCGGATGTTGGTTCATCACAAATTAATAAACGTGGACGAGTTGCAAGTGCACGTGCAATGGAAATACGTTGACGTTGACCACCTGAGAATTCGTGCGGGTATTTAACTCCAGCCATTTTACCCAGTCCAACATGATCAAGTAGATCGTGTACGATTTGACGGATTTCTGCTTCAGACGATGCCAGTTTATGGAAACGAATAGGCTCTGAAATGATGTCAAAAATTTTCATTCTTGGGTTCATCGATGTATATGGATTCTGGAATACCATTTGCATTTGACGACGAATAGGGCGACGTTCTTTTTCAGATTTTATTGCGGTTAAATCGATGCCTTCAAAGGTGATATTACCTTCGTTAGGTGCATAAAGACCGGCAATAACACGTGCAATCGTTGATTTACCTGAACCTGATTCACCCACAAGACCAAACGTTTCACCTTCTTTAATATCGAAGCTTACTTTGTTTGATGCTTGTACGTACTCACGCTTGCTTTCAAAGAATGAGTCTTTTGTTACGAAGCGAAGGCTTACATCGTTAACTGTCAGTAGTGGACCTGTGTATTCACGTTGATCTTCACTTTGGCCTAGCCAGTGATTTTTAATATCGATGTGCTTCATTTCTTCGGCTTCTTCGATATAACTCACCAATGGGAAACGATCTAACTTGATATCAGAGCGTGGCACGGCAGAGATCAGACAGCGCGTATAATCATGCTCAGGATCACTTAATACTTCTTTCGTTGGGCCAAATTCAACAAGATCACCACGGTACATAACCGCAATTTTATCTGTAACGTTTGATACCACACCCATATCATGAGTAACGAGCATACAGCCTACGTTTTTCTTGATACAAAGTTCACGGATCAGCGTTAGAATTTGGTCTTGAATTGATACATCAAGTGCCGTTGTTGGTTCATCGGCAATGATTAAGTCAGGTTCACAAGACAGGGCGATTGCGATAACCACACGCTGTCTCATACCGCCAGAAAACTGATGCGGATATTGTTTAATACGTAATTCAGGTTCTGGGATACCCACTTGTTCCATCAAGCTAAGTGAACGGCTAACCGCTTCTGCTTTGCTCACATCAAGATTAGCAAGAATAGTTTCTACCATTTGCTGTTCGATGGTGAATAACGGATTTAGTGATGTCATTGGATCTTGGAAGATAAATCCGATTTTAGAGCCACGTACAGAACGCATCTCTTCAGCTGTTAAACCTGATATTTTTTCACCTTCGAGGAAAACGTCACCGCTTGCGATTAGACCCGGTGGGCTTAATAGATCAATAATGGCATTACCCACAGTTGATTTACCTGCACCAGATTCGCCAACTACACCAACGATTTCACCGCGTTCGATAGAGAAAGACAATGATTTCACTGCTGCGTGAACACCATGTCGAGATGGATATTCGATGCGAAGATTTTTTACTTCTAATAAAGACATTACCAGACCCTTATAACTCGATGATTCCCCATCCAGTCTGAAAAATTGATTCCATTCATTATCAGCAGTAGATGTCACTGATATGTTACGTGGCTATTAATCTGACAAATAAACTGTGATAAAGCAACATAAAAGGTATAAAAATCTAGATTCCGTAAAAAAATTGCACTAAAACGCAGGTTTTCACTAGTTTTTTTAGATTTATCAAAAATAGTTAAGCGAAGAATTATAGACTTTTTACGTAAAATTAACTAAAAAGTAATAAATTTACTATTTTTTAACGTCATGGTTTAGCGCTTGGTAGATCCAATTAATGACGGGACCATTGGCTTGATCTCGACGTTTTACAATCCCCATTTCGATGAGTAGAGGGTCGGTAATATGGATCGTGGATAATTCGACTAAAGCATCTTTATACCAATGCACATTAGCAACATGTTCTGGTACTAACGCCCAACCAATACCACGAATAACGAGTTCGGTAATGTAGTAGTAACTGTCAATATGCCAATGATTTGGTGAGATAGCTTTGGCTTGTGTCATCCCCATTCGATCGCGAATGACCAATTCTCTAAATTGATTCAGTTGTTCTATTTTTGGCTCCGGGATCTTAGCGAGAGGGTGTTCGGGGGCGACGATTAAAGACTGGGTAAATTTACCAATAGACATAAACTCAAGTGAGTCTAATAGCGCTTTTAAGTGGAATAAGATGCCAATATCCGCTTTTTTCTCATCAACCCATTTCGCTATATCTGCTTGTGAACCACTGATAATGTTGATTTTTAATAGCGGGAATTGCTTGGCGATATCTTCAAATAGATGCTGGAACATCATAATCGGTGCAGCTTCGTCCATGGCAATCGTTAAACAGATTTCTTCGCCACCCGATACTGTTAATGCACGAGATTGCAGGCGTTGACATTGTTGGAGTACTGCTTCTGCTTCGGCAAACATATCTTCACCTGCCAGTGTCAGTACTGGTAATCGTGCACTGCGGTCAAATAAGGTTATATTGAGATCGGTTTCTAAATTCGCGATAGCAGTACTGACTCTTGATTGTGCTTTGCCTAAATGGCGGGCAGCAGCAGAAAATGAGCCGAGTTTGACTGCGGTAACAAATGCTTCTAATTGATCAACAGTCCAATTCATTTTATTTCCTCGCTTTATTTGATGACTATTCGGTGGCATATAATCGTCGGAGATGACGCTCTATAAAATACGTTAGGATTAACGCTGGCCTGAAAGTATTCATTATAACTATCCATTATAACTATCCGAAAAACGGATGGATGCTAACTTTCATCAATACTAAAAACAAGCATAATGCACCAAAACATAACGAAGTTAATAGAAAGAAGAGGTTTTTGTGAGTGCATCGCCAGTACAAGTAGGATCACTAGATCATCAGGGGAATGGACTAGCATCGGATACCGAGATCCGACGTTCATTTTGGCGTTACGCACTTCCGTCGATTGCTGCGATGCTTGTCAGCGGTCTGTATCAAATAATAGACGGCATTTTTGTTGGTCACTATGTTGGCGTCGATGGGCTAGCAGGGATAAATATGGCGTGGCCTGTCACGTTTGTGATCTCTGGTTTTGGCTTAATGCTTGGTATGGGCGGTGGAAGTTTAATATCGTTAAAGCGTGGAGAAGGGGATAACACTGCCGCACTGAAAGCTTTTAATGTTAGCTTTTTCTTAATGATTGTATTGGCTTTATTTGCAACCTTTGGCTTGTCATTGTGGGGCGCTGATTTGTTACGTGCTCAAGGTGGCGATGGTGTGACGTTTAGCTTAGGGTTAGATTACGTCACTATTTTTGCTAATGCGACAATTGTAACGATTATGTCTGCGGCAATTCCCATGCTGATTCGTAATGATGAAAGTCCGAATGTTGCGACAGGGCTAATGATCTTGGGCGCGTTATTAAATATTGTGCTGGACTATGTGTTCATTGGTTTGTGGCAATGGCAGCTTGAAGGTGCTGCATTGGCGACCATCATTGCGCAACTGATCGTCTGCATTATTGGTATTCTTTATTTTTTATCAAAGCGATCCACTTTGGGATTCAATCGACAGATTATTATGATTGATCCGCGCATGGCGGCCAGCATTGTGAGTTTAGGATCGTCATCGCTAGTGATGTACGTATACACCAGTTTTGTATTTGCACTGCATAACCGTTTATTTATGGAATACGGTACATCGGTGACAGTGGGGGCATTTGCGATTGTGGGTTACATCATGACGATGTATTACTTGGTCGCAGAAGGTATTGCAGAAGGTATGCAGCCACCGGTGAGCTATTACTATGGTTCGAAACAGTATGAAAATATCAAGAAAATGCTGCTATTGTCGATAAAAGTAACCGTTATTGCAGGTATTGGCTTTATCGCTATTCTAAATATAATGCCTAACCTCATCATTGGGATGTTTACAAGTGATAGCGGTGGACTGATGGTTGAAGCTAAAAACGGAATTCAGTTACACCTGTTTGCGATGTTCTTGGATGGTATTATTGTGCTGGCATCGGTGTACTTTATGGCGATAGGCAAAGGGGCTAAAGCATTGTCTATTTCGATCGGTAATATGCTTATTCAGTTGCCGTTTTTGTACTTCTTACCACAGTGGTTAGGGGTTGATGGGATCTGGCTTGCGCTACCACTCTCTAACATTGCATTGTTTAGCATTGTTGCGCCTATGGTATGGCATGACATAAAACAGCGTGAGCAGCAGCCTGAGTTTAACGTTTGTTCGTCGACTTAGTTAAAATGCTTTGTTTATCTAATACACCTTGTTTATTTAATATAAAGCAGTCTAAATCCTTGGCAAGAAAGAGGTTATTGTTATAAACAGCACGTGCTTCATTTTCGATATCCACAATCGAAGGGCTGCTGTTTATGGCATTTTGATAGCGTGGACTAAAGTGAGTTAAAACGAGATTGTCGATGTTCATATCGTGAGCAAACTGAGCGGTCATTTTCGCGCTACAGTGTTGTGGACCTTTGCCGACTTTGATCGCAATATCTTCCGTATAGGTTGCCTCATGCACTAATACGTTTGCAGTCTTAACTAATTCAGTCAGTAATGATGGATCGTCATTGTCACCGGAAATGATGATCTGTCGAGGGGCTTTTATTGGTAACAGATAATCTTGCGCATAAACAGTACGTCCATCATTCAGTTGAATATCCAACCCTTGCTGTAACTCGCCCCAAAGCGCACCACGGCAGATATTATCTCGTGTTAATTTATCAGTATCGAGTTTATTGCTTAATCGGTTTTCACTAAAGCGATAAGCAAAAGAAGGTACGCGGTGAGAGAGTTCAACCGATGTGACATCAAACTCAATAGCTAAGTCGTCCAGTGTGGTGTTTGATTCATCGATACACTTGTATTTTAACTCATAAGTTAAATTGAGATGGGTAGCAGTTTGCATCACTTCAATGAAGGTTTTAATACCTGATGGACCGATGATCCAAAGTGGATCGACTCTCCCTTGCATGGCTGCACTGGCGAGTAATCCAGGCAAACCGTAGCAATGATCCCCATGAACATGGGTAATGAAGATCGCCTGTAATCGCGCTAAAGACAGTTTGGTCTGTAAAATTTGCTGCTGAGTTCCTTCGCCACAATCAACTAAGCACCATTTTTTGGCATTTTCTCGACGTATCGCTAAACCTGATACGTTACGAGCTTTGGTTGGCATTCCTGCTGATGTACCTAAAAATACAATTTCCATAATGTGCTACTTTTGTGTTGGTTGTGTGGTCATTATCTCAAATGACTATTTTTTTAGCCAAGGCTGCTGTGCAAAACGATCTTTGAGTAGTTGTAAAAAATGCGATGTTCTTGCCGAGCGAGAGCGTGAATCAGTGCCTAATAGGGCAACAATATCTGCGTTTGGCAAGGTGTAATGAGGTAATAAACGTACCAATGTACCACTATTTAATTCGGGTTGTACATCCCACTCAGAACGCATGATGATCCCGTTTCCTGCAATCGCCCAATTTTTAACAACGCTGCCTTCATTACAGGTTAAAGTTGGTGTAATACGAACGGATGTTTGTTCTTCATTGTCGTTATGGGTGAAGCGCCACAACGTCACATCTTCGCTGTTTTCACGTAGTGCAATACAGGTATGGTTTTTTAAGTCTCGCGGTGACGTAGGTGCTCCGTATTTTGCTAAATAATCAGGCGAAGCACAAAGAAAACGTTGGTTTGATGCAAGTGTCGCTAGCTTTAATGTGGAGTCCCGTAACTCACCGATATAGACAATAATGTCCCATTTATGGCTTTCTGCCCAACTTGGATTATCCGATAGTTCGAGTTCGACAGTTAAGTTTGTATGCTGTTGTTGAAATTCTCCTACCAAAGGCGCGATGTAATCATTGCCAAATCCCAATGGTGCTAATACTTTTAATGTGCCATTGATCAGGTTTCTTTTGTTGTCCATTAAGGCATGCAACTGGTCAATGTCATCAAGAATAGTTTGGGCTTTGTTTTGTAGCAAACAACCTTCTTCTGTCAGGCTTATTCCACGGGCTTGTCGCTGTACTAATTTCACATTTAGTTTTGCTTCAATAGCTTGTAATCGCTGGGTGACAGTGGGTGGTGTGACATTTAACTTACGTGCAGCGGCACTTAACGAAGCTTGTGTTGATATGGTATAAAAAAAACGGAGATCTTCACTGGTTAGCATTAAGTTCAAACCTAATATAGAAGTTAGTAATCATTAATTTTATTCTAAACGCTGCTATTGCACAATGCTCTCATTCATTAATCATGAACCGAAATATGAGGGCAGACGATGTCTACTAATTTGCAAACAACCGAACCTGATTTAACTGCGATAGATACACCTTTTTTGTTAGTGGATAAGACTAAGTTTGATCGTAATGTTACGGCGCTTAAAGTGAAACTATCGCCCTTTAATGTCGAACTCAGGCCACATTTAAAAACGGTTAAATCAATTGCCGGTGCTAGGCATGTATTAGACGACTTTAATTCACCTGCGACGGTGTCAACGGTGAAAGAAGCTGAGGCATTTGCAGAGGCTGGTTATACCAATCTTATTTATGCTGTCGGTATTGCACCGCAAAAATTACCGCGTATTCAAGCGCTATTAGCTAAAGGCATTGATATTAGTGTTTTGCTTGATAGTGTCGCACAGGCAAAAGGGGTAGTGGCATTTTGTCAGGCACAAAACATGACAATCCCTACATTGTTGGAAATTGATTGTGATGGTCATCGCGGTGGGATCCAACCTGATGATACGCGATTAATTGAAATTGCGACGATCTTGCATCAAGGCGGCGCTGAATTGCGGGGCGTATTAACACATGCTGGTGAGTCTTACGACTGTGTGAGTAAGGGGGAATTGGTTGCTGCCGCTGAGGCGGAGCGCTATGCAGCGGTGATTGCGGCAGAGCAATTAATTGCAGGTGGTTTACCTTGTCCTGTGGTGAGTGTCGGTTCGACGCCAACCGCACATTTTGCTGAGAATCTCGATGGGGTAACAGAAGTCAGAGCGGGTGTGTATACCTTTTTTGATTTGGTGATGGCAGGGATTGGTGTGTGTAAGCCAAGCGATATCGCATTATCGGTTGTAACCAGTGTGATTGGTCATAATGAAGAGAAAAATTGGTTATTTATCGATGCGGGTTGGATGTCATTATCGCAAGATCGCGGTACGCAATCACAGCGTAAAGACTGTGGTTATGGACTTGTTTGCGATAGTAAAGGTGACGTTATTCCCGGGTTACAAGTCATCGGAGCTAACCAAGAACACGGTATTATTGCAGCGGTTGATGACTCGATTGATAGCAGTCAGTTAGCTGAGATAGTTGTCGGTACGCAGTTACGTATTCTCCCCAATCATGCTTGCGCGACTGCAGCCATGCATGTGGGTTATTACGTAGCAGATCCAGAGCAGGTTGAACTTGATTATTGGGCTCGAATTCAAGGCTGGTAATCATACTATCCAAAATATATAAATACTACTCTGAATAGACTGTAGCTGGTTATTTGATGTAACGAGCATGAATAAATTAATGGAAGATTAAAACAGTATGAAATACATAAGTGAAGCATTATCGAGTCAATTGATTAGTCATGAACTGGCGTTTAACGCGGTATCCGCTGCGTTTATTGCGGCAAGTGAACAAGCGAAGTTATTTCCTGTTGTGATCGCAGAAGGGCATACTGAAAATAGTATTTTTTCGCTTAAATCAGCCAACACTGCAGAACTCGTCGGTTGGAAGGCGGGAAGTTATTGGCCGGGTAATACCGCGAAAAATATCCCTTGTCATGCCTCGACGATTTTTTTGCTAGATCAAGAGACTGGACGCTTGGATGCTGTGATTGAAGGCAGTACTGTTAATGCTTACCGAACAGCCGCAGCGGATGCGGTTGCAGTATCGGTATTGGCACGTGAAGATGCGAGTTGCTTGGCTATTTTTGGCACGGGTCATCAGGCATTTTATGAATGCGTTTCAGTTTGTCGAGTGCGTGATATCCGCAGTGTACTGGTGGTTGGCCGTAATAATGATAAAGCACAGGCTATGGTTGAGAAACTAGCGGGTGTCGGCATCGATGCTAAAGTCTCTAGAGCTGAAGAAGCCTGTCGTGCTGCGGATATTATTATTACAGCGACGACTGCACGTGAAGCACTGTTTTCTGCTGAATGGGTGCAAGCGGGCACACATATTTCGGCAATGGGAGTTGATACCAAGGGTAAGCAAGAATTACCCCCTGCCTTGTTTGAACATGCTGATTTATATTGTGATTTTTCAACACAGTCAGTTGTCATTGGTGAGTTTCAACATGCGAATAAAGACGCTATTACAGGCAAGTTAACTATTACAGGTAAGTTAACTATGATTGGCGAGGTATTGTCTGGGCGTATGAAAGGACGTAGAAATAACGCGGATATTACTATTTTTGATAGCTCGGGCATTGCGGTTCAAGATCTGTTTATTGGGCAGTATCTGTTGAATGCTGCACTGGATGCTGGGCATGTTATTGAATGTTAAGTATGAACGAATGAATAGTAGGTATTAAAAAGGCGGGTTTGATACCCGCCTTACTCATAACTGAATTATGACTTCATCGCATTGAAATAATCTATTCCGTAAACGTCGATAAATGTTGTTTTACAGCATCAGATGCGAACGCATGTTCAATACTGATTTTGTAAATATTGAAGTAGTCTTCACGGCTTAAGCTAAACTCTTCCATTACTTTACGTACTTCATCTGTCATCGTTGTGTTTGACACAGTACGGTTATCAGTATTGATTGTGATCTGAAGGTTGTCTTGATAAAAAGCTTTAACAGGGTGGTTTGCTAAATCTTCAACTGCTTTAGTCTGTATATTACTGCTTGGGCATGTTTCTAATGCGATATTGTTTGTTTTAACAAGATCATATGCAGCTTCATGGCCAGTAATGTGAATACCATGACCCACACGCTCAGCACCTAATAGTGATACCGCATCAAATACGTTTTGACCAACACCTTGTTCACCTGCATGAATGGTTACACGGTAACCTTTTTCAACTGCATATTCAGCGTAAGGTACAAACTTTTCACAAAAACCAGGCAGTTCTGCGCCAGCTAAATCGAATGCAACAATACCATTATTTAAATGCTTTTCTGCTGTATCTAATACTTCTTTGATTCTATCTGTCGGCATGTGACGCAGAATAGATAAGATGTAGTTACCTTTGATATCGTACAACGATTCCGCACGTTTCATACCCGCTACAACGCTATCAAATACTTGTTCAAGTGTCAGACCCTGCTCTAAATGCAGTAAAGGGCCAAAACGTACTTCTAGATATTTAACATTTTCTTTTGCTGCGTCTTCAAACACTTCAAACGAGATTCGTTCGATCCCTTCTGCTGTTTGCATCACTGATAACGGTAAGTCAAAACGTTGTAGATATTCACCAAGGTTTGGACATGTTTCAGGTGCGATCATCAATGTTCTGATCTCATCTATGTCGGTAGTTGGTAGGGTAATGTTTTGCTCGCGCGCAAGATCTAAGATTGTTTCAGGGCGAACACTACCGTCGAGATGGCAATGTAGGTCAATCTTCGGCAAGTTAAAGTAATTCATGAGTCTCTACCTTTATATGTTTTTTAGGTTTTAAAGTTACAGACTTCATAATCAAGAGTTTAAGGATCTTGGTAGAAACTCCCAAACCATATTATTGGGATTATACGAAGTAATTTAGCGAGGTAGTTTAGCAGCCTGATTTAAACTCTGCAATTAGCTTGGTTAACTCTCTTGAAAAATACTGTAACAATAAAATTGTAGCTTTATCATGCCTTCTTCGATAGAAATAAGGCTGCTTCAGGTATCTATCATTCTCATTTGTTCGCTATATATTTTTATATATTTATTCGTATTTTTAATAGCCGTGAAGATGTCATAAGTAGGGGGGATTTAATTTGTGCGATACCTCTCAATAATACCGTTCATTCCGATGTTTCGTAGTAGATGGTAGTATTAATTTTGAAAAAATGATGTTCAAGGTTATGATTTATTAACATTTAATTCTATAAAATGGTAAGACATGAAAGTAGCTAAATTTGAAGCCGATATGGATGCGCTTCAATTAATGTATGTTGATATGCGATTGGTTATTGAAGTTTCTCTCCCTAATAATAAAAAGTTGAAAACTACTTCTCGTTTAATCGGTTATAAAAAAGATGATTTTATTCTCATTGACTACCCAGCTGGCTTAGATTCTGGATTTGGAAACCCATTTTTAGAAAATGCTAATATTATTGTTCGGGCAATTACGGATAGCGGATTTAGAGATATTATCGCGTTTAAAACCAAAATTAGCGCTATGATCACTCGTCCGGCAAAAATGATTTCGCTTGATATGCCAGAAAACATAGTCACTCATAAAATCCGCGAAACACCTAGACTTGGAACTGAATATACTGTCGATATTGCATGTAATGGCAAGCTGTACCCGGCTAAAATGGTCGATTTTTCTATATCGGGTTGTGGTTTAGCACTTGAAAATCAGGATGTGAATATACTTAAGGACAGCAACATAACAATAAACTTATCTGCCTCAAACTCAATTAAAGCCGTTCTTGGCGGTCAGGTTGTCAGTGTTCACATTGATTCAGGCGCAGTAAAAGTTGGGGTTAAATTCAATCAAAGTCAGCTTGAGCTGACAAAAGATATTTACCACAGTATCATCATTGAAATGAGCATGAATGAAGCTCTGTCATCAAAATGACGGACGAAATGAGTGGTGTACTAAAGCTTAATGACACCAGTAATTGCTGATTCCTTTTTTTAAGGCTATGTCTCATAAGTAAAAACCTCTGCCGATAGGACTTAATCCGAGTAATAATATCCCGCCGCATTCCGACAGACTAAAACTCTAATTACTGGTTTCAAATTGCAAATACGCGATTAATACCAATAACCCCTAAGTTACCACTACGAGTGCTTAATCGACTTTGCTTATTAGCGACTCGCTATTAATTATAGCCGTGAAAAAACAATTGAACTAACCTCGGTGACAGGTGAATAGTTGAGTGAAATTAAACAACATAAAAGTGGTGTCATCGCCACCTTTCTAGTCTATTGATTATCAATTATAGCTTGTTAGATATTAAGTTACTGTTTTTAATTGGTATTTCTTTTTTGTTTAGCCTCGGGGATTCCGGAATAACATTACTCATGCTCTCGCTTTTTCAAAAAATAAAAACACACTGGTCTGACCGCATTGTTTGATATGACTCAAATATTGTTGTTTTTATGTTCTTTATTTGTTGCGCAAATTAATGGTTGGGCGTAGGTTTTATATAAGCCTCTGGAAGGGGTTTGATCTTGACTGGCATGATTACTGTTTGAATATCCGCCAATACATGTTGTATGTAATTACGCCTACTTTTCGATTTTCTAATTTATTACATGGAGTTCTTGTGAAATCAATATTTTTAAAAAGTACCCTTAAGTTAGCGATGGTAGCGGCAATTAGTGCACCTGTACTTGCGGCAGCTCCTCAGGCACCGTCAATCGCGTGGGCCGATTATTCAAAACTAGGTTTTGTAACCATTAATACTGATGCAGTCGTTAGCTATAAAGACATGTATACACGTGTTGATGTTGTTGAAGTGCCTGTTTCTTGGAATGTTTGGTCTGGTGATAAAGCGACAACATGGGAAGTAGAAGTTAACGGTAATGTCATGATGTCTGGTTCAGGCACAGGGAAAAGTACTGTTTTATCTTTCACTGAAGGTGGTTTAAAAAACATGGTTGTGCGTTTATGTAACGCCGATGGTTGCAGCGAAAGCGCAACGACTGAACTCTTGATTTCAGATACTGATGGTTCGCATTTAAAAGCGGACTTGCCAATGACGACAGATCCGGCTAACACGCCTTACGCACAACAAAAAGATAATATTGTCGGTACTTACTTCGTTGAATGGGGGGTGTACGGACGTAAATACAACGTTAATGATATTCCAGCTAATAACCTAACGCACATCATCTACGGCTTCATTCCAATTTGTGGTGGTACAGGTGATAACAAATCCTTGTTAGAACCAAACCCATCAGGCCATGAGTTATTAAAAAAGATGTGTGCGGGCCTGCCTGATTACTCAGTTGTTATCCATGATACATGGGCTGCATTGAATTCGACTTACGGTGAACCTGCAACACGTTTAGACGGTAAAAAAGTGGGTTCATTAGAAATCGGTAAGGGTACTTACGGTGGCTTAATGGCGCTTAAAAAAGCGAATCCACACATTAAAATTGTTCCATCTATCGGCGGTTGGACATTATCAGACCCATTTTTTGGTTTCACTGAAAAAGCTAATCGAGATGTATTTGTTGCTTCAACAAAAGAATTTTTAAAAACGTGGAAATTCTACGATGGCATTGATATTGACTGGGAATTTCCTGGTGGTGATGGTGCCAATGCAAGCTTAGGGGATCCAGAAAAAGACGGCCCAGCTTACATCGCATTAATGCAAGAATTACGTGCAATGTTGGATGGACTTGAAGCTGAATATGGTCGTAAATATGAACTTACCTCTGCAATCGGTGTGGGTTACGACAAGATCGAAGATGTTGATTATGGTGCTGCTGCACAGTACATGGATAATATCTTCATGATGTCTTACGACTTTTATGGTGCATGGGGTCCAAATACGGGGCACCAAACAGGGATTTATTGTGGTGCTCACATTTCAGCTGAAAAATGTAATGGTACTGGCGAGTTTGCTGGGAAACCTGAATACACATTAGATAACGCAACGAAACTTTTACTCGCGCAAGGTGTGCCAGCGAAGAAATTAGTTGTTGGTGCTGCAATGTATGCGCGTGGGTGGCAAGATGTTGTCGCTGAAAATGGTAATCCAATGGGATCTGTCGGCTCACACATCGATTCTTCTGAAGGTAGCCCATTTAATGGTAGTCTTGGTGGCGATGGTACAGACGTAAACGAGGCTGCTTGGGCTTGGGAAGCTGGCATCATGGATTATCGTGGTGTGCTGAAGTTCTTAGAGTCAAACCCAAATGCAATCATAGGTTGGGATGAAATAGCGAAAGCATCATTTGTTTGGGATGAAGTGAGTGGCACATTGTTAACCTATGATACGTCACGTTCTGTACTTGCTAAAGGTGAATACCTGAAGAGTCTTGGCCTTGGTGGTATCTTCTCATGGGAGATCGACGGTGATGGTAACGGCGATATCCTAAACGCGATGAACCAAGCTGTAAATAACCCGCAAGGTCAAACGAATTGGTCTGGTAACGTCATCACGAATGAAGCGCCGAGCATTAGTATTACATCTCCATCGGGTTCAGTGGTACATACTGAAGGTGATACAGCTCAGTTCTCAGCATTAATTACGGATGATAAATCAGTGGCAGCAGTGGAGGTTACTGTTAATGGTGTAACTCAAACCGTGGCGCAAGATGCTGCAACTTACTCTGGCAGCTTTGTAGTAACGCTTGGTAGCAACACTGTTATATTCAAAGCAACAGATAATGAAGGCACTTTATCTCAGAAAACAGTCACCATTACTGGTAACGCTCAAGGCTTAGTTTGTGAAGAGGGTTCTTCTGTTGTAAACGGTGAATGTGTTGTAGACCCAATCGTTTGTGAAGAAGGCGCTTCGCTTGTCGACGGTCAATGTGTTGTCGATGATGTTGTTACTGAACCCCCATTTGTTGCGGGTTCGACTCAAGCATCTAACGGTGAAGTATATTCGTATCAAGGCTCGTGTTACGAAGCTAAAAACAGCCCAGGTACTTGGGAAGTTCCAAGCGCAACATCTTGGTTCTGGACGCCAGTAACATGTTCAGGCGCTTAAGTTAACGCATAGCGAGAGATGCAGGAGCTTCACTCGCTGCAATGATTTGTACTGATACTAGATAACGCATTAATACTTACTGAAAAGGGGGATTAATGCGTTATCAACTTAAGGGGCTATGTTCGCCTCTATATGAGCATCATCAAACGATCGTTTTTTATTCGTGTTCGCAATCATTGCTCCGGATAATATTAACGCGAGTGCAATGATAATGTTAGTAGACCAAGCGTTAAAACCTGCAATGGCCAAAATGACAGATGAAATGAGTGGTGTGCTAAAGCTTAATGACGCCAGTAATTGCTGATTACCTTTTTTTAAGGCAATGTCCCATAAGTAAAAAGAGCCGCCGACAGGCCCTAAGCCGAGTAATAATATCCCGCCCCATTCCGATAAGCTGAAATCCCAATGACTGGTTTCAAACTGCCAATGTGCGATCAGTGCTAACAATGCAACAACTGCTGATAACCAGGCTATATCTTCAACTTCGTTGTCTGATGTAGATAAGAACCACGAGTAAGAACCCCAAATAACAGCGCAAATAGCAGCAAGAACATAACCAATTTGATAGTCGCTATTTAAGGTTAACTCACCGTTACCAACGATAATGAAAGCGATACCGATAAAGCCTAAGCTTCCCCCAATGAGTGCTCTGAATCGACTTTGTTTGTTCGCGACCAGTGTTGCTAATAATAATGGCCACAGATACACAATTAAACTGACCTCGATAACCGGGGCGAATTTAAGTGCCATGAAATAACAGAAGTGAAATCCAAATAGCCCAATTATGCCCAGCAGCCACTGCGTTGGGGTTAACGATGGTTTGGTAAACACGGGCTTTTTAAGCGTGATTCGTTTAATGATGACAATGATTGCTGAGATAGAAAAACAAAGTGAGAGTAATTGAAATGCAGGGATATTCGCTGTAACTGTGCCTAACAGTGCTAAAGTCCCCCATAATCCGATTGCGATGAAACCGTATAGTGTAGCCATTATTTATTGTCCTTAAGTAATGTTAATGACAAAATAATAAGGCTTTAATTAATGAGCTTGTTTGCTGAAAGGATGATTTTTTTGGCTAAAACGCTGTTTAGTATCTGAGTCAAGTTAATAGGATAAACTTCTGAAGGTGAATAACTAATAACTAATAACTAAAGGCTTTAGGTGATTGGCCAAAGTAGTGCGAAAAACGTCTGCTAAAGGCTGATAGATCTTGGTAGCCAACTTGTTCTGCGACAATGCGAATAGGCAGGTCGGTATGGGCGAGCAACGCTGACGCCTTTTCCATACGCAGTTGGGTGATATATTGATGTGTAGTCATGCTCATACTTTGTTTGAACAATTTTTTGTATTGGCTTGTGCTTAAACACGCAATATCAGCTAGCTGATCAATGCTAAATAGTATGCTGATATCTTGTTTAATGAAGTGGATAACCTCTGCTATTCGAGCGTCGATACGTTCATGACAGGTTTGTTGAGCAAGGAGTTGATAGAAGAGCTCAAACGCAGTCGATTCAAGTTGTTTATTGACTTGATGTGCCAGCTGCTTGTCGATGAATTGTATATAAGCAAGCAGGGGCGGGTTTATCGAGAATTTTTCAATATCAGACTCGGTAATATTAACGGGAAGGATTACCATATCAACCACAATAAAACGGGCTGCATCATCAGCCCGAAAGTCATGTTGTTGTCCAGCTTTAATTATCACGCAATCACCAATGCTTACTTTGCCTGTGTAATCGCCAACCTTAATATCAATCGCACCATGTAATGGCAGCACCAGCTGGTGGAACTCATGATAATGACTGCGTATTTGGCTTGTATAAGCGCGAATAGAAAGGTTATTAGGCATGTTAATCCGCTTATCTTTGATGATGTACAGGTATTTAATATCTTAAAGGGTAAGTGTTTATTTTGATAGGGTAGTCAGTAATATTAGGCAGGCTTTTTACTCGTTAACAAAGTGACCAATAGTTAATCTGAGCCACTTTGTTTTATATGCTATCCGTTTCTTTTTAATAAGCAGAAAGTCTTATCAAGTTACATCGGCGGGGTACCTTCTTTAAATTCTTTGGTTATATTTTCCCTGAATTCCGGCGTGTCTTCATAACCGTGTACGCTTGCACCATGTTCAAGTACGGCTTGTAGTAACTCTTCTTTGGAATCCGCTGCAAGTGCCACTGAACATTTCACATCCCCTGGATAATCGCGACAATCAATATAATATCTGGCCATGATTATGTACCTCTTAGATCAGCTAAATTACCTAGTCGGCTTTTAAGTTATTGAATATATTTAGTCGACCAATGTTAGAACTTATTATTCGTGTTCCAGAGCTTAATTATAGCAAAGCCTGACAATATCTAGCGTGAGGAATACAATCAAAATGACTGCGCTAATTCACTCTCTGTCATGCTTACCCCTTTGATCTGAGCATACACACTTTGCCCAACTGTAAGAGCCAAATCATCACATGCCCACGGGGTGATATTCGCCCATATATGATCATCACCAAACGCTAATTTAACTTGTACATTATCACTTGATTCTGAGTGTATTATCTCAGTAATTGTCGTTGGTAGAATATTACGAATACTGCTGTCTTGTGGGCGTGTTTTACACAGGGATACATGGTTGGCATGAATCCGTACACGTAGTTTACTGTTAACAGGTAAAGGTAAGCCATTGATCCACAGATAAGTACCATCAGTGAGTGATAACTTACTCATGCGATAACGTTCGTTCAACTCTGTTACCCTTGCCATTAACAGTGAGCTTTGTTCCTTAGCTGGCAACCAAGGGCGCATCTCTGCACTGTCCCAAACCGCTTGTAAGTGACCGTTTACTAGCACTTTACCTTTGTCTAATACCAGCATTGTATCAGCGAGTTGTAAGATCTCATCTAAGCTGTGGCTCACATAGATAATCGGCAAATCAAGGGTTTTAGCTAGCTGTAACAAATAAGGAATAAGTTCACGCTTACGGGGTAAATCCAATGCAGCTAATGGCTCATCCATTAATAACATTTGTGGTCGAGTTAACAAGGCGCGACCAATAGCTACGCGCTGCTTTTCACCACCTGAAAGTGTCGATGGATAGCGGTCTAATAGCTCGCCTAAACCAAGTAACGTCACTACGGTGTCAAAGTGAGCTTGGTCTTTATCTTTATTTCCGTAATTGAGATTGCCGCGCACACTGTAGTGGGGGAATAAACGCGCTTCTTGAAATACGTAACCAATACGACGTCGTTCAGGAGGGAGGTTAATCTTCTGTTGCTGGTGGTAAAGGTGTGTATCCCCTAAGGTTAACTGACCATTATCAGGTGTTGATAACCCGCCAAGAATATTCACTAATGACGTTTTACCCGCCCCAGAACGACCAAATACAGCGCAAATCCCTTGCATCGGAATTTGTGCATTCACCTGTAACTCTAAATCGCCCAGTTGTTTATTTATATCAATCGTTAACATTATGAGGCAACTCGCTGTTGGGCTTTTTTGGCTAACCACTGTGATGCAGTTAATGATAATACGGCAATAATAATCGCAATGACACACAGGCGTGCGGCTTCATGTTCTGCGCCTGGGGTTTGAATAAAAGAGTACATGGCGAGTGGGATAGTACGTGTTTCACCCGGAATATTAGACACAAAGGTAATGGTTGAACCAAACTCGCCTAAGCTGCGGGCAAAGGCTAATACCATTCCTGAGACAATACCGGGCAAGGTTAATGGCAGGGTAATGGTAAAAAATACTCGTAAACGATTACTACCCAGCGTACGTGCTGCTTGTTCTAGGCGTATATCAACACTTTCAAATGACAAACGGATCGCACGTACCATTAACGGAAACGAGACGATCGCGGCTGCGAGTGCTGCACCACGCCAGCTAAAGCTGAAACTCCAACCAAACCAATCATAAAGAGCCGCGCCGATACTGCCTTGACGCCCCATCGAGATCAACAAAATGTAGCCAATCACTACCGGTGGAAGTACTAAAGGTAAGTGAATCAGGCTATCAAATAACGACTTACCCGGAAATTCACAGCGGGCTAGTATCCACGCGCACACGATACCAAAGGGCAAGCTGAATAATACGGCTACACCGGATACTTTTAAACTGAGCAGCAAGGCTGCAACTTCATAATCACTTAACAAAGTTATTACCTTAAAATAGAGTTGACCTTAAATAGAGAGTGACCTTAAACAGATCATTGACCTTAAATAGAGAGTTGACCTTAAACAGATCGTTGACCTTAAATAGAAAGCACCTCAAAACCGTATTTTACAAATATTGCTTGTACTGCTTTTGTTTGCAAGTATCGGTAGAATATTCGGGTGGCAAAATTAGTATTATGACCGACAATGACCAGCGGGTATTCAATGGCTTTGTGGCTATTTTCTGGGAAGGTTGCCACCGTTTTTACTTTTTGGGATACAAGTGCGTCAGTTGCATAAACAATGCCTAGTGGTGACTCACCACGCTCGACTAGCGCTAGGGCACCGCGCACATTACTTGCACGGGCTAATAGCGGCATCGCTTCTTGCCATAAATCTAAACTTTCTAATGCTTGTTTAGCATAGCGACCAGCAGGTACGTGGTCGGGATCGCCAACTGCGATACGACTAGAACTTACTGCGCTTGTGATATCCCAGTCTTTATTTAATTCTACGTTATTTAATAAACTTGAATTAGGGGCGACGAGTACTAAGGAATTACGTAATAAGGTTACCCTAGAATCAGCTGCTACCACTTTTTGTTTAACGAGGTAATCCATCCACTTTTGATTCGCTGATAGATAGATTTGTGCGGGTGCTCCTTGGGCAATTTGTCTTGCCAAGGCTGAAGATGAGGCAAAAGAGAACACTGGGTTTATTTTTGTTGGGTTGGCGATAGTGTCGGCTTTAAAAGTATCACCAACTTCAGTTAAGGCATTGGTTAATGATGCTGCAGCAAAGATGAGTACGCGATCTTCGGCCATGACACTACTACTGAAGGTAATCAGAATCATGGCGATGAGTTGTTTGAATCTACTGCTGTGTCGTTGTCTCATGAACTATCCCTTTGTATCGCTGGCTTAATATGAGTAGCGTATATGATATCGATGTATAGTTAACTATATATCGATTGGCAAATTTTAGCCCTGTTAACGTAAATTAACAAGGCTATTTTTAATCACTCCAACGTTAAGCTAGATCATAACGCGGTTACGGCCACGTTCTTTTGCTTCATATAATTTCATATCAGCATCAATGAGTGTTTCGTCAAATGAGGTTTGTGAGTGTTCATGTAAGGCGATACCCGCACTTAACGTGATCGTAAATTCTTTATCGTCATGCGTAAATACTAATTCAGACACTTGCTGTCTTATACGCTCTGCGATCGCAATCACATTCTTATTGTCGTCACAGGGACCAATAATAACAAACTCTTCACCACCATAGCGGATACAGTAATCACCTGTGCGTGTGCACTCCATCATCACTGCTGCAACTTGCTCTAATACTTTGTCGCCACAGTTATGACCATAAGTATCATTTACTTTTTTGAAATGATCGATGTCTAAAAATATGGCCGCTATCGCCCTGTTGTGACGTTTTTCATTTTCTAACATACCCGGAATAACTTCTTCTAAAAAACGCTTAGTATAGAGCTTCGTAAGTGAGTCTTTAACGGACTGCTCTGAGAGTTTATGCACAAAGTAATGGATGATGATAATGGCAGCGAAGATGAAGACAACAAAGCCAAAAAGTAAAAAACCGGATGCTTTTGCGACAGTCCAAAAGACATTTTTTTCCATATCGTCCAAGTAGATACCTGTGCCAACTAACCATTCCCAAGGTTCAAAATAGGTTACATAACCTATTTTAGGGAACTGCTCTAATGAATCGTTTTTAGACCAGTAATAATTGACCCAGCCTCCACTTTTGCGAATTTCTTTATCAATATTACGAAACGGATAAGTGCCATCGGAGTACTGCCAGTCTAATAAGCTCATACCTATCAGTTCTGGTTTATAAGGCTGTAATAATATTTCGCCTTCTAATCCCATGATCCAAAAATAACCATTGTCTCCATAGAGTGCATATTTTAACGCATCCATCGCGTATTTTTTAGCATCCTCATCTGATAGTTCACTTGATAAACTGAGGTCATGAAAATACTGAATGACACCCAATGCAGATTGGGTAAGGTGCTTGGACTGTGCTTTTTTTTCATTTTCTAAGCTAGTAGAAAAAGAATGATAAAAAAAGATCAAAAAGGCGATGAGGACTAAAAAAATTAACGCTGATAAACCGATCAATTTATTTTGAATTGGCAGGCGGTGCGATTTTATTGAGAGGTTGTACATGATGACACCGTGTCTGTTATAAGTATTGATATCTTATAATATCAATCGTCCTTGAATATATCGTCTAGAGAAAATTTACTGAAAATGAAATATTTAAATTGCGTAAATAGATGCTTTTAGACTATTAGACCGCTACACGATTACGTCCAGCTGTTTTTGCTTCATAGAGCTTCATATCTGCTCGTTTTAATGTGTGTTCAAAGCTGTCATTGCTGTGGCTATTATGCAGTGCAATACCTGCACTTAATGTGACGCCAAATTCAGAGTCATCGCTCATAAAACGAAGTTCAGATACTTGATGACGGATCATCTCAGCCATATTAACGGCCGACATTTCAGTATCGAAAAAGCCGATAAGAACGAATTCCTCACCACCGTAACGCATGCAGTAATCACTTTGTTTAGCGTTTTTATTCATTACGTTAGCAATGTGTTGAAGTACGTTATCACCATTATCATGGCCGTGTATATCATTGACTGATTTGAAATGATCAAGGTCGATAAATATTGCAGCAAGGTGATGTCCGGTGACTTTATCATGATTCAACAATGTCGGAATAATTTCTTTTAAGAAGCGTTTTGTATACAAACTCGTTAACGCATCTCGCACGGATAATTCACTTAATTGATGAACAAAATAATTAATAATTACAACAGTTGTAAAAATAAAAATGAGAAAACCAAATAATAAAACGCCAGAGGTTCTTAGTACGGCCCAGAAAATATTCGATTTCATATCATCAAGGTAAAGTCCCGTTCCAATGAGCCAATCCCAAGGTGCGTAGTGAGCCACATATGATATTTTAGGGTATTCTTTAGATGTATTTAATTTAGGCCAAGTATAAGAAACCCAGCCACCGCCTTTTCTGGCTTCTCGGTCGAACTCTTGAAAAATATACTTGCCGGTACTGTCTGCCCAGTTTGTCATATTTAAACCAACGAGATTAGGCATGTAAGGTTGAACAAGGATCTTGCCTTCGCTGTCGTTGATCCAAAAATAACCGTCATCACCATAAGTCGCAGAATCTAATGTTTGCATGGCCATTTGTTGTGCGTCGGCTCTGCTTAGTTTTTCAGATAACTCTAATTGATGAAAATGTTGAACGATACCAAGTGCTGATTCAATAAAATTTTTGGATTGGGCTTTTTTTTCTTCTTCTAGACTGGTTGAAAAAGAGTGGTAAAAAAATAATACAAAGGCAACGATCCCAATAATAATCATAACGGACAGGCCAACCAATTTATTTTGGAGTGGCAGTCGATACGATTTTGAAGATAGGTTGTGCATTATTACTCCAGAAAAGTGGAAACAGGCTAATTTCGACATCGTTATTTAAGATAAAAACGAGACTGGAATTATATACGTTATTGTTGTAACTCGCGCTATAAATTGTAATTAATTTACTTATTTGGGGGAATAAACTCAAATTGAGTCGATATCTCCGAAAGTGGTATCAGCACAATAATATGGTTAATATTGTGTGCTGATTTTTTTATAGCCTTTACGTCTATGCTGACATGATATTAATAATCGTGGTGTCTGTATTCATCATACCTGTTGTGACTAGCATTCCAATATTACGGATACTACTTTCAATGTCATGCGCGATGATGCCTTGATCAAATGCTTGAGTATCATTCATTGCCAACATAAATGCAGTAACAGCACTACTCGTCGATGTTTTTACTTTCATTGCACAGGTTGATTTTGCACCGTCACACACCATGCCAGAGCAATCACTGAGTACATTTTGAATGGCATAACATGATTGCTCATAGTTACCACCTGCAAGATAAACCATCGCCATCGCGGCCGCTGCACTTGTTACCGTATTACCACAGAATGCAGAGAGAGGCGGGTAATGCTGTTTAATATAAATTGCCCCTAAGTGGCTTAATATAAGTGCGCGGGCAAGTTGCTCGTCATTAACTTTATAATGTTTTGCAATCATTTCGACAGGGATTGTTGCTGCAATACCTTGATTACCACTGCCGTAATTACTCATTGCAGGTAATGTTGCACCACCCATTCTGGCATCGGATGCCGCGGATGTACGCATAATAATGTTGTTATTAAGATCGGCCGTCATAAATCCACTTTGGATATTTTTATTGATAGTACGACCAACTTGTAGACCGTAAGCACCTTTTAGCCCTTCATCGGCTAAATCTAAGTTTAATTTAGCGGCTTCAAGAATAAAGGCAATATCGACAAAATCAGCGCCCATGGCATAATCGTAAATGCCTTGGATACTGATATCGATATCGTTACAGATATTGCCTGTCGACTTAGCTGTACCGCTATTATTACTGAATACCATTTTGCCATTAAAGGTTGTTTTCGTTATTTTAGTGTGACCACCACTGATCTCTACGATTGCGATATCATTCTGATACTGCGCTTCTACATGGCAATAAATAAACTCGCTTGAACTTGTGCGTTTAACAGTGACCTTGCCTGTATCAATTAATGCTTGAGCTTCTTCAACTTGGCTTGCGTTTATTTTAGCAAGTACTTCTAGACCTGCGTTGGGATCACCTGCAATCGCGCCAACGGCAGCTGCAATAGGTAAACCTATTTTCCCTGTACCTGGTACAAATACACCCATTGAATTTTTATATAAGTTGTCTGAAACTTGAACGGTGATTCTTTCAGGTGTTTGTGGGAGCATGCTTGCTGCAACGGCAGAAGCATAAGCGGCTGAAATCGGCTCTGTACAACCAAGTGCTGGTTTAACAAAGGTGTTAAGTAGAAGTTTGTATTGCTGCCATTGATTATTCATTGGTATTCCTCATTGATGCTGAAGAACACCTTCAGCAACGCCGTGGTTGACGTTAATATACATTGGTTTACATTCCCTTACATTCTTATACTTTACGCCTATGCTTGGAGAATATTTTTTCTTATATCGACGGTTTTATACGATTTAAGAGAATAATATTTCCTATTTCAGCCCTGTTACTACCTATTTGTGGAGTGGTTCACACTTATTTAAGCTGTTTATTCTTTGCTATATAGCGGGGGGGGGGATTTGGTTGTGTGGTTTTAACACGTCTATTATTGACTGATACAGCCCTCTAGATAGAGTTGTTATTATTTTTCTGATAGCGCACAATATAAATCTTCTATTTAAGCTTAAGCTGATGATACACCATGGATTTGAAAGCATTATTGACCATTTCAGTCGCAGATAAAGTGTTTGCTAACCCAAAGCGGATCGTATTGCTGCAACAGATACAAGCCTGTGGTTCGATTAGTCAGGGAGCTAAACTTGCAGGAATGAGTTATAAAACCGCGTGGGATTCGGTTAAAGATATGAATACACGTTTATCTGAGCCTGTTGTTTTGAGTGAAAAGGGCGGTAAAGGCGGTGGCGGTGCAAAGTTAACTGCTTTTGGCGCACGTTTATTGCAAATGTATGCACTGACTGATCAAATGCAAGACATGGTATTAGCAGCATTACAAGATCAAGCGATACCCATGAACAGTTTACTGGATGTAATGGGCCATTTATCACTAAAGACCAGTGCGCGTAATCAGTTATCAGGGACTATTTTGTCTTTAGATAATAGTGTGGCTAACCTAAGTTCAGATCATGATAATTTAAATGTAAACCTTGAGGTTGAGTTGACGAGTGGACTCCGGCTTAATGCGTGTGTGACACAAAGTAGTTGCGCGCGTTTAGCATTAGTTGTCGGTAAGCCTGTATTATTACTTTTTAAAGCCCCTGCAGTCAGTATTTCCCTAAATAAAGAACATGGCGAACATCAAAATCAACTGCAAGGTCGCGTGCATGAAATCCATAGCAACAGCCAGACGACAGAGGTGAGTTTTGCTATAAATAAAGGGTTAAATAATGGTTCTGCCACTCAAATGATTTATGCTTCTATTGATACAGTATTAGCGAATGAACTTAAATTGGTTGTGGGTGGTGAGTATTATGCGGTGTTCTCATCAAGTCAAACCATCGTGGCTTGTATGAATTAGTCATCTATTTACCTATTTAGTCATCTATTTAGTCACCTATTTATCTCGTAACCAATTCAGTTATCTCCGTTCTATTTAACGCCAGTCTAGCCAGTAGTTGTAGTCAATACGTGCTGAGTTATCTAACGTTGTCAGGTATTGAGGACTGGGTTGTGTTGCACATTGCACCGGAATAAACTCTGGCTCAGTCCATCCTGTCATTCCCCCCAAATAATCACGACGAAACCCCCATGTACCACAAGAAAGTAATTGGTCATATTGCTGCTCACGCTGACAAACGACGCAGGTTTCAAATGTTACCTGTATATCTTCGCCTTCAGTGCCATAAGCATCAGATACATAAGGTGTATCATAAATTGCAACAGATGACGCGCGCATGACAGGTTTTGTCCACGGTTTATCTTGGTTATCTTTGGGCGTTTGATGCATACCATGACCGTGCTCTAGTGTGTGATTATCATAAAAAGGGAGTGTAAATGTATCTGGAATATCGATTTGCACAGGCAGTTCATTGATGAGATGTTTAATATTGGTTTGGCGCAGCTGAATGATACGATACTGCTGACAGTCAGCCACATTTTTACCTTTTATAAAGCCATTGTCATTTGCAAGAAAATGAATTTCAATGCCCACGCCAGTAGCATTGTCACGCGCTTGATAGCTCGCATTGCTGCCACCATCATGAAACCAGTGTTGAGAAAAAGCCAAAATACCCATCGATTTATTAGCAATGCCGGAGGTTGTTGAATTGACAGGACATACAGTACCCACTAACAGCTCATTTTCAGAGTGTTGATTATTACCCAACCCTTGTTCGTTGGCACTTAGTTGTCCAGAGTTAGTGGCACAAACTAATAAAATCACGGTATTGACGTAGTTACTCATGAGCGTTATCCGATTTCGATACTGACTATCTGAATAATAGTCAGCAACCATCACTTTGCTATGGATTACGGCACGATAACGGCAGTATGTGGGGATATTTCTAGGACTTACTGACATACTCTTACAATTACTTTTCGAAAGCTTATATAATATAACGTTATATCATATGTTGATTTATGTATTTTTATGGTTATAATGCGCGCAAATTAGCAGGCTTTAGCGAGTAGTTAGTTTGTAGATCTTTATTGATTGTGAATAAAACTAAATATTTTACGCTGGTGTGATACCGCTAACATTTCGAGCGTTTTTCGTATAAATGTTTCCTATAGGAGTTGTTATGAATCGATTTGTAATTGCACTAATATTACTGCTATCAGTGAGTGCGAATGCACAACAAGCTCAAGATGCTAGAGTGTTAACGTTGAAGTCGATTGAGCTGAATACGGTAGAGTTTAAAGCGATTGAAACATCGACAGCAGAATTTGTGAATTATACAGCCACTGGCCCTGAATCTAAGCGTATCATGGCGTTAGGTAAAGAAATTATCAGTGTGATTGATGCTGGGCTTGTCGCGTTACACAAAGTGAACCCAAAACAAGTAAAAGCAATACATCATTTGATGGAATATGTTGAAGGTGATCATCATCGATACATGAAACCGTATAATTTTGTTGTTGAAAGCACTCTGAATAGCAAGGCATTGTATGCAACACACGACACAGCTTTTAAAGTACGCGGATTATGGTTAAAAGATCTTTCTTATCGTTATACCAATGATACTTTTACTTATCAGGTGAATACTGACTCTAAATCAGCATTATATGTATCCTATCGTTTAACCGTAAACTTATCTGGTGCTATTACATTATGTAAAACAGATGGTATTGAAGAGCACTGTTTGCGTGAAAACTTGAAAGAAGAACGTGTAATTTATACCGATGGCTTAACGACGATCACAGGTGTTGTTGATTTTAATGGCTTTGATGGTGAATCATTTATTCATTTTTATAGTGATGATTCATAAATTTAAAATTATTTAAGTAATGCTAGATACTGATTAATAAAATCCATGACAAGTAATACATGATTATATTAAAAATATAACCATGTATTACTTTTTATTTTTTCTCTTTCTCTTCCTATTTCTATTATCTCTTCCATATCTAATACCTCTATTTGACTATTTACCCCTCGTTTATATTATATCTCCCCATTAGTTTGTTTTGTGCCTGATTTATATAGTGATAATTCACGATTAACCCATTTAAGTATATCTTTATAACTTCATTCCCATCGCTTACATTTGATTACAGTTGATTACATTTCAATAAATTCAGATAGTGTATATTGCTAGTTATTGTATGTTCGATCTATTGAGTGATTTGTAATTTAAATTATTCTGCATTATGGGTTGTTTTATTAATAAACAGGGACAATGATGAAATCACAAGTAGATAATTTAATTATGTTTATTTCAGCAGCAGAAAAGGGTTCTTTTAGTGCTGCAGCAAAAGAAATGAAAAAGAGTCAGGCATCAATAAGTATTGCAATTCAAAATCTAGAAATAGATTTTGGTTTCGAATTATTTAATCGAAATAAAAAATACCCAGTTTTAACCGAGAAGGGTGAAAAACTATTTAAGAACACTAAATTAATGATGTCTCAATATGACGAATTTATATCGCAGTCTCGTGAAATAGAAGAAATTAGTGATGTTAAAATACGAATTGGTATTGATCCATTAGTGTGTTCTGAAAAGATAACAAAAATATTATGTGAATTTTCAGAACTGTACCCGTTAGTCGACCTGTACATTATCCAGCAGAATAGCAAACAGCTTTATAATGAAGTAGTTGAAAATAAAATAGATTTTGCAGTCGGACTTTTTTCTGGTCTAGAAACGTTGAATTGTGAATTTGCGAGTGCATTTCACATGCAGAGTTCCTGGGTAGCGTCACCTGATTATAAAGGCGGTCATATTTCTAATGTCAATTTGACTGACATGGATAACACGCGATTGTTAACGCCAATAGACCTCAAGTATCCCGCTATGAGTGAGCTGAGTGTGGCTTCTCATGTATGGTATGTTGAAGATATACATACGATACTATCATTCTGTCGAAACAGTGTCGGCATTTGTAACTTACCTAATTTTGTGACTAAACATGACTTAAATGAAGGGCGCTTATCTAAAGCTTCGTTTGCATTTAATCAGCTTAATAATGAGCATTGGGTTGCATCTATTATCTGGCCTAAAAATGAAAACTTGAGTCCCTTACTTAATTGGATGCGTGACAAAATATCTAGTATTGACTTTATTTAGCCTTTATATCCCTCCTTTTTAGTATTAATTATCTTTCACTACACATATTTAATTGTAAGGGATGTAAGCAGTGTAAGGTTGAAGGCTAAGTTTTAACCATCTATATTAAAATGTAATAGGTTGTATTTGTATTAATTGAAAAATAAAGAATAGTATTCACTATTATTAAAAGTTGGCCTATTAATTAAGTAAATAAGGAATATAACATGTTCACTAAAATGTATGTAAACACAACCTCATTTCTAGCAACGTATAAAAATGATGAACGCGGTGTAACTGCGATTGAGTACGGTCTTATTGGTGTTGCGATGGCAACTCTATTAGGTGTTACGTTTGGTACTGGTGGTTCATTACTTACTGCGTTAACAACTGCCTTTGCTAATATTACAACTGCAATCGGTAAAATTGGTTAAGTTGACTTTAATAATGATGGCACTCTATTTTATTGGGGTTGTGTCAATTGGTGTTATCTATTCTGATTGCCGATATCGACATATATCAAATAAAATCTGCGCCATCATTTTTTTTACCTCTCTATATGTTTCGATAGAAAGAAATAATATACCCACCAGTCTGTTTAGTTGCTTTATTGTATTTTTGTCTACAGCTATGTTATTTAAATTTAATATCATGGGTGCTGGAGATAGTAAATTAGCAACAGCTTTTTCTATTGCGTTATTACCGAGTGAAATAGTTGATGCCGCAATGTTGGTTTTATTTCTAGGTGGTTTATTAGCGTTGTTTTATTTAATTAAAGACCGGCTGATTTTAAAACTATCACGAGAACATGAACGGGGTTTACCTTACGGTGTTGCGATATCGTTCGGATTTTACATAACAATTATTAACAGCTTAATTTGACGTGGTAGCGATATGAACTCGAAGATTATATTTATTGTTGCATTCTTAGCCATTGTTAGCGGTATCTACGGGGTTGTGGATATATTGTTTTTAACGACTGAAAAAGTGGAAGATGAAACACTTATTCAGGCAGAACCGCAGGCGCGTTACGTTACGCTTTGGCGAGCAAAACAATCGATAATGAAAGGTGAAAGCCTCACCGCTAGTATGGTTCAGCGTGAGCAAGTGCTGCTGAATGACGCGCTTGTACTCGGTATTAAGCAAGATGTGACTCTGGATTTTCAGTCTTCAACCTTAATAAATACGCCAGTTAAGACCGGTGAACTTGTTTTTGTTGAGTATCAAACAAGTAAAGATCAACCCGGCTATTTAGATCTATTAATTGTCGATGGAATGACTTTATATCCATTGACCATCTCTTCTAAAAATCTTATTTCTGGTTATATCAAACCAGGTGACAATATTGACATTATGGCAATAAGCTCACCAAAAACGAATTTATCAAATACGACCAATGAACTTGAAATATTTGAAGGTGTTACTGCGAGCCTACTACTGACTAAAGTACGGGTCATGTCAGTGAATACAAACGATGCTGATGTGATTAATCCGCAAATGAGCAGTGACGCGAATAGTGAATTAACGATTGTGATAGAAGTAAAACCGGATGACTTAGGCCGATTAGCGTTAGCACAACGCACGATGTATTTAGAAATAGTACGCAGTCAAACATACCAACAACCGCCTTATGCAGATGTCAGCGATATAGTACCTCACTATAACGGCGTTGTTGAATTACGTGGTCAGGCTAATGCAAGCTTTGAAGGGATATTATAATGCACCATCGGTTAGTTTATTTTATAGCAATTATCTTTTCCTTATGTGTTAACGCAAGTATCGCCTCTGAGCGGTACATTCCGTTAAACAGTGCCGTTAATATCGAATTTGATGATGACATTGCTACCGTGTTTATCAGTCAACCTAATATCGCTGATTACAAGATCATTAATAAACGTACTCTTGTTTTGTTCACCAATGAGATAGGGCAAAGCCAAATCGTGGTGTATGGCACTCAGCATCAGCCTTTGCTATCTCAGCTTATACACGTGGATATTAATCTGACAGACATTCGTCGTCAGATTGCGATCTACTATCCCAAGTTAGACCTTAAACTCACTTCTATCGGACGTAAGGTTGTAGTGAGCGGTAAGGTTTACAGTGAAGCGCAGCGTGATGATATTTATAGAAGTGTTGCAGAGTTGCTAGGTCGAGAAAAAGTAACGCGTTATAACGATGCTGATAACGTCACCATTAAGAATGGCGAAAGCGAATTTGATGAAATGCAATGGGTTAGCTTTCAGCGCAATTACAGCTGGGATGGCATTGTTGAGCGTTTAGAACTTGATAGTGTTAAACAGATTAATGTCAAAATATCGGTTGTTCAAGTGTCTAAAGAGTTCAATGAAACCTTGGGTGTTGACTGGAGTACGCTTGGTCGCTCGAATGGGCAATTCGCTTTCCAACAATTTGATGCTGCAAGCTTAACGACCATTGTGAGTGCGATCGGAAATGACAACATTGCTGAAGTACTTGCAGAGCCAAATTTAACCGTTATGTCAGGTGAGAGTGCGAGTTTTCTTGTGGGTGGAGAAGTGCCTGTCATTGTGACGAATCAGAATACAACCAACATTAGTTTTAAAGAGTTCGGTATTAAATTGAGCCTTTCTGCAAAGGTCGAAAGTAATCAAAAAATTAAACTTAATATAGCGCCAGAGGTGAGTGCTATTGAACGGATAATCAAAGCTGCGGGGATTGAAGTTCCGCAATTAAGTACGCGTCGGGCTTTGACGACGATAGCGCTTGCTGATGGCGATAGCTTTATGATTGGTGGCTTAATGAGTAGTGAAGACATTGAAGAAATAAGCCGTGTTCCATTACTCGGAGACATTCCGGTACTAGGGGCTGCTTTCCGTAAGGCAAGTACGAAGCGTAAAAAAACGGAGTTAATTATTGTTGCGACGGTGAATATTGTGAAACCAATTAAAAGTCAGCAAGTACGTCTTCCTACAATACATAAAACATCAACGCTTAGTCGTTTATTTCGTATCTATGGCCGTAAAGGTAGCCGTATTAATCGGGCTCAAGATGCATTAACTATCGAGATGTTAAATCGTGGAGGGTTTATTCAATGATACGACCAATATTATGTTTTATTGGGCTGTTGTTTTTACAAGGTTGTGCTGACCGGGTAATAGAAACACAAGGCGCAGAAGCAGTTATTTACCCTGAATTACAACGCTTTGATATTGATTTTAAAAAGAATGACTTAGCTGGTAAACATCGAGAGATTATCAGCATTATCGATGACGTGTTACCAGTTGCGCCTGATACGCAGTGGATTATTTCTTATCGCTTAAAACGAGACGCTGATGTTGTAAGAAATGCGGTTAAAAAATTGAAAGTCGTCGGTGTGATACCGGATCAAATTAGCGTGGCACTCTCGCCTGAATTAAGAACCGACATTGCGCTAGAAGTCAGACAATACCGTCTGATAACAAGTACCTGTCAGCCTTTTTCGTTTGAGAATAATCAGACCAAGAGTGGCTGCTTTGTTGATGTATTACGTATGCAGCAAATCGTGTCGCCAAGTCGATTGATTAACGAGAGTAAGGAATAGCTATGTTTGATCTTGCTAAAGCGGTAAGTAAATCGACAGAGAAGGAAAAGGTTCAAAGAGGTCCTTCTGGATGCAGTTTGTTTTATCAAACAAATGAATGCAAAGACTTATTACAAGAAGTTTTTCGTTTTGAAGGTTGGTCTGATCCTGATTGTTTACGCAATAATGTGTCCGCCGCGGATATGAATATTGGCAACCTGCAAGAAATTATCATTCTTGAACTTAATCAATCAAAAAATGTAGTTGAGGACGCTAAAGCGTTTGCGAGTCGCTTACCCAATCATAAAGGCATCGTTGTTATTGGCAAAGAAGATGCCATCACGACCTTACGTGGTTTAAAAGAGATGGGACTGTATTACTTGTTTTGGCCGATTAACAAACAAGATACCAGTGACTTCTTACGTCATATGCATAACAACATTGCACGTTTTGCTGGGGTTAGCCAAAACCGTAAAGCGAAGAAAGTGGCTGTCGTCGGCTCGAAAGGCGGTGTGGGTTCAACATTGATTAGTGCTGAAATAGCGTCAAAACTATCAAGCTTAGGCACTGATACTATTTTGGTTGACCATCAATATCATGATAGCAATATCGATATTATTCTGGGGTTGAAAAACTTTGAGAAACAGAATGTCGAGAACCTCGGCCTACAATTTCATGATGCAGACGAAGATAGCGCGGCTGACTATCTCTTACCCGTTAATCAAAAGTTACGCATATTAGCGTTGCAGGGGGAAAGCTCTGTCACGGACCTCCTTGGTTATAGCCACAATATTATTGATGTATTACACCGTGAAGCGAACTTCATCATTGAAGATTATTCCGCATCTGTTGACTTTACATTAGATATTCCATTATTGGTCAAACGTGTAGATATGGTTGTATTGGTTGTAGAACCAAGCGTGTCATCCGTTAGAAATGCAAAGAAGATGATTGACTCGATTACATTACAGCAGCAGTTGGGTATGAAAGAATTACGCTTATTTATCATGATTAATACACATCGCTCTGAGCATTATTTCCCATTGACGCCGAAAGAAATTGCAGATCACTTAGAGCATCCGGTTGATGTTGTACTGCCTTACTGTCGGCACGCTGCTGGCATGTTGTTACAAGGTAAGCGTTTGTACAAGCACAACGCGATGTTATCTAGTGCCTTTACTGATATTAGCCAGCTCTTAAATGGAAAATTATTGGATGGGCGTAAGAATAAATCAGTTATGAAAAATGTAATAAATTGGATCAAACGATGAATAATAACAAATCAATCTATCTTGATTTTAGAAATAAGATCTTTGAAGTACTCGATCCTCAAGCTGTTTCAAATATGGATAAGTCTGATCTTGAAGTGCAGATCAAGCAAGCGATTGAGATCTTAGCGAACAATTATTCACGCCCTATACCGAGCGTTATTCGTAGTGGCTTGGTTAAAAATTTAATTGATGAACTCGTTGGCTTAGGTCCACTGCAATCATTAATGGAAGACGATAGTATCAGCGATATTATGGTCAACGGTCCAAATCAGATATTTTTTGAACGTGGTGGCAAAGTTAAAAAATCTGATGTGAGCTTTGTGAATGAAGCGCAATTATTAGAGATTGCACAACGTATTGCATTTCGAGTTGGCCGACGGGTTGATGAATCCTCTCCGATGGTTGATGCACGTTTAGCGGATGGTAGTCGTGTGAATATCGTTATTCCACCGATTACACTGGACGGCACATCAATTTCGATTCGTAAATTTAAAAACAAAACCATTGGCTTAGAATCGTTGGTGGAATTTGGTGCCATGTCAGTTGAAATGGCCAGAGTATTAATGATTGCTTCTCGTTGTCGATTAAACATCTTAATTTCAGGTGGCACAGGTTCAGGTAAAACCACCTTGCTAAATGCGTTATCACAGTATATTAGTGAGGACGAACGGGTTATTACCATTGAAGATGCCGCAGAACTAAAATTACAAATTCCTCACGTTGTTCGCATGGAAACGCGTGCTGAAAGTATAGAAAATACAGGTGCAGTATCACAACGTGAACTCGTCATAAACTCACTGCGTATGCGACCTGACCGTATCATTCTAGGTGAGTGCCGTGGTTCAGAGGCATTTGAAATGTTACAAGCAATGAATACTGGTCACGATGGCTCTATGTCTACGTTACATGCTAATACGCCTCGAGACGCTGTTTCGCGTATTGAATCAATGGTCATGATGGCTGATTTGAACCTGCCATTAGAAGCTATTCGCCGTACTATCGTGAGTGCCACTCATTTAATTATTCAGGTTAACCGCTTACATGATGGCTCAAGAAAAGTCACCAGTATCTCTGAGGTGGTGGGACTAGAAGGTGATAATGTCGTGATGGATGAACTCTTTAGTTTTCAGGCCGAAGATTTACAATCCACTGATACAATTAAGGGCGTATTTATAACGCCTGGGATCATGCAGCGTTCTATCTTAATGCAACGTGCGCGTTACTGTGGTTTTCAAGACGAATTAAAAGCGGCATTTAGGCATTCTTCATGATACTTGCCTTCTCGCTTATTCTCTTTGGTATCGCAGCTGTGATGTATTACACACAGAAGTCGAGCTTGAAGACGCATTTTTTGGCAAAGCATATCGAACTCACTGAAGACGACCAACTTGAAGCTATTAACCTTGGTTACCTGCATCGCGCCCCGATATACCTCAAGCTAAAAATGTTATTAGGTCCTTCTTTTTCGATGCTGGGTAAGTGGGCTTGGATAAAGTTAGTGCTTTATTTTGGCGTGATCATCAGTGGTGTTACTTACATCAACCAACAAATTTTGCAGTTGGATCATTACTGGTTGCCAATTTTAGCGCCTGTATTAGGCTTTTTTATTGGCTGGAATTGGCTGTCTAATAAGCGTCGTGAAGACTTTGAAATGACGTTTCCAGATGCGCTCAATATGATGATGAGTGCGGTGACGGCGGGTGAGAGTGTGACTCAATCTATTAGCTATGTGGGTAAAACACTTGATAACGATATTGGCCACGTATTTTTACACATGTCTGAACATTTACAGTTAGGTGAATCACCTGAACAGGTATTTAAGCGTGCTTGTAAAAAGGTGCCTTATCCCGCTTTTCTATTTTTTATTGTCACTATTCGCGCAAATATGACGCGTGGTGGTCATCTCAAAAATGTAATGGCGCGATTAATTCGTGTGTTAGTTGACGCCAGAACACTTGAAAAGAAAAAGATGGCCATGACATCTGAAGCGCGCCTGTCTGCAAAAATCGTCGCCATTATTCCCGTTGTGTTTATGCTGTTACTTAACTACATCAACCCCGGTGATGTGCAGTTCATTCTGACTAATCCAGACGGTCGGTTCGTGCTTTATTACGTACTAGGCAGTGAGTTCATTGGGTTATTCATTGTGTGGTTATTAGTGAGAGGGGTACGTTAATGATTGGGATTATAGCCTTACTTGTCATCGTGAGTATCGCCATCGCTTACACAGTAACTGTCGTTATTAATAAGCAGTTATTGAAAAGTAATATTAATCATTTCTTGCATGAGCGTGAACAGCGAGCACTATCAAAAATAAATTTGTTTTTCACTTCAATCGGGCATAAGCATCATGTTGACCTTAAGAATAAACTGATTGATGCGGGTATTTATAATTCACAATTAGCCAAGTATTACTTACCGTTAAAATTCGGCACCTTGTTGGTGGCTCAGTTGCTGATCATCTTTGGTGATATTGAGTTAGACAGTAAAATATTATTAGGCACTGGTACCTTGATTGCCATCCTGCTTATACCTGATGGCATATTAGCACTGCGTAAAAAACACGTCGTGGCTAAAACGTCTCGTCAACTCCCGTACATGCTAGACATGATGGCAGTGTGTATTCAAACAGGGATGACAATCGAGTCATCACTTAGCTATTTGAGTAAAGAGCTGGATGATTTTGATAAGGACCTTTGTTATCACATTCGTAAAACCTCTGACGGTGCAAAGGTACAAAGTTTAGAAAAAGCCTTGTTTGACCTAAGTGAACGTTTACCTACACATGAAATCCGGAGTTTTACTCTAACGCTGATTCAAAACTTACAACACGGTACGTCGATTTCGAATGTGCTCAGTGATCTCGCTGAGGATATGCGAAAAATGCATGTATTAGGGATGGAAGAAAAAATCGGTAAGCTGGCGGCAAAAATGAGTATTCCTCTTATTTTATTAATTATGTTCCCAATCGTTATTCTTATTCTAGCCCCTGGGATGATGCAAATATCACTGGATGTTGGTAGCTAATGTATAAACTCGTTAACCAATTATTAATACAACGAAAGAGATTATCGCTAATGAAAAGTCGCCTGCTAATTGTCATTTTACTGCTCTCTGGCTGTGCTTCACAGACGCCAGTCGATACCCGAGAGGTAGACTTGATTGCGGCCAGTAATTATCAAGGATTAAGTCGCTACTATCAAAATCAATTACAACTTAACCCTAACGATAACGCACTAATGGCCAAAATGGCTGATACCTATTTTAAGCTTGATGATATTGAATCTGCGCGTTTTTATACCCAACACCTTACTGAATTGGGTTATGGCGATAGTGCATTCTTATATTTAGCTGGGAAAGTATATATGGCATCAGAGCAATATGAGCTGGCTATTAGTACATACCAAAAAGCAAAAGTTCAAGGCTATAACAATGCGGATCTTGATATCAGTTTAGGTGTGCTTTACGGCAGCTTAGGAGATTTCGATAACGCATTGGAGCAGTTTAACCAAGCACGTTTAAAAGGGTTTGATGATGTTGCGATAAAAAACAATATTGCCGTTATCTACATCGCTCGTCAGGAATACAAGCAGGCGATTGAGATGCTAACACCGATTTATGAACGCTCACCAGATAATGACCGACTACGCATGAATCTTGCTGTGGCATTGATTAAAGTCAAAGATTACGGCACGGCGCGTCAGATCTTGGAACGTGATTACAGTGATGCGGAGTTTTCACTGCTGCTTACTGCTATTGCAGCCTTGTAGAGGGTAGTTTGATGATTCGAATGAACAGCCAAAAAGGTGTATTCACGATTGAATTTGCACTTGGATCAATTTTATTATTTTTAAGTACATTTGCCATTTTTGAATTGTGTCGGTTTATCTACATTATAAATTTAACGGAGTCTTCACTGCGAGAATCTGCACGTGATAGCCGCCTTTATGAAGGCAGCCGACATAATGTGAATTATCAAACCCGCTTTGAACAGATGTTTGTTAAAAAAGGGCAGATATGGCAAAGCATCGTAAAGCCTAGTCATTACACGTTGAGCATTCGTTACTTTCGAGATTACCGAGCGCTGATCATGAAAAACAAGACAATTAACTGTCAAGACTGCCCGCTAGCTGAATACTCATTAACGTATCGTTATACGCCCATACTACGTCTGCCGTGGACTGGTGAACGGGCTGTGAAAAGCTCAATTGTCATGGTTCAAGAACATCAAGGTTGGGATGATAATGGGTAATAAACAGCAAGGCGTTTTTGCGATTGAAATGTCTTTTGTCTTATTTT
Organism: Moritella sp. 24; assembly: GCF_018219155.1. Lineage (NCBI taxonomy): Bacteria > Pseudomonadati > Pseudomonadota > Gammaproteobacteria > Alteromonadales > Moritellaceae > Moritella > Moritella sp. 24. The sequence goes on along the minus strand of NZ_CP056123.1, from coordinate 3,037,217 downwards.
TAATTGCTGCGTTATTGCTGTTTACTGGTGATATTGCTTTTAAGCTTTTTAACCGCGTTGAATTAGATCGTGCGAGTTACTCCTTGGTGAATATCGTCAAAGAAAGAACGCGTTTTTATCACAAACGTTTTGAATTAAATCGGCAAGATATTGATGATATGCAAATATTAGCCTCGCGTTTGCTAACGGGAAATCGACCTTATGGATTAAGAGTTGAATCGTTAAATAAAGGTGTACTTCAAACATTTAACCGTACCGTGGCACAAGGACCTACTTGTAATAATGCTGATTCTTTAAAGCAAACGAGTCGATCGCAATTAGTGCCTAAGAATTTGGCTGGTAAATTATTTCCACTCTATCAAGTCACACTTTGTTATGAAGTGGATAGTTGGTTTGAACAGTTTTTCGGAAAGCAAAAGCAAAAGCAAATGCATTTGCAATCCACATCTGTGATCGTAGGACGTTAATATGAGATTTAGCAGAGCGAAACAGCAGGGTACAGCCGCAATCTTTTTAGTATTTTTATTAGTGCCTTTGTTTGGTGCTGTATTCTTGGCTCTGGAAGGCACGCGCTATATTCAAAAGCAAAACCGGCTTGCTGATGCATCTGAAGCGGCTGCACTTGCGATCACGATGGCACATCGTGAAAATAAAACAGGTTATGAACAAGATCTCGCCACGAAGTATGTGCAGTCATATATTAGGGGTATTAAGGATGTACCGGTATTAGCGGTGACAGTTAAAAAAGGGGAAGATATTGTAGGTAAAGTGAGAAAGCCATTTTATCAATATAACGTGGATGCTAAAACGACGCATAAGTCTTGGTTTACGAGTTTACTTATCCCGAGTTTCTCATCGGTGGAATCAATCGTCAATAAAGCCATTGCAAGGAATTACCCTGAAATTGCGGGTGATAAATATGTGGATATTGTTTTTGTATCTGATTTTTCTGGTTCGATGAACCAAAGTTGGGATCGTTCGAATCGTAAAATTGACGTGCTTAAAAATGCGGTTCTAAAAATTGGCCAACAAATATTGGCTGAAAATGATGATAAAGGTAAAAATAGAATCGGTTTTGTCCCATTTAATATGCGCGTGCAAAGATACGTTAATGGCAAAAAACTGTGTGTGACTCAACTTCGCTATAAAGATTTCATTTCAGGAAATAATAGTGCGAATTATACCCCTTATGAAGATGTTAACTGGACAAGACAGGTAAGTAGCCTTACATACCAAATGTTTTCAAACTGCTGGAGAGATAGTCGATACTGTCGAGGTGTGACACAGAACGATTTGAGAACCATTTATAGTGTTGCTAATAAGACGCAATATATACACCCAGATCCTTATAAATATGTGGATGTCGCTAAAACCGTTAATAATGTATTTGTCGATAAAATAAGTAATATAAAACTGCACCCAGAAGCTAATTATTATAGCCGTAATAAGTTATGGAGTCAGTATTCTTGTAACTCAGCTTTTCATACGATTCCGATGACGGAGAATATAAATAAGTTAAATGCGATCAAAGGAATGAAAGCGTTTGGTGGCACGTCTGTGTATCAAGGGGTCATACAAGGTGCACAATTATTACAGCAAGAACGGAATAAATATGTCACGCCAAAAGAGAAAGAAGCCTATAAAAATAGGATTAAAATGCTGCTTATTTTGAGTGACGGTGTGGAATCTCCTTATACACAAACGTTTAAAAGTTTGGTTGATTACGGAGGGGTTAGTAAGGGCTTGTGTCAGAAGATTAAAGATGAATTTAGTGACGGAGATGTGCCTTTATATATGGCAGTGTTAGGCATTAAATTTGATGCCAGTAGACAGCAAGCATTTCAACATTGTGTTGGCAGTGAAAATATTGTGGACGTGAAAAATGTCGATGATCTGATTATTAAAATTAAAGACATGATTAAGAAAGGGACTCAGACCGAAGGCATCACTAAATTACATTACCGTCATTTAAACTAGTTTCATCAGAGGAATTAAGATGATAAAAAATACATTTTTATTACTAACATGCGTTACTGCAATGAGTGTTAATGCCGAGAGTAATTTTAATCAATTATTGGTGAAGTACTGTGGGCAAGAAAGTCATAATACGAGTCAATCAATAACGATAGAGCAAGTGACTGCAATTGGTTATCACCGTAATGGCTATTTACAAATAAACCAAGATGTAAATGATAAAGCACTCAGACTTACTTTAGCTAAACGCGCAGAGAAAGTGGGGGTTGATAGCCAGTGTATGGAATATTTAGATGCAATGCGATTATTATCAATCAACGCATCATCGGATAAGGAGTTGATTGCACGTGTTTATTTTGATTTTGATCGACATCTGCTGACCCCTGAATCGATTCTTATTTTAGACAAAGTCGTCAATAGTTTAAAAATGAACACCGATGTGATTGAGTTGACTGGTCACACGGATAGTACCGGAGATAAGGCCTATAATCGCCGTCTTGGGATGCAACGTGCTATCGCCACCAAGCAATATTTAGTGGATAAAGGCATGACTGAGAACAACTTCGAACTAGCGAGTGAAGGCGAGGGAGAACCCTTGGAAGATAACAAGAGTGCTGAAGGTCGTAAAAAGAATCGCAGAGTTGAGGTATTTTAAGAATAGAAAATAAAGTACTCGAATCATCTTTTATATCGAGTACTTTAATTCTAGAGGAGGTACTTAAGCTATTTTTTCGGGAGGTAGTATATTTAATAGTTCTTCATTAATATCGATTAATAGTTCCCCATTAATATCAAGCTTTAGCATACTGCCTGTGATTAAATTCATTTTATATCCGACAGTGTGGGTTTGGTACATTCCATTGACATCAAAACATTGCTCCACAAGGTTAAACTCGGTTACTTTGTGTCGCTTAAGCCCATCATCAAAAAAAATGTCTGTTGGTTGCGGTACCGCGCTATCTTTTAGTAACGCACAGATCGAACTGATAGAGTCTATCGTGAACACAATCATTTTTATTTCCATTCCATGTGATTATCGCAGGTTTCTATTATTAGCGCATTTTTAAGGTTTGTGCGCCTACTAATTTAGGGTTAAGCCATATTGATAATTAATAATACAAGGTCGTAAAATAGCATGGTGTATATTATAAAATAGGTGTTTTTTACGTAGCCTTACAAAAAACGATCCCTTTAGTCATGTGGGTGACTTAAGTGATTGTTAAATGCTATCAAAACTTAAAATATCGACTCATGGCATCGTTTTTGGTTTAGAGTTTGGCTTTGAATCGATAAAAGAAGTGACCTCAATACCTTGTTCATTTATCTGTAAACCAGTGTTGAAACGTAGATTGTAATGTTTTAAATCTTCAAGTTCTGGTGGTATATCTTGCCCGCTCAATTCCGCCGCAGTGACCAGTGGTGTAAATGCTTTACTGTAATCAATTGATAGGCTGTATAAGCCTGTTGCGGTAATTGGCTTTTCACCGAGTGCGATAGCCACTTTTTTTGCTTTATCACCGTTAAATATAACCATGTGCTCTTTATGCATGATTAGTTTGGGGTTGATCCCCGGTAGTGGTGACATGGGTATGAGTGATGATAGTTCGAGTATATTACCGTTTGCAGGTAATTTCATATCAGCCAACTCAGGTCTTAAGCTTGAGATTATATTAAATAGCGTTCTTGGATCATTAGCTGATAAGCTTATGATGGCATCTAAACTTTTAATGGTCACTGCACTTTTATTTTTATCTAAGCTGTAATCAATAATGGCGCCAGAAACGCCTTTAATACCATTGGCCATCGCAGTCATCACACTAAGCATGATTGGATTATATTGTTCAAGTGTGGATTGGATTTCCTGCAAAGGCGGGCAGAGGTAATTTGGTTGCTGTAACTCATTCCAAATATCACTGGCGGCTCGTGATAAATTACCGACATCGACACCGAGCCCAAGGGCTAAAACGGTATTGTTTAGATCGTTAACGTAATCAGGAATAAAGCCTGTCATTTGTGTTAAGGCGGTTAATATGGTCTGGTTGTTACTTTCCACGATCATTGACATATCGAATGTTGCCGAGTCTTCACCAACTTCAAACTTGTTAAAACCAAAGACAGTTCGTGGCCAATTATTGGCAATATTGGTGAATTCGCTTTTACACTGAGGAAGCTGATATATTTGTAGCGCTGCTTGATCTTGCTGTGCGCTTAGTGTCGAAATATGCTGACCAAGTAAACTGTCGCTTGGTGATGTGATCGCTTGAATTAGCGCTTGATGATTTATATAGCTAATGGACTGCGATACAAAACCGTGTTTTTCAATCAAATTATCAAGCGTATTTGAGTTGGCTAGTGAGTTAGCTATTGGGGTCAATCCGAGAGCATGTTCTAACAGTAATGGCGTATTTAACTTGGTATTAAAGGTAATAGTTAATACCTTATCATGCTGGCTAACAATTAACTCTAATAGGTCTGTGTTTGCCTCTTCTGTTAGCGCGTAAACACGGTAATCCCGTTGCTTTATTTGACGTTGTTTATGGGTAAATCCGCTCTCTGCTTCTGCGTTATCTAACAGTGCCCATATCGCATCGGGATCGATGACATCTATTTTTAATACAGGAATAGCACCTAAGGTATAAAAGTAACCTTGTATTTCTTCTGCTAGGCCGAACGTCGCTATAAATGCCTCTGCATCTTGCATGTTGTCGATATAGCGTTGAGCTAAGTTCAGAAAAAAGTTGAGTTTGGTATTTGTTGGATCGTAATTTTCACTTTCATATATCGATGTGATGATATCGTTAGGAGAATGGCTGTCGATACCCGCCATTGAGTTAATATAATTCTTTATAGGAAAGGGTGTTAATTGGCCTGAGAATAACGCGGTGTTTTCTGGAATGTAATTTAATACCGTTTGCGTACTAAGTGGTGTTTTTTGTGTGAGTAAATAACTCCCTGTTGCAATTGCTGCAACAAAAGTGCCTACAATTAAAATCCGTTTCATTGTATTTATCCATCTTCTATTTTGTTGTTTTTAGTATGGTATATTTATATCTCCTTAGTGGTTATTGTTCGTTTTAAAATTGAAATATAAACGATAACTATTAATAAGTGATTGTGGATTTATTATGGGAACACATAATGTATATTCACTCACTTTATAGTAACAGTAGTAAAATCAGGTTTATTATAAAGAAAAATATGGAATAGATTGTATTACATGCAGTCATGTCTATGTATATGATATATTTGATTAAACAAGGTAAATAAGCCTTTAAAATTTTAATGTTTTAGATTATAAGTATCTTTCTTATCGTACCGTTGTATTGCGTAATATTGAAAGAGTCATGTGACATGGAAAGCTATCGTAATCTTGAGATACCCTCAGAGATTCTGAAAAATTGGCAAGGATTAATTGAACATATCGCTGATATTTCGTCAGTGCCGACATCTCTTATCATGCGTTTAAGCAGTGATACTATTGATGTTTGTGTGACGAATCAGCATCAAGATAATCCTTTTTGTATCGGTGACCAAGAATCTTTAAACGCAAATTTATTGTGTAAAGAAGTCATTCGCTCACAACAACCTCTGATCATCGAAAATGCGTTAAAAACGTCGCGTTGGTGTGATAATCCAGATGCAAAACTTGGCTTGATTTCTTATTGCGGTTTACCGGTAAATTGGCCGACAGGGAAGCCGTTTGGCACGATCTGTATATTGGATAATAAAGAAAATGGTTATACTGACTCAGACCTTCAACTATTAAAGTTATTCAAACAGATGGTTGAAAATAGTCTTACCATTTTATATCAGCAATACGTATTAGAAGAAAAGGTAACGCAACGAACTGCAGAGCTTGAAGTGGTCAATAACCAATTGGCTAAAGCATTAGATAAATACGCGGCTGCAGAACAAGTTATTCAACATCAAAAATATAGAAACGGATTAACTGGATTACCTAATATTCATGAGTTAGAAAAATACTTTAATGAACATATTCTCATTAGTGAAAATAAAACGGCACTGATGCATTTACGTATCACTAATTTAACTCAAATTCGTAATAATTTAGGTTTGTTATGCTCACAGCATATTACTTGTTATGTGGCTGATAAATTGAAGTCGTTATGCCCTGAGGGTGTCTATCTTGCCTTATTATCAGATGACGATTTCGCTCTGGTGTATCAACAAGAGAATGAGAATTTAATTGTCACACTGATGGAGGCAATTAATAGCTTACTTGCTGAATTTAGTGAGACTGTTTCATTTCAACATCATTATATTAATTTAACACGCTGTATAGGCATTTCTTATTATCCTGAGCATGGTAATAGTTTTTTAGAACTCATGCATAATACCAGCGTGGCGGCGTCAGAATGCCAAACACACAATAGAGATTATCAGTTTTTTGATGTTTCTTTAAAAGCGGAATTAATGGATCGTTTTCAGCTTGAATCACAATTAATGCATGCGTTGGTGAATGAGGAGTTAAGTTTACATTATCAACCATTATTTGATGTGCAAAATGAAAAGCTGATCGGCTCTGAAGCGCTATTACGCTGGCATAATCCGTTACTTGGTTCTGTTGGCCCTGATACATTTATTCCTATTGCGGAAGAGTCGGGGATGATGATCGAAATCGGTTATTTCGTGTTACGCTCTGCAATTAAGCAACTGGCCAGTTGGCAGCGTTCATATGATGATGACTTCTTTGTTGCTGTAAACCTTTCGCCGTTGCAATTAACGGATTTAACCTTAGTTGATAAAATTGAAACATTATTGAAAACATATAATGTGAGTGCTAAATCACTTGAGGTTGAGATCACTGAAAATGTCTTTATGGATGATCAAGAAGTGATCTTAAATGTGCTAAAACGTATTGATGCATTAGGTATTCGTATTGCTTTAGATGACTTTGGCACTGGCTATTCTTCGTTAAGTTATATCCATCGTTTTCCGTTTAGTATAGTGAAAATTGATCGTAGCTTTATTGCTAGCTTAGAAACGTCTGTCGTCAATCAACATTTAGTGACGGCTATTATTTCAATGGCAAAAGCATTTAACTTGACGGTCGTAGCAGAAGGTATTGAAGATAAAGAACAGGCTAATTTTATTCAACGTGCGGGTGGGCATGTGTATCAAGGCTATCATTTTGGTCGGCCTATGAGTGTGGGTGCATTTTCACGCCAGTACATGCACAATTCGTTAAATAGCTCGTTAAATAGCTCGAGCAATAAAATAAATAATTAGCAGATGTAAAAAAGCCTATTCGAGTTAACAAATAGGCCGTGTGTTTACCGCGACTGTTATTTATTAAGCCGTCGTTTGCTCTGCAGTGTTAGCCGTTAACTTGTCTTCTTTTGATTTTAATAATCGACTTGTTATTGTTCCTGCAGTCATCGAACCACTGACGTTTAATGCTGTTCTCGCCATATCAATTAAGGGTTCGATCGAAATAAGTAAGGCTGCAATCGTCACAGGTAAGCCCATAGCAGGCAATACAATCAGAGCCGCAAATGTAGCACCACCACCCACACCAGCAATACCAAATGAACTCACCATAATAATCGCAACTAAAGACAGGATGAAGCTAAAGTCCATCGGGTCAATACCGACACTTGGTGCGACCATCACTGCTAACATTGCAGGGTAGATGCCCGCACAACCATTTTGACCAATCGTCGCACCAAATGATGCAGACAAGTTGGCAATCGCAGGTGGCACGTTTAGTTTGTTGATTTGTGCTTCTACATTGAGTGGGATTGTTGCTGCACTACTGCGAGAGCTAAATGCAAACGTGAGCACCGGCCATATTTTCTTGAAATATTCAGTAGGTTTAACACCCACGAATGAAACTAATATGCCATGTACAACGAACATTAATAAAATGGCAACATAAGAGGCAACGATGAACCCGAGTAAATTAAGAATGTCACTGGCACTTGATGTTGCAACCACCTTCATCATTAACGCTAAGATACCGTAAGGTGTGATCGCCATGATCATTTTAACCAAACGCATAACAATAGCCTGTGATACATCAACAAATGTATTAATTGGTTTTGCTAACTCCGCATTTTCAGAGCTAACTTTAAGCGCTGCAATACCGACTAGAATACCAAAGATAACCACTGCAATAATTGATGTTGAGCGTGCGCCTGTTAAGTCTGCAAATGGGTTTGTAGGAATAAAGCTAACTAGCATTTGTGGTATGCTTAAATCACTGACTTGACCTGCTCGTGATTCAATGACTGCGACACGGGCAACTTCACGTGCACCTTCTGTTAAGCCTTCTGCTGATAAACCAAATACTTGTGTGATACCAATACCAATAAGTGCTGATATCATCGTTGTAAAGAGTAATACCGTAATTGTTAAACCGCTAATTTTTCCCAGTGATCCTGAGCGGTCTAATTTTACGACTGCAGAAATCATTGATACTAATACTAATGGCATGATCACCATTTTGAGCAGGCCAACGTAACCTTTGCCAACGATGTCTACCCAAGCAAGGGTTTCTTTAATGACGCTACTGCCTTCACCATAACCAACCTGTAGTAATAATCCAAATACACTACCTGAAATTAGGCCTAGTAAGACGAGACGAGAAAGAGTATGACCCTTTCGTTGTTGACCATTTATTAAATAAATGAGGATACAAAATATCGCTAAATTAGCGATAACAACTAATGACATGATAAATTCCTGTGGATGATTTAAGCTTAAACAACCGGATAGCACTACCTTGTGCAGTGTTTTTAAGCTATTCAATAACAATGGGTTGGACTAATTTCAGCAGATTACACTAGCTGTTGATGAACCCAAAGGAACTAAAATTCATTAGATATTACGTTTGGTAATATAAAAGCCATAACGACAGTGGTTCGCTAGGGCTTTATATTGTGGGGGATGTGTTCTATTTTATGCCTTGATTTTGTAAGTCTGAGTCGTTATTCAAATGAGAACTGAACGCCTAAGTTATAGCTAAACTCGCTGTCGGTTCGGTTGGCATATTCAAGGCCTGCAACGAGTCCAAAGCTAGAACCAAGCTGGAATACATTTTTTAAGCCAATCGTATTCTTATTCTCTTCGACGGCTTCATATTGATATGATAGGTCGACCATCCATTTTCTTGCGATCTGCGACTTTACACCCACTTTGCAGTAACCAGCAGTTTCATTGAAAGAAGTAAGGTGTTGTCTCTGTGCGGTATAGTTGATAACACCACAAGAAACGGGTACTGACAATGTGGGAGAACGTTTAAGTACATAACCGACGCCTGCAGACCAACTATCGACATCAGAGCTTAATCTCGTGCTGAAATCTGCATACCCTTCAATAAACACATCGCCAGCAATATTGGCGCTGGCATCAAGATATAGCCCTGCTAAATCTTTACCCTCGGCGTTATTGTATTTATCACCAAAATAAGGCGTCATTGCATCAGATGAATAATTTGTTGCTTTATAACCGAAACCAATATGGGAAAAATTATCAGCGATGTCGTTACTTGCATAGACATTGCTTGATAATAATAACGTGAGTAAGAGTTTTTTCATGTGAGACCTTGTTTTTCATATGCGTGTTATGTTCTTTCGCCACTACTTTATAATAAAATATAATACTTTATACTATTTAGGTTGTAAGCTTCTGTAAGCGTATGTACTTAGTTAATAAATGGGTTGTTTTTATATTAAATAATGGTGCTGGGGTACTGTATAGATAGTTATAGACACAGGTTTACTAGAAATACTGAGTTTACTTGCTAAGATGAAGATTGTTGTAGGTCAAAGTACGGAAATATGTTTTGAGCTAGAATTTTTGCTTCATGTTATTACAAATTGCGTTGAGAACTGTCACAGATCAACGAAATGTCGGCTGTTTATCATCTTAATGTAAAATTAAGTTGAATTATTCAAAAAATATTGAATAATAGGGTCACAATATAAGTGACTCAAGTCACAATAATTAGTTTGAAACAGGAATCATATTCACATGTCTAACTCATTTGTACTAGTGATCAACTCTGGTAGCTCATCTTTAAAATTCGCGGTTATCGATTCAAATACCGGTGATGCAGTTCTTAGTGGATTAGGGGAGTGTTTTGGCCTTCCTGAAGCAGTAGTTAGCTGGAAATATGAAGGACAGAAGTCTGAAGAAGCTATCACAGGTGAAGGTAACCATCACGAACTTGCGATTAAGCGTATTGTTGCACTAATCGAAACGCTAGGGCTAACTTCACAGATTGTTGCTATTGGTCACCGTATTGTTCATGGTGGAGAGAAATTCACTAGCACAGTACAGATTGATGAGTCGGTATTAAACGAAATTCGTGACTTGTCTGATCTTGCGCCACTACATAACCCTGCTGGTGCAAAAGGTATTGAAGCTGCAATGCAAGCTTTCCCATCATTACCACAATTTGCCGTATTTGATACAGCATTCCACCAAACGATGCCACCAAAAGCATTTACGGGCGCAATCTCTCACAAACTTTATAAAGACTATGGTATTCGTCGCTATGGTTTCCACGGCACAAGCCATTACTTCGTTAGCCGTGAAGCTGCGAAAATGATTAATAAGCCTGTTGAAGAAAGCAGCTTTATTTCAGTTCATTTAGGTAATGGCGCATCTGTATGTGCAATCCGTGATGGTCAAAGTGTTGATACAAGCATGGGCTTCACACCATTAGCAGGCCTAATGATGGGCACGCGTTGCGGTGATTTGGATCCAGGCATCATTGAGTTCTTACTTAAAAAAGGTTGGACACAAGACGAAGTTTATAAAGAACTGAATACTAACTCAGGCTTTATGGGCGTATCAGGCTTAACAAGTGATTGTCGTGGTATTGTTGAAGCAATGGAGCAGGGCCATAAAGGCGCTACATTAGCATTCCAAGTATTCACATACCGTGTTGCTAAATACATTGCATCATACATGGTATCGCTTGAATCTCTTGACGGTATTATCTTTACGGGTGGCATCGGTGAAAATGCATTACCAATTCGTCGTGAAGTATTAGCTTACCTTAAAATCTTCGGTTATAAAGAAGATGAGAAAGCAAATGAAGCAGCACGATTTGGTAACGGTGGCGTAATTACTGAAGCTGGTACACCTGCTGTTATGGTTATTCCAACCAACGAAGAATTCGTGATTGCACAGCAGTCTGTTGAATTATTGTAACAATCATTTAAATTTTAAGTGATGATGAAGCCCGCTGCATTAGCGGGTTTTTTTTATGTTTTTTTTATCTTCTCTTGCTCTTCATTTCACTCATTCATCCCGTTAAGTTTGATGTTGTTAAATATAACAAATTTATTTTGGTTAACATTCCATTAACCTGGCTGTTAACTGTAAATTAACACTAAATGCCGTCATATGACCATTTATGTTTATTATATCTCGTGCGATGCGCTATATCCATGTCTAGTATAGTTACTATGTGTTGATGGTATGTTCTTTTAATGTTGTATGTATTTACCATTTTCTTGTTTGTATTTGACTCTTGTTATTGAAGTGTTAGGGATAAAAACATGAAGAAAAAATTACTAGTTGTAGCTTTAGGCTTATCAAGTTCTATTGCACTTGTTGGGTGCGGTGGTAGTGATGATACGAGTTCGGGGTCGGTATCAGCGCCTTCATCTGTTTTGTATGATATAAAAGTAATTGATGGTTATTTAAAAAATGCGCAAGTTTGGCTTGATGTCGATGGTGATAAACAACTTGATGCGAATGAACCTGCGGCATATACCGTTAGTGGAGGTGTTGCTACATTAGATGTCAGTAATATCGCCAACCCAGAGCAATATGCTACATTCGCAAAAATTACAGTCGGCCTAACGGTGGATGAATCGAGAGGACCTGTCGTAAGCAACGCTATTATGTCTGCCCCCCCAGGTGAAAGAGAAATAACCCCTTTGTCTACATTGGTACATATTGAAATTGAGCAAAATACAGATGGAACTGAAACCGCTGACGAATTAGCGACAATAAAACAAACTGCAATAGCTAAAATTGCAAGTGACCTTGGACTACAAGACGCTGACGTATTATCGGATTACATTGCTAATGGCAGCGGTGATGTTAATTATGCTGCTGAGAATATTGTTAATTCAAAAGTGTTACCAGAGGACACGGCTGAATATACGACTATTATTGCCGATGACACTGAAGGTGCGACATTTAATAAGCAGATTGCTGTTGTTAGCAATATGATTAAACAAGTTGTCGATACGACTGCAGAAGATGACTTTGATAATCAGGTGTCGATATTTAACATCGAAGATGATTTAGATACGGATACGGATGGTGATGGGATCCCCGATGCACTTGATGCTCTGCCTAATGATGCAAGTGACTGGCTTGACTATGATGGTGATCTGATTGGTAATATTGCCGATACAGATGATGATAATGACGGTGTTATCGATGAACTTGATATCGATCCACTGGATCCAACGCTTGGTCTCTCTGAAGTAAAACAAGTGCTTAAGTTTATACAAGACAGCGGTACTTTCTATACGGTATCAGCGGAAACTAATAATAATGCCTCAGGGTTGTATGTCGATGGTTTTGTGGTTAATGGCGATATTGCCATTACAGAGACATATCAGCGTATTAGAGCGGACAATTCATTAGCGTCGCTGCCGTTAAATATGGCGTCAGATATATTGTTAACAACATCTGGTTGGAGCAATGTGGCTGGTGGTTATACTATCGATTTAGCCGATGGGATGATAACGACTTACCCGACGAATAATACCGATATTTCATATAAGATCGACAGTGTTATGTCTGATCTTACTGGGTTGAACATTGCTCAAAATAGCCTAGATGATGTTTTTTTTTCTGATGACAGTACGATATTCCCCGAAGGTGCTACCTCCGCTTCACTTAATTTAACTGCGAATCAAGATACCTATTCCCTCTCTGGCGATAGCCCGTGGATCTTACGTGGGGACGATGGCGCGAGTGATGGTGCAGATGCCGTTGCATTGAATGAACTGATTAGCGATTCAACTGCTGGTGACAACCCCAGTGTAGGTCTTGTTCATGCCGTCTCGTTAGGGGCTGATATTGCTGTAGAGTTAGTTGCTGATAATACTGCTAATTTTTATACGTTTGATTTTTCTGAAACACAGACAGCACAAAAAATCGCATCAGCTACATGGGCGTTAGAAAGCCTTAATGGTGAAGAGATCCTTTCCCTGACTGTTCCGCAAAGTGCGATTGATAGTTGGAACGATCGCTGGGAGCATGATAGTCCATACATTTTATTTAGTACGTACAAAAATCAGGTTATCGAAGGGTCATTCTTGAAGCTCGGCGAGTCAATCGAACTTGATAATGCTGTATTAATGAATGATGTTGCGAAAGTTGCGCTAGTGAATGCTGTTGATGTTGATATTGCAGCTTGTGATACGGGAGATATTGACTCCAATGCAACACTTGATGATTTTGAACAAGCGTTAAGTGATTGTGGTGGGGTTTCTCAAGCTATTACAGCAGAGATGCTTGTTGCACAAGATTTCCACCGTATTACCAATTCAGGCGAGAGTCGAAATCATGTATTTAATGAAGACGGTACCGTTGTTGTCTATAAACAAGGTATTGCCGCTTACACTCAAGATTGGAGTGTAAATGGTGATAACGTAGTGTTAAGTAATGAGTTTGGTGAAAATAACGAAGAAAGCAACATGAGCATTTGGGCATTATTGGATAGCACACCATCTCAGTGGTCAATTAAGAGCTATGATTCAGCGACATACCGTGATGATGAAGGGCAATTGGCAACGGATATAAGTGTGTGGTCAAGCTTATTAGCGATTCAAAGTGAAGGTTCTGAATATGACTGTGATATTAAATATCAGGCGAGTGGTGCATCAGTCGCTGATTTTAATACTCAACTTGCAGGCTGCGGAATATTACCAGAGATGGATTTAGCGGGTAATTCTATTATTCGTATTACCGGATCATCTCAAACGCGTTCGTATGTCTTTAATGAAGACTACACAGCAAGTTATTATCGTAATGGTGTTAAATATAACCGTATATGGGCAATAACCGATGATGGTAATTTAGCGCTTTATAATGGTGAAGAACAGCCATTAAATTACCTTATGCGTCTTGTTGAGGACTCTAACGGTAACTTGAAATTTGCAGTATACGATAGTAACCGTCAATCAATCTGGAGTACGACGTATAAAGCGGTTGATGTATCTGTCGATATATTGGCTTGTGAAGACCTCGATTCTGATTGGGATGACGTAAATAATGCACCACTGACTTACCGTAGTTACGAGGAATTTAAGCAAGCGGTTACCACTTGTCAGGATGGTAAACTTGTCTCTGCTTTCAGTGATGGGTTTATTGATCAAGGCATCACGCTATCGACAGGTGATAGCTCAAACCAAGCTGATGATGTTGATACGTATCAATTCAATCAAGATGGTACTGGTGTATTAACTTCTGATGCAGTGAGCTCACCAATGACTTGGTCTATGCATGAAGAGGGTGTAGTTAAAGTTATTTTTGATTACACAGATGAAAATGATGTTGTGCAGACTGGACATGATTACCTCGCGATGGTTGAAACGAATGGTATTCACTTTAGTGTTAAATTGTTTAGCCGTACAACAGGATGGAACGGTTTAGCTGACAACTCACTCGGTGATTTATGGAGTGGTGTGTTGAGAGTGACTGAATAACGAAGCATAACTAAAACATATGTAAGATCATGCCCATCAGTTTAACTGGTGGGCATTTTTATTGAACGAGATTAACGTAATTGACTGTCTTTACTACCACGACGATTATATCCCTCAATCGCTTTTTCTTGTTTATCCGTTATTTCTTGGCAAGCTACGCACAATTCCACCCCTGGAATAGCTGCCTGCGCGCTTCTGGGATCAGAATGCCACATTCGTTACACTCATTGGTTAAATTGTCATGATGAAGTCGACTGCGTGCTAGATTAACTGCATCGTCAAGGGTGGCATCAATTTGTTCTTGTACGCTACCGTCTTTCGCAAAACCACCGGCCATATAGTCGTTCCTTTTGTTGTTGATTATAATTCAATAAAGATGTTAATGACCACTTTTGCTATATTGTGGTGAGTATAAGCTAAGTTATCTCACCATTATGGTGAAATAATCTGATTATTGGTGTTTAGAGGGGGTATTCTAAAGTTGTTATTTACCTGTATTTTAAATAAATAAACCTGTTTTATCATTTTAATGACCTACCTCTTATTGAGTGATTTATTATGCGTTAAGGCTAGATGAAACAAGGCGTGGGGCGTTATTTTAATATCACTAAAGAGGTGTGTTTTGATCGTTTAAACTGTATGTACTGTTCGTTAAATGTCTACTTAATGTTTATTTTGGCTTTCTTCTTGCTCTGTTATGTATAAGTTTATTTATTTTAATATCAATTAATAACAGGGATGATAAATATGATTAAGCCACTTAAGAAATTAACATTAGCGTTATGTGTCGCGTCTATTTCACAGTTTGCGATGGCTGAAGTTGAAACCGCAGAAAAACATATTGTGAAACCTCACGGAAATGTAAAAACGTGGGAATGGGGAACACAGTATGGCTATCACGGCTACAGTTATATTCGAGAAAGCTTTCTTGCTCAAGATGACAAAGAGATCACGATTCCAAGAATATTTTCACAGGACCCTCTGTTCACAGGTGACTATACAGAAAAGAATGTATCTAATGCTTCAATAGCGTTAAAAGTTTTTGTTGAACCCGGTTACCGAGATCCACTGAGCGTGACGTTAAATATTGTGGGTGAATATAACAAAGTGAAATATAACGTTTATAAAGTGGGGGCTACAATGCCGCTAGAAGGTGGAGATTGGAAAGAATATGCTTTCCAAATTCAATCTCAATCACAAAAATTACCTGATGGTTGGCATGTGTTTGATATGGATAACATCGATAATAACGATCGTAATATCGATGTTAACACATTAAATGAAATTTATCAGGCAGTCATGACCGATGTTCGTGAAATCTCTTACACCATAGGTAAAAGAAATGCCTTCTACTCAGTGATGAACCAATGGGATGTAGGTGCTAAAAATATGAGATTAATTCAAAAACGTCAGTAGTATATCAACAGTGAAAGCAGAGTGAGGCCTATTTCCAGCGGTTGAAAATAGGCTGTAATCGTCAACTACTTAATACGTATTTTAACTCGCTACTCGTATTACAAGTTATCGCACCTGCATTCCCCATACCCGTTATCGCGACTATTCCACCTTCAGGCGCAATAATTGCGTTAGATAAATTGTCCGCTTAAAATAACAAGTCACCTTGTACATATCTGCAAGGTGATTATCCCCCCATAATCATCACGATTAAAACTTTCTCTTGTTAATCCATACCTTGATGGCGCATTATAATAATGTATATTTACATATTATAACCGTTAAGGAAGGCAACTAGATGGATCGTGAACAAGCTTATCAGATAGGTACTTCGGGACAGAAATGGACAAGTGAAGATAAAGCAGCGTGGTTAGCTAAACAAACAATTGTGCGCACTTATCAGCAGGAAGTACTCGATAAATTAGCACCATTACGTCAATATTTTGATATTGAGCAATATGGTGCGCTGTCTTATGAACCAACTCGTTATCCATTATTTATTGTTAAAACTCGCAATTGGGATAATAGTAAACCGACTGTGCTTGTTACTGGTGGTGTGCATGGTTATGAAACAAGTGGCGTTCAGGGCGCAATCCGTTTTATAGAAACACAAGCGCAGCATTACAGCTCACAGTTTAATATTGTTGTTGCACCTTGCGTAAGTCCTTGGGGTTATGAAACGATTAACCGCTGGAACCCAAACGCTGTTGATCCAAATCGTTCGTTCGTTGAAAATAGTCCTGCTGAAGAATCCGCGGCATTAATGCAGTGTATTGCGAAACTTGATGTTCAGATTACTGCACATATCGATTTACATGAAACAACGGATACAGATAACAGCGAGTTCCGACCTGCATTAGCGGCAAGAGATGCTGTTGTGCATGATAATTGGAACATTCCTGATGGTTTTTATTTAGTCGGAGATACGCTCAATCCGAACACTGAATTTCAAACACATATCATTAACGCTGTCAGTGGTGTTACTCATATTGCTCCTGCTGATGATAGTGGCCGTATTATTGGTGAAAAGCTGGCTCAGTTCGGTGTTATTAATTATGCAACAAAAGCACTTGGCTTATGTTCTGGGTTTAGTGATTGTATCTACGGTACAACGACTGAAGTATATCCAGATAGTCCTTTAGTGGATGATGAGAACTGCATAAAAGCACAAGTGATGGCGATTACGAGTGGGCTTGATTATTTACTAAAACAAAATAATTAGCGCGTTGCAATACAATGCAATGTTCATATTCGTATGACTTCACATATGTGTAAGCTTATGTCAGTGAGTATTAAAATTAACTATTAAATACTTTATAATATTGTTATTTACTCTGTTTAATCGTATCAGTTCAACATAAAATCTACATTATGTTGGCTAAGATGCGATTAAATCACCTAAGACTAGCAAGCATTATGACTCAATACTCAGAACCTAAGTTTACATTCGCCTTACTGCATCCAAAGTATTGGTCTATTTGGCTAGCGGTTGGGTGTCTTGCATTAACGGTGAACTTACTCCCTTATTTCATATTACTCCGTCTTGGTAGAGGGCTGGGTTTTATCGTCACGAAAATAGCAAAAAGTCGTGTACGAGTTGTCCTGCGTAACCTGCAATTAGCCTTTCCTGACATGGCAGATACTGAACGCCATAATATAAGTGAAGAAAATATAAAAAATACCGGTTTAGCCATTATTGAAATGGGGATTGCCTGGTTTTGGCCTGATTGGCGTTTTAAAAAACACATCAAAATTACGAATAACGAGGAAATATTAGCGCTCGATAAAGCAGGGCGTGGTGCCTTAATTGTCGCTGTCCATGCGCTTAATCTGGAAATTACGGCCCGTGCATTTACTTTTTTTGCACCTGGATATGGTGTTTATCGTACACACAGTAATCCTGCCTATAACTTTATTCAGCATTGGGGGCGAACACATCATGGTAATAAAATGATCGACCGGAAAGATGTTAAAGGCATGCTCAGAGTGTTGAAAAAAGGCGGACGGTTATGGTATCTCCCTGATCAGGATTACGGTTTTGAACATGCCGTATTTGTTCCCTTTTTCGGGGTTGAAGAGGCTGCAACTACTTCTGGTACAAGTGTTCTTGTTGATGCGAGTAAGTGTGCTGTGATTACCGCATCAGGTTTCCGTAAAGGTAATACCTATACGCTAGAAATTGATCATGATATTAGTGAGCAGTTCCCACGTCGTGACCCGGAAGGTGCCGCGCGCGTGATGAATGCAGCGTTAGAGAAAGTGATATTACGTGGTTTAGATCAGTGGATGTGGTTACATCGACGCTATAAAACGATGCCTGATAATAAAAACCGCGGTATCCGCTATAAATAATAAATTTATCCTAATATAAAGTAGCGGTAATTTTGTACACGATTCGATCTTTGGCGGTAAAACGATTACCATCATGGATTGAATAGTGTCGCTATGAATTATCACGTTATAAGGATAAGTGTTGGATTTATTAAATGATGAAAAGTTTATGCTTCGCGCATTAGAACTTTCTAAGTTAGCCTTGCCAAATTGCCGTCCTAACCCGCCAGTGGGTTGTGTCTTGGTGAAAAATAATCGGATTGTTAGCGAGGGCTTTACTCAGGCTCCCGGCTTACACCATGCTGAAGCACAAGCTATCGCACAGTATGATGATTCCCTTGAAGAAGTGACTGCTTATGTGACGTTAGAGCCATGCTCATTTGTTGGCCGTACTCCATCGTGTGCACATACGCTTGTTGGTCGACGTATAGAACGTGTGGTTGTCGCAACTGTCGACCCTGATCCACGTAATAGTGGCAAAGGATTAACAGTACTGACAGATGCTGGTATCACTGTAGATGTCGGTGTTTGCCAACGTGAAGTTGCTGAGTTTATCACGCCTTATTTATTGAAATAGTCTCCTTACATTATTCTATTTAACGGAATATAATCAACATCTTAATTTCGTATTTAATTGATAGATGGACTTACCTTAATGAAAAAATTAGCTGTTATTATTACTGCATTGACATTCACGTTTGGGCTTACTGCTTGTGCAGAGTTAAAAACGGTTGGTCGTGATATTGGCCATGCAACGAAAGATGTAACGACATCAATTGGTCATGCTTCTCGTGATATTGCTAAAGATGTAAGTAACGAAGTTAAAAACTAAGTTATAGATATTTATCTACAGTACGCTGGCATTTAGTCGGGTGCAATTTTTGTTAAGCCCGCTTTTGCTAAGAACAAATGTTGTTAAGTTCTATTTTCAGATACTGTAGATACATCCCATCCATAATTTTTGCGTGTGTTAGCAATATACTTTTTTAGCTTTACGACCTAAACGGATCCCATCTCGAATATTTAAGCCAATCATTGTTAGATTTACCAACCCGGTGATGATCTCTATCCCTTGTACTGTCCAATACAATGTATCGAATTGACCTTGCTCAGACCATCTCGCTAATATGACTGCGGCAGGTAATAAAACAAATATCCCATTAATTGCAGCAATCTTCATCCGTGTTTGTTTTGTTTTAAATACTCCTTTCATCGTACCTGTATAGAGTTTATTTGCAGATATTCCTGTGGCCATCATTGCCAACATGAGTACTGGCACAAAAACCAATATGGTGCTTTTTACATCTGCAATCAGCCTTTCAGTTGCAAATGTATCAGCTAAAATCGTACTAACTTGAAATGTCGCTATCAATATAAATGCGAGTGAAGCGGCGATTTTATGGATATTTTTGAGTGTATTTCTGTTCATGATAATACCTGCTTATGAGCTAAAAATGATGGTGTATGAATCGAGATAACTTCTACCAGCGCGATCTGTATTGACGGTGACAGTTTCGACAAGTTTTATTCGCTTGTTTTAATGCACTTTTAGCTGCACTTTTATCTTGTTGTGCAATCGCGTTATCCATCATTACAAAGCTATTATCCATTTTCGCCAATGCGGCTTTAAATTTTTGATTATCACTCCATACTTTATCCTTTGCTTTACTGTCTAACTGACTTCCTGATACGAATAAACGCTGTAATGATGCAGAACTAGTCGTGATCGATGCACTGGTATTCTCTAGCTCTTGCCAGTTAGGTATAGCGCTATCAAGCATGCTATCCACTTTTTCTTGCAACTCTTCTATTTGCGAAAAGGCTGCTTGGCGTTGCGCTACATCTTGTTCCAATGTTGGTGTTTTATCTGATGCCTGCGCTGTCATGATTGTGAAAGCAAAAGTGAGTGTGGTGATGAATGTTGCGACCTGTTTAGATACCTGCATGTAGTGCTCCTGATTAACGATTGATGTTGCCTCTGTTGACTTGGTTTTAATTTACATGACAACTGTTGCGTGCGCAACTGTTTTAATGTAAATTGTTGTCATTGTTAATTTATCACTGTTTTTAAAGAGGTTGAAAATGAAGATCTGGGATTTACCAACACGTCTATATCATTGGTTACAAGTTATTGTATTTTTGGGACTTGTTATTACTGGGTACAATGCTAACGGCCCTCACATACAATTAGGACTAGGGTTATTTACACTTATTATTTGGCGAATGATGTGGGGTTTTATAGGCAGTGAAACAAGCCGTTTTACGCAATTTATACGCTCACCAAAAGTAATGTTACAATATTTACGTGGGCAGTCAGCAGAAGGTGTAGGCCATAATCCTGCTGGTGGTTGGATGGTCGTCAGCTTATTATTTTGTCTATTATTGCAATGTATTTCTGGGTTAGTGATCGCGGGATTTATGGATAACGCTCCATTTGCAGATATATGGTTAACTGATGGTTTATTTGATATTTTCTATTTAGTCCACAGTGCCTTATTTTATCTATTACCGATATTAGTGTGCTTGCATGTTGCTGCCGTTATTGGCTATAAACTGTGTGACAAGCCATTGGTATTAGCAATGGTGACGGGTTATCAAGCAAAGTTCACTGCAATATCGGTACGATTTGAATCAAATTTAAAAGCCTTATTGGTGCTAATTACGGCGGTATTAGTTACCATAGCAATAGTTGCGCTTTCTTAATGAGTAAAGGTATAAAATGGAAAAGAAATTTGACCGTCAAAAAAGTTTTGGTTGGTTGCTTAATGTGGTTGCGAATAAAGCCGCAAAAGACTTTGACAGCGAATTAAAGAAACGAGGCTTATCGTTAGCGTTATGGCCGACTTTAATGTGTTTGTGGGAAGAGGAAGGGATTACGCAACGAGATATCGCGTTGAAATCAAAAGTTGAAAGCTCAACAACGACACGTACATTGGATAAATTAGTTGCTTTAGCGCTTGTTGAGCGCCGAGATGACCCAAATAGCCGCCGCTCTTTTCGTATTTATCTTACTGATGCGGGCAAAGCGTTAAAAACAGATTTGTTACCGATTCCACTCGCGCTTAACGCTGATTTACTCAGCGCATTAGATGCGAAAGAACAGCAAGATATCATCCGTTTATTACAGAAGATTGTTACTGATATTTAAGCGCTATTTCTGAGTTCACAGCCTCATTTTAGCGTTTGGTAACCAGCCCAAATTCGTGAAAAGGTTGTGAACCAGCAAAGCGTCGCGAAGGTGTAAGCTATTGCAGCAAAATGTGCGGGGAACAAACACAGTAAGATGAAACAAAAAATGGTTTCAGTTCCCTCTGTTAGCCCGCCCATGTAATACAGCGATTTGTTTTTATAAACGGGATTTTCAATTTCTTGTTTACTGGCCATAATTGCAAATGCTAAAAAACTAGAACCTGAGCCAACAAATGAAAAAATCAGAAATGCACCCGCGATAGCATTTACATTCGGGTCTGCAATCACAAAACCAAACGGAACAAGTGAATAAAACAAAAAGTCTAAGGTGATATCTAAAAATCCACCACTGTCTGTGATCCCCTGTATTCGAGCGACGGCTCCATCAATTGCATCAAGTACACGATTCAAAATAATGAACACCAAAGCAATATTGTATTCTTGTAGTGCTAACGCAGGAAAGCTCATCAATCCAAGCAGAAAACCGAATAGGGTTACCTGATCTGCTTTTATACCTATTTTGTCTACGAGCTTCGCGGCGGTATTGACTGGCCAGCGAATGATTCTAATTGAGTAACGATCAAGCATGTTGTGTTTCCTTATCCCATGGCCAGTGCAGACAACGACTGCCGCTAGGGACATCGTCAGCATCGTGTGTCACCATTAATACTGGCAGCTTTCTGTTTGTTGTTTGCAGGAATACCCAGTTTCTAAATTCACTGCGTAATGATTTATCTAATTTGCTAAAGGGTTCATCGAGCAATACGACTGCGGGTTCAGCAAGTAACATTCGCATCATACTAATACGCGCACGTTGGCCTCCTGATATTTGCATCGGGGTTTTATTAGCCAGCGCTAACAAGTCTAATTGTGTTAGCGTATCGAGAGCCTGTTTTTTTCGTTGTGCTTTTTTAACATGATTGGGCAGGGCGATGGCTAGATTTTCCCAAATGTTAAGATGGGGAAATAATAGATCATCTTGAAATAAAATACCGATATTACGCTTTTCTGCAGGTAAATTATTGAGTAACTGTTGCTGATAATAACACTCACCTTGATAGCTAAAATCAGCAGATCCATGTCCTGCAATCACACTTAACAAGCTTGATTTGCCACAACCACTGGGGCCCATTAATGTTAATACTTCACCTAGTTCAACAGTAAAAGAGACTGGTGAGAATAAAGGTTGCTGATGATTATCAAGGATGCTTAGATTGTTGACTGACAGAGACATTTCGCGTCGTTACCCTAATTTTTGATGTTGATGTTGATGTTGATGTTGATGGCTGTTGCTCTAATGATCCCGAGCGACGACTCGCTACAATGGCGATGATATAAAAAACAAACGGTGTTAATGATTGCAATAATGCATAAATGGCGCTGATACGACGATCTTGCCCGCTAGACAGGGCGACAGCTTCCGTCGTTAAAGTTGATATACGCCCTGCACCTAACATTAATGTTGGTAAATATTGTGCAAGACTCACACTAATACCGACGGCCCACGCGATCCAAATGGCGGGTAGTAATAACGGACCTTTAACTTTCCACCACGTTTTGAAAGGAGACATGCCTAAACTGAGTGCGACCTTATCTAAACGTTGATCATAGCTGCGCCAAGGGCCATCTAAAGCAAGGAAAATATAAGGGAAAGCAAAGAAGATGTGTGCCCAAATAACCCATAAATAATAATACTGATTTGCGATGTATAGCGTGGCAACTTGAATGCCGAATAAGAGTGATAATTGTGGGGCTAGCATTGGGATTGAGATAAGTAACCTTGGCACTTTCAAAAAGCGTTTATTGGTCGTCGCTTTGATACTATGTTCATGTATAACAATGGCAAAAAATAATGCTATCGTGGCACTAATAACCGCGATCATGATGCTATTCGCTATTATCTCTAATAAATATGTCCATTCTTGTTGCCAAAATCTAAGTGACCAACGAGACGGAATAATATCAGGAAATCGCCAGCGTTGCGCAAAGGTCCACAACATTAAAATGGGCAAGGTAATAAGCGTAATTAAATAAGTAACTGAAATTATCGTTTTACCGCCAATAGGTAGTGAAAAACGCCCATTTGTCTGCCAAGTTCTGCATTTTATCGTTATTAACCATTCTGAAGCACGAATGCTGAGAAGAATTATAAGGCAGATGACTAACAATACTAAAGCACCAGCCGAGGCTTTAGGTAATGTCGCTAGGTCAGCATCATTCAACCACTGCCAAACCAGTACTGATAACGTGGGTGGCCGTGTCGGGCCGATGATTAACGCGACATCCACCACTGAAATACTGTATGCCATCACGGCAAACAGTGAAAAACGAATTTTAGGTAACCACTGCGGTAAGATAATTTTTTGCCATGCTTGTGCGTTGTTATAACCTAAGCTTTTTGCGGTAATGAGTGTGGTATTGATGTTCAGTTGCTTGAGTAATGGGATACTCATAAACAGTAAAAAGGGTATTTCTTTCAGCGTTAATGCTGCAATTAAGCCGAGGCCATATTGGTCATGTACTAGCTGTAAGTTGATTTGTTCACCAAAGATCCGGGCGATAAAACCACTGGGAGTAAACAAAAAGGCAAAACCAATCGCGAAAGCAACATGGGGAAGGGCCATGATGGGAGCCAGCAGCGTTTCTATTTTATGCCACCATCGGCTACGCCAGCAGGATTGTAAAATTGCAAAGCAGCATAATGCGGACAATAACGTACTCGCGATACCAACAAATAGAGTTAATAAGATCGACTGTTGTAACCCAGGCCAAGCCAATAAATCAGTAAAGCCATCGAGGGAAAATGTGTATTTATCTATCGCGGGGATATAGCCAAAAGCGGCGAAGCCTAATCCGCTAAGTCCGGGTATTAAAGGTAAAAAACAGATAATAACAGTCAGCAATACAATTATATTAAAAGTAATGGATGCGACTGACTGCTTTTTTACCGATTCAAATAAAGTGTTCAATTAATGCCCGTAGCGTTTTTGCCATTCAGCTTCAAGTGCAGTTTGCCAGCTTGGATGTGGCTCCGGAATCGATTTGAATAACTTGGTATTTTTCGCTGAACCTGTGATGTATTGTGGGGCTAACACCGTTGGATCGCCCCAAATCGCTAAGTCGCCTTTACGTGATTGTGCTTCTGGACTTAATAAGAAGTTAATCGCGACTAGCGCCCCTTCTTTGGCTGTCGCATTCCATGGAATAGATAAGAAGTGGATATTCGATAAAGCACCAGCCTGCATCGCATAAGCTGTTGCTGTTTCGCTGAGTTTACCACTTTGTTGTGATGTGGTTGCTTCGTTAGGGTTAAATGAAATGGCGATATCGAGTTCACCATCATCTAATAATTGAATTGTTTCTGCAGCACTGGCCGGGAATTGTTTACCCTTACGCCATGCGACTGTATGGAATTTGTCGAGATAATCCCACAATGGCGCTGATATGCTAGCGAACGTCTTATTATCAACAGGTAGGTATAGCGGTGAGTTATCGTTCGTTAACTCTAATAATGCGGCTTTTAGAAAACTGGTGCCATGAAATGAAGGTGGCTTAGGGTAGCTGAGTTTATTTGGATGCTTGATTGCGTAGGCAAGCATGTCATTAAAGCTTGTTGGTGGCGCTGTTAATGTTTCGGTATCATAAATAAACACCAATTGACCGACACCCCAAGGTGCTTCTAGTCCTAGTGTTGGCTCAGAGAAATCACTGTCGACAGGTAATGTTTTATCGACATATTGCCAGTTAGGCAGTTGTGTTGCGAATGAGTCGGTTATGAGGTTATAGCGTTTCATTGATTTGAAATTTTCACCGTTTACCCACACCATATCAACGCTGCCATTGGTATTTTTTTTAGCAGTTTTTTCTGCGGCTAAACGCGTGATCGCTTCGGCAATATCACCGACCTTTACATGGGTTAAGCGCACGCCGTATTCGCTGTTTAAGCGTTTGTCTACCCAACGTAAATAGTTGTTAATTTCTGGACTTCCACCCCATGCGTAAAAATAAACTGTTTGGCCTTTTGCTTTTTGTTCAACAGCTTGCCAGTCAAGCGTTGTCGCTTGGCTAAAAGCACTGATGACTAATAAACTTAGACTGACGAATAATTTCCGCATGAAACTTCCTTTTCTTAAGTTGCTGCACATTGCTATCTACAATGTTTATAGTATTTAATTATAACTGATTGTAATCATATTCATATAGTTGCGGCTTAGATACTCAAATAACAGAATCACCTACTGTGAATTATGGTGTAAAGTAATGAGTTCATTTTTGATAGTGGGGTCGAAGCGAAAAGAATGACTAAATTTAAACCCGCCTTGGGACTGAGTAATAATCATCTTCAATCAATGTTATCGAGTTCTGGCCCAAGACAAATTTTGGAAAAGCGTCGTGCAGCGGAGCTGTTAAACCGAGCGGTGCAGCATATTATCACCACGCCTCAAGGGGTTAAACTCGAAGGTTTTCTTACTCGAAAGGTGAGTGGTAGCTCATCGTTCAAAGGACTCGCGATTATTCTTCATGGTTGGGAAGGCTGCGCTGACTCACTGTATGTATTATCTAGCGGGCAGAAATTACTGGATGCGGGTTACGATGTGTTTCGTCTTAATTTCCGTGACCATGGTGATACGCACCACTTAAATACTGAATTATTTAACTCATCACGGTTAGAAGAAGTCGCCGAAGCGGTGAAGTATCTATGCGCAGAGTTTGGTGGAAAGCACAATGTATTATGTGGCTATTCACTCGGCGGTAACTTCTGTTTACGGGTGGCTAATATGGCTAAATCAGCAGGTATTCAGCTGCATCAAGCCATCGCTATTTGCCCTGTACTGCATCCTCGCACAACAATGGCTGAGTTAAGTTCTGGCTTCCCACTATATGAGCAATACTTTGTCGCTAAATGGAAGCGTTCATTAATCAAGAAGTTACGTCACCATCCTAAATTAGGCTACGGTAACGCATTAAAGAAACTAAAAACGTTAGATGAAATGAATCTATTTTTTGTTGATGGTTATACGCACTTCACAAGTCGAGACGAATATTTTGAGGCTTATTCGATTATTGATGATGGATTGAGTCAGTTGGCTATTCCGACAACGATTATTACCTCTGAAGATGACCCCATGATTCCACCTGGACACCTTAATGATTTACACCAATCTAAGTGGTTGAGTATTGATTTACAAGTGAAAGGCGGGCACTGTGCGTTTATTAAAAATTGGAAGTTTGAAAGTTGGGCAAGTGATAGAATTGCCGAATTAGCGATGTAATTCGACAACCCAATGCACACTGCTTATTTAACGTGAGCAGTGTTTATTAATACTCGCCATGAAGTTGACCAGAGACGGGATATTATTTGCCACAAGGGGTAAACCAGTATTGAGTAATGATACCGAAATATCACGGTCTGGATCAGCCCACAGCAATTTATTAATTAAGCCAAGATGACCAAATGCCTGGCCACTATTTCTGCCCCATATTCCTACCGGATTCGCGCCTAGCATGAGTCCCGCACTATAACGCATTGGGATCATTAAGGTGCGATCAAACTCTAATGAACCATATTCACGAATCATGCGTCTTATTGTCATTGGCTGGCAGATTTGTTTACCTTCCCAGACGCCATTATTCAGTAACATTTGATAGAAACGCCCCATTTCTTCTGCGGTACCCATCAAGTTTGCTGACGGTATAACGGCTTGTTGAAATATGGGGGTATTACTGACTTCAGCAACACGTTCAAATGAATCACCCAATGCGCGTTTGATAAAGTATGAAACAGGGTACATCGCTTTTATACCCGTCGCATAGTTATCTGCTAAGTCAGCAGCTTGAGTCTCATTTAATCCATAACTAAAGTATTTCATGTTCATCGGTTGGCGAACTCTGACATCAAGAAATTCTTGTATGCTCAAGCCCGTTACTTTATTAATGATACGTTCTAAAACATACCCGCCACTGAGGGCATGATAGGCAAGGCTACCTGTTTGCGTCGCAGGTACTTTTTTGGCACATAGCTGTCGCCAAATTTCATCTTTGTCTGCGATTGCACTCATATCCAAGGTTTTAGGCATGACAGATATACCACTGCGGTGTGATAGTACCTGATGAATACTGATATCTTCTTTACCGTTCTGACCAAACTCAGGTAGATGAAAACTAACTGGATCGTGTAAATCGATAAGCTTGTCTTCATTTAATAAATGAATGAGAAAGGCGGTAACAGCTTTAGACCCTGAAAAATAACAAATAGGCGTTTCAGGCTGCATAAGTCGTGCATTTATTTCTGCTTTATTATTTGGCTTATGCCCGGTCGCATAGCCAATTGAACGGCTTAGAATAATCTTGCCCTGACGGCGAAAACAAAGCGAGATAGCGGGGTGTGTCGCTGTTTTATAAATTTCTTCAATCGATTGCCAGATTTCATCAACGCCATCTTGAGTCATTCCTACGGTTGTCGGATCGACTTCTTCTTCTCGATTGATGGTAGTGACAGCTGATAATGATTCTGGTAAATGGATTGTATTACCAAGGCGTAAATATCTACTTGTATGAACTAAACTTTTCAATCCAAAATCGATAAACATATTCTTAACTCAAGTGTAAGGGGATAACAATGAAGATAGAGTTATATTTTAGAATAAACAATTAGGTTTATTATTTAAAATGGTGAGAGTCTATGATTTGGTATTTACGTGAATGTGTTAGCGATACTTTGTAAAGCCAGTTTTTGGCTTGAAGAATAAAATTCTATTAATTTTGATCTATGTACTTGTTTAGAGTTATAAAGTTCAATACACTCGATGGGTGATTAATGAGTATGATGTTGACACTAACGACATATAAAGTACTTGATAATAAAGAAAATTATGAATGTATAACGGGATCGGTATGGAACAAAAAACGCAAGATTATCTCAATAACTATTTAGATACATTAACTGATTCTGAACGTAAACGTTATACGTCATTTAGTGCTGACTATTTTTGTGGTGATGAAATCAATGCTAATTTGTGTGCCGATCTCGTGAGTCAGGGTATCAAAACGGCCACGTCGAGTATGAAGCATTGGTATGACTCTGGCGAAGAAATGATGCCAACAGAAGGGCATTTATTAGTGGTAACGAATTGGGACGGTGAACCGCAATCAATCGTTGAGATTACCGCAGTGAGTGAATGTAAATATTCGGATGTGACGGCTGAGTTTGCGTGTTCAGAAGGAGAGGGCGATCGTACTCTTGACTGGTGGCGTGCGGCACATTGGGACTTCTTTTCAAACGAATGTGTTGCTGCTGACATCGAAGCTGATGAAAATATGGTATTGGTATTAGAGCATTTTCAAGTCGTGCATGGCGCTGCCGCATAGTATTTTTTGAAGGTTACAGTACGAATACTGTAACCTTATTATTTATTATTCAGCTGTTTCCTTTAGCCTTAATGCAATAACCGCAGAAGCCGCGATAAATAGCGCTGATATCCATAAACACATCTCTAATCCATATAGCTGATACACCCAACCTGATAACACTGTACCAATAAGTCGTCCCATTGCGTTTGCCATGTAATAAAAACCAACATCCATGGACACACCATCGCTACTGGCAAAGTTAACAATTAAATAGCTGTGTAACGATGAATTAATGGCAAACAAACCACCAAAGATCAGTAAACCAACAATAATCGAAAATTGCACATAAAATTGATAATGTAATGCGATCGCAATTAATACGGGGGTCACGGCTAAGTATCCAGCCCATAGACCTGCTGATCTTGGCGATGGAGATTGTCCTGTGAAGCGTGGGGCGATTGATTGTACGAAACCATAACCAATGACCCAACTTGCCATGAACCCACCAACCCACCAATGATCCCAGTTAAATGTGGTTGCTAAGAAAACCGGTAGCGCTACAACAAACCAAACATCACGGGCACCAAATAGAAATAACCGTGCTGCTGATAACCGGTTTATTGCGCTACTTTTAGAGAATATTTCGGTAAACTTAGGTTTGCTTTTCGCTTTACCCAGTTCCGTTTTTAAGCCGATTAAACTGCCCAGCCAAACGAGAAATAGCATTACGGCCATGAGTTGAATTGCCACTTTAAAGCCGAATGTTGTTAGCAAGACACCGCCTAAGAAAAATCCCACCCCTTTGAGTGCATTCTTAGAGCCTGTTAATACTGCAACCCATTGATATAATTTGTTACTGTTATCATTACTGTCTTTTGGAACGAGTAATTTAATCGCACTTTTGGCACTCATCTTATTCAGATCTTTGGCAATACCCGATAAGGCTTGCGCTAACATGACATAAATAACAGTGAGGCTATCAGCGGGAACGGTTAACATCAGCAATGCAATAATTTGCATCGCTAAACCAATATTCATGGTTTTGTTTAACCCGAGGCGTGCGCCTAGCCAGCCTCCAAGCAAATTGGTGATGACACCAAATACTTCATAAAACAAAAATAACATGGCGATATTAAAGGGGCTGTAGCCTAGCTGGTGGAAATACAGTACCACTAACATACGCAATGCGCCGTCAGTTAAGGTAAAAGCCCAATAGTTACCGGTAATCATTAAATATTGTTTTATTTGTGGCGAGATCCCCGCTAATGTTTTCATCATTTGTCTGAGCGACCCACCATTCGAGCTAATTCCGCTGCACGGTTTGCATAACCCCACTCATTATCATACCAAGCGTATACTTTTACTTGCGTGCCATTGACTACCATCGTTGACAAGGCATCAATGATGCTAGAACGTGGGTCCGTTTTATAGTCAATTGATACTAAAGGACGCTCTTCGTAACCAAGGATGTCTTTCAGTTCGTTTCCTGCTGCTTGTTTGAAGTAACTATTCACTTCTTCTGCAGTTGTTTCACGCTCGACTTCAAACACGCAATCAGTCAGTGACGCATTCGCTAACGGTACTCGGATAGCATGGCCGTTTAACTTACCTGTTAGTTCTGGGAAAATATTTGTGATTGCTGTTGCAGAACCTGTCGTCGTTGGAATGAGTGAGGTACCACAAGCACGTGCTCGACGTAAATCTTGATGTGGTGCATCAAGAATAGTTTGGGTATTGGTAATGTTGTGGATTGTCGTCATTGAGCCATGTTTAATACCCAACTTTTCTTTTAATACTTTAACGACAGGTGCGAGGCAGTTAGTCGTACAAGATGCAGCAGTCACAATCGGGTGTAGGTCTTTGTTGTATAAGCTATCATTAACACCCATGACTATGTTCAATACACCTTCTTCTTTGACGGGTGCAGTCACAACAACGCGTTTAACGCCTTGATCTAGGTAAGCTTGTAGCAGTGAAGAGGTTTTAATTTTACCAGATGCTTCAAGCACCACATCACAGCCAGACCAATCTGTATCAGCAACGGCTGTATTACGTGTGCAAGGAATAAAATGATCGTTAATAATCATACGATCACCAAGGAAGTCTGCTTGATGTTCCCAGCGTCCATGGATGGAATCAAAATTAAGTAAATGAGCCAGTGTTTCCGCGTTACCCGCTGGATCATTGATTTGTACAATTTCGATATCATCCCAATTGAACGCTGCGCGCATCGCTAAACGCCCCATACGACCGAAACCGTTAATGCCTATTTTTATTGTCATTTTACTCTCCATGAGACAGATTTAATTATATGTGATTTTCATTAATATATTATGACTAAGTTTAGTGTCTAAGCTTTTGAATAGTCAAATGAATTTTGGCTACGGTTAATTATAGCAACGAGCGATAGCATAATGGGTACTTCGACAAGTACACCAACCACTGTCGCCAGTGCTGCGCCAGAATGTAGACCAAATAACGAGATAGCGACTGCGACCGCGAGTTCAAAGAAGTTCGAAGTACCAATTAAACATGCAGGACCTGCGATGTTATGTGGCAACTTAAGGCGTTTTGCAGCGAAAAATGTGATTGCGAAGATCATGTAGGTCTGCAAGGCAAGGGGGATGGCAATAAGCACAATGGTCTTTGGATCATTAATCAAGGTATTCGCTTGGAAGCCAAAGAGTAAAACTACCGTTGCTAGCAAGCCTAAGATAGACCAAGGTTTTAACTTCGCCAGGGTATGTTGAATCGCTTCTTTGTCATCTGATTTATTTAATCTTTTACGTGTGAGGATACCTGCTATTAATGGCAGAACGACATAGAGTACAACAGAGAGTAGCAAGGTTTCCCAAGGCACATTGATATCACTTACTTCTAATAAAAATGCTGCGATAGGTGCAAATGCAAAGACCATGATGATATCGTTCACGGATACTTGTACTAAGGTGTAGTTAGCATCGCCTTTTGTCAGTTGTGACCATACAAATACCATCGCGGTACAAGGCGCGACACCCAGTAAGATCATTCCGGCAATGTATTCTTGAGCAGAACTAGGATCAACCATTTCAGCAAAAAATACTTTAAAGAATAGCCAAGCAAAAGCAGCCATGGTAAAGGGTTTGATGATCCAGTTAATGAATACAGTGAGGAATAACCCTTTTGGATTTTTACCTACATCTTTAATCGCAGAAAAGTCGATTTGCACCATCATTGGGTAAATCATGATCCAGATAAAGATAGCGACAACTAAATTAACGTGCGCAATTTCTAAACCAGCAATAAGCTGGAATACATCTGGTTGCCAAACCCCTAAAATAACCCCAGCGGTAATCGCAAGCGCGACCCAAACTGATAAATACCGTTCAAATATACCCATGATCATCTACTCGCAGTGTTGTTTTCGTTCTGGGCGGCTACCCGTATCGTTAAGTCGCTGTATGTCCGCAGTGATTAAACTGTTATTTTGTTGCGAACTCAGATCTAGAATTGCTTTTTGCCATGCTGGCAATGTTGGATTGATGGCATAAAATACCCATTGTTTGTATTTTCTATCAACGAGTAAGCCTGATTTACGGAGTTGTGCTAAATTACGTGAAATACTCGGCTGACTTGCACTGATGGCTGAAATTAATTCACATACGCAAAGTTCTTTTTCAATATCAATTAGCATCAATATTCTTAGTCGAGTTTCGTCAGAAAGAATTTTAAAAAGTTGTGTCGGTTTCATATTGTGTCACTCACATACGATTTTTGTTATATTCAGTATATGTTCAAAATATTATATGCGTCAAATGTTATATTCGATATTTGTTATATTGTATTAACCGCTTGGATATGAATAATTGTTATATGTAATATAAATTTAATACCTAAGTAGTATAAACAGATTGTTCTATTCCATTAATTATCTTAAAATTAACAAACTAATTTAATGTTTTAGTTCAAGAAAATTGTTATTGCCTTGATCATGACAAATACTTTATTTTGATTATTCTCAGTCGCTCGTTCACTTCATATAGGCCACCGTTCATGGATACGACTCTTTTACTTTTTATCGCCACAGCATTTAGCTTTGGTATGGTTGTTAATCTAACGGGTTTACCGCCCATGGTTGGCTTTTTGTTAGCAGGCTTTGCGCTTAACTTTTTTGGTTTTGAAGCGACTGAAGGATTACAAACTTTTGCTGATCTTGGCGTCACACTGTTATTGTTCTCTATTGGTTTAAAGCTCGATATTCGCACCTTATTTAAAGCGGAAGTGTGGGGTGGGGCAAGTATTCATATCTTTGGTAGTATCGCTTTTTATGCGGTTTGTTTGTTCATCTTAAAACAAGTCGGGCTCACCTTCTTCATTAACTTAGATACGTTTTCGCTCGTACTGGTTGCGTTTGCGCTGAGTTTTTCAAGCACGGTATTTGCGGTTAAAATTTTAGAAGAAAAGAGTGAGACAAACTCGTTATACGGGCGTATCGCGATTGGTATCTTGATCATGCAAGACATCTTTGCTGTCGTTTTCTTAACGGTATCAGTGGGTAAAATCCCGTCTCTTTTTGCGGTGATATTGTTAGCGCTACCTTTGATTCGTCCACTGTTGTTTAAGTTACTCGATAGAGTTGGTCATGGTGAGTTACTGGTCTTATACGGATTCTTCCTTGCATTAGTATTGGGGGCTGGCCTATTTGAATCGGTAGGGATGAAAGCTGACCTTGGTGCCTTGATTGCTGGCATGTTGTTAGCTGGTCATGGGAGTGCGAAGCAGATGGCGAGGGCACTGTTTAATATGAAAGAGATGCTGTTGGTTTGTTTCTTCCTCAGTATTGGTTTAGGTGGATTACCAACGGTTGATCACTTATTAGTTGCGGGTATTTTAGCTGTATTCTTATTCGGCAAAATTGCTTTGTACTTCTTCACGTTAGTTAAGTTTAAATTACGTTCTCGTACTTCATTATTTGCAGCGTTTTCATTGGCAAACTACAGCGAGTTTGGTTTGATTGTTGCGGCACTTGCGACTTATAAAGGCTGGTTATCTCAAGATTGGCTGATTATTACAGCGTTGGCTGTGTCGCTCAGTTTTGTTATCGCATCATTACTGAATAAGTATGCGGATGCTATCTATAATCGTTTTACGGACAAGTTAGCACGTTTTCAAGCCTCTGATTTACATATTGATGATCGCCCTGTTTCCCTTGGTGATGCTGAAATATTGGTGATGGGTATGGGTCGTATTGGTATGGGTGCCTACGATGAATTGAAAACCCAATACGGTGACAAAGTATTAGGGCTTGATTACAACAATCAAAAAACCTTAGCTCATTGTGAATCGGGTAGACGAGTGATTACGGCCGATGCGTTAGATACTGATTTTTGGAATAAGTTAGAAATGACTGATAACATTAAATTGGTATTATTAGCGATGCCAGATCATCATGGTAATCATTATGCCGCAGAGCAGTTACATAAAATGGATCGTTGTAGTTTTCAGGTGGCGGCACTGGCTCACTTTAAGAGTGATGAAGATGAATTGAGAGCGCTTGGTGTTAACCCTGTTTATAACATGTATCAAGAAGCGGGCTCTGGTTTCGCACACCATGTGTGGACTGAACTTAAAATTCCAGCAACTGGTGTTGTTGATAAGTAATATGAATGACCGTTAATCAAGGGTTGTAAATACAGTAATAAGGCACGCGTATTGTAAATGGATACGAGTGCCTTTTTCTTTAGTTATGCATCGCCAGCTTTAACTCGAGCTTGGTTCGCACCTAGCATGTTGTAAATATCATATCGAATAAAACCAATCCATTCGTGCAGGGCAAAATCAGTCAACGCAAAGTTATAACCTAATGGTATCCATGCTACTTGAGCAGACATGTAGTCAGCTCTGATTGGTGTAGCACGCACGCCAAAGTGTTCAAAATACAGCTGGCTACGCTTTATGTGTAATCCTGACGATACCAGTACGCTATTATCGAAATTACCTTCTCTCAATATCTCACTGGTGAATTGGGCATTTTGCCATGTATTAAGGCTGTTGGGTTCGGTAATAATATCAGCAGAGCTAATGCCAATCTCAGTTAAGCGTTTTTTATAAACGGCGGCTTCTGTTGTCCCTCGTTTATGGGTATCGCCACCACTGACAATAATCTTACATTGTTGTGCTACGCCAATACATTCGTTGTAAAGTTTAGCGGCTTCGTGGATACGTCCAAATGCATGAAAAGGTGGTTCGATAATCGCATTAATATTGTCTCCGACTTTTTCTAAACCTGCACCAAGCATAATAATGGCGTTATTATCTTGCCATTGTATTGTTGGTTTTTGCGCATAGTCTTGCTGTAATTTATCCAGTAAATATTTAGGGATAACATCTGTGCTGATAAGCAGTATGAGTAAAACAGTACCGTATAATACAACTGACTTAGCGCGATTAAAGTTAAAGAAACGGAGTAATAAGAAGATAATAATAAGTAATGAGATAAGCAGCAGGCTCATTGATTGTCCTTGTTGAAGTCGGTAAACACAGAATTTTCATCGCAGTATAAAGCAATAAAATAATTTATCATTGTTTAAGTTTCTGGTCGGATGCTTATAAACAGCTGAAATTTAATATTAATATAAGCATGTTGCTTTTATACTACTGCACATAAACTTAATTAGGGACAGATTATGGATAATTCAACACGACAGGGATATTTGGCTGCATTTGGTGCAGTGCTGATCTGGTCAGGGTTTATTTTAGTATCAAGGATGGGAGGGATCAGCCCGCTACTATCTTATGATGTGATTGCTATTCGTTATGTAACATGTGCCGCTTTGGTATTACCTCTCTGGTGGTTTAAATTCCGATTTCGTTTATGGCAACCCAAGTTCATTATTTGCAGCTTATTTGGCGGCTTAGGTTATGCGTTATTCGCCTTTCAAGGATTTGAAACAACGCCGGGTTCACAGTCCGCAGTATTGTTACCTGGCTTGATCCCTGTGATGATTATTGTTTTATCTGTGGTGATAAATAAACAACGTCACCCGTGGAGTAAGTGGCTTGGCGTAGGCATCATCACATCTGGTATTACGGTGTTATTTTTACAAGAATTCCTCGCGCAAGGTTCATTATCCATTGGCCATTTAAGCCTGACTGGTGCTGCGTTTTGTTGGGGGATATTTTCGGTGCTATTAAGCCGCTGGCAAGTTACACCGTGGCAGGCAACGGCAAGCCTCGCGATGATTACGTGCAGTATTTACATGCCGATTTACTTGCTTTGGTTACCGAGTAACATCAGTTTGGAGTTGATTAATGCAGGATTGTGGCGCGATATGTTATTACAAGGCTTTTATCAGGGTTTCATGGCAACAATAGTACAAATGCTGTTGTACGTGCGCGCGGTGCAAATTATTGGCGCTGCGAACATGGGCACTATGATGGCGATGGTCCCTGTGATTGCCGGTATCAGTGCGTTATTTGTGTTTGATGAACCGGTTAAGTTAAGTCTGCTTGTAGCTATGGCGGCGGTGAGTATCGGTGTTTGGTTTGCGAATACGCAGTATTTTAATCGTGGGTAGTGTGTGGTGGACTGAATTTAAATATAGGTAACATGTTAAACTTAGCAGGCTATTTAAGAACATGAACAAATCAATCACGAGGAATAAAAGTGGAAATCAGCATCGATGATATTATGGAGATAGAAACACCATCTGCGGTGGCTTGATCATTCATTTCCATTTTATAACTCGCGTCTTAAATTATATTAAACACTGGTACTGTATTATGAAACTATCGTTTTTCGAACTTAGCTATTTCAATTCTATTAGATACTTCATTGTTTGCTTTTTTGTATGTTGCTCAACATTAGTGTCGGCTGAAAACATGAGCCAATCAACGGCGAGTGAATCGCCTTCTATTAGTAAGTCTGTCGATCAACAGATGTCAATGTTATCTGACACACAAGCGAGAGTGCTATTGCGCGAAGAGCTGAATAATAATCAGCTTAAGAAGGCAAATGAATCAAGTAACATGACGGTGTTGACTGTTATAAATGCGAGTTTGGGAAATACGCTTTTTGCTTTTGAAGATGCCTTAAGCAAGATCGTAAATATAGATAAGGCTATTGATGATTTAACTGCGGTATTTATTCAAGATTTTAAACAACCTCAGCAGCTGCTCTACTCTTTTTTGCAACTTATCATATTATTATGTGTTGCCTTTGTTATCGAAATTATATTCCAGAAGCTTTTCCAACAGTATAAAGCAAAAACTAAATATAATGATAATACATTAAAAGTCAGCCGCTTATTATCATTAGGAAAAATTACGTTTTCTAGATTAGTTGGTATAGCTGTTTTTTATGGTACTTGTAAATTAGTGCTGCCTTATATATTTACCCAGCATAGTATGCTTTTAACTGCAGGCGCCTTGTTAGACTACATAATGATTGCCCGTTTAACTTATATTGGTTGTGCATTCTTTTTCGCACCTAAGCATTCAGATTTGCGTTTGTTCAACCTAAATGACACTTTAGCTCGAAATTTACTTAATCGGTTAGTTTTAGTGAGTTTACTTTCTGCCTTAGGTGTATTTATAGAGTTGTTTGAAGATCTCGGAATACCACAAGAGCTATATAAATTAGGTTTTTGGACAAATGTTGCTTCTTATCTCGCCATGATTATTACCGTCTATCTCAGCAGAGAAGGCATCAAAAAAATGCTATTACACCATGATATTCAAAATAGTAAACAACGGACTTTATTCGCTAATATCTGGCCAGCATTAGTAATCACTTGCATTGTATTGGTCTGGTTCACCTTAGAAATAGTGATGGCTAATGTGGGCTTTGATGATGATATCGTCTACGCGGCGACTTTTACTATGCTAGTTATATTAGCAGTGCCCTTTTTTGATATTGTACTTATAACACTCGTGGATAGCCGTAATCCTATTGATATTGACCAATCAAATACTCAGCATGAACTCAACTTGTCGTTAAAAATAAGTATTTTACGTATATCAAGAATTGTTACTTTTATGAGTATTGTGTTTATATTATCTCTGCTATGGGGGATAAATTATTTAAGTATTAGTTCTCAAGGCCTTATTGCGACAACGATCATTAGGGTTATCGAGGCGGCTACCTTCTTACTGTTTGGCTTGATTTGTTGGGAAATCGTTAATATCTATATTCAGCGTAAATTAGCGCAAGAACTACCAGATGGAAATGAGGATACAATGGATTCAGAGGGAGGGCAGGGATTATCTCGAACTGCAACCTTGCTGCCTCTTATTAAAAATACAATGGCATTTTTCATTTTTGTTTTAGCTGTATTTAGCGCCCTATCCACGTTGGGAGTTAACACGACCGCACTACTAGCAAGTGCTGGTGTGTTAGGTTTAGCCATCGGTTTTGGCGCTCAGACCTTAGTCAAAGATATAGTATCCGGTGTGTTTTTCCTGATTGATGATGCCTTCAGAATGGGGGAGTATGTGGTTATTGGGAGCACTAAAGGGACGGTTGAAAAAATCGCATTGCGCTCATTGAGATTAAGACATCACCTTGGCGCACTGCACACGATTCCTTACGGAGAGATTCCAAGTTTAACCAATCACAGCCGTGATTGGATTATTATGAAATTACCTTTTCTTGTTCCTCACCATACAGACATAAATAAAGTTAAAAAGTTATTCAAAGTACTAGGGAAAGAGCTTTTAGCACACCCTGAACTAGGTAAAGATTTTATTGAACCCTTCAAAAGCCAAGGCGTACAATCAGTAGATGAAGTCGGCATGTTAATACGAGGAAAGTTTACCTGTAAACCTGGCTGTCAATTTATGATTAGAAAACAAGTCTATCTGCGGGTACAGCAAATCTTTGCTGAAAATAATATTGAGTTTGCTAAGCGCAAGGTGGAAGTACAATTGCCAGAGGGCATACATCCAGCGCTGATTACGCCTTTAAGCGCTGCAGCGGGCTCTGCAGCAACGATTGTTGAACGTGTAGATGAATCAGATTTTTAATGTGATAAGATCGGGAACTCACAAATCATTCCTGATAATCTGGCCTGATTTAATCATCTTAAGCGGAACTAAGGCAGTTGGCTCTGTTAATTATAGTGACGTGCTTTTCACCGTTAATGTCCAGTAATGACTTAGAAGAATAGCACTAAGCTAAATCCCTAAAAAACCAGAATCCTAATAGCATAATCAAATAATCTCAGGTAAGGTATTAATTTGTAAAGGAATGCAGGAGATTTAAATTATGCCGTATATCAATATTAAAATCACAGATGAGCAAGTGACGAAAGAGCAAAAAGCGCAGTTGATCGCTGGTGCTACTCAATTGCTGGTGGATGTATTAGGGAAGAATCCGAAAACCACTGTAGTTGTTATCGATGAAGTGAATACCGATAACTGGGGTATCGGTGGCGAAGTTGTAACGGAACTCCGCCAAAAAGCTAAATCTAGCGACTAGGCATACATAGTGTGTATTACCCAAGTCGTTTAGCAATGGCCGCTATCGCCATCGTCACGCCAATTGGTACTGCAGCTTGATAAGAGTGCAATGCATAGACATTGACCTTGTTGAGTTGATAGTCTGGTAATAGCTCGGTTAACGCGTGGGTATGCTTAGCAAATATAAAATCCGGAATAATACCAACACCAAAACCTTGTTCTAACATGCTAAGACAAGTGGGAAGGGTGTTGGCTTTATGATGAGTTTTAAAGCTCAATTCACAACTCTGTGTACAGGCCTTATTAAGGCTACCTTTCTTATGGGTAAAAGTATGATGAATCGACTTTTCTTGCCAGTGATTAGCGACGTACCTGATATTATCCATTTTTAATATTTCGATATCACGCTCACAAGCTTTAACGGTTTGCAACGAACCACAAAGCACATCCCTAAAATCACCAATCCGTTTTTGTTTTAGATTGCTTATCTTAGACTCGCCAACCCGTATCGCAATATCAATGCCTTCTTGCATTAAATCAGAACGCCCATCATGACTAATCAGCTCGAGTTCAACGTCTGGATAAGCATGAAATACTTCGTGCAGAGCGGGTAAAACTAAATGGTCCATCAACGCATGGGGTGCAGTGATCTTGATTAACCCCTGTGGGGATACTTGTAATTGCTGAGCATCTTGCCATGCTTGTTCTGCTAACTCGTGCATAGTGCAACACTGTTGATAGAAGTGCTCACCTGCGGTTGTGAGGCTTTGTTTACGTGTCGTGCGTTTGAGTAAAGTGACGGCAAGCTCAGACTCTAGCTGCTTTAAGTGCTGGCTGACAACTGATTTAGAGACGTCGAGCTTCTCTGCCGCTTTGGTTATCGAACCGAGTTTGACGACATACATGAATACCGTCATTTGTTTAAGTTTACTCATGATTGCTAGATCCTGTTATTGCCTTATGGTGCTATTGATTTTGTTGTTCTATTTATTTTATTACTGTTCTATTTATTGTTCTGTTTATCTTAACAGTGATTTCTGATTAGTCTGTTTTTATTTGTTAATTATGGCGCTAAAGTAACAGCCATACACTTCATAGGAGAAACCACAATGACACAAGATCAAATCTTATCAGCATGTAAAACAGCAATCTCAGCATGGCAGACAGCCTTTAATAATCAAGATGCAGCAGGTTGTGCAGCGCAATATGAAGAAGGCACAGTTATGCACGCACGTCCGTTTGGTACATTTACCGGCCGTGAAGAAATTCAAACATTCTGGCAAGGTATTATTGACCAAGGTTTTAATGACGTTGATTATACTGATATTAAATGGGTAGCAATGAATGATGACAGCTATGTATTAACAGCAAAATGGACGATGAATAAAGCATTCGGTGAAGTTCATCACGAGCAATGGCGTATTCAAGCAGATGGCAGCGCGTTATTAGCAGCAGATGATTTTGAAGTACAAGGCGAGCGCTAAGCTAACGTATTATTAGGAACGGTCTTTTTATGAATCACTATCTTTGTCGATAGGGTTTGTAATAGATTGACTTAGTAGATAAAAAAGGCGAATGATAGAGCTATCATTCGCCTTTTTTTGGTTTGGTATTATGACGCAGGATCGACACTACCAACCATTGAATTATTTGTTCTAAACCAGCCCGCAATTGAATAGCGTTCTGATTCAGCCGCCAGTACTTCATGTGGAAAACGCTCACTTTCAAATACCACTAAAGTACCTGATTTGGGAGCTACACGCGCAATCACGTCATCTGAATCTTGTGCGTAAACAAGCAGCTCTCCGCCAGCTTTTGGCGTATTTAGGTAACAAACGGTGGTAAATACACGGTTTGATTTGCCTTTAAATGCATCGAGATGTTTTTGATAAAAATCACCGATTTCATATTTCGCGTAATGACATTCATAGTCAAACAAACCTAAGAAGAAGTTACGGTTTACTTCTAATCTGAGCTCATCCGTTAATGTCATAAAATCAGCTTGAGCAGGACTTGCGCCTGTTAACCATAAGGTTTTATCTTTACGAATCTGTGCATTTAGCTGCGAATCTTGATGACGACCAATACCTGCTGCTTTAAAATCCGGTTGGTTTTCAAGGCAATCAGTTAGTAGTCGTTCAATCACACCCTCAGGAAAAGCATCTTCGATAACAGCATAACCATGTTCATGGATATTATCTAAAATAGTATCCATCGTGGCACGAAAGTTATTTTTTAATGTTATTTGTTCTGTTTCCACATTCATTAATTATGCGAGCAAATGATAGCGGCATTATACTCGGTTTAGTGCACATAAATATGATTAAAGATAACAATCGTGTTGATTGCTTGTATCGTCAGCTTAAGTAATTGAATTCGATAACTGAAATCGCGATGACAAGCTGTTACAGTGGTATGACATGAGCAAGTTATTAGGGCGTCGTAGATGGTGAAGTGGCCAGCAGTGATCAAATATCAGGGTGAGGATGAACTCATTTATATTGAGTCGTTAGCCGAGTGGCAAAGTGATCCTGATTTATGCGAATCAAGTTATGAAGTAGAAGATAGGTTAATCGATGCTAGTGGCGCGCTATTTTCATTTTCGAGTCAACGATCAATAGCTAAATTAGTAATAACTAAATCAGCAATAGCTAAATTATCAATAACTCAAAAATCGATAACTAAAGCGCCAATAACGAAAACGTCGGAGATGCAACCTGAGGCGTTTGTGGATTTAGACGAGTCGATAGGTGTGATTGAGTTTGTCGAATTAGTACGTAAACATGCGGTACTCGAAAATTACTGTTGCTCAGCAAAACTAAATGCAAGAACACATCAACAAGTTATTGCGATGGTAAAAGAAATTAATTCAATTTAGAAGGCGTTAAAATCATGGATGAACATGTTGTTATTTTGATTATTGCTTTAATCGTGTTGTTCTATGGTTTTATATCTCGGAAATTAGCACAGTTTGATATATCAGGTCCGATGGTATTTACCGTATTAGGCCTTATTTGTTCACCGTTTGGTTTACATATCACGGCTGTTGAGGTTGATGCTGAATTTGTTACTGTACTGGTCGAAATTGCATTGGTGTTGGTATTGTTTAGTGATGCGGCATTATTAGATCTTAAGTTATTACGACGTTCGTGGCATATCCC
The DNA here is from genome assembly GCF_018219155.1 of Moritella sp. 24. Lineage (NCBI taxonomy): Bacteria > Pseudomonadati > Pseudomonadota > Gammaproteobacteria > Alteromonadales > Moritellaceae > Moritella > Moritella sp. 24. Next base: position 2,994,613 of record NZ_CP056123.1, on the reverse strand, counting down.
TGCAAGATTACTCTTTATTGGCCTTCCTTTGACCATTATAGCGGGAACAGCTGTCGCGGTATGGTTATTTCCAGAGCAACCGCTGACTTATATGCTCTTGTTAGCGCTGCTGTTAACCCCGACAGATGCAGCACTGGGTAAAGCGGTTGTATCAGATCCTAAAGTGCCAAAGATGATCCGCTCCAGTATCAATGTTGAAAGTGGTTTAAACGATGGCATTGTTTTTCCTGTGGTATTAACAGTTGTAACCCTGATCACCAGTGGTCTGACTAAAGCGGATAATTATGGTTGGGTTTGGTATGTTGCCGAGCAAATCGCCTTTGGCATGATCGTCGGTGGTGTAGTGGGCTATCTTGGGGCTAAATTGTTAAATAAAGCAATTCAGCATCATTGGATCGAAGAAAGCTATCAAAATCTAATTCCTATCGCACTCGCCATTCTTGCTTTTTATCTTGCAGAATTATTTTTAGGTAATGGTTTTATCGCGGCGTTCTTTGCAGGGCTATATGTGGGAAATACAAGTCAGCAAGCGCGAGTACATATTGAAGAATTTGCAGAAAGTGAAGGGGAGCTATTTATACTCATTAGCTTCTTTTTGTTTGGGTTGGCATTTGTACCGCTGACATTACATGATATTAGCGTCAACGTGGTGATCTACGCCTTATTAAGCCTAACTGTATTACGCATGTTACCTGTGATGATCTCGCTGATAGGCACAAAACTCGATTTCGCTAGCCGGATATTCATCGCTTGGTTTGGACCTCGAGGTATCGCTTCTATTTTGTATGTGCTTATTGTCGCGCATAACGTCGGTGATATAGGTGGTTTTGATATTGTGTATTCGGTGGTGACGTTGACCATCTTAATGAGTATTTTTGCGCATGGATTGACGGCGCAGCCTTTTGCTAATATCTACAGTAAGCAGCATCGAGATAGCGTTTAATCTTCAGAACTAAAATTATGTACTAATATTATTAAAGTTAATAACTTAGATACTCATCATGGAGAGATAATGTATTCTAGTTTACGATTAAAGCTTGCGATTGTGAGCGTGACAGTAGTAGCGATGACTTTATCTAGCTTAAGCGCGCTGTTTCTTTATGAACGAGAAACAAATACGATTAATCGTGAATTCCAGAAGGATGTCGATGAGCGGGCAGCTTCTATTTATAGAGAACTATCAATCAATTTTGAAACCCTTCGGTCGTTAGCAATCTTGTTTAACGGCGATAACATCCCCGATCATGCTCGATTCCAACTTGAAGCGAAACAGATATTAAGCCGCCATGATGATATAAAAGCATTAGAGTGGATCCCGAGAGTGAAGCATGCTGATCGTGAACCATTTATCACAAAAAATCAAAAAAATTACCCTGGTTATCAATTCAGAGAACGCAACGAACAAGGTGAAATGATCGATGCAAAAGAACGACTAGAGTACTTTCCTGTTGCTTTTGTCGCGCCTCTTGCAGGTAATGAGACAGCAGTAGGGTTTGATATTGCATCAACTTACGATCGTTTGGTTACGTTAAAAAAATCACGAGACACAGGTATGGAGTTGGCAACCTCAAGCATTGTACTTGTTCAGGATAGCGATGGAAGCAAAGGGTTTTTAGCCTTTCTACCCGTTTATCGCGGTGATAGTTCGACGGTTGAAGCTCGCCAAAAAAACCTATTGGGTTTTGTACTCGGTGTTTATTGTATTAAGGACATTTTCACGAGTTCAGCATTAACCAATAAAGCCATAGGCATGCAAATGACACTGGTTGATAAAACGTCGAGAAAAGGACCTGAAATACTATACCGCCATCGTTCTCGGATAAATGCTGCAATTAATAATAATTTTACCTATCGCAAAGACCTGCCTGCTATTTTGGGACGTAAATGGTGCTTAATGGCGAAGCCGACTACCACGTATATTGAATCAAGAAGAAGTGTATTACCTCAAATGGTGTTTGTAATTGGACTCGCTCTAATGCTATTGATTATATGGTATATAAGAATGAGCATTCAGCGTACTGAGGTCATTAAGTCACTAGTGACAAAAAAGACTAACGAGCTAGTTGAAGCGAATAATAAATTAGAATTATTATCTCGTTCAGATAAATTAACAGGTATCGCTAATCGCCGAATGTTGGATGAAACATTAGAAAAAGAGTGGTTAAGGGCAATAAGAACAAAATCACGACTTTCGTTTATTCTTATCGATATCGACTTTTTTAAACAATATAACGACAATTATGGTCATGTTATGGGCGATGAATGTTTACAAAAAGTCGCGGTTGCGTTGAATAATGTGTCACGTCGTTCAAGTGACTTAGTTGCGCGTTATGGTGGCGAAGAGTTTGCGCTTATATTAGCGGGAACAGATAATGCGACCTCGGTTGCCGAAGCGTGTCGACTTGCTGTTCTCGATTTAGCTATCCCACATTTGCATTCGAGTTGTGAAAATGTAGTCACCATTAGCGTAGGTACTTGTAGCTGTATACCTGAACTTACTTTAGATCATCATATGCTTATTAAAACAGCAGACAAAGCTTTGTATAACGCGAAAGATATTAGTCGGAATAAAGTGTGTGAGATTGAATTAAAAGGCACGACCCCTAACGTCATTACGTATAATAAATTAACCTTGGTTAAGTCAAACTCTAGCCGTAATAAAGGTGATTAATCATTTAAGTAATCGGTCTACTTTTGCTTTTTATGCATGAATGTTTTATTGTCAGCTGGAATAATTCATTGCCTATGTGCTAGGCAAATCGTCATAGTAGGTAAATAAGCTAATGAGTATGATCACTCGATTACACTATTTTAATTGTGTTGTAGAAACGGGCAGTATCTCTGCTGCAAGCCGTGTTTTTGATGTACAGCCATCCTCAATATCTAGGCAGTTAGCCGCGTTAGAAGCTGAATTAGGTATCCGATTACTCAACCGTACGACACGCAATATTGGCCTCACTGAGGCTGGTTCAACGTATTATCACTATTCTCAACGCATAGTTGCAGAGCTTGATGAAGCAAATCGTGCCGTGAATGATTTACAACAGAGCCCAAAGGGTAACTTGAAAGTGAGTATGACGGTTGGCTTTGGTGAGTCTTCCGTATTACCCCTCGTGCCAGGGTTCATGAAAGCCTTTCCAGATGTGAATATTGAATTAGAACTCACAGAAAGAGTTGTAGACTTAGTCGAGGATAATGTCGATATTGCAATACGTAGTGGGCGCTTACCTGATTCTAATTTAATTGCCAGTAAGCTTGTCGATAATGACTTTTTATTATGCGCTACACCGGAATATCTAGCAAAGCATGGAACGCCAGAAACACCGGATGATTTAATTAACTTCGACTGTATTTGTTATGGCTATAGTGGCTGGCGTGATTGGTTCTTAATGGACGACAAACCTCGGAAGTTGTCGATTAACGAAAGTTTGATCGTGAATTCGGTTAACGGCCAAAAGCAACTTGTATTAAACCATGCAGGATTAGTATTAGCTGCGCGTTGGGCGGTGAATGATGAACTTAATAATGGCAATTTAGTACAAGTGCTAGCACAGCATTGTTTTAGCCCTTATGAGAAGTTAAGTGCAACGTATGCGCTGTATTTAAAACGTGATCTTATCTCACCTAAAATTAGGGTGTTTTTAGATTATTTAAAACAACATTTGTGATGTTACCGGTTGCATGTTTGATTTTAGTTAACACTATGTTCAAATTTAGCTAACGTTGAGTTATCACCGTGGATTAATGTTATCATTGCACTCTTTTCCAGATAGGCTTTGCATACATGCTTTCATTAATTAAAAACAATGCCCTATTTAATTGGCAAAAATTGAACTTTCGTCGCCGATTATTACTCGTGATGACTTTATCTGGACTCGTCAAATTATTGATCTTATCAGTCGCTGGTTTTGCGTACCTTAAACACTGGGAAGAGCAGGACAGCGGTAACAATGCGCTTGGTATTGCGACCTTCTTGTCTTCTAATCCTTGTGTTCTTAAAGCGATTGATACGAAAAATCCTGAGCTAATACGAGACAAAATCGAATATTTACGCGCGTCGGTGAATGCCGCGTTTATTGTTGTTGGCGATAAAGACGGTATTCGTTTATCTCACCCGATTAACGAAAGACTCGGTCAGCAAATGCAAGGCGATGATAATGATAAAGCGCTAAAGCAGGGGCTCTCTTATGTGTCGGTTGCCGATGGCTCATTAGGTCGGTCTGTACGTGGTAAAACTCCCGTGCGAGATAGCGATGGCAATATTATCGGTGTTGTATCTGTGGGTTATTTATTAACAAGCATTGAAAGTAAAGCAGATCATTTCTTACTCTTTTTATTGGTTATGGTGGTGCTGGTTGTTATCGCAAACGCGTTGATTTCTAACGTTACCGCCAAGAAGTTTCAAAACGCGATATTTGGATTTGAACCGGAAGAGTTTGGTCGTTTGTATATGGAACTTGAAGTCACACTGAGTACGATTAAAGAAGGTGTTGTTAGCATTGATGCCGAAGGTTATCTAAGATCCATTAATCGCAGTGCTTGCGACATATTTAAGGTTAAAGCGGAAGATGTCCTGAATCGAAAGATGGTTGAAGCATTACCGGAGAACAATTTAACAGACATTCTGACCAGTAAAGTCAGTGAATACAATGTTGAGATCATGATTAAAGGACAGGCGATTATCGCAAACAGACAGGTGCTGGTGGTTGATGGTTCGGTTGTTGGTGCGGTATCAAGTTTCCGCCTTAAAGATGAAATTTCAGAGCTGACGAAACAGTTATCTCAAGTACGAGAATATTCTGATTTACTCCGTTCACAAACACATGAACACAGTAATAAATTAAATACCATTAGTGGGCTTGTTCATATGGGGAAATATGAGGAAGTATTGGGGTTAATAGGACAAGAGACAGAGCGTTACCAGCATTTGATTGCTTTCTTACGTGACGCTATTCGTGAGCCTATTATTGCTGGTGTGCTATTAGGTAAAAGTGAAAGAGCGAGAGAATTAGGGCTTATCTTAGAGATTGATGACGGTTCTCAATTATTAGCATTGCCTGAGCATATTCGTGGTGAGGACATCGTGACGATATTAGGCAATTTTATTGATAATGGTTTTGATGCTTGTATGAGTGCGATTACCAAAATAGACACTAAAAAGGTGCTTGTTAGCATTTCTGATTTTGGTAATGAAATAATTATTGAAGTTGAAGATAATGGCTGTGGATTGCCTAAAGGGATCGCGCAAGAAGAGTTAATGAAGCAAGGCGTATCGAGTAAATCTGACAGTAATAGAGGGGTGGGTCTGCACCTCGTGAATCAAATCATTAGCCGATACAATGGGCAATTAATGATGGATAGTATAGAGAATAAAGGAACAAGAATGACGGTGTATTTACCAAAACAGCATACTAAGGATATAAACAATGCCATCAGCGAATGAGATTAAGGTTCTAATCATTGAAGATGATGTGGCAATTGCGGAGATCCATCGTCGTAATTTAATGAAGATAAATGGACTGAATGTAATTGGTATTGCCACAACGAAGGGTGAAGCTGAAACATTATTAGACGTATTAACGCCAGATTTAATCTTATTAGATGTTTATTTACCGGATGGTAACGGACTCGATATTTTACGTGATTTACGTCAGCAACAGCATGAATGCGATGTGATTTTAATTACAGCGGATCGCGATGCAGATACCTTACAAGCCGCAATGCGAGGGGGAGTTGTTGATTACCTATTAAAACCCGTGATATTTGCACGTTTAGAGGAATCACTAAATAAGTATTTGAAGCAAAAAAATCAGTTTGGTAACCTCGATGATTTAGACCAGCGTGTGGTTGATTCCATGATTTCGATAGGCGTCACGAACAGTACCAAGGTATTACGATTACCAAAAGGAATTGATGGCGTGACGTTAGATAAAGTGCGCGGGCTATTTACAGAACATGAAGATATTACTGCTGATAATGCAGGGGCATTAATTGGGGCAAGTCGTACGACTGCAAGGCGTTATTTAGAGCACCTTATTAGTACGGGAGAGTTAGTTGCTGATTTAAATTATGGCACCGTAGGGCGTCCGGAACGAACCTATAAAAAGCAATCTCGATAGGTATATTTGTCATGAAATAAAAACAGCGCATTACGCGCTGTTTTTATTTCAGTTGGTTTATGTAACACGGACCTGTTAGTTACAATTATCCGCTAACTTCGCTCTTTTAACACGATACCGGTTAAATGCTGTTAGTAGTATTGGTGCAACCAGTACAAGTGCCGATATGACGGTAAACGTGAAGGTGATAGGACGTTCCCATAAGAAACTAAGCTCACCATCACTGATCATTAATGAACGGCGTAAGTTTTCTTCCATTAAGCCCCCAAGAATGAAACCGAGTAATAGCGGGGCCAGTGGGAAGGTTGCTAACCTCAGGAATATCGCTATCACCGCTACTAGGATCATAATAAATACATCAACCGTATTAAATGAAACCAGATACACACCGGTGATAGAGAAGAAAATAATCATCGGCAGTAATACTGTTCTTGGCACAGCTAATAGCTTAGAAATATACGGGATTAGCGGTAGATTCAAGACCATCAAAACAACATTACCGAAGTACATCGAGATGATCACCGACCAGAAAATTTCTGGATTATCGACAAACAAACGTGGACCGGGCTGGATGCCGTAAGAAATCAGGGCGCCTAGCATAATTGCTGTTGTACCAGAACCTGGGATACCTAAGGTTAATAGCGGTACAAATGAACCACTTGATGCGGCATTGTTAGCAGCTTCCGGCGCGACTAAACCACGGATACTGCCTTTACCAAATTCATCGCGTTTATCTTTTGGCGCAAGATTACGCTCTAAACCATAACTTAAGAACGCGGCAATAGTGGCACCTGCGCCCGGTAATACCCCAACAAAGAAGCCGAGGAACGAAGAACGAACAGCGACGGGAGCCACTTCTTTTATTTCTTCTTTTGTTACTTTCATACTACCGATGTCAGATAGGGCACTGTTTTCTTCTGCGGATGTATCAGGCTCTGGTTTTAAAATACTGAATAAAATCTCACCGAGAGCGAAGGTTGCCATCGCTAATAATAAGAAGCTAAAACCATCCATTAAGTCAGTTAAACCAAAGGTAAATCGTTCAACACCAATGCCTTTATCGATACCGACTGTCGATAGCATTAAACCTAAAATAGTCATCATCCATGCTTTTAATACCTGACCTTTACCGGCAAAAGCCGCGACGGCAGACAAACCAACCAGCATCAGTGCAAAATAATCAGAGGATTGAAAACTTAATGATACTTTTGCTAATGCTGGTGCAGCGATTAATAGCATAATGGCGGATAGGGTACCGCCAGTAAATGAAGCATAAGCTGCAAGTGCCAGTGCTTTACCTGCTTGGCCTTTTTTCGCCATTGGGTAACCATCAAATGCGGTCACGACAGTGGATGAACAACCGGGCGCATTGATGAGAATTGATGAGGTTGAACCACCAAAAATAGCACCATAATAAACACCAGCCATTAAGATCATACCTGATGATGGGTCTAGCCCATAGGTAATTGGGATCATCAATGCAATTGCTGAAATAGGGCCAAGACCCGGAAGCATACCGATGAAGGTACCAACAAAACAACCGACCATCACCATCATTAAATTAGTCGGCATAATGGCCGTGGATAAGCCTGCTAAAATTCCATCTAACATATTTTATCGTCCTAGAAGCTTAAAAATAGATAACCAGGTTCAAGATAAATATCCAGAACTTTGGTCAGAAGTAACCAAAAAAGGGTTACAAAAGGGAAGGAAGCACCAAATAAGACTGCTTTGCGGCGCTCGCCAAGTAGCCAAAATCCGCCTAATAAAAACAAGCTGGTGGCTAATACGAATCCTAACCAAGTTAAACCTAGGCCATACGCGGTCATTAAAATAATAAATGAAATGAGTAAGCGCCAATCTAAGTGGCTTTCGTTTGCAGCTTGCTGCTCGCAAACGTCTTCGTGACAAGGTTTTACGGGCGACATCACGATGAGTAGCAGTGACATGACAACCCCTGCGACGGTTAATAAATAAGGTAATGTACGTGCTGTAAAAGCTTCATATTCATCGCCAGGAAAAAGCTGGATTTGAGTGGTCTGGTAGCCGTAAATCAAACAGACAAGTAGGAATATTAATCCGCTCACTCGCTCTCGGTTTAATAATGATAAAGGGGTTGATTGCATGGGATGCTCCAATTAAAAAGAAAGCCACAGCGAAAGTAATGCCGTGCTGTGGCTGTATTACGGGGATAAATTAGGTTATTTAAGGAAACCTAATTCACGCATCAGATCACCCATTTGTTGTTCTTGTTGCTCTAAGAATGCATAGAAGTCTTTGTCTGCTTTATAATTATCAATCCAGCCATTACGGTCACGCACTGTTGCCCATTGATCTGTTTTATACATATCACTTAGTGCTTTATTCCATTTTGCGACTTTTTCTTCACTGATTCCCGGTGATGCAAAGAACCCGCGCCAGTTAGCGAATACGGTGTCGTTACCCATTTCGGTAAGAGTCGGTACATTTGGTGCTGCGGCTAAACGTTCTGGTGCTGTGATGGCCAAAATGCGCACTTGGCCGCTTTTAGACATTTCTAGTACTTCACCTAACCCTGTTGATAGTAGTGGCGTTTCTCCAGACAATACGGCCGCCATCGCTTTACCACCTGCATCATAGGCAATGTAGCGTACTTTACGCGCATCGAAGCCTTCCCCTTTAAATGCTGATGCAGCAACAAGGTGATCCATACTACCGCGTGCTGAACCGCCTGCAATTTTCACTTTACGTGGGTTTTCTTTAAAAGCGGCGACGACTTGTTGCCAGTTTTGATATTTTGAATCAGCAGCCACTACAATTGCGCCATAATCAGCAATCGTTGTTGCGACTGGGGTAAGGTCTCGAAATGATTGTGGAAAGATACCAGTGAGTGAACGAATTACGATGGGCGTAGAGTTAACCATCAGTGTGTCTTGTTGACGTGCAGCCGTTTCAATCATATGCGCAATCGCTTTACCGCCACCGCCGCCCGATAGATTCTGGTAAGATACTTTTTCAACGAGATCTGCTTTCATGAGTACATCACCAGTGCCACGAGCGGTCATGTCCCAACCACCACCTGCACCGCCAGGTACAATAAAGTGAATTTTGTCTAAATCAGCGGCCCAAGCTGCAGATGATAGTGTCGCTATACTCGCCACGATAATTGATGAGGCTACACGCTGTTTAAATTGTTTTAGCATGGTTTCCATTCCTTGTGTTTATTGTTTAATAGTTAACATGACCAAACTGATGGTTAATGTTAATGGTGTGCAATGTTACGGGAATGTTACGGTTGGTGTTGTGATGAGTTATTAAGTATAAATAATGGGAATTAACGTCGTTGTGGGTATTTAATTCATAAAGTTCAGCTGTATTTTGGATAATAAAAAACCGCAATAAAGCGGTTTTTTATTATCGTCATATTTTACGAACCGGTTTTAAGAGGCTTCTTTTAGTGCCACGGTATTGTTATCAGGCATTGCAGTTTTACTTTGTGCCATATCTTCTAAAATGGCATCTTTTTCAATCCACAATTGATTGAGGTGCTGTTGAAATTCAATTTTAAAAGCACGATCTTTTTGATAATCACCACGCATCTTGTCATCAATGTCTGATACACGGATATGCACATGTACATCTTTGACTTCGCCACACAGATACTGCCAAAAGGTAGGGGTCTGCTCTGGATAATAGATCGCGACATCTACAATTTTATGAATATGTTCGCCTAATGCCGAAAGTGCAAATGCGAGTCCGCCAGCTTTTGGTTTTAACAGATGCTTAAACGGCGATTTTTGTTTTTTATGTTTTTCTGCAGTGAAGCGGGTGCCTTCAACAAAGTTCATCACACTGACCGGACTTGATTTGAATTTAGCGCAGGCCTTACGAGTCACTTCAATATCTTTACCACGTAATTTCGGGTTTTTCTTTAGTTGTGCAGTGCTGTAACGACGCATAAATGGAAAGTCTAATGCCCACCAAGCAATGCCTAAGAAAGGCACAAAAATGAGTTCTTTTTTTAAGAAGAATTTCAAAAATGGGATCTTTCTGTTTAGAACGCGTTGTAAGATCAAGATATCAACCCAAGACTGATGATTGGCAAGTACCATGTACCATTGCTCTTCAGAAAGCGCGATGTTATTGCTGTGAAGATGAATATTTACAGGGTGAATAAGGCGTTCAATTATCACATTAACTCGGATCCAGCTACTTGCGCAGAAAACTAACAACGAAGAGCAAAATGTTTGCAACACTTTGATCGGTATTAATTTAATAGGGCTTAAAATCGTAATGGGGGTGGCCCAAAATATGAGATTTATAAACCAAAGTGTAAATGCGAAACAGCCTCGTACAAATGACATAATATTTCCTAAACATTGGCGTGCAGTAAAATAGAGTGTCTATACTACTGCGCTGACCCTGACTACTCAATATGAAACGTCGCTATAATGTATAATATAATCATATATCACTAAAGGTCGGAGCAGTTGAAGTGAAAAATATAAAATAAATTATGGATGCGGATCACATTTTTGATGCAAATGTTCAAAGCGTAACGAGAATATCAACTAAAAACTGACGCCTTACAGCCAATATCATTTAATCTGTTCTGAATGATGTTTTTAATTTAAGTTGATGTAAGTCATTACTTAAAAACGTATTTTAACATTTAAGGAGACGTATTTATGAATACTGCAATTGATATACTTTTAACACCATGGCTTTGGATCTCGGTTGTAGTTTTATTCACGATCCAAAGAAGCATACTTTTTGTGCCACAAAACAGAGGTTTTGTGATTTATACCTTTGGACGTTATAGCGGCACGCTACAGGCTGGACTTAATTTTATTATTCCTTTTGTGCAAAGAGTTGCTGCGGATCGTAATCTAAAAGAGCAATCGTTAGATGTTGCTTCACAACTGGCTATCACGAAAGATAATATTTCACTTGAGTTGGATGGCATCTTATTTATGAAAGTGGTTGATGCGGCAGCAGCAACGAATAATATTACTGACTATAAATTAGCGGTAGTACAACTTGCGACGACAACAATGCGTAATGCGATTGGTTCGATGGAACTTGATCAATGTTTTCAAAATCGAGACAACATTAATGCAACCATTTTGGCTGCGATGACAGAGGCGACACAGCCTTGGGGCGTTCAGGTTACACGCTACGAGATCAAAGACATCACACCGCCTGTATCGATTAAAGAAGATATGGAAAAGCAGATGACTGCAGAACGTGAGAAACGCTCAGTCATTTTAACCGCTGAAGGTGTTAAAACAGCGGCGATCACGAAAGCTGAAGGCCTAAAGCAGGCAAGGGTATTGGATGCAGAAGCGGCAAAAGCAGAGTTAGTATTGGCTGCAGAAGCGAGTAAAGAGTCTCAAATTTTAGAAGCCGCAGGTAAAGCTGAAGCTATTCGATTAGTTGCTGATGCAGATTCTTCAGCACTGAGTGTGGTCGGTGCTGCTGCAATTACCAGTGAAGGTCAACAAGCGGTGCGTTTAACGCTTGCACAGGATGCAATTGCTGCACATAAAGCGATTGCAGCTGAAGGCTCTGTTATTTTAACTGATGGTAAAACGAGTGATAATATTGGTAATACAGTCGCTCAAGCGATTGCGGTATCAAGTGCACTAAAATTATCTGAGTAATGGCGTTTATTACTCAGAAATGGAGTTGATGAAATGAATACATTAATTGATTACTTACAGAATAATCATGATCAATTACTTTATGTTATTGGTGCGATTGCATTGATTGTGGAGTTGAGTGTCACTGGTTTAAGTGGTCCGCTATTATTTTTTAGCATTGGCTGTCTTATCACTGGGGGCTTGGTCAGTATTGGAGTGATTGAGGGATGGGAATTTGAGGTTTTATCGGTTGGATTATTCTCTGCGGTAAGTGCGCTGTTATTATGGAAACCGTTAAAGCAGTTTCAAGGTAATAAGTTTGTGCAAGATACCAGCAGCGATATGATCGGTCAAACGGTACCTGTCAGCGAATCAGTGACGGTTAATGGTGGTAAGGTTCGCCATTCGGGCATTAACTGGAATGCGCGTCTAAGCGATAGTGCTAAGATTGATATGATTGATGTTGGTATTCGTGCAAAAATTGTTGCTGTGGATGGTAATGTTTTAATTATTGAATAGGCATTTTTCCTTAAACGATTAAATTAATAGACTAATCTATATTAACATTAATGATATGTAGCCCTTATCTCATAAATTTGTCATGAATTATGAGTAAGGGTTTTTTTATTGGGATTAAACCTGTGATAAAGCCATTTTACACCTATATTTAGTTATATAATGTGTTGTATTTACTCTGTATTACAGCATTCGTTTATCGAATTTAGGTGTCGATTATGAAAGGAATTAATAGAAAAGAGTTTGTTAATGCCATCACGGTTTTAATCAGCAATCAGGAATATATATTTGGCGCTGTTAGCATCGGTAAAAATGATGATGGTCATTATTTAATTTGTATTAGAGAATACTTTACTCAAAATATATTGTTTATGGATGATCGCACATTTAAAAGTCGTTCACAGGCATTATATGAGTTTGGCCTTATGTGGGATGATGCTTTAGAGCAAGATATGGTTGTTAGTGATGTAAATTAGCGATTAAACTCATCGGAGCAGATTAGGTGCTCGATACATAACTCATAAAAAGCGTGTGCTTGGGGTGAAATTGTATGATCGGTCAGGCGAAAAGTACCAATTTTACGCTCTATCGATGGGTCTATTAGTGGTAGCCAAACTAAATCTGATTCATTATCCGGGAATGCTAACTTAGGCAGCGTCGTGATACCAATACCGAGTTTTAATACAGAGAATAAAGACGTAATATTTTCTACTGAGTAGAGCGCTTTTTCTATGATAGCCCTTGCTGGAGTAGGCTCTAGCAAGAGGCAAGTACCATTATTAATAAACGGATAATCAAGTAGTTCTCGCCATTTAATCCCCTTCGACATACTAGCAATCGGATGATCTTTTAAACATACAACACCAATTGGATCTGAAATTAGTGGGGTAAAATTAACAGCGTCAACATCTAAGTTAGCACAATTACCTAACGCTAAATCGACTTCGCCTGACAGTAGCCTTGCTTCGACACCCGCTGCATTATCATCAATCAAACTCACTTCTACATTTGGGTATTGCTTACAAAATCGGCCGAGCACATTCGGGATCAATTTTGCGGCTACCGAAGGCACGCTCGCAATCTTCACTCTTCCTTGTTGACCAGCGGCTGCCGCGCGAAGATCGTTATCTAACGCTTTGTAAATATGTAAGAATTTCTTTATTTTAGGTAAGCATATTTGACCAAAAGGCGTGAGCGTCGATTTATTACCAGACTCAAAAAGTGGCTGTTCTAACGTGCGTTCAAGCTCTTTTATTGACGTTGATAGTGCGGCTTGAGAGCGGTTAGCACGACTTGACGCAGCACGAAACCCACCTTCTTCTACCACTAAAATAAAGTGTGTCAATTGTTGTATTTTAATATTCATCTTTAATTTCCCATAAATTACTTTGTGATCACACTTTTTTCGGGTGATAGATTTTTCTTATCAAATGAACAGAATTTACCGTTAGATTTATCATGTGTCAAATGTCAGTATTCACAATATCGAAACAAACCCGTTACAAGGTGGATGTAAACATGACAACTCAAAACTACCCTGTAAAAACTGAATTATTTGCATCGAAAGCGCCTCTTGAGTGGGCAATTGTCAATAATGGCACTTTATATACTGCACAAATTCCGATTGATCAAACAGGGGTTGTTGTTAGTGGTGGTATTGAATCACAGACTCGCCGAACGCTAGATAACCTTGTCCATACTTTAGAGTGTGCGGGTGAATCAATGAACTCTGTATTACAAGTCTTAATCTATGTCACGGATCGTGAATATCTTGCCACTGTTAATAAGGTATATGCCGAATATTTTAATGCTCCTTATCCAAACCGAGCTGCCATGGTTGTAGCAGGGCTTGCACGAGAAGAAATGTTAGTCGAGCTTGTTGTTTATGCTGCAGTCAGTACATAACTTCAGGCTATTAATCTCGACTGAAATGACATTAAGCAAAACGAATGACTGTATAAACCCGAACTATACTAACGAAGATGAATACATTTAATAAATACAATCGCATTTAACGCATAGCCGAAACAAGGAAAGTAGTATGACAACTCAAACACAGCACCCACTGCATATTGGTGGTGAATGGAAAGCAGAAAGCTCACTGTATATTGGCGGAGAATGGCAATCAGGTGTGAGTACGATTGCCAATATAAATCCTTCTGATATCAGCCAAAGTTTGGGTGACTTTGCCCAAGCGAGTACGGCACAAGTACAACAGGCTATCTCGGCAGCAAAACATGCACAGCCAATATGGGAAAAAACACCATTAGAACAAAAACAAGCGGTACTACAAGGCATTGGTGACGAACTGATTGCACGTTGCGATGAACTTGGGCGTTTACTCTCAAGTGAAGAGGGTAAACCGTTTTTAGAAGGTCGTGGTGAAATTTACCGTGCGGGTCAATTCTTCCAATATTACGCTGCTGAGGTATTACGCCAGATAGGCGATAGCGCTGCTTCTGTCAGGCCGGGTGTATCCGTTGAAGTAACGCGTGAAGCGGTGGGCGTGATTGCCATTATTTCACCGTGGAATTTTCCTACGGCAACCGCTGCTTGGAAGATTGCACCTGCTTTAGCTTTTGGTAATAGCGTTATTTGGAAACCTGCGAACTTAACGCCTGCAAGTGCGGTGGCATTAACTGAAATCATCCATCGCCAAGGCTTACCAGCTGGTACTTTCAATCTTGTACTCGGCAGTGGCGCAGAAGTTGGTGATGCTTTAATTAATTCAACTGAGGTTAATGGCGTAAGCTTTACGGGTTCTGTCGATACAGGTCGTAAAATTGCCGCTGCAACTGCACCTAATTTTGTACGCTGCCAGCTAGAAATGGGCAGTAAAAACGCATTAATTGTTGCTGATGATGCAGATATTAATATTGCTGTTGAAGCGACAATTGCTGGTTCTTTCTCGGGGGCAGGACAAAAATGCACTGCATCTTCTCGTCTTGTGGTGATGGATGGTATTCATGATGCGTATGTGGAAGCGTTGATTAAGCGCATGAGTGAAATAAAAGTCGGCCATGCTCTGGATGAAGGCGTATTTATGGGACCAGTCGTTGATGGCAAGCAGTTAGAGGCTAACTTTGATTGGATTGATACTGCACGTCAAAGTGGCGCAGAACTGGCGTTTGGTGGTGAGCGTTTAAATCTAGAACATGAAGGTTTCTATATGTCGCCTACACTGTTCATTAATACTCAAAATAATTGGTCGGTAAACCAAGAAGAAGTATTTGCACCAATGGCGAGTGTGATCCGTGTTGCTGACCTTGATGAAGCGATTGCGACAACGAACGATACTCGATTTGGTTTAACGAGCGGCATTATCACTCAAAGTCTACGTACGAGTACGCTGTTCAAGCAGCAAGCGCAAACAGGTTGTGTGATGGTTAATTTACCAACGGCCGGTACTGATTACCATGTACCGTTTGGTGGTCGTAAAGAGTCAAGCTTTGGCCCGCGTGAACAAGGCCAATATGCGAAAGAGTTTTATACCGTCGTAAAAACGGCTTACCAACGTGCTTATTAACTTTAAATAGTCACTGAATGAATGACAAATGAGGAATCGGTATGTATCACCAACGGATTGTTATTGATGGATTGCAGTACTGCAATTGGGACAGGGAATATTTCCAAACATTAAAAAGCAGTGGCATCACGGCTGTTCACGCAACGATTGTTTATCACGAAACCGCGCGTGAAACGTTAAGTCGTTTTGCGGAATGGAATCTACGGTTTGAACAAAATGCGGATCTGATTATGCCGATCCATTCTGTCGCGGATATTGAAAAAGCAAAAGCGTTAGGCAAAGTGGGCATTTTCTTTGGTGCGCAAAACTGTTCATCGATTGATGATGAAATTGGCTTGATTGAAGTGATGCGTCAACAAGGGTTGCTGATTATGCAGCTGACGTATAACAACCAAAGCTTATTGGCGACAGGCTGTTATGAGCAACACGACACAGGTATTACTCGCTTCGGTAAACAAGCGATTGCAGAGATGAACCGCGTTGGGATGATCATTGATATGTCGCACAGTGCTGAGCGTTCAACCCTTGAAGCTATTGATTTGTCGTCACGTCCTATTTGCATCAGTCATGCTAATCCGACATTCGCATTTGAAGCGTTACGTAATAAATCAGATACGGTTATTAAGTCATTAGCTGAACGCGGGGGGATGTTGGGATTTAGTTTATACCCGTTCCATTTACCTCATGGTAGTCAATGCAGTTTAGATGATTTTTGTCAGATGGTGGCGAAGACAGCAGATATGGTTGGGGTGGATCACTTAGGGATTGGTAGCGATCTGTGTCTTAACCAACCGCAAGCCGTATTGGAATGGATGCGTAATGGCCGTTGGTCTAAAGCAATGGATTATGGTGAAGGTTCGGCAAGTAATTCAGGGTGGCCTGATTCATTGCCTTGGTTCTGCGGCAGCGCAGGCATGGAGAATATTTATAACGGATTAATGCGCTACGGATTTTCAGAATCTGAAGCGGGGCAAGTATTAGGTGAAAATTGGTTTAACTTTTTAAAGCAAGGATTGGAGCCTATTTCGTAAGTCATAACAGATATATAGAACACCTACTCATTTTAACTCATTGAGTTGGGTAAACACACCTTTGCAATTGCAAAGAAAACCTCTGGAGTCAGAGCATGTCAGATTTAACTAAAAGCGCGAAAGCGGCGAGCTTAGATAGTACAGGTAGTAATACTTCAAGCTCTTCAAGTAATAGCGCAGTAAGTGATAATAAGTCTACAGCGAATAAACTGGGTTTTGGTAATCCGGCCTTTTGGTACAGCGGCAGCTTTCTTGCTGGATTCGTACTATTGGCGTTATACGATGAAGCACTATTATCTAGTCTTGTTAATTCAGGATTCTCATGGGCGGTAAAAGTCTTTGGTCCTTATTGGCAATTATTGTTGTTATTAACGTTTTTAATCGGCATAGGCTTAGCTGCGGGTCGTACTGGTAAAGTCATTTTAGGTGGTATTGATAAGCCTGAAATGGATGGTTTCCGCTGGATGGCTATTATCTTCTGTACCTTGCTTGCTGGTGGTGGTGTGTTTTGGGCTGCAGCAGAACCGATTGCGCATTTTGTTAACCCACCACCTTTGTATGGTGCACAAGAAAATATTCAACAAACGGCGATCAATGCTTTGTCGCAATCTTTCATGCATTGGGGTTTTCTAGCTTGGGCTATTGTAGGCAGCTTAACGTCTATTGTGGTTATGCACCTTCACTATAATAAAGGTTTACCGCTTAAACCACGGGTTTTACTTTACCCTGTGTTCGGTAAACGCGTGCTAACAGGTCACACTGGTGCTCTGATTGATGCTTGTTGTATCGTTGCTGTTGCGGCTGGGACTATCGGTCCGATTGGTTTCCTTGGCCTACAGGTGAGCTACGCATTAAACGTTTTGTTTGAGATCCCAGATGGGTTTACTACGCAGCTTATCATCGTCTTATTTGCAATTGCGTTATATACCATTTCAGCATTGAGTGGCTTAAATCGAGGCATGCAAATATTAAGTCGCTATAACGTTGTTTTAGCGTGTTTATTGATGGCGTACATTCTTATTTTTGGTCCAACTAACTTTATCTTTAATGGCTACATCCAAGGCGTGGGTAGCATGGTTGATAATTTAATACCCATGGCTACATATCGTGGTGATGAAGGCTGGTTAAGTTGGTGGACAGTATTCTTTTGGGGTTGGTTCTTGGGTTATGGCCCGATGATGGCAATCTTTATAGCCCGTATTTCACGCGGTAGAACTATTCGTCAGTTAGTGACAACAATCAGTGTTATTGCACCGCTTACTACCTGTTTTTGGTTCACGATTGTTGGTGGTTCAGGGCTAGCATTTGAAATTGCAAATCCAGGTTCTGTCAGTTCAGCATTCGAGGGTTTTAATCTCCCCGGCGCACTACTGGCTGTGACATCGCAACTACCATTTCCGATGGTGACATCGGTGCTGTTTCTTATCCTAACGACGATATTCATTGTGACGACGGGTGACTCGATGACCTACACGATTAGTGTGGTGATTAGTGGTGAAGAGGAACCCAATGCATTTATTCGTACGTTTTGGGGTGTCGTGATGGGCGTAACCGCGTTGGTACTTATTTCTCTGGGTTCAGGAGGTATATCGGCGCTGCAATCTTTCATTGTTATTACTGCGGTACCAGTGTCGCTAATCTTATTACCATCGCTCTGGAACGCGCCTCAAATCGCGATTCAGATGGCGAAAGACCAAGGCTTATAGTCTGGAGGTAGGTCGGTCAATAGGTTGCCGATCTGAAATAACGAAAACAATGTGAAGCAAGGCGGTTAGCAAGCCGCCTTATTAAAACTCTTATAATTAAAATGGAAGTTAATAATATGGATGCTCGTCCTTCAACTTGCGGTGACACTTATATGCGTGATCCTGTAACCGTTATGGCGCCAGAAAGACTTGGTGCTATGCATCAAAATCGGATTAGCTTTGTGCGAACTTTAATTCGTAAAATGGCCCAACAAAAGTGGCACGTTACTAAGCACGATTGGCAGTTATCACCACAAGGTTTTGGTCATGTAATTTACAAGCTGACCACTTTAAACCATATTTATCACTTGGTTATTTTTTGTGATGAAATTGCTGATGAAGACCGTAATGATCGTGTCATTGCCGAGAAATGGGATGTGACGTTTGCTCTTGTTTATGGCGATGTTGATGTTGATTTACTGAGTTGTTTACGTGCAAACGTACCGTTGCAAGAAGCGGGGCGAAATCCAAATAAAGTATTGGTATTAGCAAGAGCAAATAAAAGTGTGCGAGTGTTTGAACATTTAGTCTCACACCTTGCTAAAGGGCAGCAGCCGAATGCTAAAGAGCTTGCTGAAGTGGGTTATATTCTCCGTACAACAGCCGTTTATGGTAATGGAAAATTTGGGATTGCTGATTTTGGTTGGTTGGAAACGAATGATGATTTTAATCAGTCATTCAGTGCACAAATGTGTGCGGTGTATATATTGCGTGAATTCAGCCTTGATTGGGTGCATTACTTAGCCGATCAACAAGGAGGCGATAAAGCCGTTAGTTTAGACCTCGGATTACAGCGTTATTTGGGTATTGGTAACGCGACAGGGCTAGGCATGGCCCCTTATTTAATCAACCACCCTTGTGTTGTTGATAAGTGGTTATCATCACGTGAATCAGCGCTAACGGCAGTGTTAAATACTGGGGTGACGATAGATAAATTAGCACCATTACAATGTTTATTAGACAAAGCTATTTGCCATTTAGATCAAATTATAACAATCAATGAAAATCAAGATAGTCTCAATACTAGCGCAATAAATGAATTACATGATCTGCTTAGTCATTTAGAAACGTTGTTTTTGCAGAGTCAAACGTGGTCAGAGTTAGTAGAGTATGCCTGTAAATATAGTTTGGAAACCCAAGAAATACTGTTGTCGTGCCTGATGGAAATTTATCCAGTACTGGTGGATAGCTATGAAACCAAAATGAATTGTGATGAAAGTTTAAATCTACCAAGTGGTAAACGTATCGAAGACTTATTAGCGGTATTGAAAAACAGTTATCGTTGGGCTATTGAGACTGATTTTAAGCAAGCAGAAAACAATTATTGGTTCTGGTATCGCTCACAAGACAAAGAAGAACCACGTTTAGGTGTTCGCGGTGAAGAACCCGGTGAAGACCGTGAGTTACCACTTGATATTGGTCGCCAAGCTAATCGTCTCTATCACGCATTATTGGTATGTAAACCGAATATGCAATTGGCTGAATTTTTAGTTGTACACCCTCAATATCGTGCGATTTCGCGTCGTGTTTGGACGCTTGGGCATAAGCAAATGGGGGAAATTCAGATGAACGTGTTGCACAAAGATTCGCTACCAATGCACTTACTGCGCTGTAAATTGGCTGTTTTGGGTGCTACTAAGTTCGACCCTCGCTCAGCACGTTGGGTACGCGTTACTTTTTTCCAAGGCGCGCCGTTACTTAATGAGATCCATGATGGAGAGTGGTTGTTCCCATTATTACCGAGTAAAACATTAAATCAAGTGATAGCAGAAGGAGAAGCGTCATGATTGTTTCACATAATGAATTAACAGCAGTGGTTAACAAAGCCTTTCTTGGTATGCGTCGTACCTGTGGTGAAGCTGATATCATTGCTAATATGGTTGCTGGTTTACAGATGGTCGGTTTGAATGGTATTGGACATTTTAACAATGCTGCGCAATTTTTAACGGTTGAGAAAGATTGCCCTGCCGATATTTTTATCACTAATGATGGTAGTTTAGTGGTGGATTTACATGGCTGTAGTTTAGCTTGTCATTTACCGGTTGTGATTGATTATGCGGTTGAAAAAATGGTGGGTAAAAAGCACCTGACGATTGAATTAAAAAATTGTCATAACCGTTGGCTTGCGTATAACGAGCTGGTGAAGTTAGCGGCTAAAGGACTCGCCTGTAAGGCACAATGGAATAATGGTTCGTCGCCACAAAATACGCTATATATTTTGAATCAAGGCTGCGTGTCGCCGGAGCTATTTTTATCTGACCACCTCGTGCTAGCGGGCCATGAATTACATGATATGACTATTCAATTATCAGTGAAAAGCTTTGATATTGCTGATCACTCAGCCGGTTACGCAAGGCATATTAATTCTTCAGCACTCAACCGCGCGCAACTTGATACTTGGTATGATGGTATTCGGGTTGACGATGCAGAATGGGAAACGCTAAAGCGTACAGCAACGGCACTCTTGGTTGAAAACAGTGAACAATCAGTTAAAGGTGCAGGGGAGTTAGTCGTCTAACCTGAGCTGTTCTGTTATCGATATACGATGCGATTTATAAGCAGCGTTTCGGTAGCTGATACACTTCAACACTGGGTGATAGTTGTTTGTAAATATCCATTATATCCATCAAGCAATGATCAAACGCAGCGATCACACTCGGGTCAAACTTGCTGCCTGATAACGCTCTTATTTGGTGAATAGCGACTTCAATTGGCAGTGCG
The DNA here is from genome assembly GCF_018219155.1 of Moritella sp. 24. Taxonomy (NCBI): domain Bacteria; kingdom Pseudomonadati; phylum Pseudomonadota; class Gammaproteobacteria; order Alteromonadales; family Moritellaceae; genus Moritella; species Moritella sp. 24. The sequence continues at coordinate 2,973,334 of NZ_CP056123.1, read as the reverse complement.
CTCTTGTAACAGCGAGAGTGGATCATGGTGTCAAAGGTGTCGACGACAGCAACAATACGCGCTGCGAGGGGAATATCATGAAATTGCAGTTGATTTGGATAACCTGTGCCATCCCAGTGTTCGTGTAGTGTGAGTGCAATATCATGAGCAACTTTCAGGGTTGCTGATTCGGCATCCTGTAAAATCTTAGCGCCAATGGTAGGGGCTGTTTTCATCATCACCCATTCTTGCATCGTTAACGCTGCTGGTTTTGATAAGATCTGCTCTGGGATACCAATTTTACCTAAATCATGTAATTTAGCCGCAGCGCCTAACTCTTTCGCTTTGTCTTTCGGCATGCCCATGTTCAAGCCTATGATTTCACAATAACGTGATACCCGTCGAATGTGGTTAGATGATGAATCATTCTTATATTCAGCGGCAAGTCCAAGACGAGTAATCGTTTCAGCATTGGTTTTTTCTAACATTAAATGTAACTGTTCATTTTCTTTACGTGATGAAATCAAGCTATCAATCATATTATTAAAGGCATATTGTGTTTGTTGTAATTCGACAAAGGTAGATTCAGATACATTCGTTTTGATGAACTGACCACAGCGTATATGTTCTGCAATCATTTTGATTTTTCGGAGTGAATCAGTAATGTGATTTATAAAAAAGAATGAGGTTAAACAGGCGATAATACTGATCACTAAACCAAATAAAATATTCAATTTTTGATTGTCGATTAAGTCACTGAGAAAGAATTTTTCAGGCATATAAATCGCGATGATCCATGGCCATTTGTGATGCGTAAATTCTTTAAACAAACCATGGTATTTATTGTTATTGAAATTAAATGTTACCGCGGTTGCTGTACCACCAGTTGAAAACAGTTGGGTTTCTTCTTGAAGCGCTTGCCATGCTGTTAAAGCGATAGGGTTATTAATTTCGTTAATACGGGGAAAACGTAAACTTTCATTTGCGGTGTCTTGAATTATTTTTTGGTCTGGATAAGCGATTATTTCACCGAGTCGATTGGTTACAAAGGCAGTGCTATTCTCGCCCAGATCAAGATTGTCAAAGAAAGACGAAATCGTGTCCAAGGAGACATCAACACCGATCACGCCGATTAATTGATTCTCGTTATTATAAACAGGCATAGAACTGGTAATGCCGGGTTTACGTGATGAAAAGAAGACATAAGGGTCTGTCCACGATAAATCATCATTATCGAGTGCTTTATTAAACCAGATACGATCCCGTGGATCATAAGACTCTGCTTCTATTTCTTTGACGGAAAGCTGTGCGAAGTTATTATCATGGGTATAAAGCCGTGATGATTTTGATGTGCTATCCGAGTTTGTCGCGTTATTGAATGTAATCAGTTTTCGTGAAAATAGAGGCTGCTTAAAGCCTTGTTCACGCTGTACATGAACAAAGTTGCCAGTGGTATCAGCAAAAAAAATGCCTGAAATATGGGGGGATTGCTTTAACTGTTGAAAGAAATATAAACCAAGATCATCAGGCCGTTGGATTGATAATACATTCGCACTTAATAATTCACTACTGAGTAAGGTTGCTGCTGCGGCGGTATCAAGAAAGCGTTTTGAGTTACTAATGATATTATCGGTATAATCAATCATTAGCTTATGCGCATGCGAGTTAAATGATCGCTGATTAGAGATGTAACTCGACATTAATAGCGTGGTCAAGGTGACAAATTGCAGCAGAATTATACCGCTAATGAGGGCTTTCTTTATGGTAATACGCAACGGTAATTCATCCTTGAATTATGCATAAAAGTTCTAGTTGTAAGCTATTATTAACATTGCAATTTAACCGAGTCAAGTGTACTTAAGTACTTATGCTTGATAGTTATTTAGTGTTTTAATCACCTCTTCGGACTGGCGCAGAGCTCTTAATTGGGTAAATAACTCAGCCGCTTCAGGATACTGCTTACGTAGGTAACTAAACCATTGTTTTATTCTGTTCGGTAGATATTTCTCTTTATCACCGCGGATCTCTAATTGGCAGTAGTTTCGCAATAAAATAACGACATCAGCCCAGGGCATAGGAGCCTTGTTATATTTAACCACTTCACCTAAATTGGGTAAATTTAGCGCCCCTCGGCCAACCATTAAATCGTCGCAACCGGTCACGGCTAAACAGCGTTGGCCATCGGCATGGTTCCAGATCTCACCATTGGCGATCACGGGAATTGAAACGTGCTGTCTAATTTCTGAAATAGCTTCCCAATTTATCGCTGCGGCACGATAACCATCGGCTTTAGTTCGACCGTGTACAGTCAGCTCATTGGCACCTGCTTGTTGAACTGCATCGGCAATTTCTAACTTGTGGTTACTGTCTTCCCAGCCTAAGCGAATTTTAGCACTGACAATATGTTCCATAGGTACAGCTTCACGCACTTGTTTCACAATTTGATAAACAAGTTCTGGCTCACGTAAACAAGCGGCACCACCAGATGATTTATTTACTTGCTTTGCTGGACAGCCAAAGTTGATATCAAGGCCATGTGAGCCTAACTCGATTGCACGAACGGCATTTTCTGCCATCCATTGTGGGTGTTGCCCTAACAATTGAATGCGGACGGGGGTACCTGCTTGGGTACGACAGCCATGATTTAATTCGGCACAATAACGATAAAAAATCTTCTCTGGTAATAGCTGTTCGACAACTCGAATAAACTCGGTTACGCATAAATCATAACCGCCTTGCGCTGTAAGTAACTCGCGCATCAAATTGTCAACAACGCCCTCCATTGGGGCTAAAACTACGCGCATGTTATTGTCCTGCGTTGGCAAAATGAGCGATTAAAACAGAATTAACCATAATTGCCAAATATATCGTATAATAATTTCTTCAAATAGCGGTTAATCTTAAGACATGCTTGCATATCAACAAGCAGTTACATAAAATTTATCCCTATTATTTATTTTATACATTGAGTGCGTGTTTTATACCCAACTTGCTTGGGCTATTTAACATATTAGCTCATCAAATTAACAGGTTGAAGTATGAACCAAGATACACTTGCGTTTATTAAAGACAGCATTAAATCAATTCCAAATTATCCTAAAGAAGGCATCATCTTCCGTGACGTAACAAGTCTTGTTGAAAATGGTCCTGCATTCGCAGCGACTATCGACTTACTTGCTGCGCGTTTTAAAGATGCTGGTTTCACTAAAATTGCAGGTACTGAAGCCCGTGGTTTTATTTTCGGTGCCCCCTTAGCTAAAGCATTAGGTCTTGGTTTTATTTTAGTGCGCAAGCCAAATAAATTACCACGTAAAACAATTGAACAAAGCTACGAGTTAGAATACGGTACTGATACGTTACAAATTCACGTTGATGCAGTAGATGCTGGCGATAAAGTACTTATCGTTGATGATTTATTGGCAACAGGCGGTACTGTTGCGGCGACTGTGTCACTTATTCGTCAACTTGGCGGTGTTGTTGAAGATGCTGCATTTGTTATTTCTTTACCCGATCTTGGTGGTGAAGCTGTATTAAAGAATCTTAATGTTAACATTACCAAATTAGTTGATTTTGACGGCGAATAATTCGCTATTATTTTAACTATCATGATGAGCTGGTGGCACTCACCAGCTATTTTCAGCCCCGAGCATGTTAGTGCTTATCAATATTAAGTAATCATTGAACTGTTATGAGTTATCAAGTTTTAGCGCGTAAATGGCGCCCGCATAATTTTCAGCAAGTTGTTGGTCAACAACACGTGCTGACCGCTTTAGTTAATGCGCTAGAGCAAGACCGTTTACACCATGCTTATTTACTCAGTGGTACCCGCGGTGTTGGTAAAACAACAATCGCCCGCATTTTAGCGAAAAGCTTAAACTGTGAGAAAGGGATCACCAGTAAACCTTGCGGTGAATGTTCAACTTGTGTCGAGATTGATCAAGGCTCTTATGTCGATCTACTCGAGATTGATGCTGCCTCACGTACTAAAGTCGAAGATACACGTGAATTACTTGATAATGTGCAATACAAGCCTGCACGCGGTCGCTTTAAAGTGTACTTAATCGATGAAGTGCACATGCTTTCTAAACACAGTTTCAATGCACTGTTAAAAACATTAGAAGAACCACCTGAATATGTGAAGTTTTTGTTGGCAACAACAGATCCTCAAAAATTACCAATTACAATCTTATCGCGTTGCTTACAGTTCCATTTAAAAAGCTTAACGACTGAGCAGATTTCTCAGCAGTTAGTGCACATTTTATCACGCGAACATTGTCAGTATGAATTGTCTGCATTGAACTCAATCGCGAAAGCGGCTGATGGCAGTATGCGTGATGCGTTAAGTTTGACTGACCAAGCCTTGTCTCACGGCGCGGGTGAAGTATTACACCAAACTGTACTTGATATGCTAGGCACGTTAGACCACAGTCATATGCTGCAATTATTGCAACTTATAGTGAATGGTGATGCGAACAAGTGCATGGCGAAGATTGCAGAAGTTAGCTCACTTGGGCCTGATTTTGATCAGCTTCATGTTGAGCTAGCAAGTTTGTTACACCGCATTGCAATGGCGCAAATTTTACCGTCATCAGTGGTTGATACTGAACATGCCGATAAGGTGAAAGCGCTATGTGACCTTATGTCACCAGAAGATGTGCAGCTGTATTATCAAATTTCACTCACAGGACGTAAAGAGTTACCGCTTGCTCCTGATCCGCGTAGTGCGTTAGAAATGACGATATTACGTATGCTTGCTTTCCGTCCTCAAGGCCGTTTACAAGCACCTGAGCGCGATATTACACCAACTGCTGTTGCGATAGCGCCAGCAGTGCAGGTACAGCCTCCGGTTGAACAAGCGCAAGTTGTAACACAAGTGCAGCCTCCGGTTGAACAGGCGCAAGTTGTAACACAAGTGCAGCCTCCGGTTGAACAGGCGCAAGTTGTCACGCAAGTGCAGCCTCCGATTGAACAGGCGCAAGTTGTAGCACAAGCTCAGCCTCAGTTTGAACCGCAGCAATCACAAGTAATGAGTGAGCCTAGCGATGAGATTGTTACTAATTTAAATCTAGAGCAAGATGAGTTATTACAAGCTGCTCAAGCAATGGGGCATGTTGAACCGATTATCGAAGAGCAGGTTAATATTGCTCCACAACAAGCCTATATAGCGCCTCAGCAAACAGTTCAAGCTAATCCTCAGGCTGCTGCACCAAATGTAGAACCTGAAAACAGTGTTGACCAAGGTCGAAAAACGCGTAATTTCTTGCGTAGTCGCTTAGGTACAACTGCAAAAAAGTCGACAGCGGCGAAGAGTGAACAGGCTCAATCGTCGTATGTACCGCCGAAAAAAGCGGTAGCACCTGTTAGACAAAATACACAAGCTAGCCAGAATCGCTTTAATGCGCCAACAGCAAGTCAAAATATGCAACAGCAGCAAGCACCATCACAACAGCAGTCTGCGCCAGCATGGCAGGAATTACCGCCGCTTGATTCGTATCAAGACCAAGGTGATTATCAGCATCAAAGCCAAGGGCAGGGTGACTATCATCAAGCACCTTATCCTGAGCAGAACTTTAGCGAACCCGTTGTACGTCAATTGGATCGTTTTAGTCAGGTACCTGTTGATATTAATGATTTATCACCTTCTTTTCAGCCGCAAAAATCGGGTAAAACAACGACTACTGCGCCACTCGATAATAAGTTACGTGATGAAACAGACCCGTGGTGTTGTTACATTAATCAGATGAGTTTAGGTGGGCGAGTTCGTCAATTAGCGTTGCACAGTGTGATGGAGCAAGAACCTGGTCGGGTTACATTGACCATGAATCCAGACCAACGCTATTTTGCAAATGACAAATCTCGTCAGCAATTGAGCGAAGCACTCGAGCAAGTTTTATCTGAGCCTGTTGAGTTAGTGATTAACTTTGGTGAAAACCCAAATAAATCAACGCCAGCACAACTTGAAGAGATTATTTATCAACAACGCTTAGCGAATGCGACTAAAAACTTGTATGATGATAAGTATATTCAGTTCTTTATGAACCGTCTCGGCGCTGTTGTTGATGATAGCTCAATTGTGCCGATATAATTTTTTATTGTGTTGATATCAATCGGTATCAACCTTGAATTTTTTCCAGTAATACCCATATAGTATGGATATTCAATGCGAAACAGTTAGTATTAACTGATGTTGTTCGCGATAGTCAATAAAAGAGAGTTTAATATGTTCGGTAAAGGCGGAATGGGCGGGCTAATGAAGCAAGCTCAACAAATGCAAGACAAAATGGCTAAAGTACAAGAAGAACTAGCTAATATGGAAGTAGTTGGTGAATCTGGTGCAGGCATGGTTAAAATCACTATGACTGGTAGCCATAACGTACGTCGTGTACAAATCGACCCAGAGTTGATGGAAGACGATAAAGAGATGCTAGAAGATCTTATCGCTGCTGCAATCAATGATGCTGCACGTCGTGTTGAAGAAGAAAACAAGTCAAAAATGGCTGACGTTACTGGTGGAATGAAAATGCCTCCAGGTATGAAAATGCCTTTCTAAGTTGAACGATATTTAATATCAATCGCTTAACCCTAGTTTTTCCTTTTGGATAAGCTAGGGTTCAAATAACCCCAGCTTATCCCCCGCATTATAATATAACCTTCAACTATTTATTTTTAAAATCATTCCATTAGATTTAAATTGGACCTTTATGCGTATATGCATTTGCTTCCGAATAACCTGCTTTACCTTGTGCATCGAGCGTCGTTATTCTGTAATAATATTGCGTGTCAGAATATAAATCTTTATCAATATACTTCTGTGTTTCAGCATGTGAATTTTTAGCAACATTCGTTATATAGTCAGCATGTTTTTCAGCGATTACATCGTAGCTAGCACCATCTGTAGAGCGCTCTACTTGATAGCCTATCTGTGACAAAGGCTCTCCCCAGTCTAAAACGATGGTGTTTTCATTAAAGCTAATTGCAACCATATCTTGTGGCCCCTCAGCTCTGACTTGTACCTTTAATGCCGTAGAAGCTGAGGATTGACCTTGCGTGTTTAAAGCGGATACGCGATAGCTGTAAGGCGTTCCCGCCACTACGCTTGTATCAGTATAAATAGAATCGGAAAGCTTGGCTATTTCGACAAAAGATAAGCCGTCTTCTGAACGTTCTATGAGATAGTCTGTTGCTTCTGCTAGGTCGTCCCATTGTAGCGTTACCTCGTTATACTCAATACTATTAACGGTTAAGTTCGATGGTGCTTTGAGGCTATCATTTGAAATTCGTTTCGTATTGCCTGTGACCTTAACCGAAGAAAAAGAGCTGAATAACATAGAGGTTTGATTCAGAGCTGATTGTGCAAGACCAATATAAACTTCATCGGGAAGGTTAATGATTTGTTCGTTTACTATGTCCCAATTTATACCATCTAAAGATATCGATGCTTTAAAATGGTTAAACTCACCTGTTTTACTGCCGTTATTGATAGACTCTATGCGTTCTATCTTTATCCATCGTGCAGCAGCTTCTCTACTTGAAACATGAGATGTACTGCCATCAATCGTACTTCGGTAGAAAGTAGCAGGGCCGTTACTACCTGTTAATAGTTGAGAAAACTGCTGACTATTTTCAGATAAACCGCCACGTATCATTACGCCAAATTTTGCCCAAGCATGCGATACGTTATTACTGTCTACTTTAGCGATAATTTGACCTTCACCAACTAACTTTTTATAAATGAAAACAAAATTGTCTTTCGTACCCCAGATATCACCACCCGTTGTTTTCAACGTCCATTGCTTTGCATCACTATTATAAGTGGTACTGTGAATTGAACGTTTTGGGCCTATATTCGCTGTACGCCAGTCCCCGGGTACAGCATTTACGCGCAATCGATACTCACCTAAATCACTATAACGCTTAGCACTTTGTAATGTTATATAATAGCGGCCAGCGGGTAATTCACCTGAGATCCATTGATGGTTGATACCATTATTTTGCATTGCAATGGATTGCTTATTATTGTCGTATAAATTAAGGTGAAGGTTCACAGGTGATAGCTCAAAAGCATGACTGCTGATCGAAGCAAAGCCACCTAACCAGTCGAAATAGAAACTATCGCTATCCTCCATTGTTTCAATGATACCTGTAGCGACAAAGCCGATATTTTTAATGTGATCCATTTTACTCGCGAGTGTCAAATCAGTTTTGTGATCATCAGGGCGATAGCCTGTGCTGTTGTCGTCATAAGCAGCAATACGGCTTGCTACTTTTTCTACGCCACCAAAATAACTGTCTATTTTATCGGAACGGAATTTATTCGACCATTTATTCACGATCCTATCGCCGCTACCTAAATGCCAACCACGTAAAGGATAAGGGCTACCGTAATAGCTGGAATTTATTTTACCTTGAGCATCAACACCAACGACGTGGGGTAAGCCAAAAGTATGACCACCTTCGTGACCAACAACTGAGGAGTAAGGACCATGACTTGCGGTCATTTGAGCGATGTCGTTTGAATTAATACCATAACCGCCATAAGCAACCCCCAGTTTTGCACCAGGGAAAATGGTGTTCCAACTGTTAGGGCGAGAAACATCTATTTCTGTGGTGACATCAATATCAAACATGGAGAAGTGTGCTGCTGTTGAGACCCACCAGTTATAAATGTATTCTTGTTCCTGTTTATTATAAGCATCAGGATTACCATCAAAATCAATACCTGTGTGGAACTCTCCAAGGTCAAAGTCCCCGTCAAAATCGAGATAAAGTTGTCCTTTTGCTGTCGGAAGGCTGTGCAATATAGGTAGACCGCGCGCATCGGTCTTCATGTTTTCCGGCATACCATTGTTGTAAAACTCAGGTTCAATCTCAGGAGGAATTGACGGGATTACTGCTTCGCTATTTGATGTTTCATCACCACAAGCTCCTAACATAAGTGGGGTAATACAAATACAACAGGTACGTGTTAGTAGCTTATACATAGCGTAGTGTCTTCCATATAAATAGAACATTCATGAGTTGATATTTATTCTACGGACTTATCGATAATAAAACAGTATTGATTTGTAAGGGTATATCAGGAAGTGGTTATGATTATTTTCCTTTCATGGTGAGAAAGGCAAGCGATGATTATTTGAGTGAGAAGTCTCGCTTGCCAGTGTTATGGATACTATTGGATAAAGTACATGTCTTTTGCGTAGATGTTACCGCGAGGGTTATTTTCGGGAAACCCTTTTAACGTGTCTCTAACCATACGAGTTTGCGTGTAGTTATATAGTGGAATGACGGGCGCTGATTGACTTAAAATAGCCTCTGCCTGTTGATATAGCGCATACCGTTGAACTTCATCAGCAGTATTCGATGCTGATGCCATTAAAGCGTCAAATTTAGGTTCACAAAAGCCAGATTCATTCACTGGATTACCACAGGTAAATGCCGCTAATAATGCCGATGGTTCTGCGTAATCACCAAATGCCCACGATCGTGCTAGTTGAAAATCACCTAGATTTTTACTTGATACGTAGCTCTTCCATTCCATGTTTTCTAACACGACGTTAACGCCAAGTTTTTTCCACATAGAGGCGATAACAAGCGCAATTTTTTTGTGGTTCTCACTGGTGTTATACGTCAGTGTGAATGTTAGTGGGTTCTGTTTACTATAACCTGCCGTCGCGAGTAATACTTTAGCTTGCTTAATGCGTTGTTGCTGGGATTCGCTGGCAAAGTCTGGCTCACTGGTCGTATAGTTTGCTATTGTCTGCGGTACAATCGAGTATGCAGCTGGTTCACCTTGAGCGGTGATCTTATTCACCAGGATGTCTCTGTCTACAGCCATGCTAAGGGCTTGACGGACTTGAAGGTTATCAAAAGGGGCTTTACGTGTATTAAATGAATACAAGTATGATCCAAGTAATGCTTGAGATTTAATTTGCTCTGGGTGCTTACTGATCATTGATTGATAATATTCTAGTTGAACGCGGTTCGTCATATCAATTTCACCAGATTGATAACGATTCCATTCGGCGATTTGTGACTCTAATCCTAAATACGTAACTTTGTTGATCACCGTATTTTTGTTATCCCAATACTGCTTATTTCGTTGTACTTCTACGTACTCATTTGGCAGCCATTTCGTTAATTTATAAGCCCCGTTGGTCACTATGTTTTCTGCACGAGACCAAGTGTCCCCGTGTTGCTTAACAACCGATGCAGGGAGTGGTGAAAATGTTTTAATGGTCATCATGTTTAAGAAGTAGGGGGTTGGCTTCGTCAATGTGACTTGTACTGTTTTTGTATCAAGGGCTTTAACCCCTAACGTGTTGACTGGTTTTTCGTTTTTTTGAATTGCTTCAGCGTTTACTAAATTAGCGGTTACAAAGTAATGCCCTGTATTGTTACCTGTTTGCGGGTTAACAGCTCGCTGCCAAGCAAATACAAAGTCACTTGCAAGTACGGGGTCGCCGTTTGACCATACTAAGTCATCACGTAACGTAAACGTGAATTGTGTAGCGTCATCCGATGCCGACCAACTAATTGCTTGTCCTGGGATTAACTCACCTTGACCATTTTCGATTAATAATCCTTCAAACATATCATTCGCGATAATATCATCAGGCATGCCTGAGTTAACAAAGCTAGGATCTAAGCTACTTGGTTCTGCGCCATTACCACGTACTAAATGCTGTTCGCTGGCTAATGTCGTGTTTGTTGGCAGATTGGCTGCTATCGCATTATAGGATAGATTGAGGGTCGCAAGCGCAAGTACTGAAAGGTGTAATTTTTTTGTCATAGCAATTCCATTGCGTGAAGTAAGGTTAATCAGTATTTAGTAATACAATAACAGGCGTATTGCGTCAATCTTATATTCAGTATTACGTTGCACTTACTAAAAAGCGGGAACACCCGATTGGATATTCCCGCTTTTTATTATGGCGTTTATTATGGCGTTTATTATGACAGTGTCGTCAAATTACATCACGATATACACTGGCCAGCCTAACAAACCTGTTAAACCTTCTTTATATTCAAAACGTTCTAGTCGCTCTGGACTTACATTTTGTAAACGCAGCTCTCGATAGTTTTTAGCAAACGTTAGCGTACGTAATAAACCCGGTGTAAAGTACATGCCCAGCTCAAGTTTGATTGTCTCGGCAAGTTGTGCTGGTAACTCAGACAAGACCTGCTGAATTTGTTGGTCTATATGCTCAGTTGAGAACCAAGTATCTTCAAGCTCAATATTTGCGACACGTTGCTTAAGATCTTGTCTTACTTTCACGGGACCAAAAAACAGGCGATACAACACGACTTCTGCAAACACGCTTTCGAGGCTTAAACAGTCTAAAGGATCGTAGCTTGATTGCGAATAAAATTGCTTTAATAAGCACACTACAGACTCTTCACGGTTAAAGTCGAGTAGGGCATCTTGGTAGCCCTGCCAGCCTTGCCATTCATCTGCATCACTTGGGCTTGATACTTTTTCGAGTAATATAGGGTCTATATCCCCATATACTGACTTACCGTTAAGCTTATACTTACTAACCGTACTTAGCATGCTCCAACCTTTTTGAAAGGATTTTACAATGCCGTTTGGTGTTAAAAGTAATTTAAGCCCTTGGCTAACCTCGCGATTACTTAATTCCATCAGTCCTAAACTGGCTACTCCGATCACATCGAAGGCAGCATGCTCTAGCAAATGCATTTTATATTTATTATAAAACTTATCTGCTAGCTTAAGACTCATTAACACAGATTTTTCTTTAATCTGAGCCAGTTGAGATTCATTTAATAACGCTTCAGCTTGACCATAAGCGATTACTTTACTTAAAAAAGGGCCTTGATTACTATCTCTTAGTACAATTTGCATTAACGGGAACCTTAATCAAGAAAACTAAACATATCATCAACTTCAGCGTATTCATCAGTTACTTCGTTTTTCTCTTTTGCTTGAATAACTAACTCATTCACAAAGCTGTCGATAATCGCTACCCAGCTTGAATTTTCGCTACGAAGCAAGTTCTTAATTGATTTTTCAACATCAGGTGCAATTTCACGAATTAACGCTAACAAACTACGTGGATCGTCAATACTTAGGCTGTGCGCTTCTTCTTCATCACTACGACCCGTGTAACCTACGGTTTCGCCATCATCTTCATCATCATAGTTATCAGTGATGTGACTGTGTTTAATTGCTTCTAGCTTTGGCGCTAACAGGTATTCAATAAAAGGAATCGATAGATAAAAAAGACCGGCTTGATCTTCTGCTATGCACTCTAAAATTGCGGCCTGTTTCGCTTCAGTATCTTGGATACGGATAAGGTAAGTTAAAAAATCAAACGTATGCTGGATCAATTCATCCGCATTATTTTTAACTTTTTCTTCCCAATATAGCGGCTGTTGACAAACAATATCGCGGATCTGTTCAGGGCTCATTAGTTCAGACATGATAGAAGGTGAAGAGATATCATGATGACTATTGATTTGCGTTAACGTCACGATATCCATATTTTCGATCACTTCAATCAAGACGTCATCAGTCATGGTTGTCGCCATTAACTCAAATTTCTTACTTGCTTGTTTTGGCTCGACATCAGCTAATTGTTTGATCTCGATTACGGCTGTTTCAATTAAGCTATTCATCAGAGCTCTTCCTCTTCAAATTGATCGTAATAACCTTCTTCTTCATCTTCACTGTTGTAGTCATCTTCTTCACTTGCAACAGGAGACTGATTATCGTTCGCTAATAAAAATAATACGACACAGCTTTCTATCAACAAGGTTTCAGAGTGACCACGTGCAGCTAAAACTAGCGGTATGTCAGCATTATTAAAGGCAACTGTCGTTTTAAATTCATTCCACTCAGGTAGGATGCCTTCTTTGATCCAATGAGCCCACTTGAGTTTTGCTTCAGGTGGAAATTTAACTTTATCACAAAGTGCAATCGGTAAGTACTCAGGTACAGAGTCGAGTAACTTAGGATCGGCAATCAAAATTGTCTTAATTTGACTAGTAAACTGCTCGAGTGCATCAGGGGTATCGGGATCGTTATATGATTCGATATTGCTGTATGCGTCTTCTTTTAATTGTTCAATACGGTCGAAATTAATTGCTGTAGCCATGAATACTCTGAAATTAACTAATAGGGTAAAATTGATCCCATAGCTCACGCATAGCGCTAGCTGGGTCGGTGACAATAACGTTACTGAAATTTTTCACGAAATCGCGTTTAAGCTGAGGGTTTGAAAGTACCTCATACGCATTTCTTACTCGTTGCAGTTGCGCTTCAGCATGCACTTTCTCATCATCAGATGCATCGAGTAATTTATCAGGGTGAAAGCGATTCGATAGACGTTTGTAGGCTTTCTTAACGTCGTCTTCATTTGCACTTGGCTTAATACCAAGCACACTAAAGTGGTTAATCATAATATCACCTGCGATTTTTAGCTCACCAATCATTTGGGAGGCAGAAGTTTAACGGCAGAAAGCCGAGAGCACAACACAAAATCTGATATTGAGGTGGCTTAATGATCTTCTCTGAACATTTATAAATAGTTCTCGCGTTTACATTCTGCTTTTTGTACTCGTTGTATTTATGTTATGCGTTTATTTTAGCCATATAGTTAGATTAGATAAGTCGGAAATATGCGCTCATCGAAGGCAAAATTATATGTCAAAGTATACGATTTAATGTAATATTGCGTCTAGTTACATGGCCTAGAGCCTATTATATAAAAATGTTACGATTTAATATACTTGCTAAGTATAGGGCATGAAAATACGGTTCTAATTATTAAGTGAGTTATATTATTAGCGTAACGAAACCCAGCTTTAGCTGGGTTTCTTTTTGGAGTTATAAATGAAGTTCAGTCCTTTGTTAGATCAATTAATTAATGATCTACAGATTTTACCGGGTGTAGGTCCTAAGTCTGCACAACGTATTGCGTTTCACATATTAGAGCGTAAGCGTGATGATGCTGTCTCTTTAGCACATTCTTTAGAAAAGGCGATGACTAGAATCGGCCACTGCCAACAGTGTAACACCCTGACTGAATTAGATATCTGCGCAATATGTGCTAACCCTAAGCGTCAAGTAGAGAAAACATTATGTGTGGTTGAAGGACCTGCTGATGTGGCTGCCATTGAACAAACAAATCAATTTAGTGGTCAATATTTTGTGCTGATGGGTCACTTATCTCCGCTTGATGGTATTGGGCCAGATGAAATTGGGCTAGATAAGCTCGCTGATTTATTAGCGTCTGGGCATTATGATGAATTGATTTTAGCAACAAACCCAACGGTAGAAGGTGAAGCAACTGCTTATTATATTGCTGAAATAGCACAAGAGTATGGTGTGAAAGCAAGCCGAATTGCACATGGCGTGCCAGTAGGTGGAGAATTAGAATATGTTGATGGAACGACCTTGTCCCATTCATTACTTGGACGACAACAGATTAGTTAATTATTAAATAATGAATTTAATTTACTGATAAATAGAGAACGGTTAGCATCAGCGTTGTCGGGACAGATAATGCGATTAAAGCTTTGAGTGTACTACTAAAATTCATATAGACCTCAGTCTTGAAAGTTAAGTAATAACATCCTTGTCATTAATCTAATGAGATGAGCATAACAATTTAATATTGCTAATACTAGCTTAAAACTAAAAAACCGATAGCGGATGCTATCGGTTTTTTATTATTACCTAACCTTAAACTAAAAGGTAAATTAAGCTGCGAAGTTAGCGGCAGCGAAATCCCAGTTAGCTAGTGCCCAGAAACCTTTAAGGTAGCTAGGACGTAGGTTACGGTAATCGATGTAGTAAGCGTGTTCCCACAGATCAACAGTGATTAGTGGTGTAACTCCAGCTTCAGTGATAGGAGTACCAGCGTTAGAAGTGTTAACGATTTCTAATTCGCCTTCAGCATTTTTAACTAACCAAGTCCAGCTAGAACCGAAGTTGTTTACTGCTTTATCGTTGAATGCTTCTTGGAATGCTTCAAAAGAACCGAATTTAGCGTTGATAGCGTCAGCTAGTGCGCCTTCTGGTTGACCTTTTGCATTTGGAGTAAGGCTGTTCCAGTAGAATGTGTGGTTCCAAACTTGTGCAGCATTGTTGAATACTGGACCAGTAGAAGATTTAACAATCTCTTCTAATGTTTTTTCTGCAAGAGGAGTACCTTCGATTAGACCGTTAAGCTTAACCACATATGTGTTGTGGTGTTTGCCGTAATGGAAAGAAAGTGTCTCAGCTGAGATATGTGGTTCAAGTGCATCTTGTGCGTACGGTAAAGCTGGTAGTGTAATACTCATAGGTATTTCCTTATTTATTGATAGCTAAAAGCTATCCATTGCTCATTATTGATTTAATTATGGGAGGAATACTAACGCTAGCGCTGAATATATTCAAGTATTTGAACGCAATTGTATTGTTCAATTAATAAATTGTAACGAGAGAATTCATTTTTTAACAATTAGACTAAATATAAAACAAAATAACCCTACAAAATAACGGTGTTAACCAAGCTATAATTAGCATAAAATGGCTAACGAAATTTGTATTTATATAATGCATTCTATGGTTAGAGTTTAAATAATTATAACTACAATAGATGTAAACGCTAAGATTTGTGAGGACACAATGGAAACTTTAGATAAAATCAAACAGCAACTTGCTGAGAACTCAATCATCCTATATATGAAAGGATCTCCAAAACTACCTAGCTGTGGTTTTTCTTCACAAGCATCACAAGCGGTAATCAACTGTGGCGAGCAGTTTGCTTACGTTGATATTCTACAAAACCCAGACATCCGTGCTGAGCTACCTAAATACGCTAACTGGCCTACATTCCCACAGCTTTGGGTTGAAGGCGAGCTTGTTGGCGGTTGTGATATCATCATGGAAATGTTCCAACAAGGTGAACTACAGCCACTAATCGCGGCAGCTGCTGCAAAAGTAAAAGCGGCTGAGTAAGTATTTAGCTGTATTGTAAAGCCTGTATTTACAAGACAGCTTTGGATACGAAAAAGGGAAGCAATTATGCTTCCCTTTTTAATACGTGCTATTTATGTAGCGCTATAAAGTATGTCGTTACAGTGTGACAGCAGCGATCCAACCAAAGATAATAAGTGGAATATTATAGTGGATGAATGTTGGAATTACTGAGTCACGAATATGATCATGTTGGCCATCAACGTTAAGACCTGATGTTGGACCTAATGTTGAATCTGATGCTGGAGAACCTGCATCACCCAATGCTGCAGCTGTACCAACAAGTGATGCTGTTGCTAATGGTGAGAAGCCAAACTGCAATGCAAGTGGCACATAGATAGTTGCTAGAATTGGGATTGTAGAGAAAGATGAACCAATACCCATAGTCACCAGCAGACCAGTGATTAGCATTAGCAATGCAGCTAAACCTTTGTTATCACCGATCACACCACCAATCGAACCAACTAACGTTTCAACGCCGCTTGTGGCTTTCATTACTTCAGAAAAACCGGATGCCGCAATCATGATAAAGCCAATCATTGCCATCATGTGTACACCACGCGTAAAGATATCTTGAGTCTCGTGGAATTTGATCACACCACCGAGCGTAAAGATAATGAAACCTGTTAGCGCACCTAAAATGATTGAATCGTAGATTAGCTGTAAGCTAAGCGCTGTAACAACAGCAACCATCGCCACGATAATATGGCGAGGATTATATTCAACTTTCTGTACTTCTTTTGTTGTTAATTCACTTTCAGTCAAATATTCACGTGGCTTACGATAACTAAATACCACTGCGGTAATAAGACCAATAACCATACCGAGTACAGGGAGTGCCATGGCAGTTGGTAATTGTTCTGCAACAACGTTTGCACCGTTATCATTCAAGTTCTTAAGTAGGATATTATTTAAGAAAATACCACCAAAACCAATTGGTAAGAACATATATGTTGCAGTTAAACCAAAGGTGATCACGCAAGCAACTGCACGGCGATCTAATCTCAATTTATTCATCACACCAAGTAGGGGTGGTACAAGTAGTGGGATAAACGCAATATGAACAGGGATAACGTTTTGTGATGAGATTGCTACTAAGAGCAGAGTGAAAAGTAAACCGTATTTAAAACCGTTTATTTGACGTTGTGAGCCAGCAGAACCTAAACGACTAACGATTTTAGCTGCTAATATGTCAGTAATACCTGACTTTGAGATAGCAACTGCAAATGCACCTAACATGGCATAGTTTAATGCAATTGACGCACCACCACCTAAACCTGAGTTAAACGCCGCAATAACTTCTTCTAAAGGTAAACCACCAATTAAACCGCCTAAAATGGCACTAATTGTGAGTGCTACAACAACATTAATCCGCATAAAGCTGAGGATTAGCATCGTTAGCACCGCGATAACTACAGGATTCATTTATCTACTTTCCAATGTTAATAATTCTATTGAAGGTAGTATATAAAACTATCATTAATAAGATAAGTGAATTTTACGTCTATTTGTGGGTAGTTATGCAGATTTAGTGAGTATTAGGCTTTGAGGTCGTAAACCTTTCACTCGTGAATTGTCATTTTATGCTTTTCATTTGTTGCTAAATTAATTTTGACTGCTAGCCTTGCTTAATACACGCAGATTTTTACTCTTAAATTTTGGCGTTAAATGGTGCAGGGAGGCTTGTTTTAGGAATACTCTAGCATTTTAACCTAAACAAAACTGGGATAGTTACAAAATAAGATGATGTTTATTAAGTTGTATTGAGATTTTCTCAAATTAGGATCGATATCGTTTAGGTATACATTGTTAGATTTTTTATGGCGTTTTAAAACTCATGATTAATTTAGCTGAAATGAAAAAGAATCACATCCATCATTATCCTCATAGCGATTTACTCCCTAACGCTATTTGCAAACTTGCTCACCCACCTGATAATCCTTTTATACATCGACTTTATGCGCTAATCATTACCTTGTATCGGGGTATATTTATTGGTTCACTTATGTTTATCTCCATATCAGCTAATGCAGAAAGTGTGGATAATGATAAGCAAAAGCACTTTATTGGTCAGACTTTTATTTGTGGTGCTACGATGATGTATACCGAAAGTTGGTGGCAAACTATGTTACTCGGTGTATCTATAGGTGCCTTAAAGGAAACATATGATGCCGGACAAGAGGGAAATGAATTTAGTAAAAACGATATGGCGGCTAATATGTTAGGTTGTATTACTGGTATGACTTTCGGTGCTACATTGCTACATTTTCGTTATGAAAGTGAAACGGATACTGCGATCATTGGTATTGAAGGTAAGTTTTAAATTTGAGTTATATAATTAAATTTTGCCCCTTTAAATGCTACAACTTAGAACTTAACCTGTGAGTTAATGTATCAATATTGTAACGCAGGGGCATAATTTTATTCAGAGTCTGAGTCTAATTCACTCTCGATTACTGCATCTTCTTCTGGAACGGGTAGAGGCCAACCGCCCATATCTTTCCATTTATTCACAATATAGCAAAATAGCTCAGCGGTCTGTTCTGTATCATATTTAGCTGAGTGTGCTTGTTTATGATCGAAAGGAATACCCGCAGCCATACACGCTTTTGCAAGTACAGTTTGACCCACCGCTAAACCTGCTAGCGTCGTTGTATCAAATGTAGCAAAAGGGTGGAAAGGATTACGCTTGATCTTTTCACGGCTTGATGCGGCACTTAAAAAGCCATGATCAAATGCGGCATTATGTGCAACCATGATCGCACGATGACAACCAGTCTCTTTTAAGCCTTTTCGAACAGCTTTATAGATTTCGGTGATCGCTTCACGCTCATGTACAGCACCACGTAATGGGTTTTTCGGGTCGATACCGGTAAAGTCTAATGCAGATTGCTCTAAATTAGCACCTTCGAAGGGCTCAACGTTAAAGTGTAAGGTATGCGAAATTTTAAGATAACCTTCTTCATCCATTTCTAGAATTGAAGCGGCAATCTCTAACATAGCATCTGTCTGTGCATTAAATCCTGCTGTTTCGATATCGATAACAACAGGGAAGTAGCCACGGAATCGTTGGCTAAAAGCTGATTTTTCAGTTGTGCTCATGTGATCATTTATTAGTGTTGACTTGGTTGGGATTATGCCATAATAATTGCATGGCCTCTAATCAACTTTACTAATTAGTTGTTAGTTGTCGGCATAATCAACAGGGAATGTACTTTAGAGCCTTTTAACTTTTTGTGATATTTTTAGAAAATGACCTCAAGTTATTTAACCTAATACCGATAAGTTAACATAGGCTTCGAATAAACAGGGTTTTGTACCGTATGAACAACTGCCAACAATTTATAATAGCTTCACTTGTTGCTTTTGGTTCAACAAGTGCTTTTGCCAATATGAAAAATTATGCGGCAAATTATGAATTCTCTGAATGGGAGAATAGCCGCTCTACACCTGTCCAATGCAGCTTAAAGCATGATATTCCCCGTTATGGTCAAGCCATTTTTACGAGTCGTGCATCAAAGTTAATTAATCTTGATTTTGAATTAGACATGAAGCGATTACCTGCTCAAGCCGAAATGGCGTCACTGCGCTCTGTACCACCAAATTGGAAGCCGGGCAGTGCCGCTAAAGATCTTGCTGACGTAAAATTATATCGTCAATTTACAGGTTATGTGAGCGAACAGCCCGCTTGGCGTATGCTTGATTCATTAGACTCTGGTGATTACCCCACTTTTTATTTCCGAGATTGGTATCGCGGTGGCGAGTTTATTAGCGTTGGTCTATCGTCGGTGAATTTTCAAAATAAATACCAAGAGTTTTTAGAGTGTGTCGGCAATCTATTACCTTATAGTTTGGATGACATTGCTTATTCTGTTCTCGATTTTAATGTTGCTAGTGATGAACTTACACAGCAGAGCCAGCAGCGCTTAGCGATGATCAGTGAATTTCTTCAATACAGTCCTGATATTAATGTCGTTGTTGTTGATAGTTATACTGGCAGTTATGGCGATGAGCTACAGAATCTACAGACATCATCATTACGAGCAGAAAATATTAAACAATACTTTTTAGATAACGGCCTTAAAAATCTTGAAATAAAAACCAATGGTTATGGTGAAAAAAGTCAAATTGCCTCGAACAGTAATATCATTGAACGACAAAAAAATCAGCGTGTTGTGATATCATTAGGTCAGCCAATTCTTTAATATCACTCAGCTATATGGGACGTGTTATGCAATTTTTACATACAATGGTTCGTGTCAAAAACTTAGAAGCATCTTTAGACTTTTACTGTAACAAACTTGGTTTAATTGAAGTAAAACGCAATGATTATGAAGCCGCTCGTTTTTCACTTATTTTTTTAGCTGCACCAGCCGATGCTGAGGAAGCGAAAAAAACATCTCGCCCAACACTTGAGTTAACTTATAACTGGGATGAAGAAGAATATGAAGGCGGACGTAACTTTGGCCACTTAGCTTATGAAGTTGACGATATTTACACCACCTGTGCCGATCTACAGGCTGCAGGTGTGATCATCAACCGTCCTCCACGTGATGGTTATATGGCATTCATTCGTTCACCTGATGGTATCTCTATCGAGCTATTACAAAAAGACGATAGACTGACACCACAAGAACCTTGGGCATCAATGCTAAATGTTGGTGAGTGGTAATCCCATCGATTTATGAGTGTGGTTTATTATTTTAAATATATCGCACTCAATTAATATCACTTCATAATACGACATACTATAAATCTCATCTGAATATTAGAATATACTTTAAAGTTATAATAAATTAATTCTTATATTTTTAGATATATAAAAACAGTTGTATATAACCGATTAATATATTCATCACATTCATTATGAAGAATAAGAATAATGGTATTTTAAATTGACAATATTTGTTATTTTTAATAGTTAGATATATTTAAAGTTGTTATTTAAGTTGTGTGTTTTGTTTTATTTTTGTTTATTATCAGTGGTTTGTTAGTCTCATCCATGATTACTCATATTTTATTTATTAGCATTGTTATTAACGTTTAATTAATGTTTGTATATTTTAAAATGACCAAATTAATTAAAATGCATATTTTGATGTTTTTTTAAACTTATTTGAATTGCCCTGTCTAAATTATTAACCTACAATCGCCGCCTCTTTAAATTCGACAGGTTTTATTCTTAATGTCTACACAACTAGCTAATCCAGCACCACTGGGCCTAATGGGCTTCGGTATGACTACCGTTTTATTAAACATCCACAATGCGGGTTTTTTCCCTATGGATTCAATGATACTTGCAATGGGTATTTTTTACGGTGGTATTAGCCAAATTATTGCGGGCATTTTATGTTACAAACGCAATGATACATTCGGTACTACAGCCTTCATCTCTTATGGTTTTTTCTGGTTAACATTAGTTGGTTTAATTTTGATGCCTAAAATGGGTGTTGCGGCGAGTCCTGCACCATTTATGGCATGGTACCTATTATTATGGGGCATGTTTACTGCTGGTTTATTTATCGGTTCATTACGTTACCCACGTGCAAAACAAATCGTATTTGCTTCACTAACAGCATTATTTTTCCTTTTAGCTATTCGTGATTTTAGTGGCAGTGCTGTAATTGGTGTAATCGCGGGTTATGTTGGTATTTTCTGTGGTTTAAGTGCAATGTACTTTAGTATGGCACAAGTGCTTAATGGTGAGTTTGGCCGTGAAGTATTACCTGTTGGTAAGCCTGTTTTCAAATAATAGCGACGTTTATTATTTAGATTATAGCTATAAAATAGCACCAAACAGTAGATAGAAAAAGCCGCGTTCAATTACTTGAATGCGGCTTTTTTATAACTTATTTTTAATTTATATTTAAGCTGTTCTAATTAATATACTGACTACTCATCAGGGTATATTTTATCTTTATATTCACATAGGTCTTCAATTAAACAAGAGCCGCAGCGTGGTTTACGGGCAATACAGGTGTAGCGTCCATGTAAAATTAACCAGTGATGAACGTCCACTTTAAATTCAGCTGGAACCACTTTAAGTAATTTTTCTTCTACTTGATCGACGTTCTTGCCCATCGCAAATTTAGTACGATTTGAAACACGAAAAATATGCGTGTCAACAGCAATAGTAGGCCAGCCAAATGCTGTGTTCAATACCACATTCGCTGTCTTTCTACCTACACCAGGTAGTTCAACTAACGCGTCAAGGTCTTCAGGAACAATACCATTATGTTTTTCTAATAAGATCTGACAAGCTTTAATGACGTTATTGGCTTTAGAATTGTATAAACCGATTGTTTTTATGTAGCCTTTTAATCCTTCAACACCTAAATCGAAGATCGCTTGTGGTGTATTCGCGACCGGAAAAAGTTTGTCTGTGGCTTTGTTTACGCTGACATCGGTTGCTTGCGCTGATAATGTAACGGCAACAAGCAGTTCAAACGCATCAGAGAAGTTTAGCTCGGTTTCAGGATGGGGATTATTATCACGCAGACGCTCTAAAATAATACGGCGTTTATCCTTGTTCATGTCTTTATCCTATATATTATTCCAACCACAATAAATAGATGCTCACTTATTTAATGCAATCGGTATCGCCATACTGATAATCATCAATCAGTATGGCTTATGTTGTTTACTATTATTTTAACGGCTATTTAAGTTGGTATAATAGCGTATTAATTTGTTGTTGATTCTGTTTCTGCTGTAGGTTCGACCTCAGTAACAGGCTGTGCTTTACGTCGTTTATCTAGCTGTGCATCAATCGCATGTTTCATTGCCATTAAAAAGCCCATACCGATAAAAGCGCCTGGTGCGAGTATAGCCAATAAAAAGCTAGTGTCTGAGTGAAATACTTCAATACGTAATACGCTTGCCCAATCGCCTAGCAGTAAGTCCATACCGTCAAACAGTGTACCTTGACCTAATACTTCACGAATGGCGCCTAAAACAATTAACACGCTGGCAAAGCCAAGACCCATAAAGAACCCATCTGCTGCAGAAGGTAATACCTTGTTGCGAGATGCGAATGCTTCAGCACGTCCAATAATAATGCAGTTCGTTACAATTAACGGAATGAAAATACCAAGTGACTGGTATAATTCATAAACATAGGCATTCATTAATAATTGTACCGTTGTTACAAACGAGGCAATGATCATGACAAAAATAGGGATACGAATTTCTTTGGGGACGTATTCACGTATCAAAGAAATCGTAATGTTCGATGCTACCAGTACTAATAAAGTGGCGAACCCTAAACCCATAGCATTGGTGACGGTTGCTGTTACAGCAAGTAGGGGACACAGGCCTAATACTTGCACTAAACCAGGATTATTTTTCCATAATCCTTGATAGATAATATCGCGATATTGGCTCATTATTTACTCCAACAAGAAGGCGCACTGCTTAGATCTGAAAATTGATCTGATTGATAAAAAGTAAGGATGTCTTTCACTGAGTTTACAACCGCTCGAGGCGTGATTGTTGCGCCAGTGAAGGAGTCAAAATCACCACCATCTTTAGTCACTGCCCAAGTATGTGCATTTTCTTCAGTGAGGGTTTGGTCAACAAAGTCATCTAACCAGTTTGATTTACGGTATTCAACTTTATCACCCAGTCCCGGTGTTTCATTATGTGCAAGAATACGCACACCCGTTACTTTTCCTATGGTATCAATACCCACAACCAGTTTAATATTACCGTTATAACCAGTTGGAGCAATACCTTCAATGGCATAACCAACGGCTTCATTATTCAGGGTTGCAGTGAAAATACGCTGTGCTTCTGAGGTACCGAGTAGGTCTTCATTTGACATCAATTTGCAACTTTGGAAAATATTATTGTCATGACCGTCTTCAGGTAATAACTGATTAATAATTTTAAGTAATTGTGTCTGTTCCTGTTCTGCAATCCGATCTTTGGTTACTGCATTCGTGATTGCGACAACTGATGTACAAGCAAGGGCAAATAGGGCGAGTATTACACCATTTTTTTTCATTGATACAAACATGGTTATCTCCTATTTATGGCCGTAAACACGGGGTTGTGTGTAGTAGTCAATTAGCGGTACGCACATGTTGGCGAGTAATACGGCGAATGCCATTGCATCAGGGTAACCGCCCCAAGTACGAATGATGTAGACGAGCATACCAATTAAAGCACCAAATATAATTCGGCCTTTTGGTGTTGTTGCTGCTGATACTGGATCGGTTGCAATAAAGAATGCACCTAACATTGTAGCGCCCGAAAACAGATGGAATATTGGAGAGCCAACAGCGTCAGGTTCCCATAAGTAGCCAATAAAGCTAATGGCAAATAAGCCTCCTAATAAGCCTACGGGGATATACCAAAGAATCACACGCTTACTTAATAAGTAAATACCACCGGCAAGGAAGGCTAAATTTATCCACTCCCAGCCTAAGCCAGACAACCAGCTAAACTGCTCTTTGGCTTGAATCTCTGACACCGTGTTACCCATTGCAAGACCTGTTTTCAAGGTATCGAGCGGGGTTGCCATTGTTATACCATCAATATTTTGCATTAACTGATGCGCTGTATGACCGTCTAGGGTTACGCCTGCAAAAATAACATTGAAGACATCCCATAGTGATAATTCGTAGCCGGTAATTTCACTTACAGGTGGCCATGTTGTCATTTGCAGTGGGAAGGACACAAGCAGCATGACATAAGCAACCATTGCTGGGTTAAAGATGTTTTGTCCTAAACCGCCATAAAGCTGTTTTGCAATACCAATCGCAAATACAGCGCCCATCACGCTGATCCACCAGGGTGCAAAGCCAGGTACTGAAATACCAATTAATAAGCCTGTGAGCAGGGCACTATTATCTTTAACGCGATTGAGTATCGGCTGTTTACGAAGTTTAAGGAATATAGCTTCTGTAATAATCGCAGTGATACAAGCGAGTACGATATGGATCAGGTTACCTGCACCAAAGAAATACCATTGTGCAGCAATACCTGGAATCGTTGCTAAAGTAACGGTGCGCATTAAGTTACTTGTGCTGCTACCACTGTGATTATGGGGAGAACTTGCTAATCTAAATGCCATGTTATTTGTCACCAAGTTGGGCTAGTTTTTTTGCTTTCGCTCTTGCTACTGCCGCGGCAATAGCTGCTTTTTTCTTATCGACAGGCTCTGTTACAGAAACTTTCTCTGCTGAATCATTTACCTGAATATTTTCTGATGTAACCGTGTTTGCTTGTGCCGCTAATTTCTTAGCTTTAGCGCGAGCAATGGCGGCTGCGATAGCTGCTTTCTTGTCGTCAACTGCTGAGGCTGGTGATTCTGCTGTATCCGTTGTTTCAACTTGAGCAGATTGCGCCGCAGCCTTTTTAGCTTTAGCGCGAGCAACGGCGGCAGCGATAGCTGCTTTCTTGTCGTCAACTGCTGAGGTTGAAGATTCAGCTGTATCCGTTGTTTCAACTTGAGCAGATTGCGCTGCAGCCTTTTTAGCTTTAGCGCGGGCAACTGCTGCTGCGATAGCTGCTTTCTTGTCGTCAACTGCTGAGGTTGAAGATTCAGCTGTATCCGTTGTTTCAACTTGAGCAGATTGCGCTGCAGCCTTTTTAGCTTTAGCGCGGGCAACTGCCGCAGCGATAGCTGCTTTCTTGTCGTCAATTGCAGAGGCTGATGATTCAGCTGTATCCGTTGTTTCAACTTGAGTAGATTGCGCTGCAGCCTTTTTAGCTTTAGCGCGGGCGATTGCCGCAGCAACGGCTGCTTTTTTGCTATCAACTGTTGGTGTAGGCGATTCTGCGGTATCTGTTGTTTCAACTTGAGTTGATTGTGCAGCAGCCTTTTTAGCTTTAGCGCGGGCGATTGCCGCAGCAACGGCTTCTTTTTTGCTATCAACCGTAGGTGTAGGCGATTCGGCTGTATCCGTAGTCTCAACTTGAGCAGATTGTGCTGCCGCTTTTTTAGCTTTAGCACGAGCGATAGCCGCAGCAACGGCCGCTTTTTTGTTATCCACCGTTGGAGTAGACGATTCGGCTGTATCCGCTGTTTCAATTTTAGTTGATTGTGCTGCCGCTTTTTTAGCTTTAGCACGGGCGATTGCCGCAGCAACGGCTGCTTTTTTGTTGTCAACACTTGGTGATTCAGGTACTTCGCCAGATTGCGCAGCCGCTTTTTTGGCTTTTGCACGGGCAATAGCCTCTGCGACGGCCGCTTTTTTAGCTTCAATCGCAGGATTACCTTTTACGTTTGTCTGCTCGTTAGCCTGAGCTTCTCGTTTTGCTCTCGCTTCAGCTTTTCTTGCTTTACGTTCAGCAATCACTGCTGAATTATCTGGTAAGTCAGAATCGCTTGTTGCGGCTGCCGCTTTTTTCGCTTTAGCGCGTGCTATAGCATCGGCAACAGCTGAGCTTTTGTTCGTGCTGCTATCTGATGTTGCTGCTTGCTCTGCCGCTTTGGCTTTTTTAATACGTTCCATTGCTGCTTTAACGGGATCTTCGCCAGTTGTTGCTTTTGCTGTTGCTCTACGTTTTTCAGCTGCTTCTTTTTGACGTTGTTCACGCTGCGCTTTTTCTAATGCTAATCGCTCATTACGTTTTTCAAAACGGACTTTGGCAAGTGCTGCAGCAGTAAGCTCTGCATCGCTTGCTCGCACGTCAACTTTGGCAATACGATATTGATGAACTAGTGGTATTTGGCTTGGGCAAACGTAGCTACAAGCACCACATTCGATACAATCCATCAAGTTGTAGTCTGCGAGCTTTGTGACGTCTTTTGATTGGCTATACCAATGTAATTGTTGTGGTAATAAATCAACAGGGCAGGCTTCTGCACATTCACCACAACGAATACACGCATCAGCTTCTCTGACTTGCGGGATTTCATCTTTAACGGGTGTTAGAATACAGTTACCGGTTTTGGTTAATGAAAACTGTGAATGGGGCAGCGTAAAGCCCATCATTGGGCCGCCATAAATGATGGCAGCAGCTTTATTTTCATTACAATCAAATTCATTAAGAAGATCTTTGATCTGTGTGCCGATAAGGGCTTGTACATTACACGGTTGCGGAAATGCTTTACCCGTCAATGTCACAATACGGCTTAATAGTGGTTGGCGATCTATAATTGCTTGCTTTACTGCATAAACAGTACCGACGTTTTGCATAACGATACCGGATTGTGCAGGGATCTGACCTTTACTTATCTCTTTACCCGTTAACATCTGAATGAGCTGTTTTTCACCGCCATTCGGGTACTTTGTTGGTACTTTACGTACGATTATGTCATCAGATAGGTCAAGAGTTTTAATTGCAGTTTCTAACGCTTGCGCAGCATCTGGCTTATTATCTTCAATGCCAATCACACATAATGCTGGCTTGATCATGTGGCGTAATATTTCGATACCAAGAATAATATCATCTGCGCGCTCACGCATGAGAATATCATCAGAGGTAATGTAGGGTTCACATTCAGCTGCATTGATTAATAAAAATTCAATTGGCTGTCTATCACTTAATTTAACCGCTGTAGGAAAGCCTGCACCGCCCATACCTGCAACACCAGCAAGGCTGATATGTTGTTGTAATTCCTGCGTTGATAGTTGTTTATAATCTAGCGCTGGTTGTGTTTCTAATGCTTGGTCTTCTTGATCGCAAATGAGTTTTATAGCAATTTCAGGCGTCGCTGATGGGTGCGTACTTGGGTATTGTGCAATATGCTCGATTGTACCTGATGTTGGTGCATGCACCGGAACAGTCATGAATGAATCGGATGCCGTTAGCGGTTGACCTTTTAATACTTTGTCACCAGAAGATACAATTATTTGACCACCTTGGCCAATGTGTTGCTTAACTGGAATGATGAGGTGCTTAGGTATACTTGCTGTAGTAATAGCTAAACCGGTAGACTGGGTCTTATTTTCTTGTGGGTATACACCACCAAGGTAGCGCCACAGTTTACCATTTTTGATTTGTTCGATTAATGACATTATGTGACCTACTTAATATTCACGACAGGGATAGAGTCTAACTGCCACTTCCATGCAGCTTGTACTGGTTCCATCACGATACAATCGGTAGGACAGGGCGCAACACATAGCTTACAGCCAGTGCAGGCATCAACAATTACCGTGTGCATTGCACGTGTTGCACCCGCAATCGCATCGACAGGGCAGGCCTGAATGCATTTAGTGCAACCAATACAGTCTTCTTCAATGATACGGGCGACAAGCTTAACACTTGCATCGTGCTCTTGCTCTGCAATGGGTTTCGCTTCAACGCCCATAATATCAGCAAGCTTTTCAACGGTATCTGAACCACCTGGTACACAAAGGTTTACTTCTTCACCATTGGCGACAGCTTCTGCATAAGGTTTACAGCCGGGGTAGCCGCACTGGCCACACTGTGTTTGTGGTAATTCCGCATCAATCTGTTCAACGACTGGATTGCCTTCGATTTTAAAACGAATAGCTGCCCAGCCTAATCCAAGGCCAAATAGGCCAGCGAGAATAACAAGGGTAATAATTGCAAGGAAAATTGTAGTCATAATTATCAATAGTTAAAGTTTAACCAAGCCCGTAAAGCCCATGAAGGCAAGAGACATAAGGCCTGCTGTGATCATAGCGATTGAAGTTCCCTTAAAAGGGGCCGGTACGTTTGCCGCAGCGATTCGTTCGCGCATTGCAGCAAATAAGATAAGTACTAATGAGAAGCCAACTGCAGCACCAAAACCATAAACAGCGCTTTCAATAAAGTTGTGTTTTTCATTAATATTGAGTAATGCAACACCAAGAACCGCACAGTTTGTTGTGATTAACGGCAAGAAAATACCGAGTAAACGATAGAGTGTTGGACTGGTTTTATGAACAACCATTTCAGTAAATTGTACTACAACGGCAATAACGAGGATGAAACTTAATGTACGCAAGTATTCTAAGCCAAGCGGCGTTAAAATATAGGTTTCGACAAGGTATGAAGACATTGCTGCAATTGTCAGTACAAATGTGGTGGCAAATGACATGCCTATCGCACTTTCTAGTTTACTAGACACACCCATAAACGGGCATAAACCAAGGAATTTGACTAGTACAAAGTTATTTACAAGAACAGTGCTAACTAGTAGTAAGAGATATTCGGTCATGATGAAGTAATACAGTTACTATGGGAGGCCATATTATCGGGTATCTGTATCATTGTTACAATAGATAATCGGTAAATTGATAACGTAAAAAGGCTAATAATCAATTAGTCTCCTTACGTTACCTGTGGTTTTTATGGTTTAGCAGGCTATTTTGCTGAGTGGAGCAGGTCTTGATATGAGATAACCTTGGATCCCATCAACGTACATTGATTCGAGTAATTGTTTTTGTGCTAACTCTTCAACGCCTTCTGCGATAACTTGGCAACTCATACGGTGGGCAACGTCTACGATCATACGTAAAAATTGCTGGCTTGCATTATCATCAGTAATGGCTTGTACCAATCCACTGTCTATTTTGATGTAATTAGGTTTTAGTTCTTTAAATAGTTTGAATGAACTAATGCCGTGACCAAACTTACTAATCGCAGAGCGGCTACCAACGCGACGTAACATATCAATCACACGCTTACTTGAAACTATGTTTCTTTCGAGAATCACTTCATCAATTTCAAATACTAAATTCGACGCGATATTAGGTTCGCGTAATAATAAGCGCTCTAACCAGACAATAAATGCGCTACTTTGTACTGAGTGAGAGGTGAGGTTTACCCCCCAATGACTTGTGCCATCCATCTGTGTTCGGCTATTACTGATAATATTCTCAATAATAATTTGATCGATTTTTACGGTGTAATCTAAGCGTTGGGCCATCGCAAATAAAGTATGCGTTGGTAACATTGCGTTATTATTACCAATAAAACGTGTATAGATTTCTTGGTAATTTTTCATGTTACGGTGAATGGGTTGCACGGGCTGACTAAGAAGCATCAAACTACGTTTATTAATGATCTCTTCAATGACATCTTTCCAATAAGATTGGCCTTGATTTTCTTGTTGGGCATCTTGCTGTTGGAATGCCCAATAGTTTGGACCTTCAAGTTGTGCTTTGGCTAATGCTGTATCTGCTCGAGCTAGCACTTGTTCGGGCTGCTGACCTGAGTGAACGGTTGTTATACCGATATAAGCAACATTTTCTAAGTCATGAAGTGATTGATATTCATCAAGGTTGGCTTTAATTTCTCTTGCGAGCTTGTGGGCTACTGCTGCTGTCATATTCGGGATTATAATAGCAAAATCGGGACCCGATACACGATATAGTCGACTATCTGGATAACGTTTAGTGCATTGTTTTAGTATATTTGAGATATCTTTCAGGTAGTTATCGCCACGTTGAAACCCTCGGTGTTTATTTATATGGCCTAGTGCCGTTGCTCGGATTAACGCTAAAATTGCAGATTGAGATTCTTTTTTATCTGATAAAATATCAACAAGTTCACCACGAAAATAAAATCGGTTGTATAAACCGGTTAAATTATCCATGTTGATTTGTTTTGATAAGGATTCGATTTTATCGTGCTGATCTTGTAACTCTTTATGGAGGTCTGCTTTATGTTGAGCAAGAAGGCGAGTTACGGTTGGAAATACGTGATGTTTTAGTTTTGTCGTGTTACTTATTTCACCTAGGACCTTTCTTTCTAAATTGATTAATAACCGTTTAACAGATATTAAGCATAATATATAAGCGATAAATAATGAGATAACAAAGCTGCTTAATAATTGAATGATGGCGTTATCTTTTTCACTAAATTTTAACTTAAATGTGTAACTGAATAAGTCTGTGGCACCTGAAAAGTTTTTAGTTAACTGCGGGAAGATCAATTGGATCAGCGTAGGGTAGTTAATATTCGATTCCCAACCAGAAGATACCGATTCGGTTTGAATAAATAGTTGGCTAAGCGCAAGACGCTCTGTTAATAACTTGGCGTTATGATCATTAATAGAATCAAGACTTATTTTTTGACTCAATGCATCGTTGACAACACTACCTTGTATTGCCAGTGATGAATTTAATGAGTTGTAACTAAAACTTAAAGAGCTGGCAAGCACGCACACAAAAACAAATGTGATGAAAAGGCTGCAGCGAAAATAATCCGTCATTTTCATTATTCCTATAATATTTTTACATCCCTGTATTGGTTAGAGTAACCTGTTTAGAGCAATAAAAATACGTATAGGTATATTTGGATATAGAATATGCGATAGGGGACACGAATTTAATCGGAAACTGACATTAGTGAGATAATAAGTTTAGAAAATACTGATGATGAGGAATAGTAATTATTTGATTTTCTTATAAAAGAAGTGGCTCCCCTTGCTAGACTTGAACTAGCGACATATGGATTAACAGTCCACCGTTCTACCAACTGAACTAAAGGGGAATTACTTGTGTGCTTCTTGCAAAGCTAATATGTTGTGATTATTTATACAACATACTATGACTCTTTATATTGATAATAAAGAATTTGGCTCCCCTTGCTAGACTTGAACTAGCGACATATGGATTAACAGTCCACCGTTCTACCAACTGAACTAAAGGGGAATTATTCGTTTTCATAAACAGCTATGTAATAAGCCGTTTAGGTAATATGGCTCCCTTTGCTAGACTTGAACTAGCGACATATGGATTAACAGTCCACCGTTCTACCAACTGAACTAAAAGGGAATTATTCTTTTGTAAACAGCTATGTAATAAGCCGTTTAATTAATTTGGCTCCCCTTGCTAGACTTGAACTAGCGACATATGGATTAACAGTCCACCGTTCTACCAACTGAACTAAAGGGGAATTATTTGTTTTCATAAACAGCTATGTAATAAGCAGTTTAGGTATTCTTTACTTAAAATTGGCTCCCTTTGCTAGACTTGAACTAGCGACATATGGATTAACAGTCCACCGTTCTACCAACTGAACTAAAAGGGAATTATTCTTTTTATAAACAGCTATGTAATAAGCCGTTTAATTAATATGGCTCCCCTTGCTAGACTTGAACTAGCGACATATGGATTAACAGTCCACCGTTCTACCAACTGAACTAAAGGGGAATTATTCTTTTTATAAACAGCTATGTAATAAGCAATTTAGGTAATATGGCTCCCTTTGCTAGACTTGAACTAGCGACATATGGATTAACAGTCCACCGTTCTACCAACTGAACTAAAAGGGAATTATTCTTTTTATAAACGGCTATGTAATAGGCTGTTTAATTAATATGGCTCCCCTTGCTAGACTTGAACTAGCGACATATGGATTAACAGTCCACCGTTCTACCAACTGAACTAAAGGGGAATTATTTGTTTGCTTCTCTTGAAGCTAATAAGTTGTGTGCTTCTAATGAAGCCAATTAACGATCTACATATATGTAGTAATCACTAACTGTTTAAAGAAAGAAAATGTGGCTCCCCTTGCTAGACTTGAACTAGCGACATATGGATTAACAGTCCACCGTTCTACCAACTGAACTAAAGGGGAACAAATTGTCTGCTTCTTTCGAAGCTAATATACATTTATAACACTTCATAGGTTATAGCAATATACTATTATTCTTGTCTCTATTCTTTCATTTAAAAAGAAAAGATAAATTGGCTCCCCTTGCTAGACTTGAACTAGCGACATATGGATTAACAGTCCACCGTTCTACCAACTGAACTAAAGGGGAATTATTTGTTTGCTTCTCTTGAAGCTAATAAGTTGTTTGCTTCTTATGAAGCTAATATACCGCAATTATCTATATAAAATAAAGTGCAACATACTATTGAATTTGGCTCCCCTTGCTAGACTTGAACTAGCGACATATGGATTAACAGTCCACCGTTCTACCAACTGAACTAAAGGGGAATTACGTGTCTTTGTTTTGAAGACGGGGCGAATATTAAGGTTAGATGATTCTACTGTCAATGATAAAAGGGTCAAAACTGTTATTTGCTTTTTTTTTGTCGAATAACTGAGCGATGATGACTAAGAAATACTGATAGCGTAGTTTAAGTAAACAATTGATTTATACGACAAGCATTTGATGACCAAGTTATGCGACTCAGAAAAAGCATAAATTTAATCACCTTTTAATTTACTTATCTACTATATAGCAGAAGCATTGGATAAATGACAAATAGATATTATAAATATGGCACTTATTATTAAATCTTTATTCATTGTTTAAACACAACGATATGTTGGTTTTGACGTTGGGATTGTGGATATGACACTTTTTAGTGAGTTATCCACTAAATCTGTGGGTAAGTCTGTTGATTAAATCTGTAAAAGTTAAAAGTCTATCGTTATCGCAATTTAACAAAACATGTGTAAATACGGTTTGTTAATAACTTAATCCTTATGGTTCAGTATCTTAGCGTATTTTCCTGCTTGTTTTTGTTGTTGATAACTTATTGTTCATGATGCTTGTATCAAAAATGACCACTAAAAAACATTATTTAAAAATACTGTTGATAACTACTTGACATTTTAGATTTGGCAAGGGTTTTAGAGTCTAAATTCTAATTTTTTGATTAAACGTTTAGCAAGCTAACGTAATTCTTATGGCGGACTAAGTATAAATCGGTATTATGGTGATATATAAATTAAAAACCGAGTTGTGATCTTAAATAATGACTATTTTATTCGATTTATGTTCTGAATATACCCCGAGTGGCGATCAGCCTCAAGCGATTGAAAAGCTGGTTGATAGTTTTAATGCAGGTGTTGCCAGTCAAACCTTGCTCGGTGTAACGGGCTCAGGTAAAACCTATACTGTCGCAAACATGATTGCGAAATTGAACCGTCCTACATTACTGATGGCTCCAAACAAAACACTCGCTGCGCAGCTTTATGCTGAAATGAAAGAGTTCTTTCCTAATAATGCAGTTGAATATTTTGTTTCTTATTATGATTATTATCAGCCAGAAGCCTATGTTCCCAGTACTGATACCTTTATTGAAAAAGATGCCGCAGTAAATGCACATATTGAACAAATGCGTCTTTCTGCCACTAAAGCATTATTAGAGCGTCGTGATGTAATCTTAATTGCTTCGGTATCGGCTATTTATGGTTTGGGTGATCCTGAGTCTTATTTAAAAATGATGTTACACGTGTCCGTAGGTGAAGTGATTAGCCAGCGCAGTATTATCCGTCGTTTAGCTGAATTGCAATATACCCGTAACGACATGGATTTTAAACGCTCGACATTCCGTGTGCGTGGTGAAGTTATTGATGTGTATCCAGCTGAGTCAGATAAGCACGCTGTACGCTTAGAGATGTTTGATGATGAAATTGAACGTATTAGCTATTTCGATCCGCTGACCGGTGCAGTTGAACAGACTGTCGAACGTGCGACGATCTACCCTAAGACTCACTATGTGACGCCAAGAGAAAAGATCCTTGCTGCAATTGAACACATTAAAGTGGAATTGTCAGAGCGTAAAAAACAGCTATTATCAGCAAACAAATTAATTGAAGAGCAGCGTGTCAGCCAACGTGTTCAATTTGATATTGAAATGATGCAAGAACTTGGTTATTGCTCTGGTATTGAAAACTACTCGCGTTATCTGTCTGGTCGTACACCTGGTGATGCGCCTCCGACGTTATTAGACTATTTACCTGATGATGGTTTATTGGTTATTGATGAATCACACGTTACAGTGCCGCAAATTGGCGCTATGTATAAGGGTGACCGCTCACGTAAAGAAACGCTAGTTGAGTTTGGTTTTCGTTTACCTTCCGCATTAGATAACAGACCACTTAAATTTGATGAGTTTGAATCAATATCACCACAGACGCTTTATGTGTCTGCAACACCAAGCCAGTACGAATTAGATCGCTGTGAAGGTGAGGTTGTTCAGCAATTAGTACGACCGACCGGATTACTCGATCCAATCATTGAAGTTCGTCCTGTCGATACACAAGTTGATGATCTACTCAGTGAGATTAATATCCGCGTAGCGAAAGGCGAAAGGGTACTTGCGACGACATTAACGAAGCGAATGTCTGAAGATTTAGCTGAGTACCTTGCAGATCATGGCGTGAAAGTACGTTATCTTCATTCTGATATTGATACTGTTGAACGTGTCGAGATCATTCGTGATCTTCGTTTAGGCGTATTTGATGTGTTGGTTGGGATTAACTTACTCCGTGAAGGTTTAGACATGCCTGAAGTGTCTTTGGTCGCCATACTTGATGCAGACAAAGAAGGCTTCTTACGTTCAGAGCGTTCACTTATTCAAACTATTGGACGTGCAGCGCGTAATCTTGAAGGTAAGGCGATCTTATATGCGAATAAGATCACTAAGTCGATGGATAAAGCGATTAGTGAAACGGAACGTCGCCGTGCTTTACAGCATGACCATAACGTCAAAAATGGTATTACTCCAAAAGGCTTGAATAAGAAAGTAGGTGATGGCTTTAGTATCGGCCGAACACCAGAGCAGCAAATGATGCATATTGCAGAGCAGAAAGCGACATATGCGGTATTTACGCCAGCGGAACTCAGTAAGGAAATTGTACGTTTAGAAGAGCAAATGTATAAATACGCACAAGATCTTGAGTTTGAAAAAGCCGGTGAAACACGTGATAAAGTGGCTAAGCTACGAGAGCAGCTGATTCAATAGCTCTTAGCAGTTAATTCAATAGTAATAAAAAAGCGAAACCAACTTACATTGGTTTCGCTTTTTACATTTCATCTTAACTAATTTATCTAGAATTGGCAGATACTAAATATGTTTAGAATAATGAATCAGACAGATCAAATAGTTCTTGATTGAAAGGACGTTTCATATTGTTGATACAATCGATGATGTCATGGTGAACCATTTGTGAGTTCATTAGACCTACACAACGACCGCCTTCACCGTCTATTAATAGTTTCACTGCATATGAACCCATACGACTTGCCATAATACGGTCACGTGCTGTTGGTGTACCGCCACGTTGTAAATGACCTAAAACTGTCGCTCGTGTTTCACGAGTTGTAACGCTTTCGATATGTTGCGCAAGTCTGTTTACGTCAGTTACATGCTCGCACATTGCGATAATTGCATGCTTCTTACCTTTATCGATACCTGCTTGAATCTGTGCTAATAAATCAGCTTCATCATAGCCTTTTTCAGGAATGACAACGAATTCTGCACCACCGGCAACCGCTGCGCCCATGGTTAAATCACCACAGTAACGGCCCATGATTTCAACAATTGAGATACGTTGGTGAGATGTTGATGTGTCGCGTAAACGGTCAATTGCATCAACGACAATGTTTAGTGCAGTATCAAAACCAATTGTATAAGTAGTGCCTGGGATATCATTATCAATCGTGCCTGGAATACCGATACATGGGAAACCCATTTCAGTTAGTTTCATTGCACCCATGTAAGAACCGTCACCACCAATAACAACAAGTGCATCGATATCGTGTTTTTTAAGGTTTTCAATTGCTTCTCTACGAACGCTTTCTTCTTTAAATTCAGGGAAGCGTGCAGAACCGAGGAAAGTACCACCACGGTTAATTACATCAGAAACTGATTTACGATCTAATTTTTCAATGCGGCCTTGATGTAAACCAGCGTAACCATCGTAAATACCATAAACTTCTAAGCCAAGATGTAGACCTTCACGTACAACTGCTCGGATTGCTGCGTTCATGCCTGGTGCATCACCACCACTTGTTAAAACACCTATTTTTTTAATCATTGAAGCCTCAAATATATCAATCGATGATACTTTATTTATTGGGTTAGCGTACTGCTCTTATTGAAGAACGATACTGTTGCAGCAGGTGATGGCATGGTTATTTATATGCTTAGTGCACCCATTAGAATATATCTGTTGCTGCTACTTTCTATTTCGTTATAACTTTTATTTATTATAACTGCGTATGCTATTACTTTCTGTGTCTTTACAATTTATTTTATTACTAAAGTGATATTTATCACGCTTTCATATGAAACTTTTAATCATTAAATAAAATAATGCTTCAGCGCAAATTTATTTTGAAAAAGTTAAGTTTTATAAGAAAGGAGTGTAGCAACAATGATTGAATAATCAGCATTACTACACTTTACACCTAATACAGAGTAGGACCTCGCCCTATATTAGGTTTTGATAGGCTACTATGCAGAAGCACCAGCAATAACTTTAGAGAATTCTACAGCGTCTAGTGAAGCTCCGCCAACTAGGCCGCCATCAATGTCTGCTTGACCGAATAACTCAGCAGCGTTAGCGCCTTTAACTGAACCACCGTAAAGGATTTGAACTTTGTTTGCTACAGCTGCATCTTGCTCAGTTAACCATGAACGGATGTGAGCGTGGATGTCTTGTGCAATTTCAGGTGTTGCTGTTTTACCAGTACCGATTGCCCAAACTGGTTCGTATGCAATAACTGCATTGTTTAGAGATGCGATACCAGACTTAGTAACAACAGCTTGAAGTTGAGCTTCAACAACCGCTTTCGTTTCGCCAGCTTCGAATTGCTCTAGTGTTTCACCGATACAAAGTACAGGTACTAGGCCGTTTTCTTGTGCAACAGCAAATTTGTCTGCAACAACTTCGTTTGATTCACCGTGGATAACACGACGTTCGCTGTGACCAACAAGTGTGTATTTACAACCGAACTCTTTTAACATTACCGCTGAGTTTTCACCAGTGAATGCGCCTGCAGTGTTAACGTCACAATCTTGTGCGCCGTATGTAATAGCAGTGTCAGCAGTTAATGCTTCAACTTGTGGGATAAAAACAGCAGGAGGGCATACAGCAACTTCAACAGTTGCATTGTCTTTTGCCGCATCAACTAAACCGTTAATTAAAGCTTCTACAGATGCTTTAGTTGCGTTTAGTTTCCAGTTACCCATTACTAGTGCTTGTCTCATGTCTATCTCCGATATGGTTTAAAGCTATTTTTCTTCAACTTAATTAACTTGAGTAACAATGACTAAAGTGGCTTAAGTTGAGAACATGAGATGATTATAGAGTCATCTAGCCTCAGAGCAAGTTGTCATAAGACAATTTTTGGTAATAAAACTACATAAAATGCAGTAACTGTGACTTGACCCACGTTTACTTACTCAATTTAGAATTAAATGCAGTGAAAATTACAGGATGTAATATCTATTGGTTATTTTTTAACGATAACCAAGCTAAGCCTAGCCATTCATGGAAGACTTTTTCACTTACTGCTAGATACCGAGCTCGAGGAAAATAATAGTGCAATGCAGGTGTACCGTTCACAGGTTTACTTACGTGTGCAGTAGGTGCGGGGATAGGGGATAACCCCTGCTGTCGGAAGATTTTCATCGCGCGTGGCATATGGGTAGCCGAGGTGACGAGTACAAATGATGTACCTTTGGTTATTTCTTTATTATCAATGGCTTCCTCAATTGTATCGCGCGGGTTTTCTAATAATATAATCGCTGATTCAGGCACGCCTAGCGCCATGGCTAATCGTGCATTCATTTTTGCGTTACTGTTAATATCACCACCGTTATAACCACTAAAAATTAACTTGGCAGTAGGGTTTAATTTATAAATTCGAACCCCTTCTGTGGTTCTAGCAAGTGCTGCTGGCGTTAGCTGACTTGTGATCGGTAAGCTGTCTACCGTGGTGTGACCGTTGCCAAGTACATGGATATAATCAACACTTTGTTGTTGGTAACTTGGGTACTGAGACTCTAATGTAGCGGCTAAACGGCTGGCAACGGGATCAAGGCTTAATAGCAATAATGTAATAAAACTACTACAAAATAGAACTTGGGCGCTGCGTTTATAGCGAGTGAGTTTATATAATAGGGCTGCAAGAATAAAAGCAGTGAGTAGTAAAGGTAGTGGCATTAACCAAGTACCAATTATTTTTTTAAGTGCGAACATAGGAGAATTGGTACCTGTTTTTAAACGCGTTTATATTGTAACTTAGGTTTAAGGACGATGCAGTTGAATGTCCGTGACACGTAAATTACCTGAGATTAATATGGAGCCTGGTAATTCAGTGGTACTGGATTCAGGGAAGTCGATAGCCATCACTTTACGTACGGCTGGTGCACATTTGTAGTACTCATTGTAAAGAATACTGAGCCATAAATGCTTCGGTAAAATGTCGGTCAGTTGACCGTCTTGCTGCCAATAGTGCAGGGCAGAGAAGCTATCACCTTTATTACTTAATACGTGTTTAAATAACGCTTCACATTGTGACAAGACATAGTCAGCTTCGAGTTGACGGGCCTTTTGTTGCAAGTCATCAATACGGCCACTGCGACGTAAATCAACAGCGTCTGCATCAGACTTGCTCTCTTTACGTAATGAGTTGTAAATATCAGTCAGTTCTTCTTGTTGCACCTGATTACTAATATCGACACTTGCAGATAATGGCAGTGGCATCACACGATTGAAGATAGCTGGTACTTGCTCACGCTCATCATAATTGTCTAATTCCCAAATCGGATTATCTTTCAGGAATTTAGACATGGCTTTAAGGCGGGCAACTTGTTCATTTTGTTTACGTAAGGTCATGAGTAGTTGACGCATACGGTGAACAGCACCTTCTAACTGACGGTTGATACGACGATAACCATCAATGAAAAAGGTGACTTTACGGCTAAGATCCGCTGGTACATCATCCCAATCTAACCAAGCATACACATCGGTTAAGTTAATATCGGCTAATGCATTAAGCAATCCTTCGGTATACGCAATGGCTTTTTCATTTTCATGAATTTTACTTTCTAAGCTATCAACAAAACCAAATTTACTGGTAATCGCTGCAAACAAGCCGCTGACACTGTCTTCGAGTTCATAGACGATCCCGTAAAGTTCTTCATCAATCTGACTTAGATAGAAAGAAACTTCGTTATGCTGGCCTGTTAATAATGCACGCTTGTAGGACTTAATATCCCCGTCAATGTGTTGCATAACTTTGGCGATATCAGTGCGTTTACGATAAGAAGCATGACGCAGCAATAATTTATCTAAAATACGCTTTAAGTTAATGGCAAGCATATAGGTGCCATCTTCTTCGCTTGGGCGGATCAGACCATTCTTGGTGAGCATTTCTAATAATGCGGTATTCTCACCGTTATCAATTACACTGCCATCGAAATACGCTTGCGCCAGCATGTTGCTGTTTGTTTTAGCAAACGAGCTACGAATAATCTGGGCAATTTTTTCGACTTCAGAAGCGCTTTGCTGCTGTGACATTAAAACATCTCCGACTGTGAGTCATCGAAGATATGATTATCTTGTTTTTCTAATTTCAACGATTCACTGTCATTAATAAAATCAATTAATTCGTGAATGTAATTCATTTTAGCGGTGATCTGATAAATGGTACTGTTGGTATCTAAACGTTGCACGTAACCCGCTTCATCTAATTTTTTTAAGATAAAGTTAAGTTGTTCAGATATCTCATTACGGCTTGTTTTGAAAATACCTTTATTGGTTAGCAATGCGAGCTGTTGTTTTAACGTCGGCTCATTTTCAATACCACGTAATAACTCAGATAAACGGATAGTATCACCAGCACGCATGGCACAATCATGTACCAATGCTGTCATCGCAAGGTCTAAAAAGTTAACCAGTGGACGGAAAATATCACGTACTTGGCGTAATTGTTGACGAATATCCGCGCGGTTTTCTTCTTCAATCGTGCAGTAACAAGCAACAAAGGCCAAACCGTCTTCAATCACTTTTACTTTACGGTTAATCAAACGCAGGTAATCATTTACCTTTTCAAATAAGCTTTGCTCAGACAGGTAGCGATATGCATCGGGCTGACTCACCTGACAAATGGTATGACCCTGTAACAATAATTCAACGGTAGTTTGAAACATGGGTTAAACCTCTTCTAGCTTTGTTGCTTGTTTATTTGATGCAACTGTGTCTTGTTCATTTGATACAACCGTGTTTTTGGTTGTTGATTCAGTACTTACGGGTGATGCCAACGCTTGTTTTGCATCGCCATTTAATAACGCCATTAGTGGATCATCATCTACGTTCATTTGGATCAGACGTTTATTACGGCTATCAATTTCGTATAGGTGATCGAATAACTGTAATACCGATTTGTCTGTAGACGGCGATGCAGTCATGATTTGAATACCGTGCTGATTAAGCATATCAAGCATTGCCTGAATGTTTTCAGAATGCAGTTCGCCTAATTCATCTACAGGCCAAGTGATCACCGTATTTGCATCGGGACGCAACATGGTCGTTAAGCCTGTAAAGAAGGTAATCAAAGCAAGGTACGATAGACCTGTTGAAGACACATCTTCCAGTTCTTTTGGTGTTGTTGCACGGGTCGTTCGGCCATTTTCAACAATCGTAAACTCAATATCAAACAACTCATTGTGCTGCATCGTATTGTTTTTCGGTAATACTGCTGACAGTTCATCTAAGCTATCAATTAAGTCTTGTGGAATACTGCGATCGTGCGTTAATTCCGTATTTGCTTGGTATGCTTCGAATGCGTCATTTACATTCTCAAGTTGCTGCCAATAACCTAATTTGTCCATTTTAGTTCGAATGGCAATCTTAATATCACCTAATGCAGTAAAGAACTGTTTACCATTCATGTGGCTAGACAGTTTACGGCCTGTTCGACTGATGTTGCGATCGAAGTTACTTAAATGAGTATAAATAGATAAAATATCGTTAGCACGTAACTCCACTTCGTGAGTAGTTGATGTTTGCAATAGTTTTGCATTTCTCAATACGTAACTTAGCTGTGCACCGCTGTTAATTGCTTCTTCAAGGCGGTAGTTAACTACCTCTGAATTACTTTCAATGCGGTTTTCTAACCAGCCTGTTTGCAGGGTACTTTTCGAGTAACGTTTTAGTTCACTGCTAATTTTACTCGCAATACTTAACACATTACTTTGCTGTTTACCTAGTAAGCTAATTTGGCTCGTGGTTAGGTTTGAAATATTATTGACGCTATAAACAGGAAGGTCTTCGTGCTCAACGGCAGGGAAGTCTTCTAATTTTTCTAGGCTTTTGTTTAAACCTTTTAGCTGTAGCACTAAATCAGTAACTTGTTTATCCAGATGCGTTTTTTCTTGTTCTAACTTATCTGTTGATTGCTGATAGTTTTGGTTTTTATCTTTTAGTTGTTGTTGGAAACGTTGAATCGCTGCATCTAAACGGCGTAAACGTTCACGACCCGGTTCAACTTGTGACCATGATGTTTCTAACCAGCTATTGTATTTATCTGCTTTCTGTTGGAATACTTTCGCATTTTCAACGGCTTTTGATGTTTGCTTGATCTTAGCTTCTAGCGCATTAAAGATGCTCGCGTTGATACCGGCATCACTTAATGCAGCTTGTAGTGCATCAGCAATACGCTGCATTTCAATTTGAGCTTCGTTACGCAGGTTATCTAATGATGACTGGTAGCTATCAATACGCTGGTTATAATCCGTTTCTAGCTGACAATGTACGCCTAAACGTTCGTTGTTTAGCTCGTTATGACGGCCTTGGTAATCAACTTTTGCTTGGCTTAATGCTTGCTGCGCCTGATCTAACTGAAGTTCTGTTTCTGCGAGTTCTGTTTGAATTCGCGCGATCGTCAGTGCTTTGAATTGTTCTAATTTACCGTTTAACTCATCTTCTTCGTGCGTTAAGTTAGCCAGTAATTGGTTTTGTTTGAACAGCAGTTGCTTACTCGACATTAATTGTTTATCAAGTTCTTCAACGTCTTTGTTTAATTGTTCAAGTGCTTTTTGTAACTGTTCTCGTTCTGCTTTCTTTGCACCAATTTGAGCTGAAATATGCTGTTCTTTTTCTGCTAGAGAGCTGTCAGTGAAAGAGGCATTCTCTAAAGCATTCAGGTTTATTTTGATGCCGTAAAAATCTTGAATTTGAGTCAGGGCCGTTTCGGTATCTGATTCTGTCGCTGCGTTCGCAAATGTAGCGAGTAATTCAGGCTCAAGATGAAGATGCTTTAATAGTTCAGGGTTGATTACGCGACCGATATTACTTTGCCAATTTGGTACATGCTCCACAAGGAAGGCGTGTAAGGAACCTTTTTCTGGACTCAATAATGCCTGAACATCGCGGTGCTGCTGTGCTAAATGGTTTAATTCAATTTTTAAACGGTCATTCGTTTGCAGTGCTTGATGTTGTTTTTGACGTAGGCTTTGTGATTCACCGCTAATACGGTTGTACGTTTCTTGACGCTCATTAATGTTACGGCGACATTGGCTTAAACTCTGCTGTAACTGCTGCGATTGAGCCGCAAGCGCTGGGTCTGCTTGTGGTTGTGTTAATTGCAGGTTCAGTGAGATCTTGCTGTGTTCTAGTGGTGTTTTCTTTTCAGCCAGTTGATCTACAAGTATCTGTGTTTGTGTTTTTAGATCACTTTCTAACGTTGCATAGTGTAAATTGTTTTCACTTAATGCGGTGGTGAGCTGTTGACGCTGAGAGCTAATCTCGTTGGTTAACTGCTGCTCACGCTTGTTAAAATCAAGTTCTTGCTGCTGTTGTTGCTCGGTAAACGTGCGGCTGAGATCTGCTGATTTTTCGCTTAACTGGGTTTTCTCATTGTTAAGATTGATTAAGCGTAGTGTAAAGTCAGACAGTTCTGAACCACGTTGTTCGTAGGTTGCTGCTTCATCATCTTCAAAATCAATTTTTTCTTGTTCTAACTTTTCAAGATCATGTTTGATCTCGCGATGTGCTTTTTCTTCATCGTGAGCCGCATCTTCAATCGTTAACACTTGCTGTCTGTGTGTTTCTTTTAATTCAGCAAGTTCAAGGATAACTTCTTTTAAACGTGCATCTGACGTTTCTTGATCTTCATTACATTTTTGCTGATAAATGGCAGCAAGATGATGTAAGTGTTGTAAATCTTTTTTGATCTCAACAAGAGAGTCAATGTCAGTTAATGACGATAAGATCTTTTCTTCTAAATTCAGGATCGCTTGAGATGAATGCAGATCTGCTAGCCAACTATCAATATCGGTTTTATCAATGTTAACCATGTCAGTCACATTGTTGCTGAGCATTTCAGAGCTGATTGCATCTTGAGAGATCTCGATGATCATTTGTTTGATC
Organism: Moritella sp. 24; assembly: GCF_018219155.1. Classification (NCBI taxonomy): domain Bacteria; kingdom Pseudomonadati; phylum Pseudomonadota; class Gammaproteobacteria; order Alteromonadales; family Moritellaceae; genus Moritella; species Moritella sp. 24. Next base: position 2,929,335 of record NZ_CP056123.1, on the reverse strand, counting down.
ACATCGAAATTAGAGATCTTGTTAAATACTGATGTAACGACTTTTTCGATGTGCTTAATCGGTGATTGGCTCATTGAAAAACGTTGTTGTAGTGTGCGCAGTGATTTCTTACCACCAAGATCACGGTGATTTTGAATGACTCTTGCATAATCATCTACACTTAACAGGCTGCTTACTTCACAACGATGTTGCGTACGATAATTACGTTTAATCTCATCATCTGCAAAGATATTACCGTTCTCATCTAGATACATTTTGATATCAAATGGATGATCAATAAAACGGTATAGCAGCTTGTCGCCGTCACTTTTTATAAGTACGTGGCACAGCTGTGGTGTATCAGTACCGTTCGGACGCTGATAGTCAAAAACGATATAACTGGTTTTGCGCGGCAAATAATAAGCGGCGAATGATTTCTTGTTGGCATTACGTTCAACAATACGCCCAGGTCGTGCACCCCAAAACAGCATCGGCAGTTTAAGAAGTGTCGTTTTACCGGCACCATTGGTCCCCGCAACTTTGATATTACCTGCGTTATTTAACTCAAGTAATTTACCCGGCCAGAAGCTATCTACAAGGTAAGTTGTGCGACAAAGATATTGTTGTGAAGAATCAGTCATTATCATTATTTTGCAAGAAATCGAACCGCATATTTTAACTGAATGATGGGCAAGATGTAAGGAAAAAAGACAAGTTTGAGCGGGTGATGCTTGGTTCTGTTCAGATTATCAGCAATCTTGCAATCACATTAGGGTTTATGCAAATTTAGTGAATATTCTTGCATATCTATAATAATATAATACAATCCGGCACATTATTTTATATTAACAAGCGTAAATATGGCTTAAGACGACATTTAATGTCGCGGTCTTGCTTGATTTAGGAATTATCGATGGAAAATAAACTCGGACTAGGCATGTTGGTAGCATTGGTATTCAGTACCATGGTCGGTGCTGGCATCTTTAGTTTACCCCAAAATGTGGCTGTATCAGCTGCACCTGGTGCTATTACATTGGGCTGGTTAATCACGGGTTGCGGTATGTTAGCCTTGGTTACAGTGTTACGTAACTTGGTTGTTCGCTACCCTAATTTGAACGGCGGTATTTTTTCGTACGCGCAAGCCGGTTTTGGTGACTATATTGGTTTCATGTCAGCTTGGGGTTATTGGATCTGTAACTTATTAGCGAACGTGTCTTATGCTGTGGTATTTTTTAGTGCGATTGGCTACTTTGTCGATACACCAGAAAATCCAATAATGGGACAGGGTAATACCCCGATTGCCGTATTGGGCGGTTCGTTATTGATTTGGTTTATGCATGCATTAGTATTACGTGGTGTAACACGAGCGGCGATGATCAATGTATTTGCAACGATTGCTAAAATCATTCCAATCTTAACGTTTGTTTGTTTAGTTATCATGGCATTTAAACTAGATAAATTTACGATTGATTTTTGGGGTGATAAAACGCCTGAATTAGGATCGGTATTAGATCAAGTAAAAGCAACAATGATGGTGACATTGTGGGTGTTTATCGGTATCGAAGGGGCGGTTATTTTATCGAACCGTGCTAAAGATAAACGTGATGTAGCGAAAGCGACGGGTATTGCGCTGTTCTCAGCATTAGTACTTTATATCGCTGTTAGTTTATTTACGTTAGGTGTGATGACACAACCTGAAGTCGCACAATTACAAAACCCATCAATGGCTCGTATTTTAGAAGTAATTGTTGGCCCGTGGGGCGCGATGCTGATTAATGCTGGTTTAATTATGTCTGTATCTGGCGCGTTGTTAAGCTGGACGGTTGTGAGTGCTGAAGTGCCTTTCATTGCAGCAAAAGAAGGGTTATTCCCGAAAGCATTTGCAACAGAAAACAGTAAAGGCGCGGCAACAACATCACTGTGGTTTTCGTCTTGTTTAGTGCAACTATTTCTAATCTTAACCTTGCTACAAGAAAGTTCGTACTTAGCCTTGGTAAACATTGCGACGTCAGCGGTATTGTTACCGTACTTCTTGGTTGGTGCTTATGGTGTGAAAGTGGCGTTAAGTGGTGAGGGTTATAAGGCCACTGATAATCGCAAGAAAGACTTAGTTATTGCCTTGATATCATCATTCTATGGTGCTTGGTTAGTGTATGCCGCGGGCGTGGAATACATGTTGTTATGTGCATTATTGTACTTGCCTGGTGTGTTGGTTTATAAAAAATCATTAGCAGAAAAACAACAAGCCTTTAGCAAGCGAGATTATGCGTATTCACTGGTATTATTAGCGGGTGCTGCTGGCGCCATTTACCTATTATCAACTGGTGTGCTTTCACTCTCGTAGTGCTTAAACCACAATCTTTGACACTTTATCATCGCAAGTTTGATATAGTGACGCTTCGAATCTAGGCGTATGTAATAGAAAGGATTGTAGCGATGATTGTGGTTTTATATTTAATTTTAGGTGCTGCGGCAGGGTTAATCGCAGGGCTATTTGGTGTCGGTGGCGGTTTAATTATCGTTCCGGCATTGGTTTTTTCTTTTTCCTTTCAAGGCATCTCTTCGGAAGTACTGACACAATTAGCCATAGGTACATCCCTCGCGACGATCATCTTTACTTCTATTAGCTCGATTAAAACACACCACAGTAAAGGCGCAATTGACTGGGCTTTAGTTAAGCGTCTGACGTTTGGTATTGTTATTGGTGCGGTATTAGGCAGTATATTTGCTGACTATTTACCGGGTGAAACATTGCAAATGATCATTGGTATTTATGCATTAACCGTTGCTGTTCAAATGGGCTTTGACTTAAAACCAAAAGCAGAACATGACTTGCCAAAAGGAGCGGGGTTGAGTGTTGCAGGTGGTATTATTGGTGCCATTTCCGCATTATTCGGTATTGGTGGCGGGTCATTAACTGTGCCTTACTTGTCGTGGTGTCGAGTTGAAATGCGTAATGCTGTTGCAACATCATCAGCGTGTGGTTTACCTATCGCAGTTGCAGGTGTTTGTAGTTATATTGTGACTGGTTGGAATACACCTGATTTACCTGAGTACAGCTTTGGTTATATTTATTTACCTGCGTTCTTAGGTATTATTATGACCAGCACTATTTTTGCCAAGCAAGGTGCTAAATTAGCACATTCATTGCCAAGTCATATTTTAAAACGTTATTTTGCATTGCTATTACTTTGTGTCGGTTCTAAGTTTATTTTCTTCTAAAATACGCCTTTTATTGATCTAGGCTATAAATGCTTCGATTATATACTCATTAAGTATAGGTTTATGGACGGTTAGGTTTAATCTATGTTAAATTCATCCCCTAAGTAGTAGTTTACTAGGGGGCGCCTTGTACATATTAGCCACTGCAATTAAAGCATTACAAAAACTGATCACTCATGCTCAGCCAGAGCAAACTCGTATCTCGGTCGATTTACAGCCCTTGCATTCTTCCGAGTTGATTGAGTGGTTTGACGCGCAAGTTTTATTTCCTCAATTCTACTGGCAATCTCGAGATGGCGATGAAGAAGTTGTCGCGTTAGGTCAGTGCTGTTCATTTCATAATATTAATACTGCGAAAACGCAATTGTCTGAACAGCAACGGGTTTGGGGCGGATGCGACTTTGGTCATCAAGATTATTATTTTTTACCGCAAATCGAATTAACGCGTAACAACAATACGTGGAAATTGTCGGTTAACTTGCCTGTAAACGGTACTGAGCAAGGCTATGATAAAGCGATATTGCTTGATAGCTTAGCCAACTTAATCGCGCCTGCACCGACACCAATCCCGTTGACGTATAAGATTGAAACACGTAGCCATTATCCTGAATACCATCATTGGTCTCATCTTGTTACTAAAGCCTTAACGGCAATTAAGCAACAGCACTTTGCTAAAGTGGTATTAGCACGACAAAGTATCCTGACTTTAAATCGTCCACTTTCTGCTGCTCAGTTTTTACAGAAAAGTCGCCAAGTTAATCAGCACTGTTTCCATTTCATCTTTGCACTTAAGCCGAACGATTACTTTGTTGGCTCAACGCCTGAACGGTTATTTACGCGAACACAAACCCAATTACACACCGAAGCACTCGCAGGAACGGCTGCACGCAGTGACGATACGGTTGAAGATCGGGCATTAGCGAATTGGTTATTACATGATCCTAAAAATCGTTATGAAAACCGTTTGGTCGTCGATGATTTAATGTCGCGATTAGATTCCCGTTGTGCGTCTTTACAAGTGTCGATGCGGCCTGAATTAGTGAAGTTACGTAAAGTTCAGCACTTAAAACACCATATCTCAGGCGAACTTGCCGCCGGTGTTGATGATGCAGAGCTATTAGCAAGCTTACAACCAACAGCTGCGATAGCGGGATTACCACGTCAACCTGCACTCGATTTCATTGCTGAAAACGAACCTTTTTCACGTGGTTGGTATAGTGGTGCGCTAGGATATGTTGGACAGCAGCAAAGTGAATTCTGTGTTGCGATACGTAGTGCACGAATATTAGGTTATGAATTACAGTTATTTGCAGGTGCAGGTATTGTACCGGGTTCTGATCCAATGAGTGAATGGCAAGAGTTAGAGCGTAAAACGGCGACCTTGTTAACACTACTTGAACCGGATACTGAGATCCATCGGAACATGAGCAGCGATGGATTGGGTCTAAACCACTTTGTATCAGAGCAACAACGCGCATGATTAATCATTCTATTGCTGAGATGCAAGCACCATTAAACCGTTTATGGGCCGACTTAATTTTAGAAGAATTAAGTCGTTTGGGTGTTCGCCATGTTTGTGTTGCGCCTGGTTCACGTTCAACACCACTCATTTTGGCTGCTGACGGTAAAGATAACCTCACACTACATAGTCATTTTGATGAACGTGGACTGGGCTTTTATGCATTGGGTTTAGCCAAGTCGTTACAAGCACCTGTCGCGGTGGTTGTTACATCGGGTACTGCGGTTGCGAACTTATTACCCGCGGTAGTCGAAAGCGGTTTAACCAAAGAAAAGTTAGTACTGTTAACTGCAGATCGTCCCGTTGAACAAATTAATTGTGGTGCGAACCAAGCAATACAGCAGGCTGGTTTGTTTTCGAGTCATGTTTGTCATGAATTATTATTACCAAGCCCCAGTCTGGCTATCACACCACAATGGTTGCTGAGTAAAATAGACCAAAGTATCGCGGTACAGCAACAAGTGGGTGGCTCGGTACACATCAATTGTCCTTATCCTGAACCTTTATATGGTGGTGAGGTTGATTTTAGTGAGTACCTTGTCGGTATAACGAAATGGCAGCACTCATCAAACACCTATTTATCGATTAACACGCCTGTAAAAACGCATGCTTTAGATGCCACAGCACTGACGGCATTATATGGCGCAATGCCTGTCGTTAATAAAAAAGGCTTAGTTGTGATTGGTGCAATCGCAACAGCTGAGATGCAAGCGATTAAAGCATGGGCTGAGATGTTAGGTTGGCCTGTACTTGTTGACCCCCAAGCAGGTGGCAGTAGTGCATGGCCACATTATGATGTGTGGTTACAAAATGCCGCGTGTCGAGAAAAGTTAGCGGAAGCGGAAGTGTTAGTTCAGTTTGGTGCTCGTTTAGTATCAAAGCGTTTAGGTCAATTTATTGCACAGCATGATTGGCAGGACTACTGGCTAATTGCAGAACAAGCGGGGCAATTAGACCCTTATCATCACGCATGTAAACAATTTATCAGCCCTGTATCTCAGTGGTTAGCCTCGTTTTCACGTGGTGAGTTAAATCTTCAGTTAGATGATACGTTAGCGACAGATAGCAGCATGTTTAGTGATGTTGGGGATCTTAATCACCCTACTAGCGGCTATAAATGGGGGCAAGCGCTCACACAAGCGAGCAGTTATGTTCGACAACTTGTTGAAACAAATTATATCGATTCGCTAACTGAGGTCAGTTTTGCTGCCACATTAGATACTTGTCTAACAATGCCGCCTCTCACAACGCCAACAAGTTTATTCATTGGTAATAGCCTAATCGTTCGGTTGTTAGATATGTTTGTTGAACTCCCTGATGTACCAGTGTTTAGTAATCGTGGCGCGTCTGGGATTGATGGGCTAGTTGCGACAGCTGCGGGTGTACAAGCAGGGCAAGAGCAGGGGATGATTTGTTTGTTGGGGGATACGTCTTTGTTATATGACTTGAACTCACTGGCTTTATTTTCAAAACCAAAACATCCTTGCGTGATTGTGGTATTGAATAATGACGGTGGGGCTATTTTTGACATGCTACCCGTTGTAGAACAACAAAAAGAACTGTTGTATCGTATGCCTCATGGATTTGGGTTTAAGCATGCAGCAGGCATGTTCGATTTAGATTATATCCAACCGAAAACCTTAGCTGAAGCGCTGTCAGCGATTGATCATGGTTTACAACCAATGCGTGATGAGACAGGGAAAGTACGTACTTTGTTAATTGAAATTGAGACGCCAGCGGGGAAAGCAGCAGAGCAACTCAAGTCATTATTTTCAGAGGTGAAAGATGCCTGTTTTATCTAATAAACTGATGTGCCGACAAACCTTATTACCACTCTATTCTGTTTCAGCTGACTGTGAGAACTCTCGCACATCATCACGACCTACGTTGGTATTTTTACATGGCTTATTAGGCTCGACAGCGGACTGGCAGCATATTGTGGCTGAATTATCGCAGGATTATCAATGTATCTGTATTGATTTACCGGGGCATGCTGGTAGCCAAGCGGTGACGGTTAATGATTTCAAACATGTACAACAACTCATTATTACTACGCTGTCTCAGTACCAACTTGATAATGTTATTTTGGTCGGTTACTCGTTAGGCGCACGCCTTGCTATGACTATTGCCTGCGAACAAGCGGCTAATTGGCCCTTTACCATTGATGGTTTGTTATTAGAAAGTGGTAATCCGGGGTTAAACAGTAGCGCTGAACAGCTACAACGTGGGTTGCATGACTTAGGTTGGGTAACGCGATTTAGTGAGGAAGCGTTACCTACTGTACTTATCGATTGGTATCAACAAGGGGTGTTTTCATCATTAACGGCGACACAAAAAACAGCATTGATTGATAAACGCTGCCAAGTTCAAGCTGACCGTCATGGATTTAAAGGTGGGTTACAAATTAGCAAGATGCTGGCTGCTACTTCGTTATCGAAACAAGGTAACTTATTACCCGCATTACGATCGTCAGCGTATCCAATACGGATGGTTTGTGGTGAGTGGGACCCCAAATTCCAGCAATTAACACAAGTCAGTCAACTTGATTATCGAACGGTATCTCAGGCTGGGCATAACGTACATGCCGATCAACCGTTGGTATTTAGCCAATTGATTCGAGATTTTGTTGATGACGTAATGAGTAATAAAACATCGCAAAGGAGTGCTGCTTAAGCAAATTTCATTGTTTTGTGCTGCATGATTAAACGTTTAGAGTTTCATGACTGAAATGAAGCGTTTCAGAGTTTAGACATTTCGTTTTATAGATTAGCTATTTATAGCAGATTAAAAATTTTAATAGATTAGGAATTATTATGACAAGAACCGTTGGGATCACAGAAGCAGAACTATACGCACACGTTGAATGGCAAGACTGCACAGGCGAGTACCAAGATATTCAATTTCATAAGTCGTTAGATGGTATCGCTAAAATCACGATTGCACGTCCACAAGTGCGTAATGCGTTCCGCCCACAAACGGTACAAGAGATGATGCAGGCGTTGGCCGACGCACGTTATGACTCAAACGTGGGTGTTATCGTATTAACAGGCTTGGGCGAACACGCATTCTGCTCGGGTGGTGATCAAAGTATTCGTGGCGATTACGGCGGCTATAAAGATGATGAAGGTATGCATCATTTAAACGTATTGGATTTCCAACGTCAAATCCGTACTTGTCCAAAACCTGTTATTGCTGCGGTTGCTGGTTATGCCGTTGGTGGCGGTCATGTATTACACATGATGTGCGATTTAACGATTGCTGCTGACAACGCTCAATTTGGACAAACAGGCCCTAAAGTGGGTTCGTTCGACGGCGGTTGGGGTGCATCATACATGGCGCGTATTGTTGGTCAAAAGAAAGCGCGTGAAATCTGGTTCTTATGTCGTTTTTATGATGCTCAAGAAGCGGTTGATATGGGACTTGTTAATACGGTTGTGCCACTGGCTGAACTTGAACGTGAAACAGTACGTTGGTGTCGTGAAGTACTACAACACAGCCCTATGTCATTACGTTGTTTAAAAGCAGCATTAAATGCAGATTGTGATGGTCAAGCTGGTTTACAAGAATTAGCCGGTAACGCGACGATGATGTTCTACATGACAGAAGAAGGACAAGAAGGGCGTAATGCTTTTAATGAAAAACGCCGTCCTAACTTCGACAAATTCCCACGTAATCCATAATAAACAAGTGGAGCACTGTTAATGCAACGTAAGGTTAAACTGTACCATTATCAGTTACCTTTGGACTGCGCCATGATATTACGTGGCCAGTCTGTCAGTGTTCGTGAAGGTTGGATCATTCAACTGGAAGAAAGCACTGATTCGCAGGTGTCGTGCCAAAATAATCCAGTGACTCACATTGGGCGTGGTGAAATAGCCCCTTTACCTGGTTTTAGTATTGAGACAGCAGCGCAAGCAAAACAACAACTTGATAGTGTGATTAGACAGTGGCTAGAGCAGGGGACTGTAGAGCTTGACCTTTATTGTCCTTCTGTTGCATTTGGTTTTAGCATGGCCTTGTTGGAGTTAGAAGATGGATTACAGAAAGCTATTTATAGCAGCAATCGTCATCACCACTTTGCTAGTGCGTTATTATTGGCTGCTGATCACCGATTGATAAGTACTAAACATGCCCAGCTTGTAACAACCTCCTTATGTAAATTGAAAATAGCCTCGCAAGCGACACCTGAAGCTGCCATTCACGATGGTGAAATAGCGAGACAGTTATTACAAAAATACCCCAAATTACGTTTACGTTTAGATGCTAACCAACGCTGGGATTTAACGAGTGCGTTAGCGTTTGCTAACCAAGTCCCCCCCGAATTACGCCCACGTATTGATTTTATCGAAGAGCCTTGTGGACTAGTCTGTGAGTGTTTAGAGTTTTCGCATCAAACTGGTATTGCCATCGCGTGGGATGAAAGCTTGCGTGATGCTGACCAATGTAAACTTAGCGCTAATCCTAAGCGAGGGGGGATTGAATTGATTCGAGCTGCAAGTACTGGGTATGCAGATTTCGATGCTGCTAACGTGGCTGCTATTGTGATTAAACCTATGCTAACGGGCTGCTTATCTTATTGCGGTGAATTAATTAATCAAGCGCATAAGCAGGGGTTAACCGTTGTTATCAGTTCAAGTCTTGAATCAAGTTTTGGTTTATTACAACTTGCGCATTTATCGACGTGGTTAACACCGAATGCTACGCCCGGTTTAGATACCGTACATGTTTTCAAACATCAAATAGCAATGCCTTGGCCCGGGTGTGATTTACCTTTATTAGTGCTTACAACATTACCCTGTGCTGTCTATTCACAAAGCAGAACGCAGCATCGTATTGTGGAAGTCGAGCAAGGATAGAAACGGAATGGATAATATCGAGTGTAAGAATATACGTACTGACGCCACATTTGATTGTTGGCCTTGGCTATATTGGTCGCAACATAACCCAAATGGCATAGCCCTCGCATATGGTGAAAACGTATTTACTTGGCACCAATTAAACTCACGGGTTGATGAGTATGCAAACCAACTCAGTGAGCAAGGTTTACGACAAGACCATATCGTGGTCGCTATCAGTACTAATTGTCCCGATGTATTGTGGTTATATCTGGCTTGTTTACGACTTGGTGCCTGTTGTGTGGTATTAGACCCGAAGCAGGGTAGTGGGCAGTTAAACGATAAGCTTGATACATTAGCGGCTCGGTTTATTTGGCGAGCAGATCTTGAATCGGATACATTACATGAACTTGAATATGGAGATGCGGAGCAGTTAGTGTTTACTAGCGAATCTGCACCCTTAATGTCGACAGCGGATGAAGTGAAGGTTCAAGCGCATGATACTGAATGGCAAGGACAGCGTTTAGCCAGTGTGGTATTTACTTCGGGTTCGAGTGGTAAAGCAAAAGCGGTCGCACACTGTGCCAATAATCACCTTCATTCTGCAGCGGGTCTATTGGCTGTATTTAGTTATACAGCACAAGATAGCTGGTTGTTGTCGTTACCTTTATTTCATGTCTCTGGATTAGCAATTGTTTGGCGCTGGTTATTTGCTGGTGGCCAGATCGTATTATCCCTTGGTGAGAACTTTGTTGAGTTGCTATCACAGGTGACACATGCGTCTTTAGTACCGACACAACTGCGTCGATACCTTAATGACATCGCAATAAGTCGCCATCCTAGTCATCTTAAACGTATCTTGCTCGGTGGTGCTGTTATTCCTGTGGTATTAACAGATAAAGCAAAAGCGCTGGGTATCGATTGCTGGTCTGGTTATGGTATGACAGAAATGGCCTCGACAGTAACCGCAAAACAAGCAGATAGCAGTACGGGCGTTGGGACTGTATTAGCGCATCGCGAGCTGATGATTGATGATCAGCAAATTAAGGTACGGGGTGACTGTTTAGGCTTAGGTTATTATTATCGTGGCTCATTACGCTCTATGACTGATTGCCATGGTTGGTTAACGACTGGAGACTTAGGTAAAAAGGCGAGTGATAATTGTGTGAATAATGAACTGTTTATCTTAGGGCGTGTTGATAATATGTTTATTTCAGGCGGTGAAAATATTCATCCAGAACATATTGAACGTGCTTTACTTTCCCATCCATTAATCAACCAAGCCTTGGTTTTCCCATCTGAAGATTCTGATTTTGGCCAGCGTCCAATTGCTGTAATTGACTCTGTTGCGCAATTATCAACCAAAGAAATGAATAAATTCTTACAAAATAAGCTAGTTAAATTTATGTGGCCGATAAATTATTATCAGTTGCCAGACTCCATAAGTGTGAGTGGTATCAAACTTATTCGTTCATCCGTTCAACTATGGGTCACAAGTTTATCTAAATAGTTGAGCATATTAATTATTATGGTTGCATGTTAAAAAATCTGACTTGGTGTTCGCTTTGTTTTCTTGTAGTATATTGAATCTTCCTTATTCATCAGATGAATAGCGGCATGGTAATGAAAATTTACAGTGTCATTTAGAGCAGCGTAATTAACAGAGATGTAGCATGCTAAATATTAATACTCAGGTTATTGAGATCCCGGAACCCATGTTTCGTGGTTGGCAACAAACTGTAGAGTTGATCGCTGGCATTATGAATCTTCCAGCAGCATTAATTATGCGTGTTCATCATAATGATGTGCGAATATTTGCGTCAAATGAAACCGCTAATCCAGACTTACCGTCATTATCCAATTCTAAGCAATTAAGCTGCTATAGCGCTCAAGTTATTTATAACCGAGCTGAGTTGTTAATCGAAGATGCAACGCTTAATTCAACTTGGGTACCTGATGAAAATGTGAGTGCCGACATCATGGCTTATTATGGTCTACCGTTAATTTGGCCAAATGATCAGGCCTTTGGTACGCTGTGTGTATTAGATACACAGGCTCGTGAATTTAGCGAACATTGCAAATTATTGATCGCACGCTTTCAACAATCGATGAATGCGGATCTAACCATTCTCTATGAAAAATCAGAACTCATACACGAGAACCGTAAACTACAAAACTTACTTGCTAAAAAATCAATGGCACTGACGCTGTCTAATCAAGCGTTATTGCATGAACAAGATAGCCGCTCGGCATTAGAATCAACACTCGTTTATCAACAAGAATACGACACGCTTACGGGACTTGCGAACCAACTTTCATTGGTTAAGCAGATTGAAGGCATGTTGGAATACGTTGATGATGAAAACGAGCTCGCTGTTATTTATCTTGGTATCCGAAATTTCAAATCGATTAATAACAGTTATGGTTATGGCGTCGGTGACAAAGTGTTGTTGGAAGTGAGCCAGCGTATTCACCAGCAGTTAACCAGTGAATACTTGGTTGCACGCTGCTGGGGGGATGCGTTTTCTATTGTTGTTCGAGATGAAAATGTCGTTGAGCAAGCAATTGATTTAATTTCTCGTTTATCACAGGCCTTTGAAGCCACCTTTATTGTTGATGATTATGCGATTACGACTCAGGTTTGCTTTGGTATTGCATTAGCTGAGTCAGCCGAAGACAAGGGTATTGCGTTAGTTGAGCGTGCTGAAGCGGCGATGAGTGCAAGCAAAGATAAAGGGACATGTTATAACTTCTTTACTGAAGAGTTGAGTGCTGCGATTGGTGAGCGTCACTATTTAGAATCTCATTTAGCTGAAGCGCTCGATAAAAATGAAATGTCGGTACATTATCAGCCGATGATTTGTGTTAAAACGCGTCGAGTATTGGGAGCTGAGGCGTTAATACGTTGGCATAATCCAATACTTGGAGCGGTAGCGCCAGATCGATTTATTCATTTAGCTGAACAAAACGGCCAGATCTTAGCATTAGGTAATTTTGTATTACGTACTGCAATGGAACAGGCAACTCAATGGCGTCATAGCTTTGGTGCTGATTTTTGTATGGCTGTTAATATGTCGCCAGTGCAATTCCGTGATGATAACTTGGTTTCTCGTATTGCTCAGTTATTAAGTTATTACGGTTTACCCGGTAGTTCGCTCGAACTTGAAATTACCGAGGGCGTGTTGTTACAAGATGAACAGAAAGCGGCAAAAGCAATTGCTGGATTACAAAAACTGGGCGTTCGTATTTCGTTAGATGATTTTGGTACGGGTTATTCGTCATTAAGTTATTTACAGAAGTATTCGTTTGATACGCTCAAAATTGATCGTAGTTTTATTATGAATCTAATGGAGCGTGAGCAAGATAAAGAACTTGCACGAGCTATTATTGCCATGGCGAAGAAGCTTAATTTGCAAGTTGTTGCCGAAGGGGTGGAAACCGCAGAGCAAGATCAGTTCATTGCAGATGAAGGTTGTGATTATGGTCAGGGATATTTATACGGTAAACCTGTACCTGCAACTATGTTTATTGGTCAGTACCTTAGTAAAAAAGTAATTTAATCGCCCTTGTTTTGATCGACTTGGTTGGATTGTGTGCAATCGGTATTTATCGGTAATAAAACTACTATAAATAGTTGCAAAGAATCAGTGAATAGTTAATAATTCACTCGTTGTCAAGCACAACACATTTGATGGGTGCCTTATGGGTCCCTCCGCATTGATACTCTGTGAACTCGGCCAGGTCCGGAAGGAAGCAACCGCAGCAGAGAACTCAAGTGCCGGAGTGAGGCTTGTAGGGTATCCTTCAAAAGTGTTGTGCTTTTCGCGTTTCTGACGTTCAGCTTTTTCAAATCAATATCTTATCGTTCAATTTTCATTTCTATTTCAGCCCCTTTGTAGTTATAGTTCCGTATTATTAATAAAGCAAACCAGCTGCTTCGAGTCTTACTCATCACTTATGAGACAGAATTAATCGTTTACAGAACTATTCAGTTTCGAGGCGTTTCACTATATACATTTTAGGTATAATGCTCGGTACATAATTTCAGGTGGTTACTGTTAACCTATCTATTCGTAATGCATTACGCAATTTATCTCGATACGAGGAGTATCATGTTCGAATTAAAAACAATCGCTCTTTTTGTGATTACAGCGATCGCTGAAATAGTTGGCTGTTATTTACCTTATCTTTGGCTTAAACAAGATAAAAGTGTCTTACTTCTCATTCCTGCTGCGTTAAGTTTGGCGTTGTTTGCATGGCTGTTATCTTTGCATCCTGCGGCTGCTGGACGTGTGTATGCCGCGTATGGTGGTGTATATATTTTTGTTGCCATATTATGGCTTTGGATCGTTGATGGTATAAAGCCTAGTATGTGGGATATTGTAGGTGGTTCAATTGCATTAGTTGGTATGGCTATTATTATGTTCGCGCCAAGAAGTACATAGCGAAGCAATTAGCGTGACTATAATTAAATCGGAATGAAGTCGAAATGAAGTCGAAATGAAATACACGTGAGACAGAGTCTCGAATAATAAACTGCTATTGTACGCGCTAAGTTTAAAGATATTGTCAGTGTCATAGTGAATGGGAAATTGAGCTATAATGGGTTCGAACAACATAGAAGGTAACTATTAATGGAAAACAACCGAGATATAGTCAAGCGTTTACGTGGACGTATTCCGTCGTTTGAGTGTGTAAAGGGTTGCCACGATTGTTGCGGACCTGTCACGACCTCTTCAGAAGAAATGTCGCGCTTGCCAGTAAAAACTGATGCGGAACATGAGGCAGCATTAAAGGAATGGAATTGTGTACATCTAGGGCCTAAGGGCTGCACTGTATACGAGGAACGACCGCTGATATGCCGTGTGTTTGGTACAACGGCGGAGATGCCTTGCCCAAATGGCCGTCGTCCTGAAGTGATGATTGACTTGAGAACGGAGTATGAAATCCATGACTACATCGAGAACACACGACAAGTATTAGTGTGAGAGAGCCATTATGACAAAGTGTTTTAGTCCGTCTGTTGAACGAAATAAACATGTTATTAGCGAACAGCTTACGGTTTATTTTAAACAGAGTCAGGATGTTTTAGAAATTGGCTCGGGAACTGGGCAACATGCGATCCATTTCGCCCATAAAATGCCTCATCTAAACTGGCATACCAGCGATATGCCGGAAAACCATGCTAGCGTTAAGGCATGGATTTTAGAGTCTGGTTCAGAAAATATCACCAATCCAGTTAAGTTTACGGTCGGTCATGATTCCTGGCCTGATGTGAACGTCGATGCTGTCTTTACTGCAAACACGACCCATATTATGCAACCCGATGAAGCACAAGCAATGATGGAAATGGTGGCAAGTCACCTACCTAAAGGTGGTGTATTTTGTCAGTATGGCCCGATGATAGTGAATGGCGATTACACGAGTGATAGCAACCGAGAGTTCGATGATTCATTGAAGCAACGAGGTTTTGGCGGTATTCGTGATATTGAACAATTAGAATCATGGGCGAGGGGAATGACTCTGGTCACTAAAATACCGATGCCAGCAAATAATTTTTTACTGGTATGGAAGAAATAATATTGTTAGATAACCTCTGGCATTTTTGATACCAGAGGTTATGCCCAGTTAACGTGCATCAATAATGATTATCTCTGCATCTGACAGTGCTTTAATCACCATTTCTTTTTGTTTTGTCACCTCTGCACCATCGCCTTTTTTCATGTGAACAACCTGCTGATTAACGCTTATTTCAAACTCGCCTGTTGATGCTAAAACATAAGCTTGGTGGGTTATTGAATGAGTAAGTTGGGTACCTTGCTTCACCTTTCCCCCAAAGATGCGTGCATCTTGATTGATGAACAGTGCCTCCTCTTGTTCATCAGGATCGCCAGAGACTAATAAAGGTAACGCGTTTTCATTTGTGCTTTCAGGCCAAAATTTACTGTCCCACCGTGGTGTTACGTTATGCTTGTTAGGCTCGATCCAAATTTGAAATAGTGTTAATGGTCCTTTTGTTAAATTATATTCAGAATGCGTGATACCCGTTCCAGCACTCATTACTTGTACTTCGCCTGCCCGAGTTATGCCTTTATTACCTTGACTGTCTTTATGTGTGACTGCGCCAGAGCGAATAAAGGTAATTATTTCCATGTTCTTGTGTGGATGGGCTGGAAACCCGCCACCTGCTGCAATCCAATCATCATTAATCACTTTTAGCGTACCAAAGCCCATTCTTCTTGGATTGTAATAATTAGCAAAGCTAAAGTGATGATTAGCCTTTAGCCAACCGTGGTTTGCCTTGCCCATTTGTTGAAAAGGGTAATGTTTAATCATTGTTTTACTCTCCCAATGTATGACCAATTAGCTCAGCTTTTTAACGATGGTATTATCAATCGCGAGTTTACCGCTGCCTTGAAATACAAGTGCGATGGTGATTGCAAGTAGTGACAGGGCAAATTCATAACCGTTGTTACTCATAAATAAACCGTTATTGATATGGGTGCTGAAGATGGCAACCAGCATTGTTACCGCGAGTACAAATGCGGTTGGTCTTGTGAGTAAACCGATAATAAGTAAGATACCACCGAAAAATTCAGCACTGCCTGCCATAAGCGCCATTAAGTAGCCGGGTGCAAGGCCGATTGATTCCATCCATTGACCAGTACCTTCTAGGCCATAACCACCAAACCAAGCAAACAGCTTTTGGCCTCCGTGTGCAGCGAAAATGATACCGGCGATTAAACGTAGTGGTAATGCCGAAAAATTGTTGTCTGATGTTAAAATGTGCTTGATAGTTGTTGCGTTCATTTTAGTGCTCTTTTGTGTTTTTAAGTGTTTTCGAATGTGTAGCTATTGTATTTGCTTAACTGTTTTGGAATAACTGCTAAAATTCGTTTAGTATATTCAAAATATTTGAACAATCAGGGAGGGCGATAAATGTACAAATTACCGATAACGATAGAAGCGTTACTGGTGCTTGATGCCATTGATAATAGAGGTAGCTTTGCCGCTGCTGCCGAACAATTGAATAAAGTACCCTCGGCACTTTCGTACATAGTGCAAAAATTAGAAGAGCAATTGTCGGTTACGCTGTTTGTACGTCAGGGCAGGCGCTCTGTATTAACGCCTGCGGGTCGTCACTTACTGGATGAAGGCCGAAAAATACTCGGAGCAGTCAGTAAACTAACCGAGCAAACTCAAACCATATCTTATGGCTGGGAACCTAAGATTCGCATTGCTGTGGACTCTATTTTTAATGTACAGGAAGTGCTGGCGTCGTTAGGGCTGTTTTTAAATGAGCACCCTAATATTGAAATCGATCTGACTGAAGAGGTCATGAATGGCTCGTGGGAAGCATTAATTGAAGACCGCACTGATTTATTGGTTGGAGCTCCTGCGCCAGTGCCAAGTCAACAAGGCATAAGCACACTGCTATTAGGCCAATTTGAGCAAGCCTTTGTTGTACCGAAAGGACATGAATTAACGCGGTTTACTACGCTAATTAGTCATACTGATATTGAAGATTACCGCACTGTTATTGTTCATGACTCGTCTCTGACAGGGATCCCTTGGTCAAGTAGCATCATTGAACAAAGTCGACATTTTTTCGTGGGTAGCGTTGAACATAAAATTCAAGCGATTGTTGCTGGCATTGGTATAGGCTACTTGCCCAAACAACGTATTCAACCATTGCTTGATGATGGTTCGTTAGTTGAAGTGAAGCTTGTATCACCTCGTCAGTCATTTGATGTTTACCTTGCGTGGAAAACGGCGAATAAAGGGAAGGGGTTACAAACATTGAGAGAGATTATAGGCCAGCGTTATAATTCGGTAACATAAGTGAACTCCTAAGTTTTCGATTACCTCGCAGCACTGATATATGACTCAGGTGATTCACCATCCTGTTTTTCTGCTTGCCATAGTGCGACGAAATCTTCTTTCATTAAGGGCTTAGATAACAGAAATCCTTGGGCTTGATGACAACCTAATTGTCGAACATGTTCTAACTGTTCGCTTGTCTCAATTCCTTCTGCGACGACGTTTAGATTATACAGCTTGGCTATTTCAACAATAATATCGACTAACGGTTTGTCTTCATTATCACCAGAGTCAATGGCATTAATAAACATGCGGTCGACCTTTAGCGTATCAAGGGGGTAGTCAATCAGTTGGCTGAATGCTGTAAATCCGGTGCCGAAATCATCAAGAGATAGCATTACGCCTAAATTGTGGAGTTTTGACAGCATTTCAATACTGCGGTTATCACCAGGGACAAAGCATGTTTCTGTTATTTCGAGTTCGATGCGCTGTGGCGGAACATCATATAGCTTAAGTAACGAAGACACTTTATCAACAAAATCGGGGTTTTTAAGTTCCCAAGATGAGAAGTTAATGGCAAAAACACCAGTAAAGTTTAACTGTTTTATCCAGATAGAGAGCTGTTTAATTGCTGATTCGATGACCCAATAATCAATATCTTTGATTAAACCAGACTGTTCAGCAATGGGAATGAACTCTTCGGGACCGTAAGCTGCTAAGTCTTTTGACGATAGTCTGAGTAACACTTCGCATCCGTCGATTAACCCAGTGCTGCAATCATAAATAGGCATATAGACGAGGTAGAATTCATTGCGGCGTAATGCTGTTTTTAAGCTTTCGGTAATTTTTTCTTGGCGTTCAATTTGATAACTTAATTCTGATGTATAAAACTGGAAGTTACTTTGACGATGTTTCTTTGCAGAGTACATTGCAATATCTGCTTTTTTTAATATAGCTGAAATATCTGCTGCATCATCAGGGCAAATTGAAATGCCAATGCTGATCCCTATATCAAATACAGTCTCATCTAATTTAAAGCCATCATCGAATAACGAGATTAAGTTTCTCGCGACTTGTTCTACATCCTTCATGTCTGTTACCTTGGGTAATATCAATGTGAACTCATCACCTGATATACGTGAAAACTCAACATCATTCTCAATACCCAGTTCTTTTGCTCTATTAGTAAGGTAGTACTTTACCCGAACGGTAAATTCTTTTAATAACTGATCACCAATGTAATGGCCAAATCGATCATTCACGTGTTTAAAATTATCTAAATCGAAGTATAAAACAGCTATTTTTTGATTGTTTTCAATGCAATTGCTGACACGTGATTGTAGTGCCTTATTGAATTGAGCTCGATTAATTAGACCTGTCAAATGGTCGTACTTTGCCATCCCATCAAGTTCCATAATCAGATCAAGGTACTTGTTAGTGAGAATGGATATTTCATCATTTGTTTGAGAGCGTTCGATATTGATAGCGCCGCCTATTTCGGCTGTTTCAACTTGCTTAGTTAACCTGACGACGGGCGTTATGATTCTTTTGACAATTAATCCTTTAAGAAAGAAAAATGAAAATAATGTCACGGCGAGTACAATTGTGATGAATAAGATTTTATGTGGCTGATACAAGGTATTTAAATACGAATTAGGCAGCGAAATCATAATAGACCAAAGCTCATTCTCTAATTTGTGCCCATAATCAGGTTTCGGCAACATCGTGAGCTCGGTTTTTCCTTCCATGATTTGAGCGCTACCTGAAGACAACAGAGACAGATTTACCTCATCATTAAATACCGTATGTAAGGCACGTAAATATGTCTCTTTATGCTTAAGGCGCATTGTTATAATGGCTGTATAGATGACGTGACCTTGAGAAAATGATGACGTTGATATCGGTTGGTCAGGTGAGAAAGTGCGAATCAAAGTCAGTTCATCAAAACCATCAGCGGTGGTTCGATGTTCGTAAGTCACCGGCTTTATTTGAGAGAGGCCCTGTGTCTGTATACTTTTATTTATATAGGATAAATGTGTATTTAATGATTCAGAGTATTCAATAGATGAAAAAGGACTGATTACATCATAAAGAAATAACTCTTGTTTATCTGAATCAATTAAGCCAAAACTCGAGATATAACCATGGCGGAATTCGAGTTGCTTGATATTGCGAGTTAAGTTCTGATTTAAATAGTGGTTATTTTTACCGAAGCGAATGTTATTTAAATAAGATTGTGTGCTTGGGCTACCCAGAAAGATTTTACTGAGTAGGTCAAACTCATGAATGGCTTCATTTAGGTCTTCTGAAATGTACTTTAATTCATACTTTATCTTATCTGATAATGACGAAAGTATTTGAACCTTTTGACTATTGTAAGAAAAAATACCGCCAATAGAAAAGATAATTAACATAACAGGCAATAATATAAAGTTAATCTTAACGGATAGCTTCATCATTCCCCCACATTATTGATTAGAAAGCACATTTAAGATATTCCCTCTAATTTTCAATGCGTTGTAATCTAAGATCTGGTAGTTATAATATTTACTCGATGCGAATTCAGCGGGGAACAATTCTTCATCATTAATGTAATCCTCCGTTGCCCACTTTAATGCGTCTTTATTTGCCGTCGCAAACCAAATATCTTGCGCGTTTTTTGCGGCATTGGCTGGGTTGTTAATATATCGAAGAAACTCGATGGTCGATGGCTTCATGGGTTTTTCGGTGTGGGCAGACAAACATTCATGCCACACTAATGTTCCTTCCTCTGGGATGATGTATTCCCAATCGTCTTGACCTGTGGCAATTGAGATTTGCTCCTTTTCACCAGAATAAAAAACGGCCATGTCCATTTTTGATTGTTTACCTTTATCTAAGGCATAACCTAGACCGTTTCTGAATACGAGCAAATCACCAATGACACTTTGGAGTAATGTGAAAGCTTGTTTTAATTCGGCTTCATCCTTACTCATGGGGTTGTAACCCAGTGCCATCAACGCAATGGCTACCGTGTCGGTATCTTCGTCGGGAATAATGACACTACCAGGGTTTTCCTTGGCATAATCGAAAACATCCATCCATGACGTAATTGTTTTTTTTACTTTGGAGTTGCGAAAGCCAATGCCAATGGTGCCGTAAGCGTAGGGAATACCATAATCATGGCAAGCTTCTTCAGACTTATCTGTAAAGAGGGAGAGGTCATCCGATAGTGCGGTATCTAATTTACTGAGTATGCCTTGTTCTCCAAGTACACTTAATGTATATCCATCTAAAATGACTAAGTCATAGGCAGCGGCCTTTCCTGAGTACATGACCTCATCCCGTAGACTTTCATTTTCAAAATATATTTGATTCACAGTGTGATTCGTTTCTTCTTCGAAACGTTTAATCACTTCATCCGAGAAGTATTCTTCCCATGTGAATAATTGAATTTCATCTGCTTGAGCAGTTCTAAAAACGACACTCAGCAGCAATATTATTGGAAGGTAGATTGATTGCATATATCACATCTATTCGCTAATTGTGTACTGGCATGCTGTAGCGCTGCCAAATGTTACAGATTTGTTACTAGGTGATATAACTATAGGACACATTGCTTACTTTGGTGTAAATAACAAATCAGCGGGTTATTGTCATATTGTCGCGTTAAAGTCGGGACTAATTAAGCAATAAAGCCTAGGCTAATAAAGAGGTATATGTCACGATGGTATCTTGCTATGACAGGGAGTGAGTAATATGCAGTTAAACTTTTCAGATTTTTCATCGACTCAGCGTTATCACTTGATGACACAAACCATCATCCCAAGGCCTATCGCTTGGGCGTTGACTGATTCGGGTGATGCGAACTATAACTTAGCACCATTTTCTTATTTTACCGCCGTATCGAGTAACCCGGCGTTGCTAATGATATCCGTTGGTAAAAAGCCAAATGGTGACAACAAAGATACACTGACCAATATACTTAAAAACAAAAAAATGGTGATCCATATTGCGTCAGCCGATCAAGCCGAGGTGGTTACACAAACTGCGGCAACGTTAGCACACGGTGAATCTGAACTGACTAAATCAGGGCTAACCACCGTTGCATTTGATGGTTTTTCACTACCACGATTAGACCAATGCGATATTGCTTATGGTTGTGAGCTTTATGACATTAAAGAGTTGGGTGATGTGCCCCAAACGTTAATTTTTGTCGAAGTTAAGCAGCTTTATCTCAATGACAGTGTCGTAAGTAAAGATGATAAAGACCGAATGAACATTGCGGCAGATAAAGTTAAACCCCTTGCTCGTTTAGGGGGCGGGGAGTATGCATCCATTACCGCACCTTTTAGTATTCAACGGCCGAAGTGAATGATTCATTCATTTGGTATTATCGGGAGTTTGATACTACTCGCTGAACGCTTTAGAAGGTGGTATAAAGGACTGTAAGTTACATGAAATTGGTATATCTGGTGCGTTGACAGCCTATGCTATGCTGTTTCGCTAGTTAGTAGAGAGTTGTTAGGACATGAATTTGAAGAATAAGCATATTTTGGTTGTTGAAGATGAAGTAATAACCCGTGCTAAACTTGTTGGTTATTTTCAACATGAGGGCTATCAAGTTAGCGAGGCCACGAGTAAAGCCGAAATGAATATTGTATTAGATAATCATCATATCGACCTTGTCATACTCGATATCAATTTGCCTGATGAAGACGGCTTGATGATCACCCGAACCCTTCGTAGCCAATCAAATATCGGTATAATTTTAGTGACTGGGCGTACTGATGCGATTGATAAAATCGTGGGCTTAGAAATGGGCGCAGATGACTATGTCACCAAGCCTTTTGAGTTGCGTGAGTTATTAGTTCGAGTAAAGAACTTACTGTGGCGTATTTCATTAACGACACAAGCAAACAATGAATTAGACAACGCCATTAAAGGTGCTGCAAACGACGAACTATTTCATTTTGGTAATTGTACTTTTGATATATCTAAACGCAAACTGTGCCAAGATGGCGAGCAGATCAAGCTGACTAAAGCGGAATACGAAATGTTAGTGGCTTTCATTACGCATCCTGAACGTGTTTTATCTCGAGATAGATTACTTAATTTAATCGACCATCGGGTTGAAGCGCCTAACGATCGTACGATAGATGTGCTCGTACGTCGCTTGCGCAATAAGATAGAATCAGACCCTAAAAACCCCGCCTATTTTGTTACCGTTCATGGCGAAGGCTATTTGTTTGCAGCAGAGCTGTCATAAGTCATCTTTATAAACCGTGTATAGACATGCTGGGTTGCGCTGATAAAAATGATTCAAGGGTTAACAGACTTTAAGGATTTACAGAATAAATAGGCTTGAAGTTACTGGGTGATAATGATTGTGCTGTCGGAAATTGCGCTAGCAAATCTTTGGTGACAGTGAGTATTTCAGGCCCTTGATTCGATATATAGGTTTTAGTTAATAAGTAATCAACAGCCTGATCTATAGCCATTGCGCCCTGCAATACCATCTGGTCGGAATTGGCCATGAGGATCTTGCCACGTTTGATACCTCTGTATACACCATGGCTTAGATAATGACTGACAATTTGTGGTCGCTTGTTTTGTTCTAATTTCCCAAGTTCATTGATTGCCATCTCTGCCATTATCGCGTTTCCCGCAAGGTAGTCGAGTTCATTGTCTTTAAATTCGGCTAGTGTTTCGTTTATCAATGAAAATTGACGCATTTTATTATTAAGGCCGTGTTTAATTGAGACGATCTCAACGTCACTATTTATCAATGCGTCCTTTAGCCCCTGCGTTGCTTGTTCACTGCCACCTCCTGATTTAGGACCGGGAAGCCAAGCAAGTTTTAATTTGGTGTTACTCGTTGTTTTTGGATGCTTACGACTCAGGTATTGCCCTAGATTTTCACCCATCTGGTACCAAGATACACCGGTACTCGCGGTGAGACTCGGTGTTGATATTTCATTGACCAAACCAAACAAAGGTACAGTGTTGTTGAGTGTAGTGAGTTTGCTACTGAATTGATCATAGTAAATAGCACCGACTAATATCGCATCGGCTTGCCAGGTGAGGCACTGTTGAATTTGTGCCCATTGTTCGTGGCGATTTTGATAACCGCCTGCTTCTAGCACTTTTAATGATATACCTCTTTGTTTTGCGCGTTCAGTCATGCCAAAATTGATACTTAGCCAATATGAATCTTTGAGGTGGGGATAGACGGCACAAAGTCGCATCGTATCTTGAGGCTGAATACCTTGAGATTGAATACCTTGAGACTGAGCGCTACCTTTTGAACCGTTATCTGTTGCCCACGCGGGTAGACTGAATCGTAATGTAATGAACAGTAACGTAATGAATAAAAACAAAGATTTCATAATAGATTTCACAATAAATGTTACCACTGAATAAGTTATATTTGCTCGTAGCGGTTGTTTTGTCATCACCGCTATCTTTGTACTTGTTGTGTTTTTAATAGTAATAAAATAGTAATAGGAGAGTACAGTGCGATTTCGTCAAAGTATTGGGAACAAATTGCTGTTCGCGTTTAGCTTTGTTGCCAGCTTATTGGTGATTATCAGCACAGTATCTTGGTACAGTTTAAGCCTTATTGCTGATACGGGTGAGCAGATCACACAGCAAACCTTGCCAACCTTATCAAGCGCTCGCGGGTTAGCAAATATAAGTTTACAAATAACTAACCGAACTACCTTACTAAAAAATGCCACGAATGATACCGAACGCCAAAAGATTAATGCCGAACTGACTCAGTTAAACCTCGCCATTGGTAAACAATTTCAGGCCTTTGATATCTCAGATCTTGCCAACAGTAATATTCGTCACTTAGTCTCTCTGAAAATCAGTATTATCAACAATACTCGCCAGTTAAATGACAATGCTAAGCTACAGATAAAAGGACAACAGCAACGCCAAGCTTCGTTTCAACAGGTAACTGAGGGGGTGCATAATATTTTTCAATTATCACAATCTCAAGTCGCTAACGCGAGTACTTTTACACTCGTGAGGCTCGCAGGACTTTATGACCTAATTGAACAGAATACCGATAAACCTATTATCTATCAGGACATAGACCTTGTTATTGACGAAGATCTTAACTTATTAGATAAAATGACCGCACTGGAAAGATACAGTTTACAGTTGGGACAAATTGCGAACTTAATCATTAACACTTCGCAACCAACACAACTTATTATATTAGCGCAGCAAAAAGATGAACTCTTACACATAATTAATCAGCTGGTGGATTCAATCAAAGATCCTTATCGTTTAGAACTGGTCCAGTCTGCAATGTTAAGCTTGCATACCTTTAATGCACTCATTACTCAACAGCGTGAGTATCTTATACTAGAAGAAAAGCAGAGTCAGTTACATCTGCATATTTCAACGCAACTTAGCGAACTAAACCAAGGTATCCGCGTGCTCGTTGATGAGAAAACGCAGCAAGCACAGCAAACCAGTCAGGAACACCTGAAATTGCTGTCTTGGTCCCAGCGTATTCTTATTTTTGCTACCTTGTTGTCATTAATCGTGATTATTGGTGTGATGTGGAAAATTGTATATCAAGGTATCGTATTCAAACTATCGAAACATACCCAAGTGATTAAGAAGCTGGCAGAGGGCGATCTCGAAATTAATGTCGAACCTTCTGATGATTTCGAGTTGAAACAAATGGCATTGGCACTGGACGTTTTTCGTGACAACGCATTGAAAAAACAAAAACTTGAACAAGAGCAAATTAAAATTGAAAAAGAGTTACGTCTGCATAAAGAAAACTTAGAGCAACTCGTAAAACAAAGAACAGAAGAGTTAATGCAAATTAACAAAAAGCTGAATAATGAATCAATTGGTCATGCTATCGCAAAGAAACAGGCGGAAGATGCCAATAATGCCAAGTCGGTATTTCTTGCCAACATGAGCCATGAAATTCGAACCCCCATGAACGGTATGTTAGGGACATTAGAGCTGTTATCTGATACTTCGCTGTCAACAAAACAACAGGCGTATACTCAGACTATTCTTACCTCGGGTGAGAACCTGTTGGATATTCTGAATGACATTCTTGATTATTCCAAAATTGAAGCGGGGCATATTGAAGTGTCTAAATGCGCTGTTAATTTAGAGCAGTTGGGTAATAATGTTATCGAACTGATGCGTGCGAGGGCGGAGGGTAAGGGATTAGTGCTAACTTTCCAACTCGACGTTGCACGAGATACTTGGGTGTTTGCTGACTTAGGTAAGCTTCGCCAAATCATCCTTAATTTGGTGAATAACGCAATTAAGTTTACTCATTCCGGCAGTGTTTCACTTGTGATTTCTGAAGAGGAAGGGCAACTTCGTTTTAGTATTCACGACACGGGATGTGGCATTGCACAAGACAAACAAAAAGAGATCTTCGAAGCCTTTACCCAAGTGGCTAACTTAAGTAATACGGATGGCACGGGGTTAGGACTCGCTATTTGTCGACGCTTAGTATCCGCTATCCAAGGGTCGCTGTCGCTAACCAGTATTGAAGCGCAGGGCAGTTGTTTCTACTTTACTATTCCACTAGAAGTGGCATCGCAAACCTTGATTGATGAACAGTTGGCGATAGTGTCAACCGTGGTAGAAACGAAAACACGTTTTCGTATTCTCATTGTTGAAGACAACCAAATCAATCGAGATGTTGCATGTGAACTGGTTAAAAAACTAGGTCATGATGTTTATACCGCTTACGATGGTGCTTCCGCGATTAAGGTGTATGAACATCAGGATGTTGATTTAGCCTTATTGGATATTAACTTACCCGATATTGATGGGGTAGAACTGGCTGTAAAATTACGAGATATGGCCGAGCGTAAACAGCGACAATTAAAAACTATTGCGGTATCCGCACATGTATTTAAAGACGATATTACCAAGTTCATTGATTCAGGTTTCGATGGCTTTATTGCGAAGCCAGTTCAAATGAAACGCTTGAGAGGTTCTATTTCTAAGGTAATGGCGAATGTCGTGTGTACCGATGAGTATGCACAATCTGTTGTGATTAGTGATGATGAAGAAATAGTAACGTCGAAAGCGTCAGAGCCTGTGTTATTAGACACGTCAACACTTGAACAAGATCTTCAATATTTGGGGAAAGATAAGATAATTACGCTGGGATATCTATTTTGTGAGCAGGTTAAATCGGATTACAGTGACTTTGCTGCACTAAATGCTGAGGACCAAGAAAAGTTACTGCATAAATTAAAAGGGGCGGCTGTTGGTTTAGGACTAACCGCGTTGTACACTCTTTGTCAGCAATTTGAAGAATTATGTAAAATAAAAGCACTATCAGAGTCGCAATTAGCAGCATTAGACTTATTAATTCAAAACTCTGTCGATCAATTAAAACATTATATGCAGCAACTTTCTGAGCGTAAATAATTCAACGTATAAATTTGTGAGTCGTAAGTTATTGTTTTAAATGGTGGTTTACTTTCTGTGTTTAAGCTGTAAACAATGTTGTCGAATAAATAGCAATGACGCTGAGCATTCTATTCATAAGCTGTTCACATTTGAATTTTTCTATTCATATTGTGCGTTAATGTCATTCTTAATATTCTATTATTATATTACTCAAGAGATGCTATCTAGTATATGAATAGTTAGTACCTAAAAGTATGGGGATCCCTCTCTCCATACTAAGAATATTACAGTGATCCTCACGTCCTGTATTAAGAAAGAGGAAGTTCTTCAGCTTCCTCTTTCTTTCCCTTTTCTAAAATTATTCAATATAGTCTTACTTTATTTTTTATTAACAGCCTTATTAACACCTCTTTGTATAACTTTCATTACATCCTCTTACACAAAATTTTTGCTCTATATGTTATTAATTCTTCTTCTATAACACTTGCCCCTTATGGCTATGCTCATTTTCTAGCGGTTGATAATTATGACGATGAAGAAGTTTATTTTATGTGCCTTATGTTTGCTGAACCCACCTGTTTCTTTTGCTGAAAACCTTTGTCTAACTAATGAAAAAACGTCTTTTAGCTGTGGAGTCGGTTCAAAAAGCATCTCTGTGTGTTCAGCCAATGATCGCACTGTTATCTATCGTTTTGGAACAACAAGTAATGTTGAATTAGAGATTGAATCAGTCGTTCATTTTAGCCGTACTGGGTACAGTGGTGGAGGTGCGGGTCATTTAGTATTTCCAAACGGTAAATATAAATACATTGTGTATTCGAGGGGGATCAGTGGTGAATGGCGTGACGATGGCAGTCGAGAATATATTAAAACCGCAGGTGTGTATGTGGTTAAAAATGAACGTTTATTGGCTGATGTAGCGTGTAAACATTTTTCCGGTGATCGATTTATTGGTTATCTACCACCGTTTGAAGAAGAAGAGTTTGAGTATTACTAAGTGCCGATGAGTACGATTTATATTAGACACGACTTATATTAGACACGACTTATATTAGAGACAATTTATATTAGAGAGAATGATGAACAATAAAGACTATGCGCTTTGGATGCTAACACTGCTAATTTTAGCTATTGCTTGTGTTACTAGTACTGCTTTTTTCTATGTGCTTTGGTGGTTAATGTGGAATATTTTATTTAAGTTTAATCCAGTACTTTTGGATAACCTTATCATGATCTATTTCGCTGGGTTAGCGATTACGACGGTGTTTTTTATCGTAACCGTGTTTCTTTCAAGAATATACTATTACAAATTGAAAGGTTGGTTCAGCTATAAATTTACAGCCAAAATTTGATGCTTGAATCCACAGCTATATAACACGCCTCTGTGGTTCATATAATTAGAATCCACGCGGTTAAGATCTAAAGGCGCGCCTTGGTAATCACTGACGCGGCATAATGCTTCTGAAAATGAAGCTAAATACTGATGGGACAGTGCTTGGGTGATCGCAGCTGTTGCACTGAAATCCCACAAGCTACCACCACCGAGCTGTGGCTTGGGCAATTTCACATAACATGCTGGTGGATTTTCGAGTACGCTAATCGCATTCATGACAGCGCCGCAGTTTTTAATTACCTGTAATCTTAATCCTTGCTGTTCTGCTTGTTTTGTTAGTTTTTTAAGCACAGTCGGGTAGCGTAGATCTTGTTGAAAGCTGCGGTCAATATACACGCTAAATGTAGTATTATCTTGCTTACATAGCTCAGACAGTGGCTGAACAGGTCGCCAAATTTCACCGTTTTTTAATACTCTTGAGATGAGGGAGTCGGCATTAATCGCTTGATAAAGGTCACCTGTGCTTGGTTTATATACCACGCCAATGATAGGTTTACCTGAAATATCGACCAAAGCTATAGACACGGCAAAGCCATCGCCACCTTCAATAAAGGGCAGGGTACCATCGAGTGGATCTATGCACCAAAAATAGTTCTTATTAAAGCGGGCGTGAGTAGCAACATCTTCCTCGCTGGCGTTTTCCTCCGTTAAGATGGCAATATCATATTGTTCGATACTTGGCTGTAGTCTCTCCAAGATAATGGCTTGGCTATCTAAATCAACTTGCGTGACCACTTGTGCACTTAAACTCGAACCCGCTTGTTTACTCTGGACTCGTAATGCACGTCTATCAACATGATTAATAAACGTTCCTGCACTTAACGCAGCTTGCGTGGCGAGTTGTAGTAACTGTTCCAGTTGACAAATCGTGAGGGTCATTGTGTGAATTGACCTTGTTTGGGTGAATTTAATTGTGTTAATGCTTGTTGAGTCAGCGACTCTGTATAGTTGTTTATCTTCCAGTGAGTTGGGCTCCAGCCTTTCATGAAACGTTGGAAATCAGCCCAAGCGACACAATAAAGCGGTCGCCATTCCTCTTCTACGGCTTGCGGGCTAATTTGAGGCTGATGCTCGGACAGTGCTTGCTTTAATTGGTCAAAGTAATAATTCAGCAAAGCAGGAACGTCTTGTTCACAGTGTTGATAAGGTAAGCAACTACTCAGCAATAAGATCACATCTTTCATACCGCAGCCTTTGCCGACATATTGGAAATCAACCCCTGCAACTCGATTATTTGTGGTAGCGAAACAGAAATTAGCCAACTTAGCATCCCCGTGAATGAGGGTTTGAAACTGGCATTGTTGTAATGTTGTATCTATCTTTTCGGCAGTTTGTCGCAGTGGCACATCGGTTAGCTTTTCGAGTTCGTCGGGGCGAGTCGCTAGGTGCCAGTATCCGCCACATTCCCATAAGCCGTGAGGTTCTATCGCAAGGTGCTGGGCATGGAAATAAGCTAACCAAGAGAGACAAGATTCAATGTGTTGATGGCTGATGAGAGATGCACCTGTCATTGATTCGTGGTTAGCTTGCTTAGGCATAAAATTGATAGGTGTCGGTTCAAAACTGGTGAACGTCTGCTCAAACCCTAACGTGGCTAAATCTTCCATAATGAGTAATATCTCATCATTCTGTTCTTCAACATACAGGCATTTTGGTACAGGGCATTGCGGCAGGCAGTCATTTGCATACTGCTGATACCAGTGTAGTTCTACTTGATATGATTTCAATTTTCGTTGATGAGAGATAGGCGTATTCCAACCACGAGGATGCACTTTGGGTTGTGGTAATTTAATGTGCTTAACGATTACCGAGGTATGCTGACTACCGCTTAACGACGCTCGAAAAAGTTCGCCGTATCCGCCCCATAACGGTTGGATTAGCTGGGTACTGACAACATATTCAGCCATCATCGCGCTGGCCACGGCCTCTAAAACGTCTGTAGGTATACTCATATCTGGCTCATAAATGAAAATATGGCAACTAGTGTATAAAATCGTGTCGCAGATGGATATCGAAACCTGATATTAACCGACAGTTTAAAATATCCTTGAATATCTAATCAAACCGTTTATGATAATGAGAACTATTATCACAAACGGTTTTTAGAGCGTGCTATGAACTTATCGACATTCAATATTAAAAACATCTTAGGTGATGAAAGCGATCTTAAATATTATGAGCAACTTGGTCATGCTATTGAGCATGCGGAATCACCGCAGCGTCACGATATCTTTTTACCTTACTTCCAATTAAGTGATCAGATAGCTGTATTGCTTGATACAGAGCAGTCTTGGTCACTTTATTTAGCGCAACTTGCACTTCTTCTACGCTCAATAAAAAATGAGCTTATTCCTAATCATTGGCGCAGAGCTTGTTATGACGTATTGAATAAGCCGTTACTTTCACTACAGCGTTTAGCGACAACGACAGAAAAAAAACATCAACTAAATACCTACTATATGCAAATAAACAAACAAGTTACCGAGGTTTTTAACCTATATCCTTTTTAAATTATGTTAATCATACACTCATTAGGTATGACTGAATTAGTGCCATTCATCAGATAATCACGGAGAGAATCATGACAAATTTTAGAATTGAAACAGACAGTATGGGCGAACTTGAAGTGCCATCATCGGCATTATATGGTGCGCAAACACAGCGTGCAGTTAATAACTTTCCAATTAGTGGTCAACAATTACCCGTCGGTTTTATTCGTGCTTTAATCCAAATTAAGTCGAGTGCTGCGGCAGCAAATAAACAGCTTGGTTTAGTATCCCCTGTGATTGCCGATGCGATTATTTTGGCTTGTCAAAACTTGTCTGAGATGAATGATCTGATGCAGCATTTCCCTGTTGATGTGTATCAAACGGGGTCTGGTACAAGCTCAAACATGAATGCGAATGAAGTCATCGCGCATCTTGCGAGTGATATTGCAGGCGAACCAGTCAGTGCAAATGACCATGTGAATTATGGCCAAAGCAGTAATGATGTTATTCCAAGTACTATCCATGTCAGTGCAGCACTGGCGCTTGCTAATCAATTATTACCAGCACTGAATCACCTTGTTCAAGTGATTGATAAAAAAGCGCAAAGCGTCGATCATTTTGTGAAAACAGGTCGCACCCATTTAATGGACGCGATGCCAGTTAAGATGAGTCAAAGTCTACGTAGCTGGAATGCGCAGATTAAGCAAAACATTGATAACTTAACGGTGTTACAACCTGTGATTCAGCGTTTAGCGCAAGGCGGTACAGCTGTTGGTACCGGCATTAATGCACACGCTGATTTTAGTCGCGTATTTAATCAACAATTAAGTGCAGCTACGGATCTGGAGTTTACGCCTGCGGATAACTTATTTGCCTTAATTGGCTCACAAGATACTGCTGTAGCGCTGTCTGGCGCGTTAAAAACGACCGCAGTATCATTGATGAAAATAGCAAACGACTTACGTTGGATGAACTCTGGCCCTCTGTCGGGTCTTGGTGAAATAGCACTTGAAGCATTACAACCTGGTTCTTCAATTATGCCGGGCAAAGTAAACCCAGTGATCCCTGAAGCGATGGCGATGGTGTGTGCGCAAGTTATCGGTAACGATACCGCGATTACGATTGGTGGACAGTCAGGGAACTTTGAGCTTAACGTGATGCTACCTATGATTGCTCATAACTTACTTAATAGTATGCACTTACTCAGTAACAATGTGGTGTTATTAGCCGATAAAGCCATTGCAACTTTTGAAGTTCAACAACAAAACCTAGAGCAAGCATTAGATAAAAACCCCATTTTAGTGACAGCCCTTAATCCGATTATAGGTTATCAATTAGCGGCTAAAATTGCTAAAACAGCTTACAAAGAACAGCGCGCGATTATTGATGTAGCGTTAGAACACACAGAATTATCACGGGAGCAATTGAGTGAATTACTTAACCCACTGAAACTCACTCAAGGCGGCCTTTAAGTTAAATAGAGCCTCTTGTGAGAATGAAGTGACCCCCAATAGTTGGACAACCAATTATTGGGGGTCTTTTTTATGTCCAAATATAGTCGTGAGTTAAAACTCATTATCGCGAAAGAGTGTCTAGGTGGTAAATCATCTTATACATTAGCAAATGAACTATCGATATCATCTCGACAGATTCGATATTGGACTCAAGTCTTTGCTATTCATAGCACAAATTCATTCCTACCAAATTCACATGCAAATAGTGCCAAAACAAAGCTGCAATCATTAAAATTAATGTGGACAAATGGTTGGTCGCTCACTCACACTAGTGCCGTATTAAACCTGTCTTCTCCCGGTTCGCTTTCTGTATGGCTAAAAACATATAACGAATCTGGCTTCAGAGGGCTTCAACACACCTCGATAAATAGGCCTAAAATGACACAATCTAATACAACTCAAAAACCAGATAGTGAAATGACAACAGCAGAGTTAAAGGAAGAGTTAGCCTATCTACGAGCCGAGAATGCTGTATTAAAAAAGTTGGAAGAGCTAGACCAAGCAAAGCGCCGAAAAACAAAGAAAAAGCGATAACGGTTTTAGCTCTTAAAAATAAACATGCACTAAAGCACCTTCTTCAAGCCTCAGAGTTGGCTAAAAGTGTGTTTTATTATCAAATTAAAGTAAATGAAAAACCGGATACCTATGAACGTGAACTGGCGCTTATAAGAGATATTTATCACGAACATAAAGGGCGCTACGGCTACCGTAGGATCCAGCTAACACTGAAAAGACAAGGTATTACGCTAAACCATAAAACGGTGCAAAGGTTGATGGCTCAACTGGATCTAAAGTCGACCGTTCGACCTAAAAAATACAGCTCTTATAAAGGCGGAGCTGGAACTACGGCACCGAATGTACTTGAGCGAAATTTTAATGCTACAAAGCCAGATGAAAAGTGGGCAACTGATGTAACTGAATTTAAGGTGAGAGATCAAAGAGTTTATTTATCACCAGTTATAGCTCTATTTACCAAAGAAATAGTCGCTTATAAGATAGCTAAAGATGCTCGCTTACCATTAGTTACAGATATGCTAAAAGATGCCATTAATAGCTTAGATAAGCATTCGAAGCCAATAGTGCATAGCGATCAAGGGTGGCACTATCGCCACAGGGGATATCAAAAACAACTAGCTGCTCATGGGCTAACGCAGAGCATGTCCAGAAAAGGGAACTGTTTAGACAATGCAGTAGCTGAAAACTTCTTTGGCTTATTAAAAACAGAAATGTATCATAGGCAAAAATTCAACGATGCCGATGAATTAATAAAAAAGCTCGACGAGTACATCGAGTATTACAATACGAAACGGATCAAGGTCAAATTAAAAGGCCTGACTCCGATAGAATATCGAAACCAGGCCTTACAAGCCGCTTAACTAAAATGTCCAACTTAACGGGGTCACTTCAGAACAGGGGGCTTACTTTATATTATCGTTAATTATGTTAGCTTATGCTGTATCTATTAAATTAGCGTTAAATATTAAAGGAATAAACCATGTTTTTAGTGACAGAACGCGTGCAATTACGATCGCTCGATATTAGCGATATAGCCGAATTTTATGCGTGGTCATGCGACCGAGAAGTAACACAATTCAGCTTATCTTCGTATGCCTATCCTCAATCAAAATCAGATATTTCAAGCTGGCTATCAAGTATTAATAGCAACGTAAAATGTGTGTCATTTGGTGTTTGTTGCGCAGAAACAGGCAAGTTGATTGGTTATGCGGGTATTGCTTCTATTAGTGCATTAAATCGTTCGGGTGAATACTTCATCTTAATTGGCGATAAAACCTATTGGGGTAAAGGCATTGGCACGGAAGTCACTAAATTGATCACTGACTATGGCTTTAACACGTTGGGATTACACCGTATTGAACTTACTGCTTACGCCAGTAATCCATCGGCTATTCGCGCCTATGAAAAGGCAGGTTATGTGCATGAAGGTGTGAAAAAGCAATCGGGCTACCGACAGGGTAAATTTGTCGATAAAGTGATGATGGCGGTATTGGCATCAGATTGGCAATTCAGTGAACTCTAATTACTTATACCGTCTCTGAGATAATTTTGTTTACCTTGCTGTTTTAAATTGATAAGGTTTTGTTAATAAAGTAATTAAATTGTGTACATATGGTTTCAGAGTAAATTAACGAGTGAGTATTTCAATATTATGAATAAAGACGCTATTGTTGCTGGTCAGGCAGTGTATTCAAAAAATATCCTATCAATTTATGACATTTGGGTATTAGGAATTTCAAATCACCTTTTATGGAAATGCCCAACACGTCGTATAAGCCAACAGTTTATCGATTTAACGTCTGACAACCACCTCGATGTGGGTGTGGGTACGGGTTATTATTTAAAAAAACACTTATCTCCTACCACCAGACGTATTGCACTTGTTGATCTGAATGAAAACAGCTTGGCGTCGACCTCTAAAGCCATTGAGCATTTTAATCCAGAAGTATACAGCCGTAATGTATTTGAACCTTTAGACCTGAACTGTGAGAAGTTTGATACTGTGAGTATTAACTACCTATTGCATTGCTTACCGGGCGAAATGTCTGAAAAGGGTATTGCATTTTCACGTGTTAAAGATGTGATGAATGACGGTGGTACAGTATTTGGTAGTACGATCTTAGGGAAAGGTACGCCACAAAGTGGTTTAGCGAAGAAGTTAATGGCTTTTTACAATGAGAAAGGCATTTTTACTAATGTGAATGATGATGTTAATGCGTTAAGTGTTGCGTTAGAGGCAAGCTTCACCGATGTTAAAATCGATATCGTGGGTTGTGTTGCATTGTTCTCAGGTAAAAAGCGTTCTTAATACGCCACATTGATGTGAATAACGATGTGATAAGCACTATATGAATATACAAGGTATGACATATAGTGCCTATTTCTGCGGTATTCTTATTTCTACAATACGCTCATTCCTATCAAGTTTAATACCGGCTAATCGCTAATCGACCTTAAACTGCCCAACCAATTGCTGCTGTTGTGATGACAGTGTGGCAATATCACGACCAATCTGTTCTGCTGCTGTCGAGTGTTCTAAAATGGATTGACTAAGATTGCGAATGTTCGCTACATTGCCGTTCACTTCTGTTGATACTGTTTTTTGCTCACTTGCTGCATTTACAATTTCACTGTTCATGACTTGAATTTCTGCCACGAATGACGAAATAGCGGCCAAGCTGCTCACGGCTTCTTTCACTTGCGTTGCGGTTTCAAGAGCGAGATGGTTGCCTTCTGATATTGCATTCGTCACGCTGCGTGTACCTGACTGCAGTGCTTCGATAACAACACGTATCTGATCAACTGAATCGTGTGTGCGACTGGCCAGTTGTCTTACTTCATCTGCGACGACAGCAAAACCACGACCTTGTTCTCCGGCGCGTGCAGCCTCAATCGCTGCATTTAGTGCAAGTAGGTTTGTTTGTTCCGAAATACCTTCGATTACCGAGAGAATTTCACTGATATTGCCGCTATTCTTTTCGAGATCATTGGCTATTGGCACTGCCATCGCCATTCTTTCAACTAACTCTTGCATTGATTCAGCTGATTGTTGCACCACGGCTTGACCACCTTGTGCTGATTGCTCTGCTTGGCACGCCATCTCTGCCGCTTTGTCTGCATTTTCTAATACGAGGGCTGATGTTTGCGTCATCTCTTCAGACGCGGTGGCCACCATATCGACTTCTTTAAACTGTGATTCGCTACCTTGGCGTGATAACTCGGCTATTTCACCGGCTTCTTGTGATGTGTTACTCATGGTATCTGCGGTTTTAATAACGTCTTTGATCGTGCCTTGCAATTTATCTAAAAAGCGGTTGAACCAAGTGGCTAGTTCACCAACTTCATCGGCGGATTTAACTTCAAGTCGTTGGGTTAAGTCTCCCTCGCCACTGGCGATGTCTTGTAGGCGTTTAGCAACAAGTTTAATCGGGGCAACCAGTTGTACGGCTGCAAACCATATGATCACGAGGCCGAGTAGGGTAACGATAATACCGGTAATGATTTGAATTTTAAGTGTCTCGTTTGCTTGCACTTCAATCAGTTTATTCAATGCTAATGCGTCAGCCATGACTGTTTCTCGAGGCATGGTAATGACAATACCCCAGTTAATTGCATTCAGCTTAATTGGCATGAAGACGGTTAATATTTGCTTATCCGCGCTCCATTGTGATTGAGTCGTACCTTGTGCTAACCATTGTTTTAGTTGTGGGTCTGCGATCTGTTGACCTATGGTGGCATTGTTATCGTCAGAAGCGACAAGTTGACCGTTGTTACTGACAATTCGTACCTTACCTGCACCACTAAATAGCGCTTGGTCTGCACGTTGTGCATATTGTTGTAATACGTCTATTTTCAGGTCAATCCCCGTTACGCCTATGATATCGCCTTGTTTACGTAATGGTACAGTGATGGTGCTCACTAAGTGATTGACGCCATCTTCACTGTATAAGTAGGGCTCAATGACACACATACGTTTATTGTTAATGCTACAGCTGTACCAAAAGTTGCTTGCTTGGCCACTGGTAGATTGCGTCGTGTTATTGATTTGTTGTTCACTTTTGATGGTTAAGATGGGTTTATCTTGGTTGTTCTTATACCAATACGCAGAAAACCGACCTTGATCATTAGAACTGACGTAATCGGCATCAGCATAATTTGCGTCTTCACCGTCTAACATGTTTGGCAGAAAAGTAGTAAACGCGGCATGCATATTATCGAAATTTTGTACCGAACGTTTGAGTAATTCCGATACTGAATTACGTAACTCATCACTGCTGGTAAAGTTCTCTTCGGCATTAAACTGTAAGAATGCAATGCTCTCAGCTAACATTTCTGCACGATAGGTTGCTTCGTCGAGGTACTTTTGTACGATTGATGCTTGCGTGTTTGCTTCGCTCATGAGTAATTGTTCGGACTTTTCACCGACAGAACTGCTGCTTTGTGTTTGTATGATTTGCTGATTGGAATTGGATGATATAAACGTAAAACTGATTAATGCTATTGCGACGCCTAAAATACAACACCCAGACAGGAGAGTGATCTTCCATTGAACTGATAACGAACTCATTTTAAATTCCCTTTAATACCCTAATATAGCTACATTAGTTAGGTTTAAATTTCAAATATACGCCTAACTAAATATATTAACTATGTTTATATCAAGTTACGAAGCATTAATAAAGTGTTGCAAAGAAATTAAACTTTTAACAAATGAAAGTCGTAGGCTAGGGGTCATGCAAAAGTGCGTGCTATTACTCAGTCGTCATTGGGCTGAAATGAAGAGCCAAACAGTGATCTTACGGATATTTAGTTATCAAAAAATACAGGATTGTCACACTGTATCAGTAAATATAAGGATTTTAGCGACAATTCGTCGCAATGTGTGGGCATTACATTTAGCCGTTACTAGACTTAGGACGACTTAGTTACTTTGCTCGTTATAACTCGTTACTTTGTACGTAATAACGTCTATTTGAGGGTTTTTAAATGAAAATGATTAAAGCGTTGACGACTGTTTTATTATCTTCTGCGGTACTGGCTGGCTGTTCTGGTGTGTCGATGAAAACACAAAATTTAAATGAAAGTGAATATACGGTTATTGGGCAAGGAGAAGGAACAGCAACAGGCATTATGCTCTTTAACTTTATCCCTATTCAACAAAATGACCGCTTTGTTCGTGCACAAGGTGCTGCGATTGACTCGCTTGGTGGTGATGCAATGATTAACGTCGAAGTACAAGAAGATTGGTTCTGGGCTTGGGTATTAAATGGTTATCAAACCACCGTTTCTGGCGATGTCGTTAAATTAAAATAAAGTAAGCGATGGTTTAATTGTCTTTTATCATAATGGCACTATTAGGCTCAACTTGTTTGTGGTTTTGGGCTAATAGTGTTTATTCGATAGGGTAATGGATGCCTTAAGTACGATTATTATTCATTCACCTTAGGCTTATTTTCCGTGCAAGTTCAAACTTAAACAGCAACAATCCTAATCCCTTATCATCTCAGCTTGATTCTGGCTCTTCTAAACGGTTATCTTTAGTTATCTTAGGTTTAAACTTATGTGACAAAGGAATTAACATGTCAGAACAAAAATATAGATTGGTAACGCGCAGCGACTTTGATGGTTTGGTATGTGCGGTACTGCTAAAGCAACAAGATCTCATCAGTGACATTAAATTTGTTCACCCTAAGGATATGCAAGACGGGAAAATCGAGATCACCCCGAATGATATCGTGACTAATCTACCTTATGTTGAAAATGCTAATTTGATTTTTGACCATCACCTTTCAGAAACGATCCGTAATACGGGTGAACGCCCTAATCACATTATTGATCCAGATGCGCCTTCTGCTGCACGTGTAGTATGGGATTATTATGGTGGCTTAAATACATTCCCAGCGGAATGGTTAGAGATGATGGAAGCGGTTGATAAAGGTGATTCTGCACAATTTAACCGTGAAGAAGTACTCGATTCTCAAGACTGGAACTTATTAAATTTTTTAATGGATGCACGTACTGGCCTCGGGCGTTTTAGAGAATTCCGTATTTCCAATTATGCATTGATGATGGATTTGATTGATTATTGCAAAGACCATAGCATTACAGAAATTCTAGCGCTTGCAGATGTGAAAGAACGTATCGATTTGTATCGCGAACACGAGACGATGTTTAAAGCACAGGTTGAACGTTGTGCAACGGTTCATGGTAATTTAGTGCTACTTGATTTGACTGACGAAGAGACTATCTTTGCGGGCAACCGATTCATTATTTATGCACTATTCCCACAATGTAATATCTCGATTCATAAAATGTGGGGCTTCCAAAAGCAAAACATCGTGTTTGCTACAGGTAAGTCTATTTTCGATCGTGCATCGAAGACTAACGTAGGTGAGCTAATGCTTAGCTATGGTGGTGGCGGTCATGTTGCGGCGGGTACATGTCAGATTGAAACGGATAACGCGGACGTTGTTCAACAAGAACTGATTGCGACGATTACTGCCGACGGTTAGTTTTACTGTCAATAATACCGGTTAGCAAAAAGCCTCTGTGCGCTATATTAGTTTATAACGCACAGAGGCTTTTTCGTATTTATTAAAGGGTGTGATTATTTACCACAACACTTTTTAAATTTCTTGCCACTATTACATGAACAAGGATCGTTACGACCTACTTTAGCGCCTTCTCTTACGATAGGAGCTTGAGCATGGTGATGGCTACAACCTGGACCGTGTACGTGACCTTCTTCGCCGTGTGCGTGTTGGTTTGTCATTGTGTATTCCTTAATGTTATTTGGTGCTTTATTTTCAGTGCTGAAATTGTATAACAAAGCTTCTCGGTGTAGTTAACGTTATTATTACTGTTGCTGTTATATTAATCAGCTGGGTTGAGCGCTTCTTTAATTTGGTCTGAGTCAAAACCTTTACCAGACAGATAACTATAAGCTTTGGACTTTCCCGCGCTGCTATTAATATCAAAACGTTTTTTGGTTAACACATCGATGCAGCTTTGATAAAAATCGATATCGCCAGCCTCTTCAAGTTGATCAATGAGGCTATCAAACTCTTCAACGTCAATTAACTTTTTACGTAATTCATTGAGTATCACGCGTTTGCCTTTACCTTTACGGTACAGCTTCATGATTTCTTTATTTAAGTCCGCTTTTTCGGCTTTTACTTCGAGTTTGCTTCTTAAAGTGTCTTTCTCTGGGTGTAAGGCTAGGGCATGATCAATCTCGGCCCGTGAGAATCCTTTGGTTGTAAATTGAGAATAGACTTTTTCTTTGGTGGTGTTGTGAAAGGTTTGAAAGGTGCTGCTTAATCGCGAAGCGGCAAGTTCGAATTGGTCAATATTTTCATCATACATAACCTGTTCGATGGCTTCAGCTATTTCTTTTTGACCTACACCTCGGGCGCGTAATTTTCGTGTGATTGCTGATTTACCCTGTTCATTATGAAACGCGGATTCTGCAAAACGCACTGCAAAGTCAAAATCGCTTTTAATGTAGTTTTTACCAACGAGATCGTCTAATACGGTTTCTATCCATTCTAGGTTTTCTGTTTTACGTTCAAGCTTGGTACGTATTTCTGTCAGCGTGTAGTCTTTTTGCGCTAAATGCCAGTATGCCGAGTTGTAGACATTCTCAATCGCTTTTGCTTGTCTGAGTTCTTTTTGTAGCATGTCTTTGGCCTACCTGTAACGTATTATATTTGGAGTGGTCTTATATTATACGTGTTATCTGGATTATTGATGCGGTTAATTATGATTGAGCATACAGCATCTGTATTATTATATTTAGTCCCTCAGTCATTTCTGTTTCGTTCATCGACGCAAATCCAATGCGAATGAATCGGTATTGCGAGTCGTCTTGTTCGGTTAATAAATTAAACTCGACTTCTGTTTGTAAATAAACGTCTTTGGTTAATAAAGCGTGCTTCAGGCCGACAATGGATACGCCCATATCGACCCACAGTGCCATTCCGCCTGCTGGACAATCAAAACTAATCGGTAATCCTTGCTGCTGATAATCACGTAATAGACTGACTAAGAAGTCACGACGCTTATGATAACATCGCGTCGCTTGCCTTAAATGACGTTCAAATCCACCTTGTTGCATCCACTTTGCCACCGCTTGTTGCATCAACACATTGCTCTTATGATTCATTAATGTTTTGTAGGCAGTCAACTGGGAGATTAAGGCATTATTTGCAGCGATATAACCAATACGCGCGCCACCAAACATCAGTTTAGAAAAAGTCGAAATATAGATCACTAAACCAAGTTGATCATCCGTTGCCATTGGTGCGATAGGTTGCGAATCATAATGAAATTCGTGGTCGTAATCATCTTCGACAATTGCAACGCCATATTGTGC
Organism: Moritella sp. 24; assembly: GCF_018219155.1. Classification (NCBI taxonomy): domain Bacteria; kingdom Pseudomonadati; phylum Pseudomonadota; class Gammaproteobacteria; order Alteromonadales; family Moritellaceae; genus Moritella; species Moritella sp. 24. Next base: position 2,888,277 of record NZ_CP056123.1, on the reverse strand, counting down.
TGCTAGCTGGTATATCTGCATTCTTCGACTGATATCTAATGTGACTGTCGTAGGGTATTGATGTAATGGTGTAAGATAGATGAGCCGGATATTCCCTTTTTCGAGTTGCGTAGCAAGGTACTCAGGCTCTATGCCTTTGCTATCTTGCTTAATCATTACTAATTCGGCTCCGGAGCTTTTAAAAGCCGCCCATGCTGGTGGATAACCAAATTGTTCAACTGCTACTTTATCGCCTGCTTGTAATAGCAGCTTTGACACCATATATAAGGCTTCTTGAGAGCCATTACATATCATTATCTCTTTATTAATGATTGATCGAACGCGACGTAGGTAGCCTGATATTTGTGTGATTAATGCTGTTTCACCGACATTATTATCGTAGCTTAACCTTGCGTGCTGAGGGTGTTGGCACAGTTGCGAAAAATAGTGTTTGAAGTCGTTAAAGGGAAATAACCGTGTATCAGGCTGGCCACCCGAAAAGTTATATTTATATTCACAGGCATTTTGATGCGTATTTTGTACGTTAATAGCCTGATGACGAAATTGCCAATCAAAGGTTTTTTGTTTTATTGCTATCTCATCAACAGCGAGGCTATGTTGAATAGGCAAGTGCTTAACAACCCGATAGCCAGATCGTTCTTTTGCTTCAACCCAGCCTTGAGCAACCAACTCTGCAACTGCTGCCATGATGGTATGTCGATTTACATTTAGCTGTGTAGCCAGTGTCCGTGCAGAAGGAAGGGCTTCATCGGGCTCTAGTTTACCTTGTTTAATCGCTTTTCTTAACGTATCTGCAATGAGTAAGTATTTTGCGTCGCGCTTTGTTTTATGACCTGTTTCGGCACTGATTTGTGTACTTATATGCGTGTTAATGGCAAGTGTGAGGTTAAGTAATTTCAAACTGGTCTACCATTTTAATCAATTCTGGTTGTAGTAGTTATACCAAGTAAAAGCATAATGAGTAAATATCAAACTTAAGGATATTGAATAATGCAATTAGTGAACTACGACAAAGATAAAGGTACAGAAAACGCGGATTTATTTACCATCATCAAACAAAACCCATTAGCCACGTTAGTGTTTGTAGACGCAGAACAGATCTCGCATGTGAGTCATATACCGTGTCACTTTGATGCTGATAATCATGATTTAATTGCGCATGTGAGTAATCACCATCCGTTAGCGAAAGCGTTAAAAGCAATGTCTAATGGGATCGAGGGGGTAAACATCCAGCTGGTGTTTCATGGTGATAGCCATTATATGTCGCCAAATGATGTTGCTGCATGTGATAGAACGCCTAAAACTGTGCCCACATGGCGTTATTCTAATGCCCATGTTGTTGGCGTCGCGGTTGAAATTGGTGATACAAAAGAAAAATTTCAGCAAATGGTATTAACAACGGCATATTTTGAAAAAAATAAAAAGACGCCTTGGTCTATGGATAAAGTATCAGCTACCGCTATTACGCATATGCTGAATGTAATTACAGTTTTTAAAATAAGTATTGATCAATGTAAAAAAAGTGATAATTAACTGAATTCAATATAAAAAATGTGACAGTCTTCAAGAAGTTATTGTGTTTGATAGTTTACTCTATAAACCCGCATATCTCTATGTGGGTAGTATTTAGTGAGGGATCAATGAATTTATTTCCACGAGACTTTTTATGGGGCGGGGCAATTGCCGCTAACCAGACCGAAGGTGCGTTTCAGCAAGATGGTAAAGGATTATCTACAGCCGACCTGTTGCCTAAAGGGATTTTAAGTGACCACCAAGAAAGTGCGCATAAAACCGCAGGCATTAAAGATCTCGCTATCGATTTTTATCACCGTTATCCAGAAGACATTCAGTTGTTTAAAGAGATGGGTTTTACGTGTTTAAGGCTATCAATTGCGTGGACTCGTATTTACCCCAATGGTGATGAAAGCCAGCCAAATGAAGCTGGTCTTGCTTATTATGACCGTATTTTTGATGAATTAGCGAAGCACGACATTAAGCCTTTTGTTACCTTGTCTCATTATGAAATGCCAGTAGGCCTTGTCGATAACTACGGTGGCTGGGCTGACCGAAAGCTGATTGGTTTTTTTGAAAATTATGCCACTGCAGTATTCGAACGCTACAGCAATAAGGTTAAGTTGTGGCTGACGTTTAACGAAATTAATATGTCATTACATGCCCCGTATACAGGAGTGGGCTTGCCAGAGGCTAGTGATGAGCAAGCTATCTATCAAGCGATACATCATCAATTATTGGCGAGTGCCAAAGCGGTGACGTTATGTAAGCAAATAATTCCAGATGCCCAAATTGGTAACATGTTGTTGGGGGCGCTTAATTACCCGTATACCTGTAATCCAGACGATGTGATGGCAGCGATTCATGAGAATAATAAGTGGCTGTTTTTTGGTGATGTACAAACGCGCGGTAGATATCCGGGCTATATGTTGCGTTATTTCAGAGATAACAACATTGAAGTCATCATGGAAGAAGGGGACTTAGAGACGCTTTCGGATGCCAGCGTCGACTTTATCTCATTCAGTTATTACGCAAGTGGTTGTGCAAGTGCCGATCCTAAGCAAAGGGAAGTCGGTAATATTATCGCGAGTGTACCGAATCCCTATTTAGATAAAAGTCAGTGGGGTTGGTTGATAGACCCGAAAGGCTTACGCATTTTATTAAACTTTTTATACGACAGATACCAGAAACCCTTATTTGTTGTTGAAAATGGCTTAGGTGCACGAGATGAAATAACGGAAGAGGGGGAGATCATTGATGACTACCGTATTCAGTATTTAAACGATCATCTTGTGCAAGCACGAGAAGCTATTTTAGACGGTGTCGAATTGATGGGCTTCACGAGTTGGGGGCCGATTGATTTAGTCGCCAATTCAACGGCCGAGATGGATAAACGCTATGGCTTTATTTATGTTGATCGTCGTGATGATGGTAGTGGTTCACTGGCGCGTACCCGTAAAGAAAGCTTTTTTTGGTACCGTGATGTGATTCAAACGCGTGGAGCGTCGCTTAACATCTAACTATATGGGGTTCATGCTTGCGCTCATTGATAATGGGCGTATATTTTATATATACCATATATGTTTAACTAAGTGGGTCTGTATGCCATCAATCCCCAATGATTTTGTAAATTACAAATCTACACCTGTTTTTACGCCTGATAATATTCCCAAAATGTTTCTGCATTTACATAACACTCGTGCGGGTGTGTATGGCAAGATCATCGTGATAACGGGTGAGCTTAAGTTTTATGGCTTTGCTGAAAGACGTGGAGATATAGAACAAGAAGTGGTAATTAGGCAGGCGGAGTCTGCGATTTCTCCTCCAGAATATTGGCATAAAGTTGAGTTTATGACGGATGATACAAGTTTTCGTGTTGATTTTTATGCACAGCAGGACTCTGATATTGTGGCTGAAAACCGCTCTGAGCGTAACGATTAAAGGAGTTTAAAATGTCGTCAGTAAAACCAACGTTATACTATGTTTACGATCCGATGTGTTCTTGGTGTTGGGGTTATAAGCCTGTTTGGCGCAAAATAAAACAAGCTGTTGCTGATGATTTCGAGATTACTTATGTATTGGGTGGCTTAGCTCCCGATACAAATGAACCTATGCCCGAAATGATGCAGGCGCAAATAGCATCTTATTGGAAGAAGATTGAGAATTACCTCGGTACCTCGTTCAATTATGAATTTTGGACTGAAAATACTCCACGTCGAGCGACTTATCCAGCCTGTAGAGCGATTATTGCAGCACGTAGTCAAGGTGCTGAGGAGTCTATGCTTGATGCGATACAGGTTGCTTATTACCTTCATGCCAAAAATCCTAGTGATGATCATGTGTTGATTGAACTTGCGAAAAAAATTGGGTTAGACATGGTGAAATTTGAAACGGAATTGTTGTCACCGCAAACACATCAAAACCTATTAACAGAAATCGCGTTTGCACGTCAGAACGGTGGTAATAGTTTCCCATCTTTGTTTATTGAAAAAGCAGGTAAGATAGTCGAAGTGAAGATTAATTATGAAGATGCTGACGTGACAATAGGGAAGTTAATAAGCACAATTGCATGTAATTAATTTAAAACTAGAAAATCGGTATTAAATTAAAATATAGATGTATAAAAAGCGGATACAAAAAAGCCTCACGATTTAAATAGACAGAGTCCATTATCGTGAGGCTTTTTTATTTATTATGCTTGCTGTTGTGCTTTTTCTGCACGCAGCGCATCTTGTGCTTTCGTCATCTTAACGGCAGCCATCGGCCCAGTAACTAAGGTCACAGCCATTAGTAATGATACTGGTACTGCAGTGATAACAATGAATGATTGCAATGCATTCAAACCACCGTCACCAGCGATTAATAATACCGCCGCTACACAACCCATGATAACAGCCCAGAATAAGCGATGGTTACGCGTTGGTTCATTATCACCGGATACCACCATGGCAATTGAATAAGCCATAGAGTCACCCGTTGTTACTACAAACGTTGTTGTTAGTACCAAAAATGCAGGTAGCAAGATCTCACTTAGTGGTAATTGCTGTAGCGTTGCTAGCAATACTGCAGGTAAACCCGCATCACCGAGTGGGCCTGAAATAATTCCTGGTGTTTGTAGCTCAAGATAAATACCTGTACCACCGAGTGCCGAGAACCAGAAGTTTGTCGCAATTGGCGCACCAACAGCAACAGCTAATACTAATTCACGAATAGTACGACCTTCAGAGATACGCGCAATGAAGATTGCCATCATAGGTGCGAAACCAATGAACCAGCCCCAGAAGAACCACGTCCACCAAATATTCCAACCTGGATTATCATTAGTGACGCTCATCGCAGGCATGTCTTGCAGGTAAACAGCAAAGGCACGACCAAACTGTTCAAAAATGAACTGAGTAGGACCCAAGATTAGAATGGCCAATAATAATGCAAATGCACCGATAACGTTTAAGCGGCTCAGCCACTGTAAACCTTTATCCATGCCTGATGCTGCTGAAATTGCGCAAATAGCGACAACCACAGCAAGGATCATCAGTTGCGTGTTCATGTCATTTTTAAGGTCTGTTAGCACTTCAAGGCTATAGCCCATTTGTGATGCTAAGAAACCAATTGGACCGATAGTACCAGCGGCTACGGCAATGATCGAACAAGCGTCAATCACAGCACCAAACCAATGGTTTTCTAAACGATTACCAACGATAGGGAAAAATAACGCGCGTGGGCGTAATTTAATACCATGATGGTGATGCGCATGCATCAATACAATCGTTGCCAGTGTACCGAGTACAGACCAAGCTAAGAAACCCCAGTGTAGGAAAGTTTGACTTAGTGCTGGTACAACTGCTTCAACAGTAGAGCCTGTAATTTCAGGGTAACTTGCTGATGGCGTAATGAAATGGTAAATAGGCTCTGCTGCAGACCAGAAAACACCACCACCCGCTAATAGCGTACACATGATCATTGCTAACCAGCGGAACGTGCCTATGTCGGGTTTAGTTATCATGCCCATACGCGTTTTACCGTATCGGGTTGCCGCGATGCATAATGCAATTGCGAAGTTTGCAACCATTAACCATTGCCAGAAATAGCCAAATTGTCCGGCAGCTGCTGAGAATAATTCTTGAATTAATGTTGTGAAACGAGGGAGGTCAACGATCGCAGCTAATAAGAATAGGCTAATAAAGCCAATCGTTAATGCTGGAACCAATTTGTCGTTAAAACGACGTGTTGAGGTCTTCGATATTACGGGTACTTCTTCGCCAATTTGGCATGCATCTATTTGCATAAAATTCTCACTAAGGGTGTGAGGGGCGAAATATTACCAACATTTACGTGATTATCTAGTGCTATATTTCATTCGTAACAAGCTGTCTGGTTTGTTGTTCTGGTGTGAAATGTTTTTGCTATATTTAAAGTTTCTTCATTATCAGTGGCTTATGGTTACCGGTACCTCTCAATGAATAGTGTGATTCATATCACGCTTTTATTTTCATGAATTGACGTTTGATTACTTTGTGAACAGTTGGTTGGTTGTAAAGTAATACGGTCATTAAGGTTGATTAAGGACCGTATTTAAATTTAGTCTTTTACTTAAGAGTCAAAAAAGAACGTTCTTGGATCATTGATACTGAGATCGATATTATCAAGTTTCGAACTTAACCCTGCAATATTACTGAGATAGATACAGCTGCGTCCTAACTCTAACATCCCATCTTTTTCTAATTGTTTTATTGTCTCGTTAACTCGTTGACGCGCAATACCTGTAATACGACTGATCTGTTGTTGTGAAATCATTATTTTAGGTATTTCACCTTGAAATCTAGGCTTATTCGTTGCAATTTCAAGCAAGAGATAAATAACGCGAGATTGGATATTTGCGCTCATTATTATTTGAGCTTGCAGCCATTTCGCTTTTACATCAAAAGACATACCGTAAAGCCATTTATATACCTCTACATTGTTTTCGGATAAACGTTGTAGCTGGCTTTGTTTGAAATAGATTAAGGAAACAGTATCTATTTGGCTTAAGAAAAAGGGATCATAATCAGACTCATTTTCTTCTACACCACCAAACCAGTCACCCTTTCCCCTGATGACGTTGTTCACTGTTTTTAGATTCGGAGTCTGTAAACAAATAGCGACCGTGCCTTCGGTAATAAAACTGACGCCTCGGTGAGCGATATCTGAACCTTCAAGTTCACTGGTTTTTAAATTAGTTTTGACCTGCGCAATTGATATTAGTTGATCGATTAGCGTTTGAGAAAGCGTCGTCGTCCAGTTTATTTCTTTTGCTAATTCAGCATCAATCAAACGGTGTTTCCTTATATCATTGTTTTTCTAATAAGTGAGCATGTTTATATAAGGTATATTGGCATTTATATAAAGTATATTGGCTATTGTATAAATAATATTAGCGATTATATATAGCAAATGTCCTATATCGGACAGTGTGAGGTTAGCTCGGACTATATTATCTCAATTTAACAACGTACATGCGTATCGATTATTGATGTCGTATATCTAAAGGGAGAGTAATATAGTGCTAAATGTAAATGGTAAAGCAGAACAAAAAGGGAATGGAGTGATCATAGGTACCTTGTTGATGCTTTCTGCAACGGCTGTTTTTAGCAATAATGCAGTGGCGGGATTAGATGAGCGAATCGCTGCGTCGTTTGCCGCTAAATACCAAGTGTGTGCATTTAAATTAAAAGATACTTCAGGTTATCGTTTAAAAGCGATAGGGCTCAAAGCCAAGTCTGATCAAATCGGTCGTGATAAAGTTGGTGGCGGAGGCTATATTGAAACCTTCTTAAAAGAGAAAAAAAAAGCATGGTTATTACCACTTAAAAAATGTAAAAAATTCGCCGATAACCTTTAATTACGTTTATTATCAGCGAACATTTATATACTCACTACCCGAGATGATTAAACTGTAAAGCTAGGCAACATGTCGGCATTCACAAATTTATTGTGTGATGCTTCTAGAATGAGTTGGTTAGCTTTTGCAATATCGGGCGCGAAGTAACGGTCTTTATCATAAAAAGTGACTCGCTCACGTAACTCAGCTTTTGCTTGTTCGATGATTGCAGATGACTTTAGTGGCGCTCTGAAATCAAGCCCTTGCGCTGCAGATAACAATTCAACCGCTAAGATACCACGCGTATTTTCAGCCATGTCTTTTAAACGACGACCTGCAAAGGTAGCCATTGATACATGATCTTCTTGGTTTGCTGATGTTGGTAAACTATCAACCGATGCTGGGTGAGCAAGTGCTTTGTTCTCACTGGCTAATGCAGCGGATGTAACTTGCGCGATCATAAAACCTGAGTTAACACCACCATTGTCGACTAAGAATGGCGGTAATTTACTCAAGCTACTATCGATTAGTAGCGCCATACGACGTTCTGACAAACTGCCAATTTCGGCAATCGCAAGCGCAAGGTTATCACTGGCCATTGCAATCGGTTCGGCGTGGAAGTTACCTGCTGAGATAATGTCGCCATCGTCAGCAAATACTAACGGGTTATCTGATACTGAATTGGCTTCGACTTCAAATATTTCAGCGGCATTACGGATCTGCTGTAAACACGCGCCCATGACTTGTGGCTGACAACGTAATGAATAAGGGTCTTGAACCTTTTCACATGCGGTATGTGAATTACCTATTTCACTACTAAAACCGAGTATATGGCGGTACATAGTGGCGGAGTCCATCTGAGTTCGATGACCACGCACACGATGAACACGAGGATCAAACGGACGACGACTACCCAGTGCGGCTTCAACTGTCATTGATCCACATAGGGTTGCCGATGCGAATAAATCTTCAGAAGCAAATAACCCTTCAAGACCAAATGCTGTGGATGCTTGTGTACCGTTTAATAAGGCTAAGCCTTCTTTTGGTGCTAAGGTAATTTTCTGCATACCTGCGATAGCTAACGCTTCTTCACCCGAAATGATTTTGCCTTGATGTCGGGCTTCACCTTCACCTAATAATACCGTACTCATGTGGGCAAGCGGGGCAAGATCACCTGATGCACCTACTGAGCCTTTTTTAGGTACGCACGGGTAAACTTCGGCGTTAACTAATTGCATTAGCGCTTCAATAACCGATAAACGGATACCAGAGAAACCGCGTGCGAGACTATTGATTTTAAGCACCATCATCATGCGTACGGTTTCATCATTCATGAACTCGCCAATACCAGCGGCATGGGATAACACGATACTACGTTGCAGTGTTTCCAAATCTTCGGGGGCGATACGGGTGTTAGCCAATAGGCCGAAGCCAGTATTGATACCGTAAGCGACACGATCCTCGGCAATGACGTTATTAACGATTTGAGTGCTGGCATGAATATCGTCATAGCAGCTTGGATCAAGTGACACCTGTACGGGTGAACGACTAATTTGACGAAGTTGTGCCAGTGTCAGTAATCCTGGCTTAATTGTGAGTTGGTACATGTAGTTCTCCACGATTATTGATATCCATTATTTCAGCATTGGCAGGTCTAAATTTTGCTCTTTGGCACAGTCTTTTGCAATGTCATAACCAGCATCTGCGTGACGCATCACACCAGTTGCTGGGTCATTATGTAAAACACGACCAACACGTTCATAGGCATCATCTGTGCCGTCACATAATACGACCATGCCTGAATGTTGAGAGAAGCCCATACCAACACCGCCGCCATGGTGCAGTGATACCCAAGTCGCGCCACTTGCTGTATTAAGTAGGGCGTTTAACAGTGGCCAATCTGATACGGCATCTGAGCCATCCATCATGCCTTCCGTTTCACGGTTAGGGCTGGCAACTGAACCTGAGTCAAGATGATCACGACCAATCACAATCGGTGCTTTCAGTTCGCCATTTTTCACCATTTCATTGAAAGCTAAACCCAGACGCTGACGGTCTTTTAAACCAACCCAACAAATACGCGCTGGCAAACCTTGGAACTGAATACGTTCGCGCGCCATGTCTAGCCAGTTATGCAGTTGTGGGTTATCAGGGATCAGCTCTTTTACTTTTTGATCTGTTTTGTAGATATCTTCTGGATCGCCAGACAAGGCTGCCCAACGGAAAGGACCTATGCCTTCGCAGAATAAAGGACGTATATAAGCCGGAACAAAGCCCGGGAAATCAAACGCATTTTCTACGCCTTCTTCTAATGCCATTTGGCGAATGTTGTTACCGTAATCAACCGTGGCAGAGCCTGCTTTTTGTAGGTCTAACATAGCTTGAACTTGGATCGCCATTGACTGTTTTGCTGCTTTTACAACAGCTGCTTCATCTTCTTTACGCATTGCTGCTGCGTGTGCCATGGTCCAACCTTGTGGCAGATAGCCGTTAAGTGGATCATGGGCAGATGTTTGATCCGTAGTGCAATCGGGCACAATGCCGCGTTTCACTAATTCAGGGAATATATCGGCAGCATTACCGAGTAGACCAATCGAGGTTGGTTGTTTGTTTTCAATTGATTCAGCAAGCAGTGCTAAGGCATCATCTAGCGTTGTTGCCTTTTTATCGACATAACCTGTACGTAAGCGGTAATCGATACGTGATTCATCACATTCAACGGCAATCATAGAGAAGCCAGCCATAGTTGCGGCAAGTGGTTGTGCGCCACCCATACCACCTAAACCACCAGTGAGTACCCAGCGACCTTGTGCTTGACCATCAAAATGCTGTTTTGCCATAGCAACGAATGTTTCGTAAGTACCTTGCACAATACCTTGTGAGCCTATGTAGATCCAAGAACCTGCGGTCATTTGTCCGTACATCATCAAGCCTTCTTTATCTAGCTTGTTGAAGTGCTCCCAGTTTGCCCAATGTGGTACGAGATTGGAGTTGGCGATCAACACTCGCGGTGCATTGCTGTGGGTTTTGAATACGCCTACAGGTTTCCCTGATTGTACAAGCAGTGTTTCATCATCTTCTAAACGTTTAAGCACTTCGACTATTTTGTCATAACACTCCCAGTCACGTGCAGCGCGACCAATACCACCGTATACAACTAATGAGTGAGGATGCTCAGCAACGTCTGGGTGTAGATTGTTCATCAACATGCGTAATGGTGCTTCGGTCTGCCATGACTTAGTGTTGAGCTGTGTGCCATGAGGGGCAATGATAGTACGAGACGTATCTAAACGTTTATCAGTCATTATGATTTCCTTTTCACTTTGCTTACTTATTTGATTAAATTCGATTTCTATTTCGACTTGAACATGGCGCGGGAGATATCCCACGTTAGTCGTGCTGCAAGTCGCGCGGTTTGATTGTCTATATCAAAATTGGGATTGTATTCAGCTAAATCAGCTACTAATAACTTGCTGTGTCCTGCCGTATTTTTAGCATCAAAAATTGGTTGTAATAAAGCTTCGACACTTTCAAGGGATACGCCACGAGCAGCGGGTGCGCTAACGCCGGGAGCGGTGCTGGCAGAGAACACATCAATATCTATGGTGAGATAAAGGTAATCGACGTTTTCAATAAACTCGCTTAACTCAGCTATTCGATCAGCGAGATGATAAGAGGCCAGTTGGTGGTCTTCGCGATAATGCACGCCAAGTTGGTCGGCAAGGGTGAATAGCGCTTGGGTATTACTGGCACGGCTCACACCTAGGCAGGCATAATTAAAATCCCAGCCTAATTGTTGGCAGTGCTGCGAAATTTGATTAAATGGCGTGCCAGAGCTTGTTGGATATTGCTGATCATCAGGCGAGTAGGTGCGTAAATCAAAGTGTGCGTCGAAGTTGATAATACCGATTTTAGGTTTGTTAACGTCGGTACGTATATCACTTATATCACTACTCATGCCTACATTCTGCAAGTGCTGCGCTAACCCTTGGAATGTCCCCCAAGCTATCTCGTGTCCACCGCCGAGTACGATGACTTTATTTTGTTTGTTGAGCGCAACTTCGACATGATTGGCCAGTTCTTTTTGGCTGCTCGCTAAATCAGTATCACAACAGTAAATATTACCGCCATCAAATAAATGGGCTGGTCGTTCAAGGCAACCATGATGCCAAGCTGTATTTGCTAATGCTTTACGAATTAGGTCTGGTGCTTGTACTGCACCAACACGACCTTTATTACGCTTAACGCCTTCGTCACACGCAAAACCGAGTAGCACAACACCTGCTTGGTTTGTTAATTGCTCAGGTAATGGATTGTCTGTGTTTACTAAGGTTACTTTTTGATGAAATCGCATGCCTGCGTCACCATCTTCAGCGTCAATACGGCCTTGCCAAATATCAGGATTCGTCGCGACGTGCGTTTTTGTTTCATCTTCATGGAATTTAGTCATGACAAAGCACCCCGTTAACGATGCGAGCGTGTAATCTTGGTGTACCTACTTCATAAGCCAACTGTGCAGGGTGTTCGATATTCCAGATTGATAGATCTGCATCATAGCCAACACGTATTTGACCGCGAGAACCTTGTAATCCCAACGCCTTTGCTGCGTTACAGGTGACACCACGCAAGGCTTCTTCTGGGGTTAATCTAAATAGGGTACAGCCCATATTCATCATCATAGTTAAGGATGCGATAGGGGAGGTGCCGGGGTTGAAATCGGTTGCTAATGCCATTGGCACGTTATGCTGACGCAATAATTCAATGGGCGGACATTGAGTTTCTCTTAAAAAGTAAAATGCGCCGGGTAATAGCGTCGCGACAGTGCCATGTTCGGCAAGTGCTTTTACACCTTGTTCATCAAGGTATTCAATATGATCAACCGAGGTCGCGCCCATTTTGGCTGCCAGTTCACTACCGCCAAGATTACTTAATTGCTCGGTATGACCTTTAATGTTTAAACCGTAAGATAACGCAGTTTCGAACACGGCTTGTGTTTGCGCTAAATTAAAGCCTATGCCTTCACAAAATACATCAACCGCATCCACAAGCTTAGCGGTAACCGCAGCAGGAATGATTTCGTCACACACATAACGGATATAGCTATCAGCATTACCTTTATATTCTGGTGGAACAGCATGGGCGGCAAGTAGTGTTGTTGATACCTTGATGTTTGCATGCTGCTCTAATTGCTTTGCAGCGCGCAGCATTTTCAATTCATCTTCAAGTGTTAAGCCATAACCTGATTTGATTTCAACTGTGGTTACGCCATCTGCGGTGAGTGACGATAAACGTTTAAGTGCGAGTTCAACCAACTCTGATTCTGTTGCGATGCGTGTTGCGTTTACCGTTGATAGAATACCACCGCCTTGTTTGGCAATCGTTTCGTATGGTACACCTGTTAAGCGTTGCTCAAACTCTTTGGCACGATTACCTGCAAATACCAGATGGGTATGAGAGTCAATAAGACCCGGGGTAATAAGGCGATGTTGGCAATCAATGGTTTGTGTATCGCTTGCTGGTGGACACTGCTGCATAGAACCAATTTGAACGATCTTACCGTGCTCAATTGCAATATAACAATTCGGCTGTGCTTGGTAATCTGAATCACTTTGATCCATAGATACAATCGTTACATTTGTTAGCAGTAAACTCATCAGAATCTCACGTTTTTAGATTGAAATAGAAAGGTGATATAAACACCAAATTAAATGTATATACAAATAAATAGACAATTAAGACGTAGGAGGCAAGTTTTAAATTATTTTATTGTGACTAAGTGCTGGTTTTATGAGTAAAGTGTAGGCATTTTTTTGATAATGGTCGACTTTATAAAATCGACACATCATTTGGGGTAATTGTCTGAATGGAAGAGTTAAACTTCAGCTTTTAAGCTTAATTTGTATTTATCTGCTGGGTGGTAAAGTAGAGCAACACTGATGAGATCTTGTTTGCTCCATGTGCGACGGTTAAGCAGTAAACAAGGCTGTAATGCTGATAAATTCAGGTGTGCTTGAATATCTTCTGCTGCAATGACAGCCTCTACGGTATGTTCAATTGAACTCAATGGACAGTTTTTAGTGAGGTATTCATTGGGTGTCGCTAAGGTAAAATCTTGCTTTATGTAGTCAGGTGAAAACTGTGGGTTAACCCAACGCTGTTCAAGTTGTAGTGCTATATCGTCTTCAAAGTGAATGATTTCACTGAAGAAGACAGGCGTTTCAAGCTTAACGCCTAATCGCATCGCAATTTCGTCATCAGCTCGAATGGTTAACTGACTTAATATTTTGTTGCTGTAGGTTTTACCGCGCTGGCTTATTTCATCGGCAATATTACGAATGTGATTAAGTGATGATTCCGCTTTTTTGTGGCAGACGAACGTGCCTAAGCGTGGTGTCCGTTCTAATAAACCTTTATTCACTAGGTCACGAATTGCTTTGTTCACTGTCATGCGGCTGACATCAAACTGTTTGGTTAATTCGAGTTCTGTGGGGATCTTACTGCCAGGCATCCAAACGTGCGTATTGATTTTGTCTTCAATGAATTGCTGAATTTGAATATAGCGTGGCGAACTGTTCATAACGTTTAACCTTAATAACTTCGAACTTTAATTGACTATACAAATGATCTATTAGTTAGTAATTAAATGCAAGTTATTATGTGTTGTTGGGGAAGGGGGAGGATTTGCATTTTAGATAAGCTCTAAGCCATTACTGGACAGAAACGGCTTAGGGCTAATGCTTTAAAGGATATAGTTCGCATTACAGAAAGTATGGCTAGATTGAGATTAACGCTGCGTTAAGTAGTGAGCAATAACCTAAACTATTACGCCTTAAACGCCTTATTATAAGGCGGATTTTACGGTTAATTCTTTCTCTAACCACATAGAACTAATGTACTTACCATTTTTCTTGGCGTACTCATTGAACACACCAATTTCTCTGAAGCCAAAATGCTTATGCAGTACAATTGATGCTTCGTTTGGTAGGGCAACACCAGACAATACTCGATGAACACCGTGAGTAAAAATACATGAAAACAACTGAGAGTACAGTTTAGAACCTAAACCTTTCCCTTGAGCTTCTGAGGTTAAATAAACCGTTACTTCAACAGTATCACCAAATGCGGAAATATCTCTGTATGGTTGAGAACATGCAAACCCAAGCAGTTTTCTATTTGCAACGGCGACATAGAGTTGATGTTTGGGATTTCCAGAAAACTGAGAAAACCAATTTTGGCGATTTTCCAACGTAAATGGAGATTCTTCAAAGCGAGCATTGGTATGCTCGATATAGTAGTTAAAGATATCCGTAATACCTTCTACATCTGTTAATTTTCCTAGCCTAATTTCCACGTAATGTCCTTTTTCGTTCGAGCCTTATAACGCCGTACTAATCGGCACTGACGATTAACTTTGCTAAGCTCACGTAACTTCAAACCAAAACCACTGAACGTTACGCGTCCGCTTGAGTAAGTTGTTAAGATAACGGTAGCTTATACTCAACAGCATCTTTGACTTCACCATTAAGCTTCGAATAATTTGCAATGTCCTTAATCTTGCTGAAACCATTACGTTCAAGTACTTTTTGTGAACCTAAGTTGGTGCATAGAACCACTGCTGTCAAATAATTCAACTTAGTCTCCGAGATCAAATATGCGACCAACTTATCGACCGCTTTTGACGCAATACCTTTGGAGGTAAATAGCTCTCCTATGCGATAACCTAGCTCACCAGAAAATGTGTCAGTTTCAACTCGATGAACGTTTATCCGGCCACAAATTTCATTAGAATCACTACGGATAAGCATTGGATACATCTCACCTTTGGTATGCAGTGATAAATACTCGGAAATCTGCTCTCTCACACCTTGCGGAGTGTAGAAGGATTCATTACGCGGCGGAACATGTTGTTCAAACCAAGAGCGATTAGTCAATTCAAAAGCTAAAAGCGAATCAACGTCTTCTAAGGAAATTGACTCAATTGATATATTCATTTTAGTTACCTTAAGATCTGTATAGTAGGACGTCTCGAATCACCAAATCAGTTAACCATTGAAAATAATCATTATATCAGCATTTTTTATTGTCTGTTTCTAACAAATCGAGACTGCTTTCACCAACATACCAATAATACGGTATAAAACCAGCCTGTCTAACCATTTCTTTGTGCATAAATATGATCAACTAAGTGGGTAAATTTTGCATGATAAAATGTATGGTAAACCGATATGAATATATTGTGGCTGAGCAGTCACTCTAAGCCACTTTGGGGCAAGAACTTGTCAGAATAGCGGTTAATTGGAACCCTACAAAATAGGGTTCCTTTCGACTAACAATCAGTGCCTTCTGAAAGTAACAATACGTTTCTAATTCAACTCCAAGGTAGCGATAGTACGAATAGTTAATCGCTTTCTGATCCCGCCTTTGGCTTGGAAAAAGAACATCACCGCTGGTCAGTGCAGCAATAAAAATCCATTTCATTAGGCTTTGTTGAGTTCTTGCCGTTATCTCTACTACATTCTTCCCTAATAGTGATAAAATCTCCGCACCAAAATAACCGAGAAACCCTATGTTTATCCATCATGTTAACGGCATCGACTGGCTGGTGATTACAGCTTTTGAAGAACTGAAAACTATATTTATCGAAGAAGCTGGTGCGATCCCCTTTTGCTTATCTACCGCCAGCGAATTAAACCTGATTGATCAAACCAAGCGCACTTATGGATATTTGCCTACACTCAGCGGCGTAATCACCGATACCGGCACTTTTCAAAGTCAGGATAACGAAGAAGATTTGAACCCACAGCTTGCCTGCGTAGTTGAGGGGCGTGGTCGGGTATTTATCTATCACGGCGGCTTTGTGGCTTTTGTAGATGACGAGCAAACCTTTATTACCCGAATTGACTGAACATTACTTCTAGCATTACAATCATTTAGCTAGCCTATATGTGGCTAGCTAAATCCTCTCATTCACTACACCCTAAGTTAGAAACTAAACGACTTTTATCAAAGCAAAATGAAAAGCCTGACCGTATTCGCTGTATTACCTCTATTTTTCACGCATTGATGTTAGTTCATTTTTGATACTGCGTGCTGCTCTACCATGAACGTAATCACTTCATCACTTAAGCAAGATTTACTGACGTATTGGCGCTGTTTTCCCATATGAAGGATAAACCCTAAATCGGTTTGTTGAAGTTGGTCGATTTCAGTCCATGCGATATTGTGGGTTTTTTTACGGTTTTTATAACTCACACCGTTAGCGTCCCCCTGAAATACTACTTTGCTGCCTGAGTTTAAGCTGAACTTTTGTCGCCATAACCACCAGCTTCTTTTAAAATAAATACTGAACATCTCAATGATACTCAAAACAATAAAGAACCAACCAACGTAACCGCTGGGTAATAGCTCAAACTTCACTAAAACCACACCAAAAATAAGAAAAAGTATTCCTTTAAAATAGGCCTTTGGAAATTTAGCAGGGCGGTTAGTTTGATCATAACACTCAGCAAAAAAGGGCTTGTCGAGGGTGTATTCTGTGATGAAATCAAAATCTTTAGACATATGTGACTACTTTGAAGTTTTCTGTGAATGAATATCTCATGCTGCGATCTCGCAACTCGAGTATTGTATCGCTTTTCCGTGCTTTTCTTTAGCTGTTTTGATCCTCTTTTGTAAATGGCAAGGTCGACTCTCGCCATAGCCAATTATATCGAATACGACAGGACCACACGTGAGAGAGTGACTACTCTAAGCCATTTAGGGGGATAAATACAAATACACCACGGTAAAGGCGAAGGTATAAGTTGCTAATGCCACCTCATAGGTTTAACGACCGACACCTGACCTCTTATATCCGGAAAATAAAACGTGACTCATAGCAAATTAAGTCTAGCAACTATCTAATTTTCATTGATTTTTTATGAAGAATTGATGTTTGTAATCTAAACTTCTAGCTAAGTTACTCTTTGGGCAAGCATTTATGCAGTATTTAATTGTATTTTTGAGTCTCTCACTACTCGTTGGCTGCCCTAATAGCAGTGATAGTAATGTTGAGCGAAATAGTTATCCTGGCACTGGAGGAGGGGAGTTTTCGTCTGATTATACGATACGGTTTAATTTAAACCCTGCAGGACTAAGCTTAAATGAGAATTTTACTCGCCAAGAGCAATCATTAGACTTTACAAAAATTGGAACACAGGGCTCTGCGATTACCTCTGATGCCACGGAGTGGTCTTGCATCTTAGATAATCACACCGAACTGATGTGGGAAGTTAAGTCTGCGGTAGGTAAGGGCAGCATTAACGATGCAGATTATAATTACTCTTGGTTTAGGTCGAGTGATGAAAGCTTTGAGGGGCATGGCGTTTCTGAGAATGGGGGAATTTGTATTGATAGCAATCATTGTGATACTGAGAAATTCACGCTTGTTATGAATCAATTAAACTGGTGTGGTTACAATGATTGGCGCTTACCAACACGCGTAGAACTACAAAGTATTGTTAACTACTCGCAGGATGTGCCTGCAACTGAAACTGCATTTTTTCCCTATACTCAAAATGACTATTATTGGACTGCGGATATTGATATTGACGACTTGGACTCAGCTTGGGTAGTTAATTTCTTATATGGCAATATTCAAGGTAACTTGACTAGCATACCAAGGGCTGTTCGATTAGTGCGTAATAATCGCGTGGAATAAAAATAGTCGTAATCATAAAAAGGATGTAATGATGGATACCCGCCTAATTTCTCATACACTTTACCTTGTTAGTACAATATTATTATTAACTACATCGATATCAGTTAAAGGATTAGAGCAACGCTGTAATGATAATGCCGAAAATTCGACACCTACTGGACGTTACATCCGAAATAGTGATGGCACTGTATTTGATAAAGCAACACGGTTAGAGTGGCAAGTTTGTGTTCGTGGACTCGCCGGTTCGCGTTGTAATATCGGGAACTTGCAGTATTTCACTTGGTGGGAGGCATTAGCTGAAGTCGAGGTATTTAATAAGGAAAGTAGTAATCATACCGATTGGCGATTACCTGATATAAAAGAACTTTATAGTATTATTGAAACGGCTTGTGAAGAACCTAGCTTAAATAAATCAGTTTTCATAAACCATCCGTTATTACCTGCTGTGTCTAAGTCTTGGTCTAGTACACCGAGTAGTAGTAATGCAGGGAAAGCGTGGCAAATTGAATTTCAAAATGGATTATTATATACCCTATTAAATAACGAGAAGTTAACGGTTCGTTTAGTCAGAACATGTGATGAAACATGTCAGCAAGCTTATTGATTGGTACTTATTGCTGAGTAAATTGTTCTCCTAACTAGTTTGGCCTTCAACTACCGCAGTTGCAGGCCAATATTAAGTTTAACTATCCATTTTCTAAAATACCGTTGAGGTAATGGATCTGTTGTATTTTAATATCTTATAAATGCGCTTTGATAAAGCGGTGGTTGCTCTAGTCATCGACTGTCTTATTATGTTTCAAGGTAAACAATTAATAAATCAGTGTCGACGGTGTCTGCAATTTTTCGTATTGAAGATAATAAACGGCTCCAGAAGTCATGATGGTGTCCACAAACTAATAGATCGGCACCTAATTGATGGATCGCTGTTGTTAATTCTACTTCCAGATCACCGATTAAAACCAGCGTGTTTTCAACGGGGTAATCAAGCTGTTCGGCAAATGCGCTGAGCTCTGTTTGTAATTGCTCCTTCTCTTTTTCGTTATTGTCCGTGTCTTCAAGTTCTGGCGATGCTAACCATGGGATGTCCCCCGGACCTGAAACTTTCAAATGATGAGCACTAACATAAATAAGTGAAAGCTTAGCATTAGCCTCTTTTGCTAATGAGATAGCTTTATTTATCACTATTTCACTGGGGTTAGTTAAATCGACAGCAACTAATATATGGTTATAACTCATTGAGTTTCCCCTCTACAAAATCTCTTGTTAATAGTAGCAGAGTTATCGTGGTTCAGTATATTTAGCCTTATTGTTGGTCTTTTTATCTCGCGGTAAAATGTCCAAACAAGAGCGATTAACCATAAAAGGTAATTGAGGGATAGATAGGTAGACACATAAAATCGAGGTATCGATAAAGCCTGCCACTTTATGATACCCCGATGCTTATTTTGTATTATTTACACTGCGATGATTAGCTCAGTGCTACAGCTATATCTTCTTCAACTGTACTTGAGCAGGCTAATACAAACCCTTGCTCAATTTCTGCTGCGGTGAGTGTTTCAGTACTGGTTGATGTCACCTTGCCTTTAGTGACTTTACATTTACACGAACCGCAAACACCGGCGCGACATGCACCAATAATAGGCACGCCATTATTCTCCAGTAGTTCTAATAGTGATGAACCTTGGGCGACTTTTTTCTCGACAGAAAAATCGGGTACGAACAACATCACACTGGCTGTTGATGCACCTGATGTTATCTTATCTTGTTGTTTGTTATCTGCTGCTGGTGTAAAGCTTTCTTGGAAGAAGTTCGCCATATCAAAATTACTTTCTTGCGCTATATTTTCTACTGCTTTCATAAAACCAACAGGGCCACACAGGAAGATAGTACGTTCTTTTAAATCGGGATACAGTTGTTGAATAACGTCTGAGCTCACCATGCCGGTTTGATGTGGTAGGGCGCTAGGGTTTGTCTTCTTATCTGAACTGTTATTGATACTGAAATCGGTAAAACCATCGCTATTTTCTAACAGTAATTGCACTTTGAAGTTACTGTGCTGAGCGACTAATGTTTGCATTTCGGCATGGAAGATGACGTTGTCTTTGTCTCTTGCGCAATGTAAAAATTCAATGTTGGCTTCGCTATCTTGCGCTAATAATGTCTTTGCTATCGACATAACAGGGGTGATACCACAACCTGCGCTAATGAGCAGTAGTTTAGACTTGTGCTGGCAGTCGCTGCTGTTGAATTGGCCTGCAATGTTTAATGCAGACAAGTGATCACCGATACTTAAATTATCAGCTAACCAATTCGATACTAAACCGTCAGGTACACGCTTAATGGTTAAGCGTAATTGCTTTTGTTGTGGTTCCGAGCTAATTGAATACGCGCGGTAGTGAGTTTTGTCTTCAATTTTAACCGCTAAAGTGACGAATTGACCGGGCTTAAAATCAAAGAGTGTTTGATCTGCTGCGGCAAAGGTAAAACTCATGGAATCGTGGGTTTCATTTTCTCGTTTTACCAGTACTAATGAGGTTGTAGTTGGCGACCAGATTGTTGGTTTTACGCTTGGTTTTACAGTTGTTTCACCCAGTGAGAAACTCAGTTTCGGAGTTGATAGCTTAGGAGTTGATAGCTTAGGAGTTGATAGCTTTGATGATGGTTTTGCTGCGATTTTTGAATTGTTGTTATCAGAACCACCAAGCGCAAAACTAAGTTTAGGTGGTGTTAGTTTAGATGCAGCTGGTTTCGCTGTATTTTTTGAATTGTTGTTATCGGAACCACCCAGCGTAAAGCTAAGTTTAGGTGGTGTTAATTTAGGTGCTTGTAGTTTACTGCTTACAGGCGCAGGTTGTTCTTTGCTCGCCGCTGATTGACCCAAGCCTGTGCTGTTTAATTTTAGGGGCTTAAGTGTTGGAGGCGTAAGCGTAGATGAAGGCGTTTTTGAAGAAGACATGAGTTGCACCTATGGCTGTAATAATTAAATGTTTGAATAGGGTGATGGGGTTATGGTGTGTAGAGCGCTTTTAATCAATGCGGTATATCGGAATATGACCGCATTGATCAACGAGTGTTATTTACTCGCTAACTGACTTATCTGCCAATGTTATTGACCTGAAAGCATCGTCGCTAAATCAGTTTCTACGTCACCAACACTGCGCATATCAAAGTTATCTTGTAACGCTTTGATCAAGTTGTCAGTTAAGAATGCAGGGGCAGTAGGACCGGTATAAATACCTTTGATGCCTAAAGCGAATAGCGTTAATAACACCACAATTGCTTTTTGCTCGAACCAAGATAGAACGATGCTTAGCGGCAGTTCATTCACGCCACAGTCAAACTCTTCTGCTAGTGCTAACACTAATTGAATTGCAGAGTAAGTATCGTTACATTGACCCACATCTAATAGACGCGGAATGCCATTGATGTCGCCAAATTCTTTCTTGTTGAAACGGTATTTACCACAAGCGAGTGTGAGTACAACTGAATCCTCTGGCGTGTTTACTGCAATGTCAGTGAAGTAACTACGTTCTTCTTTATCGCCATCACAACCACCGATAAGGAAGAAGTGCTTGATGTTGCCAGCTTTCACTTCATTGATCACAGCAGGTGCAGCTTCCATCAATGCGTTACGACCGAAACCAACGGTGATCAGGTGCTCAATTTCTGTGTGGGCAATACCAGGTTGTGCTAATGCACATTCGATTACTTGTGAGAAATCATCACCTTCAATATGCACAACACCCGGCCAACCAACAATGCTACGAGTGAATAGACGATCTGCGTATTGGCCTACGTTTGGATTGATGAGACAGTTAGATGTCATCACAATAGCGCCAGGGAAGTTAGCAAATTCTTTCTGCTGATTCTGCCAAGCACTACCGAAGTTACCTACTAAGTGAGGGTATTTCTTTAGTTCTGGGTAACCGTGCGCAGGTAACATTTCACCATTGGTGTAAACGTTGATGCCTTTACCTTCGGTCTGTTGCAGGATTTTTTCTAAATCATGTAAGTCATGACCCGAAACAAGAATACATTTACCCGCTACAGGTTTTACGTTTACTTGTGTTGGTTGTGGGTGGCCAAATGTATCTGTTTCACCTTTGTCTAGTATCGCCATGATGCGGTAGTTGAGTAAACCAATTTGCATTGATGTTTCAAGTAGGGCATTGGCATCTGTTGGTTCTGTGCCTAAGAATGCCATGATTTGATGGTATTCAGCGCAGATAGATTCTTCACTTTGACCAAGTACATGGGCATGTTCCATGTATGCAGCTGCGCCTTTAAGGCCGTAAAGGCATAATAAACGCAGACCAATAATGTCTTCGTGTAATTCTTCATGGCCACGGTTTACAGCGGCTTCTGGTGCGAAGTTCATGATTTCTTCAGCGGTAGCTGGTAACACAAATTGTGCTGCTGGTGATAATTCAGGTAATGCTTCGCCCGTTGCTGATGCTGCTGCCATTACTTGTGTGCGTAATTGGATCTTATAGCGTTCGGCAATTTCAGTGTATTCAGTAATACGCTCTGGCACAAAGTTGACGTTAGTTAAAGTAGAGAAGAATGCGCGTGGTGCCCAAGCGTCGATTTCAGTATCGATGATGTCGTATTTACGCGCAAGCTCTGCCCAGAAAGAAACGCCTTGGAGATTAAATACAAGTATGTCTTGCAGGTCTGACACATCAGCCGTTTTGCCACACATACCTTGAGAATAAGAACAGCCTTTAGCCGTTGGTGTTTGAACCGTTTGCTCACATTGAATACAGAACATTTAAAACTCCATTATAATTATATGATTGATATCGAATTAACGATGATCTCATAAACTATATTGCAGCTAATGTGCCAACTTTTATCTTGTTGATATTTAAGGGTATTGTGTTTTGTTGAACTTGATTTTGATGTGGTTATTACAACACGCTTGATGTGATTAGTACATCAAGCGTGTTCGGTAGGGCTAGACTAACTCAGCTGCGCGTAATGCTTTGGGTTCAATGCCGAGTTTTTTGCCCATCTTGTATAAATTACCGCGATCCATCTGTAAAAACTCGGCTGCTTGTGCCCACACAAAGTTTGATTGCTGTAGGGCATGAGTAATGAGCTTAGTTTGATAGGTTTCAACGGCATCGCGTAGCTCAAATGATGCTGTGGGAAGCGTATTTGATTCTGTTTCTGCATTGTATGAATAGGTATGGCTGACTTCATCAGATAAGTGTTGTTGTTGGATCAGACTTTCCTGTGCTTGAATTGCCCGCAAACCTGCACGCATTAAAGTATGTTCTAACTCTCGGACGTTACCCGGCCAGCTGTAGTGGTTGAGTGCTGTCAAAGCTTTTGGGTGTAATTGTAATTTAGCCACATTGAACTGGGTGCGAACGCGGTCGAGTATGTGACCGGATAATACTGCGATATCACCTTGTCGCTGACGCAGTGGCGGTACGTTAATTGGGAACACATTTAAGCGATGAAACAAGTCACTTCGAAAACGACCCGCTGCGACTTCTTCGGTTAACTCTCGGTTAGTTGCTGCGATAATGCGGACATTAATCATTAAGTTCTTATCAGCACCGACACGTTGCACTTCACCTTGTTGAATCACTCGTAGCAGTTTTGCTTGCATTAACAGCGGTAATTCACCAATTTCATCTAAGAATATGGTACCGCCATCAGCCAGTTCAAATTTACCCGCGCGACTGTTATTTGCCCCGGTAAAAGCGCCTTTTACATGACCAAATAGTTCACTTTCAGCCAGAGATTCGGGCAGTGCTGCGCAGTTTACGTAAATCATCGGTTGTGTGGCGCGTGATGAATTGGAGTGCACGGCATGGGCGACGAGTTCTTTGCCTGTACCTGTTTCACCGCTGATGAGTACGGCATAATCGGAGTAAGCAACCATGCTTATATTGTCACGTAAGCTTTGTATTTCTGGGCTGACACCGACTAATTCTCCGCCTTTATTACGTGCTTCTTGGATCAATACCTGATTCATGTTTTGTTGCTGGCGATGACTTTTACGTAAGGCTTCAACCTGATTTACATTGCGAATTGTTGCAGCGGCTAAGGCTGCAAAGGTCGCCACGGTAATATCATCAATACGGTTAAATGCCCCGACTTGCATGGCATCAAGGGTGATAAGGCCAACCAAATGATCTTCAACATACAAGCTACAGCCCATGCAATCATGTACATCGATAGATCGGTTTGGGTCGTTTTTTAATAAACCATCAAACGGATCTGGCAGGGTAGAACTGGCAGGAAATCGCACGGGTTCACGACTGGCTAGAATCGCACTTAGGCGAGGGTGTTGTAGGGGATCAAACTTCTGCCCTAATACTTCATCGGACAAACCATTTACGGCCGCAGCAGACAATAAACCGGCGTCATCAAGAATAAACAAAGCACTCGCATCGCAGGGTAATACTGATTGTAGAGACTGCATTAAGCGTTGGTAGTGGTGACCCGAAGGCAAGTTTAAATTGAGATCGAGTGCAATTTGTAACATAGCTTGGTCGAGAGTCGTTTGCATGATGAAGCCCTAATATCGAGAGTGATGTGATTTTTACATCGTGGTGTCATGGCTGTAAATACAGGAATGCTGAAACGTGGATATAACGAAAGTTTTATTGATCTTGATTAATTTTATAAAGGATTATTTTATTCGTTATGATTTTTAAAATGGGTTTTAGTTTGATGCATTTAACGAAGTAATGTAATGATGAATGTACTGACTCAATGATTGAGTTAGCACTGAGGTAATTATAAACAACTTGGTATAACGTGGAGTGTTATTGCGATGAGTAGGTCAGGGAATAGGTTTAAGAGTCGCTCAGGAAACAAAAGTATTGCTGTGCTTTCTTTTCAAATATTGGTTGATTTGGGAGAGTTAGCACTTGATAAAAAGTATATCAATTTATGGTTTTCATGGTTGTGGTGGTTAGGCACAACAAGCCTATTATTTGTCATCTATGACAAAACTAGTCACTTTATACCACTCGTTATCGGCATTGTATCTGCAACGAGTTTATTTTTTATTGCATTGGCAATGATGCAAAAAGTGTTTAACTATTTAGTCGGTAAATACCGTGATAATGGATTAGCGATATCAATTTCATTCATTTTTCTGGTGATAAATTTGGTGCTCTCTATTGGTTTTATTTTATCAATGACAAAAGCCTTTGGTGTATCAATCTTAGGTTAAACAAAGTGTTTTTTAAGTTATTCATAAGCCATGTATAATACGGCTTTGTTTAATGAACGATTTTGTTTAATGATAGAAATAGGCGTAGGGTGTGATGATAAATAGAGGTTTTGGCTGTTCTAAATTTACCTTTGCTGTGTATTTAGCAAATACGCCAAACATGTTGGAGTATCAAGGTATACAGAGTGTTAACTCCCTCGTGACAGGAGAAATTAATGCGATAGGTCAAGCGTGCGGGAATGGTTGGCGTAAAGTCTTTAACGTCTATGCGAAATTGTTGTATGCGTTAAATCCAGCTGATTTTTCATTTGCACAGCGAGCCCCAACGTGGCAGAAATATCGTGATGAATACTTGCTACAAGCAGGCAGTGAAACTGCGTTGTTATTTAGTCCACCTTTATGTGATAAACAAGCTACAACGATACATATTATATGCGGGCGTACTTACGCAAAGACCTTGCTTTCATCTGGTCAGTTACAGGCTAATTTAGTGTGGTTAGACGATGAATTTGCGGTTGATGTAACAAACCGTTTAATTGTCTGTCCTTATTTTGATTATCGACAGTTATCCAATATTAAAATTGAGCGTTTGTCTGTGATGCTCAGCGAGTTAGTTAATCGCGTTAACACACGATGAAATGACGAATAAACCTACCTTAGTATTCTCAAGTAGGTTTATTCGTTGTGCTTCGCTTATATTATATCGCTTTAGATACGCTAATACGTTGGTCGCGATAATCTCCAGTAATAATCACTTCTTTTACATCTGCAACAGACGTAGCGCTACTTGGACGCCATAGCAGGTCAATATCACTAAACTGCTGAGTAACTTCATCCTTCTCACCAATATCGCGTAATAATTCGGCCAGTGTGATACCTGTTAATGAACGACCTGAGGCCACAGACCAGCGTGTTAGCAAGTCTTTTGATAACATCTGTTTTGCTACTTTAATGGCTGAACCAGTTAAATTATCGAATTGAATATAATCAATAGCCCCCGAACGACTAATAATAATACGGTTACTCAGCATGCTCATGCCATACACATTACGGTGTGAATACGCTTGTGAGTAGATAACCTCTTTTGAGGCATTATCGATGAGATATATGTTTTTATCTGTGAGTGCGGCGCTTAGCTTACCGCTTGGATCTGAGGCGAGTTTCGTTACATTTTCACCCAGTACCAAGGTGGCATCTGCTGAGTTTGGTTGAGCAATGTCAAACCAGCTTAGCGTCTTGGTTTTATCACTGACAATCAAATATTCATCATTGTTCACGAAAGCGGCATGATCGATGTTATTTTTCATTATTCGGCTACGGCTTTGAAGAGTTTCAGCGTTGATAACAACTGCTTCAGGTGCCGATGTTTGTAATACCAATAATGATTTTTGTTCTTTACTTAATGTGAGTTTTGGCTGGGTTGAAGATAACATATAACGCTTGCCTGTTGGTGCTAATGTTGAACTTGATAATTGTTGTAATTCTTTTGTATTTCCAGCAAACACTGCGGTCACCAAGTCCTGATTGTGAGATACAATTAAGTCTTTGATATGGTTGTTTTTACAGTCGGCAGATGAATCAGGTAATGTCGGTTCGACAGGTGTTGGTGTTCCGCCTGATGCGCGGCTTAATGTATCAAGATGCACTTCGGATGATAGTCGAGATGACTTGCTATTTTTACCTAGTTCAGTGAGATAAATACCGTTAGTACCTGTGCTATTACAGCTGTCGGTTGCGGTATAATCACCCCATATGGTGGGCTGATAAATCAAGTAAGCATTCTGGTTGTGATTACCTTGTGCTGCGTATGTCATTGTAGATGTTGGCTGTGTACCACCGCCGTCACAATCATCGCTATAACTATAATCATCATCGTCGTCATCACAATCGTCGTGATCGCGAGCGTCATACTTCGATATGCTTGGTAATAGCGGTTTATCACTTGTGGTTGAAAATGTAGAACTCGACCCTGTCGTAGTATCCACTTGCAATAATTTATCACCGTAAACAAGCGCGAGTAGCATCCCTGTATTTTCATTTATGGTGATAGAACGAGGTGAAAATAATGTATTCACTGGATAAGTACCGGAGATGAGGTACTGGTTATTTAAGTTTACATAACGGTTGTCCAGATCCGCTTGTGACAAGCTTTGGGTAATATCAAAATTAGCAGTGCTGATCATTTTATCAACCGCTGCTGATATTTTCAGTACCTTTGAATCTCCCTGTAAAGAAAGAGCATGTTCAAATGAAGCAAGTAATAATTCGGTTGGTTCTTTTGGCCCATGCTCGTAATTTAGCTTGTTAAAATCAATACCATACTGGTCGCCAAATAACTGTTGTAAATATGCTTTGGCTTGCAGCGCACTCCCTGATATTTGTGGGTTGAACAGTACTTCATTTTGAATCAAGGTGGTAAACGGGCTGATGACTTCTGCACTCGCTGGTGCGGTGAGTAAATAATTCACATCATCGATGAGATAGGGCAAGTTATTACTGCTAGGCACTGTCGCTACGTTTGCCACTTTTTTTTCCTGTGAACCACACGCATTATTTCGGTCTGCATCCAAGCAAGTAGATAATTTACTGTAGGCATAAATATCAGCGGTTGTTTTGCTCGTTTGCTCACCGCCACAGCTAATGATGAGACTACAGCTTGCCAAAATTGTCGCTATTTTTGACAGTTTATACTTTCCATTCATAATATTAGCACTTCATTTGTTGAAATTTCATACCAGATGTTGTTCGTTTTCTGGCCACCATTAGTCTATTAAGCTCAATTATCAACACTTATCGATCAAACACAATTGATAATCACTCTCATTACCGTTAGTATATGCGAAAAATTATGTTTGACTATAGTTTTCATAAAGTTATTTAAACTAACATTAAAAGGGATAGGGAAGATGTTGTTAGGAGCAAACAAATCACTGCTCGCATTAACAGTGATTGCAGGAACTGTATTGACGGGTTGTAATGAAACGGGTGCAGATCCAAAGTCGACAACGCCTACAAAACCGGTCGTAAAACCAGACGCGCCAACTGTGCCAATCGCTAACGATGACTTAGATCAGTTTGGTTGGACTTGGAGTAATAACTTCAGCGGCAAGCAGTTTTACGAAATCAAAATACAAAATCAGCCATGGAAAACGGTGAATGGTAATCCTCACCAATTACCGATCGATGCAGTATACGCTGCGGGTGATGTTCAACTCCGTGTAAAAGCTGATTCGACACAAAATAGAGTGGCGAGTGAAGCACTTATTAGCACGTCCCCTTATACCGCAAGCGCTGTTATTGTTAGACCTAAAGCACCGACAAACCCTGCTCAAGATGATAATTTAAATACCTTTGATTGGGATATCGTTACTGGTTTTGATAACGATAGCGAGTATGAATACTCACTGACAGGCGGTGTAGATTGGACGACTGTTGCGGTCAAACCCTTAGAAGTCGGTGATGTTGATATTGATGCTGGACATGTACAAGTGCGTGTTAAAGCAAACGCAGCAACGGACACATTAGCGGGCGCTATCCTTATTAGCTCTAAAGCATTTACAGCGGGTGTGCCCGTTGTTATTGCTGCACCCACATCACCTGATATTGTAAACAAAAATATTGGTAGTACGGGTTACCCAAGTGAAGTTAAAACCAATGGTTTCAGCTGGGATTGGGTGACGAATTCGAATACGAAGGTTACTTATGAT
Organism: Moritella sp. 24; assembly: GCF_018219155.1. Lineage (NCBI taxonomy): Bacteria > Pseudomonadati > Pseudomonadota > Gammaproteobacteria > Alteromonadales > Moritellaceae > Moritella > Moritella sp. 24. The sequence continues at coordinate 2,859,301 of NZ_CP056123.1, read as the reverse complement.
CAACCCGAACATTACGAATTTACCAATGATGGCGGAACTACTTGGCAGGCTGTAACGTATAAGCCTCAACACGTTGGCCCTAAAGCGTATGATAAAACCAACGTTGGTGTACGTGTTAAGAAAAACGCAATCGCGAATCAAGTGAATCCTGCTGGCGAAACCTTATTTGCAACCGCAGCGAGTGCTGATTTTTATGTAATACGTGTTGTATCAATGAATAAGTGGAATCAGTCACGAGATTTAACATCATCAGGTAGCTGGTCTAAAGCTGGTAGTGATGGCTGTTATATTGAATACGATACTAAAGGCGAAAACCCACAATTTTGGGCTTATGCTGGTGGTAACTCTAGCGCAGATAGCGTACCTGAATTGTCAGGGAAATCGTTCTGTGACATATCAAATTGGTCGTTACTTAGTACGGTAGACATGACGGCTAAAACGCTCATTGATTCAAGCTATATTACGAGTACTTTTAATGACTACCTCGTGAGTAATGACAAATACGATGCACACTGGGCATCTGAAACTGTCAATGATACTGAGACGTTTAAAAAAATAAGTGCGGGCAAAGAAATTACTAGTTCGTATACGAATGCGAAAGTAATTTTAAACTGGGCATTACCAGACACAGCTAAGATAGTCACTGATATGACTGCTGCAGATACGGATATTAAGGCATTAGTGTCGCTACAAAATGGTCATTGGCAAACAACCTCGACTAACTTAATTGCTGTTATCAATAAACTCGAAGCGTTAGCTGGTCAACCTTTGACGCCATTATTATCTGATGTGACAACTGCGGAAGGTGAAGCGAAAGCAATATTTGATGTATTGACGTTAGCCCTCGTTGAATATCAAGAAAAGCTCGATTTATTCACACTTTACTCAACTATGCTCGAAAGTGATAGCAGCGTTGATGATGCTTTGAAAGCAACAATTAATACCAATATAGCATCGATTAAAGTGGCGTTTATCAATTTAACCGCACTGCATACCTCATTCAATTCGGCATTAAACGTGACGCCAGCGTTAACAGCCCTTATAAAATTGACGGATGAAAATACAGCAGCAAATACCACCAAAGATGCATTATTAGCGGCAACAAATGGCGCAGATATCCATGCGAAGAGTTTAGACCTATTTGCTGCAACAGCCGCAATCAATGATTTTATTAAGGCGAACATCAAGATCACCGCTGACCTGCAAGCGGCGACTGATGAATTACCAGCTGCGAATAACTCTGGCCTAATTTCGGCACTTAATAAGTTACTTATTATGTTTAGTCATTTACCAACATCAGCGGATGCGGACGCGTTGACTGAATATGCTGTTAAAGGGTTAGAACGTGCGTCAAGTGCGGGTTATAGCGTTGCAGCTGCCGATGCTGTTATTGGTACTCACTTTGCTAAGTTAGATATCAACGGTGATTATTTACCAAGTGCGACATCGTATGCACAAGGTTGGCGTTGTGTGATGGATAACCGTGATCCTATTCGTAAACGTATTTGGACATTACTGAAAGATGGGCTGCCAAAGGGTGCTGATGATTTAGCGTTTGATGCGTCAGGTGCTGGTATTGCAAGTGTGATGGGTGTTGGTGGCTTAGTTGAGTCAACAAAATTAGCGCAATTATGCGGACGTAGTAACTGGGTCTTACCAACTCAAGATCAGCTAATTTCGCTTGAAACTGGCTTTGTTAAAAATAACGCAACAATTGATGTTGAAGTATTCCCCAATCATCTTGCTTTTAAGCCTGAATATGACATCAATGATTGGCTATCCGGTGCTTTACCTGCAACAAAATTTTGGTATTGGACTGCTGAAGAACGCAGTAGTGATGAACAGAAAACTTATCATTATCGAACCGTTAATAATTCTTCATCAGGCGGCTCTGAATCAAAACAAGGAGATGAAGATGAAGTGGTACTTGGACGTTTAGTGAGTGAAATTAAATTGTCTTATCAACTGCTTGATAGTGTAGGTGCTGTGACGAGTAATATTAATGATGCTGTATGTGCTTATCAGCCGGAAACAAAGAAAACGTGGCAGCTATTTGATTCTGCTGATTCAACGACAAGAGCGAAGGAATATGGCAACACTAGCTCGGATGCTGATTCAGTATTAGCTGAGGTGTCTCGTATTAATAGTGACGGTCTGTGTAATAAAAATAATTGGCGCGTGCCAAGCTTAGCTGAATTAGCGTTATTAGCACCTGTTGATAGCGCGGTATTCCGTAACAACAATGTGGAAAAATCGAGTTCAACGCTTTGTTATGTGACTGCCGACGGCGCACAGAATGGCCGTCAAAAGTGCTACAACATGAACACTAATAAGGTTTCTGATGTTGATAAAATCATGTATGGCTGGAGTACAGCGTATGTTTATCGTTTAACAGCATCTGATTAATCAGGTATTTACCTGCTTTTTTATAAGGCAGTTAGCGAATGTTAACTGCCTTATCACATTATAAAAACAATAGAGATAAAAAATGAAAAACAACAAACAAAAACAACGTGGTGCAGCAGCCATTGAATATGCCATTTTAGCGGCTGCGATGTCACTTATTATGCTGCAATTTTTAGGCAGTAACGGTGACCTGACTGAAGCTATTAATGGTACGTATGAGTCTGTTATTCAGAAGCTTCAAACGATTCAAGACGATAAGTAATACTTTTAATTCAGCTCATTACGGTATAGACCGTATTAATAGAAGCAATAATTATGAATGCAAAACGTTTAGTTTATCTGTCTGTTTGTATCTCGCTATTGGGATTAGTATGGTTGTTTTTTGGCTTGTCTGCACCAGCAAAAAGCACCCCTAAACAGACGACTGTTAAAACTTATGAAGTACTTGTAACGACACAACATATCACCATTGGTCGCCCCTATAGCGCCTCGTTATTCGCTTGGAAAAAAGTAGATGAAAGTGATGTAGATGATCGTATCGACTTTATTGATAAAGCGACTTTCTCTATTACTCGTTTGGAAAATACGGTCGCAGCCAGTGATTTTTCTGCGGGACAAATATTAAGTCCATCAGACTTTTTGAAACCGGAACAAGGTGGATTTTTATCCGTGATGTTACGTCCAAACTACCGTGCGGTTTCAGTGCCTGTTGATGAAGTCACTGCGAATTCGGGTTTAATTGGTCCCGGTGATCATGTTGACGTGTTATTGCTTGCATCAAAAGCGCAAGAGTTACGCTCACGCGGTAATGAAACCCAGAGTTTATACGTTAAAACCATCGCTCAAAATGTCCGAGTATTGGCATTTAACGACGCCTTACAATTGACGCGTTATATGGAAAAACAAAAGAGTAACAAAGGTGTTATTCCAGATAATAGTACCGTGACGTTAGAGGTTTCGCCAATACAAGCGAACCAAATTACGTTAGCAAATCAACTTGGTACGTTATCAATGGTACTGCGCAGTAAAAACAACGATGAAACAGGTATCGCAGCTATTCCTGCGATTAATGTCGACGATATTTTACCTGCCATCAAGCAGGTTCAACCTGATATTGGTTTAGTTGAATTTCGCGCGAAGGATAAACGAGTGATGAGCAATGCAGGAAACGAAAAATGATTAAACAATTAGTGAGTGCATTGTCGCTATTATTACTTAGCGCTGCGTTACAAGCGCAAACCTTAGATGTGGTATTAAACAAAGCCCGATTAGTGGTGTTACCAAAAACTGCGAAATCTATTTTTATTGCCAGTAGTGGTATTGCCGATTATCAAACATTAACCAACACCAAGATAATGGTATTTGGTAAGAAAACAGGCAGTACATCATTGTATGTACTCGATGCAAAAGAAAATGTTATTTACTCTGCAACAGTGAAGGTTAACCATAATGTCACCGAACTTAATGACCTGATTCATAGTGAGTTTCCTGACGCGATATTTAATGCTGAGTCGACAGCGGGTAAGTTGTTCTTAAAAGGGCAAGTACCAACACCAAGCATGGCAGAGAAAATTGTTCGTTTGTCTGAAGGTTATGTTTCTTCACTTGCCGTTTCTGAGTCGAGTGAGGGTCAGCAAGGGGATAATGAGAAAGGTGCGACTGCCGCACCTGCTCCAGCCACTAAAACGGATGATGATGAGCTAATAAACCAATTGCAAGTCACCATGCCTAATCAAGTTAACTTGCGTATTCGCATTGCTGAAGTGTCCCGTAAAGTATCAAATAAATTAGGTATTAAGTGGGGCTCACAGGGTTTTGGTACCGGTACGTTTGCATTTTTAGAAAACTACGGTGGCAAACTTGGCGGTGTTAATCCTGCGGGTTGGGCTGATCTATCGGTGATCGTTGATGCATTAGCGACTAATGGCATGATGTCGGTATTAGCTGAACCAAACCTGACCGCAATGAGTGGTGAAGAAGCATCCTTCTTAGTGGGTGGCGAGATCCCACTGCCGTTAGTTTACAGTGATACGGCCTCGGTTGAATATAAGCAATTTGGTGTGAAATTAGATTTTAAACCTGTCGTATTAAGTGCTAATCAAATTAGTCTAAAAGTATCTTCTGAGGTCAGTACTGTGTCATCGGAAACCAGTGTGCAAATTGGTGGCCAGCAAGGCAGTTCTTCATTCCCGACCTTTGTAACGCGCCGTGCATCAACGACGGTTGAATTGGCTAGTGGTCAAAGCTTTGCGTTAGGGGGCTTGTTGCAATCAAAAGATATTGAGCAGTTACAAAAGATGCCATTGCTGGGTGATATTCCGGTACTTGGTGCGCTATTTCGTTCAACAGAATTTCAGCGTGAAGAAACCGAACTCATTATTATTGCGACTGCTTATTTAGTGCAACCAACACGTTCTGACTCGTTACCGCTACCGACGGATGGTTTGATCCCGATGAGCGATGTTGAACGTTTATTAGCGTGGCCAATATCAACACAAGCAACAAATTCAACAGACAATGTAGATCGTACCGACAATCGCCAACCGCGACTGCTTGGCGATAACGGATTTTATTACTGAGGTAGTTATGCGGATATTTTCGATATTAATAATGTGTGGTTTGTTGAATGCGTGTGCCATTGATTCTGTACAGCGACAACCACAGGTTCAAGTAGAAGCCGTGACACATAAAATTGCGTTGAAACTTGATTCAACAAGACTAACAAAAAGTGATAAAGCAGCGATTAATACCTTTATTTATCAACGTGGCGAGCAGTCTGCACTGAGGGTTAAAATTGACAGTTATAGTGATAAAGGTACAAACGTCGTACCTGCATTAATCACTTTATTGAAAGAGGCTGGCGTGTATCCATCTCAGGTGGCAAGCCAAGTTAAAGAGACGTCATCAACAATCGATGTTGTTTTGATCGTTGAGTCATACCGTAGCCTTGTTCCTCATTGCCAAGCTGGTAAAGAGGGGCATATGGTGCTGAATGAATTCAACTCTAGTCCTAATTTTGGGTGTGCAAATGTCAGTGCGTTAGCGCAAATGGTCGCGACACCAAGAGATCTGATTGTTGGGCGCACCCTTGATGCAACAGAAGGGCGTAAAGCGGTTTCAAGGGTTGATGCTTATTACCAACCGAGTGCAAATAGTAATACGAAAACAGACTCTAATGCGGATAAGACTATTGCCGCTAGTTTAGGGGGACAATAATCATGAATATGTCTCAGCCAATAGCGAATGAATATAGTGTCGGTGATGTTGTGAATAATCCGATTAATACGAATAAAATTGCGATAGTCAGTGCCAAAGGTGGCGCGGGTACAACGTCTTTATTAGCGAATATTGCTTGGGGTTTATCACAACAGCAGAATACAAGCGTTGCTTGTGCAGACCTTGACTTTGTCACCGGTGATTTAGATCTGCAATTTAGCGTACAAGCGAACAATGCATTATTAGAAATGCTGCAATTTCCTGATCGTCTAGAACCTGTTATCTACCAACGTAGTGGCATCAAGGTGAATGATGACTTATATGTGTTTACTGGCTATGCGTCAGGTTTTGAGCAGCACTTCTGGCCTGATGTAACAAGTATGGCGAAAGTATCGGCATTCTGTTTACAACAAGCAACGCATTTACTTTGGGATATTCCCGCGTTTTGTTTACGCGATAAAGTGGGTTTTGACACATTAAATAGTAGCGATATTCGTGTTGTGATCGTTGAACCAACACTGGCGTCTATTCGCAGTACTAATCAATTACTGACGAAGTTAGAAACGTCATCAACAACACGCACATTAGTGGTGTTGAATCATACAACACCTGAGTCTCTATCGTTAATTACAGCGAAAGATGTGGCCGCGACATTAGATCGAAAACTGGACGCTGAAATACCATATTCACCAGGTTATATGCGCACGAGTAGTGCATTAGGCGTATTAGCGATAACGCAAAAAAGCCGTAATGCGAAAGCGCTTAAAAAATTAGTTGCACTGATTAGTGGTGATACTGAAGCATCGAAGCGACGTTTATTTCGCTGGCGTAAGGGGGCGTAATGTTTGGAACGCGTATAACAACATCGACACCAGAGACTGAATCAGCGTCAACATTGTCAGTACTAACGTCTGTTGCAGAGGTAACACCGAATCATCATATTGAAGAACAGCGTTTTCGTGTTATTCAAAAAGAAATCATGGCGATTATCGCCCCAGCGGTTGTTGTCACACTTAGCCCCGAAGAGCTTGAAGTCCGCACGTTTGAAGCAGTAGGGGATATAGCTGCACGTCAACAATTTCCGATTGGCGGTATTGAACAGCGTGCAATTAGTCAACGCCTTGTTGATGAAATGCTGGGGCTTGGGCCGTTACAAGTGTTGATGGATGATCCAGAGATCACCGACATTATGGTTAATGGACATCGTGAAGTTTTTGTTGAGTATCGCGGTAAGATAAAACGTGCAGACGTGAGTTTTCGCGATGAAGAACACGTATTGAACTTAGCGAGAAGAATCGTGAGTCGTATTGGCCGCCGTGTTGATGAAACAACACCTATGGTCGATGCTCGTTTACCAAACGGTAGCCGAGTGAATGTGCTCATTCCACCATTAGCATTAAATGGTACGTGTATTTCGATTCGTAAATTTAATGAACAGAAGCACAGTTTAGAACAGCTTGCTGCATTAGGTGCAATGTCGAGCGAGATGGCGAGTGTATTGAATATTATTGCTCGTTCACGTGTAAATGTATTGATCTCTGGTGGTACGGGTGCAGGTAAAACAACATTATTGAATGCGCTGTCATTTGGTATTTCACCCGACGAACGTATTATCACGATTGAAGATGCTGCGGAATTAAAATTACAGCAACCACATGTTGTCAGCATTGAAACTCGCCCTGCGAATGCAGAAGGGTCTACCGCCATTGGACAACGTGAATTATTACGTAATGCTCTGCGAATGCGCCCAGACCGTATTATTTTGGGTGAAGTTCGTGGCGCTGAAGCATTTGATATGATGCAGGCGATGAATACCGGTCATGATGGTTCAATGTCAACGCTTCACGCTAACTCCCCACATGATGCGCTTATTCGCTTAGAAAATATGTTACAGATGGCAGAAGTCAATTTGCCTGTATCAGCATTACGCCGTCAAATTGCCAGTACTTTAGACGTGATTGTACAAGTAGAACGTATGCGAGATGGTAAACGTCGTATTGTGAATATCACTGAGGTTGTGGGCCTTGAAGGCGATCAATATCTGACTCATGATTTATTCCATTTTGATTATCAATACATGGATGTAAATGGCGATCTTGTGGGGCAATTCTTGTCAAATAAGATACTCCCGCGCTTTACTGAAAAGGCCCGTTACTATCAACTTGAATCACAGTTAAAACAAGCATTGGGAGTGCGATGATGCTGGTGATGATTACAGGTTTGCTATTATCGATTGTGTTCTTGTTTAGCACTTTGAAAGTACTGCAATATCAGCAGCAAAGACGGGTGTTAAAGCGTCGACTCATGTTAGCGACAGTTGTTGGTACATCTACACATAAAGCTTCCACACTCTTTCATTGGACGCAAAGAACCAATCCATTAGTACAGTATGGGTTGCAGTTACAATCTCGTATCGATGCGTTATTTGATCGCCAAGCTAAGCGTTGGTTGCTTATCTCATTAGCGGTTATGACACTTGCAGGTTGGTTTACGCTGTCTTTTTTTGCCCCGTTAATAAGAATGATGATTATTGCGATTACTATTGTGCTAGTTTCTGGTGTGAGTTATTGGTTCATGAGTACACGTCAGCATAGTGAGTTTGAGGCGGCTTTCACACAAGTACTTGGCCAAATGTCACGTGCTGTATCAGCTGGTATTTCGGTACCGCAAGCCATTGCGCAGATAGCTGATTATCAACAAGGAATGTTGGGGCGTGAATTTGCCTTGATCCGCGATAAGTTAGAAATTGGAATTGGCTTAAAGCAAGCATTGAGCCAAGCCAGTGTTCGCTTACCTTACGTCAGTTTTCACTTCTTTAGTGTTGCACTGATCTTAAATGAAGAGAATGGTGGTCAGCTTCGAGAGGTACTACATAGCTTAAGTCGTACAGTGCATGACAATGCGGCGATTAAGATGAAAATTAAAAGCTTAACGGCTGAACCGCGTATGACAGCTGCAATTTTAGCGAGTTTACCTGTACTGCTTATCGGTGTGATGTTTTTCAAAAATCCGAGTGCATTTATCACCTTAACCGAAAGTCCAAGTGGTCACTTAGTCTTGGGTTATGTCGTGACTAGTATGACAATTGGTCTGGCTATTATTCATTTGTTAACGAAGGTGAGAGCCTAATGTCTTTATCTCTATGGATTGCCGTTACTTTACTGATTAGTGGTGCTGTGATGGCGCTGATATTTAATGGCCCTGCACAACGTCGAGAATTGTTATTAAAACGACTTGCCTTGGTTTCAGCAACGCAGACTGGCGAATTATCTAATTCTTCTCGATACAAGTCGAACCTTTGGTTACGTTTGACCGTTGCGCCTGATATCGCTGCATTACTGGTTAAAGCTGGTTTTCATGACCCTCGAGCAGGCGCGATATTTATGCTCTGCAAAATTACCTTAATGTTAATCAGTGCGATGGCATGGCAGTGGTATATAGATTTTGATTTGGATAAATTTGAAATTGCTAAAACGTTAGTCTTTGCTATTTCTGGTGGTTTACTTGCTGAGCACTGGCTGAAATGGCGTGCTCGTACCGTCAATTATCGTATTGCCCTCGCGTTACCTGACGCGCTAGATCTGATGGTTATTTGTGTTGAATCCGGTTTGACGTTAGAAGCGGTATTTCAACGTGTGGGTCACGAAATGGCGACGATTACCCCTGAGTTATCCCGAGAATGGCTAATCACTGAAGCGGAATTACGTTTATTAAATTCTCGTGTTACCGCATTAGATAATTTAGCGCAGCGAACGGGTTTAGTGGAAGTTGAAAATATGGTTATCGCTTTATCTCAAGCTGAAAAATACGGCAGTAAAATTGCACCTACGATACGCTTAATTGCCAGTGATAGTCGTCAATATCAATACCTTCGTTTAGAAGAAAAGGTCGGTAAGATCCCCGCGAAAATGTCATTACCTGTGGTGGTGTTAATCATGCTACCTGTTGTGGTGCTTATTGTTGCACCGACGGTTATCGCCTTGTTAGATAGTCTTGGAGGCTTGTGATAATGACTCATTTATTCACGCTATGCACATTGAAAATCTCATTATCAAATATGCTGTTGATGTGCGGTTTGTTGATGCTAGTCGGGTGCAGTTCAAATCAGCTAAACCAAGTTGAAGAAATGCGTTCAGACCGTGAACTTGCGCAACTGGCTCTCGAAAGTGGACGACCGGATAGTGCGATCACCATTTACCGTAAACAACTTGAGTTGCAACCTAATGACACGGCGCTGCTATTGGCTGTTGGCATTGCTTATAATCAAATGTCTGAGTTTGATTTAGCGCTACATTATCTTAACCAAGCACAATCTGTACTGCGTAATGAAGCGGATGACTCAGAATCATCAGATCTTATTCATGGGCAAATCTTACGTGAAAAAGGCAATGCACAACAGGGTTTAGGGCAAGTTGAGGGTGCGCTTTCAGATCTCAAACAAGCAGTAATCTTATTACCAAATGACGCTAAAGCATTAAATAGCTTAGGCATTAATTTCGCATTATTTAAGGATTACCGCCAGGCAAGAACTGCGTTTACTGGCGCGTTAGCGAATGCACCAGAAAATTTGGAATATCGGAATAACTTAGCCTTGGCTTGGATCTTAGATGGTCAACCACAGCAAGGGATTGATGTACTTTATTCACATTATTTACGTGGTAGTTCAACATCTAAAAGTCGTCAGAATCTGGCATTAGCGTTTGCGATGAAAGGGGATGTTGAAGCGGCAGAAGTCATTGCAAAACAAGATCTAACCAAAGCGGAGTTAGAAAATAATCTCGCCTATTATCAACAGTTACAACAAGTACAAGAGTTACAACAAGTACAAGAGTTACAACAAGTACAAGAGCTACAAGCCGTTCAGAAACAACACCTGCAGCAATCACAATCACAACCACAACCACAACCACAACCACAACCACTACAGCAGGTGCAGCAATGAGTTTTTGTAAAGCCAAGCATCAGCAGCAGGGGAGTGTCAGTATTGAGTTTGCTGTCACGATCTTACCGTTTTTTGTGTTGTTGTTAGCGTTGATTGAAATATGCCGTTTTATGATGATGAGTAGTGTGATTGATGTGGCGCTTGCTGCTGCAACACGCGTGTTAGTGGTAGAAAGTGCGAGTGAAGACCTGACCAGTAAATTGCAATTAACCTTGTCGGAGCAAAACCTACCGTTATTGGATAGCAGTAAAATCACCATTCAGGCACGCTATTTTGACACGTTGAAATCACTGGCTAATGACATTGATGCTGAAGATTTTAACGGTCAGGATTTTGCTGAGTTTACGTTAGTGTATCCCTATCAAGCGCTCTTTATTTCGGGGCAGATTGACAGTTTTAGCCGCTTAACTGAGTTCCAACGCACGGTCTTAGTGACATTAGAGCGGAGTGCGAGTTATGCGAATAAGCCGTAATATGCGATCTTTGCAACGTGGCAGCAGCGTTATTGAATTACCCGTTATTACATTAATCATCGTGGTATTGGTTTTATTCATCGTGAAAATAAATCAGGGTATCAACCAAAAAAACCAGCTAAATAATCTTACTTATGCACTGACGTCAATTGCTGCTTGTGATGACTGCGACAATACCATGCAGGCATCAGCCCCAAAGACCAAGATCATCTCAAGTGAATTAGCTGACTCGTTACTGCTGGTGGCTCAGCGTCATTTCAACACCTTACTTATTGAGTCTTCTGCTGAGCTTGGACTTCATCTTGAACAAGTCACTTTTGATCCGATTACACAAAAACCGCAGTTATATGATGTAAATACTGGCGCAGAGTGCTTATCAAGGGAGTCATTATTGTCTTTAACTGATTTATCACCCTTGGGCACAACACAAGGTCTAAATGCTGGTAAACATGCTGACCTATTTCAAATCACACTTTGTCTTAAAAGCATTGATAGTTTTACAGGTGACTTTACTCCTTTGTTACTAAGCAATTTCAGTGAACGTTATTACCAAAGTTCCGCGTTACTCATAGGACGGACAATATGATTAGTCTATCCCATCAACGAGGCGCGATTGCGTTAACGTTTACCTTTATGTTGCCAGCGATAATGAGCTTGTTGGCTATTTCAGTGTTTTTCTCTATGTATAGTCAAGTTGTTATTCGAGCAGGGCAAGCGGTTGATTCTGCTGTACTTGCTTGTACGTATCAGCAAAGTGACAACCCCGTTGTTACCGATGGTATTTTAGATTATTACCGACCTAACTTTGTACTGCCTTTGCTCGGCAATAGCGTTGAGTTAAATAGTCGTAACGGTTGTCAAATTTCGGCGCAGTATCGTTTTGACCCCGTAATCGCGGGTTCACTTCCTATCGAGGTTGATGGCGACACTCAAATTAGCTCTAACGGTTTGTCACGCTCTAAATTAGTACAGAGTGTTATTCAAAATCCGGTTGATTTTTCACTTGTGTTGGATATTTCAGGGTCAATGACGTGGGACTTACCTGAGTTGAAAAAAATAATTACTGACGTGATTAATGATATCGACCCAAAGAGTAATCAGGTGCGTTTTTCTGTTGTGCCTTTTCAAACGGGTGTCGGTATAACGGACGCCCCTTGGCTAGCAAACTCTAGCGCAAGTCCTAAGTGTGTCGATAGTCTGGTCTATAGCGGCGGTAATCTAGATGCAAACAAAACGGTGCAGTCGTTAAATTATGCCTCTGACCGCCTGAATTTTAATGAAATAACGCCGGACCCTTGGCTCGACCGCTGTAGTGAAACTTCATTTATTTTACCGCTAACCAGCGATCTTGATCAGGTCATGCGTCATGTTGATTCGTTAGAAACAAGTGGCAGTAGCACAGCCTCTTATCAAGGATTTATCTGGGGGGTTAGAACACTCACCGAGCAATGGCAAAAAGAATGGAAAGTAGTGCCTGTTCAATCTAAAGCGCTGACTCAACGTCTGATTTTGTTTACAGACGGTGACGACAGCAGAAGAGATTATTTTAATGACTTAATGGCTGCAGGTTTGTGTGATGCGATTCAGCAGGATTTAAATATTGAAGTGAGTTTTATCGGTTTTGGGGTATCTGCAGATCGTATTCAGCAATTCAAACAATGCGCGGGCTCTCGTGGTGCTGTATTTGATGCCAGTAATAGCACTGACTTAGCGGCTTATTTCAAGGATGCTGTCAACGTTAAAACCACGGAAAGAATTGTGTTTGGGGAGTAGTTTGTCTCTCTTTTTTCATCAATTAGATTCATCAGTGATGATTTATAAACCCGTTTTATAAATTAATCGTATTAAAAGTAATAGAGGTAGTTATGTTTAAAAAGTGGCTTGTGGTGTTCACCTTATTGTTGTCTAGCCAAGCGCATGCTTATCAAGAAGGTGAAATGCTTTCTGCGTCAGCTCAAGCGCAACTTGGGTTGGATCCAAATCGAGTTTCGCTCATTGATTTCTTTGCCGAGTGGTGCGTGTCTTGTCGTGCCGAGCTACCTGAAGTTAATCAGATTGTACCTGCATTAAGTGCCTTAGGGGTTGATGTTGTTGGTGTTGATGTGGACGAGGATGCTGCGGCAGGTATTGCCTTTCAGCAATCATTGGGGATCAATTTCCGTGTTGTAAATGATGATAAGCAAACGCTCGTTGATGACTTTCAACCTATAGGTATGCCTGCCTTGTATTATGTTTATCAGGGACAAGTATTAAAGATCCGCTATGGTGCGATTAATCATATCGGTGATGTGATTACCAGCGATCTCGCAGCGATGGGGTTGAGTCAATGAAACACTATTCAAAATTAACATTATTAGCGTCTGCTTTGCTGAGTGTCGGATTACAAGCTGCAGTTGTTGAAACGGATCCAAGTGGTCGCTATCAAGTAACCGAATCTGTATCAAGTATCGTGTATAAAAGCCAACAAACTGTTGCAGAGCTAGCGCATCCATCTGTGCAGGCGAAACAAAAACCTGAACCTAAACCTGAAATTATCGCAGAGTCTCGCGTTGACGCAGAAGCTATTACGGCACCTGCTACGGAGTCTACTATGGCACCTACTACGGCACCTACTACGGCACCTACTACGGAGTCATCTATGGAAGCTAAAGTGGTTGCTGAACCTAAAACGTCTGCTGTTGCTGTTATTACTCCGGTACAAGTACAGCCTAAACCAGCTTCGAAAGCACCTGTGATACATCCCTTACCATTAAAAATAACGCCGACACTTGCACCTATTTCACCAGTCGCAGCAACGATGACTGAGGCTAAGCCTGTTGTTAATCAGGCAGTGAAACCGCAACTGCCATTAGCTGCGGTTGTGATACCAAAAACAGCAGTAGTGCTAAAGCCGCCAGTGATACCTACATCGACAGTGATGCCAACCTCGGTGCCTATTCATCCAATTTTAAATACGACAGCATTTGTTGCCCCTGAGCCTCGTGATGAGAGCGAAGAGCCATCGTTGTTCTCGGCGATTAGTGACTGGTTTAGTGTGAAACCTGTTAAACCTTGGCAAAAAGGGACGCTTGCGAAAAAGGCGATGAAGCCGGGTGGTGAAGTACCTGAATTTGATGTCTTTTCTGAAAAAGTCTTTGCCTACAAACAAGGCTCTATCGGTGGTAATGGCGTCGGTGGTGGCGGTTGTGGCTGTAACTAAAAACACATGATCCGCATTTAACATTATTAGCCTGTAAATAGATGCTAATTCTATCGTGAGTGATTTATAAGGAATAGCGGATAAATCACGGTTGTAACTAATTAAAGATGAATAACATAATGAATATAAAATTACCCTTAACCTTACTCGGTCTTGTTGCTGGTTCAGTATCAGCCGCTGATCATATTTCTATCCATCACATGAGTTTTGAAGAATACGGCGATAAAGTAAATGCTGGTGATAACCTCCTGTCTGTAGAGAAAAACATTGGATTGGATTGGACTATTACCGCAGAGTTGGGTTATGACACTGTATCTGGCGCGTCACCAGCTTGGGTTTCAACTACACCGCCATCTGGTTCTCATGATCAGATTACTCAAGATGCACAGAATATGACCTCGGAAGTTATCCGTGCCGGTTATGACCCTTACCGTGATAACTATGAAGTCCGCCCTGTAGAACTAGAAGATACGCGTTATTCTGCGTCAACCAATGTTACTTTTCGTGATAAAGACCGAGATGAATGGACTGTTGGTGTGAACTATTCGCAAGAAGAAGATTACAAAAGCATGGGTGCTAATGCGAAAGCGTTATTTTACACAGACAGCAGTAAAAATCGCTCATTTAGTCTTGGCGGTTCAATACTTGCGGATAAAACATTAGCATTTCAAGAATATAAAAATGGCGGTAATGCCCAGCAATGGGAAGATATTCTGACCTCTAGTGTGGAAGTCGGTGTATCACAAGTATTTACGCCGAATCTATATGCCATCTTTACGGCTTATGGCGGGCATAAAAGTGGCTATTTAAGTAACCATTATCTCACTGTATTACGTGAGGTTGATATTGATGGTGACGGTATTATTGGTGATGATGAAGTCTTTTTAGGGCAGGATTCTCGTCCGGATACACGCATGTCTGGCGGGATAAATGTACAGACATTTTATAGCGTGAGTGACAGTATTGTCGTACGCCCTCGTTATAAGTTTTTCGCTGATGACTGGGGGGTTATGTCGCATCAGCTCGGTGGTAAAATGAGTGTAAAAGTCACTGATTGGTTAACGTTCGCACCGGGTTATTTCTGGTATAACCAACAAGGCGCAAACTTCTTCATTGACCCGAAAGCGGCCGATCCTACATTTGCATCGACAGGTTATGCAACGTCAGATATTCGACTCGGTGATTTTAATGCGAATGCTTATGAACTTGGTGCCAGCATCAAACTATCAGCTAAATGGCGGATGAATGCACTTGCGGCCTATTATGAACAAAGTAATGGTTATGCGAGTAAATGGTGGGCCGTAGGAGTGACATATGACTATTAAAACACCTTACGTACATCGTTTTATGGCAATGACTGTACCGTGTGAAGTGACATTAATTGCGTCTAATGCGGCGCAATTAGCTCTTGATATTGAAGCGAATACACGACGTTTAGAAGAAAAGTTTAATTTTTATTCTGACACATCGATGTTAACAAAACTGATTAACCAACGCAGTTGTAAGCGTGTCGTTATTGATGCGGAAACCCGTGATATTTTACTTAAAGTGCGTGAATACAGTGCATTAACACAAGGTATCTTTGATATTACAGTGGGTACGGTCAAAGCACTGTTGCAAAATGGCACGTCCACGCGCGAGCAAGTCTATCAAGCTGCGGCTCCTTATATGGGGCTCGCGGTGTGGGACATTGAAGACAATACACTAGTCGTGAATTACCCCATTACACGATTAGATCTCGGTGGTGTGATCAAAGAAGTCGCTGTGGATCAAGCGTTAGCGATAGCGGAACAAACGAGTCGTGGTGTGTTGGTTAACTTTGGTGGTGATATTAGAGCGTCAGGCTGCAAAGTTGATGGCAGTGACTTTGTTGTTGGTGTTGTTAACCCTCATGAGCAAACACAGGCTTTATTTGCATTACCCCTGTGTAATCAAGCGCTCACCACATCTGCACATTATGCGCGTAGACAGCAATTTTCAGATGAAGAAAGTTCTCATATTTTAGCTTCGCAAGATACCCACAAACAAGTCATCTCCGTGACAGTCGTCGCTGATAGTGCCTTGCAAGCTGGGATCATGAGTACTGCATTAACGATTAACCCTCGTTTAGTCGTACCTGAAGAGATAGGTTTTGCATTAGTTGATGCTCAATTGAATGTACATCAAAATACGGATTTTTTATTATGAAGGCACTTTTGAAAGTATCGTTACAAGTAAATAAGGTTATTGCACAGTGTTGTATTTTCCTGATGTTATTAATGAGTACCAGCGTTTCTGCGTTAGCGCAAAGTAACAGTAATACAGAGTCCGTATTTTTGACGGTTAAGCAAGCTTTCCCATTTTCGTCTCAAATTGTACGTTCAAACGAGGGTGATAAGTTGGTATTAAGCTTCGCGACTGAGCCGGGCTATTATCTCTACCACAAGCGTTTTTCGTTTAAAGTTGTCGATGGTAATATTAGCTTAGCTAAGCCGCAATATTCAGTGGAAGCAGAACAGAAGCAAGATCCTAATTTTGGTTTGGTTAAGGTTTATCATCAAGCACTAACCGTTACTTTACCTTTCACTGGCAGTGGCAGCGTGAAAGTGAATTACCAAGGCTGTGCAGACAGTGGATTGTGTTATCTACCACAACGTAAGACGATTGATATAAATTCGATAGATAGAAGTGCGATAGATAGAAATGCGATAGAGATGAGTGATGTTGCACTTTCTACTGCTGTAAAAGGACAGGCTATAGCACCAACAAATAAGTTGATGGATACGGTGACAGAGACAGCAAATGACAGCCAAGGATTAGCGAGTATGTTAGCTGGTGCAGGTCGTTCACAAGCGTTGCTATTGTTCTTTATATTAGGGTTAGGGCTTGCTTTTACCCCTTGCGTATTACCGATGATCCCAATTTTGTCGAGTATTATTGGTGGTCAAGGTGCGGGGATGACGGGTTGGAAAGGATTTTATATCTCGTTGGCGTATGTGCTGGGTATGGCATCGAGTTATGCTCTTATTGGTGTACTCATGGCGACCGTTGGGCAAGGCATTAATATACAGGCTGCAATGCAACAGACTTGGTTGTTAGTGATCTTTGCTGGATTATTCGTGTTGTTAGCTTTAGCCATGTTTGGGGTTTACGAACTGCAATTGCCATCACGTCTACAGGTTGCGTTAAATAATCAATCGCAGCGATTAACTGGCGGTAAAGTATTTACGGTATTCATGATGGGGGCTATTTCTGCTTTAGTGGTATCACCCTGTGTGTCAGCGCCATTAGCTGGGGCGTTATTGTATGTGTCGACCACTCAGGATTGGTTATTCGGTGGTGGTGTATTGTTTGTCATGGCGTTAGGTATGGGCGTACCATTAGTGATTATAGGGACATCAGGTGGGAAGTTCTTACCGCGCAGTGGTCCTTGGATGATCCGAGTGAAGCAAGGGTTTGGCGTGATGTTGCTGGCTATCGCGATATTATTGGTGAGCCGTTTTTCTGCACCCGCTGTGACATTAGGGTTATGGGCATTACTGATTATCTGTAGTGCAATGTACATCCATAGTATTGCGGATATACAGTCCAACCGTTTATGGTTACGTCATGTGGTGGTATTCATGTCGTTAGTTTATGGTGCGATGTTATTGGTTGGTATGATGACTGGCGCTGATGATCTCGCTGATCCACTACAGCATATTAGTCAGCGTAATACGCAAAATGTGAATGGTGGAAGTATCGCGCAAGCGAGGCAACCGTTATTTACTAAAACAGCATCAGTAGCAGTTATCGATAAGGCTATTGATAACTTAACTGCGCCTAAAGTCGTGACTATGGTTGACCTTTATGCGGACTGGTGTACGTCGTGTAAAGTGATGGATAAGCAAGTCTTTTCGGATATGAACGTCGCCGCTAAAATGAGATCTATTAATGCGTTGAAGTTTGATATTACCGACAATACTAATCTTCAATCAACATGGATGGCGAAAGCGCAGTTATTTGGCCCACCAAGTATGCTGTTTTTTGATGCTGACGGTGAAGAAATTAAACAGCTGCGTGTTGTGGGTGAGATGGACAAGCAACAGTTCTTAGCGCACCTTAAGTTGGTCGCTAAGGCGGTGCCACTGAGCTAATCGTGAGTATCTGCATATGACTTAATGAGTATCGATACAGCATATTGTATTACTTTAGGTATATTTAAATGTTGGGCAGTAAAGAAACTGTCCAACATTCGTTTTGACTGACTTGTCACAAATGCCCCCTTTCATAAACTCATTTCCGTAAACAATTTGTTAGAATATGACATAAATAGCGTGTAACTCATTCAAGATATTGGTTTCTATGCTTTAGTTAAAGAAGTTAAAGAAGTTAAAGAAGTTAAAGAAGTTAAAGAAGTTAAGAGTTAAAGAAACAATCGTTAAGAAACTAAGCCCTCTATTTATTGTCTTATTTTAGCGTCATCATTATTTCAGGTATGAAAGGAAAGTCTCCATGGTTGATAATCAAGCTTGTTTATCTCGTTCAGAACAAAATATCATTGATTTAAATAAGTGGCAGCAAATTACGGATTTGATTGCGGAGTTGTTCGGCTCTGCAAGTGGTACGATTGTGCAATTACGCGAAAATGAATTTAATGTGGTGGTGGCGAGCCAAAACAAGGATAACTTTCTTTCTCGTAATGATACATGGTCATGGGATATTCACAGCTTCTGTCGTAAGATTATTGAAACGAAGCAGCAACTTACTGTCGAGCATGCTGAAATGGATGCGTGCTGGAAACAGTCTCCGCTTGTTGCCGAAGGTCAAATCCGTTCTTATTGTGGCCTACCGATATTTTGGCCTTGTGGTGAGTTGTTCGGTACTCTCTGTATTATTGATACGAAAGAAACCGAACATTCTCCTGCGTTAATCAAATTACTCGAACAGTTCTGTCGTCTTATTACTGCTGATTTAAAAATGTTACGTGATTATCAAGAGATCCGAGACTTAGCATTAACAGATGAGTTAACGGGTATTCATAATCGTAGAGGACTCTCTTTTTTAGGTGAACAGCGTATTAAAGAAGCGCGACGAGCCAAACAAACTATTGGCATTGTTTATCTCGATATTGATCATCTAAAACGGATCAATGATAGGCATGGTCATCAGATTGGCGATCAATGTATTATAACCCTTGCCAATGTACTGACTGTGAATGGTCGAGAAAGTGATATTATTGCCCGTATGGGTGGTGATGAGTTTATTATTATGACGTCTTTTAGTGATGAATATGATTACGACCATCATTTAGAAAAACTGTCATTACGTATATTAGACTGTTATAAAACAGCAGTGTCAGAATATGATACGGATGAAATAACATCGATTAGTTATGGTCATCGGACATTTAATTATGCCTCCATGACATTTCTTGAGGAGATGATTGAAGAAACTGATCAGCTGATGTATCGAAATAAAAACAGTAAACGTTAAATTATCCCGTTAGTCTCTGCTTCGTGTTAGAATGCACGCCAATATCCAACTGTTACTTATTCCAATCTTAACAGTTATCTTATTTATCAAACACCTGAGATTATAAATGCCATTTTCTAAGTTTGGATTAAACAAATTAATTACCCAAGCAGTAGCCGAATTAGGCTACGAGCAACCGACTCCGATTCAACAAAAAGCAATTCCGGCTATTTTATCGGGTAAAAACTTGATTGCCGCTGCGCAAACGGGTACGGGTAAAACTGCAAGTTTTGTATTACCACTATTACAAAAGTTCAGCCATAAACACACATTACGTGCGAAACGTATTCGTGCGCTGATCTTAACTCCAACACGTGAATTGGCAGTTCAGGTAGCAGAAAACGTTGAACAATACGGTAAACATTTACACCTAACATCAATGGCGATGTACGGTGGTGTTGATATGGAACCACAGAAACAACGTCTAATTGAAGGTGTTGATATTCTGGTTGCGACGCCAGGTCGTTTATTAGATATGGCTCATCAACGTGCACTTCATTTTGACGAACTAGAAGTATTAGTTATCGATGAAGCAGACAGAATGTTAGACATGGGTTTTGTTAACGACATCAATAAAATCATTGAGCGTTTACCAGAAGACCGTCAAAACTTATTGTTCTCAGCAACCTTGTCTAGCCAAGTACGTTTCTTGGCAAAAACAGCAATTAACTATGCAATGGAAATCTCAATTGAACCAGAGCATACAACTGCACAAGAAATTGAACAGTGGTTAACTGTTGTTGATAAAGATGTGAAATCGGCATTGCTTAGTCACATGATTATTGAAAATGACTGGAAGCAAGCGTTAATCTTTATTGAAACAAAACGTGGTGCAGCTAAGTTAGTAAGCCAACTTGAAAAACGTGGTATTAAGGCTGAGTCTTTCCACAGTGGCCGTAGTCAAGCGATGCGAGAGCAGTTATTAGCAGAATTTAAAGCGGGTGATTTAGGCTTGCTTGTTGCTACAGGTGTTGCTTCTCGTGGTATTGATATTGATGATTTAGATCGTGTAGTAAACTACGATCTACCTGAAGAAGCGGCTGATTATGTTCACCGTATTGGTCGTACTGGCCGTGCTGGTGCAACGGGTGAAGCGATTTCATTTGTATCTCGTGATGATTTCCGTAACTTATGCGCTATCGAGCAACTGTTAGATCACGTTATCGAACGTAAAGAAGTTGAAGGTTTTGAAGCGAAAGTTGGTATTCCTGAGTCTATCTTAGGTTATGTACCAAAACGTTCACAACCACCACGTCGTCGCCGTCCAGCGAAGAAATAATGGTTAGGCTTTAGCCGTATAAAAATACCGCTCACTTCATTGTGCGCGGTATTTTTTTATTCAGTTCTGTACTTTTTATTCGTTCTGTATTGCGCCATTCTGCTACTTAGATATCGTAGTCAGTCCTTGCAAAATATCTTCATCTAAAATGCCTTCTTTAGTCACATTAAACGGCACAAAACCGTCTGGATCTATGGTTGTTTTAAGTTGGTACTCAATTCCTTCAGCGGATTGTTGGTTTAATGATTTAAGTACTTTGAATATATAAAATAGATTGACGCTTGCTTGTATTTCTATTGGTGTTTCACCGTAAGCGGTGAGAGCCGGAATCTGGTTAGATACACCTGACAAGACTTTTTGATCGGCCAAGTTAAGCTGTAAACTTATGCCTTCAATATTTAAATCTTGCGCGTTTGGGTTTGTCACTAATAAGTGCACGTTGAAACGAGGTGATAATCCGACAGGTTGTACTGGTTCTATCTTAACTAAACTCACCTCCAGATCGCGCAGTTGTTGTATGTTAGTACACCCGCTTAGCAATAAAATCCATACCACGACAAGATACTTCCATGTTGACATACAGCCCCCTTATTTAATTTGATAATGAATACGAGTATAGTGCGACTCTATTTATTATATTGGCGTATCTAAGGGGTTATGTAAACTATGAACACCAAAGCATCACTTGATGTATTACTTGCCGAGCTTAGTATTGAGCCGCTCCGTTACCAACACCCAGCTTTGGCCACGTGTGATGCCGCTGATAAGTTAAACTTACAACGCGAAGGCGCGCGGATAAAAAACCTATTTCTACGAGATAATCCGGGTCGTCGGCATTTTCTATTATTAACGACATCAGACAAGCAGGTTGATTTAAAACTGTTATCTAAGCAATTGACGGTATCACGTTTAGGTTTTGCTTCTTCAGAGCGGTTAAATAAGTATTTAGGTGTGATGCCTGGTTCGGTATCTTTATTGGCGCTGAATAATGATAAAGAGTGTCATGTGGAGTTGCTAATCGACGATGACATTTGGCAGCAAGAGGCATTTCAATGCCATCCCTTGATCAATACTGAAACATACGTATTGACCAAGGCACAAAGTAACTTATTCTTAGAGTCGACGGGTCATGACGTTCGCGTTATTGATAACATTTAGCACTCGCAGCAAGGCGCTGTTTGTGACGACTATGGGTGAGCACTAAAGCAATAGATGATCCAGTGATTAAATAGAACAAGCCTAGACTTAATTGGCTGTCGATAAAGTGTTTAATCAAGAACCCACCAACAACGCCTGAAAAACACATTTGCACTGAACCAGATAAGGCTGAAACTGAACCGACTTGCTTACTGTGCGGGGCAAGCAGCATGCTTATTGACAGTGGAAAGCTGATACCTTGTGCGATCGTTAACAGGGTAAAACCAAATATCAGATTGACTAACGACATCTCATTAAATACCAACCAGCAACCCGCCATCATCATAATGCTCGATGCTAAGTACATCAGTTGATTGGTGGTGAAGCGTTTATTTAATTTATTCAATATTAAGCTACCGATTAACAGGCCCGCAGAAGGAATGATCATCACTTCACCATAGTCTGCAGCACTGAGTTTCAACCCGTCTTGTAATAAGAAGGGGAGCAGCGACACGGATACCAGCGTCGATAAGTAACCAATCCAATTATAACTGGCTGATGAAATCACTTGGTAGTTTCTGGATAAGTGCCAATAGCCGCTTATTGTCTCTTTGATCTTAAACTTGCTGACTGGGTGAGGTAAGGTTTCAGGCAACACAAAATAACCTAAAGTGACAATAGCCAAGAGATAAACCAGTACAAGGCTAAACACTGACTGCCAGCCAAAATGCCATGCCGTCCAACCACCAACCACAGGGGCGACAATTGGCAGTATTGATGCGGTTATCGACATATAAGACAGTGCTTGTATTAATTGACTTCCGCTGTAACTATCGCGGATCACGCTACGAGCCAATACCGATGCACTGCCTGCGCCCAAACCTTGTAATAAGCGTCCTGCAATCAGTGCGTTATAGCTGTCTGGCAGTAATACGCACATGAGCGTACCCAGTAAATAAATACCTTGACCCAGAAAAAATACCGGACGACGACCAATTGCATCTGATAGCGGCCCATAGAAAAGTTGTGATAGTCCAAAACCCAGTAAGAAGAGGGTAACAAGTTGCTGGACGTCCGCTTGAGATACACCTAAGTCACGGCTTATTAATGGCAGTGAAGGCAGATAAATGCTGACACCTACTTGTCCTGTGGCAATGATCATCATGGCCAAGGCGAGCGGGATTTTGTTGAATTTTGTTTTATTTATTATCATGTAAACAGTCTATATTAAGGCGATATACATGATAATAAGGTTTATTGGAAACTGATTGGGTCCATTTGAGACTTAATTGGTGTTATTTTTGTGCAATTAAAATGATAAACCGAGCATGTTTATAGGCTAAAAAAAGTTCATAAGTGTTAAGTAATTAGCATCATAGTTTGAATGAGTCTTATTCTTACATACCCTTACACTATACCTAAAGTATTAGATCTATACTTGTTTTTTCATCTAACAAAGGAAAAGTTATGAAAAAAACGATGTTAGCACTCTTGCTATGTTCATCATCTGTTGCAGCAAGTGAGATTGAGGTAGATTTAAATAACCTATCGAATATCTCAAAAGCGGGAACCGAGCAGCTATCAATTATAAGTGAATTTAACGGTTATGAATTGTCCGGAGCTGGTCATCGAAAAGACATTGAGCTACAGGGGCTTGATTGGCAATTTTTTTATGATGTCGATACCTATGTTGAAAAACCGAATAGTGAAAAAATCGGTGCTATAACTGATGTGGGCTCTGTTCAACATTACCCGGGCGATAAACCGGTACATGCTAATCGCTATACGTGGAATAGTGGCAGTTCAGCGGATTATGCTGACAAGTTTAATAATGCCATGACATTGAGCAATAGCGGTTTTAGCTTTACTGTTTCTCCTGCTGCAGTAGGGCGTTTTAAGCTCGATCTTTATACGCATACATGGCTGTCTTCATCTGATGTAACTGCTTGTGTTAATCAGCAGTGTGTGGCCATTAAAAATGATCTTGCACTACATATGACGGGAACTCAAAACAGCATTTTATTTAACACTCAGTCAGTTGATGATCAATTAACGGTGAGCTATAAACACGTTCCGCGTCAGTGGGACTACTCGCAATCAGAAGGTTATCACAGTCTAGAAGCTATCAATTTAAGTGAGGTTAAATAATGAAAAAATTACTTATTGCCACAGCGGTATTAGCTTCTATTTCAGTAACAGCGACAGCTGGCGTTGGTCGTTATGATCGTTCTGTAACGCAACATAAAGCTTTTGCCTTACAGCCTAAGTTCGATTTTGCTTGTGGTATGAACGCAGGTTCTGCAACCTTAATCGACCCGTTTTGGGTAATTACTGCAAACCATGTATCGGGTTCAAAAGCAGATTCATATAAAAATACTGTTGCTTGTTATTCGTATGAAAAAGACGAAAATGGTAAATACTCAACGGTAAAATCAGTGTCTGCATCCACAGATCCAAACGGTGAATTTGGTGAGTATGAATTTAGAGACCCAAAGTATGATTTTGCTCTTGTTCGTTTAGATACGCCTATTCGAGGCATTAAACCGGCTAAGTTAGCAACAGAAGCGATGTTTCCTAAAGACAAACGCTATGAAGTAACCGAAGTTGGATTTGGTAATTACAATGGTCGTAATGGTGGCCAAAAATATGTTGAATACAATGAAGTGGATAAAAAGTGGTTAGCTGAATATTCATATAAACCAGATCATTTTAAACAAAGTGATTTACAGTGGTTGGCTATTCATGGTGATAGTGGTTCTGGTATCACGGTTGAAAAAGATGGTGAATTCTATCTACTCGGTGAGATTGGTCTGCAATATTACACTGAGTTTGGTTGGACGGATACATTTGAAGATGTGGCTATCAAACTACCGTGGATTGAAAAGGCAATGAAAGAACATGGCTTTAGTTATACCGAAGAGGTGGAGCTTGATAGCGTAATGTGGACTTCTGCGTCGCCAGAAAATACAGATGACTACCATGCGTACTTCAGTTATTGGAAAGCAGATAATATTGGTATGTCTGAGACCTTTTGGACTGATGACGGTGGTTTAAAAACCATGGCTTATGCGGATGCAGGTTCAAGCTACAGCATTGAATTTGTCGTACCAAAGGATAAAAACACACCTGCGTTTGACTTGTTCGTTAACGGTCGTGCTGTTGCGGTTAATATTGACGTCAATACAGCTAAAACCGATGCACTTTTCCTTAAAGTGAATACCTTCAAAATTGACACGGATAACATCAATGTTGAATTTAAACCGGTAGGTGATTTAACAGATAAAACTAAAATCATACTGGATTACTTTGCGGTAAAAGCAGCGAAATAATCTAACTCTATTATAAATAAAATCTTAATCTTAACGTCTGTTGTATGGGGGTTATCGGGTTAAGATTTTTTTCGCTATAAAACAATCATGCTAGATCAGTTTTCGTTCGGATTGACTGTTCATTTTGACCTTTATCTTCGTGCATATTAATACTTAATTTACCGTAATCATTTCATTGGGCTTTCAATTAGGTCTGGTGTGGACTTAATTGATTGGATTTCATACCGTATAAATCTGACCAATATCACCTTTATAGCAAGAATTAATATGAATTATGTTAAGGGTTTAGCACCATTGCACTAAGGGTTTATTTTCTTACAAAGACTTACAGTTCAACTAAATACTAGCTATAAACTTATCCCTTTCATCTAACAAAGGAAAAGTTATGAAAAAATCAATGCTAGTAATCTTACTATGTTCTTCATCTGTCGTGGCGAGTGAGATCGAGGTAGATTTAAACAATCTGTCTAATATTTCCAAAGCGGGTAGCGATAATCTATCAATAGTCAGTGAGTTTTATGGTTATGAATTATCGGGGGCTGGTCTTCGTAAAGATATCGAGTTGAAAGGTCTTGATTGGCAGTTTTTCTACGGTGTAGATACATTTGTTGAAAAGCCAAATAGCGATAAAATTGGTTCGTTAACGGATGTTGGTTCAATTAAACATATACCAGGGGATGAACCCGTTCACGCGAATCGCTATAGTTGGGACGGCGGTAGTTATGCCGATTATGCCGATCAGTTTAATCATGCCATGGTGTTGAATGATGGTGGCTTTAGTTTTAACGTTAAAGCAGAAGGCATTGGGCGTTACAAGCTTGATCTTTATACCCATAACTGGCTGTCTTCATCGGATGTTACGGCGTGTATTAGCCTGCAGTGCGTCACGATCAAGAATGATTTTGCGACACACTTAACTGGTACTCAAAACACTATCGTCTTTAATACCACTTCGATTGATGATCAATTAACTGTGACTTACAAACGTGTTGCTCGACAATGGGATTTCTCGCAGTCAGAAGGCTATCACAGCTTGGAAGCTATCAATTTAAGTGAGGTTAAATAATGAAAAAATTACTTATTGCTACTGCGATATTGGCTTCTATTTCGATGACGGCTAACGCAGGTGTTGGACGTTATGACCGTTCAGTATCTCAATTCAAAGCTTTTTCTTTACAGAACAAATTTGATTTTGCATGTGCGATGAATGCTGGTTCTGCAACATTAATTGACCCGTATTGGGTTATTACGGCGAATCATGTGTCTGGTTCAAAAGCAGATGGGTATGAAAACAGAGTAAGTTGTGGAACGTATAAAAAAGACAAAAATGGTAAATATATAACGGACAAATATGTGTACGCGATAACAGATCCCGATGCTGATTTTGGTGAGTACGCGTTTAGAGATCCCAAAGGGTCTGATTTTTCACTCGTTCGTTTAGATACGCCTATTCGTGGGATTAAACCTGCTAAGTTAGCAACAAATTCAATGTTCCCTAAGGATGCATTTTATGAAGTGACTAACATCGGATTTGGTAATTATAATAACCGTAATGGTGGTCAAAAATTTGTTCAATATAGCCAAGTTGAAAAGGCATGGGTGGCTGAATATAGCTTTAAGCCAACATATCTTGAACAGAGCGACCTGCAATGGTTAGTTATTCATGGTGATAGTGGTTCTGGTATTACGTTTGAAAAAAATGGTGAGTCTTATCTGTTTGGTGAAATTGGCGTGCAATATAATACCGAGTTTGGTTGGGCGGACACTTTTGAAGATGTAGCTGATAAGGTACCTTGGATTGACAAAATGATGAAAGAACATGGCTTTAGTTATACCGAAGAGGTGGAGCTTGATAGCGTAATGTGGACTTCTGCGTCGCCAGAGAATGTAGATGACTACCATGCGTATTTCAGTTATTGGAAAGCAGATAATATTGGTATGTCTGAGACCTTTTGGACTGATGACGGTGGTTTAAAAACCATGGCTTATGCGGATGCAGGTTCAAGCTACAGTATCGAATTTGTAGTACCAAAGGATAAAAATACACCTGCGTTTGATCTGTTTGTTAATGGTCGTGCTGTTGCGGTCAATATTGACGTTAATACAGCTAAAACCGATGCACTTTTCCTTAAAGTGAATACCTTCAAAATTGACACGGATAACATCAATGTTGAGTTTAAACCGGTTGGTGATTTGACTGATAAAACTAAAATCGTATTGGATTACTTTGCGGTAAAAGCAGCGAAATAATTTGACGTTTTTATAATCTAAGCCTTAATCTTGATGCCCTGTAAAAGTAGGGGGATTATCAGATTAAGGCTTTTTTATATTTGTAAAATAACTATCTATGCTAGATTAGGTCTTATTAGGATTGAATGTTTACTTCAATCGCGATATTGCGAAAAGGTAGGTAGTGATGGATTGGATTGTGTGCGTGCGAAGTTATATCAAAGTGGTTGAGGAAGGTAGCTTTAACGGCGCCGCTTACCAGCTTAATACGACTGGCTCAGCAATCAGTAAGCGGATTAACTGGTTAGAAGATAAGGTCGGGGTGCAATTACTCAAGCGAACTACGCGTTCATTAGACCAAACTGAAGCGGGTCAGTTATTTTATCAGCGTTCACGACTGCAACTTGATCAATGGATGGCGCTGGTGGATGAAGCACGCTCGGTGAATCAAACTCCAACAGGATTATTGAAAATTGGAGCGACAACCGCAGTTGGTTCTAAATTTATCATTAAGTATTTAAATGATTTTTTACTGATGTATCCTAAAATTCAAATTCAATTGTTAACTACCTCACCAGGACAAATGCCTGAAGATTACGTTGATGTGTTTATTAGCCGTGATTTAGAACAGTTGAATTCTCACAGTTATAAAGCGATTGAATTATTTAAAAATGATGCCAAATTTTTTGCTTCACCTGAGTATATTGAAAAATACGGTAAGCCTGAAACGATTGATGATCTTGAATCTCATAATATGCTGATTTGGGGTGAAAAACCGATACGAGAAGTGAAACTATCGACGGGTAACCGCATTACGTTACGAGGTAATTTTGCCACCACGAACCCCGAGGCTTTATATTACGGAGCAAAGTGCGGTATGGGGATCTTACTTGCAAGTCAAAAGATGCTTGAAGATTTAACTGAAGTAGGTGAGTTGGTGCCTGTTTTACCTGAACTTACTGTTGATCATGGCTCGGTGTGTGCGTATTACCCAACGCTTGATTATGAACATACTCGCACTCAACTTT
The DNA here is from genome assembly GCF_018219155.1 of Moritella sp. 24. NCBI lineage: Bacteria > Pseudomonadati > Pseudomonadota > Gammaproteobacteria > Alteromonadales > Moritellaceae > Moritella > Moritella sp. 24. The sequence goes on along the minus strand of NZ_CP056123.1, from coordinate 2,830,570 downwards.
TTATTAAGTATTTGAAAGAGCGATTACGTTATGAGTGAGAAAAGCTGCGTACGCATGTTTGCTGCTGCCAGTTAATACGTACGCGTTGTGAGAAGTTATGGACTTACAAGAATTTCTCTAGCTGTTAAGGCTTCTTTTTTCTCATCACTAATAGTGCCGCCAAACTTATCATTACCCCAGACAATGAATTGACCATCGGCTCTACGTGCAACAAACGCATAGCCATTAGTATCGATATTTTCGATGTTAATTAGTTCATCGCTAACAGTACTACTATCGCCACCATGGTCGGGATCACCCCAGGTTATAACTGACCCATCATTCTTTAGAGCTGCAAATGCATAATTGGTAGGTATAATCGTTTTAATATCGATGAGTTTATCACTCACATGGCTGCTGTCAGCGCCATTGTGATATTGCCCCCAAGTGACGACTGAACCGTCTTTTTTGAGGGCTGCAAAAGCACCCTTATTGGCATAAATAGCAGTATAATTGTCCGTATCATTAGGTACTATTAGCGGGATATACATATCACTTGTGCCCCAACTGATGATTTCTCCTGAGTTTGTCAATGCAGTAAAAGCAAAATCTGTCGATACAACGGACTTAATATTTTTAAGCTTAGCTGTGACATGACTGCTGTCACCTCCATATTGAGCTTGACCCCAGGTTGTTAGCGTACCATCTTGTTTCAATGCAGTAAAAGCACTTCCTGCAGTGTAAATTGTGGTGACATTGTGCAAGTCTGTTGGTGAATTGATCGCATTACCTAAGATATCAAAGCCCCAAGAATATACGTCGCCAGTTTCTGTTAGCGCTGAAAAAGCATAGCTTGATGCATATATGGTTTTAATATTCGTTAAATCACTGGTGACAGTTGTGCTATCGCCTCCTTTTTTGGGATTACCCCAAGTGATAACCGTTTTGTCTTTTTTCAGTGCTGCGAAGGCTGAGTCTGAAGCATAAATACGGTTAATGTTAGTGAGAGGGCTATGGATAGAATCTTTATCCCCACCTTGTGTTTTGTCTCCCCAAACGACCACTGAACCATCCGATTTTAATGCAGCAAAGGCACCATTTGTCGCCGTTATGGTTTCAACATTTATTAAGTCAGCTTGTACAGCACTACTATCACCTCCCAAGGTTTTATTGCCCCAGGTTAATACAGAACCGTCTTTTTTTATTGCAGCAAATGCTAAAAAACTACCGCTAATTGATTTGATATCAGTTAACTCATTATCAATGGCTGTGGTATCTCCGCCACCGTATTTAAAGCCCCAAACGGTAGCGCTACCATCATTTTTGATTGCGGCAAAAGCACTGGCGTTCACGGCAATTTTACTTACACTAATTGGCTGCCATGTTTTACAGACTTGCGTGCCAGTAACGGATTGCTTCGATATCGGTGTCGCACATAATTTAAAATTATGTCCATAATCATCTGATACAGGTGTATATGCATTTGTTGTTACATTGACATCAGGAATTAGCTGGCCATCGATAATGATTTCATCACCAAAAACACCGTTGTTATTACGGTCTACGAACCATTGGTATTGAGTTTTACTGTCATCACAATCTACACAAACTGTTTGTAATGTTAGTGATTTACCTATAATAAATAGATCGCTTTTATCTAGGTGTGTAATCGCGGGAACAGGTACTGTTGGTGTTGGTACTGGTTTTGTCGGAGTGGTTGAAGCCGTGTTTTTGTTGTCACTATTACAAGCGGTTAATAGTAATGCTGTAGCAAGGGATGTCGCTAATTTTGTTCTCATATTACACCTAATATATTTGTTCATGTAGCAGGGCTATAATGTTGCGAGTGACAAAGATATTACTATAATTTTTTAGCGTATAAGGTAAGGGCGTGTAAGAGTTAGGATGACGATATTGAAAGTTAAAGTGAGGGCCGGTTTCTATTATTAAAAATAAAAACCGACTTATTTATTATTCCGTGGTTCTAACAATCACTACCATAACGCTGAGTAATATAAGTCTCGAAGTTATCGCATAACTGACCATCAGAAATAGTATTGTCAGCGATAACATCAGCACCATCCACAATACTGATTTTAGCATTCAGTGCGGCAGGGTTAGCGCGAACTCGGGCTTGCGCTGCGACAATCTTAGCTTGCTCCTGTTGCCAAGCTTGGTCACTGGTTTTATTACAGGTATCTGCAAGGTAAGCCGCAGAGAAACCTTCATCCGTTAGACTACGCAAGGTTGCATCATGGCTAATACTGTTACCTGGTTTCCAGTAATGCTCAGCAAGCAGTGGACCGATTGCAGGGTTATCGGTTAGATAACCGAATTTCTCAGTAAAGTAAGCGCGTGTTTGATAAACCGCCATGTGTGCAAGTAGGTAACCTTGGTACGAACAAGCGGCTTCTTGTGATAGCAAGTGCGGAACCGCGAGTAGTGGGCGTGGGCTTGCTGCTAATCCAAGGATACGTTGCTCTGTTTCTCGAGCTAACGAAGTTAAGTATTCGGGTGTTAATAAATCTTCATCCGCACTGTAAACAGCCCATTCAAAGTAAGGTACGACTAAAATACTGCGCTCTTCGTAAGCTTTAAAGGGTTGTTTTGCTGCGATTAACGCTTGAATAACTTCATCGGGTACCACTTCACCATCAGCGTTATAGGCATATTGTTTCAACCAATCGCCGTCGGTTAATAAGCTATCGCAAAACATAGATTGGGTTTCTGCGTAGGCCATTGATGTGGGTGCAAATTCTTGTGAAAAACAGGGTGAGTTTAATTTAATGTTGGCAAAATGCGCGGCATGACCCCCTTCATGGAATAAGGTGTTAATACCATCGTAGCCACTGCCTATTTGATCGGGTTTCGCATTACTGGTGAAATTGATTTTACCTGCTTGCCATTGATCTTCAGCATAAAACGATGGAATCGGGCCATGGCAGAAACCATTTTGGTATTTACCCGGACGGTCTAATAAATCGAGGGTCATGTCGGCTTGTGAATAATCGATATTCAAGCGGCCGAATGATTCAATCCAGCGACGCAATGACTTTGAGAATGGTACGTAAGGGTTAAGTTGACGTGCTGCATCACCTGCATACATAAAGCTAAAGTTATGACCTTGAACCGCGCTATCACCTTTGCTTTGTGCTAGTTGCTTAATACTGCTTTGATTTTGTTCGCGAGTTCGAGATTCAAAATCATCTAAAATAGTGAACAGTTGTTCAGGTGTCATCTGCTCAGTTTTATTTACTTTGTAATCAAAGAAATTACGGAAGCCTTGTTGACGGGCAAAGTCGTTACGTTGTTTAACCAGTTCGATATAACCGTTATTCAGCACCCACTGCTCAAGGTCTAACAATGCTTGATGCGCTGATTGGCGTACACTCTCATTGTTACTGGTGCGAATATTAGCTGCCAGTACGGTTAAAGAAGCTTGCTGCTTGTCGCCATTCTCATCATTACAATACATGAGGTAATCTTGACGTTTAGCAAATAGCGCTGACTCACTGCGAATCAGTGCCGCCATTTTATCGCGGCCTTCTGCACTTTCAATGGCGTTGGCATCGAAAAAGGCTAACCAACCTTTAAGGCCCTGTACCAGTTCATCGTCTTCATCAGTTAATTGTAATAGCACATCAAGGTTACTGCGTGTTTCTTGTATATGAGCTGGGTCTGAGATAAATGCACTGAGAGCCTCTTCTGCCGCGGCAAAACCGTCATGGTCATCACTGGTGCCCATGTAGGTTTGCCAGAATAGGTCTTCTTTACGGCGGTGAAGTGTTAAATAGTCATCATTGAGTTGGTTAAAGTAATCTTGTGGGTTCACAACGTCTCCTTGTTAAAACAGCGTATAACTGTGGTCGTGCTGGTAATAGTGCATGTGGGCACTGGGTGAATGTATACGCTAATTTAATTTTTATTAAAAAAAGTTATTCGGTTCGAGAAAGGCTCAATTACATATAGTAGAAAAACAAAGTAGAAAATACGACTTAATGAATATCCTGTGGCATGCTACACGTCACATTTTAACTAAAACAGGTCATGGTGTGCTGTATTTTTGATTGGTTTACTTGTTTTTTTAGAATTATTGACCACTTCTCTTGTCCCATATAAGCAAAGTTAATACACTTTAGTGCTTTGCTTATAATATGTATTATTAATAACACTTTTAGGACCACTATGTATACAGATGAAGACCTTAACAGTGCAGTAGATAAAGGTATTTTTACTGCTTCGTCCGTTGATGAGTTTCGACGTGACCAATTGTTATCAAAGAAAGTGACGATAGCTGACGAAGAAAATATTCGCTTAATAGGCGGGTTTAACGATATCTTTATCGTGATTGCTTGTGCGTTATTACTGTTTTCATCACTCTGGGCTGTTAGAACCGTTGATCCTCGCTTAGGACTTGCGACGTTTGCTGCATTGTCATGGGCACTTGCCGAATTTTTTGTACTTAAAAGAAAAATGGCGTTTCCTGCTATTATGTTATTACTTGCCTTTATTGGTGGTGTGTTTAAGTTATCAATGGAAGTATTTTCAGCGCTTGATGAACAAACGATTATAGCTGCGACTGGTGCATCGGTTATTGCCGCTTTCTGTCACTGGCGTCGTTTCAATGTGCCAATTACGATTGCAGCAGGTACCGCTGCAACGATAGGTTTTATTGTTTCTTCTTTCATATCGACATTTACAACCGCTGAAACGCTCAACGTATTAACAGATTGGATATTGGTGGTCATATTTGCCTGCGGTATTGCAACGTTCTTATTTGCTATGTATTGGGACTCTTCTGATCGCGAACGTGTTACGAATCGTACCGATACAGCATTCTGGTTACATTTATTATCAGCACCATTGATTATTCATCCTGTATTTTTAGGTGTGGGTATTTTAAACGGTGAAGAAAGCATGAGCAGTATTGCGATTATTATTACGCTGTACTTATTGATGTCACTGGTTTCTATTATTATCGACCGCCGTGCCTTTATGGTGTCTTCGTTAGTATACGTACTTTATGCATTATCAAGTTTGATGAGTATGTACGGTGATGTTGGTACTAATTTTGCGATCACTGGTATTGCGATTGGTGCGGCATTATTAATGTTGTCTGCATTATGGCACCCTGTTCGTGGCTTGATTGTTACTGTGTTACCTCACGCGATAAAGCAGTTAGTCCCTGATTCTAAGTAGTTAAAACGACCGTGATGCAACGGGCCAAATGCTGATTTAGCCCGTTGCATCACCACGACACATTCAGAAATAATACGCCAGAATGCCGCCTTTACAATATTGATCTAGATCAATAAACCCGAATTCATAGCAATGACCCGCATATACAGGTAGAATGCCCCCTCAAAAAATTACAATAAAAGCATTAAGTGGGTTATTTCGCATGAGTAGAAAAATAGAATTATTGGCACCGGGCGGTGATGTAGAAGCAATTAAAGCGGCTATTGTTGCCGGTGCAAATGCGGTTTACTGTGGTTTAGATATGTTTAATGCCCGTAACCGTGCGTCCAATCTTTCATTTGATGAGCTGAATGGCGTATTACGACTTGCACACCAACATAGCTGTGAGGTTTTCTTAACGCTTAACGTTGTGATCTTAGAGCACGAAGTTGTTAGTTTAGTTCGACTGCTTAACAAGCTAGTTAACAGCGGTATTGATGGCATCATCGTACAAGATTTAGGTGTGTTCAATATTGTTAAGAAGCATTTCCCATCGCTGCATATTCATGCGTCTACTCAGTTAACAACTCATAACGAAGGTCAGATTTTATTCTTACAGAAAATTGGTGCAACGCGCGTCAACTTATCTCGTGAGTTAAATCTGGGTGAAATTAAAGAGCTAACAACAGTTGCGCATGATCATGACGTATTAACAGAAGTATTTGTACATGGTGCACTGTGTATTGCTTTCTCTGGTCAGTGTTATTCAAGTTCTGTAAGTGTTGGTAACTCGGGTAACCGTGGTCGTTGTAGCCAAGCGTGCCGAGACGAATACGAAGTAACAGCTGAAGGTCATCGCTTCCCACTTAATTTAAAAGATAACTCTGCATACTACGATCTACCGCAACTGGTAGACGCAGGTGTTGACTCACTTAAAGTCGAAGGCCGTATTAAAGGCGCACACTATGTTTACACGGTTGTCGATACATGGCGTAAACAGATCAATAACTTTGTTGAGTCGGGTAAATTATTAGCTGACGATGCTAATTTACACAAAGTATTTAACCGTAGTTTCACGAACTCATTCTTACAGGGTGACCTCAACAAGAGAATGTTTACTGATAACCCACGTGATAACAGTGTGAATTACGCAGTAGAAAAAAGCGATGCTATCTCGGTTGTACAAATCCATGATGTGAAGCAAGAACTTTACACAGATAAAAATGCATTAGGTGCTGAACTGGCCGATAAAATCAAAGATTTAAGCATTGATAAAATTGCTTTAACATTTGATTTCATTGCTAAAGCAGGTAGCCCACTAACCGTTAACGTTGTTGCGGGTAATATCTCACTGGAAGTGAAAACAGATTCTGTATTAACAGTGGCAGATGAAATTTCAATCACGCCTGAAACCGTTGAAAAACGTTTCCGTAGCTTTAACAATGCAACGTTTGATCTTGCGCCAATGATGTTTGATCATTTTGATGCAAATCTAACGGTACCATTTAAAGAACTAACAGAGCTTAAGAACCAAGTAGCCTTCTTATTAAATGGTTCTCGTGACGTTGTTAAACACGTTGACGTACCTGCATTACCTAAGCACCCGAAAGTAGAAGAAAAACCAAAATTATCATTGATGATTGCAAATGCAAAAGACTTACACCTTGCTGATGTAACGGATGCAGATATTTACTTTAAGATCCCTGAAAGCTTGAAAAAGAACTGTCCTAAGCACATCAAACTACTACAAGAAAATCCACGTTTGATCCCTTGGTTCCCAGCGGTTCTTATTGGTAAAGATTATTTAGAGTCAGTTAAGATTCTTGAAGAAGTGAAACCTAAACGTATCGTGACTAACAATACAGGTATTGCTTATAAAGCGTTTGAAATGGGTATTGAATGGGTTGCTGGTCCATTCTTAAATACAACCAACTCTCATGCATTATTAACGCTACAAGAAGAGTTAAACTGTGCGGGTGCGTTTATTTCTAACGAGATTAATCGTATTCAAATCAGAAAGATCAGTCGTCCGAAGAACTTTAAAATGTTCTACAGTATTTACCACCCAATTCTGATGATGACAAGTCGTCAATGCTTCTTCCAGCAAACAGTAGGTTGTAAAAAACCAGCGATTGAAGATGGTTGTATGCTTAAATGTGAAAAAGCGACAACAATTACCAATGTGAAAGGTATTTCATTTGCGGTTGATAAGCAAAAAGGCGGCTACCCAAGTATTTATAATGACGAGCAGTTCTTAAACTTTGACGTAATAAATGACTTCTCTGATTTGTTTGACGAGTTCTTTATCGATTTAACAAATATCGGTGCTGGTTCTAAAGAAGAGCAGGATAAGGTTGAACTAATTAAGCACTTTGAAGCACTACTAGCGGGCGAAGAAGATGCTAAAGCAGCGTTAAACCACTTAGTACCAGTTGCAACGAATGCACAGTACAAGCAAGGTTTATAAGTACTATAAACAAGATTAAACCCTATAGGTTTAATTAATTATTGAAGCCAAGTGTTACTGATTGTAGTTAAATACAGGATGTGACATTTGGCTTTTTTATTTTAAGCTCATCCCTTTTTCTTCCTCATATACCGCTCATTCATTGCTCCTGACGTTGAACTTGTCATTATTTATACTGAATTTATCATTTTAGTGACACAGTCATAGACTTACTTTCATCTAATCAACAAATATTCTGCCTAATTAGAGTTAATAATTCGAGCTTAATCACATGTTTGATTATTACTTGCTAATAACCTTAGATTTACTTCAAGTTTGCCTGCCATTTCATTCCCCCCTGTCTAATCTGATTTTGAGAACTCTAATCTAAAATGAGTATAATTCATTAGCAAACAAGGAATGTAAAATGGCGAACCAAAAAGTTGATATTGTAACTGAAAGCAAATTTGTTGCAGGTACAGAGCAAGATGATTTATTAGTAGGCACTCAGCAAGATGATGTTGTAACGGCTGGTGAGGGTGATGATATTGTCTTCGCAGAAGAAGGTGACGATCAACTTTATGGTGAAGCTGGTGATGACATTTTAGATGGCGGTGCCGGTGATGATGTGATCGCGGGTGGCGAAGGTGATGATGCTATTGATGGCGGCAGTGGTGGTGATGTTATCTCTGGGAATGCGGGTGATGACTTAGTCAGTGCTGGCGATGGTGACGATACTGTGTTTGGTGGTGAAGGCAACGACAGTATTGATGCAGGCGCTGGTGACGATAGCGTGTATGCAGGTGATGGTGATGACGTCGTTCGTGGCGATAGCGGTAATAACGAACTTTATGGTGAAACTGGCGATGATAAATTAAGTGCGGGTGATAACGCATCAACGTTACACGGTGGCGAAGGTGATGATCAATTGGTTGGTTCATCAGAAAACGATGTGTTAACTGGTGGTTCTGGTGCTGATATCCTGAGTGGTAATGCGGGCGATGATAACCTTGATGGTGGCGCTGGTAATGATAAATTGATGGGTGGTGCTGGCGACGATACTCTTGCTGGTGGCGCGGGTAACGATACCTTGGTTGGTGGTGCAGGACAAGATCACTTAGCGGGTGGCGATGGTGATGACAAAATTACCGATGAAGGTGGCGATACAGTATTAGGTGAAGGTGGCGATGATACCTTGACTGCTGCTGATACTGGCAGCCATCAAATTTACGGTGGTGATGGTGATGATACGTTAATTGGTAGCGGCCAAGATGATACCCTTTATGGTGGCGCTGATAACGATACCATTACGGGTGGTGCTGGCGATGACGTATTACACGCAGGTGAAGGTTCAGATAACGTCGATGCTGGTGCCGGTGATGATACCGTTTATGCAGGGACAGGCGATGATGTGATTGCGGGCGGTGTTGGTCAAGATAGTATTTATGCTGATTCTGGTGCGAACCAAATTGATGCTGGCGCAGGTGATGATCTTGTTGTTGGTGGTACTGATAGCGATACGATTGCAGGCGGAAAAGGTAACGATACCATTTATGCGAATGACGGTGACGATACTGTCGATGGTGGCGCTGGTAATGACACGATTGAAGGCGGCTTAGGCAGTGATAGTCTTTCTGGTGGCGAGGGTGATGATGTCGTTCTCGGTGGTGCTGGCGACGATAAAATAACGGGTGGCGCAGGACAAGATTTCTTAGCGGGTGGTGCTGGTAATGACTACATTGTGGGCGATAGCGATGATGTGGTATTAGGCGAGGCTGGTGATGATACCTTGCTTGCAGCTGATGGTGGTAGTCATCAAATTTATGGTGGCGAAGGCGATGATACATTAATTGGTAGTGACCAAAATGACACCCTATATGGCGGCGCAGATGATGACTCCATCACAGGTGGTGCTGGCGAAGATAAATTAGAAGGTGGCACGGGTAATGATCGCTTATCGGGTGGTATTGGTGCTGATATTTTAATCGGTGGCGCAGGCGATGATACATTAAGCGGTGGTGACGGTAGCGATAAGTTATTCGGTGGTGAAGGTGATGATACGCTATCTGGTGGCGCAGGTAATGACGAAGTATATGGTGGTGCTGGTAACAATACCATTGATGGTGGTGACGGTGACGATCTTGTTTATGCAGGTGCAGGTGATGACACAATTGAAGGCGGCCTAGGTGCTGATCACTTAGAAGGTGGCGCGGGTAATGACACTATTCGCGGTGGTGAAGGTAATGATCACATTGATGGTGGTGAAGGTGATGATCGTTTAGCTGGCGGAGCGGGTGACGATACCATTATTGCAGGTGCAGGCGATGACAACATAGATGCCGGTAGTGGTCATGACACCATTTATGCAGATTCTGGTGAGAACGTTATTGATGCCGGAGCTGGTGATGATCTTGTGTATGGTGGCTCTGATGCAGATACGATTAATGCAGGAGATGGTAACGATACTGTCTATGCAGGCGCGGGTGATGATGTTATTGATGGCGGAGCTGGTGATGACGTAATTGATGCTGGTGCTGGTGATGATATTTTGCAGGGTGGTGCAGGTAATGATGCACTGTTTGGTGGCGAGGGTAACGACAGACTAGTTGGTGGCGCAGGTAGTGACTTCCTTTCTGGTGGTGCGGGCGATGATCATCTCACTGATGATGGTGGTGATGTACTTTTGGGTGATGATGGTGATGATACCTTAGTCGCTGCTGATGGTGGTAGTCACCAAATTTATGGTGGTTCAGGTAATGACACATTAATCGGCAGTGAAGCAAGTGATACGCTTTATGGTGGGGCTGATGACGATACAATCCTTTCTGGCGGCGGTGATGATGTACTCTTTGCTGGTGAAGGTAACGACCGCATTAATGCCGGTGAAGGCAATGATACAGTTTATGCGGAAGCAGGTAATAACAAGATAGATCTCGGTGAAGGGAATAATACTTTATATGGCGGCACTGGTGATGACACTGCTGTTGCTGGCTCGGGTGATGATTTAATGTATGGCGGTGAAGGTGACGATAACCTTGACGGTGGTGCAGGTAATGACCAATTAGAAGGTGGTTTAGGTAATGACCAGCTTTCAGGCGGAGCGGGTAATGACCTGCTATTTGGTGGTGAAGGTGACGATACACTGCTCGGTGGTGAAGGTGACGACAAGCTCTTTGGTGGTCAAGGTGATGATCAGCTAGACGGTGGCGCTGGCAACGATGAGATCCACGGTGAGTCAGGTAATAACACGATCTCTGCTGGTGCTGGTGATGACGTCGTTTACGGTGGTACGGGTGCGGATGTCATTGATGGTGGCATTGGTAACGATCATTTAGAAGGCGGTGCTGGTAACGATACGATCACAGCTGGTGAAGGCCAAGATACTGTTTACGCTGGCGAAGGTGATGATAAGGTCGATGGCGGCGCTGGTGACGATATCTTATTTGCTGGTGCGGGCGATGATAAAATTGCGGGTGGTGAAGGCAATGACGAGATCTATGCGGGCGAAGGTGACGATACCATTAATGCGGGCGCTGGAGATGATGTTGTTTATGGCGAATCAGGCGCGAATACGATTGATTTAGGAGAAGGTAACAATACCTTATTTGGCGGTACTGGTGATGATGTTGCGACAGCTGGTAGTGGTGACGACCTGATGCATGGCGGTGAGGGTAATGACCAACTCCGTGGCGGTGCAGGTGATGACCATTTAGAAGGTGGCGCTGGTGATGATACGTTAGCGGGTGGCGAAGGCAGCGACTTGCTATTTGGTGGCACAGGTAACGATACCCTGACTGGTGGCGAAGGCGATGACAAGCTCTTTGGCGGCGAAGGTAATGATAGCCTGTCTGGTGGTGCCGGTAACGATGAAATTCATGGTGTATCTGGTAGTAATACCATTGACGCTGGTACTGGTGATGATCTTGTTTTCGGTGGCGTAGATAGTGACAAGATTACTGCTGGCGAAGGTAATGATTCTGTCTATGCTGGCGCGGGTGATGATGTCATTAATGCTGGCGTTGGCGACGACTATGTTGATGCGGGCGAAGGTAATGACAGTGTTCAGGGTGGTGCAGGTAATGATGTACTCTTTGGTGGTGCTGGTGATGACCGCATGATTGGCGGTGAAGGTAATGACTTCCTTGCTGGTGGTGACGGTGACGATTATCTTGTTGATGATGGTGGGGATGTACTTGTTGGTGAAGAAGGTAACGATACCTTAGTCGCCGCTGATGGTGGTAGTCATAATATTTTTGGTGGTGCTGGTGATGATACGCTGATTGGTAGCGATGCAAGTGATACCTTGTATGCGGGTGCTGACAATGACACGATTACATCAGGCGCAGGTGATGACACGCTCTTTGCCGGTGAGGGTGATGATAATATTGACGCGGGTGCAGGTAACGATACTGTCTACGGTGAAGCAGGTACTAATACTATTAACTTAGGTGAAGGTGATAATACACTTTACGGTGGTACTGGTAATGATACGGCGGTTGCTGGCGCTGGTGATGACCTAATGTACGGCGATGAAGGTGATGATAACCTTGACGGTGGTGCAGGTAATGATCACTTAGAAGGTGGTGTCGGTAATGATAGTTTATCTGGTGGCGCTGGCGATGATTTGTTATTCGGTGGAGAAGGTGATGATCGAATCGACGGTGGTGAAGGTGATGATAAGCTCTTTGCTGGTGCGGGTGATGATCGCTTAGAAGGTGGTGCAGGCAATGATGAACTTCACGGCGAATCGGGTAACAATACGTTGTTAGCAGGTGCTGGTGATGACGTTGTTTATGGCGGTACGGGTAATGATACCATCGATGGCGGCGCTGGTAATGATCAGCTCGAAGGTGGCGCTGGTAATGATAATATCAGTGGCGGCGATGGCGATGATGTTATTGATGGGGGTGAAGGCGATGATACCTTATCAGGGGGCCGAGGTAGCGATACCATCACATCGATGACAGGTAATAATACAGTATTAGCAGGAGAAGGTAATGATGTTGTTACTACTGGGGCGGGCAATGATGTGATTGATGCTGGCACTGGTGATAACTTAGTTGATGCTGGAGATGGTCAAAATCAAATTACCGCGGGTGAAGGAAATGATCGTATCACTTCAGGTACAGGTGATGATGTGATTAATGCGGGTGATGGTTCGAATGTAATCAATGCCGGAGATGGTGATAACCAGGTTACTGCAGGTGCAGGTAAAGACACGATCATGACGGGCGCTGGCAATGACAGTATTCAAGCGGGTGCTGGTAATGATGTAGTCCGCTCTGGTGCTGGCGATGATGTTATTGATGCTGGTGAAGGCCGTGATACGATTTATGCTGGTGATGGTAATGATCAAATCGCTGGTGGTGAAGGTGATGATCGTCTATACGGTCAGGCTGGTGACGATACCATAGATGGTGGTGCTGGTGATGATTATATTATTGGCGGTGAAGGTAACGATACATTAAGTGGTGGCGAAGGTGATGATACCATTAAAGCGGGTAGCGGTGATGACGTTATCAATGCTGGTGCAGGTGACGATTTAGTCTTCGCTGATGGTGGTAATGATACGCTTGATGGTGGTAGTGGTATTGACCAACTGTTCGCTGGTAGCGGGGATGATTTCATTGTCTTTGATAGCGCCGATCTAGAGGGGAGCAATGGTGATACTGTCCACTATAGTGGTGGTGAGGGCTTTGATGTATTAACTGTTGGTGCTGAATCGAGTGGTGTATCAATTGATATGACACAGACCGCTTTCCAAGATATTGAGGCGGTTACTGTAGAAGCGACTGATGCGCAAATCAAAATCGCATTGGACAAGGTATTAGAAAATGACGGGGCGGGCGATGCAAGTGGTCAGTTTGTTTGCCAAGGTGCGGATGCCGTTGAGTTGGAAGGCGACGGTTGGCAGTTAACGGGTATGAATAATGACATGTCACAAGATCTACTGGATACATTTGAAGGTAGTGATATTGATGTTGAAAGCTTAAATGGCTACAACTTCACGAATGAAGAAGGACAAGAAGTGACTATCTGGAGTGACAGTGACGCCGATAGTATTAGCTTTAATGGCTCTGATATCTAATTAACAGTTCTTAACGGACAATGATGAAGCCTACGAGGACGATTTTTTAGGCTTCTCTTTCCCCCTCTTTTAAATACACATGCTAATTATTTATGTTATTAAGCACACAGTGGAGGTGTACTTTGCGTAATAGTGAATTGAAATCAGCTTTAGGGCATTGTAAGCGAGACTTAAGATTTGTCGCTTTCTTTAGTTTTGCAATTAATTTTTTAGTTTTAACCTTACCCATTTATAGCTTACAACTATTCGATCGGGTTATGGGTAGTAGCAGCATTGATACATTAGTTGCTTTGGTTGTTATTGCAGTCTCGCTGCTATTAATACAAGCAATTCTTGAGCATACTCGTACTGAGTTACTGCAAAAATCAGGGCTAAAATTGGATGAGCGTTTAAGCCCATTTATGTTATCTGAAAGTATACGCCGTTCTTCTAATGCGAACTGTATTCAGAAACAGGGTTTACAAGACTTAAGCGAAATTAAAAACTTACTTGTTAACCCTTCGCTTTCTGCGGTATTTGATATTCCTTGGGTACCGATATTCCTCTTTATTTTATTCATGTTACATCCATTAATCGGCAGTATTGCACTCGCTGGTATGATTGTTTTTATTGGTTTATCAACGGTAGTAATGTTTGCTGCGAAAAAACCTAATTTTGAATCGCAAACGCTTAGCAATAAATCCAATATGGAGCTTAATGATTATTTACGTAATGCACCCATGTTACGTGCAATGGGAATGGCTGGTGATATAGGACGAATTTGGCAGAGTAAGAATTCAAATCTGTTACAACTACAATGGTCACTGAATTCTAAAATCGCCAAAGTACTCACGTTTAGCCGTTTTGCGAGAACTATTTTACAAATATCGGTATTAACCGCAGGTGTTTATTTAGCTATCCACCAAGAGATTGGTGCAGGTGCCATCATCGCCAGTTCAATCATTATGTCTAGGGTACTTTCACCTTTCGAACAAGCTGTTATGGGCTGGAAAAATTGGTTAAGTGGTTTTAAATCATATCAACGTTTAAGTGCTATGGAAGATGATATCGCGCCAAACAAAACAGCATTGCCAGAGCCAACAGGGGAACTTAATTTACAAAATATTGGTGTGAGATTAAAAGGACATAAAAAACCGGTATTACAAAATATTAACTTTAAACTCGGTGCAGGACGTGCCTTAGCGATTATGGGTGGGTCTGGTTCGGGCAAGTCAACGCTAGCGTCGGTGATCATGGGTATTATGAAACCATCATCAGGTAGTATCCAAATCGATGGCGCGGATATTGATTTGTGGCCAGAAGAGCAGTTTGGTCGTCACATTGGTTTTTTACCACAAGATGTGGGCTTGTTAGCGGGTACCGTGGCTGAAAATATCTGCCGATTCTCTGATGCGGATGATAAGGATATTGTGCATGCTGCAAGGCTTGCTTGTGTCCATGAGCTTATTATTTCGCTCCCTCAGGGATATGACACATATTTAGGTGAAGGTGGTGCGCAGTTATCCGGTGGTCAGCGTCAGCGTATTGGTTTAGCAAGAGCTGTATTCTCAAATCCAAGCATACTTATTTTGGACGAACCTAACTCCAATCTCGACCCTGAAGGTGAGATCGCACTCTCTATTGTGCTGCAATATTGTAAAGAGAATAAGATAACAGTGGTTATGATCAGTCACCGCCCTGGTTTCTTACGCCAAATGGATTGGGTCGTATTTCTTAATGAAGGAAAGATTGAAAAAGCCGGTACATGCGATAAATTCTTAGGTGCAATCGGTGGTATTGATGATTCTAAAGCTGTTGCAAAATCTAAATCTAATAATGTATTAATAAAGCGAGGAGGCGCAGCATGAAACAAGTAAATTTTAACACCAATCGACCAATCATTATTGGTTGTTTAATTATTCTTTTGGGCCTTGGTGGTTTTGTATTTTGGTCTGTAACAGCCAAGTTAAGCGCTGCATCGATTGCCAACGGCACTATTGTTGTAGAAAGCCAGCGTAAAAAAGTTCAGCATTTACAAGGTGGCTGGGTAAAAGCGATCTATGTCACGGAAGGACAATCGGTTAAAAAAGGGGATGTGCTAGTTGAATTAGAAAACAGTAAAGCACAAGCTGATTTTTCTCGATTGTCGATTAAATATTTCACCTTATTAACGAAAAGGGCAGAGATTGAAGCTGATTTAGAGAATAAAGAAATGGTTAACTGGCCAAACCGATTGGAAGTTGGGGCAATCTCAGATTCTGATAGCGATAGTATCTTACGTACACAAATCATTAAGCATCAACAAAATACACTGAAGAATAAATTGCGTGAAGGTTATCACAAGCAAAAGGAACAATTACTTAAGGAGCAACTTCAGGGGAACCGTTATCAAGTCACTGCGATTAAAACGCAGTATGAGTTGATTAATGAAGAAATTGAGATGACTCGAGGGTTAGCTGAAAAAGGATTTGTATCAAAAACGAAGATGTTAGAGTTAAAGAGAAAACGTGCGACAGTTGAAGCAAGGTTAGCTGAATTAAAGGCGGACACTGAATTAGCCTCACAAAAAATATCGTCACTAAAATATGATTACAAAACGGAGACTGCGGATCTTAAGTCTTCATTAGTTGGTGAACTCGAGAGTGTTGGCAGAGAGTTAAGGGATACTGAGAAAGCCTTAATTGCGGCACGTGAAGTAAGAGATCGGATTACAATAAGAAGTAAGCATAATGGTACGGTTGTTGGTATGAACGTGCATACGATTGGTGGGGTCGTTAATGCTGGTGATGTAATTATGGAAATTGTTCCTGAGAGCGATGAATTAATCGTTGAAGCAATGATTAACGCAAAGGATATTGATGTCGTTCGTCAAGGTTTGACTGCTAAAGTAAGGCTCAGTGCATACAATGTTAGAAAAACACCACCGGTACAAGGTGAGGTCATATATGTTGCTGCGGATAAAATTGCAGAGGACTCTTCAAAAGAGGGAGGCTATTTAATTAAAGTTAGACTTGATGATAAACAACTGGAAAGCATGGATGATATTAAATTATATCCGGGTATGCCAACGGAAGTGTTTGTTATTCTAGAGAGTCGTACACTTTGGGATTATCTCACGGCTCCTTTACTTAATACATATTATCGCGCATTTAAGGAAGTATAGTTGAAGGAAGTAAAGTTAAGTTAAAGCGTTGTAATACTCAATGGTAAATCGATTTATCACAGACCGTGTGATAACTCGGTTTACCACTATATGTAATTTTATAACTCGCTCTTGTCGATAATTATTTTGATTTTATTGATTATGTAATGGATAAATTATAATGATGATTTATCAATTGTTTACATTGTGTTTATAAAGTTAACTTTCATCTCCCCTCAGTGTTAACTCCGCGTAATAAAATCAATTTAGATATTTATGCCTATAATTCCTATTTAGTGAAGATTATCCGCTAAAACATGAAACTATGGCAGGTTGTATGAATATCTTACATATACACTCTGATTACCCCGATGGCCGTAATAATGCCAGTACGCCAGCTGTTAAATCGTTATTAGATGCCACCTCTGGGATCTCGAATACCGTCTTTGTTATTCACCGTACGCCATGGCCTTGGCAAGTGCGTGTTATTCCGCATAATGAAAAATTGTATACCATTTATTATTGGGGTTTACCGTTTGGTCTTGCGCTTAGTCTGTCTTTATTTCTTACCCGAAATCTCTTGTTTAATCTGATTAAAAAGCAACAAATAAAGTGTCAACTTATTCATGGTCACAAACTCGCTATTGATGGCACCTTGGGCGCTGCTATCGCGAACCTTATCGGTATACCGTATTTTTTATCCGTTAGAGGCGGTTCGGATGTACGCATTTTACAGCACAAGGCTTTATTGCATCCACGTTGGAAGAAAGTACTTGAAGAAGCTGAACATATATTTTGGGTGAGCTCTTGGGCACAAAATCCAATTAAAAAAATGCTCAATGCAAGCATTAATCAATCAACAAATAAATCGAGTTTATTGCCTAACCCCTGTGAAATGAGCCAGTTATCGGCGAGTCGTGGTATAAGCCGTGCAGCTAATTTTGTGACCGTTTTTCGTTTCGACCAATATGACCGAAAAGGCATAATGCCATTGTTAGAATCTATCGCTAAACTTAGCGTTAATTACCCAGATATTAGGCTGGATATATATGGTTCAGGGCCAGATAAAAAGATGAAGATAGTGCAAGATAAAATATCCGCATTATCTTTAGAGAAGCAAGTAACGATAAAAGGTCGTATTGATAACACGCTTTTACAGCAAAAATTAAAAACATATTCTGCATTTTTATTACCCAGTAAAAACGAATCGTTTGGTATGGTCTTTGTGGAAGCCTTATTTTCTGGTCTACCAATTTTGTATCACGCGAATACCGGTATTGACGGCTACTTAGATGGCATTGATGTTGGTATTAAGGTGCAAAGCCAAGCAGTAGATGAATTAGCGGATAAAGTGGAAGAGTTAATTGTGCGACATGATTTTTTTCATCACCGTATTAAATGTGCTTTAGAAACGAATGCATTGGATATGTTTGAGAAAAAAACAGTGGTTAGCCATTATCAAGGCTTAGTTGATGGTCTTAAATTGGAGTGTCCAAATGTCAAATAGAAAAGTGCTTGTTATCGCTTCAGCAGGTGGGCATTTAACTCAAGCGCTTTGTGCTTGTAATCATGTTGATGACATTGTACTCGTGACGACGCGGGCATTAGTCAATGATGACAAAATTAAGAAGATATACACTATTTGGACAACACAAAAAAACGCCTTTATTCACTTCGTTAATATTTTTTATGCGTTGTACGTGATAGCACGTGAAAGACCCCACGCTGTCTTTACGACGGGTGGCCCTATTGTTTTGCCTTTTGCCTTAGTGTGTAAATTTTTACCTCTGAGGTTTGTTTATTTAGACACATTATCACGAGTAGTTGAGCTTTCAAATACCGGAAAGTTGATTCATAAATATAAATTGTATGATGAATTTATGTCGCAATGGGAAGCTGTTGCAAGGGAATATGGCGTTGAGTATGCCGGTAAAACATTTGATTTAGAAGGTAAGGCGAATAAGGAAATTGAGCCGTTGCTTGCACCAGAGAAACCGTTGGTTTTGGTGACGACGGGGACCAATGCTTACCCTTTCCCGCGTTTGATTGAAGCCATGGCGAAACTCGCTATTTATAACGACCCCAATGTTCGTTGGTTTATTCAAACGGGTGGTTTTGACGTGAAGGATAAACCGGCTAACGGTGAGATTGTGGCGATGGTCGCAAAGGATAAGATGGACTCGCTGGTAAAGGAAAGCAGTCTAGTGATAAGTCATTGTGGTGTTGGCAGTATTAATCATATGCTGATTTTTCAGAAAAAAGTGATATTTGTTCCAAGGTTAGAACAGTTTGGTGAGTTTTCTGATGATCACCAGTTACAAATAGCGAAAGAGTTATGTAATCCCAATATGTCAGTCGTTTATCCAGATGAGTTATTGCCTGAATACAGTGTGGCGGAGTTAATCTCGATACCAAGATATGACAAAACAATTGATATCACGAATCATAATTTTGCGTCTGTTATAGACAAAAAACTATTCGTTGAGGAAAGAGAAGATTCTTATGGCTAAGAAAATACTTATTTCTATTGTTATTGTTGATTTTTTTAAAGCGGAACGTGTAGTTGATAATGTCGAAAGGATCCTGACTCAACAAGGCTTTTTTGATACTGAAGTGATTATTATTGATAATTCAGTGGATGCTGAAAATCAGCAGTTATTGTCTCAATATGATGATACTGACAATGTTACCTTGATCTTTAATCAAGAAAACAATGGGTATACCCGTGGGTGTAATCAAGGTGCAGACTTATGCCGAGGTGATTATCTCTTTTTTGTTAATCCAGATATTGAGTGGAAATCTGAGGCAACACTCGCAGATGTTATTGCTGTTTATCAAAAGGACGCAGGCATTGGTATTGTGGGAACGCGACAGCTAAATGACGATGGTTCAATACCTGATACCGTACGTCGTTTTCCCAATTTATTAGCACAAGTCGTACGTCGGAGTTCTTTACGGCACTGGCCTCTGTTAAAGGGAGTGGCGGAACATTATGAATATGTCGACTTTGACTATTACAAGCCGGGCAATGTTGATTGGATACAATCCTCTTTTATGGCGATAAGCCGTAGTGTTTGGGAGAAAATTGGTGGTTTTGATGACCGATATTTCATCTTTATGGCCGATCCCGATATTTGTTATAAGTGCTGGGAACTTGGATATAAAGTGCATTACGAGAGCGACATTGTTGTGGGCGCAGATGGTTTACGCTGTAGTGCGGGTGGTTTTCGTGATGTATTGCGTAATCGCGTATTACGTTTTCATATTCGAGACGCCTGTATTTATCATTTTCAATATTTATTAAAACCAAGTGTACCGCGAGCACGAAAGTTACAGGTACAAGGCTCTTCAAGCGTTAACTACGAGTAGCATAAGATGAAGATATTAGTGACAGGCGGTGCTGGGTTTATTGGTAGTGCCGTTATTAGACATATATTAATCGACACACCACATCAGGTCGTGAATGTAGATAAGCTGACATACGCAGGTAATTTGGACTCAATACCTGCACGGTTACTCTCATCTCAATATGCGTTTGAATGTGTTGATATTTGTAATAAAGACGCGGTGATGGCCGTTTTTGAACAGCATAAGCCTGATATTGTCATGCACCTTGCTGCCGAGTCGCATGTTGACCGTTCAATAGAAAGTCCGAATTGTTTTGTCGAAACCAACATTATTGGTACATACAATTTGTTAGAGGCTGCGCGACTGTATTGGTCTTCATTAGACACTCAAAAAAAAGCCGCTTTTCGTTTTCATCATGTGTCGACAGATGAAGTGTTCGGTGATCTACAGACGCAAGATGGTTTATTTGTAGAAACCACGGCTTACGATCCCAGTTCGCCTTATTCTGCCACGAAAGCCAGTTCTGATCATTTAGTCCGTTCATGGTTGAGAACTTATGGTTTACCGACATTAATCACTAACTGTTCGAATAACTATGGGCCTTATCATTTCCCTGAAAAACTCATTCCCCATATGATTTTGAATGCGCTAAGCGGCCGAGAATTACCTGTTTATGGCGATGGCAAACAAATTAGAGATTGGTTGTATGTTGATGACCACGCGAAGGCGTTAGTGTTGGTTGCAACAAAAGGTATCGTTGGTGAAAGCTATAACATTGGTGGGCATAATGAGAAGCGTAATATTGATGTCGTTAATACTTTATGTGATGTATTGGAAACGCTCGTACCAAACAAACCAGATGGTATTAAGTATTACCGAGATTTGATCCAATTTGTTAGCGATAGACCTGGACATGATTTTAGGTATGCGATTGATGCGAGTAAAATTCAACTCGAATTAGGCTGGCAACCGGAAGAAACTTTTGAGACTGGTATCAGAAAAACGGTGCAATGGTATTTAGATAATACGATGTGGTGGCAGCGAGTTCTAAGTGGTGATTATCAGTTAACACGTCGAGGAGGAAATGCGAATGGGCAATAAAAAATACAAAGGTATTGTGTTAGCGGGAGGCTCTGGTACGCGTTTACACCCCATTACGAAAGCTGTGTCAAAACAGTTATTACCTATTTACGATAAACCGATGATTTACTATCCACTCTCAGTACTCATGCTGGCAAATATTCAAGATATATTAATTATTTCGACACCAGATGATTTACCGCATTTTAAAGACTTGTTTGGCGACGGCACGACATTTGGGCTTAATATTGAATATGCAGAGCAGCCTAGGCCAGAAGGGATTGCACAAGCGTTTATTATTGCAGAAGATTTTGTTGGTGATGACAATGTTTGCTTAATATTAGGTGATAACGTGTTTTATGGTCAGCATTTTACGAGCAAATTGTTGAGTGCAACAAATCGAGATGAAGGAGCCACTATTTTCGGGTATCAAGTGCCGGATCCCAAGCGATTTGGGGTTGTGGAGTTTGATAGTGAGGATAACGTCATCAGTATTGAAGAAAAGCCTGAGCATCCTAAGTCAAATATAGCTGTGACAGGTCTATACTTTTATGACAACCGCGTTATTAATATGGCGAAATCGTTAACACCATCAGCGCGTAATGAAGTCGAGATAACCGATATTACTAATATGTATTTAGATACTGGCGATTTGTTTGTAGAGCGCTTTGGCCGTGGTTTTGCGTGGTTTGATACCGGTACTCACTATTCTTTATTAAAAGCATCTATGTTTGTGCAGACCATTGAACATAATCAAGGGTTAAAAGTGGCGTGTTTGGAGGAGATAGCGTATTCAAAACGTTGGATAACAAGGGGCCAACTAGAAGATCAAGCGTTTTCGCTACAGAAAACAGAGTATGGTCAATATCTTTATCGTCTACTCAACGAGGGCACTATAGATGAAGATATCTAAAACCCCGATTGATGGTGCGTTGGTTATAGAGCCGGATGTATTTGGTGATGAGCGCGGCTTTTTTATGGAAACGTTTCAAGCAGCACGCTATCGCGATGTTATTGGCGATGAATTTGAGTTTCTACAAGATAATTATTCACGCTCAACACAAGGTGTTTTACGCGGATTACATTTTCAGAAAACAAAACCGCAAGGGAAGTTAGTTCGTGTCGTCAGAGGTGAAGTTTACGATGTTGCCGTTGATATTCGTTTGGATTCGCCAACTTATGGGCAGTGCCATGGTGTGCGATTAAATGCTGAAAATAAGCTGCAATTTTGGTTACCTCCGGGTTTAGCACATGGTTTTGTAGTCTTGTCTGATGTCGCTGATTTTGAATATAAATGTACGAATTACTATGATTCAAGGGATGAGGGTTGCCTTATTTGGAATGATCCTGAACTCAATATTAACTGGCCCTGTGATCGTCCTTTGCTTTCAGACAAAGATAAAATGGGATTTAAATTTAAGGACTTGTTTTAAATTATTTTTAAAACCTTGCAAGGTGGCATCATATGAATCGATTACTTGTTACGGGATTAAAAGGGCAGGTTGGTCAATCGATAAAAGCACGTGTTGATAACCAGTTGTGGGACGTACTACTAACTGATATTGATACTCTGGATATAACGAATTCAGCACAAGTATCGACTTTATTTTCAGAATTTAATCCTGATGTCGTGATCAACACCGCCGCTTATACAGAAGTTGATAAAGCGGAAAAAGATATTACAGCAGCTGAAGCGGTTAATGCTTTCGGCCCTTATTTATTAGCAAAAGAGTGTCATAAGGTAGGGGCGTTATTAATTCATTTTTCTACCGAATATGTCTTTGGCGGACATGATGAAGAGAGCTACCTAGAAACAGATAAGCCAGCGCCTTTGAATGTTTATGGTAAAACAAAACTTCAAGGTGAGCAGTATATAAAGTCCTATTTAGCCGAACACATTATTATTCGAACGTCGTGGGTTTTTAGCGAATACAGACGTAATTTTGTCACTGCTATGTTAGCCATTAGCCGTCATAGCGATGAAATTAGAGTTGTTAATGACCAGCATGGTTGCCCGACTTATGCTGGAGACTTAGCTAATTTAGCACTTGATATTGCTAAGGACCATGTACAGGAAACAGAACGATATCATTTTGGTGAGTATAATTTCTGTGGTGATGTAGAGGTAAGTTGGTTTGATTTTGCTTGCGCTATTTTTGAAGAATCAGATAAATACGAGTCTAAAGGTAAGCGTTTAAATGTCAAAGGCGTGAGCAGTGAAGAGTATGCTTCAATCGCGAAAAGGCCTAAAAATGGCATATTAAATTGCCATAAAATATCATCGATATTTAGCCCGTCTGATTGGCGTGTAGGGCTTCAGTACGTCGTTAAAAAATCAATGAACAACAGTTTTCACAGCTGAGGTAAATCAATGATTAATCGTAATTTATTAGATGCATATAAAATAGAGCATGGGAGTATCAAAGTTGCCATCGCTGGTGCTGGCTATATTAGTAAAGGCTTGGTACAGCAAATCACATTACTCGACTTTGTTGATGTCGTCTCGATCTATTCAAAAAGCCGTGCACCCATTATAGCCTTGTTAAAGGATGCCAATTTGCCTTTATCTATTATTGCTGACAATGTTGAAGAACTTTGTGAAAGTGATGCTGATATTGTGATTGAGCTGACGGGAGACACTGAGTTCGGCTGTGAACTTGCTCTTGCCACTTTAGCTGCAGATAAGCACTTTGTTGTGAGTGCAGAAACGGATGCGTTAGTGGGACCAGTGCTTGCTGAATTATTCCGTGAAAAAGAGCTGATCTACAGTAATATGTGGGGGGATGAGCCGGGTTTAATTAAGCATTTATATAATTATGCGGATGTACTTGGTTTTGGCATTGTAGCCGTTGGTAAGTTTAAAGGCTTTCATGATTCGTTTGCTAATCCAGACACTGTACTGCCTTGGGCTGAAAAGTCAGGACAAAAGCCCGCTATGATCGCGTCATTTGCCGATGGGTCTAAGATGTCCATGGAAATGACAATCGTTTCCAATGCGACAGGGTTGGTTGCGGATGTAGCGGGTATGCATTTACCCAAAGGCACATTAGAAGATATTGTCGACTTGCTACAGTTAAAAGAAGATGGCGGTATTTTAAATAGAACCGGTATTATTGAAGTTGTATGCGGGGTTGAGCCTAGCGGTGGCGTATTTGCTGTCATCACCACGGACAAACCTGAGATATTAAACTCATTGTCTTATTATAAAATGGGCAGCGGTCCTAATTACTTATTGTATTTACCTTATCACATGCCTGGTATTGAAGCCTTATATGGTTTATACGTGAATGTCGTAGAGCACCAATCTGTTGTCCGCCCGATAGGGGCGCCTGTTTCAGATGTGATTACGCGAGCGAAACGTGATCTGAAAAAAGGGGACAAACTGGACTGCATTGGTGGTTATGATTATTTCGGTGAAATGACGGCTGCTGACATTTCTGTGAACGACAAGGCATTACCACTAGGGTTAGCAACAGGCGCAACCTTGTTAGTTGATATTAAACAAGGTGAGCCAATCTTGTTTCAACATGTGAACATTCAGGGTCATAAAGATGGCTGCGAATTACGTGAGCGTTTTAGTGAGATGGTATTAGAGAATCGATTAGCAGAGTTTAGTGATGTTAAACAGGCTAACTTAGGCTAGTTATATTAACCTAAGGTATAGCCAATGAAGTCGTTAACAATACAGGCGGGTCGTGTGACATGACTCGTTTAGCATTGCTTTGCTGTATTATTTTAAGCTATTGTTTTAAGGTATTATTTTACGGTATTGCTTAACTGTAAAGCTTGACGGTTTTTGTTGTAAATAATGCTTTTATTTTACCGTATTTATCGACAAGTTGTAGTAAGGGTTTTGCGTATTTAGACTGCCCAAAAGGTAACTTAATTAACACAATAAAGAGCAATGTGATCAGTTTTAATAATACGTCAGTAAAGTACGCTAACTTATTGGCCAGTGCTGTTTTTTGTATGCGATAGCGGGTATAGGTTTCACCGATCCGAATCGCTCTTTTCAATAAATAATGTATGTTTAAACGGTTACTTGCAACCTCTTCAGAAACAAATGCCTCATTAGAACAGACCAGTTTACCGCCATGTTGATAGAGACGGTAGAAGAAGTCGGCGTCTTCCCCCCCGGTTAAACCATAGTTAGAATCAAACTTGAGTTGATATTTTTTAATCGCTGCTTGGCTGACTAATGTTGAGTTTGTTGCGCCACTTGTGACTTCTTGTCCATTACTGACTGGCGGTCGCTCAAATACACCTGATTCAATGATCCACTCTGGCGTGTTATTCGGATAGGTTGATTTCACACGACCAAACACCGCATCGGCTTGATAGGTTTGCGCTGTTGATAATAGTTGCGCGAGCCAGTGGGGGTCAGCGACTTCGTCATCATCGATAAAGGCGACCCACTCGCCATTCGTATTATTTATCGAGCAATTACGTGCGAGGGCGATATTTTTAGCGCTTTCTTGACGATAGAAAACGGGTATATCCATTAATTCAGCTTGGTCTGTAACGAGTTCTTTAGCATAACCTTGTTCGTCATTATCAACTACGATCACTTCTAATTTCACATGTTCTGGCAATCTTAATTTCGCGATGCTTTTAAGGGTGTCGACAACATGATCTCTTTGGTACGTACACATACAAATAGATATCAGCATTTCTGTTTTCACCGTTTAAATGATGGCTCTGTAATAATTGTAGTGACGGAAATAGGGCTTCGCAGAGGTTTGTTTAAATATTCTACGTTTCATATCGAACTATTATATAAAATATTAAATTTTATAGTGTTATTTAATTGTGATGGTTAACGCTAACATATTGAATGCTATCTCTAACTTGTTGGTTTGAATCATGGTGATAGTGGCTTGTATTTGCTAATATCCGACAATGTTTTTGTTTCAAGGTTGTCGTGATTAGGTTGGTTATGTGGAATAAACAGTTCAGGTGTTCGATAAATAATGCCAAACAAGCGATCGTAGCTACATTTGTCGCGCTTACATTAGTGATATCAGGCGTCGTTGCAATTGCGACACCAGTGACATATGACTTGGTATGGAACGCGCTGTTTGATGTTGCTATGGAGCAAAATGAACAGCAAGCATTAAAATTTGAAGCGTTTGCTGAATCGAGTATTCGTCAAGGCATCGCACCTAAAGATGTTGTGAAACAGTTCCAAACCATTTTTCAAGGAAGCAGTTATGATCCGAGTAACTATGTTTGCTTGGTGGATGAAAATGGAGAAGTGATTGCTCACCCTGAGGTTACTTATGTCGGCAATGAAATTGATATTAGTTATGAGCGTAAAGAAGAATTAGCAGCGCGATTAAATTCCTACGTGAGTATTTCGCTGAGTATGCCCGAACTTAATAGTTATTTTAGTGCCGATAACTTACCTTCTCGCAGTGTTGTTAAGTATGCAGGTGATGGTTATATGGAAGCCATTTATCAATATCCTTTACCGGATATTGGCGCGACATTGTGGCTGCATATTGATGTGAGGGTATTGGACCAAAAAACAGAAAAAGTCATGATGGCGATTGGCGCGGTTATCATTCCTGCATTATTAATTATTATCGCAATCGGTACCTTTGCGGTGAGAATTGTAGAGCGTTCGTTTGAATCTAAATTAGAATATCAAGCGCGTACAGATGGATTAACGACTCTTGCCAATAGACGCTATTTTGATGAGCAATTAGAAAAAGAATGGAAACGTGCATTACGCAATGGCGGCACATTATCATTAGCGATGCTCGATATTGATTTTTTCAAACTGTATAACGATAACTATGGCCACCAAGCGGGTGATGAAGTGATTAAAAAAGTCGCGGATTACTTGAAGATGAAAGTAAAGCGCGCCTCCGACACTGTCGCGAGATATGGTGGTGAAGAGTTTGTGATTATTATGGTTGATTGTGAAGAACAAGACGCCGCAAGGTTTATGACCACCTTAGTGAAGGAGATTGAAGAACTGGCTATTTTACATGCTTACTCAAGTTGTTCGTCATATGTAACTTGCAGCATGGGCGTAGCGACGTTACAAGCATTACATGATGTTGATTACTCACAATTACTGCGTTTAGCGGACAATGCACTGTATCGCAGTAAAGCGAAAGGCCGTAATAATTTATGTAGTTAATCGTTTTAGTTATGTAACATGTTTTTAAATACGCCAGAATGTAGACCTCATGAATATTGAATACCGACTTGCGACTGATCAAGATTATGATTTCGCGTTTACCTTAAAAAAGTCCGCTGAATACGGCCCTATTAAAGCTATTTTTGGTTGGGATGAAGCCGTCCAGCAACAAATGCATGCGCAAGAGTGGATTGACGGTAAACCCATGTTGATTTGTATTGATAGTATCGCCGTTGGCAGCTATAAGGTTGAAATAAACGCAGACCACATTCATTTCTGTCGTTTTTTCTTATTACCTGAGCATCAAGGTAAAGGCCTTGGTAGTCAGGTGTTGAAACAACTCATAACACTTGCCAAAGAAAAACAATTACCTTGTAAACTGAGCCACCTACAGGGGAATCGAGTCGGGGAGTTATATGCACGTTTTGGCTTTGTCATCGATAACAGTGATAGCCAATTTGTTTATATGTCTCGTCAATAAATACAGCCTTTAGATTATTCCTAACAACGTTATAAATGGATTTATAAAATGATGAAAACGAATGTACTTGCCTGTCGTTTGGCGTATAGCTTAGTGATGACGTTGCCAATGGTCAGTGTTGCTGCACAAAATGATGTGGTTGAGTTTAAATCAATATTTACTCATGCGGATATGCCAAGAGCATTTAGTGGCGTTGCTGTTATCGCAAAAGGTCGCGATATTACTTTTAGCTATACGTCAACATTCCAGCCAGTTACCGCTGATCTGATTTCCCCCGCATTTACATTACAAACACCATTTGTCGTGGCGTCATTAAGCAAGCAAATGACCGCAGCATTAGTCATGCGAGAAGTTGACAAAGGTCGAATTGATTTGGATGCTCCCATTACTCAATATCTTCGCTATTTAGCAGAAAAGTGGGGCGCGGTGATTACCGTGAGGCAATTACTGAATCATTTATCGGGTATTGTGGCTATCGATAAGCCACTTAAGACAGCACCGGGTGAAGCGTTTGCTTATTCTAATACAGGCTATAACTTGTTAGGTGAATTAGTTGCTAAAACCTCTGGTCAAGATTATGAAGCGCTAGCAAGCGACATGTTCGAACGTTGTAATATGGACAATACGTTTGCATCGGGTAATACTAATCATGCAGTTCGTTATCATGAAAAGTCTGTTGGGGAGTTAGTGACGATAATTAAAGATTTACCCCTTAGGTTCACGCCGAGTGCCGGTATTATTTCAACGGCAGAGGATTTGGTTTCATGGACTCAGTGTTTGCATAACAGTGATTTAGTGTCGACTAAATCTCATGTGCAAATGGTATTGAAAGCGGCGACAAGAAAGCACCGATGGGGTGAGTTAGGTTATGGTTTTGGTTTACAGCTATCAGACAGTAGGGCTGTACAAGAGTGGAGCCATAGCGGTTATGTACTCGGTTATATTTCGACACTGAGTTATTATCCAGAATCGGATACGAGTATGATCTTACTTGAAAATATATCTTGGTACCCGAAAGATATGACGCGGGTATTTTATTACCATGATCAACTGCGTAATCAATTACTAACACAGTTTATTGATGAGTAGATGTTTATTTATGTAAGCGGGTGCGGCAGGGCGATAGATAGAGATAAATCGATCGCCTTTTCGTGTAACGAGCACTAGCCGCGAATTTGTTACGCTTTAACTTTAATATCGTTAATCGTCATTCTGGTATAAACAGTAAGTTATTATATGGAAGATGTGGTGAAGATTAATTGCCTGCACTACAACCGTTTTAGCTTAAGAAATCGAACTTAGAATTCGAGAATTAACGGCCTCAGCGGCTTCTAGTGCACCTTCAATATAGCCGCCATTTTCTTCGGCAGCTTCAGTTCCTGCAAAGTACCAACCTTGTCGATAAACAGACGGGAGTGCTGATTGCATATCACGTAACCCATAGTGTGGGTGGGCACTTGGTGCATTTTTATCAGCGTTGGTTGCTGTCATTGTCTCTTGGCTCCAGTCAACTAATTTAACATCGATAGGATTAGCAGCTTGCTTGCCATAAATTCGGACAAGTTGTTGTACAGCCAATGTTTTAATGTGTTCTTCTCCTGCCGATTGTCGAGTGTGTGCATCGACACCGACAAAACCAAACAACGCACCTTTACCATCAAATGTACTGGCATCATGGATTTCGGCTAATGGACCTATTTGGCTACTTGCTGAACCAGACAGTCCCGTTTTACGCCAGAATGGGGTATCGTAAATAGCAAAAAACTTTGCATGTGCTGCCATCCAAGTCGCTGTTTTATTAAATTTACTCTGTATTTTTGTCGGTAACGCAGGCGAAAACACAATGCTATTGGCGAGTAATCGCAACGGCATAGCAAAGATAACCTGTCGAGTTTGTATTATTTGTTGTGTACCATCAACATCAACGGTAATGATAGAGTGACTATCTTGCTGGGTTTTATCATTGGCGGCATGGTGAGTCACTTGCGTGACTATTGCGTTACAGATGATGTTCTTATTTGTTAGTTTATCCGCAATACCATCGGTAACTTGCTGTAGTCCACCAGCGACACGCATTGATTGTGGTGAACCTGCATAACCTGATTCATAGCGTAACGGTGCTTGATTCTGGTATTTATCAAACAAGAAAGCGCCTTTGTCATGTTGCGGGAATACCGGTAAATTCAGCTCGTTAATCAATTTAGTAATGCGGGGGTGCATATCAGGCCAAAACCATGATGGGCCCATATCAAATTTATCTTCGGTATAAATACGGCCACCGAGTCGTGTTCGACCTTCTAATAAAATGTAGTCTTTACCTTGCTGCTCTAATAAATAAGCCGTATATAAACCGCTCAATCCACCGCCAACAATAACAAATTCAGTTTTCATGATAATACCTTAAAATGTGGATCACAGACGACTTACTTTAAATCGAATGTTATACATAGAAAATTATAAACGCCGCTTATAAACGACTTCTTATAAACGGTAAGTGTGATGACCTGTTTTGATCCAAACGGTGCAATTGTCAGAACTCGTTGTGACATTAAGCGCTTCGCCAATGGATAATCTTAACCAGTCTAACTGTGCATAAGTCTTACCTTGATAGCTGATCTCACCGTCAATAACCAGTACTTCGATACCACCTGTATTATCGAGAGTAATGACTGAATCATGCTGCCAGCGTTCTAAGCGTACCGTTTCTTGTTTATAAGAGTGAAGAGCTTGGTATTGAACTGCATTACGCTCTTCATCTTGGATGAACTCTTGGCTAGCGGTGTTGATTTCTACATCTTGGTCATCACCGTCTTGATATTGGCCAAGTTTCACAATGATCATGCAACCGTCTTTAACCTCCGGTGCATGTTTACTACCCACTGGATTACGTTTATAAGTGCCAACTGGATAATCACCGTGTTCGTCTGCAAATACTCCGTCTAACACAAAGAACTCTTCACCCCCTGTGTGAACATGCTCTGTGAAATAACTGTTCGCTTCATAAACGACGAGTGTTGTCGGTGTTGCTGCAAACTCTGCACCATCACGTTCTAACATTTTTCGTGATACGCCTTTAAGTGGAGAGGGGACCCACGTTGAATCATTAAAGAATACGCTGGCGTTTTTAGTGAGGTCATTATTAATGTTCATTGTGTTATTCCACGAGTTAATTGGCTTTATGGGTCTATTATGGTTTTATTATTTGCACATGACAAAGCACTACTTCTATACTGTCGATATAGTTTTACTTTAGTGGTTACTTAGTGGAAGGCAGTGTTGTAAATGAAAAATATAGCCCATCTCAATGCGGTTCGTGCTTTTGAAGCATCGGCAAGACACCTCAGCTTTTCTTTAGCGGCAAAAGAACTTAATGTCACGCCTGCGGCAATCGGTCAGCAAGTGCGCTTATTAGAAGAGTGGCTAGAGGTGGCGCTGTTTATTCGTGCCACGAGTGGTATTTCACGCTTAACACTGACTGAACAAGCGAAAGCAGCACTGCCAGAGATTAGTCTCGGGTTAGAGCATATCTCTCAAGGTTTAGCGCTATTGCAAAAACCTGTGGTGAGTAATGCTATTACCGTGTCGGTGAGTCCTGCATTTGCAGCAAAGTGGCTATTAATGCACATTGATGATTTTCAGCTTAAATACCCTGATTATGATTTGCGTTTAAATACCAACTCTCGTTCTGTTGATTACTTTGCTGAAGACATTGATATTGGTGTACGTTATGGCAAAGGTAATTGGTCTGGATTGTCACAAACCTTGCTAATGGATGAAGACATCTTTCCGGTATGTTCGCCTGACTTGATTGAAAGTGGATTATCGACAACCGCTGATTTAGTGAATTATCCACTATTGCACGATCACTCTATGCCACTTAGTTCGGGGTTTCCATCGTGGGAAAGTTGGTTGGAAACACAAGGCATTACTCATATTGAAACGAACAAGGGGCTGAAAATTAATAATTCCGCATCTGTGATTCAAGCCGCTGTGAGTGGGCAGGGTGTTGCGCTAGGACGCAGTGTACTTGTTAAAGATGATCTTGCCTGCGGACGCTTAGTGAAACCGTTTCCGCAGCTAAACAGCAGAACGGATTTGGCTTATTACATTGTTTGGCGGCCTGAACATGATGGGTTAGAAAAAGTACAGGCCTTCAAAGCTTGGTTATTAGATACGGTGAGCGCTCGTTAATTTGAATTAACGTAGCTAAAATCCGGCTGACGCTTTTCCATAAAAGCGTTTACGGCTTCACGGGATTCAGGTTGTGTGACTAAATGTGCGAGTGCTTTATTTTCATATTCAATGAGCGCTAATAGACTCGGTCTGGTGGTTTTCATCAATAACGCTTTGCTTGTTCGCATTGCGATGGGCGCGAGTTTCGCAAGCGTCATGGCTTTTGCTGTTGCGGTATCATCAGCAGATACACATACTTCATTGGCAAAGCCAAGGCTAACCGCTTCTTCTGCAAGCATGCGTTCACCTAACAGTAGCATTGCTTTGGCTTTACGAATACCAATGTGCTCTGCTAACACTTCACTTGAACCCAGTTCTGGACATAATCCCATCGCGATAAACGGTGTTTGAAATATGGCTGTTGGCGAAAGATAAAGAAAATCGACAAACTGTAACAAGGTTGTACCTATTCCTATCGCTGGGCCATTAACCGCGGCAACGATAGGTTTATCACAGTTAATTAAAGCACGCATAAAACGGGCCCCGTGCTGATCTGGTTTACCTTGTGACATGGCTTGAAAGTCTTGCATGTCATTACCAGCACAAAATATATCATCCAATCCTTTGATTAATACAACGCGAATTGATTCGTCTTGCTGTGCTTTTTCTAATCCTTGGGCCAGTAATAAATACATATTCTGGTTTAAGGCATTTCGTGCGCTAGGGCGGTTTATTTTTAGGGTTAAAATATAATCTTTCACAACGGCAATAATGAAATCATCCATGTTCTAAACCTTATATTTAAGCTGGGAATTTGTATAATACCCATAGATATTTCACTCTAACATAACTTAAATAGCAGTGTTATATCATTGATATAAAGTGTTTTATCTACTCTTTGTAGTGATTGATGCTGTGAGCCAAGGCATGAATAGTGTTCGTTGTTTACACCTTAGATCACAAGGCATTGCCATTAATATCCGTACCCATCAGGACTTGGTCATCTGGGTTATCAGTCGTTTCGTTTGCAATCCAAGGTGCTAGGCAATCGCGGTCTTCAACGCAAGGGTCGGTTAGACTGTTTAGAAAAGCCACTAACTGATCAATTTCATCGTTGTTTAAATTTACATTTGGTAATCGGGATGTGCCAGCGCGGCGTTCTTCATCGAGTTTATCTAATGCTAACTGCCCATTTGCACGCACGTTAGGGTATAAGCTTGTGCAGTTTGAAGTATTCTCGAATTGTGCCAACTGACACCATTCACTATCAGCTGCGTAATCACTAATACTGCGATTTGGATTGTTGTAATGACGTAAGATTCTTTCGAGTGAGTCAAAGGCACCGGTGTGACCATAAGGTGCTGTGACAGCAATGTTTAATAAACTCGGTGTTCTGAAATTGTACCTGTGTTGTGTATCACCAGTAACACGTTCACGACCAAAGTCATCATCGCCATGACTCCCATCTCCTTTACCTACACCAATTTGTGGAAAGGCGGTAATGTTATGGCGTTCATCGCTTAATAGCGGTCCACTGTGACAAGATGAACAGCCTGCGCCACCGTCTTGAGGTGCAGTAAAAAATAATAGTGCGCCTTGTTTTTGTTGTTCTGTTAATACGGTAATGTTGCCATCGAGGTAATTACGCCAAGGTGAGTTGATAAACACCATTGATCGTTCATATTCGCTAATGGCTTCAACGGTATTTTCGAAAGTCACTAACGTTTCGGTATCGGCATTACTGTTGAATGCTGTTTGAAATTCGCTTAACCATTGATTTCGTGACAACTCACCAGCACCTTCATCATAATCACCTAAGCGTGCTGCAAGGTGATGACGAATGATGTCATTACTGCTGTCATTTTCAAAATCAACCGTTTTCATTTCATCATCAGATGTAACTGGAAATCGTGCTTGCGCGACCACTAAATTTGAGCCTGCATTGTTATCAACAACACCAAAACCGCTGTCTGGTGTACTAATGCCCGATACTGCGCCATTTTGATTTATTTCTTTCCCTATACTTTCTACTCGTGAATCCCAGAACAAACTGCTATCCCATAGCGCGATATTAAATACAGTGGGACTATTACGAGGAACGAGTGGAATACCTGCGTTATGCTCTCTGCCTAAACCAAGTACTTGGGCATTTATCGCTTCGACACCAACCGGTAAACTAAGCTCATCTGCGCCTCCGAGAGTAGGGTGATGACAACTGGCACAAGCGCTGTCAAAATTACCACCGAGGCTTTGGCTAAAGAATAGTTTTTTACCTAACACTGCGAGTGGAGAATCAATGGATGGAATATTTCGATTTGCAGTGGCTGAACGATCAAGATTTTTTTGGTCGATAAGGGCTTGCAGTGAATCATCCAATTCGGTTGGCTCACTGCTAGGGGCGTTTACGCTATCATCGTCATTACTACTCCCACATCCAGAAAGGGAATATGTCAAAATTAGCATAGCTGTTAGCGTTAACGACTGTTTTATTTTTAAGACCATAATAGACTCCGTTCGCATGTAATGTGGCTGCAGTATTACAATTAGTCTAATTAATGAGTATGGAAGAACAATGCAACAAATAAGGAATAAATGTGCAAAATATTTAAGGTAAGACATATTTTTCATTTAAAGGTATAGCTTAACTTAGGTTAGGTCGACGTTGTTATAGAGCGTGATTAGTTATAATTGTTAGCCAAAGAACCCGCTGGATTTACTCTCGCTCACAACTCATTAATCATGTATACCAAGATCACAGGGTTGTGAGTGAACGCACGATAGACAGTCATGTGAAAAAACTACGCAAGAAGTTACATAAGAAGTTACGTAAGAAGTTACGTAAGAAGTTACGTAAGAAGTTACGTAAGAAGCTAAATGATGCAAAGCCTGATGTAGAGTCAGTACAGTCAGTTTATAGCGTAGGTTATAAATTAGAAATATAAATAGAAGCATCCTCATTCATGATAAAGCCAGACAAGATTCTGGTTTTTTATACTAATTAATTGCCCTTACTTTCTTCACTTATAGGCATAACCGAACTATGGTTTTACCATGCTAAGTATTTTTTGCTGTGAAAATTGTAGGTGAATAGCCTTCATCGTCTTTTTATTACTGTAGTTCCGGGCGGTAGTTACTATGTTAAGACACTATTATGTATCTGATGATCTTGATGAATTAGAGGTCGTTGAAAAGGAGTTAGAAGCGGAAGGATTTACCGAACCTCAAATCCATGTGTTAAGTCTTGATGATTGCCATGTAGAGCAACATCGCTTACATGAAGTTGAATCCTTGCTTAAACAAGATGTGATTAGAGGAAGTGAAATAGGGGCTGGTGTTGGTGTTGTCGTAGCTATGTTGGCGCTCGTAATCCCTTATATGATGGATTGGACAAGTAGTGCAGCAGGGTGGCTACCCTTTATTTTCTTATCCGTACTGAGTTTTGGATTTTGTACTTGGGAAGGTGGTTTCATTGGTTTTCAAAAAACGAATGTACACTTTGCGCGATTTCAGGAGGCCTTGATAAAAGGGAAACACATTTTATTTGTCGATGTTGATCCAGTGCAGGAACATAATTTTGGTATGATCATGAAAAATCACCCCAATATGGAACCTGCAGGTTGTGGTGCCGGTTCGCCACATTGGGTGGTCAGCTGCCAAGACACATATAATAGTGTGATGAGAAGAACACCTTAAAGCATATACTTTCCTTATTAGATGGTTCAATTATGGTCATAGCGGTAGTTATCTTATTACTGGTTATCAGTTCGTTATTATTTCATTTTTTAAGTCCATGGTGGTTCACACCTATTGCTTCAAATTGGACTGCGATTGATCAAACGATCAATATTACATTTTGGGTAACGGGCACTGTATTTGTTGCAGTGAACCTATTTCTCGTTTACGTGGTTTATCGCTTTCGTTATAACAAAAATAGAAAAGCAGATTATGATCCGGAAAATAGTAAACTTGAAGCTTGGCTAACGGTACTCACTTCGATTGGTATTTTTGCCATGTTAACACCGGGGCTGTTTGTTTGGGCTGATTTTGTTAATCCCCCTTCAGATGCTAACGAGGTCGAGGTTGTTGGCCAGCAGTGGCACTGGAGTTTTCGTTTACCCGGTGCCGATGGTAAATTGGGCCGAACAGCGATTTCGTTAATTAACGTGAATAACCCGTTTGGTATTGACCAAAATGATCCCGACGGACAAGATGATATATTAATTAATAGTAATGAATTACACCTGCCTATTGAACGCCCTGTGAAAGTCTTACTGCGCTCTAAAGACGTACTGCACAACTTCACAGTTCCCCAGTTTAGAGTAAAAATGGACTTGGTGCCGGGAACGCAATCTTACCTTTGGTTTACACCTACTTTACTCGGTCGTTTCGAGATCTTATGTCTTGAGCTATGTGGTATCGCACACTATACGATGCGTGGTTACGTCGTTGTTGAGTCTGAAAGCGATTATCAAGCTTGGCTTAACGAACAACCCACATTTAGGCAAAGCCTTGCGCGAATTCGTCATGACATTTCTGCGGGTCAGCGTATTTATAGTGCGTGTATTGCTTGTCATGGTGTTAATGGTGAAGGGAGCGAAGCGATTGGCGCCCCGATGCTTGCAGGTCAGGAATTTGATTACCTTAATCGTCAGTTACATTATTTTCGTGACAATATACGCGGCACTCATCATGACGATATATATGGACGTCAAATGTTACCGTTTGCGGCAATGTTAGCGGATGATGATGCTGTTAAGAACGTGAGTCGTTACCTTCATTCACTTCCATCCATAGCGCAAACCGTTACGCAGCGAACAAGAACGCAGGGTAATGCGTCTACTGGACAAAGTATTTACAAGAATTGTGCTGTTTGCCATGGCGAATTTGCTGAGGGTAACTATGCGCAAAAAGCACCTCAATTAGCGAGGCAGTATAGTTGGTACCTCAAGCGACAACTTGAATATTATCAGCAGGGTATTCGTGGAAAACATCCACAGGATATGTACGGTTCTCAGATGATATTGATGTCTAAATTATTGCAAAACGAGCGAGCTATCGACGATGTTCTCGCGTATATCGCGACATTACAACCCGCTAAATAAGGTTTGCTAGGAGGTTTGAGTGAAAGAAATACAGCCTGTAGCCGATGACAATCATGATGACAGTTGTGATGGCTATAATCACCAACCATCAGGATTTATTGCTAAATATGTATGGAGCCTAGACCATAAGGTTATTGCAATCCAATACAGCGTAACGGCTATTTTTGTTGGTCTGATCGCCTTGGTATTATCTGCTTTGATGCGCTTACAGTTGGGCTTTCCCGATCACTTCTCTTTTATTGATCCTACGTCTTATCTGCAATATGTGACAATGCACGGCATCATCATGGTGATCTATTTACTCACCGCATTATTATTGGGAGGTTTTGGTAATTACTTGATTCCATTAATGATTGGTGCGCGTGATATGGTATTTCCTTTTCTTAACATGTTGAGCTTCTGGACTTATTTAGTGTCAGTTATCGTGCTAATAGCCAGCTTTTTTGTTACAGGAGGGCCGACTGGTGCAGGTTGGACCTTGTATCCCCCGCAAGCTATTTTGCAAGGTACACCGGGAGCAGATAACGGCATATTATTGATGTTATTGTCATTAGCCATTTTTATTATCGCGTTTACCATGGGCGGGCTGAATTACGTTACCACGATATTGCAAGCGCGTACGCGTGGAATGACCTTGATGAGAATGCCGCTGACATTGTGGGGGATTTTCATTGCGACCATCTTAGGATTGCTGGCATTTCCTGCGCTACTGGTCAGTGCGATCATGATGTTGTTTGATAAACTACTGGGGACCAGTTTCTTCATGCCAGCGATCTTATCCTTAGGTGAAAGCCTAGATTACACTGGCGGTAGCCCCATCTTATTTCAACATCTATTTTGGTTTTTCGGTCATCCCGAGGTATACATTGTCGCGTTACCCGCATTTGGCATGGTATCGGATGTGATCGCTACTCATGCCCGTAAAAATATCTTTGGTTATCGGATGATGGTGTGGGCGATCGTGGCTATTGGTGGGCTTAGCTTTGTGGTATGGGCGCATCATATGTATGTCAGTGGTATGAATCCTTATTTTGGTTTTTTCTTTGCGACGACGACCTTGATTATTGCGGTGCCGACCGCGTTGAAAGTTTATAATTGGCTGCTAACGCTGTGGCGCGGTAACATTCATTTTACGGTACCTATGTTTTTTGCTATTGGTTTTATTTTTACCTTTACGCACGGTGGTTTAACGGGGCTATTCTTAGGTAATGTGATCGTTGATTTACCCTTGTCGGATACCTTTTTTGTGGTTGCGCATTTCCACATGGTGATGGGTGTTTCGCCAATCATGGTGCTGTTTGCTGCCATCTATCATTGGTTCCCGTTAGTGACTGGCCGCATGCTACATACAGGGCTGGGGAAATTGCATTTTTGGGTTACTTTTCTTGGCACCTATGCGATTTATTTACCGATGCACTATCTTGGCTTTCTTGGTGTGCCGCGTCGTTACTTTGCGCTGGGCGATACCAACTTCATTCCCGATTCAACACAAACACTCAATGCTGGTATTACTGTTGCTGCCTTGATTGTTGGCGTGGGGCAGTTGATCTTTATTTTCAATCTTATTTGGAGTTTACGTCGCGGTAAAAAGGCGGTTGCTAATCCTTGGCAAGCGACATCGTTGGAATGGCAAACGCCGCAGTGTCCACCCGTACATGGCAATTGGGGAGATAAAGTACCTGTGGTTTATCGTTGGGCTTATGATTACAGTGTCCCTGGCCACAAAACGGATTTTACCCCACAAAATAAACCAGATTCAGAGTGTTTATTAACTGATAAAGGTGGGCTGTGATAATGAATAT
Source organism: Moritella sp. 24 (assembly GCF_018219155.1). Taxonomy (NCBI): domain Bacteria; kingdom Pseudomonadati; phylum Pseudomonadota; class Gammaproteobacteria; order Alteromonadales; family Moritellaceae; genus Moritella; species Moritella sp. 24. Next base: position 2,791,624 of record NZ_CP056123.1, on the reverse strand, counting down.
TATTCGCCAATTATTCAATAAACCTTGGTTGTCAGATCATGCTGATATTGCCGACTCATCCAATCAAACACAATGCTTAAAGCTGACACAGACCCAATCAACTAAAACAGCACTGGTATTCTTTTTGATGGTGGTGACAGTGCTCTTTTTCTTGATCACAATAACCTTCTTATCACGCTCACAATACCCTGACTTTACTGCATTATCTGGCCCGCCTTGGTTGCCCTTTAGTAACCCTGTTACGCTTTGGGTTAATAGCGCTTTCTTATTATTAGCATCTGTATCTATTCGTTTTTCAGTTATATCTCAACCGTTTAACGAGCGTGTAGCGCATACACGTATGGTGCTGGCATTATGCTTGACAGGCTTGTTCAGTTGTTTGTTTTTAATTGGACAACTATTAGTGTGGAAACAGCTCACTGCGTCAGGCTATGCGGTGAATGGTAATCCTGCTAACAGTTACTTTTATCTGTTTACCGGTATTCATGGGTTACATTTGGCTGGTGGCTTTATTGCATTAATACGGGTTGTGTTCATCTTTGTTAAGCAGGCTGATAATGAACGATTTAGGGCCAGCTTACGCTTATGTGTTTGGTATTGGCATTACTTGTTTATTGTGTGGATGTTGCTGTTTGCGTTGTTAACGGCAAGCTCTGGCACCTACAAAACGATTGCATTGCTTTGCGGTTTTTAGGAGAAAATCATGAATAATAACCACAATAGTAATGAGAAGAAAGGCTGGCAAAGTGCAGTATCTGATTGGTCAAATGACCGCACTGTATTTGATATGCCTTGGCCTAAGTTTATGATGTGGGTATTTTTACTCAGTGATACCTTCATCTTTGGTATTTTTTTAACTGCTTATATGAGCGTGAGAATGAGTACGGTGGATGCATGGCCGAATTCGAGTGATGTATTTGCGTTAACGATAGCAGGAGAGCATGTGCCCTTGGTATTGATCGCGATTATGACATTTATTCTTATTACCAGTAGTGGCACGATGGCGTTGGCAGTTAACTTTGCCTATCAAGGCGATAAGCGCAAAGCTGGTTACTTGATATTTATCACTGCGCTATTTGGTATCGCTTTTGTGGGTATGCAAGCCTTTGAGTGGAGTAAGTTGATCTTTGAAGAAGGGGTTAGGCCATGGAGTAATCCTTTAGGCGCCGCACAATTTGGTGCTACTTTTTTTATGATCACCGGGTTTCACGGTTTGCATGTGAGTGCTGGCGTTATCTATCTGTTAGTCGTTGCCAAGCGTGTACATGCGGGAGATTATGACAAAAAAGGTTATCACATGGTCGAAATAGCTGGACTGTATTGGCATTTTGTTGATTTGGTTTGGGTATTCATTTTTGCTTTTTTCTATCTTTGGTGAGGTGTGACCATGAAGTCCACACAAACACATAAGGTTGGCCAAGTTCATCCTATTAGCCTTTATCTTAAAGCATGGTTATTGTTGTTTATCTTGAGCGCCTGTTCTTATATGGTGGACTATATGCAGGTTCAAGGTTATTTACGCTGGGCACTTATCCTGTTTTTTATGGTCATGAAAGCGGGACTTATTTTAGCTGTATTTATGCATCTAAATTGGGAACGATTTGCGGTTAAATTACTGCTATTTATTCCACCCATTGCGATATTGATTTTCATTACTTTAATGAATATAGAAGCCAGCTATGTGTTTATAAATCGGTATTTATAAACAGCTACTTGTAAATCAGCTTTTTAAAGATTCGTTTATAACTCTATCCATTACTAATGGAGTTTCCGAAGTGACCTTAAAGAAAATCGTCAATAAATCTGTATATATAGCTGTAGGTGCTAGTGCTATATTCATTTTTTTGATGGTACTAAGGTTCCTGTTTAGTTTATATCAATCTCAACCAGTGGCGAAAATCAATGGTATCGCCTTGAGTGAAGCCATGCCGATTGCCTCTTTTGCACTGCAAGACCAACATGGTAATCGTTTTACACAAGATGACTTGTTAGGAAAGTGGCATGTTGTCGCTGCAGGGTATACGCATTGTGCTGATATTTGTCCGATGACCTTATTAGCACTATCCCAATTTCAGCATTATTTAGAACAAGATTCACTTGAAGATGATGTTGGTATTATCTTTTATACCGTTGATCCACTACGTGATACGCCACAAGTATTAGCGAAGTATCTGGCGTTTTTCGCACCTAAAATAATAGGTCTTGGCCAAGTCGAAGAGGGTTCCTATAGCGGGTTTGTGAATAGCCTCAATATTATTGCAATCTATGAATATACAGCACCGAATGAAACTTACAGTGTGAGTCATAGTTTAGCATTTATGGTGATTAATCCAGATGGACAGTTGCAAGCAATTCTAGAACCTGAAACGGACCCCTTTGGAGGGGCTAAATTATCCTCGACACTTTTGTTCGAGGATTTTAAGCAAATAAAGCAATATTATGATGATGCAAAAGCCAATTAACTAATCAGAATTAACCTCGTAATAACATGTATTCTACAAAAATATAAAATACCCATAAAGTATTAAGTTTTTATTCTATAACCCTTGTATAAATAAGGTTTCTTACTGTATTGTTACCGAAGATGTATAACAAAAAAGGTAAAACAATGAGTAAATTAAAGGGTATTCAAATCACGCAAGCTGATGATCAGCGTTTTAATAACTCAATCTGGTTGATTGATGAAAGCGCAGAGCAAGCAAGATGTATTGGTACTGTAGATGATTTTATTGCACAAGACGCTGTGGTTAACTTAGCTGAACTTGGTAACTTTGAGTCTCGCGACATTGCAATTGAAGAGCCTGCTAAAGTTGAAGGCGGCCAGCATTTAAATGTGAACGTATTAACACGTGAAACATTAGAAGATGCGATTAAAAATCCAAGTGCATACCCACAATTAACTATCCGCGTTTCTGGTTATGCAGTACGCTTTAACTCATTAACACCAGAGCAGCAGCAAGACGTTATTAGCCGTACATTCTCAAAAACAATGTAATGTTATTTCGTGATGTAGTGTAACTGCTTCGCTAAAGCCTCAGAATTTTCTGGGGCTTTTTTGTATTTATAATTTCCTATTTAGTCTTATTTGCTTTATATCTAATTGATAGATTAATTATTTTATAGAAATGAAGGAAAGTAGAGATGGATGGAATAAGTATTTTATACCCATTACTTGCGCATATGCTTTTAGTTATATCGCTGTATATTTTGTTGATAACGCGAAAAAAGAAAGCAATAAAAGCAAAAACAGTCGATTTTAAGAAAACGGCGCTGAATAATAAAGCCTGGCCAGAAGATGTGGTTCAAGTATCGAATAATTTAGACAATCAGTTTGAATCACCTTTGATTTTTTATGCGCTATGTATTATCACGGTATTAGTGGGAGCGGTTAATACTTTCGCCATTACATTGTCGGTCGCGTATGTTGGCTTTAGGTATATTCATGCGTATGTACATGTTGGTACTAACTATGTGCCACATCGTTTACGTGCGTTTGCATTGTCTTTATTTGCAATGTTATTACTGCTTCTCCAAACTATTGTGCATATATATATCGCTGCTTAGTGAAGTCTGTATTTGAAATTACAGCATGTATTGAAAACAAAATAGCCGCATTAAATGCGGCTATTTTATTATTCGATCATGCGTTGATCGCAGGTTAGTCTACGTAAATGTAGCCGACTTGATTACGCTAGTGTAGCGTCATCTGTTGAAATGTCGTCGCCTTTTTTACGTTTTAATATCAATAGGCAAATTGCAGTGAACATACCAAATGCTGATACGCTTAGACCAATACCAAAGATCATTTGGTATGCTTCAATTGCAGGGTAAGTATCAATGATCCAACCGTTTAGTGCGTAAGCCCAGAAAACAGAAGCATAAGCTGCAAATGAACCAACACTCATCGCCGCGCCACTGAATTCTTTTGGTACACCAGCTTCTGCAATCGGCGCTAAGATAATGCCTTTTGCTAGGAAGATACTGAACGAGAAGCACATGAGTAGAATCATGTTCATTACTAACATTTCAGCTGATTTAGGCAATACGATAGTAATACCTAAACATAGAACAGTTAAGCCCAGTGCGCATAACATCATTTTAATCGATGACTTGAATACAAAATCTGCAATTGAACCAGCAACTAAACCAGCAACAACACCCATTGCACCCGTATTAATAATACCGAAAATAGCCGCTTCTGCAGTTGTTAAACCAAATACAGCTTGTAGGTACGGTACCGTGTAGATAAGTGTAATGTAAGTCCAGTAAACCGTTAACGATGTAAGTGCAGCTAACCATACAGTAGGCATTTTCAATACGTAGAATAAACCTTGTAATGCTGCTTTGTTTTTACTTTCGCCAGCTTTAACTTCTAATTGATTGTCTGGAACAAATTTCCATACACAGAAGATCATTGGCAGGATAAGTAGCGTGTAGAATACGATAGCACCTTGGAAAATCAAGATTGAACCACTTACTAACGCCATGATACCAACGATAATTGCGTTCATGCTCATTTCTGTTGCACGACGGATAGACTCTAGTAAACCAAAAGCCATACCTTTGTTGTTATCACCTGACATTAAGTTAACGCCATTCACAACTGCAGGCCAGAAGATTGCGTCAATCAGGCCCCATAGTCCGGCAATGATAACCAAGTAAGTAAATTCAGGTTGGAAGATGATAATCGCCATCATACTCAAGAATCGAATGAACATACTGGTCATTAAGATTGAGCGTACTGAAAAACGGTTATTTACCCAACCTGCAGGAATGTAAAAGAACATCGCAGAACCGATTAAGGTAAATAATACACCCATCTGTGTATTGTCGATGTTCAATACTTCTAACAATAGATTGTAGAAAGTACCTTTAAATGCTTCGAATGCTGAGTAAATTATTTGTCCTGATAATACGACAGATAAGAAACCGTAAAAGCGACTTTTAGAGTCAAAGCCAATTTTTTCTAATAAACTCATTACTTATTACTTCCTACTTTATATTTTGATGGGAATTTATGAGCGTTATCAGTACATATACCGTCAACACCCCAGTTGAATAATTGATTAGCACGCGCAAGATCATTGACTGTCCACACGTTAACTTTAAAACCAGCGGCTTTAAATTTGTGTACCATTTCTTGTGTTAAGCCTTTGTCTTCTGGATGGATGTAATCAGCATTACACCAATCTAAAATAGAGTTCCAGTCATCCCACAAGGTATGGCTTTCAAACAAGCAAGCAACTTGAGTTTCTGGACTACGGCGTTTGAATTCTGTTAATGCAAGGTGGTTAAAACTTGATACGATTAATTCGCGCTCAGGGTTTAGATCTTTTAAGCCAAGAATTAAATTATCAATGAGGGTGTAACTTAACTCTGCACTTGCTGCACATGATTTGATTTCAATGTTCATGTTTAATTCAAGTTCATTTGCGAGCGAGATTAGTTCTTTTAGTGTAGGTAATTTTTCACCAATGAATTCATCAGCAAACCAGCTACCAGCATCGATATTTTCGATATCTGCGTGACTAATTTTACACAGTTGACCACTCTTATCGGTACAACGATCTAATGTATCGTCATGTGAAACAATAATTGTACCGTCCTTTAAAATATCGACGTCACATTCGAACCACTGAATATTATGCGCTTTGCATAAAGAGAATGCGGCTAATGTATTTTCCGGTGCCAGTGATGACATTCCGCGATGAGCAATCAATCTTTTCATTGTTAACCTTCCTACGACTAAAGTGATGGCGAGATAATAAGGGAGATTATACAAACGAAACGTGATGTAGATAGAATTATCACCATTCGAAAGTTAAAATGTTTAAAAAAAGTTACATTTTGTTCGTTGCGTCACCAATCGAAACGTTTTTTAACTAGTTTAAATACTTTAAAAATCACTTGGTTTCAATCGGAAGTTACATTTGAAGGTGTAAATGTATCTATTTGTGATGTGCGTTAATCTAGCGTTAAAAGTTGTGATATTAACTGTTTTGTTATTATTACGCTTTCGATGTGGTGATTTAGACTATTTTAACGGCTGTTAATTCAGGGGGGCTTAAGTAAATTTTGACAGTGTAGGGCTATCTAGAGATAACCCTTGTATTAAGTTCTCGCTATTTTTGCGTGTTAACAGGGATCATAATATGAACATACGGTGTGCCTTTCCACATCACATAGGGTCCACCATTATGTGGGTCAGTGGGGAGTGAATCGAGTAAGGCCTTATCAGGGGTTATAATCATTAAATGCGGACCTTCTTTGACCCACTGATTATCACTTGTTTTTCCTTTGGCATATGGGTCTATATTACTTGCGCCTTCATCACCCGCTAGCATGTACGAGATCCCCATTGCTTTAGCTTGGAATGGTTTTTTGTTCATCCAAGCATCAGCCCATGCCATCCAAGGACCATCCATACACATTGGTGCCTTACCTGTTAGATGTGGGGGCGTGGGAAAGCAAGTATAATTGCTGGTTCCTTTTTTAAGGACGGTCTTATCCCAGCCAACAACGGTCACTTTATCGCGAAGTGCGATAGGGGCAGCACTCAGTGCATCTTTGATTAAACGCTCTGATTTGTCGTCGGCACTCACGTTGGCGGTATAGGCTGTACAAAGTAATATTGAACTTAAGATATAGGATGTAACTCTCATTACACTATCCTCCTGCTGGAAAATATAGGAATATCAAACCAGAGTATAGTTCAATTATCGCTCAATTATAGTTCGGTTACAGTTCGGTTATAGTTTGGTTATAGTTCAATATTACTTTTTATTACGGTACTACAAGGCTGATTTTAACGGTTGCTCAACCACAAGGTTTGATAGGGTTTGAGTATTAATATTTGGCAAATATCCTCGATTGTATCGCCAGTAATTAAATCATACCAAAAGTCGCTGCTGATCAAATTTACACTCGCGAGTGGCAATGTTAGTGGTGTATCAGAGATATTACTGATGCAAAATATACTTTGGCTACGGTCTATACTTTGTCGCCAAAATCCAAATATTTTTTCACCTAGCTGTAAAGTAAACTGAGTCGCATTCGGATGAAATGCCGGCTGCGCAGTTCGTAATGTGATCAGGTGATTGATGTCATGTAATGAGCGTGCATGTTGACTATCGGGGTTATCAAGTTTGTCGGTGAGTGAACTAAGTGACCAGCGATGTCGATTGATGGAGCGGTTATGGCTGGTGTGCTCTCGCTTTTTATAATCATTACTGGTGCCGAGTAAACTATGAATGTAGATCCCCGGAATACCTTCGAGAGCGAACATTATCGTGTGTGCACAGATGAAACGCGCATGTCCCCATTCATCTTTACCAGCGGTTGTTCCTTGCAGTGCATCATACAGGGTGATATTTAGTTCATAAGGCTTACGTTCTTGCTCTGCTTGTGCATTTTTGGGCGCACTATTATTGGCCGTTACTGTACGCCAAGATATTTGGCCTCCGAATGCTTGCATTGTGGTGACTAACTTATTTATTTCTTTCTCTGACAATAAACCTTCTGTTGGTCGTAAGCCGATACCATCGTGTGAGGCGATAAAGTTAAAATAAGCTGTGCCATTTTGTGCTGGAGGCATACTCATCATCCACTGTTTTAAGTAGTGGCAATTACCTGTGATTAACGTATTGACTAATAAGGGTGGCAGGGCGAAATTGTAAATACAGTGCGCTTCGTTACCATTGCCAAAATAAGTCAGGTTTTCTTTGTTAGGAATATTTGTCTCGGTAATGATAACGGCGTCGGCACGTGCATGTTCGATTAAGGTACGGAGTAAACGCACCATTTCATGTGTTTCGGGTAAGTTAATGCAAGGGGTACTCGCCTTTTTCCACAGGAAGGCGATGGCATCGAGGCGAAATATTTTTACGCCATTATCTAAGTACTGGCGGATAATAGACACGAAGCTGAGCAGCACTTTAGGATTGGTGAAATCCAAATCGACTTGGTCATGGCTAAAGGTACACCATACTTGCTGATCTCCTGATGATGTCGTCGTGCGTCTGAATAAGGGGGACGTTCGTGGTCTGACGACGGCTTCTATATTGATTTGATCTTTATCTTTATCTTTATCACTATCAACTGAGACAGCTGTGTTCGACATTGAGTAGGTTGCGGCAGTATAAAAATAATCATGCCCAGTGCCTTTTCCACGGATGAAATTATCAAACCATTTACTGCGACTAGAGCAGTGATTGATGACTAAGTCAGACATCAGGTGGTGGCTTTGTGCAATTTTTTTAATATCATCCCAGTCACCTAGTGATTCATTGACGCTGGCGTAATCAATGACGGAAAACCCATCATCGCTGCTATAGGGGAAAAATGGCAAAATATGTACGCTATTAATTGTATCTGCGCAGTAATTTTGTAGAAAGTGATGCAATGTCTGTAGCGGTTTTTCATCTTGATTGAGGATACTGTCGCCATAGGTTATCAATACCGTATCTTTTTCTGACCAATGGTTAACTTGTGGTGTCGGTGTATGGCATTGTTCAGTGAGTCGCATTGTATCAATCAGCTCTGTTGCTAAATCTTCTACTGTCACGGATAAATTAATTTCGGCGTAGATCGTGTTTAGCTGCTGTTCTAATCGTTGTTTTAGTTGTCGGTGCGATTTTTGTTGTACTTGTAAATCATCGTTTGGATTTAACATCATCATTTTTATCACCATCCATGCCATCAGTTAGCTATGTTTGCGACGGCAATATAGGCCGCCGATACAAGGTATAACGGTTCATTATTGAGCTATGAAGTCAGCTCTATCTAACTCTACCGCTTCTTTAAGGCGTTCTAATACGTCTGGCATGGCTGAAATAACGCGGTTCCAACTTGGCATAAAGGGTTTTTCCATTGGATTTTCGAGGAAGTTTTGTCCGGCTGTCATGATGTTTTGAGCGAACATTTCGACGGCTTCTTCTTCTGAATGAATATCGAGTGTCAGGCCATTCATTACGGCATCGTTATAATAGGTTTCAACAAAATCGAGGGCAATACGGTAATAAGTCGCTTTGATTGTGCGGAAATTTTCGTTGGTAAAGGTATGACCTTGGGTCGCCAGTTTACGGAAAAATGCCTTGGTAATATCAATCGACATTTTTGATAAGCCACCATCTTCGTTATCTAACGACAGGTCTTGATGTTTGTGATCGTAAACATCAGCAATATCGGCTTGGCATAATCGATTGTGAGAATAATTACGGTGCATTTCTGATAATACGCCAATCTCTAAACCCCAGTCACTTGGGATGCGAATATCGTTAAGTACGTCTTTACGGAATGAGAACTCACCGGCGAGCGGATAACGGAAGCTGTCCATGTATTCAAGGTAATCGTTATGGCCGACAACGCGTTTTAGCGAACGTAATAAAGGCGTGATTAATAATCGAGAAACCCTGCCGTTAATCTTACCGTCAGCAACGCGGGCATAAAAACCTTTACAAAATTCATAGTTAAATTGCGGATTAGCAACGGGATAAATCAAACGTGCGAGCAGTGATCTGTCGTAGGTTAGAATATCGCAATCATGTAACGCCACCGATTCTGACTTTCCAGATGCAAGTGTGTAACCCATGCAATACCAGACGTTACGGCCTTTGCCTAATTCTTTGGGTGCTAAGCCAAGCTCGGCTAGTTCGGCATCAAGTGCTTGCAGGCGAGGGCCATCATTCCATAAAATACGGTGATGTTGTGGCAATGCGCCGAAGAATTTTAACGCATGTTTGTATTGTGCTTCATTCGCGCGATCTAAACCAATGACGATCTCGTTTAAATACGGTACATCTTGTAAATGATTAATAATATTAGGCAATGCTTCGCCTTCTAATTCCGAAAATAATGAAGGTAGAATTAACGACATTGGGCGAGATTTTGAAAACTCAGTGAGTTCTGCTTCCATTGCTTCTAATGGACGTTGATTTAGGTTATGCAGTGTTGTAATAACACCATTTTGATAGAAATCAGCCATGATAAATCTTCCTTAATATTTGCATCTAAGTGGTGAATTTAATGCTTCAAAAATTAAACCGTTGTTAGCTCAAGCTCTGGTGATACTGTCGGTAATAATTTGGATGACAGATTAGGCCGTAGTTTGGGTAATAACTTCGCTAACACTTCTGCCCATCCTGTTGGCCCTGTGTACTTGCTGGTGATGAGGCCTTGTTTACGTTTTAATTTTGGAGGGATATGTGCTGGTGATAAAATGATGGCGGCATATTGCGCAGCTTCTAACATGGCAATATCATTGTTACCGTCACCGAGAGCAATAGAGTAGGGTGTTTGCTGTGGATGAAATAATTTAAACTGATTCATTAACCAGCCCATTGCTTTACCTTTGTTACAATCGCCGCAAACATGCAAGAAACGTCCACCCTCTAAGATCGTCGCCCCTTGTTTTTTTAAGTGTTGAATGAATATTTGTTTTTGTGCTGCATTACCTTTCCAGAGTACAGGCTCGCCATATTGTCGTTGACTTGCAAGGGCAGCACTTTCCTTATCTAATCCTGTCGCATCAACAATGTCGTTAAGTGTCATTGTATGCATACTTGTGAATAACGCTGTCTGTTGTGTCGGAACCGTTTGTAGTAGCGATAACCAATGTTCGCGTGAATGAACAAGGGATTTAACCCAGTAACCATCTTGTTGTATTGTGCCGATAGGTTGATGGCTAAAATAGTTAACTGGTATATAAATAGCAGCCCCATTTTCAACAATAAATGGCCCTTTTAAATCAAGTTTTTTTCTTAGAACGAGTAATTCGGCATAGGTTTTACTGGTATTGGGGATCACGGGTATTGCAGCCTGCTTTAATTCGGCCAATGTATTTAAAGCAGGGGTAAAACTGTAGTTATCATGATCGAGCAAGGTACCATCAAGATCGGTAAAAATGGCTGGGTATTGATCAAGCTGTATTGATTGGGGCGTATATGAATGAACCATATTACGGTTAGCATCTAATTCAAACACCCAGTTACATAAAGCGGGCAGTGTTGTTAACCCATGTTCGGTGACCCGTTGAAAGTAAGCGGTGAACAGTTTTATTTCTGATTCGTTCATGACACGGTTCAGTGGGGAACTAAGCGTGAGTGTTTGTTGTTTTAATTTTGTCTCCTGCGCTAATCGCCATTGATAAACAATATCGAAACTTGGTGCTTTAAGCATGACTAACATATCGAGTCGTTCATAAAGTGCAGCGTAGTGATGTTTGATCTGATGGTTCACATAGCGGCGCCAAATACCGTATTTGTCTTTTGTCGCTTCAAGTCTGTTGACGGGGTCTAATAGTGCTTCATCTGTTTGAGCTTGTACGCCTAAGCACCATCCCTCCAAGATGATGACATCGACAGGTCCGTGAACCATGGGCCATTCCGACTCGGGGTAAGGGTTGTCGGTTGTTTTATTAAAGCGAGGCAGTGCAACAGGTGCTGATTTATGATCTGCGGATTGCAGTTTATCTAGTGTGTCGTGTGCGAGAGATAAATTATGTGTGCCAGGTACGCCACGAGTTTGTAGTAAATGATGTTCATGTTCAGATAGGTTTTTACGTTGCTGGTGGCTATAGTAAAAATCATCCAGAGAAAGCACTGCGACATTCATTTTATATTCACTGGTTAAGTAGGTAGCGAGATAATCAGCGAGTGTTGACTTACCTGAACCTTGGCAACCATTAATACCAAGTAAAACAGGTGTTTGTTTATTATTACCTCGTCCAGATATTACTGAACTACTGCCCAGATTACTCTCAATAGTACTCTCACTAGAACTCTCACTAGAACTCTCCATAGTACTCTCTACTGCACTATACTGGTGCGCTCTGATTGCAGATATGAGGCCTGTGTACCATTTTGCAGCATCGGTTAAATAAGTCGTATCGAGTCTATTACGCTCAATAAATCGGGTTAATTGCGGGTTTGTCATCATAATCGTCATCCTGAATGAGCGAGTCTTACAATGAGTCAATCAATAACTGTGCCAGATATTTTAAATTCACGAACTTTGTACCTACAAAGTATAGTTTTTGACGTTGGGTTAGGGGCGTCGCCATGCTGATTGTTGATCTAGATCAATTTTAGTGGCCGCTATATCGTATTTCTGTTACCATCGCCGCCTTAATCTACAGCTCTGGATTTACGTTCCAGTTAGCTCAATGGGGAATAACCAAATGTCAGCACCAATTACTACCAATAATACCGCTCAAATCACAGTTTGTGCATTATACAAATTCGTACGTTTAGAAAACTTCGAAGCGTTACGCGCGCCTTTATTAGCAAAAATGGAAAGCCAAGATGTTCGCGGTACGCTGTTATTAGCGGCTGAGGGTATCAACGGTACAATTGCTGGGCCACAAGCAGGTATTGATGCTGTATTAAGCTTTTTATCTCAAGACCCAAGTTTGGGTGAAATCTCTTTCAAACAATCTTATAACGATGAGAACCCGTTCTTACGTACTAAGGTGAAGTTGAAAAAAGAAATCGTAACTATGGGTGTTGAAGGTATCGACCCTAACCAAGTTGTTGGTACTTACGTGCAACCGAAAGATTGGAATGCACTTATCTCTGATCCAGAAGTGATTCTAATCGATACTCGTAACGATTATGAAATTGAGATCGGTACATTCCAAAATGCTGTAAACCCGAATACAGCCACTTTCCGTGAATTCCCTGAGTATGTGAAAAACAACTTAGATAAAGAAAAACACAAGAAAGTAGCGATGTATTGTACGGGTGGTATTCGTTGTGAAAAATCGACTGCTTATTTAAAAGAGCAAGGTTTTGACGAAGTTTATCACTTGGAAGGCGGTATTCTTAAGTATCTTGAAGAAGTGCCTAAAGAAGAAACCATGTGGGAAGGTGAGTGTTTTGTATTCGATGCGCGTGTTTCGGTGAATCACGATTTAGAGCAAGGCGAATGTGATCAATGTTTTGCTTGTCGTTACCCGTTAACGCAAGACGAAATGCAAAGTGAACATTACGTGAAAGGCCTGAGTTGTCACCGTTGCCACGATCAAGTATCTGATACACAACGTAGCCGTTTTGCAGAACGTGAACGTCAAATGGAATTAGCTGAGAAACGTGGTGAGTCACACATTGGTGGTGAAATTAAACATATCATTGATGAACGTCGCGTAGAAAAAGCAAAGAAGAAAGCTGAGCAAAACTCAAAATAAGGTTTAGACTTATTTGAGTGTTTAGCTAAGAACTAAAAAGCCGCGATTTACTGATTCAGTAACCGCGGCTTTTTATTATCTATTGTTTGCTTATTTAGTCGTTTTATTAGAAACGACGACCAATAGAGAAGATCACTTGGTTCCAGTTTAAGAACCCATATTCTAAGAACATGTTCCACTCTTGTTTTGGACCGAAATCATAAACCATACTGACAGACATGTTACCTGTTTCAGCACTTTTAAGGTTAACCTCATAATCAACGTCTAATGTATTTTTATCCAGATCGAATGTGTAGCTACCTGTGATATCTTGATTAATTAATTGGTAGTTATAACCAAGCATTACCGCCAATTGGCCACCGGGAACTGCGTAGCGTTGACCTGTACGGAATGAGCCGATATAGGTTTGAATGGTACTGTCAGTTGTTGTTGTCCATGAATTGGTAAAGGCCATTACACCAGTAAATATAAACGGGTGCATACCAGGTATCACCTCAACTTGCCCTGCTAACACTTGTCCAATACCAACATTATATGCTTCATATTCAATTGGTAATGTTAGTGGTAGAGGAATACCAAGAGATTGAAGATTAATATTAATATCTTTATGCCCCTTGGTATAGCCAACTAAGCCATAAACGTTCCAGAAAGGTAAGATCCAAGCATCGACTTTAAGCTGAATACTTTCATCTTCACCCGTAATATCAACATCTTCAGCAGGTATGACAATATTTTCGTCAATGCGACCAATAAGTCCTTTACCAGAACCTTTAAGTCCTAATTTAAAGTCATCTTGTGCAACATAACCAACTTCTTGCTTGTTATAAAAAACATTAAAACCCAGCGGGATAGGCAGCTGATAACCCATTTCACGGGCTTTCTTTCCTAAGAAAGGTAAACCGCTCCAGTGTTCTTCTTGAATAGCTTGTTCTTGAGACTCAAGCGACTGTAAGCCTAATAACGCTTCACCTTGAGGCTTGAATGACTCTGGAAATGACGGAGCATTATTTGAGTCGACCTCTATTGCAGCCGATGTTTCTGGCGTTAAAGTGGTGATGCTCGTGTCGTTTGCAAATGCAAGCGGCGCGGTTAATGCGGTTAATAAAGCAAGTGTTGTTAATTTCATTTTATTGCAAAAGTCCAAAATAGTAATTTGTAAAAAAAATAACTAGTAAAAGTATTGTTTTAAGTTGTATTTATAATCGTTGTCAGTCGTACTTTAAAAAGCTTCAGTGAATGTCAGGAAGAACCCGCTATCATCAGCACTAAAGCCAAAATCTATGCGCACATTCATGCGTGGTTGTAATTCGTAACGATAACCGACACCGTAGCTGTAGAGCATATTTTCATACAAACTTGAATCATCACCAGCAACCGATCCTATGCCGCCCCATACCGTCATACCGTGCGCAGATAAATTACCGTTGCTACGTAAGAAGGTATGGCGATATTCCACAGTGTGTTCAATTGCATTGTTATCTCTAAATCGACCTGCGTACAATCCGCGTAGTGAAAAGCTACCGCCTAACGTTGGCATATCGTAGAAGGGTACGTCACCTTTACTCCACTGAAGCGCATTGTATACGGCAACAACACGGCCTGGGTTGAAGCTGTGGTAATAGCGGTAATCAAGTAGTACTTTTTGGTAGTCGTTATCACTACCGATGACAGAACCATAATTGATATATTCAAAGTTTAGATACTGACCTTCCCACGCATTAACGGTCACATCGCGCGTATCATAGTTTAGTGTTACACCTAACCCGATAGATAAAGGCTTGTCTTTAAATTCATTAAAATTATCATCTAGTGTGGCTGTTTCGGGAATTTCATCTTCGTCAGCTTGATAATATTTTAAACGTAAAGCAGGACCAAAATAGAAACCATAGTCATTTTTGAATGAGAGGTTGGCATCATAGGTCAGTGATGTATTGCGCATTAAGGTATCGTCAGATGAATCTTGTGCTTTACCTTTGTCATAACCAATACCCCAGTAGTTTTCGGCATCATCACTAAAGGTAAGTGCACCACTGAATCGAGTATCATTGTTATTAAAGAATAGGTTTTGCTTTGAGCGAATACCGTAACCAAAGCCTGCATCGCCTTGTGTACCAACTGCAAATAAAGAGACACTTGAGCGTTGTAAATCTTGTTCTTCTCGGTTGGTGCTAAATGAGAATAAACCACCAGCAGCAAGCATAAAGCCGACTTCAGGTGTATACGCTGGGCCGCCTAACCAAGATGTAATCGAAGAACCATTCTTCTCTTGGTGATCGTCAATCGCATACTCGAGATCGCTTTGACGTTGGTTTAACTTTTCACATGCCGCTTCTTCTTTACAGCTGTCAATCGCATCATCAATCGCATCAATCGCACTGTTATATTCATCAGTACGTTGCTTCGCTTTTTCTTCTGTGTCGAAGAAAGGCATATCTACCACATCTGTTGGTAAATGTTGATATTGAATGAGTGGATCTGCAGTAGCCGCTAACGGAGCGAGAATAAGCACAGATAAGTAAATTCGTTTAAACAAGTTAACTCCAGAGTATTGGCGGTATAAATCGGCGTGATTGTAAATTTACAACTGTGAAAAATAAGTAGAAAGCGACCGACATCTTATGCTCAGTTGTATCTATGATAAGCATCAATTAAGTCGTCGATATTACAAAGATGGCGTATTTTAGGTGTGCACTAGAATTAATGCAAGCTGTTGAAAATATTCAATAATGTATCACTAGGTATATTAATGTATTGTATTTATCTTAGTAGCGATAAGTCAGGTTAGTAATAAATTGTTGGCGACTAATACCACCAATACCACCATATTCAAATGCTAATGACCAGCCCTCTTTTATGCTGTAGTTACCCCCGACGAGTCCCATCCACTTATCTGTATTTTCTTGTTTTATTTGATATTCAAAATTCTCACCCGAGTCGTCTATAGGTTGTGAGCCCGTTAGCGTTAATCGGCTGGTTAAATAACTAGTACCCGCATACAGGGAAAAACTTGAACCGTTATTGAGCTGAAACTTTTTTCCAACCCGAGGTAGAACATTGATGACATAACCACTGGTATCTCGATCCATCTTGCTCCAAGAGAAAGTTATCGGTACGGCGATGAAATAACTGTTCCAGCCACCGACAAACACGGTTCCGACACTATAAGCTGTACCAGCTAAGCTAGACTGCTCTTCGACTTCAATACGTTTATCAGTCAGTAGATAGCACTCAAGCGGTTTTCTTTTTGCAGAGCAATCAGTACCGAGTTGATCTAAGGCTTTATTACCGTCAATGGAAAAGTTGATATCTACACTACCTGATAGTTTACCTACCGTGGCAAATACATTCATAAATGGTAAAACCCAAGCATCTAGTTTTAAATGCGGGGTTGAGGTATCTGATGTGATCGTATCAAAGGATATGAATTCGATGTCGACTTTTTCTGAACCGTTAAATCCAAGTGACAAATCTGTCAGGCGCATGTCCTGTTTCACCTTGGCATAAATGAGGCTTATCCCAAACGGTAGGGGTAAATCATAGCCATTCATAATGACGTCTTGGGCAAAGAAGGGGAGCATGCTTTCCCATTGCTTCGATGGTGATGTACTTTGCTTTGCTGTATCGATTATTTCAAATTTGGGGATGGCCGTGTCGGCTTCTAAAATTAACTCTTCTTGTTGGTATTCTGCACGTGATACATTTGCGAACATGAGTAGTGTTGCAAAGAATATTAATAACGTAAGCACTTTTAGTTTCATTTATTCCAACAATCCAGAATGTTAATATTTTTCTTACTAAGAAAAAGTTTGGCCTGAGCAGCCAAAAGAGTAAACATTCTAGGGGGACGATAAAAGTAATGCAAGATATTGAAATATTTACTAATATATAACTAGTTATTTTATTTAATCATATCCTTACGTAGTTTATCCATATAATCCTAAGTAATTAGTAACGATAAGATAGATTAGCAATAAACTGTTGACGACTATCACCACCAATACCACCATATTCAAAGGCCAGCGACCAACGTTTATTTAAACTATAATTACCGCCCACAAGGCCCATCCATTTATCCGCATTCTCTTGTTTTATTTTATAATCAATGCTTTCTCCTGTTCCTGGAATCGGCTGAGAGCCAGACAGAGTCAACTGGCTTTTTAAATAACTTGTGCCGATATATAGAGATAAGCTTGAACCGTTATTAAATAGAAATTGTTTACCGACGCGGGGTAAAATATTGGATATATAGCCTTCGGTTTCACTGCGGTCCATATTGGTCCAAGTAAATGTAATGGGAACAGAGATAAAGTAATGGTTCCAACCGCCAACAAACATCATGCCAGTGCTGTAAGACATCCCTGTTAAGTTAGCTTCGATGTCTTCTACTGTCAGGGCTTTGTCACCAAGCGCATTGCATACAGGTTTATTTTTGATCTGTGAGCAGTCAATGTTTAACTGTTGTAAGGCATCATTACCATCAATGGTAAAGTTAATTCCGACAGTGCCGGACACTTTACCTATAGTGGCAAACACATTCATAAAAGGAAACAGCCAAGCATCTAGTTTTAACTGAGGGGTATGTGTGTTCGATTTCGTATTTTCAAATGAGACGAAATCGATATCTACTTTTTCTGAATCGCGAAATCCAACAGATAAATCGGTGAGCATCATGTCTTGTTGCACATTGGCGTAGATGAAGCTGATACCAAATGGAAGTGGTAAATCATACCCATTCATTACAATATCTTCGGCATAAAACGGAAGGGTATGATTCCATTTTTTAGCTGGAGACGCAGCTTGTTCACTACTCGGCATTTCCAATATTGTTTCAGGAATATCAGATTCGAGCGTGATCTCTTGCACTTCATATTCATATTCATAGAAGGATTCAGCTTCTACAACGAATGGTGTTACAGCAAGAAAAAATAAGTAAAGTGGCTTAACCAAGTTGTCTCCAAAAGTACGCAAGTATATGCGTCTGCATTATGAAGAAACAACTGGTAAAACTACGTAATTATAGTGAATATTTAATAAAGTAAACTTGAACCGATAACCATTAATAAACAAAATGCGAACTTGCGCATGGTATCTAAACTAATTGGCGGTGGGTAGTGTTTTGCAATCCAACTCACACCGAGTACCACGGGAATACAAGCGGCTGAAAAAATAAGCATATCCGCGGTTAGCTCTCCCCGTAGTCCAACCATTGTCAGGCGGCTAATTGAGCTGACAAAAAAGATACTTAATAGATATAAGCGAATAAGGTTTAGCGTAAAAGGTTGGCGATAGAAGATATAAACGAGAGGTGGTCCGCCCATACTAAACATACCATTGAGAATACCCGATGCAGTACCGGCACATAAAAAAGTGAATTTTTTGGATTCTTTGCGCTCTTTATGTGGAGACTTTAAGATCATACTAATACCCGCACCGATAATAGCGATACCGAGTATGGTTTGTAAGATCTCATTAAAGGAGCCGCTTAGGTATTCGAGTAGATATAAGCCGATAAACATACCAGGCAGCATGCCTGCGACCGTGAGTATGACGATACGTCTGTTTAGTTGTGAGAAACAACCTTTAATGATGAATATACTATTCATTAATGTCACGGTGCTAATGACGACGGAAGTAAACGCGATAGGCACGAGATTAAAACTGGTGACGGTTCCCATGACGATCATGCCCAAGGCAAAACCAGCAATACTTTGTACGTAGGTTGCAACGGCAATAATAGCCATAAAAGGCACTAAAGTTTCAACAAGCATTCTATATTCCTAACTTATGGCACTAATACGATTACGTGGTATTTACTCATGAAAGTTGGCATGAATGCGCTGTTATGTGTAATTACTTAACATTTTCGAGATAAGGCGGTTATTGTACTGAGAATAGCGTTATTACTCAAACATTCTGCGTGTTTAACGTGATAATTCCGCGTAAAGAAATGTCGGATAAGATGACTCTTAACATATTTTGGGTTATATGTTTTTTTGTATTTATTTGGTAATGTGATGAATGTAAGCATTATTTCACATGATTATTGGTCATGTCAGAATTGGACTTAAAAATGAAACAACCTATTGTTGGTTATCATAAAGATGAAGAAGATGATTGGGTAGCTGAATTGATTTGTGATCATTTTCAGCATGTCCGACACAATCCACCTTGGTTTTGTCGACCGTGGGTGATCACAATCGACGGACGACAATCAATGCTAGGGTATGAGCTTGATTGTAAGAAATGTGATGAAGGTGCACCCAGAGATAAACTTTCGTTGAATAAATGATGGAGTAAATAAGATGAAATTAATTTATACACATGAAAATGGTTTTCTTGTTAACAACGTTAAAAATATTATTGAAGCGAATGGTATTGAGACGATACTGAAAAATGAATTTTCATCTGGCGCGATTGGCGAAGTCTCGGCTGTGGATGCGTGGGTCGAACTTTGGTTGGTCAATGATGAAGAGTTTGAAGTTGCGCAACGTATTATGACGGATATAAAAAGTAAAGCGGATGAACCAGACTGGCTGTGTCAGCAATGTGAAGAAGAGAATGATGCGTCGTTTGAACTTTGCTGGAATTGCCAGTTTGAACACTAAGCTATGCATACATTCTCTTTGTACGCCTTTATAACTGCAATCTTATAATTGAGTGAAATCAGCGGGCTCGTCAGTGTAAATACACACATTAAAGTCTTCAACTAATCCCGCTTCTGCCACACATTGTGTTTCAAAAAAGTGCTTGATTTCGGCACGTTCACAATGCTGCTCGAATGCTTCATTAGATGACTATATTTCATTAAATGCAATTGGGAAACTTTTACCTTCAGCATAAGGTGAAGCAAGTTGACGGGTTACTGTATATTGGATACAACCATCTTCACGTGTTGAGTTAGGTTCTAAATTTTGTAGGATTTTGAATAACGCTGCTTCTTGACCTTCTTTTGGTAAAAACTGAGCAATACAATAAACCTTCGATGACATGATATATTCCTTTATAAATTAAATACCTATATACAAAAATAGGACTGATTAAGCGTGCTGTAAGCGATAGCTCAATTGTAGCAACCCCATATTATAAATCATAGTGATAAGCGATATTAAGAAAACAATCACGTGCAGAATAAATCGTTATGTTAATGAACTATTTATTGGCCTTATACATACTCGCTATGATAGCGGCTTAAACATCGATTAAGCCTTTGCCTAGGAGTCGTAGTGGTGCTTAATGCTAAAGGCTTAGTGGTTAGAATCTTTATTCTATATCGACCATTGTTTTCTTGTGAGAACGGTCACTTTTCTATAGATATAATTGTCGGTTCGACACGCTTTAATTTCAATGTGTCAGTGTATAAATCTTACGATTGATTGTCATTTGGCGTCTTATATCGCCGGGGTGATTTATTTTGACCTTTATCACCTGTTTATAAGACTTTTCATAATGAAATGTCGATAAGGTTAGTTGCTTCTAGCGATCATAATTTAGTGATACATTAATTCTACTTTCAGATTTAATCCTATTGACGGGATAGTCTGAAAGACAGTCAAGCTAAGGATGGCTTGAGATTAAATGAGGGTACATTTTACTCTCTTACATTTGCCAAGGATTGGATCTCAAATGGATACTAAAAAACAGAAAATATCTGCTAATTACATCAAGTTAGATCGCCTTTCTATACAAGAAGTAAAAGAAATGCATACCCTCTTTATTCAGTATTACCACAATGCTGATTTTTCTACGTTTATTGATGACTTGTCTGATAAAGATGGCTTAATACTGATTCGAGAAACTAAGTCAAAACGTATTATTGGTTTTAGTACGCTTAAAACGTTACGTTTCACATTGAAAGGAAAAGAGGTAAAAGGTATTTTCAGTGGCGATACGATCATTGAGCGTAAATATTGGGGAACCAATAAAGGCATGATGTGTTTTGTTAAAGTCCTATTGAAAGAAAAATTAAGAGAACCCCTAGTGCCATTATTCTGGTTACTTATTTCTAAAGGCTATAAAACGTATTTATTATTAGCCAATAACTTTCCTAAGCATTACCCACATCATCAAGGCAAGTTTGATGAATTGTCACCTATCGTTGAACAGTATTGTCAGCATCTCTATCCAAGTTATTACGACGCAAAACAACAAATTCTCGATTTTGGTGGTGATTATCAAAAACTCCGTGGTGATGTTGCGGAAATCACCGCTGAAATGAAGCAAAGCGTACCTAAGATTGGTTTTTTCGATGAGCGAAATCCTCGCTGGCGAGAAGGTAAAGAACTGCCTTGTATTGGTGAAATTAACGTATCGATGTTTACGTCATTTGCACAAAAAGCAATACGTAAAAAATTACAAAAGAACAACCTCAATTGGGATTTAGGCCTCATTAGTTTAACTCGACGTTTAGTGAAGTAGGAGCAATGATGGCGTTATTAAATCGTATTACTCGTAAAGCAGGCAACAAACTTACTCATAAAGCGGCACAGAGTTTGAGTACTCGAGGCTATAAGCAGTTTTGTAAAGCACTCGCGCAGCCACAAGCTGTGCAACGCGAAAAGTTAAGTTCATTGTTAAAAGTGATCGCTCCTAGTGTATCAGGTAAAAGGTATAATTTATCGAGCGAGCTATTTTACGAAGAGTTTATTCGTAAAGTGCCGATTACTGAATACGATGATTGGGCTGCTCAAATTGATAAGGCGAGATCTGGCAGTCCCCAAGAGTTAAGTATGGAAGCAAATGAACGCTTTCAACCAACGAGTGGCTCAACCTCTAAAATCAAATGGATCCCGTATACCCAATCTTTTTTGAATGAACTGGATGCGGCTATTTCTCCTTGGATGATGGATATGTATCAAAACAATCCAGGTATGTTGAGTGGTTCGCATTATTGGTCATTATCTTGGGTGCCGACTGAGTTACGACGTACTATTTCAGGTGCTGTGAATGATGATTTGAAATTATTACCCTGGTGGAAGCGTGTCTTTATGGGGCTGACAAGCTCAGTACCAGAAGGCGTCTCTTTAGCTGATACCTCAGATGATTCACAATTTGCCACCTTATGTTATTTACTTGCAGATAAATCATTAACATTTCTGTCAGTCTGGAGCCCGACATTTGCGCTGACGTTGTTTGATAATATTATTAAGCATAAATTGGAACTGGTTTCTGTACTTGCAACGGGCAAGTGGGGACCTCGAGATGCAGCATTACCGGGATTGAAATGTCCCAAATCCCACCGTGTCGCTGAATTATTATTGCACTGGAAAGGTGCTGTGTCTGCAGAGTTATTACAGCAGATCTGGCCAAAACTGGCATTAGTCAGTGCTTGGGATACATCTTCGTCAACAACTTGGGCTCATAAATTACAGCGATTATTACCGCAAGGGGAATTTCAGGGTAAGGGGTTATGGGCGACAGAAGGTGTCGTTACCATTCCATTTCAAAACCAATATCCATTAGCGATATGTAGTCATTTTTATGAGTTTATTGATCTTGAAACAGAAGAAGTATTGCCTGCTTGGAAGCTTGAAAAAGATCAACTCGTTCGTCCGGTGCTAACCACAGGTAGTGGTTTGTTACGGTATGCAATGAAAGATAAATTACGTGTGAGTGGCTTTTTACAAGATTGCCCGTGTTTTGAGTTTTTAGGACGTTTAGATGGAATTGATCTGGTTGGCGAGAAGATGAGTCCCGAAATTGCACTTGAAGTCATGAAAACCGTAGATAATAACCCATGCTTAGCCGCAATTACCTTGTTTGCTGTACCGACGAGTAGCTCAAATGAAAAGCCATTTTATCTTTTACTCTGTGAAGCAAATGCCGATATTACTGAATTCGAAATGAAGCAAATTGCAGTGAATGCAGAAGCTGAATTGAGCGCTTGCTTTCATTATCAATTAGCAAGGGATCTCGGTCAGCTGGATGCATTAAAAGTATGTTGTAGTCAAAGTGCTCGCGACCTTTATTATTCACGCTGTGAAGCGCGCGGTATGGTTGTCGGCAATATCAAAATTGAACCATTAGTACTTTGGGATATTGAAACACCGAACGTATTTTTGGATGCGATAGCCGCATAGTTAAGGCGTCATTATTGGGCAAGCGGCATACAACTCGTTGCGTATCGTTACGTATGTCGCTTCATGAAGTAGAGGTAGAAAGATGGCAAGCCGATTCTATACAAGGCCAGCACAAGCAAGTGATTCAGATGAGTTGATTGCGTTAATCGCAGCAACGCCACAGTCTGGCGCAATAACGATTAATTTTGAACGTACTCCTGATTTTTTTATGGCGACAAAAATTGTGACCAATACACCTGATGTGTGGGTCGCTGTCGAGCGTGACAGCGAACGTGTTGCCGCTATATTCAGTATTGGCCATCGTGATGTTTATGTTAATGGTAAGCGTCAAGATGTGCGTTATGGTAATGATTTACGCATTCATCCCGATTTTAAAAGTGGTCGTACTTTATTTAATTTACTGAAATGTTATCGCAAAGTGATGGGCGCTGATTGGATGCAGACGGTGATCCTGAGTGATAACGATGCGTCATTAAATTCAATTGGTAGCGGACGAAGCATCACTCCCACGTATTATGATTTTGGTGAGATGACGACGCACATGCTGTATCTCACCACTCCACGCCCAAGTCCACGACATAAATACAATATTCGGCATGCGACACATAATGACATTGAGTTGATGCAAGCATTTTTTGAACAACAAGCGAAGACGAAACAATTTTATCCGCATTATGATTTTATCAAATTATTAAATGGTGATGAATATTACCGTGGACTCACAATTAATCATTATTACTTGATGTTCGAGGATAATAAACTTGTCGCTATGGCGGGTATTTGGGATCAAAGTAGTTTTAAGCAAACTCGTTTTGTGGCTTACAGTAAATTAATGTCTGTCGCACGCTTATTTAATAATATGTATTCTAAGGTATTCGGTGGTTTGATGCTGCCGAAAGCGGGCGATAAATTAAGTTATGTATCACTGCATACCTTACTCGTGATTAACGATAATGAAAAATTGTTTTCTCGATTATTACAGCATATTTATAACGATTGTTTAGCGCAGAATTATCAAGCGCTCGTTTGCGGATTACCAGCGCTTGATGCGCGTCAACGCATCCTTGAGCAATACCGATCTAAGGTGCTTAAGAGCAAACATTTTATTGCGAGTTATCATGATGATCCTCGCAGTCAATTTGATACTACGTACCCGTTGTATTTAGAACCTGCAAGGCTCTAGTTATTACCGCTGTAGGAACATACGTCGAGTAAATCCCATATTTAAGGTAATAGTAAGGTAATAGTAAGGTAATAGTAAGGTAATAGTAAGATCACCGTAAGGTAATCGTAAGATAGGCGCAGATTAAAATAGAATCAGTAACAGTAACAGTTTCGATTTGTTCGAGGCATTCAGTTTGGTTAACAAGGAAGCTAACCGATGAGTAGTAGCCATAAAAAAGATTATATAGCGATGTGGTTTCAAGCGCGTAAAGAGTTTGGAATCGGTGACCGAATGAATGTTGGGTTACTCAAAAAAACCACGGATGATATTAACTGGTTTGAATTTGCACACAGCCAAATGGATGGGCTAGGTGGGTTGACGACTATCCTACGTGAGCATGATTATCCGTGTGAAAACCTGCCTAAAACAGCAGACAAAAGCGCCCCCTCACATTGGCAGCAAATTAAAATGTTATTTGCTGGTCAGAAATCGACAGTACCAAAGCAAATACGCTGGAAAACCACGTATCCTGATTATGCTGCGACAAATCGAGTAAGCGCTCTCCAAGGTTCATCGAGTCAATCCCAGAGTGATACGACTCAATATAGTAATGATGCGCCCATCGTGAATGCTTACTTTAGCCAGAGTGAAACACTTGAGATTAAGAAATTAGCGAGGAAGCACAAGGTAGCTCTGAATATTTACTTATTTTGGGCATTAAACAGAGCGGTTGCAGACCAATTACTCGCATCTCAGCAAGAATATTATTGGCTATATCCCGTTAACTTACGTGGTGCATTGCCGAATATGCCTGAAACGGGTAATTGTTCTTCAGGTATCAACGTACAGCTTAATAACACTATCGCGGCACGTGATATTCAGTTGCAAGTGAAGCAACAAATTAAAGCCAAAAGTCATTGGCAGCTTTGGTGGCAAGCCCATATTGGTAAACTTATTGGTGAGGGCGGTGTTCGTCAGATTTATCAATACGTCAGTGAACGTCAATTCTATGCTGGTTCATTTAGTTTCTTGGGTAGCTGGCCATTGAAAGATGATAATAATCCGCCAATCAATCAAGATGAACTGTGGGTGTGCTGCGGTATCGGTACTAAGAATTACCCAGTGTCGACAGGTATCTTACTCTGGCATGAACAGCTATCTTTAGGGCTAAAACTACACCCTTATATTGCACAAGATATAGGTGTCACTCAAGCGACAATGCAGAGTTGGAAGCAGCACTTATTGCAAGGTGATTTACTGACTGAAAAACAGCCTATAGCGAATCCTAAACCTGTATTACCAGATACAACAGCTGTTGTGGCGTTAAAAAATCCAAGTAAGCCAAATAAACTAAAATTGACGATGACGACTAAGATCCAGAGTCATATCCAGCAAGTTAAAATGAAGCTTACACCTTATTATCAGCAAGGGCGCGCACTGTTCGTTCGTTATAAAAAAGTATCAATTCCGCTTTCCATTATTGCTTTCACGTTTATTTGTATGACGTTGCTATCTGTAATTAGACCACAGAGTCAAATTAAACCAGAGATAAACCGTTTTCCGTCGGTACGTTATATGAATGTAGCCTTTGATAATGCGGTGATTCCTATTTTTAGTCGCGGTATCGTGGCAGCTAAAACGCAGATTAATTTGAATTCAGAGGTGACGGCAAGAGTGAATTCTGTTGCCGAAAACTTCACTGCTGGTGGTTATTTCAATGCTGGTGATGTACTGATTTCGATGGATGATGAAGCCTATCGGCTCGAAGTCATTAAGAAGCAGCAGGCCGTTGATGGTGCGTTATTACATTTAGCTGAAAGTAAAGCCAAAGCCCATGTCGCCCGTCGTGGTGTATCACGTAATGCAACCGAGTTTGCTCGTCATATTCCACAGCTTAACGATGCTAAAAGTCGCGTTAAATCGGCTCAAGCAGATTTACGATTAGCTAACTTAAAATTAGAACGAACCGTTATTAAAGCCCCTTTCTCTGGTCGTGTTAAATCCGTATCTGTTGGGCGTGGACAGCTTGTAAACTCGGGTGAAATTATTGGTGAGATATTCTCATTAGACCAAATGCATGTGCGTTTGCCTGTGGCGGATAAATACCTGACATTAATGGATTTACCGCTTCAAGTTAATGCGTTTTCTACGAATTCAGGTTTGGAACTGCCAGTCACAAAACCTGAAGTCACCTTGTCTGTGACGGTCAATAACAAGCACTATCAATGGCAAGGTTTGATTACCGGAACGGAAGGGGGGCTAGCAGAGAATCGATTACAGTATGTTGTTGCTGAGGTGTTGAATGATCCTGAACAGCCATTATATTTACAACCGGGCCGCTTTGTCACCGCCGAAATTGCAGGACGTGAATTTGAGCAAATCGTTATTATTCCTCGTTTAGCTTTACGCAATGATAACCATGTATGGCTGTTAGACGAACAGCAACGTTTGAATATTGTCACTGTCGATGTGTTACATCAGGGAAAAGAGCAGGTTTATATTAATGCCGGTTTAGAAGAAGGAGATAAGCTAATACTTACCCCTCTTGATGTTGCTGTTGATGGCATGAAGTTGAATGTGATCCGTTTAATGTCTAGTCGTGTGGATAATAAGGATGTCGTTGCGGATAAAAAAATGACGATGGCACAGAGTGAGGGTCAGTCATGAAAGCACTCATCACTTGGTTTGCCCATAATCGAGTTGCAGCGAACCTGATTATGATGGTTATTATTGCGCTGGGGTTGCTCGCATTACCTGATACTCGTAAAGAATTAATACCGGGTGTGTCATTAGAGCGTATTGCGATATCTACCTTGTATCCAGGCGCTGCGCCACGAGAAGTCGAGGCGGTTGTTTGTACTCGTATTGAAGCGGTTGTTTATGATATTGAAGGCACTCTCGACTTAACATCCTTTGCCAGTTCCGGGTCATGTTATACCACCATTGATATTGCCGATGGTTACAGTACCAAAGCAGTGTTAGATGAAGTTAAGTCCAGAATTGAAAGTATTAACTCGTTCCCTAATGAAGTTGAAAAACCAGTTGTGAGTGAACTCATAGAGCGTTATCGCGTTGCCAAACTTATTATTTCTGGTGCGGGTGATGAGTGGGCATTAAAGCGTCTGGCTGAAAATATTCGTTTAGATTTGTTAGAAGACCCCGTCATCTCTGTGATTGAATTACAGAATACACGTCCCTACGAAATTAGCATTGCGTTATCAGAAGACAGTTTGGCGCAGTATAATTTAAAATTTGAAGATGTTGTTAATACACTGAAAGCGACTGCGCTTGATTTACCCGGTGGTAACTTGGCAACAGAGCAAGGTGATATCCTCATTCAAACCTTAGGGCAGATTGAGAGTGCGGATGATTTTTCCAGTATTATTCTGCAAGCGAATGAAGATGGTGGGCGGATCTTATTAAGTGATATCGCGACGATTACCGATGGATTTCGTGATGAAGGTACGATGGCACAACTTGATGGTCAACGTGCTGTATCTTTGGATGTATATCGCGTTGGCGAACAAAATATTATAGATGTTGCAAAGGCGATTAATAAATACGTGGCGAGTCCTGCAACCTATTTGCCCGAGGGGGTTAGTTTATATGTATGGCAAGATGACTCAAAACTGTTTATGAGCCGTATCGACTTACTGGTGGATAATGTGTTTAGTGGCCTATGTTTACTGTTTGTGATCTTGTTGCTGTTTTTAAATTGGCGTTTGTCTTTCTGGGTGAGCTTAGGTATCCCTATTTCGTTTATGGGCGCATTTTGGTTATTACCTGTATTTGATGGTTCTATCAACATCATTTCTTTATTCGCTTTTTTATTGGTGCTTGGCATTGTTGTTGATGATGCAATTGTTGTTGGTGAAAGTATTTTTACCGAACAAGCCTCTGGTAATAAAGGAGTTAATGGCGCAATCGAGGGCGCGTACAAAGTCGCTAAACCCATCACATTTGCCATTATAACCAGTGTTATCGCCTTTACACCGTTACTGTTTTTACCGGGACCGGAAGGTAAATTAATGCAGGTTATTCCAGTCGTTGTTATCACTACGCTGTTATTTTCATTATTTGAATCACTGTTTATCTTACCTGCGCATTTAAGTCACGAAGTCAAAGACAGTGAACATTCTCGCACTGTTAATCGCAGCCGATTCATTGCGACAATTAAATACATTGGCGCGATGTTAGAGCGTATCCAAACCAAATTTTCAGCGGCACTAGAATTGTTCGTTATACATCAATATAAGCCTTTTTTAGATCATGTACTTCGATGGCGTTGGAGCTATATTCTTGGCTTTCTCGGGCTGTTTTTTGTTTCTTTAACCTTGCTGTCGAGTGGCTGGCTACGTACGGTACTATTTTCTGCGATTGAAGGTGATATCGCGTATGCGAATGTGACGTTTGCCGAAGGCAGTAATCCAGATAAAACCAAACAAGCCTTGTTTAAAATAGAGCAGGAAGCTTTGCTATTAAAGCAAGAACTGACGGATGAAAAGGGAGAGTCTGCCATTGCACATGTATACGCTGTTGTAGCTCCCATGAGTAAGTATTCACGAGAATCACAAGCGGCGGCAGATGATCATATTGGCCGAGTATATTTGGAACTGTCCGTATCGAACGAACGCATGATGTCAGGACATGACATTATTAATCGCTGGCGTGAACGGGTTGGTGAAATTGAAGACAGTATTGAATTAAGCTTTGTGTCAGACCTTACGCCTCCGAGTGCTGATATCAACATTGAATTATCGAGCCGTGATCTGGGTGATTTAGCGACGCAATCTGAAAAACTAAAACAAGTATTAGCCCAATTTGAAGGGGTGTACGATATTCAAGATTCGCAACAGCGTAGTTCAAGGCAAGTCCAGCTTGCTTTAAAACCAGTCGCGAGAGATATGGGCTTAACATTGAGTGCGTTAGGACAGCAAGTTCAGCAGGCTTACTTAGGTGTAGAAGTTCAAAGCATGCCGCGCGGTGAAGATGAAGTTAAAGTACAGGTCCGCTATCCAAAAGAAGCGACAAGTTCATTGTGGCATTTAGAAAATATGCACATTCAATTACCAAGCGGGGAAGGTGTACCGCTATTTACTATTGCTGATGTGAGCTATAAGTCAGCAGATCATAATATTAAACGTTATGAACGTAATAGAGTTATTTCAGTTTCAGCGTTTGTTGACCCGGGGAAGAATAGTACGAAAGCTGTGATTGCAGATCTTGAAGCGGTTTTTTTACAACAATTAACAGACACAACCGCGGTTAAATGGTCGAAAGCGGGTAAGCAAAAAAGCATTGTTGAATTTGTTGATATCTTAACAAGTAGCTACTTGTTGGCTTTGATCGCCATGTATTTAGTGATGGCTATTTTGTTTAGCTCTTACACCCAACCTTTATTGGTGATGTTTGCTATCCCGTTTGGTTTGGTTGGGTCGTTATTAGGGCATTTATTACTCGGTGTTGACGTCACGTTATGGTCTTTTATTGGCATGGTTGCCGTGAGTGGAATTGTGGTGAACGATAACTTAGTACTCATTGATTATATTAATGAAAAGCGAGGGCAAGGTGAACCATTAGAAACCGCTATTACAAGTGCTGGAATACGTCGTTTTCGGCCCATTATTTTGACGTCATTAACCACATTCATAGGATTAGTTCCGATCATGAGTGAAACGAGCTTACAAGCGCAATTTTTGATACCAATGGCGATATCACTGGCGTTTGGGGTATTGTTTGCGACGCTGGTTAGTTTGCTATTGGTCCCTGCGGTATACCTGCTCATTCAAGATGTGGGGCTATGGTTAACGGCTTTCATTTCTAGAAAATTAGCCCCTAAGTCCTCAGTGTTAAAGAGTAAGCAGGACGATATTTCTGATAATAACGCTGTCGATAGTGCAGCATAACCGTCTTATAGTTCAAGGAGGAACAATGACGTTTAAACGTAAACTTTCACCAACAGAGCGATTTTATATCAGTTGTGATGATTTTAATGCAGAAGAAACGGCAACCTGCGTGGTTAACCAAATGGTGCTTGAAGGACGTGGTGATATTGATATATCAGCGTGGCAACAGGCGGTCGTTAAAGCATCAACTGCGCTACAGGGATCACGACTTAAGTTATCTGGAAAACTTGGTTTTAGTCATTGGACTGATGCTGGTGAAACAACGGAATTGAAGGTCATTCGCGGTTTAAACTGGGATGGTATGAGTGATGAAGGCGCGTTATTTTTAAATCGTCCTTTAGATGTCAAAACAAGTACGGGTTGCGAAGTCTTACTGGTGCTTGGTGAAACACATGGTAAGCATCATATTATTTTTAGAACTCATCATGCGGTAATGGATGGGCGAGGAACCAAGACATTCGCTGATGAAGTATTACGTGCGCTACGTAAGCAGCCACTACAAGGGGATAATAGTTTTGTACGTGATGTTGATTTAGCTAAATCAGTCACGTCGGTGCCTGGTGAGAAAATTAAAGATACGGTAGCTGCACCAACGGGGGTGCCAGTTGGGCATGACTTTGGATCATCTTGGCAGCGACGAACCTTACCGGGTAGCTACAAGCAGGTGCTTGCTAACGCTGGTATCAGTATTGCTAAATTAGCCAACCTCTACTCTGATTCCGACGTTCGTATTCAACTTCCAGTCGACTTACGTATGCATGATGCCGATATTATCTCAACAGGTAACTTAACGGGGGGATTGTTAATGCAGACCTCACCTGACACCACTATTGCCGATTGGGGACAGCAAATTAAATCAAAGATCGCTGACAATGAACACGCAAGAATGCCTCAGTTTGCCGGAATACCAACATTAAATGCATTAAACTGGGTACCTTTGTCATGGTTGAAAAAGTCCAATGATAAGCTCGCATCAAAGCGTCAGGAAACGGGGCAGTACCGTACTTCGGCTATTATTTCTAATTTAGGTTTTCTTCATGTTGATGAATATAGTGCCGCAGGGTTTAACTGTTCTAGTGTCTTTTTTATTCCTCCTTATTTTAATACGACCGCTTTGTTCCTTGTGCTAGCTGGTAATAAAGATGCGGTAGAGGTTATTTTGCGTATTCCTCATCAACTCAGTAGTAATGGTCGTTTTGAACACGCGTTATCACAAATATGTCATGGTATTTGTTACGGGCATGAACAAGAAACTAATCACAATAAATATCCAGTCAAGCAGGCGAGTTAATAGGATTTTACGTGAATAGAAACCGATGTAAGTTGGTTGGATTAGGCCTTACGTTATTGTGTTCATTTGGTGCTAACTCGGCAGTGCAATGCCGCGTTAATTACCCCGTGGTATTAACACATCATTGGGGCATGAAGGCCTTGTGTTCTTCCGCTACTGATGAAGAATGTGACCGATTAGTCCCTGCAAAGTATTGCCAGCAATGGCAGTGGGATGAATTGGGCCAAGATCAAGATTGTTTGAGTTGGCGGGTACCGGATAAGGAACTCGATTTACCTCCTCGAAATTATAATGTCGTGGAGCCTTCATTACAGCGCGATGTGAGCGGTTATTATCGTTATTTTAGTCAAGAAATTGTACAGCGATTATCAGAAGACTGCGGTAATCAAGTATTTATAGCAGATAATCCAGCGTTCTCATCATCCTTAGTGCGTGCTCAATCATTACGTCATACCGTGTTACAAGCATTGGATAATACAGGTGCAGACAAGGTTATTCTGCTAGGGCTGTCGCAGGGCAGTCAGGATGCGAGAATGTTGACTCAGTTATCTGTAGATGACGGTGAGTTTATTGCGAGTAATGTCAGTGAGAGCACTGTGATTAATAGTGATATCGAGAATAGTGATGCCAAGAATAGCATGGCCAGTAAGGTTGCTGCGCTTGTTACCATCGCGGGTGAAAATGAGGGCAGTTGGTCGGCGAGTGTATTTTTAAATACCATGTATGCGCAACGCCATATGACCAAAAATTGGCAGTGGCATGATTATGATAATAATCCACTCTGGCAATTGGGAAAAAACCAAATCATGGCTGGTTTATGGAAAAATGAAAATAGTCATTATGTGCTTTCAGAAAATCAACGTGCTGTACAAACAGAGGCTGATATATTTCAGCAGTTTCTGGCCTCTAATCTTGTATTGACCAAAAAGTACATGACAGGAAAAGCTTATTCTTGGGTTACTTGGGAGCAAAGTTGGGATGAGTTACGCAGAGCCGCAGGGCTAAATGAAATGTACTGGAATCAGCTCCTAACACCATCACTCGAGTTACTAAATTCAATTTCTTATTATAGTTATGCTGCACAAGTTCATGGTTGGAATAAAGCGTGGGGACAGTCTCTTTTTGTTGCTAATTTAGTGACCTTACTGGAAGGTAAACATGATGGTTATGCTACGGTGAAATCGCAGTCTCTATCGGGGGATAAACAACATGTAAAAACAATGTCAGGTTCACCAAAGGGGAGTGGTTATCACCATATGTTTTTCTCTGGTCGAAATGATGCGCTCTATGGACCTAAAGAGATGGATCAGGAGCTTAATTTATATCGGGGGTCATCCGCTGACTTTTATCAACAAATTATGACAAACCTTGTTGCTGCAGGTTTTTAGATTCAGTCATAGGTTGTTATTCGTCGTTCCTAGATTGTTTAGCATGCATTTTTAAAACGTTGAGATTTCACTATCATTTTTTGAGCTGTGCGTGCTTCTTGTAAAAGTTCGTTAAGTTGCGGAATATTGGTATCCCATTCAATTAGCGTCGGTATGGTATTGCTATGTTGTAAATAGTATTCAAACAGTTGCCATACTTCTGGTGTTACCTTTTGCCCATGCTCTTGGTCGAAGGTGATCCGATTATCTTTAAGGTGTTTACTGCTACCCGATAGATGAATTTCGCTAACAATACTGCTTGGTATCGAGGCTAAATAATCGTATGGATTGAAATCAAGCTGATGACTACTGATATGCACATTGTTTATATCGAGTAATATCTTACAGTTTGTCGCTAATTGTAATTCGGATAAAAAGTCTGTTTCTGAGAGTGTATTATTTTTATGTTGGCTATAACGGGCCGGATTTTCAATGGCGATAGCCTGACCTAATATTGCTTGAA
Source organism: Moritella sp. 24 (assembly GCF_018219155.1). NCBI lineage: Bacteria > Pseudomonadati > Pseudomonadota > Gammaproteobacteria > Alteromonadales > Moritellaceae > Moritella > Moritella sp. 24. The sequence continues at coordinate 2,758,116 of NZ_CP056123.1, read as the reverse complement.
CTTGTTCAACACGGTTAATGACGTGTTTGAGGTTTTCTTCAGTATAGGGGATCGGTAATGCATCGCTATAATGTTGGCCCGCGATAGGACTCCAGCCTAAGTGTTCAGATATGCAAAAGGGTTGATAACGGTCAACAAGTTTTTTGATATTATGAACATGGATAGTATCTAATAGCTCGTTAGAAGAGAGTGCTAAGCCGACACCGTGTAAACTGATTGGATAGCGGTCACTGGCTTTATCTAAATAATACGTCGCTTCGGAGTTAACCTCGAAGTGATTTTCGCTGTGTACTTCTAACCAGCCAATATCTACTTGAGAATTGGTAAGTTGTTCATAATGCGCTGGACGCATCCCAATTCCAACTAAATCATCTAACATAAAGTGGTCCTCTTTGTAAGCTGTGGTACTTATGTTTTAAGCAGCGGTACTTATGCGTTTACGTTATTGAAGTGCTTATCGTTATTGAAAGGAGTATGGGTAAGGTTTTCTGGTTTTGCAAAGTTAATCACATTCTATCTTCTAAGGTACTGATAATTTAATTTTCAACGATGAAAAAATGAATGGTTGGTCACGATATGAAAAAGCCTTAACATGGTATTTCTTGTTAAGGCTTTTAATTTATTGACTATTTAGATGTGATTTTTAGCAAACAACTAGCATATTATGCGGCAACCGTTATTGTTGCGATTATATCTAAGGTGATGTCACCATCTGCTTTGCAACAGCAAGGTAATATCGAACCTGGTGCAATGGCTGCTAACGGATCTGTATTATAGGTGACAGAACCTGCGCTTATCGTTGTACGACAAGCACCACAATAGCCTTGGCGACATTGGTATTCAACTTGATGACCCGTGCGTTCAAGTGTATCAAGCAGGGAGTTATCTTGTGTTGAAACTTGATAGCACCCTGATTTTGTTGTTAGCGTAGTCGACATTATAGAACGAAGGTACCAATATCTGCGTGATTGATTTCTGCGTTAATTTGACCAACTAAGTATGAACTGATTTCTGATTCTTGTGGTGCAACTTGTACATTATCAGATACTAACCAAGCATTGATCCACGGTAATGGGTTGCTTTTTACTTCAAACGCCATTGGTAAACCAACTGCTGCCATACGTGTATTAGTAATGTATTCAATGTAATCAGCAAGAATGTCTTTATTTAAGCCAATCATAGAACCATCTTTGAACAAATATTCAGCCCAGTCTTTTTCTTGTTGCGCTGCATCAGTAAAGATTTTTTGCGTTTCTTGGAAACATTCAATTGAGATTTCTTGCATCTCAGGATCATCTTTACCATCAGCCATCAAGTTTAAAATATGCTGTGTGCTGGTTAAATGTAGCGCTTCATCACGGGCAATAAGCTTGATGATTTTAGCGTTACCTTCCATCAATTCACGTTCAGCAAAGGCGAAAGAACAAGCGAAACTAACATAGAAACGAATCGCTTCAAGTACGTTTACTGATACCATCGCTAGGTATAGCTTTTTCTTTACAGCACGTTGGCTAACGACAACTTTTTCACCGTTAATAACATGCGTACCTTCACCAAACTGGTGTAATTTTTGAGTCGCATCGATCAAGTCATCGTAATAACCCGCAATATCTTTTGCACGTCTTAAGATTTCGTCATTCGCAACGATATCATCAAATATTTCTGATGGATTATTTACAATATTACGAATGATGTGCGTGTATGAACGCGAGTGAATAGTTTCACTGAAAGACCATGTCTCAATCCATGTTTCAACTTCAGGTAATGAAACAAGCGGTAAAAAGGCAACGTTAGGTGAACGGCCTTGGATACTGTCTAACAGAGTTTGGTATTTTAGATTACTGATGAAAATATGTTTTTCATGATCTGGTAATTGTTGATAATCAATACGGTCTTTACTTACATCAACTTCTTCTGGACGCCAAAAAAACGATAACTGACGTTCAATTAATTTTTCAAAAATTTCATGCTTTTGTTGATCATAACGGGCAACGTTAACTGGTTGGCCGAAAAACATTGGTTCTTTTAATTGATCATTTTTAGTTTGGCAAAAAGTAGTGTAACTCATTGGTCATCTCTATTGTATACATTAAATTGGCAGCCCAAGCTGCCAAAATGAAAGGGTGTAGGTTAGTTCGGTGTATGTAATATGATTATTTAAATCTTACATGCGCCGCCTTCACAGCCCTCGTCTTCCTTCACTACATCTACGTCTGATGCACCGTCACGTGTGTTATGGTAGTAAAGCGTTTTTAAGCCGTACTTATACGCTAACATCAAGTCTGTTAACAGCGTTGTCATCGGTACTTTTTGTCCCGGGAAACGTTGTGGATCATAGTTTGTGTTAGATGAAATCGCTTGGTCTACGAATTTCTGCATCAAACCAACAAGTTGTAAATAACCTGTGTTACTTGGAATGTTCCAAAGTAGTTCGTAGTTATCACGTAGATTTTCATAATCAGGTACAACTTGTTTCAAGATACCGTCTTTACTTGCTTTAATACTGATTAAACCACGTGGTGGTTCAATACCGTTTGTTGCATTTGAAATCTGGCTTGATGTTTCTGATGGCATCAATGCAGTTAGCGTTGAGTTACGTAAGCCGTGTTCTTTAATCTCGCTACGTAATGTTTCCCAATCTAGGTGCAATTCTTCATCACAAATCTCATCTAACGCAGACTTATACGTATCAATCGGTAAGATACCTTGTGAATAAGTAGTTTCATCAAACGCTAAACATGGACCTTGTTCTTTCGACAGGTTCATCGATGCTTTTAATAGATAGAACTGAATTGCTTCAAACGTTCTATGCGTTAAGTTGTTTGCACTACCGTCTGAGTATTTAACGCCGTTTTTAGCGAGGTAGTATGCGTAGTTAATCACGCCTATGCCTAATGAACGACGCGCCATTGTAGACTTTTCTGCCGCTGGCATTGGATAGTCTTGGTAATCAAGTAAGCTATCAAGTGCACGTACAGCTAAATCAGCAAGGTTTTCTAATTCACTTAAGTCTTTAATCGCACCAAGGTTGAATGCCGATAATGTACATAAAGCAATTTCGCCTTCTTCATCACCTGGGTGTTGCATTGGTTTTGTTGGTAATGCAATTTCAAGACATAAGTTACTTTGTCTTACCGGTGCAACAGCTGGGTTGAACGGGCTATGTGTATTACAGTGATCCACGTTTTGGATATAAATACGGCCAGTACTTGCACGTTCTTGCATGACTAAAGCAAACAGCTCGCTTGCTTTAATTGATTGCTTACGAATTGATGGGTCTTGTTCGTAAAGGTTATATAAACGTTCAAATTCGTCCTGATCTTGGAAGAATGCGTCATATAAACCATCAACATCTGATGGGCTGAACAAGGTAATGTCTTTGTTATCAATTAAACGTTGGTACATTAAACGGTTAATTTGTACGCCGTAATCAAGATGACGTACACGGTTTTCTTCAACACCACGGTTATTTTTAAGTACAAGAAGTGATTCAACTTCTAAATGCCATAGTGGGTAGAATAATGTTGCCGCACCACCACGTACACCACCTTGAGAGCACGATTTAACGGCTGTTTGGAAGTGTTTGTAGAATGGAATACAACCAGTGTGGAATGCTTCACCGCCACGGATAGAGCTACCTAGTGCACGAATACGACCTGCATTGATGCCGATACCAGCACGTTGCGATACATATTTAACAATAGAGTTAGACACTGCATTGATAGAATCTAGGCTATCGTCACATTCAATCAATACACATGAGCTGAATTGACGAGTAGGTGTACGAACACCAGCCATGATTGGCGTTGGCAGTGAAATTTTAAAGCTTGATGTTGCTTCGTAAAAACGACGAATGTAGTCCATACGCGTTGATTTATCGTAAGTCGCAAATAAGCTTGCTGCCACTAGGATATATAAAAACTGTGGGCTTTCGTAGATGTCACCAGAAATACGGTTTTGTAGTAGGTATTTACCTTCTAACTGTTTAATCGCACCGTAAGAGAAGTTCATGTCACGCCAGTGATCAACAAACATCTCCATTTCTTTAAATTCTTCAGCAGTATAATCAGCAAGTAGATGTGCATCGTAACGCTGCGCATCAACATTGAGTTTTACGTGGTCATAAAGCGCTGGTGGCTCAAATTGGCCATAGGCTTTTTTACGTAGGTGGAATACAGCTAAACGCGCAGCAAGATATTGGTAATCTGGCGCCTCTTCACTAATTAAGTCCGCTGCAGCTTTGATCATGGTTTCATGTATATCTTCAGTGCGAATACCATCATAAAACTGGATGTGGGATTTTAATTCAACCAGAGATACAGATACATTATCTAACCCTTTGGCTGCCCATTTGATCACGCGATGGATCTTTTCAAGATCGATTGTTTCTTTTTTACCGCTGCGCTTTGTAACTAGTAAATTTTTATTCATTTAGCTGATTAACCTTAAAACAATGTTAAGAATATCTCCCGAATGGAGATGCTTATAACGCTGATTGTCATTACCATCACTAGTATTGATATATTCGTTAATACACAATATATAGTGTTGGCTTGTTATTATGCATACAAGATAGTGTGATAATCATTTTTTGGCAAGTGGCAGAAAAGGGAACAACATGTGGATAAATTGATGAGTTAGTAGCGACTTACATTCTGGCCTCAGTGATCAATTGCGGTTAGCAAAAATCAACAGTTAAAGTGAAAAAAAAAAGAAAAAAAAGTGTTGCCAAGCTTATGTGAAGATCTTCAAAAACTTTGATTATATTTACAGCGAATTCGTTTACAAAACTATCATGCAAGTACAAATTTATAATTTTTTGAGGTGGTTGTAATTACAAACAATTACGTCATTTTGTATGCAGGAGGTTTCATATTACCTACAAAGTGAAGATCTATCGTGAAGTTAACAGGCCAAAAGGAAGCGAGAAATTCACCATATATTCTTGGTAATTAGGTGTGAGTCGTTAAAATCGTGAATAATAGGTAATAGGTAATAGGTAATAGGTAATAGGTAATAGGTAATAGGTAATAGGTAATAGGTAATAGGTAATAGGTAATAGGTAATAGGTAATAGGTAATAGGTAATAGGTAATAGGTAATAGGTAATAGGTAATAGGTAATAGGTAATAGGTAAAGGAAGCGAACTCAGAAGAGAAGGTCACCTAACAACGGACGCTGTTAGGTGAAATAGACGTATTAATCGATAAGCTGTGTATGTAGCATATAGTTAACGTCAACATTATCGCCAAGTTTGAACTGGTCAACAAGGGGTACATAATGCAGGCCTGTCATGTGGTGACAGTATAGACCTGATTGATCAACCCAATGCAATAGCTCTGATGGGCGGATAAACTTCTTATGATCGTGCGTACCGTTAGGCATCATTTTTAATATCTTTTCTGCACCAACAATCATAAATAAGTATGATTTTAAGTTACGATTGATTGTCGAGAAGAATACATGACCACCCGGTTTAACCAAACGCATACACGCATTAATAACTGAACCTGGATCGGGAACGTGCTCTAACATTTCCATACAAGTCACAACATCAAAGCTATTTGGCTGTTCGTCTGCAAGTTGTTCGATCAACACTTGACGGTATTCAACTTCTGTACCAGTCTCAAGTGCGTGTAACTTAGCAACGTTGAGGGGTTCTTTACCCATATCAACACCTAATGCGCTTGCACCACGGCGAGCCATACTTTCTGTTAATATTCCGCCACCACAACCAACATCAAGTACTCGCTTACCAAATAGACCGCCACAGCGTTCATCAATGTAGTCTAAGCGTAATGGATTTATTTGATGTAATGGTTTGAAGTCACCAGCTGGATCCCACCAACGGCTGGCCATAGCTTCAAATTTAGCGATTTCCTGTTTATCTACATTCATACAAAGTCTTCTTGATACATTAATAAGGTGAAAAGTAATAAATATGGGCACAGTATATAACGATAAAATGATTTCAGAAGTATTATTTATGGGTCGAACAATAAATAGTTAATAAAATGGTATTCAACTGAGTTAATTTTTTTATATATTGTATTTGCTAGCAAATATTATGTTAGAATGAATCTCTAAAAATATAATAGAAAGCACTTTAAAACTTAGGGGTAAAGGCTTATATGAGTAATTTAGCCACAGAAATCACACCTATCAATATTGAAGAAGAATTAAAGAATTCTTATTTAGATTACGCAATGAGCGTAATTGTAGGTCGTGCTCTTCCTGATGTTCGCGATGGTTTGAAACCAGTTCACCGCCGCGTTTTATTCGCGATGAACGAATTGAAGAATGACTGGAATAAACCATACAAAAAATCAGCACGTGTTGTTGGTGATGTAATCGGTAAATATCACCCACACGGTGATACAGCTGTTTATGACACTATTGTACGTATGGCGCAGCCTTTCTCTTTGCGCTACATGCTTGTTGATGGTCAAGGTAACTTCGGTTCTGTTGATGGTGATTCGGCAGCAGCAATGCGTTATACCGAAATCAGAATGTCAAAAATTGCGCATGAATTACTTGCAGATTTAGACAAGGAAACGGTTGATTACGTACCAAACTATGATGGTACGGAATTCATCCCGGAAGTTATGCCAACACGTATTCCTAACCTATTGGTTAATGGTGCGTCAGGTATTGCCGTAGGTATGGCAACAAACATCCCACCTCACAGCTTGAATGAGGTGATTAATGGTTGTTTAGCATTAATTCAAAATCCAGACCTAAGTCTTGAAGAATTAATGGAATACATTCCAGGCCCAGATTTCCCAACACACGGTATCATTAATGGTAAAGCTGGCATTGAGCAAGCTTACCGTACTGGTCGTGGTAAAATTCATATCCGTGCGCGCGCAGATATTGAAACCAATGATCGTGGCAGAGAAACGATTATTGTTCACGAACTACCGTATCAAGTAAACAAAGCACGTTTGATTGAACGTATTGCTGAGTTTGTTAAAGATAAGAAAATTGAAGGCATCAGTGCACTACGCGACGAATCTGATAAAGATGGTATGCGTATGGTTGTTGAAGTTAAACGTGATGCTGTTGGTGAAGTTGTATTAAACAACCTTTATGCTCAAACACAAATGCAAGTTGTGTTTGGTATAAATATGGTTGCATTGATCGACAACCAACCAAAAATATTTACGCTAAAAGAAATGCTAGATGCGTTCTTACGTCACCGTCGTGAAGTTGTTACACGTCGTACTGTATTTGAACTGCGTAAAGCGCGTGAACGTGCTCATATCCTTGAGTCGTTAGCAATTGCATTAGCAAATATTGATGAAATCATTGCCTTAATTAAGCAATCTCCATCATCTGCAGAAGCAAAACAAGCCTTGATCAGCCGCGGCTGGCAGTTAGGTGATGTTGCTGCAATGTTAGCGCGTTCTGGTGATGACGCAGCACGTCCTGAGTGGTTAGAACCAGAGTTTGGTATTCGTGAAGGTTCGTATTTCTTAACTGAAATACAAGCACAAGCAATCCTAGACTTACGTTTACACAAACTAACAGGCCTAGAGCACGAGAAAATTCTTAACGAATACAAAGAATTACTTGATGCTATTGCAGAACTATTGTACATCCTTAATACGCCTTCGCGTTTATTAGAAGTGATCACTGAAGAGCTACAAGCTTCAAAAGATGCATTTGGTGACGAACGTCGTACTGAGATTTCTGCAAGCAGTGCTGATATTAATTTAGAAGACTTAATTGAACGTGAAGATGTTGTAGTAACACTGTCTCACGAAGGTTATGTTAAGTATCAACCTCTTACTGATTACGAAGCACAGCGTCGTGGCGGTAAAGGTAAGTCAGCAACGAAGATGAAAGAAGAAGATTTCATTGAACGTCTGTTGGTTGCTAATACACATGATCATATTCTGTGCTTCTCAAGCCGTGGTCGCTTGTACTGGATGAAGGTATATCAATTACCATTAGCTAGTCGTCAAGCCCGTGGTAAGCCAATTGTGAACTTACTACCACTGGAAGAAGGTGAGCGTATTACTGCGATCCTACCTGTGTCTGAGTTTGAAGATGACAAGTTTGTCTTCATGGCAACAGCTAACGGTACAGTGAAGAAAACTGCATTAAGTGCATACAGCAAGCCTCGTGCTGGCGGTATCATCGCGGTTAACCTGAATGAAGGGAATGAACTAATTGGTGTTGATATCACTGATGGTACTAACGACATTATGTTGTTCTCTGATGAAGGTAAAGTAGTACGTTTCTGCGAGTTTGAAGAAACGCCTGTACTTGACGAAGAAGGTAACCCTGTTCTTGATGAGAATGGCAAACCTGAAATCAAGTTCAAAGGTGTACGTCCTATGGGCCGTACAGCGACTGGTGTTCGTGGTATTAAATTAGAGGGCGAACAAAAAGTTGTTTCTCTAATCGTACCGAAGAACGATGGCGCAATCTTAACGGCAACTGAAAACGGTTACGGTAAGCGTACTGCACTTGAAGAATACCCTGCGAAGAGTCGCGGTACTAAGGGTGTTGTTTCAATTAAAGTAAGTGAGCGTAACGGTAAAGTTGTTGGCGCAACACAGGTACTTGACGGTGATGAGCTAATGCTTATTACTAACGGTGGCACGCTAGTAAGAACACGTGCTTCTGAAGTATCTATGGTTGGTCGTAACACACAAGGCGTTCGTCTAATCCGTACAGGTGAAGATGAGCTCGTTGTTGGTTTACAACGTATCGATGAAGTTGAAGAAGATGAGAACGCAGTTGTTGTTGATGCAGAAAATGCTGAAGCACCAACAGAAGTTCCAGCTGCTCCAACTGATGCTGCTGATAGCGCAGAAGAAGCTACTGAAGAGTAATTAAGGATAGTGCAGTGATGTACTAAACTAGATTAACTTCATAAGGCCTGTTACTCCTAGAGTAACAGGCCTTTTTTTATAACCACTTTTACTCGCATCCCAGATCTGAACGATTCCATGAACGGACTTGCTGGCATATACATAACTCCATTGAACTGATGTTATACACAGTGCGATTCATATTCTTATAATTGTAATCACGGTTTGTAGGAAAACAGTCTTGTTTCGCTTGTTATTAAAAAATTAAGTTAATATACTCAGTTACATAGCGAGTTTTTATTATAATTTACAAGACGGCTCATTTTTCCAGAAAGAAGTATTTACGCTATTTGAAGTATAGTTTTAGCTTTCAGAGGATTGATTTTACTTTGTAGCGGTGAATTGATTTGGCAAATCGAGAAGTCCTGCTATACAAATGTTAAGTGCCAATGGAGGCTATATGAAATCCCAAAAAGTTCTTGATGACGCTTGGGTGTCATGTCGTTTAATGGAAGGTGCTTTAAATGATGAAGAATTGCGAGTGCATTGGGTTTCTACTATTTGTCTACTTCGAATGGTCGGTCATGTCCTCCACAAAGTAGATTCTAAATTATCAATAACTCATAAGTCCGTAATCGAAAAGTGGTGGCTTAAAATCAATCAAAATAAGCCTGAACCTAAAATTTTTTGGACATTTATTAATGAATCGAGAAACCTTGTTTTAAAAGAGTATGAACTTAATTTCATTACTTATAAATGTGAGTTGATAGATACCGATTCTGCAGGGAATGCTGATGTTATAGACAACACTATTAACCTTACTCTAGATGGGCACGATCTTTTTGAACAGTTGTCCGATGCGTTACTTTGGTGGCAAGCTGAACTATCTACCATTAATAGTCTTGCTCAAAAAGGCACTTAACAAGCAATTTAATCTGAACTAAACAGTGCGCCATGTTTCGCTCCTCAATAAGCTTGGCGCACAATTTTAGTCCGCTTAATTGGGACGTTAGCATTATTTAGAATTCAGTGTCATTTAGAGTATTTATAACATGTCGACAAAAGAAATATTTTTCGTTCTTATCTTGGTATTTGTTGCTGGTTTTATCTCAAGCCAACTAACCGGTGCATTTATACCTCAATACACCACGCCATTTATGGCAATGATTGGTGCTTTTATTGCAATAGTATTCAATAGACTAAAGCATTTAGATGATTTAAATTTAACTCGAAAAAAAGATGCCGCATTAGAATACATCAAATATGTTAGTGAATATCGTTCTGCCTTAATCGCTCTCATTGACCCTTCAGTTAACGATGATGTGTTTCATTCAAACTTACTTGATGCAACGAAAAATATGATTGCATCATTGGACAAATTACATGTTGTATCTCGTGATGATGTATCTAAAGAAATAGAGTTAAAAAACTCTGAAATAGTCGATTTAATGATAGAGTTTAGAGGAAAGTCTCATGAACTTGGTGGTGATAAAACAGCTTTGATAAAGTGGTTTGTATCAGAGGATATTGGTTCAAAACTTAATGTTATAAGATACGATATCATTAAACTTATAAATTCAGAAGTTGGTGATGGCACGGGGACCAAAGGGCTAAAAGAGGCAATTGATTCAAACAACGCACACTTTAAAACTCTTCTCTCAAAGCTTGTCGACTAGAATGCTAACAAGCTAATTAATAAGGACAAAAAACAGTTGGCTGTTTTCGTTCCTCAACATTTTAGCCAACAATTTTTGTCCATTATTAGGGCGTTATGCGATTCAATGGATGAGGTGCGTATATGAAGTTAATTTGGATTCACGGTGCTCCAGCAGCAGGTAAATTAACCGTTGCAAAGTACTTACATGAGCATTATGGCTATAAATTGCTTCATAATCATTTAGCTGTTGATTTAAGCTTGGCGATTTACGATGAGTTTGGTGACAAAGATTTTAGTGACTTTACTAATGGCATTAGAAGAACTGTTTTAGCCAAAGCGAAATCAATTGGTGTATCTCATCTTGTAATGACATATATGACTTGCGCAGAAAGTGATTCTCTAGAAATTAATAAATATCTCGACTTTTTTGCTGAAAACGAAATCGAAGTGTATCCAATCCATTTATGCCCAAAGGCTGAAGTCATTTTAGACCGTTCAGTTTCTGAAGAAAGACAGCAATCACACAAACTATCGTGCCAAACAACGATTTCAAATTTGCTTAATAATATGAAGTTTTTAGGTATTAATCACGAGAATACACAATCAATCGATAACAGTAATCTTACCCCAAGGGAAGTGGCATTAAAGATAGTCAATTACGTTAAGTAAAATCGCATAACAAATGCATCAACACGATTTGCTACATTCGGCGTTGTAGGTTTGCCTTTAGTTTCAGTGATTAAGGCGGTAAAATTCAGTTAAATCTGCGTAGCAAACGTGTTATGCAGGCGTTAGGCATTCAGTCAGGCACCGATGAAAAAATTTATATTAACTATATTACTTGTGATGTTACCAATGGGATTATTTGCCAAGGAAAGTAAAGAGCAGAAGTTTTGGAAGTGGTTTGCTAAAAATGAAACTACTATTTTCGAATTTGATAAAGATGGATATAAAGTTTTAGGTCTAATATCATCGAAATTAACTTCGTATAAGGATGGGGTTACATATGAAATATCTCATGTTAAGGATGGTAAAAGAGAATTTATCATAAGCGCTGATGGTATTTCTGATACATTTCCTCAGATTGAGTCATTAGTCGAAAGTGCTCCTGAGCTTGAATTATTTACCATTATTGCTTTTCGCCCAAGAATAGACGGTTATGAAGGGTTTAAATTAGAATACGCTGGCAGAGAGTTTGATGTTTCTAAAGTTTGGGTTTATTTCCGTGTAGAAGATGGCTTCTTTGATTTAATCGTTTATCACCCAGATTTCAACGAGCAGGAATCTAATGTATTTATCGCTGGTTCATATATATTACTCGATATGGCTTTAGGTGAGTATGATGTTGTAAAGAATATTCGTTATATTGATCATCAAAAGCTACCTGATAACCCTGTAGAACTAGAGTTAATACCTTTTGCTGATCTCAGAAAAGTATTTGATGAGTATAAAATGGCTAACAAGCCGCTAAAGCAGGATTTGTAACAGTTGGCTGGGTTCCGCTTCGCTTCACATTTTAGCCAACTATTACTCGCCTCTTAGCGGGGCGTTGGTATGACTCCTAAAGGAAGATATGAGTAACTTTGAAATAAGGGATGATGAACATGGAATTGGAAAGGTCCTTATATTAAAAGGTTCTTGGTCTAATTATGTTGCGTCCTATATGAAAGCTAATAATATATATGCTCTACGGCTAACGGACTCCTTTGGCTTTAAGGCTACTGATATTTCATTCCTTTCAAGTCTATCGTTTCTAAAAAGTCTGGAAATATATTGTTGGGAGGCCAAAGGACTGAAAGTAATTGAGTCTCTGCCACAGTTAGAAGTTTTAGGACTGCAGTGCAAAACATCTCAAAAAATCAATTTGGGCAACTTCAATAAACTACGCGTGGCTTTAATTACATGGTCTAAAGGGTTGGCATCATTACTTAAGCTTTCGTCCATCGAGGTACTTAATATCCAAAATTACCCGCATATGAATCTTGAGACAATTTCCAGCATTAGCGACCTCAAACAGCTATACCTAACATCAAGAAAACTGGAAAATCTCACAGGCATCGAGCATCTGGTCAATCTATCCAAGCTAGACTTGTATAATTGCCCATCACTAATATCTTTAGCGGGCACAGAGCTTTGCGCCAACCTAAAATCAATAGAAACCGAGGCGTGTAACCGTGTCAGCGCATAACAAGCGCCAGCAACAGGACTCGGAACAAGTTGCTCGCTGCTGTGGCGGGCGTTAGTTTTATATTTGAATTCATCACATTAAGGTTTCTGAGTAGTGAAGAAAGTAGTTATTGGGCTTACTGGGATCTATCTAATAGCCGTTGGATTTTTTATTGGGGTAACTGACCGCGAATCTATGTTTGATTCAGTAAAGTGGACTGATATTGGTACGCTAATCGTCACTTTTCTTGGTTTTACATTTGGTTTCTATACCTATTTTCAGTGGTTAAACAACAAACGAAAAGAAGATTCATATATTGCGGCTAAGAGGTATGTCGCATCGATCGATGAAATTGAAGAAAACCTACATGAACTGCGCTTTCATTATGATCATATATGTCCAGCTCCTGGGGTTGTCGTCGAAGATCAAAGCGTATCAATCAAACGTGTAGAGCACCTCAATAATGTTTGGGGCAACTTGTACCAAGCGAGAAGAAGCCTTTATAAGTCTAACCGTGAGCTTAGCTTCTGGAATGTCCGTCTAGATGACAGCGCAATAAAAAACTATGAGTCAATGAATCAATATCTTGATAGTATCAGTGTTGTCTCTTCAGCATTGAACAGTCAGCTGTATCACTTTGTCAGTGGTAATATGCAGAATATGGGCGAAGTCATTAGCCACAAAAAGAGATTTGATGAATTACATAGCCAGTTGCATGAAGCTATTCAACATCGTATTAGTCGTGGTTTTAAGTCTATGTTTTTGTTCGATATAGAATAAGGCTAACAAACAATTCAAGAGTGATTCAGCACGCTTGGCATTTTTGGTTTGGGTTTAGTTTAGTGATTACGGCGCCTAGTTTGAGTGTTGTGGTCGCGTGCTTCACACCTTAATTGGGCGTTATAAGCAATAGGAAGTTGCGTGCTGCATGAATTCAAAACATCTGACTCATATGTTTTAAATGAGTTGAAAAAATATAGAAAGCCTGTAATTGAAGTCTATGCTGGATCTTCTATAGCAATGCTGATCTTTGGTGCTATTTTCCAATCATTCATGTTTTTACTTCCAATAGTTTTCTTTACTCTTGTTACTTCTCATCATTACATTAAATTTAAACGAAACCTGTTAAAATCTGACAGAGTAAAAAATGGGATGGTTGCTCAAGTTAATACATCAACTAATACTCTTACATTAGACTGTGGGGAAGCTAGCCTTTCAACTAAATTGTTAGAGGTTAAAAATATCTCCATAGACAAATTCTCTAGTTCCATAATTGAAACCCATAACGGTCAACGGGTTGTTGTTGGTGGTTATGAAAACCAAGAGAAGCTGAATTCATTGTTGAGTGTAAATTGCTTATAACAAGTCACTAAAAAGAACAAAAAAGTTGGCTACGTTTCGCTCCACAATTATAGCCAATACTTTTTGTCCGCTTAAGCTGGAGTTATATTTAAAGGTTTATTTCCTTCAGTCATATGCCATCCCTTAAATCAATCTAACTCAAGACTAGTCCCCCCAAGTACCGCAAATAACGCAAGTAACGCAAGTAACGACACTCCTCTATAAACAGAAATTATATTTTTAGCGTCGTAAATGAGGCGTTCAGAGTGAAAAAAATTACGATTATAGTTAATCAAGTGATTCATATTAACGCATTCTTAAAATACCAATTAAATCACTAGGCTCAAATAATACGAGTATTTACAGTCATCTAGACGCTCTCAAGGCATGGTGATAGAGTTGAATATAACAAGTTGTTCAAGCGGGATAAATTACACTTGGCTGGTACCGTTTAATCAAGACAAATAACAGTTGTTTTTTGCTCCTACGTCGCTTACTTTAACCAACTGATATTTACCCATCATTTGAGCTTTATGCCGAAGAGAGTTTTACTATATGCTTGATGTAGATGCATTTAAAATCATGACTTTTGATTCACCGAAAGACCTTAACCAATGGCTTAAGGTGAACCATGCTAGTGAAAAAGAGCTGTGGGTGAAGATATTCAAGAAGCATACTGGCATTCAAAGTATTGACTGGAATGATCTAGTAATAGAGGTTTTATGTTGGGGGTGGATTGACGGCGTGAAAAAATCGATTGATGACGAAGCCTATCTGCAACGTATAACTCCAAGAAAAGTAAAAAGTAACTGGTCTAAAAGAAACACTGAACATGTTGAACGCTTAATGAAGGATAACCGTATGCAGGAATCAGGGCTTGTTCATGTTCGTTCCGCGAAGGCTGATGGCCGTTGGGGAAATGCTTATGTGGTAAGTGAAATGCAAGTACCCGGAGATTTCTTAGCTGAATTGGATAAACAACCTAGAGTAAAAGAATTCTTCGAAACACTCAATAAATCTAGTCGTTATGTTATTGCATACGGCTTAACAAGCGCGAAAAAATCTGAAACTAGGCAAAGACGATTTACAAAATATATGGCAATGCTTGTAAATGAAGAAAAGCCTAAATAATTGGTAATTGGTAATTGGTAATTGGTAATTGGTATAACAAGTCGTTAAACGCGGACACGTAAAAGGCTGTCATTGTTTTGCAAAAGACAAACAAACGCAAAAATACTAAGCTACACGCCAGTTAATGAGGCGTTAGCTGCTTTGCGGTCAATAATAAGTAAGGTACAGTAAATGAGAATATTGGTAACAGGCGCTGCGGGTAGAGTGGGGCGTGCAATTTATATTAAGTTAATGCGGACACATGATGTCGTTGGCATTGATAAAACACCTTGCTCAACGGCTGATTTCGTTGGTGATATTCGTGATAGTGCCTTAATGAGTGAAGCTCTTGATAATATCGACGTTGTTATCCATACAGCAGCTCTTCATGCTCCTCATGTTGGTTTAGTACCTGATTCAGAGTTTCAGTCTATCAATGTAGATGCAACCGAAAAACTGGCTTTGTCTGGTATTAAAGCAGGCGTTAAGCATTTCATTTTTACCAGTACAACTGCGTTGTATGGTTATGCCTCAACGCCTAAAGGCACTGCTGGTTGGGTGAACGAGCAAGTTACTCCTCAACCTAAATCCATTTATCACAAAAGCAAAATTGTAGCCGAAAACAAACTCGAAGAAATTTCAAATCTGTTCAACCTTCCAGTGACAGTGTTACAAATGTCTAGGTGTTTTCCAGAACCAGCTGACTTAATGGCAATATTTCGCTTAACTCGTGGTATAGATGCGCGTGACGTAGCAAATGCTCATTTATGTGCAGTGGAAAATCACTTAAGTGGTTTTACTCGGTTTATAATTTCAGGAACAACACCGTTTAACTCATTAGATTGCGGGACTCTTTACAGCAATGCTAGTTCAGTTATTACAAGTAAGTGCCCTGAAATAGCGTCAGCTTTTGGACTGCGAGGGTGGCCGTTACCCGAAACCTTAGACCGTGTTTATGATTCATCGTTAGCACAGGAAAAATTAGGTTGGCTGCCTATACATGGTTTTGAAAGTGTCTTGGAAATGCTAGACACAGAAACCGCAGAAGTACTGCCAATTTCAAAATGTAGTTAACAGGGCGTTATATGAATAGGGAAGTTTATAATGCAACTTGTAGTTAAAGAAAAATTTGACGGCTATCCTGAACACGTAAAAATTATATTACTGGAACTTCGTTCTTTGGTGCTCGACATTATTCATGAGCACAATTTAGGTGAGGTGGAAGAAACTCTCAAATGGGGTGAGCCTAGCTATTTTGTAAAAACGGGTAGTGCGGTACGCTTTGACTGGAAACAAAAATCACCAGAGAGATAAACTGGTTACAAAGCGTTATATGTAAATCTAATTCCCGAGGTAGTATGAAATTACTTATTGCAGGTTCAAATGGATATGTTGGAAGTCATGTAAGAGACTTATTCAAAGCTAAAGGTGTTGATGTTTATGTCTATAGCCGAGATGGTACTAGCGATAAATGTGACAGTAGAAATATTTCAAGTAAAAATACTGAAATGCACGGGAGCTTTGATGTGGTAATTAATTGTGCCCGTGCACATTGGAAAAGATACACGCCTGAAGAGATTAGCCGGATTGAGAGAGATCTACTTTCAGATTTAAACCTTTTTGCGTCAAAAACGGCAAAAAAAATACATACTTCAGGTGTTTGGCTATTTGGTCATGCAAATGAAAAAGAGCTAAATGATTTCATCTTACGTCCTTTTGAAATGGTCAAAGATGACGAAAAAACTATACATGATTCTTTATCTTTAAATTGGCATGTTGTTTATTGCCCGAGCATTATTTATGGCGGTAATTTGTGTCAAATGCGTCGTATTATTGAAGGTTGGAAAAATTCATCTGTTACAGTTGCAATGCCTAGTATCGGTTATAATCAGTATGTTCATGTATTCGATGTGGCTGATTTTTATTATACATTAGTGTCCCAAAGTAATATTGATTCACGCCAACACATCATTGCAGAAAGAAAAGGTTATACACCCGAGGAGTTTGCAGATCTACTTTATAAGAATTCAATTATTGAACGTGTTTGCAAAACAAATTGGGACGATTTTGAAATACGTAATGGCTCTGGCGCTATAGATATTGAAAAACTTAATCTTAATTTACCGATTAGCCCATACTTCACAGAAAAATACACAATAACCGAGTATTTAGAGCAATATACATAACAAGAGCTTCAAACGAATTTTACCCAACAGCATTATTAGCCTCACAGGATGTTACGTGTACAAGGAGTCACATGAGTAATCTGAAAGTAACAGAAATTAAAGCATTTGTTCCATCTAAGAACTTTGAAATATCAAAACGTTTTTACCAAGATATAGGCTTTACGATTGGATCTGAAGGAGGCGGTGTTGCATACTTTTATTTTGATCATGTAAGTTTTTTATTACAAGATTACTGCGCTGAATCACAGGCGGAGAATTTCATGATGCACATACTTGTTCAAGACGTAGATTCTTGGTGGGCGCATATGCATGAAAGTGGTGTTATAGAAAAATATGGTATTAAAATAACACCAGTTGAGCTTCAGCCTTGGGCAGCGAAAGACTTTTGCATTACAGACCCATCTGGCGTTCTGTGGCGAATAGGTCAAAATATTTAAGCGTGCTACCTAGTTAGAATAACGCGTTATACATTGGTTCTTTGGTTACTATAAAACGATTGTTTTAGCGGGTGACAATAATACCGATAACCAGCCCATTGCAGTAAATCAGTCGCAATAGGCTGGTGGACATTAGCTTTGTAATATCTGCAATGGTAGGGAAAGTAACTCATCGCCCATACCTGCAAAGTACCAAATTACGCCAATAAGTGCGCCTACTGTAGCTATATACCAGATAGCTGAAAACAGCTGTCCGTATTTATCGAGGGGCAATAGGTGGCTCTGATGACGACTACGCCATTCAAATACGATCTCAACGCTACCAATTAACAGCATGAAGCCAAGCAAGGCAAGACCTAAGCTATAGCTAATGAAAATGCCTGCTACAGCGCCAGCGATACAAGCAACTAAACCTACGATACTGTTCATCGAAAAGCTAATGCTTTTGAGAATATGACCACCATCGAGCGGTAAGATCGGTAACAGGTTAAATAGGTTCAGTAAGGCGTTAAAACTGGCCAGTCCGGCAAAGAATATCTCGCCTGTGATCCAGTAGGCGACAAGAGACAACAGCGACATGATCAAGCCGAAGGTGGGACCCATAATAGAGATCACTATATCTTGCCAGCGGGTATTAATCTTATCATCGCCTAATGCTAACCCACCCATAAACGGGATCAGGTAGATGCCTTTGGTTTTCATACCAAAATATTTCATGGCTTTAACATGGCCATATTCATGAAACACCAGACAAGCAATTAAGGCGAGAGCGAACTCCCATGAAAATAACCACGAATAAGCCGCTAGACTGGCACCTGCCAACACAACCTTAATCACCTTGGCACTTTTTAATAACTTTAATGCCAGCGAACCTAAACCAATCAAGCTAAATTTTTGCTTTACGGCAACAGGATGTTGCGGGGTTTGTCGTTCAATATCTTTTGTGTCGCGTTGACCTTGGTTAATTAGCTGGTCATTAACATACAAGGTATAGTCTATTTTAAAGGGTTGCCAGAGCAGGTCAGTGGTGAGTTTGATGATAATGCTGGCTGGTGTTTGTGCATCATCACTGTGCTGGCTGAGTTCAAACTCATGGGATTTACTGCCCTCATTTTCACTAGAGGCGTTGATCACCGATACGAGTTTGTCGTCCCAAAATACTTGTTGCCAGCCCGCTAGGGAGCCTTCCAGCCGTAGCGGTTTGCCAAGGCAGTCAATGTTTAATAATTCCAAGTTAAGCCTTTGTATTTATGCGGTCGTTATGCCGAGTAAATAGAGTTTAAGTAACTGTCGTCACAGCGTGTTTGTCGATGGCCGAGTATAGCAAAGAGACAAACGGTAAGCTATTTCGGTCTATTTTACGTGAATAACCATTCATGATCGCAGGGCTGCATTTTCGAGTGTAGCAGCTGTTAGAGACAAGGATTTTCTTTTACGTAGTGATTCTGCACTAGGATGTTATGAATCATCGCCCGGTAAAAATAGATATTTTTGTCCAAATTGTGCCAGACACATATATGCTAAAAAAGAGGATGCTAAGCACATCGTTTTACGTTTAGGTTCATTAGATGACGACCCTAAAACAAAAGAAATAAGTCATGTTTTGGTTTCGCAAAAAGCGACGTGGTATTCATTGAATAGTCAGTTACCCGAGTACCTTGAGTTTGAGTAAAATGAACACCTGCAGTGCGGAGAAAGCAGGTATTCATTTCGTGCTTAGTCCTGATTTTGTTTATCAAATTCAGTGAAGTCTATACCTTGCTCCATCGCAAATGTGCGCATTGAACGCATGCTTGTTGCCGTTTCTGCCAAGTGTGCAGATACGGAACGTAACAGGTTTGCGGCAACCATGGCATCATTCTCGATAACGGCTAACAATTCGCTGGCACCGATTCTTAAGAATACACAGTCTTCTAAAGCAATTAAGTTTAATAGACGAGGTTGTTTATGAATGACGGCTAAATCGCCAATCAATCGTCCAGGTAGAATTTCAGATACTAAGCGTTGTTCGCCCGCGCTTTCTGGCCAATATAGTCCAGAAGAACCTTCTACACACAAGTAAGACGCATCAGCTTCTTCTCCTGCTGTAAATATAACTTGTCCCGATTTTGCTTTGTACCATTGCGCGCTAAATGCCAGTAGACGTTGCTGCTTGCGATCAAGGCCACCAAATAACTCGGTTTCCGCTACCACGCGTAGTTTACGTCTTAAGTCTTGACGTGAATCGTCATCTTGAAGCTCATCTTGACGTGCAATACCGTCAATACGTCCATCAACAATTTCGACATATAAATCATAGTTCTCAGGGTTGTGGAATTGGTTCTCAATGAAAATCTTGGTGGTGTCGGGCATCAATGTACTAATGCGCTCACGCATTAACGCACGAGCGTCGCCATCGTGACTCGCCAATGCGTTACGAAGAATAAGAATATCGGGTTTTTTGATACCAGCTCGGCTGAACGCGACACGCTCTTTAAATACAGCCGCAAGGTTATCGCCGCCCGGCGTTGTCGTCACATCATAGATGGATTGTGCCACTAAACGTCTTAGACCATGTTCGGTTAACACATCGACAACGGTATCCTCAATTAACTTCTCTCGAGCACCTGCCAAACTGGAAATACGACCATAAATGGCATTGCCAAGTACCGACATAACCGGAAAGTATTGTTGTGGGTCTATTGAGTTAAACAGGCCATTGAATTTTTCCACCATATCAGTGGAGTTCTTCATTCTGATCTGCAAAATGTGCTCTTTGAACGAGTCTGTAAACACAGGACCAATCTGTTCAGCGGAGAACGCAAAAGATACCGTCAGCATTAATGCAAAGTCTTCGTCTGGTAAGCCACTATCCCCAACTAAGCGTCTTTTCGCTACGATTACTCTAAGTCGATGATAAAGCGCTTCATCCATATTTAAGCGGCGAAATAAGGGGTGATCTGTACCATCAGTGCCAAATGTTTCTGAAAGGCCTTCGATGAGAGTGGCTGACATGTGTGCAAGGTAGTCTGCAATCCCTTCGTCTTGCAGTAGTTGGACGAAGTTATCCTCTTGCGACAGCGCGACCTGTGTGAGTACCTTTGTCGGAATTGCATAAAGCAGGTTAATACCTAAAGGAGATACTGGGTTGAATTTTTCAGGATGATAAGCATGTACAATATCATTTAATCCCGCTTTTTCTAATCGTTTCGCTATTTCAGGGCGCAAACGTACAATCGCTTCGACCAGTTCTTGTTGAAGGTTTGTATCAAGGCGTGATCTTAAGCCCCTACGAACCATAGTGTCGTCGGTACCCATTGCTTCAACCAATTGGAACCACCAGTCTTTGATCTCATCGCAGGATTGAAAACCAGACATTTCCGGAGCAATCCAGTTTGTTTCAAATGGGTCAATACTGTTACCAGCGCGCGCAGACTCTTTTCTCCAACTGTCTATATCTATGGGTGTATCAGTGCTCGGAATTGGCTCATAATTAAATGGCATCAATAAGTTATCACCAAGCGTTCCTTGAAATAGGTACGGTTTAGAGTTGGCATATCCGATACGACTGGCGACAACTGTTTGATGTAAATCATTCAACTTATGGCCCGCGATATTTACAGTCCCTCGCAGTGGGATGACCTCGCGTGTTAATACATCTGCAAACGCGAGCGCGGCAGCCTCGTTATTTGTCTTAATTCCTACACGCGCGCCTTTAGGTATGGTTAAATTAATATCTTCTAATACGGTATGGCCATCTTCATCTCGTACCGTTATCCCCTTCAACTCAATGTCACCGTTAAGGCTTGTGAGTGTATCGGGTTCACCATCAAATAAAGCGTCTTTTACTAATGTTGTGGATGAGAAACGTTCGGTTACTACTTCCCAACGCAGTGCCATATCTTGAGTTTGATTGTAATACGTCAGTAACTCTTTCCAAGGGGATGATAGGTCTTTGTAAGCAGCAAGTGCAGCGACTAAAGCACCGACAGTGATCTCACCCTGAATCGCTAAATAACCACCAACAGAGTAGAAAAAGAAGGGCGTTAATTGATTGATGAAGTTGTTGAGGAACTTCATGAAGAATTTCTTTTGATAAATATCGAAACGAATGCCGAATAAGTTACCTAAACGATTAGAAAACAAAGACAGCCTGTGACGCATCCCGCCGTTCATGCGTATATCACTGACACCAGCTGCTGTTTCACCAATATCTGCAGCCAGTTTGCGAATTTCTTGTATTCTGGCTTTATTCAACAAGTTAATTTGACGTTGTAATTTGGGAATTATCCATGCCTGCACAGGTATTAACGTGATGGAAGCAAGACCAAACCAGAAGCTTTGTGCAAATAGAAAGGCAAGAATTGTTAACATTTGTCCAGCTTGAAGGATAGGGCGTGACAGCATATCCCCCATCAGAGAGCCCATCGGTTCAGCTTCTGATGTCACCATCGACACTAATTCACCTTGACTTGTCGTGCGAAAATACGAGCGTGGAAATCTTAAAATGCGGGTGACAAGTTGAAAACGAAAACGACGTAACAATCGTTCTGCCAATACACCTTTCATGGTGTTTAACTTCATCTTTAATAGACCATTAGCTAATACGGCTAATAGAAAACCAACACAAAGAATCATTAAAAATTCAGTTTGACTTAATGTTACGCCCAGTAAAGACACATCTTCGCCTGTGCCGCCAATCGCATCGTTAATAATACGTTTGGGTAACTCTAGCGAAATGTATAAAATTGGGAACGTCAGGAGCGTAAGAGCTGATAGAGCCAACTGATTTTTCTTTGAATATTTCCAGATAAACTGAAAAAGACTCTTTTCCATTTTGTCGGTTCCTTTGCGATATAAACTATTAAAATGCTGTAAGTCGAGTAGTTTACGTATATCAATATTAATATCAACGACACACATGTCGTTAGCGGTATATTTAGTCGCTGAATAATCAGAGCCGTTTTTATTAAAGGCAGTTGTTTGATACTGGAAAATGTATTTTACATAAATAAAAATATGCTTTATTCAAATATAGTGATGTTATGTATTACTTGTCTATTTATATCGAGTGATATGAATATTGTTTTTATTTTTCACGTACGTTTATTTGATTTAAACGTTATTAATATTTAGTATCTATTTATGAGTAATGTTGAAACTTCCTGTTTTTATATGTCGAGGTGGAAAATGGATATTTTGATCGAACAAGAAATCGCATTACATCAGTATGAAACCCGACAATGTAAGTCTGAAATATCTCGGTTAATTCATTGTGACTTTAAAGAGGTCGGTGAATCAGGCTTAAGTTATGACTATTTGTCTATCATCGAAATGATGGAAAACGAAAAACCATCAAATGGATCTATTCATTCTCAAGATTATGAATGTATTCCGTTAGAATCATCCGTTCAGTTACTTTTGTATCAATCTGTTTCAGTGGATGAAACCGGTAATCTTAGCCACTTTGCAAAGCGTTCATCCATTTGGGTATTAAATGGTACACATTGGCAATTGAAATACCATCAAGGTACTGTTTGTGAACCATTCAACATTATCAATACTGATGCACCTTAGTGTCTGCGTTTATGGTGTTATAAACTTTTCTTGGGGTTAATCTATGAATTTAGAGTACTGGATAAATGTGATCTTTGTACTTTCTCTCGGTGTTATTCTTGTTCAAATGTCTCATGGTAAAATGATTGTCACTACAAAATTAAACTTCAGTTCTAACTTCTTGAAGGTAATTAGATATATAGGGTTGATTGTCATTGTTTACAGTTGCTACGGTGTAATCATTGATTATGTTATTGCGTCTTAAACTGTGGCATATAACAAGTTTTAATTGGGAATAGGTAGACGTTATGGATAACTTTGATTGGCATAAAAGCGATATTTTAGACTGTACCGTGATTAATCATACCTATAAGCATACTCAAAATGTACGTAGGTATTTTAAAGTTAAATGTGGTGATGGATTCAAATTTGATCGGGGTTTTATGCTGTGGATGAAGAACGCGGAAGGTTCTACTATGGAGGATGCTGCGCAGGAATGGTTAATCCGACAGGTAAAAAAGAAAGATCAATTCTGATTTGTAGCAATCAACATATAAGGGAATATGAGTGAATATCAGAAAAGCAACGGTAGATGATATAGATGGATTGGTTGAGTTAAACAAGCAGATTGGGGAGTTTCATTTTGAGCATGCGCCTACAGTTTTCTGTAAGCCTTCAAAGGAGGAAAAAGAGTTTCTGCTTAAGGCTCTAGATAATCCAGAACGGTTATTTCTTGTTTCGATGATTGATAACCACGTCGCAGGTTTTCTAACAGCTACAATATCTCAAAATGAAGCGATACCATTCTTGAGTAAAGCGCCAATATGCCGAGTGGGTACTATCGTCGTTGACCAAAAAAATAGAGATTCAGGGTTAGGTAAAAACCTGATGCTTGAATGCAAAAAATGGGCGCTATCTTCTGGTGCTAACGAAATAAGACTTGAGGTGATGGCGTTTAATGACAAGGCGCAAGCTTTCTATAAAAACCTAGGCTTTCACACGCAGTCAAAAATAATGTCGCTGTCAATCATCGACTAACCAGTCATGGTGTGTCGGTATCCTTCATGGTAGTTCGAGTTGCTTCATAAGGTTTGTCAAATGTTCGTACGAAAAGCAAATAAGTCTGACATGGATAGTATTTATCTTATGGGTTATGACGTTTGGGGTGATGATTCTAATATTGCCGATTATCTTAATGGGTGCAGGAATAGTAAAAAATATGCTCAGGGACAGTGGTATGTTTTAACTGTGGATGGGCTACCTGTTAGTGCTTTAATTGTATATCACGATCAATTTAAACTCGATGAATATAATTGCGGTATTGGCTCTATTTCTACTGGTATTGAGTGTCGAAAAAGGGGCTACGCAAAAGAATTAATTAATTCAATTGTGACTCAGCTGTTTACTTCGACAGACATTAATATGATATTTCTTCATAGTGATATTGGATATCCATTTTATGAAAAATTGGGTTTTCAGCGTATTCCTAATGAGAATCAATGTATGTACAAACAGAAATCAATAGACGTTGATTTAGGTGGCATACCGTCTTACTTTTAGAATTTTTCCCACGGCTTTAGTTTCTTCAATATATAGCGAATTTTAAACCGTAATTAACAGGACGTTAATTTAATAAAAAGGATTTTTAATGAATATTTTTATACCATTTATAGGCATGATGCTACTTACACTCATTGTATGGCTCGTGATGTATGCAAAGCGGTTAACTTGGATTACTCAGAATTCGATTGACCCGGATACCATTGCAACGCCAGAAAAGTTAACGTCAGCAATACCTGAATCCGTTAATCATGCATCTAATAATCTGAAGAACCTTTTTGAATTACCTGTCATTTTTTATGCGCTTTGCTTGTTTTTAGTGTCGACAAATCAAGTGGATAATACGTATGTATATTGCGCATATGGATTTCTTATTTTACGTACACTACACAGTGCTGTGCAGTGTACTGGAAATCAGGTTTCAATAAGGTTTCCGCTCTATATGCTTTCATCAATCGCACTGTGGGTGATGGTTATTCGGAGTGCTTTGAACATTGATATAATGGGGTTGTAGATAAATGAGGAGAGATATGAACGTCACATTAGCCCACATTAATAAAGACGTTTTTAAGTTGGTGTCTCAGTTAATAAATCCATGAGTACTACGTATGGTCTTTGTTATCGTCTTTAAAAGGAATTTCAATGCAAGAATTAATCGACCAATATACGGGTGTTGATGAAGATAGTCGCCTTACGCGGCAGTTCATTACCCAAATTGAATTTGATACCACAATGCATGTATTGGCAGAGTATCTGACACCTAAAGCTAAAGTGATAGAGCAAGGTGCTGCAACAGGAAAATACGCACTTACCTTTGCAAAAATGGGCTGTGATACCACCGCTGTCGAACTTGCGCCTGAACAAGTAAATATTTTAACGCGTAATGCGGCAGACCAAGGTTTAACACTCGCAATACATGAAGGTAATGCTTGTTCAGTTCCATTTATCGACAGTAATTCACATGATCTTTGCGTTATTCTTGGGCCGCTATATCATTTACAAACCCAAGAAGAACGTGACCAAGCAATCGAAGAGGCTTATCGTATCTTAAAACCTGATGGTGTTTTAGCTGTTGCTTACATCTCTCGTTATTTTGTCGCTGGTATGTTTGCTCAACACTTTCCTGAACTCGTGACTCCAGATGTGTTATCAACTCTGTTAGAAACGGGACTGGTTCCAAATCCATTAGCGGATAGCTTTTTTAATGTCGGCTATTTTGCAATGCCAGCCGAAATTGAGCACCTTGTCACTGAACATGGATTTAGCACATTACGTCATGTTGCTACTGATGGTTTTAACCGATACATCGCATCTGGTGTTAATAGTTTCACGCCATCACAATATCAAACATGGTTGCGCTATCATTTAAAAACGTGTGATGACCCATCGCTATTAGGTTCAAGTAATCATGGTTTAGTGATTGCGAGAAAGACCTGTTAACAATACAGCAAAGGTAATGCATCACGGCACATATCGTTATTTATAGGGATTAGGATGAGACATTGATGGGTATATTGTTAACAATTCTTTATTTGCTAGTCATCTCTGTGGTGATTCAATTTAGTATTGCCGTTATGCTCATCATTTTTGGCAAGGGGAAGCAAAGCCGTCAGGACAAACATAGTTTGGATTTCAACGAACTATTCTTTGATTACACAAGCCTACCACGTCTGCAAACTGTAACGGCTAGAGATGGTCAAAATATTCATTATCGGCACTATTCCGCGCGATCTAATACAGTACTTATTTTACTGCATGGCTCTGGTTGGCATAGCCAATACTTCTTCTCTTTGGCTAGGTTTATCAGTACCGAAGGCTTGGCTGAAGTCTATACACCTGACTTACGAGGGCATGGTGCAACACCGGAGCGAAGAGGCGATGTGGATTACATTGATCAGTTGGAAGATGATTTAGCTGATTTAATTCTGCACATACGAAAGATTCACCCCAATGCGAAGATCGTTATCGGCGGACATTCATCTGGAGGCGGCCTTGCCATACGCTTTGCTGGAAGTCGATATGCACAGCAAGCAGATGGGTATCTTTTATTATCTCCCTTCCTAAAATATAATGCCCCCACGACACGTGCCAATTCTGGTGGTTGGGCGAATCCTTATACTGGTCGTATTATTGGACTAAGTATGCTCAATATGATGGGGATTCATCGTTTCGATTTCTTGGCGGCAATTTCTTTTAACATGCCAAAAGAAGCGCGAGATGGTACTGAAACATTGCTATATTCTCATCGACTTAACACGGCTTATGCTCCACGGGATTATAAAAGAGATCTCAGTACTATTACGCAGCCAGTATTAGTTGTCGCAGGAACCGCTGATGAAGCTTTTATTGCTGAGCAATTTGAACCTGTTATATCTGCATATACGCTTGCCGAGATCTCGCTGTTACCTGATGTCACCCACATGGGGGTCGTTGTTGGTACTGATGTTCAATTAGTGGTTAAAAATTGGTTGATAGGGATTAATCAGTCTGTTTAATTATCGTGTAATAACAAAGAAAGGTGAAATAAAAAACGACCCTGTTAAGTCGCTATTGTAAGTATTATCAGTCACTTCCAAAAAAGTGCCTACATTTGTAAGCTCCTGTCAGACATTGTCATTATTATGTTTCTTTTTGCTATTATCCACTCGTTCTATAGGGACTTTAAAAAGGATTTAACAATGAAAAAATGTATATTAATAATGTCTATTGTAAGCTCTTTTTCTGCTTTTTCTGCAGAATTAACAACAGAGCAAACATATAGTCATCCAGCAAGTTGGTCATCGTTAGGGCATTGGAATCGTGATGTTTCTAGCTCAAACTCTTACATGATCTCAAATGGCAATACACCGAGCGATGTCCATCTCAAAGGTCAGGCATTCTCTGGATGGACGATGTCTGGTTTACAGGTTATTGCGGAAGGCGATAAAGTAAAAAAAACCAATGCATATCATTTTCAAGATACGACAACTCAACTTAACACCGAGGGTTCTGAATACAGCGCTGGTTATCGCGCGGTAAGTGATGAATTAGAAAGTGGCGTTATTCGCTTTTCGATTAATCCGGCAGAGGAAGGAGATTACCAAGCTCGCTTATTCACGCATACCAACCTCGGTGGTTTTGGTGTTGAAGTTTGTCAAAGTGGCGAGTGTAAAAATCTACAATTGGCCCAAGGTAGTTCTCCTTATACTGCACAGCGAACACTGATTGATTTTAATTATGAATCAGAGCCAGTGAATGTGAATGTATTTAGACGTGTTGGCTCAGGTAATGACGCCCGCAAAGAAATATATTTAGATGCTGTTGTTTTATATAAGGTGAATTAGTCATGAAGTATTCAATCATATTAAGTCTCGCAGTCGTTGCTTCTTTTAATGCCAATGCACTTGTTTTTGCTGTTGCAGGACAAGGTGAAGAGAGTATCAAAACGGCAGATATTCAATCTTATAAACAATTTATTGCAGATAATGAATTTAGTGCCAGTGTTAGAGTGTTTGGTTGGGGCGGTTGCTCGGGTACTGTTGTTGCAGACCATTGGGTTATCACTGCCGCGCATTGCCCTACAGCAGGCGCACAAGTGGAGGAATTTACAGCCGTTACTGAAAAAGGTTTTACTCGTTTTGAAACGTCGATGAAACAAGAAAATATGATCAAAGAAACGCCTTGGGGTGTTAAAAACACTTGGTACATTGAAGACGATAATGTTGATATTGTACTGATGCGTTTACCTGAACCTTTTGAAGGCGTTGTTCCTGCGAAGATTTTTAGCGGTACAACCGCTGATCTTAAAGATGGTATGGACGTTGTGCAGTGTGGCTACGGTGGTTGGAATGGTGAGGTTTGTGGGACAAATAAACTGAGCAGTTATAATGATACCAGCGTGACGATTTGTATGGATCGCGATGTAAGCCAGACTCCGGATGGTGAAGTATCGTTGCTAACCGAGACACCGCTTGAAACCAGTCCAGTTATGGGGGACTCAGGTGGCGGTGTTTATACCTATGATAAAGAGAAAAAAGAGTTAACTATTTTAGGTGTTGCAAGCGGAGCAAGTGGCGCATGTACGGGTTATCCATCGATAGCGGTTTACAATGACTGGGTTAACAAAACCATTCGTGAGAACAATTATGTCAATCTTATTGAGACTCGATTTGAAGATGCCAAGTTCAAGTTAGAAGATAGAGCTGATTATGCTGCAAGTTATTCATATCATCATGCCGATAATGCTAATTTTGAAAAAACATTTTTCACCGAAGATGGTGGGAGTGAAAGTGTTTTCCATGTGAATGCGGGCACGCAATATCAAATTGAAATGTTACTACCAAAAACGGCGACAACACGTTCATTTGACCTGGTCGTTGAAGGATATAAAGTAGCAAAATCAATTGATGTTAACCAAGTTGATAGTGATAGTGATAGTGTGAAGATCGTGGTGAATACTTTTACTGCACCTGATGATGAGGTTGATATTAAGGTTATACCTGTGCTGACAGAAGCAGAGCGTAATGATCCTGACTTTAAAGGCGAACGCATTGTCTTTGACTATGTCGCGGTAAAGCAAATTAACTAAATTAGATTTTTAATCTCGATTTTAATAAAGCAGAAGCCAGAGTTGTAGATACTCTGGCTTTTTTCATGAATACAGTATGTCTCGTCATTCATAACATATGGGTCACTGTCAGTCGCTTCCCTTCATACACATGACAACAAACTAATACTAGACAAGCATTTACCTTATGGTATTTAGTTGGTAAGGTATTTTAAGTACTCGATGAGTGCCACTCAGATCTTGTTTTGTCGCGTGAATGTTCAGTCAAGGAAGGTGATGTATTAACGTCTATAGATATGATGTATTTTGTGATGATTCCGCTTTAGGTAATCCTTGTGGTGTTGTGTTACTCGATCAATGGCTCAGTGACCAAGCGTTACTCACACTGGCGAAGGAGATTGCCCAGCCTGTGACCTCATTTATTGTCGAAGATAATGAGCGTCATCATATACGTTGGTTTTCAATGACGAGTGAAATAAATCTTTGTGGACACGGCAGTTTAGGTGCTGGTGCTGCACTCATTGATAGGTTAGGCAAGCGTGAAATATTGCTGGAAAGTGAGTATGGAAATATTACAGTTTCACAGCAAGGTGATCTTTATCAAATGGAACTGCCAAGTTGGAAAGCTAAACCTGTTAAATCAAATTCAATTATTAATGCGTTAGGGTTATCACCTATAGATGTGTTTGGGACTCGCGACCTTGTTGCTGTCCTTGATTCAGAAGAGGCTGTTTCTCACTTTAAGCCAGATTTTGATCTTATCAGTGAAATTGAAGATTATCATGGCTTTATCATTACGGCTCAGGGAAATCCTGGTGAATATGTATTAAGATATTTTGTTCCTAAAGTTGGCATTCCGGAAGATATAGCTACGGGCACTGCTCAGTGCTCTTTAGCGCCGTATTGGTTTGATAAAATGGGTGTAACTAAGCTCAATGTGCGCCAATTATCACGCGCTGGTGGTTATTTTAGGCTTGAAGTATATTCTCAAGAATCAATTTTAATATCAGCCTATGTAAAAGAACGAACTGAACTTATCTCCATAAAGTAATGAGGAACGATGAATATACAAAACTACTTCTTACTGCTATCCATCGTGGACAAGTAACGACTTTATTGAATCAAATGGATCATGATATAGGCTCCTTCGAACTGGCACTGTTATGGCCTGTCCGAAGGAAAGTGATACCCCCTTTATTTATGGATTCATTTCGTACTGGTCTTTCATTTTATAAGTGTAATTCTCCCAGACTCGATTGTAGCGTTCTTCGTCAACGGTCGGACGTTTGATCATACGATCACAAATCGTCTGTTGAACCAGAGTTGTACAACTTTTGTGACTGAGCTGTAATGCGAATTTAGAAAAATCACGAACCATGAAATCGAAGATTTGCTCAATCATGTCATTCTCAATACCTTTAATTTCGGCATTCTCTAAAATTAGATGTCCGTATACGACTAAGGTAAACAGTTCACCAAGATTTAATAAGAAGTCAAAATCTTTGGCTTGCTCTTTGTCTGGTTTCGCGACAAGGAGTAGTACCTTCAGTAAACGGATCTGTCTCTTAAAGATATTCACGTTCGGGAGATCAAACTTGTTGTATGTCTCACGATAATCATGGAAACGCGTTTTGCTTAATCCTCTTGTTTGACCTTGATTAAATAAGAACGTGTCATTTGCCTGTGCACTCATTGTTGGAATGACAGGGTACTCCGCTGGTTTGAAGAAATAATTCCCCATAAATTTGAGAATAAGCGCCATGTTGATATGCACTGTTCCTTCAAGCTTTGGTAGTGTTCTTATTTCTTTCAGCGCAGTTTCGAAGAACATGTCTTTTTCAACGCCTTTGGCTGCGATCACATTCCATAGTAGGTCTACTACCGCTTCGCCTTGAGTGGTTACTTTCATTTTAACCATAGGTGTAAATAATAAATAACGGCGATCGTCAGCGCTGGCACAACGTACGTAGTCAACACCACGTTGGGTAAATAGTTTCATTGCTGTTAATCGCGCGTAAGACTCATTAAAGAGTTGTTTGATATGTACAAAATCAGTCACGTAATGATCAAACAGGCGACGATGTGAGGCGTGGTTAATTGCTTCGTAAAAGGCATGCGTACTGGTGCCAATTGACCCCCAGCCTAAATTAAATTTACCCACGTTAATCGTGTTAAGTGCCATATCCCATGCTTCACGGCCTTTAGCCAAAATATCTTCTTCACGAATTGGATAATCGTTTAGTTTGTATTCCGCGACATAATTTTGAGAGTTAATGATATTTTTGACGAGTTCATAGTTTTTGTGCTGTGATTCTACGACGAAGAACACATACTCATCGGTGCCGGTTATTTTACCAAAGGTCGATACTAATGCGGCTTTGTTGCCGTTACCAATATAGTACTTACTGCCATTGGCGAGATATGTTCCGTCTTCTTGACGAGTCAAGTACATGTCACTTGAGTAAATATCGGCGCCATGTTCTTTTTCAGAGAGGCCAAATGCGAAGATACCGCCTTCTTTTAGAAGCTTGGTTGCGCGTGTTTTCGCTACTTCGTTATGACTGATCCAGATTGGTAATAAGCCTAATATAGTGACTTGCCAAGAGTACCAGTGCGATAGCCCATAAAAGCTAAAAATTTCGTTAAGTGCACAGTTTCTATAAGTATCCCAACGGCAATCTTGATCACCGTAGCCAGCAGGTGTTAAAAACGTTGAAAAGAGTTTCTCCTGTTTCACGAAATCTAAATAATCTGCATACCAAGTGTATGCACGTTCATCTTCTTTAATCTTTGCTTTGCCGCGTGCTTCGAAAAACGCGATCGTTTTTTTAACGAGTTCCCGCGACTTTTCATCAAGATGATCGTAGTTATCTAGTTTCGGGTTGACTAAAAT
This sequence comes from Moritella sp. 24, assembly GCF_018219155.1. NCBI lineage: Bacteria > Pseudomonadati > Pseudomonadota > Gammaproteobacteria > Alteromonadales > Moritellaceae > Moritella > Moritella sp. 24. Next base: position 2,725,863 of record NZ_CP056123.1, on the reverse strand, counting down.
ATTCCGTCGTATAGCGGAAGGTGTCGCTGCCACTTTTTTCTTAAAAATAATCTCTTTGGGTAGATCTGGTAATTTCATAAGTAGTTCTCCCTGATACCATTTTAAAAGTATTTTCCATGTTAAATAGTAATGTTAGTGCGAGTTCAAATCCTAACTCATGACTTTACTTTAACGGACTGAGAGTTGTTGCAGAATAGCTTTTTGTGCCTATAAACGTATCTTTTTACGACACGCTTAAATGGGCGTTTAAATTTGATAACGTGGAATTTTTACTGAGTGACTGAGGTCAGATAAGGTTGGATATATAGGTTCAGAATCGTTTTCGTGGTTTTTAAAAGTGTGTCGCTGTGAGTTCTCAAAATGTGAATAGGTTTGGTGATGAGGCGCGTAAAATGAGATGTTTTTGAGAGTGGACTGTAAGTTTACGTCAGTCACATCGACATTGTGGAGTAAATAATTTAGGTTATTAATAACGATTTATTGTGATGTATTTTCTGGCTGAATAACCGGAATATTTACCATAGGAGTCAATAAGAAGATGCTAAAAGTTGATGAAGTACTTAATGCACGCTTAATTCCGGTACTTGGTCCGGCGTTACTGATTGACTACCTTGTGGAGAAACATACTATTCCGTTATCTCTTCTTCTTAGTGAAAGTGGTCTGACAGCACAAGAGGTTATGACGCCATCCACTCGAATACCGGCGAGTAAGTTTATTAAGATCATTCAGTATGCACTGCGGATTACCAAGAATAATGGCTTAGGCATTTCACTTGGTCAAAGCCTTGGGCCTAATTCATTTCAAATTATGGGACATGCAGCCATTTCTCAGGCTAATTTGCGTGATAGCCTGCGATTGATCATTCTTTATTATAAAACAACGGCTTATTTAACGGATATTTCACTGACAGAGCAGGGCGGTTTTGCGGTCTTTCGTATTAAGCCTTTGGTGTATCTCGGTGATGCAGAGAGCTTCATTATTGATTTGGTGATCAGTGGATTTATTGCAGAGTTGAATATGTTTAATTTCCCTACATCATTAATCAAACTATCACTGGCAAAACCAAAGCCTGATTACTTTGACGATTATATTACCTTGCTAACCAGTAGCGTTAAATTTAACGCCGAATATCATGAAGTACACTTTCCTAAGGCTTGGTTAGACCGGCCTATGGTGACTGAGTATGTGGTTGATTGTGATGAATCTTTAATTGATATTTGTAATAAAAATCTTATTCGAGCTGAGCAATCAATTAATACTGTCGATAGGATCAAAGATTCATTAAGGCAAGCCTCTGAACAAATGCCCAGTTTAGAAGACGTCGCTGGGTCTTATAATCAATCAACGCGAAGTCTTCAGCGAGCATTAAAAGCGGAAGGATACAGCTTTCGGCTATTAATTGAAGATATTAGAAAAGAAAGAGCACAGCATCTTTTATTGAAAACGAGCATGACGATTGTGGAGATTGCACTTGAATTAGGCTATCGAGATCCCCCTAATTTTACTCGTGCATTTAAGCAATGGTTTGGGTGTTGCCCACTGCATTATCGAAATCAATCAAGTTGACCCTTCCACACGAAGGAGCAGTGGGAAGGGACCGTGGTTCATTAATGTGGCAAAATAATTTTCATCGGTGAATAGTCTAAAATATCTTTTTGTAAATTAATGCCGTCACGTATTTTTATTAGCATCATTCCTTCTTTGGTTAGTTTGAATGTACCCACATCGGTAATATAGAACACATTCTGATCTGCCTTTAGTGCTTGCTGACCACTAAAAGTGATTTGCTCAACACTATCGACGAATTTCGGTGTTCCGTGCTTTTTAATCTTGGTTACGCCTTTACTGGTTGTCACTTCACCTTTTGCCATCCAAGCTCCAACAAAGAATATGGTTTTGGCTGCACAGCTAAGATCAATAAAACCACCAGGACCAACATAATTGAGGGCACCTTCACCACGTTTGGAGGCGTTAACATTGCCTTTACTGTCTATTTGTAAGAAACCTAATACAGTGGCTTCCAAGCGGTCATTTGCTAATTCAAACACTGCGGGTGAAGAGGTTATCTTTTCAGGTTTAACTGCAGCACCAAAGAACATACCTGGTGCTGGTACACCTCCGATAACACCACCTTCGGTAAACAATGTGTAGTTAGATAAAAGACCTTTTTTCTGTAGGGTATCGCAAATCAATTCTGGTAATCCAATACCAATATTGACATAACTTTTTGCTGCTACGTGCTGCTGCATCAAGTCGGCACATTCCTCAGCAATACACATTTGTGATTTACTACGTTTCGGTGTAATACCACCGAGTTTATTCATCAACCGCACGGTTTCTAATCCACTTTCTATATCTCCTTCGAAGTGGTCAGTCAAACACATCATTGGATCGTCATGACGCCTTGAACAAGTTTGCTCTGTTTCAGGATAGTAAACGATGGCATCGACTTGATCGGCAGTGAGGAATATTTGGTCAGGTTTTTTCTCGATGAGTTTACCTATGTTAACAATCACTTTACCGCCGTTTCTTTTTGCGGCTAATGCGGCCTCTTTTGATTCGCAGATCGTTGAACAGTTTTCAATATAGATATTACCTTCAGCGTCAGCGGCTGGGGCGTTAATCATTGCTACATCAATTTTAGGCATTTGATAACGTAATTTGTCGCCCTCAACAGTGATCAATCCTTTTGAGAATCGATTACCGACTTTAGCGGCATAATGTTTCGGTATAAAAACTTCTGAACCACAGTCTACTCGTGGGTCGCAAAAGGTACCAACGCCAGTTGTTGTACTTACACTTTGTTTGCCTTCTACGCCTGCTTTGACTAATGCGGCCATAACGCCTAATGGAATACAATGTACGGCAAGTTCACCTTTTTCAGCTAGCTTCATTATGGCTCTGTAGGTTTCAAAGTGAGAGCATATGACTTCACTGACTAAACCCGTCACGGCCCATTCTTCAAGTGTGCCGGGCACTTTACCTCGACCACCAAGTCCTGCTGCGGTAATTAATGTTAGATTTTGTGGATGGTGTGTTTCTTCAAATACTTCTTTGAGAGCCCAAGACAGGATTGAAATACGTTGGTTGCCACCGATCCCGCACACAATAACGGTGTCTTTGTCTTTAATTAGCCTGACTGCATCTCGTGGCCCCATAAATTGGGGTGAACCTGGAATCTGATAACGATAGTGGGTGTCTCTTTCATTCCAGTGTAAGCGATATTGGAAAATATGTTTCATGATACGAGCACTAGACAGTAAATTCATATTAACACTCCTGTGGTGCATTGAGGGTTGCTTGTATTTATCTTAATGAGCGAGGTATCACGGAGGAATAGCTTTTTATGCCTATTGGCTTATCTTTTTACGACATCTTAGTTTAGCGACTTGAATTACACAAAATGAAACGGTAGTGTTGTTAATGTTTTTTATTTATAACAATGGTTTAAATGTTTAATTTCAATTTTGTTGAATGGATATCAATGAGGTGATATGAACGTTTATTATAAAATGTTAAAGGGTGGAGATAGCATTGCCTATCGAGCCTTGAGACTAGAAAGCTTGAAACTTCATCCCGAATGCTTTGGTTCTGGATACGAAGAGCAATCTCAGTTATCTCAATTGTACTTTGAAAAACTCATTGAGCAAAAAAGTACAAAGGGAATAATGTTAGGGGCATTTAATGGCCGAGAATTGATTGGTTTGTGTGGGCTAATCCCCTCAACCTCGACAGCAATCGAAATTATACAAATGTATGTAGCGAAAAAGGCGAGAGGGAAAGGGGGTTGCTCTGAAATTACTGAACTTAGTAAAAGAGCATCTTGAAAGCGGTAATAGTCATTCACTGAATTTAACTGTGTATCAAACGAATTTAAGCGCGATAAAAACATATGAAAATGCAGGGTTCGATATAGTGAATAGTCAAAACGATGAAATAGAAATGGCTTTTGTACTCGATTCGAATTTACGGATCAACTAGAAGGCATGTGTGATATTAAGGAGCAGGGATTGTTTATGAAAATTGCAGTCGTTTTAGGTACGTCTAGGTCTGACGGTAATACAAAAGCGCTGGTGGATGCCTTTGTTAAAAAATCAGGCGCGACACTCTTTGAACTTACACATTATCAATTGTCGTTTTATGACTACGAGCACACCAACAGAGATGATGATTTCCTTCCTCTTATTAAAGAGCTGATTGATTTCGAACATATCGTTTTTGCTACGCCCGTTTATTGGTACTCAATGTCCGCGCAGTTAAAAGTATTCTTCGATCGTTTTTCTGATTTATTGACGATTGAAAAAGAACTTGGTCGACAATTGAAAGGAAAGACATGTTCTGTTCTTTCCACTGGTTTTAACGATGAGTTACCGACTTGTTTTGTGCAACAATTTGAATTAACTGCTGCGTATATGCAGATGGGCTTTACGGGGTGTGTTTATCAACAATATAGCACCTAGTTATTACTAAAAGGAGCTTTGTAGTATGACTGAATATTGGAATCCAATGGTCCCCGAACTAATGGTAAGTGACTTTGAGCATTCACTTGATTTTTATACTCGATTATTAGGGTTCTCGATAAGAATTAGGCGTGATAACCCTGATTTTGTTTATCTTGAGCAGGGGCAAGTCCAGTTAATGTTGGAGCAAGTGACAGAGAGTGCTTGGTTAACGGGTGACTTAAACACACCGTTCGGCAGAGGTATCAACTTTCAAATAGAGCTTCCTGATATTGACCCATTATTAACTCGCCTGAGTGGTAATCAAGTTTCACTTTATCGTGATGTGAAAGAAACATGGTATGACATTGGCGATAAATTATCTGGTGAACGTGAATTTTTAGTCCAAGATCCTGATGGATATTTGCTACGCTTTACACAGCATCTGGGTGAAAAATCGAAATAATAAATCACGAATGACTTTATTTTTGATGTTAGATTAAAAAGGTCGATAATGGATAAACAATTTGAAGCATTAAGAGCGTTAGGCGCGGGAGACTTTCAGCATCTAAATGGCTCGCTAGAGGCTCATTTAAAAGGAACTGAGTCAATCCTTGCTGCATGGGGGAGTGATGAAATATTGAGGCTAGCAGGATTATTCCATGCAGCATATGGCACTGCTGGTTTTGACGAACAAATGGTTTCCTTATTACAACGAGAGAGTATCTCAGCGATCATCGGTGGTGACGCTGAGGCTTTGGTGTATCTATATTGTTCGTGCGACCGTGATTATGTATTTCCTCAATTTGGTAACGCGGAAACTATTCAGTTTTTAGATAGATTCTCCGGTTCCTTATTTGTTTTATCTAAAGAGCAAGCTAATCGTTTTTGTGCGTTAACTGTCGCAAATGAATTAGAACTTGTACATGCCAGTGATGAATTTAAAAATAAGCATGGCTTAGAGTTATTAGCACTATTTGAGTGTATGGATAGATATTTAAGTCTTGAGGCTAAAGAGGCTTACAAATCAGCACTCATTGAATTCACATAATAGGATTATTGGAATATAGCTGCATAGGATCATTTTAAAAGGAGTTTAAATGTCTGAGTATTTTGCCAAAATTAATTGGATTAGAGATATTAATGAAAACTATATTGATAATAAATATAGTCGAGAGCATGAATGGATTTTTGATGGGGGAGTCATAGTTCCAGCGTCATCTTCGCCTCATGTAGTACCTTTACCTTATTCTGTCGAAGCAAATGTTGATCCTGAAGAAGCGTTTGTTGCGTCTCTGTCTAGTTGCCATATGTTGTTCTTTTTATCTATCGCAGTAAAAAGAAAATATGTGGTTGATTCATATTTAGATGATGCTGTTGGTATTATGGAACAAGATAATGATGGCAATATTTCAATGACGAAGGTAACGCTTAGGCCCTGCGTTGAGTTCTCTGGCGCTAAGCAACCGACAATGGCACAACTTGAAAAAATGCATCATCAATCACACCAACAATGCTTCATCGCCAACTCTGTTAAAACTGAAATTGTGACTGAAATTATCATGGCCGATAATGACTAACTGGCTGTGGGTTGTCGTGTTACGAGCGAGTACTTCTGTCTTAATTTAAACTTAACGGATATGAAGCGGAAACGGAGAGGTGAATTGAAAATATTAGCGATATCGGGAAGTCTAAGAGTAGGCTCCTATAACACAGCATTACTCACTGCAATGAAAGAATTAGCACCATGTCTGGGCATATTATAGAGGGCGCATGTATTACTATCCCCTTACTTGGTAGTGATTTATCTGCAGAGGACATAATGGCAGATCAGGCTATGTCTCAGTCAATTAAATCAGCAATTGATGTATTCTCTGCAGGTGTCACGAACGTATACGGCATTGTTTAATAAGTTGATTATAATAAATATTATCGTTTTTCATTTTACTACAGGGAAGTATATATGACTAAAAGTACAATTCAGTATTGGAATACGTTAGCTGCTGTCAATAAAGGTCAGTGGAGTACCATTGCTGATACGAATGGTGAGCTTGAACAATTAACGTTATCTATGGATGACATTACAGGTGATTACACGCGGTTAACGCGTTTTAAAGCGGGAGCTGATACATCGGCGTTTGGTGGGAAATATCATGACTATCCAGAAGAGATTTTCATCATATCAGGGCGTCTTTTCGATGTGGCATTTGATGTGTGGTTAGAGGCGGGAGATTATGCAAGTCGTCCGCCGGGTGAAGTACATGGTCCGTTTATTTGTGAGCAAGAATGCTTAGTGTTAGAAATTTCATATCCAAGTCAATCGATTGAACGATAAACTAGAGGTAAGTAAATCGTGATGACTTAGCGTAGCAGGCAACATGTTGTCGTATTTTATGAGGAGGGTATGGTGAATAACAAGGATATAACGTTTGGTTTAGTGCAATTACCCGTTGTTAAAGGCTCGATTGAACAAAACTTTAAAACACATCAAAAATATATTGAGTTAGCCGCTCAGAACGGTGCTGATATAGTGGTATTCCCTGAACTATCATTAACAGGTTATGAGCCGCAATTGGCCAGTAAACTTGCTGTGAATATTGATTCGCCAGTTGTTAAGTTGCTTTCGGCAGTCGCGAAAAAAAATGATATCCTTATTGTAAGCGGTTGTCCGATTCAAAATTCTCACTCTCGCCCCTTCATTGGTTCTATTATTTCATATCCTACGGGACATACTGATTTCTACCGTAAGCAGCATCTTCATACTGGTGAAGCTGAGTTTTTTGATGTTGGTACTGCTCATTATTTTATCCATTATCAATCACAGGTTATCGCATTGGCTATTTGCGCTGACTTCAGTAACTCAAATCACCCCGCTAAAGCAAAGGCCGCTGGCGCCAGCGTTTATCTTTCAAGTGTATTAGTGTCAGATAATGGGTTTGATGTTGATTGTACTTTGTTGCAGCATTACGCGTCTGAGCATAATCTTGCTGTGCTTATGTCAAATCATAATGGCCGTACGGGGAGTTGGAAAGGTTGTGGAAAGAGTCGTGCTTGGGATCGTAGAGGAAGGCTTTCTATTGCATCTCATGATGATAGTGCATCACTTATTCTGTGTGTTGTTAGTAACAGAGAGATTCAAGGTGAAGTACTGAAAATATAGAGATGAATTATTTTATTAATACGTTAATTACCATGTACTTATGAATCTGCACATATTATGGTATAGATTCCGGTTTGATGAAATACAGAGATATTTATGGATAAAATACAAGTACGACATTCAGAACCCGATGATGCCTCGGCTATTCGTGATATTTATGCCTGTAAAAATGCGTATAGCGGCACGCTACAATTACCAAATCCATCGGGTAAAGGCTGGGCAGACCGCATGGCGAACGTACCTGCTAATGTCTATTCCTTTGTCGCAGAAATGAATGGTGAAGTTGTAGGTAACTTAGGCTTTGAAGTGTGTAGTAATGCACGCAGGCGTCATGCTGGTTCATTTGGTATGGGCGTTAAAGACGATTACCAAGGTAAGGGAGTTGGTAGCGCATTACTTACTAGCCTTATTGATCTGACTGATAACTGGCTTAATATCATGCGATTGGAATTAACCGTATACACAGACAACCATTCTGCAATCGCATTGTATGAAAAGTTTGGTTTTGTTATTGAAGGTGAGTCTAAGGCATTTGCATTCAGAAATGGCCAATATGTTAATGTTTATCATATGGCGCGACTTAATATTCTGACGTGAATAGCGCTTTAACGCATGATTGGAATCGTAGGTGTAGTAAATAAGTATTGGTTGGCTTGAATATAAAAGGATCGCGTGATGACTAAGATTTATTTGTTTGATTGGGGTGATACTTTGATGGTCAACCCGCCAGAAATGAAAGGTAAAATGTGTCTATGGGAACATGTTGAAGCTATCAGTGGTGCACTTGAGATGTTAACGACGTTATCACAACAGGGTTGTAAACTGTATGTGGCGACTGGTGCTGGAGACTCCAGTATGGAAGATATTCGAATTGCATTTGAACGAGTTGGGCTAGACACCTTTATATCAGGTTATTTTTGCCAAGCAAACTTAGGTATTGGTAAAGGGACGGCGGCTTATTATCAAGCTATTATCGAAAAACTCGACACAAAAGCGAGTGAGGTGACGATGGTTGGTGATTTGATGCATCGAGACATCCTTCCTGCGATTGAAGCAGGCTTGAATGCCATTTGGTTTACGCCTCATTTATCGACGCGAGAAATGAGGGATGACTATCAACAGATCCTAAGCCTTAGTGAACTGTGTGTTATAGATCGTCCATTTGATTAATTGGTAATGCAGTCGCAGCATTAAAGATGTTATGTACATATAAATTCAAGGAGAGAAAATGATCAACAAAGGAAGTTGTTTGTGCAACAAAGTGAAATATGAAATTGATGGTGAATTCGACGATGTTCTTAATTGTCATTGTGGCATGTGTCGGAAATTACATGCATCTGCATTTAGAACTAGAGCAAAGATAAAAACGCAGAGCTGGAAAACACTGCAAGGTGAGGAATACATTAAGTTTTATGAATCATCAGTGGGTGAACACAAAGGCTTCTGTTCTGAATGTGGTTCGAGTTTATATACTAAGTTTGATGCTTATCCTGATATCCTCGGTTTTCCGTTTGGTACCCTCGATACCGACCCTCAGGTAAAAGCCACTCGCCATGTTTATGTTGGCAGTAAGGCTGCTTGGCACGATATCACTGATGATCTGCCCCAACAGCAAACATTCGATTGATACGCATGACAGGAGGCTTATATGCTCGAACTTAGACCGAATTGTGAATGTTGTGATAAAGACTTACCAGCATCAACACAGGATGCGTTTATTTGTACTTTTGAGTGCACATTTTGTCTGGATTGTGCCGATAAGGTATTGAATTTCATTTGCCCCAATTGTGCCGGTAATTTAGTATCGCGGCCGATTCGACCTGCTGAAGCGCTAAAAAATAACCCTGCATCAACGACTCGTGTACTGAAAAAAGAGGGGTGTCTTGGTTCGAGGTAATCGATGAAGATTGCGATAACGTCTTATCGCATTCTTCATAGTGTGATGGGCTTACTTAATCGTGACATTTTTCACGATAATAGCTTCACTCGGTACATCTTCATGACCTTTCACTGTAGCCGTTCTTGAATATGCAATCATGTTCACAACATCCATACCTGCCGTCACTTTACCAAACACAGCGTAACCCCAACCTGCATTTGTTGTCGCTGTATGATCAAGAAAGTCATTGTCATCTAAATTAATGAAAAATTGCGCTGTTGCAGAGTGTGGCGAGTCGGTACGCGCCATTGCAATACTACCTATGACATTCTTAAGACCACGATTTGCTTCGTTTGCAATCGCAGGGCGTGTTGGTTTTTCTTGCATTTTTTCAGTAAAACCACCACCTTGTATCATGAAGTCTTGAATCACACGGTGGAAAATAGTGCCGTTGTAAAAGCCTTCTTTACAATATCGTAGGAAATTTTTTGAAGATACTGGTGCTCGTTCCATGTCCAGTTCAATTTCGATATCGCCTAGGTTAGTCGTAAAAATAATCATATTCGTTGCACCATATTAATATAAATGTTGGTATTAGTTTAATCGCTGCAGTATACGCAAACATAGCGACAAACTGTAGTAGTGATAAAGGAGTTTGTAATGATAAAAGCCATAAAGTTAATTGCGATAGTCTCAATGTCAGTGGTTGCTGTTGCTTGCAGTGTTGATGAAAGCAGTATCGAAGAGAACAGTGCTGCCCCTGTATTGGAGGATGTTGTTAAGCTGCAACCCTGTTCAAGTGAATGGTTCTCGATAGTTGAGGATAAAATAATGACAGATGATGGGCATGGACACGGACCTGATCTTGGCTCATCTGAATGGCGGTCTGTAATTGAATTTAGATTGGGTATTCGAGGAAGAACGGAGCTACCTGCACGAAACTCGGCGCAATGGTGTGACTATATTGATAAAAATTATATTAAATAAAATGGCATGACGAATGATTCAAAATCACTTTCATTTAAGGTATTTGTTTTATAATATTCTAGTTTCTAATCACTTGAAGCAAATAATTATCCATGCCTGTTCAATTTATAAATGATATCCCTGTTGGTGTAAGGTACATGCTGATGTCCGCATTGGCTTTTGCCCTGATGACGAGTTGCGTTAAATTAGTCAGCACTGATGGTATTCCTGTTTTTGAGATAGTGGCGGCAAGGGCTATTGTTTCATTACTGATTAGTTATGGGGATGTGCGTCGAAAGCGTATTTCGATTTGGGGACATAATAAAAAGCTACTAATGGCACGGGGTGTTGTCGGTTCATTAGCCCTAATATGTGTATATTATGCGGTGATAACGTTGCCTTTAGCTGAGGCGACAATTCTGCAATATCTACATCCTGTCTTTACAGCGCTACTGGCATTAATATTCCTTAAAGAACGTATTCAGCGTTCGACTATTATCTGCATTCTGTGTTGTATCGTGGGATTAGTATTTATCGTTAGCCCAAGTCTAACGCTGTCATCAACAGCTGAATTACCTTTATTTAGTGTTGCAGTCGCTTTGTTGGGCGCGTTTGGTAGTGCTGTTGCTTATGTTATCGTTAAGCGTCTTAGTAGCACTGAAGATAGCTCTGTGATTATCTTTTATTTTCCGCTTATCGCGTTACCTTTATCGGTGTTTCTATTAGGAGACGGCTTTGTGATGCCTGACATAGAGGGCGTCATATTACTTATTTTAATTGGTATTTTTACGCAAATAGGGCAGGTCGGGTTAACGAAAGCGATGCAAACTGAAGTAGCGAGTAAAGCAACGGCATATTCTTATGTACAAGTTGTTTTTTCAATTATCTTTGGCTGGATATTGTTTAGTGAAGTCCCGTCATTATGGACGTGGGCTGGTGGCAGTTTGATTATTGCAGGCGCTTTAATTAATGTACTTGGCAGCCGTAATCTAAGGTCATTAAAATCCAAGTAAATTGCGACGAATTGCAATGTTGATAACACGACAAATCAAGCTATTTAGATAGTTATAATAAATTCTTTAAAAATTAAGTTTAATCGCTTACATTAGATAGTCATTCAATAAGGGTTTAGAACGTTTAAGCTGCTTTGTTAACAAGGATTATGGATATGAGTCAGACTTATAATTTTTGCGCTGGTCCCGCAATGTTGCCACATGCAGTGATGGAACAAGCCCAGAAAGAATTTATTAATTGGAACAATACTGGCGTATCAGTCATGGAATTGAGTCATCGTAGTAAAGACTACATGGCCGTTGCTTCGACTGCAGAGCAAGACTTACGTGATCTATTATCGATTCCAGATAATTATAAAGTTATCTTTTCTCAAGGTGGTGGTCGTGGTCAATTTGCAGCTGTGCCATTAAATATCCTTGGCGAGAAGACAGAAGCTGATTATTTATTAACGGGCCAGTGGTCTAAATCGGCTGTTGTTGAAGGCAAGAAATACTGCCAAGTTAACGAATCAAATATTCTAATGCCAAGTTCAGATGGTATTGTTGCTGTTAAGCCAGCTTCACAATGGCAAGTATCAAGTAAAGATACTGCTTATGTACATTACTGCCCAAATGAAACGATTGAAGGTATCGAAATTAATGATATCCCTGACACAGGTGATATTCCTTTGGTTGCAGATATGTCTTCAAACATCCTATCTAAACCGTTAGATATTAGTAAATTCGGTATCGTGTATGCGGGGGCGCAAAAGAACATCGGCCCATCTGGTTTAGGTGTGGTTATTGTGCGTGATGATCTGCTTGATACAGCGAGACAAGAAACCCCATCCATCTTTAACTATAAATTGATGGCTGAAAATGACTCAATGTTTAATACGCCACCAACTTATTCTTGGTATTTAGCGGGACTTGTGTTCAAGTGGTTAAAAGCACAAGGTGGTCTGTCTGCAATCGAAGAGATTAATACAGAAAAAGCTAAGCTGCTTTATGACTATATTGATAGCAGTGATTTTTATGGTAATAACGTCGCGACAGGTAACCGTTCAAAAATGAACGTGCCGTTTACTTTAGCATCAAGTGATTTCGATGCTGCGTTTTTACAACAGTCTCAAGACGCTAATTTAATGGCATTGAAAGGGCACCGCATTGTCGGTGGTATGCGCGCAAGTATTTATAACGCGATGCCAATTGAAGGTGTAAAAGCACTTATTGGCTTTATGGAAAGCTTTGAACGTCAGCAGCGCTAAATGTGCGATATAAATGAATAAGAAGTAGTTCTTAAAAAGAGAACAGTTAATACGCATTAAGGCAATGGATAAAATGAGTTGGACACATGATGTCGGTGATAAGTACACGCATCATGTGTCAACGAATAAAGTGCCGTCTACAAGGATTTATTATGAGTTGCGATTTTTTTGCTTTAGCAAATACAGGTGTACAAGGCTTACACCCTTATCAAGCGGGAAAACCGACTGATGAATTAGAACGTGAATTAGGGTTAACTGATATTGTAAAATTAGCGTCGAATGAAAATCCATTGGGCGTTGGTGAATTAGTGAAAGAAGCGTTAGCACAAGAGCTATCGGGCATCACTCGTTATCCGGATGCGAACGGTTTCTATCTAAAACAAGCGCTCGCGAAAAAATATGACCTCGCGCCAGCACAATTTACTTTGGGTAATGGCTCAAATGATGTGCTTGAATTGATAGCACGTAGTTTTGTCACGCCTGAGCACGAAGTTATTTTTGCACAACATGCGTTTGTGGTTTATCCATTAGTTACTCAAGCTATTGGCGCTACAGGTGTTGCTGTACCAGCAAAAGATTGGGGCCATGATTTACCGGCTATGTTAGCGGCAATTACACCGCGTACTCGCCTTATCTTCATTGCGAATCCAAATAATCCAACAGGTACATTTCTGACGGCTGAAGCGCTATATTCGTTTTTAACCCAAGTACCGGAAGATGTTATTGTGGTATTGGACGAAGCGTATTTTGAATATGTAGACAAAGAGTTACAAGCCCCGTCTATTACTTGGTTAAACAAGTTTTCAAACCTGATTATCACACGTACTTTCTCTAAAGCGTATGGCCTTGCCGGTCTACGTGTTGGTTATAGTATGTCACATCCCGATATCGCTGATATTTTAAATCGTGTTCGTCAACCATTTAACTGTAATAGTTTTGCACTTGCAGGTGCGAAAGCGGCATTGGCTGATCATGACTTTCTTACTGCAAGTGTTGCATTGAACAATCAACAACGTGATGTATTAGAAACATTCTTTGATGAGCAGGGCATTGGTTACATTCCATCTAAAGGTAACTTCATCACAATAGAGCTAGTGCAAGATCCTGCTGTTGTGTATCAAAAGTTATTACATAAAGGTGTGATTGTGCGTCCTGTTGCTGGTTATGGTTTAACGAAGCATTTACGTGTCAGTATTGGCACCGAAAATGAAAACGCTGTATTTATGGAAGCGTTAATCAGTGTGCTAGGCGAATAAGTAAGTATGTAGTCCTGACTTTGCCTTGAATGATGAAGACAGAGTTTAAGAGAATCAAATATTAAAAATTAAGTGAATGAATTTATGGAAAAATTAACATTACAACCTATTAACCAAGTGTCGGGTACAGTGAACTTACCAGGCTCTAAAAGTGTTTCTAATCGTGCTTTATTACTGGCTGCATTGGCAGAGGGTACAACACGCTTAACGAATTTATTAGACAGTGATGATATTCGTCATATGTTAAACGCACTGACAAAATTAGGTGTGCAATATGATCTGTCTGCATGCAAAACAATTTGTACAGTAACGGGTTTAGGTCGTGCATTTTCTGTAAAAGAAAAACTTGAGTTATTTTTAGGTAATGCAGGTACGGCAATGCGCCCGTTATGTGCGGCATTATGCTTAAGCGAAGGTGAGTTTGAATTAACAGGCGAGCCACGTATGGAAGAGCGACCAATTGGTAGCTTAGTAGATAGTCTACGTCAAGCTGGCGCAGATGTGACTTATCTAAAAAATGAAGATTACCCACCTGTGCTTATTAAAGGCACTGGCTTAAAAGGCGGTAATATTAAAATTGATGGTAGTGTATCAAGTCAGTTTTTAACTGCGTTCTTGATGGCTGCGCCACTTGCTGAAAATGACACAACAATTGAGATCATCGGTGAGTTAGTGTCTAAGCCGTATATTGAAATTACTCTGCATATTATGCAACAGTTTGGCATTTCGGTGAGCCATGATAACTATCAGACCTTTACCATTAAAGGTAAGCAAACGTATCAAGCTGCAGGAGACTTCCTTGTTGAAGGCGATGCATCTTCAGCTTCTTACTTCCTTGCTGCTGCGGCAATTAAAGGCGGTAAAATCCGTGTGACGGGTATTGGCAAAAAATCGATTCAAGGTGATATCCAGTTTGCTGATGTTATTTCTGCAATGGGCGGTAAAATTACATGGGGCGATAGCTACATTGAATCTGAAGTTGGTGAATTAAATGCGGTTGATTTAGATATGAACCATATTCCTGATGCGGCAATGACAATTGCGACCACAGCATTGTTTGCAAAAGGAACAACAGTTATTCGTAACGTATACAACTGGCGTGTGAAAGAAACCGATCGTTTAGCGGCGATGGCGACTGAGTTACGTAAAGTGGGTGCTGAAGTGGAAGAGGGGAATGATTACATTAAAATTACTCCGCCTGCACAATTAACACATGCGGCTATCGATACTTATAATGATCACCGTATGGCAATGTGCTTTTCACTTGTTGCGCTTAGTGATACGCCTGTGACGATTAACGATCCTGGTTGTACATCAAAGACTTTTCCTGACTATTTTGAACAATTTACGGGTTTAGTTCAGGCATAGTATTTTTAGCTATGCTGTATAGTTAACCTGACTGTACGGACTTAAAGCAATTGGCCAAGTGTTATTTGATATGACACTTGGCTTTTTTATTTCTTCTATATTATATTTTTGCACTAATGCTTTTTACTGTTAACCCTTCTTGTTAATGATCTTATTCTGCTGTGTATTAGATTTCATACTAATCGTACTTAATTACATAAATCTAAGTGAAATAACCGTTATAGCGTATTATTTTGATGAAGATCCGTTATAATCGCGCCCAAAGCTATACAGCGTCATTTCAAGTTGTATACAGAATGTCGAATTTGGAGAAATTATGACAGCAGTAGCACCAATTATTACGGTTGATGGACCAAGTGGTTCTGGTAAAGGTACTTTATGCCAATTACTTGCAGCCAAACTGGGGTGGCATATACTAGATAGTGGCGCGATATATCGTGTTCTAGCATTAGCTGCAATGCATCACAATGTTGATTTAGACAACGAGCCTGCGTTAACAGTGCTCGCTGCTAACTTAGATGTACGTTTTGAACCGACGAAAGACGGCTTGCAAGTGATCCTTGAAGGCGAAAACGTATCGCGTGAAATTCGTACCGAAGAAGCGGGCTTTGCAGCCTCTCGAACAGCTGTTTTTCCAACTGTGCGTGCTGCATTGTTACAGCGCCAACGTGATTTCCGTGTAGCGCCAGGCTTAATCGCTGATGGCCGTGATATGGGTACTGTTGTCTTCACTGATGCTGGCGTAAAAGTATTTTTAGACGCTTCTGCTGAAGAAAGAGCTATTCGCCGCTTTAATCAGTTGCAAGACAAAGGCTTCGATGTTAGCATGTCAGCCCTTCTGGAAGAGATCGAGAAGCGAGATCATCAAGATCGCAACCGATTGGTCGCTCCATTAAAGCCAGCAGACGATGCGCTTGTTATTGATTCGACATCTATGTCAATCGATGATGTGGTTGCAAGTGTGTTAGCTTTTGCAGAAGGTAAAATTTAGGGTAGTCGGTATTCTATCGATTACTTAGCGGTCAAGCATCAAGGATGATGATGACTTTTGATTAACAACCCACACTAGCCGGATTGCTTATGTGAACGTTTTATAAGTACAAATAACTCATTATGAATGAATCTTTCGCTTTACTCTTTGAAGAGTCACTACAAGAACTTGCTGCTCCTGGTAGCATCATCAAAGCAACTGTTGTTGCAATCGAAAACGGTTACGTTTTAGTTGACGCTGGTCTTAAATCAGAATCTTCTATTCCTGCTGAAGAATTCAAGAACGCTGCTGGCGAACTTGAAGTTGAAGTTGGTCAAGAAGTTGATGTAGCACTAGAATCAATTGAAGATGGTTTCGGTGAAACTCAACTTTCTCGTGAAAAAGCTAAACGTCATGAGTCTTGGATTCAGCTTGAAAAAGCATACGAAGACCAAGAAACTGTTATCGGTGTTATCAACGGTAAAGTTAAAGGCGGTTTCACGGTTGAAGTGAACACTATTCGCGCATTCTTACCAGGTTCTTTAGTAGACGTTCGTCCTGTACGTGACACTACTCACCTTGAAGGCAAAGAGTTAGAGTTCAAAGTAATCAAACTTGACCAAAAACGTAACAACGTAGTTGTTTCTCGTCGCGCAGTTATCGAAACTGAAAACAGTGCAGAACGTGAAGAACTTCTTGCTAACCTTCAAGAAGGTCAAGAAGTTAAAGGTATCGTTAAGAACCTTACTGACTACGGCGCATTCGTTGATCTTGGTGGTGTTGATGGTCTTCTACACATTACTGATATGGCTTGGAAACGTGTTAAACACCCAAGTGAAATCGTTAATGTTGGCGATGAAATCAACGTTAAAGTTCTTAAATTCGATCGTGAACGTACACGTGTATCTCTAGGTCTTAAGCAATTAGGCGAAGATCCATGGGTAGCTATCGCGAAACGTTACCCAGAAAGCACTAAGCTTACGGGTAAAGTTACGAACCTAACTGACTACGGTTGTTTCGTTGAAATTGAAGAAGGCGTTGAAGGTCTAGTTCACGTTTCTGAAATGGATTGGACTAACAAAAACATTCACCCTTCTAAAGTGGTTAATGTTGGCGATTCTGTTGAAGTTATGGTTCTTGATATCGACGAAGAACGTC
Source organism: Moritella sp. 24 (assembly GCF_018219155.1). Taxonomy (NCBI): domain Bacteria; kingdom Pseudomonadati; phylum Pseudomonadota; class Gammaproteobacteria; order Alteromonadales; family Moritellaceae; genus Moritella; species Moritella sp. 24. The sequence goes on along the minus strand of NZ_CP056123.1, from coordinate 2,708,406 downwards.
GTCGTATCTCTCTAGGTCTTAAGCAATGTATTGCTAATCCTTGGGAAAACTTCTCAACTTCACGCATTAAAGGCGAGCAAGTTACTGGTAAGATCAAATCTATTACAGATTTCGGTATCTTCATCGGTCTTGACGGCGGCATCGACGGTCTAGTTCACTTATCAGACATCTCTTGGGATGCTACTGGTGAAGAAGCCGTTCGTGACTATAAGAAAGGCGACGAAATCACTGCTGTAGTTCTACAAGTAGACCCAGAGCGTGAACGTATTTCTTTAGGTATCAAGCAAATTGATGAAGACCCGTTCAACGAATACCTAGCTAATAACAAGAAGAATGCTATTGTTAATGGTACAGTTTCTTCTGTTGACGCTAAAGGCGCAACAATTGAACTTGCTAAAGGTGTTGAAGGTTACATCCGTGTTGGCGATATCTCACGTGACCGTATCGAAGATGCAAGCCTAGTATTATCTGAAGGCGAATCAGTTGAAGCTAAATATGTTGGTGTTGATCGTAAAAACCGCGTAATTAGCCTTTCAATCAAAGCTAAAGATGAAGCTGACGAGAAAGAAGCAATGGCTAGTGTAAACAGCCAACCGCAAGATTCTGGTCTTTCTGCTATGGCAGAAGCATTTAAAGCTGCTAAAGGCGAATAATCAGCTTGAGAGGTGATTATTCACCTCTTATTAATACGATGTCGACAATATTCTTAATGGAGATTATATGACAAAATCAGAACTGATCGAACGTCTTTGCACTGCAAATTCACAGCTGGCGACTAAAGATGTTGAATTATCTGTGAAAGCTATACTTGACCAGATGGTAGATACTTTAGCTACTGGTGATCGAATTGAAATTCGCGGTTTTGGAAGCTTTTCTCTACATTACCGTGAACCTCGAGTTGGGCGTAATCCTAAGTCAGGTGAAAAGGTTGAATTAGAGGGCAAATATGTTCCTCATTTCAAACCAGGTAAAGAACTTAGAGATCGTGTTAACGCTTCTTTATAGATAGCGATTGATTATTGCAAAAACGACATACTTCGGTATGTCGTTTTTTTTTGCTTTTTTTATGTCATAGTTAATTATATGAGTTCAATAAATTACTATTTATTGGATTTTTTCGCGGCCAAAATTTTAGAATAAGCCAGTAGTTTATGTAATCGACTATATATTACTAGCGCTTAACTCATTAATTGGCGATAATCCCTTGTATTGCCATTTATATCACAGAGGACGTCGATGAAATCATTTATCTTTTTTATTATAATAGCTTGTACGCTGGCGCTTGCTGCTGCATTTGCTGCAAGTAACAATCAGCTAGTTGATTTTAATTATCTAATTGCACTCGATTCATATAAATTATCTTCCCTGCTTATTGGTGCATTCGTTTCTGGTTTAGTTGTTGCTGGTGTATGCATGGGTATGTTAATGATGAAATTAAAATTATCTATTTCAAAATTAAAGCGAAAGTCAAAACGTCAAGTAACAGAACTTGAACGTTTACGCACTACTGAAATTAAAGGTTAATTTACCGTATGTTTGAACTTTTATTTCTTTTACTTCCTGTTGCCGCTGCGTATGGCTGGTATATGGGTAAAAGGAATGGCCGCTATTTACAACAAGATAAGCAGCATGCAATCTCTCGAGAGTATGTGACAGGGCTTAACTTTCTATTATCAGACCAACCTGATAAAGCGGTAGATTTATTTATCGATTTACTTGATGTAGATAGTGAAACTATTGATACGCACTTGGCGCTAGGAAATCTATTTCGTCAACGTGGTGAAGTACAACGTGCAATTAAGATCCACCAAAATCTAATTGCACGACCTTCATTAACTCACGAACAGCGCAATCTTGCATTACTACAACTCGCGCGGGATTATCTTGCAGCGGGCTTGGTTGATCGCGCTGAAGAATTATTTCTAAAGCTCATTGATGAACCAGACCATCGTGAAACGGCATTATCTCAGCTCATCATTATTTATGAGCAGACGAAAGAATGGGAACAAGCGATTGCGATTGGCACTAAGTTAAAGAAACTTGGTGATACTAAAGTAGAGCGTAAAATTGCCCATTTTTATTGTGCGTTAGCGGGTTCAGCTGTACTTGTAAGTGAACCTAAAAAGCGGTTGGCTAGTCTTAAGAAAGCGCTGCAGTATGATAAGCAATGTGTTAGAGCCAGTATTATGCTTGCAGACTTACACATTGAACAAGGTGAATTCAAGAAGGCGATAGTCTGGCTTGAGCATGTTATGACTCAAGACGTTGACTTTGTCACCGAAATATTACAAAAATTAAAAGATTGCTACGTTGAAATAAACGATGAAGGCGGTTTTATTCAATTTCTTAATGATGCCCAAAATAATAAAGCGGGCATTAGTGTCGCAATTGCATTGGCTGATTTTACCGTCGACAGTGTTGGGTTAGCGCCAGCAGAAAAGTTAATTTTAAATCAAATTGTTCGAACGCCGACAATGAAAGGTTTTTACCACCTAATGCAGTATCAAGAACAAGCTGCAGAAGAGGGGAAAGCAAAAGAAAGTTTAACCATGTTGCGTAATCTTGTCGGTGAGCAGCTGAAGTTAAAACCTATTTATAGATGTTGTAAATGTGGCTTTAGTACCAAACGTATTTACTGGCATTGTCCATCATGTAAACGTTGGGGTAGTGTTAAACCTATCCGCGGCTTAGATGGCGAATAGCTTAGATATAAAGTATTTATAAGAAGATAATGAGTAACCCGGACCTAGGAATTAATATGTTGCAAGATAGTAAAGTTGTTGTCGCACTGGATTATGCTGATGAAGCAAGTGCATTGAATTTTGTTGATAAGATCAATCCTAGCCAATGTCGCTTAAAAGTCGGCAAAGAAATGTTCACATTATTTGGACCTGAGTTTGTTCGTAAACTTGTTGCACGTGACTTTGATGTGTTCTTAGACCTTAAATTTCATGATATTCCAAACACAGTAGCAAAAGCGGTTGCAGCTGCAGCTGAGTTAGGTGTATGGATGGTTAACGTGCATGCTTGTGGTGGCAAGCGTATGATGGAAGCTGCAAAAGCGGCATTAGTTCCATATGGTGATAAAGCACCGATTCTTATTGCTGTTACGGTATTAACAAGCATGGAACAAGAAGACCTTGCTCAAATGGGCGTGAATATCACACCAGCAGAACAAGTTATCCGTTTAGCTAAACTAACGAAAGAAAGTGGATTAGACGGCGTTGTTTGTTCTTCACAAGAAGCATCAATGTTGAAAAAAGAGTTGGGTTCAGACTTCCAACTAATCACACCTGGGATTCGTCCTGCAGGTAGTGCAGCTGGAGACCAACGTCGAATTATGACGCCAGTTGAAGCGGTTGCTGCGGGTTCTGATTATCTCGTCATTGGCCGTCCGATCACGCAAGCGGAATCGCCAATGGAAGTATTAACTGCAATCAATACAAGTTTAGAGAGCTAAACTACGTATTGTATACAGATTAATGTTGATAAGAGCGCTTAGGCGCTCTTTTTTTTGTTTAGATAAACGAATAGCGGGGCAATCATTAATCCTGTTACAAGGCCATATAGGTGCGCCTCTGTGAGTACTTTTGCTTCGATCAACTGGCTCATTTCAATTGGGCTATTAAAAAGTTGTTCATGAATGACTTTAATTATTGTTCCGATGAATAATGCGTAGCCAGTATAATAGCCTTTCGTCACATCAATAATCGCCCCGACAATAATAATGCCATGTAAAATCCCTGATAATCCCACATACAAATGTGTGCTTGGCGATAATATAAATATACCAACGCCAACACCGACTGATAATGTAACAATCAAACTCACGTAAGCACGTGCGCTATAATAGCGATAATGTAGCCCTGCAATAACCGCAAGCGCAGATATATTAAGCAATAAATGATAGATATTTGTGTGGTTTAAATTGCCACTGATTAAGCGCCAGAATTGACCATTGATTATTAATTCCCTGTTATAATCCAAGACGGTTATATTGTTGGCAGAAAAAGCATAAACAATGAGGCATAATAACCCCAGTGTAAGCCAGCTTAACCATCGGTGTTGAATTAGCATATCTTATTAATCCATAATATTTAGGTTTGTCGTGAGTAAAAGAAAAAAGTGTACAGTATGTGATAAAGCATTAGCAGCATGTATATGCCAACATATAGCGGTAATTGATTCTGAGATTGAATTAGTTATATTACAACACCCTGGTGAAGTTAAAAATGCAATCGGAACAGCCCGTATTCTCGATCTTTCGTTACCACAATGTCAAATAATAATTGGCGAGAACTTTACTGATAATACGCAGTTAAACGATATATTAAATGACCCAATGCGAGAATGTTATTTACTTTATCCTAGCGAACACAGTATTGCTGCGGAAGATTTAGCCTACAGCAGTACTTCTCAGGTAGAACCTTGCGAAGGAAAGCATGCTATTAAGCGCACCTTTATTTTACTTGATGGAACATGGCGCAAAGCATTTAAAATGTTTCAATCATCAGTGAACGTACAGGGAATACCTGCGGTACGTTTAAATGCTGAAAATGAAAGCCAATACACAATTAGGCAAACGTCTATTGAAGGTGGACTATCTACAGTGGAGGCAGGGTATTTATTACTGTCAACGTTAGAAAAAAATAAAACAAAATATCAGCCTTTGTTAAGTGCATTCGAGTATATGATTAATTTTCAAATAGCTAAAATGCCCGCTGGTTTATTTAATAAGAATTATAAGTAGTCTTAAAACGAGCTAAAGTGCGTAATGCCAGATAAATAAGAGTATTACGTGATGACTCGCATTATATTGTTGCGAAGTTAGTTGGATGACACTAAATAATTAGTTAATATTGGGTTTTATATGTCACAGCAACAATTAATTGAAGCGATTAACACCGTGATGCCATTTGGTAAATACCGAGGTCGGTTGTTACTTGAATTACCAGAACCGTACTTGGTTTGGTTTCACAGTAATGGATTCCCAGACTCTAAGTTAGGACGACAACTCGCGTTAATGTATGAAGTTAAGTTAAATGGGCTTGAGTCTATGCTCGCGCCATTATTGAAGCGCCCGTCGGTATATTTAAATAACGAAGGTAAATAAGCGTTTTGTATTTTATGTTATGTTTTTAAAAGGAAATCGAATGACAATTTTAGTCACTGGTGGCGCTGGTTATATTGGTAGCCACACTGTTTTAGAATTATTAACGGCAGGGCAAGAGGTTGTCGTTATCGATAACTTATCTAATTCGAGCGAAGAGTCATTACATCGCGTTAGAGCGATTACCGATAAAGAGATTACTTTCTATTGTGGTGATGTATTAGATTCAGACTTGCTAACGAAAATATTTACTCAGCATTCAATCTCATCTGTTATTCATTTCGCTGGATTAAAAGCGGTGGGTGAATCAAACCAGATTCCATTAACGTATTACCGTAATAATATTGCTGCAACAATTAATTTGTGCGAAGTAATGGCCGCTAATAATGTGAAAAACTTTGTATTTAGTTCTTCTGCTACAGTGTATGGTGATCCCGCATCAGTACCTATTGATGAAAGTTTTCCTACTTCTGCAACGAATCCGTACGGTCGTTCAAAATTAATGGTGGAAGAGATCCTTGCTGATTTATATAAATCAGATAATAGTTGGAACATTGCTCGCCTACGTTATTTTAACCCCGTTGGTTCGCACGAAAGTGGGTTAATCGGTGAGGATCCAAATGATATTCCAAATAATTTAATGCCATATATTTCGCAAGTCGCTGTCGGTAAATTAGCGGAACTTAATGTATTTGGTGATGATTATGCAACACCCGATGGTACAGGCGTTCGTGATTACATTCATGTGGTTGATTTAGCGCTAGGGCATTTAAAAGCGTTAGAAAAATTAAATACTAATCCAGGTTTAGTGACATATAACTTAGGTACAGGCCAAGGTTATAGCGTGCTTGATATGGTTAAAGCGTTTGAAAAAGCGTCTGGAAAAACGGTTGCTTATAAAGTGGCACCGAGACGTGAGGGTGATATTGCACAATGTTATGCCGCTACGGATTTAGCTGAGCGTGAACTTGGCTGGAAAGCAACACGCCAAGTATCAGACATGACAGTTGATACTTGGCGTTGGCAATCAAATAACCCGAATGGTTATACCGAAAGTTAGTTTGATGCTGAAATAAAGCCAGCTTGCAGCGTGGTTGATATTATTTCTATCAACACCGCTGTTTGTTGCTCTGTTCTCTCGATCGCAGGCACTTGACCCCAGATTGGTTTTGGCCAGCACACGTCTTCTTTAAATCGAGCAACATGATGAATATGTAATTGCGGTACCATATTACCGAGTGCTGCAATATTAATTTTATCTGCGCTTAATCTATCTTTTAATAATCGACTTACTGCGTTAGATTCAATTAAAAATTGAGCTTGCTGATCACCATTTAATTGATGAAACTCGGTCACATCATTAATTTTAGGCACTAAAATTAACCATGGGAAATTACCATCTTTCGCTAATAGCACTTGGCAAAGGGGGAACTCTCCAAGCACAATCGTATCCGCTGCAAGTTGTTGATGTAATAAAAACTGAGTCATCAGAACGCCTTTATATTAAGAATTCTTCAATTGAACCTTTCTCGTTCATAATTTCTTGAAGCGGTAATGGCATACGACCTTGGCCTGTCCATGTTTTAGTTTCACCGTTTAAATCGTAAGCATATTTTGCTGGGCGAGGGCCGCGCTTAGTTTTCGTTTTTTCTACACTTGTATCTGTTAAGTTCATTAACTCTTCAGGACTAATACCATTCTCTTTAAGCTGTAATAATATTTCATTCATCTTAGCTTGTTTTTCTTGCTGCTTTTCTAAATCAGCGGCTTCAACTTCTTTTCTATCTTCAACTATTTTTGTGAATTTAATTAAAACATCATCAAGTTGTTCAATCGTTAATTCTTTTGTTGCAGCTCGTAGACTACGAGCGTTTAAAAATATTTTAATAAAATCATTCATAATTAATACCTAGATATAGTAGGGAAAAGAGTAAACATTAATAGTGCTAATACATCTAATATACTATAGCTAAATAAATATCAGTAATTTATTTACATTTATTTATTGAAGCTTAGTGAATAAGGATTAATTAACTAAAAAACATTGGTCGATATCACGTCTTTAAATTTTAATTACACTTTATTATCTTAATATATTTAATGGTCTATTCTATTAAAAATAATTTATTTTATTTAAAAAATAACGAGATTTTTAGCGCGGTTTTTTATGTCGCTCTTTGTATGATTTGTGAACATTAACGCTAATTCTGTCTTGTGGTGGTGAAATTTTCTGCTATTATCGAGCTTCCTCCTAAGTAGAGGTGCGCAATTTATTACTAGTATTGTTTAGGTAGTTCCTATGATGATGATACGAAAGGAAATTGCGCCGAAGAACGAATATCGACGCTAAAGATATTCATTCTGGGGATGTGTTCGAATAGAGACATCACTGTCATAGTCAATTTTATATTAACTATGGGGCGCTACTGAAATAGAAGAGTTATAGGGAAAATCTTTACATTATTCATTTGTAAATATCCTTATGTCACACCTCATATTCTTGTTCAGTATCTCCCTATAAAAATTATTAGGTCAAAGGGATCATGGAACTCATTAATTACTCAGACTCAGCGTTATCGCTAGTTGTACCACTAGTTGCTCTTACATTAGCAATCTTTACACGCAAAGTATTATTATCACTGGGTTGTGGTATTTTACTTGGCGCACTATTTTTAACAGATTTTAATGTTATCAATACAGCCAAACACCTTTCAGACCTCGCATTAAGTTTGGTCTGGGAATCAGGTGATACGAGCAAAGGTTCATTCTGGGAAGTGGGTTCACTTAATACTTGGAATTTATCAATCATCGTATTCTTGTTTATACTCGGTATGCTAACGAGCATTATGATGGTTAGTGGCGCAACAAGTGCGTTTGCTGATTGGGCTAAAAAACGTATTACTACACGTCGTGGTAGTACATTATTGACTGCATTCCTTGGTATTTTCATCTTTGTTGATGACTACTTTAATAGCCTTGCAGTAGGTAGTGTAAGCCGCCCATTGACAGATCGTTATAAAGTATCACGTGCTAAATTAGCGTATTTGCTTGATTCAACAGCAGCGCCAATGTGTGTACTTATGCCTGTGTCTAGCTGGGGTGCTTATATCATTGCTGTTATCGGTGGTATTTTAGCAAGTCACGCTATTACGGATATCAGCCCACTTGCTGCTTTCGTACAAATGATCCCAATGAACTTCTACGCTATTTTTGCAATCGCGATGGTATTGGCTGTTGTATTCTTTAACCTTGACCTTGGTTTAATGGCGAAAGAAGAAGAAGCTGCAAAAAATGGTGAACTGTTTGATGCAAGTAAAGGCCGTCCAGCGGGTGCTACGGTTGAACTACCTGAAGCGGAAGGTGGCCACATTTCAGGTCTTATCTTACCGATTCTAGTATTAATCTTTGCGACTATCTTCTTTATGATTAACTCTGGTGCATCATCGCTTGCAGCCGATGGTAAAGCGTTTGATATTCTAGGTGCGTTTGAAAATACAGATGTAGGTAGTTCTCTCGTATTCGGTGCGTTATCGGGTCTTGCTGTATCACTTGTGTTAAGCCTTATTTCAGGTGTTTCTATCTCACTATTAGCACAAGCAAGCTTCCACGGTGCTAAGTCAATGTTACCAGCTGTTTATATTTTATTCTTTGCATGGGCAATTGGTTCAACGATTGGCTCTATTGAAACGGGTAAATATCTTGCTTCGACGGTAGGTGATGCAATTCCGACAAGTTTATTGCCTGTTATCATGTTTGTATTAGCTGGCTTCATGGCATTTGCAACAGGTACAAGTTGGGGTACATTTGGTATCATGTTACCTATTGCAGGCGATATGGCTGCGGGTACTGAGATGGCGTTGATGCTACCTATGTTAGCGTCAGTATTAGCGGGTTCAGTATTTGGTGACCATTGTTCACCTATCTCTGATACAACAATTCTATCGTCAACAGGTGCAAACTGTCATCATATGGATCACGTGCTTACACAGCTTCCATATGCATTATCAATTGCGCTAGTAAGTGCGATTGGTTATTTAGTGTTAGGTGTGACAAGTTCTGTACTTTCTGGCTTTATCGCGTCAACAATTGCATTTACAGTTGTGGTTGTTATCATGTCTCGATTAAGTCGTAACGTATAACAAAACATGAATAACATGCTGTTTATAATAAACAGTGAATGATATTTATGTTCAATAATAATATACGCCTGTTTATACAGGCGTTTTTTTTGAGGGTATAAAATGGCATCTTTGCATTTCAAATTTGCAGCAATGAATTCGGGTAAATCAACACAATTAATCCAAGCTCACTTTAACTATATTGAACGTGGAATGTTCCCATTAGCGATGACACCTGAGTGTGATAGTCGTTATGGTAAAGGTATTATAGGTGCGCGTGTAGGATTAAAATTAGAAGTTGATGTATTTGATAACGATACCAATTTATTTACTACCCTAGAAACACGATCGAAAGAGCAAAAAATTGACGTATTCATTGTTGATGAAGGGCAGTTCTTATCTCGAGATCAAGTCTATCAATTAGCGAGTGTTGTCGATCTGTTAAATATACCTGTTATTGTTTATGGGCTAAAAACAGACTTTAAATTAGAAATGTTTGAAGGTTCATATCACTTGATGTGCCTTGCAGATAAAGTCGAAGAACTTAAAACGATTTGCTGGTGTGGTAATAAAGCCCACATGAATGCGAGAGTGAGTGATAGTGGCGTTGTATTGAGAGAAGGCGAGCAAGTTGCTATTGGTGGTAATGAACTCTATGTATCACTATGCCGTAAGCATTTCATGAATGGTAAAGCGAGCGCCTGAACAAACTAGCGAAGATTTAGTATTTCTAAATCAGGTTGGTTAATATCGTTTAGTACAATTTCGGGTTCTGCAAATAGATATCCCTGAAAATATTTACTTTGGAGCTTTTTAGCTTGTTTAAACTGCTCCTCTGTTTCGATTTTTTCTACTAATATACTAATATTATGTTTCTCTAATAGCGGTGTTAACACTTTAATCTCTTTAAAAGAGGTGAGGGTAATATCAAACTTGATGATATCTACAATGCTAAAAAATGGCAGCCAATCTTCAGAATAAATAAAGTCATCAAGTGCTATCGTAAATCCCACATCTTTTAATTTCTGTAATGCCTTTAATATTGCCGGAGTCGGCGGAACATCCTCAAGTACCTCAATTACAATAGGTTTATTTATTAATTTATTGGGTAAACCATTTAGAATTGATTTTTCGGTAAAGTTAATAAAGTAGGGCTTGTTATTAACGAGTCTATCAATGTTTGAGTTTAATAAGTGTTCGTGGACTAATCGTTCTGTGGCTATTTCGGCATTGATAACGGGAAATGTATTTTCTAAACTATCACGATATAAAAGCTCATAAGCGACCACATGGCGTGCACTATTTAGGATAGGTTGTTTGGCTATATATGCGCGCATAGAGACTACTTTATGGATCAAGACATCTATAAGCTTATGCCTAAATATCAAAAAGGCTAACTGTTTAGGGAATTATAGGTAAAACATCAGGGTTGTTTATGATGTTTTACCTCATACTCATGTTGAAAGTTTAAACCAATGAAGCAAGCAATACCGTCATACTCTGATAATCTATGGCGGTATGTTGTTTCTATTTTTGATTAAATACTTTCGTTATTTTATTCAGCTCTACAACATCCGCAAATGGAATATTCTGATCTGGGAAGGCTGCTTGCACTTTACTCGTTAATGGCTTCGAGAACGAGCGGTAGTTAATTTTAGCGACAACTGTGATTGGATAACTTATATCCTCAGGTAGCTCAAATGATTCTACGCGTGTTTCATCGGGAGAAATACGAGTATCAGCTAGAATTTTTTCTACGCGCCAGAATTTAAGGCCCACAGGTTCACCGTGCATGTAACCGGATTTTTTAGCGAATACACGACTGTCTTTTGGTAAGTAACCATCATTAAGCTGACCACTGACTAGACGTTCAACACCTTTACTGTCAGTAACGACTAAATCAACCCAAACTTGACGGCGAGCACCACCTGGCATTTTATGACCGGTATTGTGATTCGTTACTTTAACGTCGATACTACGACCATCTTCGCTCGCTTCAACATCAAGTAGCAGGGCGTTACGTAAAATATCACGACTGAGTTTACCGTGTTCTTTAGAGCGCATATCAGAGAAGTAGTAATTACCACCAATAAAGTTATGCGCGATTAAGTTCGGTTTAATAGGACCATTATCAGTTGCTTGACCTGGTGTTTTCTTATCAAAATCAGTCATTTCCATACGCATGTGGCAATCGATACAGGTTTTGTTCTGTTCAGGATTGTCTGGCGCATTAAACTTAGATGCTTGCCATTCACCGTAGTTATTATTTACATTAGCACCTTGGCCTGGGGTGAATTCATTATGGCAGGTCGCACAGTATAATGAGCTCTTGTACAGATCTGGCTTTGAATAGCTGTCTTTGTGCTGCTGTGGTGAAGCATTTATTTGTGCTTCTGCGATGAATTTTAATGCTGGATTACTCGAAAATTCAAACAAGTACTCAGCACGATCCTTTAAGTTAACTGTCAGGTCGGTATTACCGCCAGCATCTTCTGCCTTGGTGATACGGTGACAGAACACGCAACTTGTTCCTGTCTCATCAACTGGCAAGCCTTCTTTAAGCGCATCACGCAGTGATTGACCTTCTTTCTCATACATATTACTAAGGTGAGTCAGTGGTGCGGTATTGTTGTTTAGAATCGTTTGCGGTGCATGGCAGCCTCGGCATAGATTTCTAAACGGTTCACCTTCAGCTTCTGCTGCAAGATTCTCTTGGAAGCGATAGTAAGGACTATCCATGTGCATCCCGTGGTTAGAATTAGACCATTGCTTGTAAAGGGTGCTATGGCATGATTCACAACTTGCAGAGTTCAACCATTCCGATTTGTGAGTGAACTTACGGTCATCATCGAAGCGTAACCAGGTTGACAAATACGGTAAGTTTTCTTTCGTTGTCACGTACAAATTCAACGCTGACATTAAGCGCACAACATCGGCAGGTGGGGATTTTGGATCTATTTTTGGTAATTCTGGTTTTTTCGGATCTGTGCCCATGCCACCTTGGGTTTTTTGGATCATATCAATATAAGCCTCGATAGGATCACCCGCAATCATAGAGGATAAGCCAATGTGACCAGTCATTGCATTTACTTTAACGTCTTTAGTACCGTCAGCTAATAAGTATTTGTTAGTAAAGTTAAAGCCGTCAACATGGCAAGAGTTACAGCTCATCCAGAAATCACCTGACATGGCGCTGTTTTCAAACTTATCGCTATTAGCAAGGTTAAACAATGTTTTACCTAAGCGTAACTCTGGTGCGATAGGGTCCTTGCTAATTAATTTCGCAAATTGTGCGTTAGCCAGTTTAACTTTAGCAAAAGGACCTTGCCCACTAATATCAAAACTAACTAAGTCGTGAGACATGGCATTTTGAACATATAGCGTGCCATCTTTTGCGATCATGCTGCGTGGGTTTGTTCCCGGAATATGACGATAAATTTGTGTCGCTTTAACACCACCTTGCAATTTAGTACGGCGGTGACGTTTAGACTTTTTACCAATTTTACCTTGGCGTGATAGATCAAACACTAATAAATCTTCTGAACCCGAGAGAGTAATAAATACTTTTTTACCGTCTTCTCGGAAAGCCACATCATGTGGGTTGGAGATAATACGTGTGGTGTTATTGTTCTCGATGATGTTAATTTGTTTGAATAGTTGCTTACGTTTATCAACTAATTCTTTTTCTTTACCCGGCGTTAGGTCAAGTAAAGATATTGTTGGAAATACAGTCGATTGAAAATGAAAATCTTGCGAAAACGACCATAATACATGGGGGAGCCAAGCTTGCGTACCGTCGGGTGATATTGCAATGTTATCTAAAACACGTGGTTTACCCTGCGGTGTTGCACGGGATGCATGTTGTGCTGTATCGGCAAGTTGAATGACTTTTTTTAATTGTAGCGTGTTTAATTGTGAATTAGCTGAACGGGTATTATAAATAGACACTTGTCCCGTCATGCTGTGCGTAACGAATAAGCGTCCATCATCAGCGAGGGCTAGGCCACGGGGCGTATCAGCCGTTTGAGTCGTTGCTGTAATTTCACCATCGGTCGAAAGCGTTAATAATGCTTTTTCTTCAAATAATGTAACGTAATATTGCTTATTATATTCGTCATAGACAATGCCGAAAGGGCGATCGCCCGTTTTAATTGTTTTGATTAATTTAAGGCTTTTAGCATCAATTAAGTAAAGTTGATTCGCAAGATAATCGCTGACGAGCAGTTGGTTGTTAATCGGATCTAATGCAAGACGGCGTAAGTCTTTCCCTAATGTTTGTTCTTTTAATAACTCGCCACTTTCTGCGTTGAGAATACTGACGCTACCCGCATCCATATTAGCACTGATAAACTGCGTTTTATCTACAGACAGCAGTAAACTGTTACTTTTTGTATTGGCATAAAGGGAGTGGCTTGCTAACAATAGCAACGCGCATATTAATTTAGGCAAAAAATTTATGTTCATAGATTACAGCATCTTGATAGGGGGAAGGGTATTACGATTAAGAATTGTTATCATTATATCTGTTTGAGATAAGAGTGCAATATTTGCGGTTATGTTTGACGGCTAAAATGATTAAGATCAAAATAATAGAGGTATAAATCTCTTTCGCCAAGAAATCGTCCTTTAAATTGCTTAACTGTCTTTTCGTTATTCAGCTTATTACTACTCAGTCGCCAGTAGCCTTGCTGTTGGGCTTGGTAGTTACTGCTGCTTTGATAATGGCGATCTAAAATTACGTGCTGCGGTAAAGTATGACGCAAATTATCAATATTATAATTACTGATAATAATTTGTTGCTCATCCATCGTATTAAAAAAATGACTCGCTTGTGATACTGGCGCATTTTTTTGAACGGTGAATTGATTGAGGCTGTGATAACCCAGAGTGATAAATAATATAATACTGATCGTGTATAGCATTGGGCGAATGCGTTGTTGTTGATAAAAGTGTTCGACTAGTTGAGCCGTAATAATGGGTAATAACAAACTGAAAACAGCTAAATGACGAATGTTTTCTGGATTTTGTCCACGGATGATCCATGCAAACCAGCAGCAGGCTAGTATACTGAGTCCACGCGTTTTTGGTACGTATAGCCCTATTAGTAAACTCGTGGTTAATAATATGAGCCCTAAGCTTGAGTAGGTATCCGTTAAGGTTGTTAGCCATTGTTGCAATAGGGAGTCAGGTGAACTTGTGGTATTTCCCCAAATAGCAAAGTGACCTTGGGTAAAACGTTGACCTTCTTCAATATATGCCCAACCATCTTGCATAAAAACGTATCCGGCACAGAATAACCCGACGACAGAGATGCTTAATAATTGCCATCCTAGTCGCTTGTATCGTTGCCGTTTAGCGTGAAAAGCTAGTTCTAAAACCATTGCACTGGCCACTAAAGGTAAATAAGAGGGGCGAGTAGCGAGGCATGCAGCCAATAATAAACCACTCATTAACGCTGAGCATGTATGTTTGGATGCGGACTGAGAAATAGGGTGTGTGTAAAGGTGTGTTTGCAATAAATACAAGCTAAAGAACCACAGCGCAGTTGCATCAGACAAGCCATTAAAGGCTAACTCAGCAATATTGCCTTGCAGTAGAAAAAGCAAGACAGCAAAGAGTGCAAATCCTTTTATGTGCATGCATCGATGGCAATAAACAAAGACGCTCACGGTTAAAGCGATAGCAGATAGAAAGCTTAATAAGACATTGCTATTGGGGTGTGAACTTATTGCAGCAATGATACGTTCAAACCAAACAAAACCGGGGTAGCCCGGGAAGTGTGGGCTGAATTCTAATACGGAAAAGTAAGTTAATGCACGCTGAAAATAGAGCGCATCATCACTGCTAATATCAAAACTATAATAATTAAGTAAACCAAAATAGCCTGCAATACAAGCGATTAAGCTAATGCAGGCTATTAAATCAGAATACCAAGGCTTACTGAGTTGGCGCATCTGGCAATATAAATTGTAATGCAGTTTGTAAATCGGTGCGGAATGCAATAAAGCGTGTTACGTCTGCTGGCTTTTGACCTACACCAAATACACCAGGATTACCGATAGACGCAAGTGCGCCTCGAATAGCGGTATCAGCCTTTTTACGATTGTCAGCCGTTAGATCTGCGGCAAGTAAATCAATAAACAATTTACTTTTGACTACTAATACTTTCGCCACTTGATAGTCATTGATGTTTTGTTCTGCACCTTCAAGACGACGCATTACTTCTGCTTTTATCGTGGTGATGAGTGCGGTGGCGACACCTTGTTGGTCTTTGTTGGTGATTGCTGTTTGCATTTGTTCATCGACAGCAAGCCCATGGTGCTCGTTAAAATAAACGAACTCTTTCTGCATCGAATCATAGGCAGTTTGTACAGCACTATAATCATTTGCCGATAAGGCTTTTAATAAGGCTTCTCGACCCTCAATTAATGGCTCTTTACCCGCCGCGGCATAAGAATAAGCAAAACTTTGCGCACTAAATAACAAGACAAAAAAGCTTAAGATAAATGCGGTTAGATTGGTTCTGGTTAGTTGTTTAAGCGACATTTTTTCCCTCTGGTGTTTTTTTATCATCCATAATGCTTTGTACTTCAATCACTGTTTTTTCGTTACGGTGATCGAAGATCTGGCGGCGGTTATCTTCACCCTTAATAATCCCTTCTGCCGCCATCAAGCCCATTTCCATCGCAGTATCAGTAAAGATGTAACGGAAAGTACCTTGGCGACCTGTCATCACTAAGTTGTCAAATTGGTTAAGATGAGTGATTGCACGTTCACGTTTAGCGTTATAGCTTACGTCCATCATCGGATAAGCGTATTCGGTATATGTGGTAAAGAATTCACCCGTACTTACATCTGGCACATCAAGATGGTTTAGATCTTCTTTTACGCGTTTTAATAGTTTGTTGTTATCCATGTTCCAGACGTCATCGCCCTTGTCGCACGGGATCTCGATCATGACTGATGTTTGACCTTTTGGTGCCATGAATGGTGAACGACGGCGAGGCTCTTGCAAGCGAGTACCAAGTAATTCGGGATCAGACAGGTATTGCCACGTGTTCTGCGATACGTTTTCGGTCGCCATTGGCATGTTGAAGAAACGAAGAGAACGGTAAGTTAGACCTGAATCGAAGCCTGTTAATGTACAAACAACAGGTAAAGGAATCGTACCGACGACGTGATCACATTTAATTGACAGCGTTTCTCCATTAAGTTCATAGGTGACGGCATCAATGTTGTGTTCACTACGTTGCAACGCAGTAATGTTGGCGCCTTGCACAATCGTTACACCTTGCGCTTGCAGTTTTTCAGCAAGTTTGGTGTACATCTGGCCAAAGCCGAGCTTAGGGTAACGATATTTCTTCGCATAGGTACGTGGTGTTGCACCGCGAGTTGGAATTAAGCGTCGTGCCACATCTTTTAGATCTAATAAGCTGATGCGTTGCGATGCCCAATCAGCAGATAGTTGACGTGGGTCGATCCCCCAAAGTTTACCTGTATAGCCTTCGAAGAAATTTTTGTATAAGGTTGTACCAAAACGTGTTTCAATCCATTCTGCAAAGTTACTGGTACTTTGCTCACTTGGGCGTTTTTGGAAGGGTAGTTTGAATACCAAATCGACAGCTGCGCCAGCTAATAAACTGAGCGGTGCATTACGTAATAAATTACCAATCGCAAGTGGATAGTTGTAGGTACGCCCTTTAAAACGGATCACACTAGTACGTTCTGCATAGAGCAGATCATCAGTCATTAATTCATCGATAAACTGTAATAATTTCGGGTTTTTAGTAATAAAGCGATGACCACCGTAATCAAAGCGGTACTCACCTTTTTCACCTTGGAAAGTTTGCGTTGCGCACATGCCACCAACAAACTCTTCACGTTCTAGGATAGTTACTTGGTAACCGGCTTGATTAAATTCCCATGCGGCCATTAGTCCAGCAGGACCTGCGCCTAAAATTACAATTTGTTTCGACATTATCTACTCAATGATTAATATTTTTCATATGCGGGATCTAACTAGGTTAGTACTATTCAGATCCGACACTCTTTTATTTTTAAGTTAAGCTTCGGCTGTTTTAGCTGGTACTTGATATCCACGATGCCAAAGTACAGAGAATATTGCTAAATAAACGAACCAAACCACAAGTGGTAATAAATTTGGTGATGAATTATAACCAAATAAAGCACGTAAGAAAGTGCCGAATACACCTTGGTCATCAAGGATATGGCTGATATCAAATACGGCTGTTTGGAATACTGGTAGTATGTCTGCACTTTGTAACATGTTACTCGCAGATGATAATAGACCTGCGGCAATAATGATAATTAACAAGCTTGTCCACTTAAAGAATGCTTGTAGCGGTACTTTACGTGTGCCGCGCATTAGTACGATAACGAGTACAAGTGATGCAATAAGACCTGCACCAGCACCAATCAAACCATCCTGTAGTGAAAAGTCACCTTGTCCTGAGTACATTAAGGCAGAGAAGAATAATACGGTTTCAAATCCTTCGCGCATAACCGCAAGGAAGGCTAAAAAGATTAAGCCAAAAACGTTGCCTGTGGTTAATATTTCACGGATGTTGTTCTGCATGTTTGATACTTGGCTTTTCGCTTGGCGTTGCATCCAAATCGCCATATAAGTCAGCACCAAGGTCGCAAAGCCTAAGATACCCGCCATTAATAAGTTACGGTATTCATGAGAATCAAATTGGTCGACTACAAACTGAAAAATGAAAGCGACAATTAATGAAGCCACTAAGCCCAGGGCTACACCAATGTAGATGAGTTTGTTGTGTTTTGATTCACCAAGCTTGGCAAGGTAAGAAAGTATAATGCCAACAAGTAGGAAGGCTTCAAGTCCTTCACGAAAGGTAATTAAAAAACTGGCAAACATATTAAGACTTCCTAAAAAATTTGATCACTGTCCAGCGCCATGCATGACGAAGAACGAGAGGGGCAAGTAGCCACGAGCTGTAAAAATGAATATCTTGCATTAAAATACTGAAGTTATTACCTGTGTTTCCCCAAAAAGTAAGGTAAACACCCGTAAGGGTACAGGCAACGAGTAAGTATTCTATAATGGTACCGGTTTGGCGCAAGAATTTCTTTTTACTGTTTTGAATAAGGTTACGATGCGACAGCCAGAAACTACCCACGAAAACAGGAAATATACTAATACCAGCAAGCATGTGCATCAGTAATACGGTGCGCTCTATTTGCCATGGAATAGTAATAAATGGCCACAGTAAAAGTCCTGACAGGAACATCACATATAATATAGCTTCGGCTTTTTTATGATGAAAAGCGAGACGTTTAAAATGATTCTGTAAACGTGACCAGATGTTATCACCGGTTGGGGTTGCAACTTGAACTGACATGATAAAACCTTATTCATATCGACGGAATGAAAACGCAAAAAGGGCTGAGTAAAATCTCATCCCTTTTTTGCAACTTTTATTTTAATTTCGTAACACTTTCATTAATTAATACATCGAGATTAACTAAGTGTTACGAGATGGCTATCTATTGCCAAAAGGGTGAGACTAGTTTGCACTAACCGACACTTTTGCTGCCATTGTTTGTGCTGTACCGTATTTACCGCCAGCCGCTGTTACTTGTTGTACACCATCATTATCTGAATCGGTAGTTGAGCTGTTTTTCAGTAAGTTTTCACCTGAATCACCAACCCATTCTGATAACTGTTGGCCACCGTTAACTACTTTCTTGAACCAAGCTGTGTAACGCTCTGTTAAGTGTTGTAGTTCTAGCGCTGGTACGTGTTCGCCTTCTTCGTTAGCTAGGTGAAGCATTGTTTCACGTAAACCACCAGAAATTGCTGCAGCAGTTAACGGTGTGTGAATTGTTGCTTTACCTGGGGTTTGTGCCCAAGTACCTAATTTAGCATCGAACATGTTTTTCTCTACAGCTAGGAAGATAGAACGTGCCGCTTGCTTGTAAGAATCATCTTGAGTTGCAAGGTAAGCAGAAACTAAACCACGAATAGCAGCAAACTGTGCGTCAAGTGATTGGTTTTTATCTACTGATTTACCAATCGTCGCGCCATCGTATACTAGGCCGTTTTTAGCTACTAACGTATTAACGATGTAATCTGCTTGTGCTTTGATTAGACCAAGTGCTTGTTTACCTTGAGGAGTAGCTAGGTCAACATCACCGCCGTCTGCCGCAGCATAACCAACAGGTAGTGCATCTTGTGAACGTTGGTAAATTGATAGTGCTACGATGCTGTATGCAGCGTCAAATGTATCAACTTGTGCGTTTTGCTTACCGTCGAACTTAGTAACAAAAGTACCTGCTTTCTTGTTGAAATGTAGGTTTGCTAAGTTTTGGAACGATAGGTTAGCAACGTTGCTTGCAACAGAGAATGCATCGTCAGCAATGATATTGTTACTTGTTTTGTTATCGATGTTTTGTTTTGGTGCAGCAGCAAATGGTTTGCCGTCAAATACAGCTTTAAACGCTGGGTTTTGTGCAGTGTTCGCAGTACGTTGATCAGTGAATGCATAGAATTCACTTACTGGCCATAATAGCATCCACGTATCACGTAGTGATGATGAACCATCAGTTACAGATAGTTTGCCGATGTTATTTACGTTGTTTTTCTGTGTTTCTTTCACTGCTACTTTGTGTGCAAACCAGATTGGGTTTTTAGATGCATCGTAGTCAGGACCGAACTTAACACCTAGGTTCTTACCGTCAAAGCCAAGTTGCTGTTGCAGGATAAGTAGTTTGTCTAGTGACATTTCAGTTAAGATCATACCGTTGAAACCATCGGCAGCAGATACACCAAGACTGTGTACGCCATTTTGATCCATAGTGCTTGATGTGGCTTCAACTTCTTCATCTGTTGTTGTAACGTGCATGCCACCTAGGAAATCTTGTGACCACATAACTTCTTTAAGGAAGATGCTGCCGATTGCGCCTGGGTTTAATGCTTTATCGAAACTTGCGCTGTCCCATGCTAGTGTTTTGTAGTCACGGAAGTAAGCTGGAATCACTGTGTTGTGAACTGCTGCTTTACCTGTTGCAGATAATACTTCTAACGCTTCGCCATTCACTTTAGTAGTATCTACTTTACCTACGAACTCAGGGTTACCTGATACGTATGGTACAGAGATAGGGTACATGTTTAGTGGAATCTCTTCACTTGGGAAGCCTACAGCACCCGCAAGAGAGATGAAACGTTTACCTAAGTCAGCAAGAGAACCGCCGCGCGCTTGGTTAACTGGACCGTTTACTAGGTGTGGACCCATAGTAGACTGGTAGTTTAACGCGTACATCGCTTCTTCTGAGTACTCGTAGCTTTCAATACCTGCTGCATAATCGAATGCAGTTGGTTGGTCTACTTGGTTTGGGTCTAAAACGTCAAGGTCTAGACCTAGAGATTCAGCAAGAGGTTCGCCTGATAATTCAAATTCTGTGTATGCAAGAAAGTTTGCAGCAGGAGAAAGTGTTTTATCAAGAACTTTTACGTTTGCAGCTTGAGTTGTAAATGCAGCAGAAAGTAACGCAGAAGAGATAGCGAAGCAGAGGGCAGATTTTTTCACAGCAAATCCTTTTTATTTTATTATAATAGACTATGTCTTAATGAGAATAGTTCGTATTATCCATATAAAAATGTTTAATGCAACTCTAATTGATAATTATTACTATTTATAATGATCTAGAACAATCTGTTTTAAACTCGCGTAATAGTTGAACAAATTCTGCAGGAGGGCGGTCAAGATCGTCGTTGGGAAAGTAAATATCATAGCCAAGCGTATTGTGAAGATACTGCATTCGGTTGATAAACATGGCCTGTAATCCTTGATATTTATGGGTTACTTTTATATCAGGATAGAGCATGTTATCGGCATTACCGTAGAGGCTTGAGTTTGGATCTGTGAGCATAATAAGGGCTCTTTGTTCTAGCAGCATATGCGATAAAGTGGGCAATGATGCGCTATTAATAAGATGCTCCCGTTGATTAAGTCGAATACCGATATAAGGTAATTCTTTTAACGCTAAGCCATCATTTATCTTGGGGATATCGATGCGTTGAATATCTTGCCAGAGGATAGTAAAACCCCCTCGCGAAGTGAAATAATGCAGTCCTTCTTTAGTCAGTGAAAACCGGTAATACATGTCATTGATTTTAACGATACCAATGATGAGTAAACAAATGCCAATAATAAGCGAGCCTGCTAACAGGGGGAAGTAGAGGTAGTAACCGTTATCCGTGGAGGTTGTTAGTAGTGCGATGATACTACTGAAAATAAACAGCACTGCAACGATCGTAACCGTCACACCATTACGTTTTGCAATAGGGCGTATTAGCATAGCATTCCTCCTCGATGATGAGAGTGAGGGGGATGTTGTTACGTCACCATCATTGTCTCTTTTCTATTGGTAATAATAGTTCAAATATGACCCCTTTATCACCGGGTAAGTTCTTTGCTGTTATTTTCGCATGATGGAAATCACTAATGAGTTTCACTATATGCAACCCTAAACCAAGGTGGGGCGTGTCGGATTGTTGACGTATTGATACCATTGAATCAAATAGCTGCATGACATTTTGACTACTAAAGTGCGGCCCTTGATTTTCAATTGTGAGTTGTAATTGTTTACCTTGTTTGCTTAATTTAAACAAAATAGCATCTTTTGTAGGGGAATAGTCGACAGCGTTACTGATTAATTTATCAAGGAGCTGCACAATTAATTCGGGGGCTAGATTGATAGTATAATCGACGTTTTTTTCATATGCGAGTGTAAACTGATGGCTATTATAAATTTGGCGATAGGCCTCGGTTAGTTCTTCTAACATGTCTTCAAATGGCACGGTTTGAAATTGAGCGTATTCTAAACTTTGCTCTAGTTTGTTCGCTTCACTGAGTGCATTTAGTGTTTGGCTTAAACGATTTGTTCCTTGCATCGCACGTGTAAGGTATTTACTGGCTTCAGGATCTAAATTTGATAACTCTAAGTTTTCTAACGAGGTGCGAATAACGGCTATTGGAGTTTTAAGTTCATGGGAAAGTTTATCTGCTAATGAAGCAAGATAATCGGTGTAATTACCCTGATTCACCGTGAGTTGCTGCATTGCGCGGGATAGATCGCCTAACTCATCTGGTAGGGTACTGGCCTCTGGTACAGCAATTATCTTACCGTCATTATCAATTGCAGCACGATAGCTTTGCTTCATTTTAACAATGCGCCACGATAATAACGACGCAAAGGCGAATAAAGCTGAAACAATGATTCCGATGATTGTAAAGAGTAGAATCAGTAATTGATTTAACGCTTCACTTGCAGACAGCAGGCTTTTTCTTGAGTCTTGGACGGCCACAAAGTAATAGGGTTGGCTATTCACGGTAATCGTTTTACTGTGTAGTTGTTTATTAATGGGAGAATCTTGATACCAGGTTGTTTGTTCCAGCTGTTGTGGTGATAGCCAGCGGCCAAGATTTGTTGGTTCTTGCCAATAAGGTAATGCGTTAGAAGTAAATAATTTATTGTAAAGCATATTGCTTAGCCAAGATTTATCTTCTTGAATATCATCGAGGTCTGCATTTAGCTGTCCGATCAGCCAATATTGGCTGTTCAGTAAATAAAGGCTAAGACCGGGTTGTATATAGTCTGTGAATTGCTGATTTAAATTGGATTTTTCACGTACTAAACTACGTTCGTAAGTGGTACTTGGCTTTGATTTGAAATGTTGATTTTCTTTTTGATCATTAAGGATGAGATCAAAACCAATGGCGTTATTCGCTAAATTAATCGGTATGGCGATTTCAATATTATAGTGACCATCTCGCCATAACCAAGTGCCTGCATCTCGTCTTATGTCTTGGCTTATATTGTGCATCTCTACGCGACCGGAACCTTGCGGATTGATCTGCCATTGTGAAATCAGACCGGTATTATTGATACTGCGAATATTAAGCTGATCTGCAGTTTGGTGTGGTTGCATGGGGTTGTAGTAATGGGGTTCTAATGCAGAGGTCTGAATAAAGATATAGAGTAGTTTATTATTTGCCGCTAACTTAAATTTAACAGCTGTCAGCGCTGGTTCTTCAGTTCGTAATAGGGTTTCATTACCCGAGCTATTATTTGTATTATCATAGTTATAATTGTTGAGCTGAAACCAAGGTGTTGCAATATTTTCCCAATCACTTTCTTCTCCATCGAATCCATCTAGTAGCATTTTACTATCAGTGAGTGGAGCGTAATAGTTACCTTGACTGGTATTTAAGCTGGCATAATGTGATTGGCTAAGTTTTTGTTCAATTTGTTGTGCGGCAGCATTGAGTTGAACATCAAGTAATTTGCTGTGACTTTCACGTAAACTCGTTTCTAAGATGCTCACACTTTGGCAACCAGCCCATGGCAGTAATAACATTAAGCTGGCAACAAGTAGCAGTTGTGTTTTTAGGCTAAAGCGCGTTATCACTCGACAGTCCAGCGATAACCCATTCCGTAGGCTGTTTTAATCGCGTTAAATTCAGCGTCGATAAGATTAAATTTCTTACGGATACGTTTAATATGTGTCGTGATTGTATTGTTATCTAATACGACATGGGCGGCATCCATCAGTTGATCTCGATTTTTTACCTGACCGGGGTGTTTGGCAAGGGTATGCACAATCCAAAACTCGGTGAGGGTTAATATGACGGGTTGATCTTGCCAATATGTTTCAATACGTTCTATATTGATACGTAATGCACCGCGTGTCAGAACTTGTTCATCTGCCGATTGTGGTTTTTTTAATGCTTGAATACGACGGAAAAGAGCAGACACACGGGCTAATACTTGGTGGATGCTCACATCTTTCGTTAAATAATCATCAGCCCCTAGGCGTAGTGCTGATATTTCGTCTAATTCACTGCTTCGAGCCGTTAAAAATATAATGGGTAGTGTTTCTGAAAGTTGACGTAAGGTGCGACATAAATCAAAGCCACCTTCGTACTCATCTTGTAAACCAACATCGATAATGGCCATATCAGGTAATGAGATTGTAAAAGCTGCGAGTGCATCTTGGCGATTATGAAAGAGTGAAACGCGATAACCGATCCGTTGTAGTGCATCACGGTAGTTTTCAGCAATATTGATTTCATCTTCTACGAGGGCAATGTGTAATTGTTGTTTTATCATTCGGACGGACTCATCAATCGATAACAAGGGGATGCACATGAAGTGCTATGTTATCAAGGATAAAAATATTAATACAGCTTATTAGAAAGGCTGTATTAATATCACTCGTATGAATTTTTATTACTTAGCTGGTGGCTCGCTAATGAATGAAAGTTGACTTGATTGCAGTTCAGGCTTACTAATAATCTCACGTAGATTAAGTAGCGTATAGTAAGGTGTATCAACAACAGTCGTTGCTGCAATCATACTAGGAAGGTTGCCCGCAGGATCTAAGAATAACTGGTAGGTTACTTCAACAATACCATCATCCATCGGCGTGAATGTCCACGTGCCGTTAAGCTCTTTTACGCGCACGTAATCATTATCTTCTTCGACTTTTTCAAACGCTGATGATAATGATATCGTCACTGAATAATCACTGCTGTTTTGTTCGGTAACACTATAAACAACAAGGTCGCGATCTGTGACAGGCCAAGGAGCATTATTGATACTATAAGAATATTTTTGAGTATCAGATACTTCACTAATAAATTTGAAATCAACGCAGTTATGCATCCATTCGCACGCTAAATTTTCAGTATCGAGCAAGGTAACAAGCGCGCTGATTCGAGACTTCACATGTGTTGTACCTTTAAACTCTTTAAAGTCACTATCACTATTTGGTTTTAGTCGTGTGTACACTTTAATATCATTGTCTTCATCATGTTTTTCTAATTCCCATTCTGATGCAGAAACGCTTGTTGTACTCAGTAATATGCTAACCAGTAGTAATATGTAGTATTTCATTCCCGATATCCTATCAAATAATCAATTTATTGTGTGTAATGCCTATAAGTGAGTACACAGTGTTATATATTGATGAGTAAGTATATAGTCCTGCGAGCATACGAATATTTAAATTAGCAATTGTGATCGGCGTCGTTTTATTGAGAGTGACTTTATGATGTAAAAAGAAGTATTTATTGTTCTATTGCAGATATTTGAAATTGTAACCTACACTGTGAAACTTGTCATTCACAGTGTAGGTTTGAGCTTAAGAGTAGGGGGCTTAAGCGATGTCTTCTTGTCTTATCCAACGTAAATGATTATTACGTTTTCTTTCAACGATACCAAATGATAAAAACTCTTCAAACGCATGATCAATTTCCTCAATGCTTAATTTTAGAGTCTCAGCGATATGTTTTTTAGAACATTTTAAACCTTGCTCTTGCGCTGCTTGCAAAATAAAAGAAGAGCCGACTGACATTTGCTTTTCAACTAATACCGATTTGTCTTCTAGCTGTGCAGGTGCTTCTATCTCAATATAGCTTTGCGTTGCTAACAAGCGTAAGTGCTCTGCTTTATCCGCTTTTTCTTGATCTTTCTTACGGCTAATTGAATGGCGGAAACGAAGTTCTTCACCAATTAAGCCAACAAAGAAAGCGGCAAAAATATCAAGTAATACAGATAAGAAGATAACTAACCATGATTGTGCATTAGCAGTTGTGGTATTCAGGATCTTAGCAAGACTTGCAATTAAACTAATGACAGATCCTTTTTCAGCAACGGGCATGCTATCACGCTCAATTCTAAGCTGTGTTTGCTTTTCACGTAGAATTTGGTTCTCTTTTTGGATCCGTTTAACCCCAATCGAGATCATTTCTAATTCTAGATATTTATCTGCAGCTTTATTATTGAGTGCTATTTCAGCATCGATTGCTAAAATCTGTTGGTTAATCGCATTAACCTGATTATCGCGTTGGTCAACGTATTGTTGTGCGACATTGGTTGCACTATTAATACCACCGATACTGCCACCGATAGAGATAATGGCAAGGATACAGTAGAAACCAAGTGCGATAAGCGCAGCATGGAATGCGCGACGTGCAACACGCTCTCCAAATTCGTACCAAGCAAAGAATTTACCCAGTTCGAAAATAACCGCTAAACTACCGAATAAAACTTGCATGAGTAATTTATCGTGAATAGATAAAAACAGCAGAAGTGAGAATATTACCGATGCAGCAATAGCTGCGCCAGTAAAGGCATACAAGCTGACCATGGCAAGAGTGCCTTTTGGACGACGTGTGTATGGTAATGAAGAATCATGCATGGGTAATGTATCTTTAAAGCAAAGGTGACTAAATTGCGGGCATATTAACACGGCTAATTAGTAACAGATAACTACTTTTGGCGATTTAAAGAAACGGGCACATTTCAACCATTTTATGAGGATATTCTACTAAAATTGCCAAAATAATCCGAGACTACCTACTATATATTCTTCATGGCTATCTTCTTCATAATCAGGCGACATTGCTACAACGCTAAATTTGATACCTACATTTTGATAATAAGCGAGTAACCCAGCCGCTGCGGTCGCTTGTACATTGTTTAAGGTTATGTCGGGCACAGTCTCAGGTGTATCACCTTCAATGGTGATGTCATTAAAGCGATAGCGAATTTCTGCAGTGGCATAAAGCATAATACCAGAACTATTTGGTGCTAATAGCATGCCTTGTAATCGATAAGGATGTAGGCTGAGATTATTATAATTTGCCCCTAAATCAACCCCCCAACGTACCGTAGAGCCAAATGCCACCTCGCTTTGGTAGTTACCGGCAGCGACGCGTTGATAAATTGATAAATCAGATTCACCAATAAGCATCGCTGGGCGAGCAATCAGTTGGTCTGCTTCTGCTGTGACTTGATAAACGATGTCGTCTTCAATTTGATTATCCCAACCTTCAGGTGTTGTTGCGCCAATTAATTCATGCAGTAGTGTCTGCGTATCACCGGCTTTTGATTGTTCACCTACCGCACCGACCAATAATGAAAGGCGATATGAACTTACCTTGCTGTAGCCTAATACACTTGCTTCACCAAATAGCAGCCCTGCGTATGGGCGTTCGTCAGGTTGCGGTGTGGCAATTGAAATGTCACTGGGTGTCCACATTTGTTGGCCAAATTGATAATTTACGGCATAACGAAGTGGATTTGGATCAAAGGCCGTTAATGTTTGCCAGAATGGATTATTTAATGCGGGCGCTTCAGATGTGTAATTAATAAACACCGCGTTAGTGTAGTTACCATCTTCATCGGAGATCGCATCATTATGCATACCAAACAACCAGCCGCTGGCAAAGCTAGAGTTGGTGTGACTTAAGGCCAGTAAAATGATGCTAAATAGCTTAAAAGGTATTGATAGTGTTCTTGTCATTATTATGTCGTTATTCGTTGAAGATGCTAATAAGCAATATTAAGCATGAATTATACCAAGGTTTCCAGTTTAAGGTTAACTTAATGCTAGCGTTAATTTTTAGATCGTACTTTATGGTTAATAAGTATGAGATGTTCGTACTTGATAGGTATGGTTTTATATAAAAAAATTGCTTCGTATAAGCATACAAAGACATACTAATAAGAAATGTATATGCATAAATAAATGAGACAACAAGGATCGTTGTTTATTACTTCGCCCTAGTTACTGGTTTCTTTGATGGGGAATGAAATTGAAATCACTAATAAAATGCTGTGGGTTAATAACCTTAGGCGTCATAACAAATGTTAACGCAGAAATAAAAGTAAAAGGTAGCGCTAGCTTAGAGCAACGCATATTTCTTGATAACCCAGAACAACTTGTTCATCAAGTCGATGATAGCTACCCTTATCCTGTTTATCACCAGATCTCTGCCGCATTATCACCACATGTTGAAGCGTCGTCAGAAAAAAATAATATGGTATATACCGTACATCCTTTTATTCGAATTGATGAACGTGATGATGAAAGAACACATATTGATCTGAGAGAATTTAAAGCTGCCCTAGTGACAAAAAAATGGCAGGCATCAATTGGCTTTGATCAGGTGCATTGGGGGGTGATGGAAAATCACCATTTAGTTGATATTGTTAATCAAACTGATTATCTCGAATCACCTAATGGCGAAGATAAACTTGGCCAGCCGATGTTTAGATTGGGCATTGATCTAAAAGGAGCGTTATTAGAGGCGATGGTATTGATTGATTATCGTGAACCTACGATGCCGACACCGGGTGCTCGTTTTAGTTTTGAAAATGATTACAGTTATGAATATGAAGGATGGGGAGAAGAGTATCATCCTGATCTTGCTTTACGTTACAGTAAAAGCATTAAAAATATTGATGTTGGCGTGAGTTATTTTGGTGGTCACTCTCGTACGCCTGAACTGAGAAATCAATCTGTCGGTGAGCCTGTTTGGTATGTTAATTTAGTCGACCAAATATCTGTTGATGTTAACGCTGATTTGAATCGCATTGAGCTTAAAGCGGAAGTGCTTTATAAAATCATTGATGATAAATCAACTCGTGCGGCAGTATTAGGTTCAGAGTTCAAGTTGATACAAACGCAAAATATCGATGTTAATCTACTTGCTGAATACAGCTGGGATGAACACGGTGAAGAAGCGTTTGATAATAGCTTTCAGAATGATGTGTTTACTGGAGTAAGAGTCACGTTGAATGGTTTAAATGACAGTGAGCTACTGATCGGACATAACTATGATTTAGATTTTAGCTCACAGCATGGCTTTGTTCAGGCAAAAGTAAATATTACCAAGGCGCTCACTGTTGGCTTAGAGGGCTGGTGGTTTAATGTCAGTGATGATGATTATGCGAATAAAAATTACAATGACGACAACATGGTACAGTTAACGGGTTATTATAATTTTTAATTGTCATTCACTATTTATCTTTAGGCTATTTGATATTGAACCATTAATTCGTGAGCAATAGATCGTTGGTGCTGTTAATGATTGAATCAGCGGGTACTGTTAATCAGGCATTTTTTCAGTTACTCTGATGACTTAGTTGTAGATTAGTTAATCGTATAAAAGGATTTTAGATGTTTAAGATAAATCAGTATTTTGATGGTCAAGTTGCTTCGATTGGTTTTAAAGAAGCGGATAAAGAAGCAAGTGTTGGTGTGATGGCAGTGGGTGAGTATGAATTTGGTACTGCGTTAGCCGAGGTCATGATCGTGATTACTGGTGCGTTAACGGTATTACTACCGGGTCAATCTGATTGGCAAACATTCAGTGCAGGCGAGCAGTTTAGTGTCCCTGGAGACAGTAAGTTTCAAGTTAAAGTCGCTCAAGAAACAGCTTATCTTTGTCAATATGGTTAATCGACAAAATAACGAACGAATATAAAAAAGGGAGAGTAAACATCATGTTTACTCTCCCTTTTTACATTTAATCAAATACTACTTATTCTGTTTTGCATTAAATGCAGCAAGCTGCTCTTCAGTTGCAGGCAGCTGATGGTTTTCTTTCCACTCAGCATAAGTCATACCGTAGATACGCTCTCTTGCTTGGTCTGCTGTGACATCTAATTCAAGTTCATCAGCTGCTGATTTGTACCATTTCCCTAAACAGTTTCGGCAAAAATCAGCTAAAATCATTAAATCAATGTTTTGAACTTGTTTGTTATCATCTAAATGTGTCAATAAACGTTGTAATACCTTTGCGTCTAACTGATCTTGTTGCGCTTGAGTTAATTCTGCTTTACTCATTATTCTACCCTTGTTATTTAGTTGGCTTGATTAGGCCGATAATATGGCAACTAAATACAATCACTGCAACTGTTAAATAAATCACAGAGGTTACAATTAACCATTGTGGCATTGTATATGATAAGAACTGCCAGCTGATTTCATCACAAAATCCAGTTGGATTGAACATCCACGGTGCCCATTCATGTATCGGTGCCCAGCTTGGGAAGTTAGGGAAGAAGTCACACGTCGAAAACGGTGATGGATTAAGCTGAATGTCTACGTGTTCCATCGAAATACGTAAACTGTAGATTGCACTGATAAACCATAATGCAAAACCACTAAAACGTATGAACGGATTGGCAGGGGCTATCGCACCGACTAAACCGGCTAAAATAATTCCCATAATCGTAACACGTTCATAAACGCATAAAACGCACGGACTGAGTTCCATTACATATTGAAAGAAAAGGGCTGATGCTTCTAATCCTATGCCGGTAAGTGCGAGTAAAACCCAAGGCAGGCGCTGTTTCGGTAGGTTAGAAATAAACTGATACATATATTATCTCAAGTGAATTTAATGATTACTCGCTGTTATATCATATTGTTAGTTTTAATATTGTCGAACGAGTGTAAAACTATGTAAGAATAAAACTTATGTTAGTGTTAATTGACATCAAACATAAAAAAACGTCGCATATAGCGACGTTTTTTAAACCGAACAATTAATTATCGGTATTCTGTGTAGCTAGTGACCTGCTGATTTAACAACATCTGCTGCACTGTCTACATGCGCTGTAATTAAGCCCATATCCAGCATCATTGCTGTTGCTGGCTCTAAGAAATACATCAGTGAACCAAGACCAATTAACGTCATTACAATCGTATACGGTAATGCCATGATAACCATACGGCCATATGATAAACGTAGTAATGGTGCAACGGCTGATGTTAATAAGAATAAGAATGCCGCTTGTCCGTTTGGCGTTGCAACTGAGGGTAAATTAGTACCGGTATTAATTGCTACAGCAAGTAAGTCGAACTGCTCACGTGTAATTGTGCCGTTAACGAGTGCTGCTTTTACTTCTGTAATATAAACAGTACCAACAAATACGTTATCACTCACCATCGATAAGATACCATTAGCTAAATAGAATAACGGTAGTTGCTGATGTGGGTCAGCTGCAAGTACTGCACTAATCAGTGGGATGAAGAGTTGCTGATCAATGATCACGGCAACAATAGTGAAGAATACCGCCAGTAATGCAGTGAAGGGCAGTGCTTCTTCAAATGCTTTACCTAAGGCGTGTTCTTCAGTGATACCGTTAAATGCAGTCGCTAGAATAATCACAGATAAACCGATCAGACCTACAGCAGCTAAATGCATTGCTAGACCAATGATTAACCAAACACCAATTGCTGCTTGTGTATAAAGTTTAACACGCTCACGTTGGCTACGGTTTGCATCTTCAAACTTATCAAAATCAACCAAGATAGTACGTACTGCTGGTGGTAATTCAGCCCCGTAACCAAATACTTTGAACTTCTCTACGAGGAAACACGTTAGTAGACCAAAGAAAAATACCGGTACTGTAATTGGAGACATGCGTAATGCAAACTCAAGGAAATCCCAGCCTGCTTGTTCTGCAATGATTAAATTTTGTGGTTCACCAACCATAGTACATACACCACCAAGTGCAGTACCGACACCAGCGTGCATCATTAAGCTACGTAAAAATGCACGGTAATCATCAAGATCTTGGCGTTTAAGTTCATTTACTGATGCGTCATCTGTATGGTCGTGATCATGTTTAAAATCACGGCCCGATGCAACTTTGTGGTAAATGCTATAGAAACCAATTGCCACACTGATTACAACTGCAATCACTGTTAACGCATCAAGGAATGCAGATAAGAAAGCTGAAACAACCGAGAAAGATAAAGCGAGTAGTGCTTTAGAACGGATGTTAATAAGTAATTTAGTAAATACATAAAGTAATAAAGACTTCATGAAATAGATACCGGCAACCATGAAGATTAATAATAATAATACTTCAATGTTACTGACAAGTTCGTGCTGAACTTGCTCTGCGGAGGTCATGCCTATCGCAACTGCTTCAATTGCAAGTAAACCACCTGGCTGAAGAGGATAGCATTTTAATGCCATTGCCAAGGTGAAAATAAATTCGATAACTAATAACCAACCTGCAATGAATGGGTCAATTGAAAAAATAATCGGGTTAATAATAAGGAAGGCAATAATTGCAATTTTGTACCACTGAGGTGAATTACCTAAGAAGTTCAATTTGGCCGCCGTACTAAGGCTTATATCCATGTGAGGTTGTCCAATATTTTGTTTAAATGAAGTTAATGAATTTGAAATTTTCTGTATTCTAAGCGTATTTTGTGAGGTTCGCCATTCTTTTTATTGATACAGATTATTGTTATTGCAATTAAACTTGTTTTAATATTTTAATCGGATAGCAACTATTCAGATGGTAGTATCTAATTTAAATCTGGTCGGAGTTGCTTCCGGATGCTAAGATTTGAAAAGACACAACCTGTTATATTTCCAAATGAGAAGTTAAATGGATATTACTGATAATAAAATGACAAATAAAAAACGTCAGAGCGACGGTATTATTAAGGCGAAGAGCCCAGCGGGCTTTGCCGAAGAGTATCTGATCGAATCGATTTGGAAAAATCGTTTTCCTCCGGGTTCAATTCTTCCTGCAGAAAGAGAACTTTCTGAGCTTATTGGTGTTACTCGAACTACATTGCGTGAAGTATTACAACGTTTGGCGCGTGATGGTTGGTTAACTATTCGCCATGGGAAACCAACACAGGTGAATAATTTTTGGGAAACATCAAGTCTTTCTATTTTAGAAGACTTGGTTAGATTAGATCCTGAACGTTTACCTGAATTGGTGAGTGACTTGTTATCTGCACGTACTAACATTAGTGTTATTTTTGTTCGTGCTGCGATAAAACGTGATCCTGAACGTGTAGTCGAAATCTTGAATGAAGCTGAAGCTCTTGCTGACGATAAAGATGCATACACAGCCTACGATTATAGTATGTTACATAAATTAGCCTTCTTATCAGGCAATTTAGTTTATGCACTGATTTTGAATGGTTTTGATAATATGTATCGTATTTTAGGTAAAATCTATTTTGATTACCCTGAAGCACGTGCATTAGCAAAAGATTTTTATCGTGAGCTAAAAGAGATTGCGCAAAACAACCAAGCTGATGAGAGTTTAAATGTGATTCGTAACTATGGTATGAACTCAGGCCTTCTTTGGCAGCAGTACCGTGATGAAACATGGGATGATATTTGCGTCGCTTTCGAACAACGTATTAAATAATCACGCTGTATCCCATACTAAAAAACCAGTCATTGACTGGTTTTTTTATGCTTAATATTTAATACTTTATACGCGGAAACTTAAATCTTTGGGCCGCTACACTGGCAGATAACCTCTGTGTTTCCATTCGGCTGAATTTGTTCTAGTCGTACATCAAAACTCCATAATCGATGAAGGTGTTTCATTACTTCTTGCGCAGATTTGTCGTCAAGCGGAATATCCTGATGAGGGACATAGCGTAATGTTAATGAACGATCACCTTTTCTATCGACATTGAATACCTGAATATTAGGTTCGTTGTTACTTAAGTTATACTGTGCTGATAGTTTATTACGCAGACGTTGATAACCTTCTTCGTTATGAATAGCTGATACTTCAATAAATTTACTATTTTCATTATCTTCTATCGAGAAGAAATGCATTTCACGCATTACTTTTGGTGATAAGTATTGGCTAATGAAGCTCTCATCTTTAAAGTTCTGCATTGCAAAATGTAATGTTTCCAACCAATCACTGCCAGCAATATCGGGGAACCAAGCTTTATCTTCTTCTGTTGGATGCTCACAAATACGTCGGATATCTGTAAACATTGCAAACCCGAGAGCATATGGGTTCATACCTGAATAATAAGGGCTATTATAGGCAGGTTGTGCGACGACATTTGTATGATTATGTAATATCTCTAACATAAATTTATCAGATACTAAGCCCTCGTCATACATATGGTTCGTGATAGTGTAATGCCAAAATGTCGCCCAGCCTTCATTCATGACTTGAGTTTGTTTTTGTGGATAGAAATATTGGCTTATTTTTCGAACGATGCGAATTATTTCACGTTGCCATGATTGTAACAGTGGTGCGTTTTTTTCTACAAAGTACAAGATGTTTTCTTGTGGGTCTGCTGGATAATTAGGTTCAACAGGTATTTCTTTTTCATTGCTTTTGGGTAGTGTACGCCATAACTCATTGACTTGAGTTTGTAAGTAATCAGTGCGTTCTTGTTGACGACGTTTTTCTTCGCTTAATGATGGTTCACTCGGTCGTTTATAGCGGTCTACGCCATAATTCATCAAAGCATGACAAGAATCCACAATGTTTTCGACTGCATCGATACCGTATTTCTGTTCACATTCTGCAATGTAGTTTTTAGAGAATACAAGGTAATCAATAATTGAATCTGCATCTGTCCATGATTTAAATAAGTAGTTGTTTTTAAAGAAAGAGTTGTGTCCGTAGCAAGCGTGAGCGATGACTAACGCTTGCATTGGTATGGTATTTTCTTCCATGAGGTAGGCGATACAAGGATTTGAATTAATGACAATCTCATATGCCAAGCCCATTTGACCACGTTTATAACTTTGTTCTGTTTGAATGAATTTCTTACCAAAGCTCCAATGATTATAGCCAATTGGCATCCCTACTGAAGAATAGGCATCCATCATTTGCTCTGCCGTGATCACTTCGATTTGATTGGGGTAGGTATCAAGTCGATAGTATTCTGCAATACGCTTAATTTCAACGTGATACTCTTCAAGTAGTGGAAAGTTCCAATCTGGACCATCGTCGAGCTGCTTCACTTCATCTTTTAACATATTCTTCTCCCTAAGCGACCTGTTTCTTAAATAGTTCACGGAATACAGGGTATATATCTTCAAGTTGACGAATATGCTGTAAGGCAAATTGCGAATATTCTTCCGCTACTTTTTCATATTCTCGCCATAGTGTTTGATGCGCACGATTGGTAATTTCAATATAACTAAAATAACGTACTTTAGGCATTATCTTAGTCTGTAATAATTTTCGGCATAGGGGTGAATCATCAGCCCAGTTATCACCATCTGATGCTTGCGCGGCATAGATATTCCATTCGCTTGCCGGGAATTTATCCGTCACAATTTTATCCATTAATTTTAAAGCCGAGGATACGATAGTGCCGCCAGTTTCTTGCGAGTAAAAGAATTCATGTTCGTCCACTTCTTTTGCTTGCGTGTGATGACGAATATAAACCACTTCAATGGTTTTATAGGTTCGTGTTAAGAACAGGTACAAAAGAATATAGAAACGTTTAGCCATATCTTTTGTGGGTTGATCCATTGATCCTGATACGTCCATTAAACAAAACATTACAGCTTGGCTATTGGGTACTGCATATTGTTCAAAGTTGTTATAGCGTAAATCAAAGGTATCAATGAAAGGGACTTTGCTGATCCGCTCTTTGAGTTCGGCAATTTCTTTTTTCAATTCTGCGATAAATTGACCTTCAACATCCCCTTGTTTAGTTAATTCATCAACTTGTTGTTCCAGCGCTTTCACTTTTCTTTTTTTACCGCCAGCAAGGGCAGTACGTCTTGCTAATGAGTTTTGTAATGATTTAACAATCGCAATATTACCAGGGTTACCGTTTGAGGTGTAACCTGCGCGATGGGTCTTCATTTCTACAATGCTGTTAAGTTGATTTTCTTGTAAGTTAGGTAACTCTAGATCTTCAAATAGGAGATCTAGATATTCATCTTTTGAAATTTGGAAATTAAAACCATCGCTACCTTCACCGCTATCACTGGCTTCGCCACCGCCAGATCCGGAACCGCCACCTGCTGGTGGACGACTAATTTTATCACCCTTGATGAATTGGTCGTTACCAGGATGAACGACAGTACGTTTACCCCCTTTACCCTGATGAAAAATTGGTTCTGAGATGTCACGCGTTGGAATACTGACACTTTCTCCAGATGTAATATCCTGGATACTGCGATTGTTTACAGCATCAGATACCGCTTTTTTTATTTGTGAGTTATAACGACGCATAAAGCGCTGTCGATTAACGGTACTTTTATTTTTACCATTTAATCTGCGATCAATAAAATGTGCCATCTCATCCCCCTAAAAGAATACTATTATGATGATTTACGAACGCGTAAATACCACTCAGCCAACAATCTAACTTGTTTTTTGGTATAGCCTTTTTCCATCATACGGGCTACAAAGTTGTCATGTTTTTGTTGTTCATCATTGGATGTTTTGCCGTTAAATGAAATAACGGGTAACAACTCTTCTGTATTGGAGAACATTTTCTTCTCGATAACGGTACGGAGTTTTTCGTAGCTAACCCATGCTGGGTTTTTACCGCTGTTATTTGCTCTTGCACGCAACACGAAATTAACGATTTCATTACGGAAGTCTTTAGGGTTACTAATACCCGCTGGCTTTTCTATTTTTTCTAAATCGTTATTTAAAGCTTCTCGATCAAATAGTTGTCCAGTTTCTGGGTCTCGGTATTCCTGATCTTGGATCCAGAAGTCGGCATAGGTGACGTAACGATCGAAAATGTTTTGGCCATATTCTGAATAAGATTCTAAATAGGCTGTTTGAATTTCTTTACCAATAAACTCAACGTATTGTGGAATTAGGTAACCTTTTAGAAATTCTAAATAGCGATCTGCAATGTCTTGAGGGAATTGTTCACGTTCTATCTGCTGCTCTAGTACATAGAAAAGGTGTACTGGGTTAGCGGCTACTTCTGCATGATCAAAGTTAAATACTTTTGATAGGATCTTATAGGCAAAACGGGTTGATAGCCCTGACATACCTTCGTCTACACCAGCGTAATCACGATACTCTTGGTATGATTTTGCTTTTGGATCTGTATCTTTCAGTGTTTCGCCATCGTATACACGCATTTTTGAGTAGATGGATGAATTTTCTGGATCTTTAATACGTGATAGCACTGTAAATTGAGAGAGGGCATCTAGCGTACCCGGTGCACATTTAGCATTGTGTAGTGCACTGTTTTCTAGCAGTTTACGATAAATTGATTGTTCTTCGCTAATACGCAAGCAGTAAGGAACTTTAACAATGTAAACTCGATCTAAAAACGCTTCATTGTTTTTGTTATTACGGAATGTTTGCCACTCTGATTCATTAGAATGGGCAAGAATAATACCTTCAAAAGGTAATGCTGATAGCCCTTCGGTACTGTTGTAGTTACCTTCTTGGGTTGCAGTAAGGAGGGGATGCAGCACTTTAATAGGTGCTTTAAACATCTCTACAAATTCCATTACGCCTTGGTTCGCTTTACATAGTGCGCCAGAGTAGCTGTATGCGTCTGGATCATCTTGTGAAAAATGTTCTAACTGACGAATATCAACTTTACCCACGAGTGATGAAATGTCTTGATTATTTTCATCACCGGGTTCGGTTTTAGCAATGGCAATTTGATGCAATATGGATGGTCGTACTTTTTCAACTTTAAATTGGCTAATATCACCGCCAAATTCTTTTAAGCGTTTTGCTGCCCAAGGTGACATTACATGGCCGAGGTAACGAGTTGGGATACCATATTCATTACGAAGAATCGTGGCATCTTCTGTGACGTCAAATAAGCTAAATGGATGGTCGTTGACTGGCGAACCCTTGATGCGATAGATGGGTTCGTTTTGCATTAAGTCTTTGAGTTTTTCAGCAAGCGATGATTTACCACCACCAACAGGCCCAAGCAGGTAAAGAATTTGTTTCTTTTCTTCTAAGCCTTGTGCGGAATGTTTTAAATAAGCCACGATTTGTTCAATCGCATCTTCCATGCCATAAAACTCTTCGAAGGCTGGATAGCGTGCAACAACACGGTTGGAAAATAATCGGCTTAGGCGAGAATCTGTCGCGGTATCAACCATTTCTGGCTCACCGATTGCGTTTAATAATCTTTCAGCAGCAGATGCATATACTTTTTTGTCGTCACGGCATAAATTCAAGAACTCTTGAATTGTATATTCTTCTTCACGACTTTCTTCGTATCTTTGCTGGTAATGTTCAAAAATACCCATTGGTTACCCCCAAAATGTAATTACTTGCATCAGCAAACATTAGCATCTACAAGTCTGAAGTATTTCTAACTTCTAATCTAAATTTAGACTTTGATTTTAAAATTGCGTAATTAAATTGCGGTTTTATAAGCGTTTTATAAGCGTTTTATTGTTTTTTATTATGACCGCAATATTATATTTTAATGGTTACGGTGCGTTTGTTAGTGAATAAGGAAGGGGTAGGCTTGTTTTGTAGATTTTTATGTTGGTAAATGCAGGAGTTGCAATATATAAATAAAGTATAGCTTAATCAAAATGTGATAAAGTTATATTTAACTATGATATTTGTGAATTGTGACTCGCGATTGATTAAATAGGATATTGCGAATGAGATGGATTAAGTTCGTGGCAGGTTTACGCTAACGATATTGAGCGTAAACCTGTGTAGATGGAGTCTATACCGTTATTGTTTCATGTAATAATTTATTTAGCATACGCATTGTTGCTTGTACACCTGCGAATACTTGATTGGAGCTAACACCGCGTGTACGGAACGATCTATCCCCTTGTTGCCAAGTAATAAAGCTTTCTGTTAGGGCGCTGGTTTTACCGCCCGGTGGAATTCGAACTTGATAGTTTTCTAAGCTTGGATATTCAAACCCCACTTTTTGCATAATAGCTTGAATAGCCATGCTAAACGCATCGAAACCGCCATTACCAGAGCCCGCAGATTTATAAATATCATCACCAATGCGAATACGAATACTGGCGGTTGAATCAACATTAAGCCCAGATGTAATTGAACAGTTAAGTAACTCGATATGTGAATAATCTTTACTTTCGAGTAAATCAGCAATAATGAACGGGAGATCTTCTGGTGTAATGATGGCTTTTTGATCGCCCAGAGTCACAATACGCTCAAGCAATCTGGTTTTTTGTTCTGGACTTAAATCAATGCTTAAGTCTTCTAGGTTTTTTTCTAATGATGCTTTGCCACTCATTTTACCCAGAGCATAAGTACGCGTTCGCTCAAACCGTTCAGGACCCAATACGGTTTGATATAAGCCACCTTTGTTATCGCCGTCAGCATGAATACCACTTGTTTGAGTAAATACATCTGCGCCAATGATAGGGGCATTCGCAGGCGTTATTTTACCTGAGAAGTTTTCAATCATTTGGCTGATCTGATGGATGTGCTGTTCGTTGATTGATGACTTAAGCCCGAGTTTATCTTTAAGAACCACGGCGACTTCTGCAAGTGATGCATTACCTGCTCGTTCACCAAGGCAATTAACTGTACAGTGAATGGCACTAATACCGACTTTTGCGGCTGCTAATGCATTTGCAGTGGCTAAACCGTAATCATTGTGTGGGTGAAAATCAAATTTTTTCTGGGGAAATCGAGCTATCATATCTGACAAACTAGTATGGACTTCATCCGGAGACATGACTCCGAGTGTATCTGGTAGCATGTAATGTTGAATTGGAAGATCTGATAATTCATGCACCATGTTGTAGACGTAGTCTGGGTTTGCACTATAACCATTAGACCAATCTTCAAGATAGATATTGACGGTTAAACCTTGCTCTATTGCGTAGTGAATGGTTTCTCTTACATCAGCAATATGTTCGGCGGGGGTTTTACGCAGTTGTTCTTTACAGTGTTTTTCACTGCCTTTAGTGAGTAAGTTGATTACCTTGGCACCACTGGATTTTATCCAATCGACACTTTTTGTGTGATCGACAAAGCCCAATATTTCGATACGATGCGAAACGTGTTCTTGCTCTGCCCATTGCATTAATGATGAAACGGCATTTTTTTCGCCTAAAGAAACGCGTGCAGAAGCAACTTCAATTCGGTCAACATTAAGAGATTGGAGTAGGGCTTTGGCAATACTAACTTTTTCATCGGGCGTGAAGGAGACCCCTTGGGTTTGCTCTCCATCACGAAGAGTGGTGTCCATTAGCTGGAC
This sequence comes from Moritella sp. 24, assembly GCF_018219155.1. Lineage (NCBI taxonomy): Bacteria > Pseudomonadati > Pseudomonadota > Gammaproteobacteria > Alteromonadales > Moritellaceae > Moritella > Moritella sp. 24. Next base: position 2,668,379 of record NZ_CP056123.1, on the reverse strand, counting down.
GTGAGGGCGCATGATTTCCATATTTGCTACCTGCTTCAAATTGTAGGGAAAGAGCGAGTAGAAGGTGACTACCCGCTTTTAAACCGTATCTTAGTGAATTCTGTTATCACGTTTGTATTGCGACTACAGATTTTAGGTTTACTAAGATTAAGCTATCTCGAAACGTTAGCTCGCTTCAGTCCATAACCATGGGAACTGTTGCTTGTTTGCTGTTTCGAATTCCGTGATTTTAGCTTCGTGCTTTAATGTCCATGAGATATCATCAGCACCTTCGATAAGGCTTTGCTTACGGAATGGGTCGACCTCTACATCAATAACAATACCACCCGGTGTTGTTACTGTTTGTGCAGGTAAATCAACAGTAAACTCAACGCCTTCGTTCGCATCAATTTCAGCCATTAAAGCAGCTAATACTTCTTTGCTTACACGGATTGGTAAAATACCGTTTTTAAAGCAGTTTGAGTAGAAAATGTCAGCGTAGCTAGTTGAGATAATCGTGTTGAAACCAAAATCTTCAATCGCCCAAGGTGCATGTTCACGTGATGAACCACAACCAAAGTTATCACCAGCAACTAAGATTTTAGCGCCTTTGAATGCTGGTTTATTTAATTCAAATGCTGGGTTTTCAGAACCATCATCAAGAAAACGCCAATCATGAAATAGGTGAATACCAAAACCGGTACGTTCTACTTTTTTCAAGAACTGTTTTGGGATGATTTGGTCTGTATCTACGTTACTACGATTCATTAATGCAGCAACACTAGTATGATTTTTATATGCTTTCATTCTAATTCCTTGTCTCTAATGTGCTAAAGTTTATGCCCAGTGACGAATGTCAACAAAGTGACCTTCGATTGCAGCCGCGGCTGCCATTGCTGGAGATACGAGGTGAGTACGTCCACCCTTACCTTGGCGACCTTCGAAGTTACGGTTTGACGTAGATGCACTACGTTGACCTTCACTTAATTGATCACCATTCATCGCTAGACACATAGAACAGCCTGGTTCACGCCATTCCCAACCTGCTGCAACTAAGATCTTATCAAGACCTTCTTTTTCAGCTTGTTCTTTAACAAGGTAAGACCCTGGTACTGCGATTGCTTGTACTGAAGCGTTTACTTTTTTACCTGCTGTTAATTCAGCAATAGCACGGAAATCTTCAATACGACCGTTAGTGCAAGAACCAACGAACACAAGATCAATATTAATATCAGTGATTGGTGCGCCAGCTTCAATATCCATGTAGGCAAGGGCGCCTTTACATGCAGAAGCTTTAATTTCATCACTAAAATCACTTGGTGAAGGCACTGTCGCGTTTACAGCTGCAACTTGTTCTGGTGATGTCCCCCAAGTTACTTGTGGTGCAATATCTTCCGCTTTAAGTTCGATTATTGTATCAAATTCAGCACCGTCATCAGTCGGTAGTGATTTCCAGTATGCTAGTGCAGCAGTCCAGTGATCACCTTTTGGTGCGAACTCTTTACCTTCAAGGTAAGCATATGTTGTTTCATCAGGTGCGATAAGACCGGCACGTGCGCCACCTTCAATCGCCATGTTACATAAGGTCATGCGACCTTCCATTGTCAGGTCGCGAATTGCAGAACCTGCGAACTCGATTACATGACCAGTACCGCCAGCAGTACCAATTTTACCAATCACAGCAAGCGCGATATCTTTTGCTGTTGAATATTTCGATAATGTACCTTCTACGCTAACTAGCATAGTTTTAGATTTTTTCTGTTGCAGCGTCTGAGTTGCCATTACATGCTCAACTTCAGAGGTACCGATACCGAATGCTAACGCACCAAATGCACCGTGTGTCGCTGTATGTGAATCACCACAAACGGCAGTCATACCCGGGTGGATAAAGCCATGTTCAGGTACCACAATATGAATAACACCATTATTCACGTTCTGCATATCGTAAATTAGTAGATCATGTTCATCACAGTTATTAGCCATCGTATCAATTTGCTTTGCAGCAATAGGATCTTTAATTGGCAGATGGCGATCTACTGTTGGTACACAGTGGTCCATTGTCGCCAAAATACTATGACGATTACGGATCGGACGATTTTGTACCTTTAAGCCTTCAAATGCTTGTGGACTTGTTACTTCGTGCATCAAGTGACGATCGATGTAGAGTAGCGGGGTTCCATTCTCTGGTTCATGAACTAAGTGCGAATCCCAAATCTTTTCATACATTGTCTTTTTCATTGCTTCCCTTCCCATCAAGCGAGATATTTATATTTCTTATGCCTTGATACTATGACAATTGGGTGACGTTCTTCAAGAACATAATTTCATTAACCATCAGTATTATAAATATCTTACTTGCATATATCCTGCAGTCTTAAGTAATTATGGTTTTTAAATCTGGTTAATTATAAATATTCAGTTTGAGATATCGTTAGATTTGTTATTTTTGGGGTTATTTATTTTTTATATTATGTTTGTTTTTTTTACTTTTTAGTTTTTCAATGTTGTAAATAAAGTAATTTGAACCATTTTCGCGTCTTGATTGTAGAAATAACCATATAACCTATGCTTAAGAGAAGTAATAGCCATGTATTATTTTAAATAGATCAATGATTAAAGGGGTGATGGAATGAATTCTTTAAAAGTATCTGATTATATGCAGTTGCGGCCAATTAAGTTAACGGCAAATATGCCTGTGGCTACGGCGGTAGATAGATTACTGAAATCGGCTCATATCGGTGCTCCTGTCGTGGATGATAACGATACACTTATTGGCTGGGTGTCGGAGCAAGATTGTTTAGCGTCACTATTGGAGTCAAGTTACTATTGCGAACAAGTAGCAATAGTTAATGATGTGATGCGTGCTGATGTGCTAACAGTGACAGTTGAAGATAGTATTATAGAATTGGCACAGCAAATGTTGTCTGCAAAGCCTAAAGTATATCCCGTTATTAATGGTCACGGACTACTTGTTGGCATCATTACGCGCCGTGATGTGTTAATAGCAATGGATAAACAACTGCAAGCTTGTTATGAAAACGCAGCTAATATCTAGGTGATTTTTAAAGTTAAAATAAAAGGCTACAGAATTTGTAGCCTTTACATTATTTATTTACTTTCAATGTGTTCTAAGACGAAATAAACAATAGGCTTAATTAAGCGATAGCTGTCTCGCCATTTTTATCGTTGTGGATGCGCTTTTCACCGAAGTAGGCATAACTTAAGCAAATGATAGAAGCAAAGCAAGAACCGACTAATACCATGAAACCACCATCCCAACCAAAATGGTCTACTGTATAGCCAAGTACTGCATTTGCAGCTACTGCACCACCTAGATAACCAAATAGGCCAGTTAAACCTGCTGCAGTACCAGCGGCTTTTTTCGGTGCAAGTTCTAGAGCATACAGACCAATTAACATAACAGGGCCGTAGATTAAGAAACCGATTGCAATTAATGCTGCCATATCAATAGCCGGATTGCCGGGAGGGTTAAACCAATATACAAGGACTGCAACCGTGACGAGTGCCATGAACAATATCCCTGCTGGAGCACGGCGACCTTTGAATAATTTATCTGAGATCCAGCCACAAAGTAGCGTGCCGGGAATACCTGCCCATTCATATAAGAAGTAAGCCCAAGAAGAACCGTCTACGGTGAACCCCTTTGCTTCTTTTAGATAAACAGGGGCCCAATCTAAAACGCCGTAACGGATCATATACACAAACGCGTTAGCAATCGCGATAGACCATAGCAGTTTGTTATTGAGTACATATTTGAAGAAGATTTCTTTTGCTGTCATCTCTTGTTCATGATCTTTGCTGTAATCATCAGGATAATCATCTTTATATTCTTCAATTGGTGGTAAGCCACAAGATTGAGGTGTATCACGCATGGTGACCCAAACAAAGAAGGCAACAATAACAGCAAAGAAAGCTGGCACATAGAAAGCGGCATGCCAATCATCATTAAACGCCCACAAACCAAGTAGGAACATAGGACCGATTAAGCCACCACCCACATTATGCGCGACGTTCCAAACGGAAACCAATTCACCACGTTCTTTTTTAGACCACCAATGCACCATGGTTCGGCCGCAAGCTGGCCAGCCCATACCTTGGAACCAACCGTTTAAAAAGAGTAAAACGAACATTGCAGTAATACTACTTGTTGCCCATGGCATATAACCAAAAGTAAACATAACAGCCGCAGACATTAGTAGACCTGCGGTTAAGAAGTAGCGGGGGTTCGAGCGATCAGAGACACTGCCCATTAAAAACTTAGAAAGTCCGTATGAAATAGATACTGCAGATAATGCAACACCAAGATCACCACGGCTAAAGCCTTGTTCTATTAAATAGGGCATTGCGAGACTGAAGTTTTTACGTACTAAATAGTAGCCAGCGTAGCCAAAGAAAATACCAAAGAATAACTGCCATCTTAAATGTTTATAAGTGGAGTCAACTTGATCTGCGGGTAAACGAGCAATGTGCTCTTTAGGTTTGAAAATACCAAACATTTATAACCTCGAGTTTCAACGTGTTGATGGTTTTAAATAACCATTTTATAGGGTGTGAAGTTCGTTCGAGCGAATTCTATTTTCTTTCGAAGAAATTTTATGTGATGAAGATCGAATAAACATGTGTTTAAAATCAATTAGATATAATATTTGAATAAACATATATAACTTTCTTAATTGTTTTTGTATGTGTAAATTTTACGTGACAGGCTGTTTAACTTGATTTTAACTTGATTTTAACTGCTTATATATAGGTAGTTTTGCTGATTGCGAGGCGTAAAATGCTAAAAAGTGTAAGGATTACTTGCCGTTCATCATTTAATTTATATTTGATGAGCATCGAGTTAATAGTCTAAAAAATGTCCCATCATAATTTTCTACGGCATTAATAACGTGTGGTAGACGTGCATTTCAGATGAAATTCAATAATCATTTGAAATTCCATAAATACTGGCATAGTATTTCGCTTTTGAACTAGAGTTAACGGGCGCTTTCTAACTATTATGCAGAGTATCTTAAAATCCCTGACAGCTGAGCTATCTAACTGTATGCACTCCGATCGTTTTCGTTTTAAACGTCGACTGCAAACAGCACAAAAACTACCGGCTGAAAAGCAAGAAAAAGCAGTCGATAAGCTACAGCAAGATATTGCTGCATCATCGAGTTTGCGTCAGTCTCGTATTGATAACTTACCTGTCGTATCTTATCCAGACGCATTACCAGTCAGTCAAAAACGTGACGATATTGCCGCCGCTATTTTAAATAACCAAGTTGTTATTATTGCTGGTGAAACAGGCTCGGGTAAAACCACTCAGATCCCTAAGATCTGTCTCGACCTTGGTTTAGGTATCGATGGCATGATTGGCCATACACAACCAAGACGACTTGCGGCACGTACTGTTGCTAACCGTATTGCCGAAGAGCTTGATTCAGAGCTCGGTGAGCATGTCGGTTACAAGATCCGTTTTAACGATAACGTCAGTAAGAAAAGTTATATTAAGTTGATGACTGACGGTATTTTGCTTGCTGAGATCCAACAGGATCGTTTTTTAAGTAAATACGACGTTTTAATTATCGATGAAGCCCATGAACGTAGTTTAAATATTGATTTTATTCTGGGTTATCTTAAACAGCTACTTAACCGACGTCCTGATCTTAAAGTGATTATTACCTCTGCGACGATTGATCCAGAGCGATTTTCTAAGCACTTTAATAACGCACCGATGATCGAGGTGTCTGGTCGTACATTCCCTGTAGAAGTTCGTTATAACGCCTTAGCTGAGCAAGAAGACGGTCATGAACGTGATCAGATCCAAGGCATTGTCGATGCTGTTGATGAACTGCAGAGTGAAGGGCTTGGCGATATTCTCGTGTTTCTTAACGGTGAACGAGAGATCCGTGATACCGCTGATGCGTTAAACAAATTAAAGTTACGCGATACAGAAGTATTACCTTTGTATGCACGCTTAACTAATGCAGAACAAAATCGTATTTTCCAAAGTCATGTTGGCCGTCGTGTTGTATTAGCGACAAACGTGGCAGAAACATCGTTAACAGTACCGGGTATTAAATATGTAATCGACCCAGGTACGGCGCGTATCAGCCGCTATAGTTACCGTACTAAAGTGCAACGCTTACCGATTGAAGCTATTTCACAAGCGAGTGCAAATCAGCGTATGGGTCGTTGTGGCCGTGTTAGTGCAGGTATTTGTATTCGACTTTACAGTGAAGAAGACTTTAACAATCGTCCAGAATTTACTGACCCTGAAATTCAACGTACTAATCTTGCATCGGTTATTTTACAAATGCACGCATTGGGGCTAGGGGATGTCGCTAATTTCCCATTCGTTCAGCCGCCAGATAGCCGTAATATTACCGACGGACTCAAGTTGTTGGAAGAATTAGGTGCGATTGATATCAGTAATGATGATCATAACAAACGCCTAACATCTGTTGGTGTTGCATTGGCTAAACTGCCAATTGATCCGCGTCTTGCTCGTATGGTCATGGAAGCAAATACGAATGGTTGTTTGAATGAAGTAATGGTCATTACGGCTGCACTATCAATTCAAGACCCACGTGAACGTCCAATGGAAAAACAGCAAGCGGCCGATGAACAACATCGTCGTTTTTATGATAAAGAATCAGACTTTATTACGTTTGTTAACTTGTGGAATTACGTGAAGCAACAGCAAGATGAGTTATCATCGTCGCAGTTCCGTCGGTTGTGTAAGAAAGATTATTTAGCGTATATGCGAGTGCGAGAGTGGCAAGATATTTACAGCCAACTTTCACAAGTGGTTAAAGAATTAGGCTTTACTGTTAATGCCATCTCGGTGAATGAAGAAGGCGAGATCAGTAACAGTGATAATGTGCATAAAGCGTTATTGGCGGGTATGTTAAGTCATGTTGGTTTCAAAGATAAAGACCAAGATTATTTAGGTGCACGTAACAGTAAGTTCAACATCTTCCCTGGCTCAGGCTTGTTTAAGAAACAGCCTAAATGGACCATGGTTGCTGAACTGGTTGAAACGTCACGTTTATTTGGTCGTATTGCAGCTAAGATCCAACCTGAATGGATTGAACCTTTAGCAACGCATTTAAATAAATCAACGTACAGTGAACCTCATTGGGAAAAACGCCGTGCAGCGGTTGTTGCAGCTGAAAAAGTAACGCTGTACGGCTTGGTTATTGTGCCAAAACGTATGGTTAATTATAGTCAGATTGACCCCGTGATATGTCGTGAAATATTCATTCGTAGTGCGCTAGTTGAAGGTGAGTTTAATACGAAGCATGCGTTCTTTAAACACAATATGGCGGAAGTTGAACGTATTCATGCGTTAGAGCATAAATCTCGTCGCCGTGACATTCTTGTTAGCGATGATGACTTATTTAACTTCTACGCAGACATTATTCCTGAGCACGTTTGCTCTGGTCGTCACTTCGATAGCTGGTGGAAGAAAGCAAGTAAACAAACACCTGATTTGTTGACGTTAACGCAAGAACGCTTGATGAAACATGATGCAGAGTCAATCACTGCACACAGTTATCCTGAATTTTGGACTCAAAATAGCTTCAAGTTCAAATTAGAATATAATTTTGAACCGGGTAAAGTGGAAGATGGTGTTACCGTTGTGATTCCATTAGCGATCCTTAATCAGGTGAGTGAGCAAGGCTTTGATTGGCAGATTCCCGCATTGCGTGAAGAGTTAATTATTACCATGATTAAGGCATTGCCAAAAACACTACGTCGTAATTTTGTACCTGCACCGAACTACGCTGACGCTGCATTGCAAAATATGGATCCTAGCCAAGGCGAACTTGCTGCAAGTCTAAATAAACAGTTGTTACGTATGACAGGCGTGCGTTTAGACCAAGATGTCTGGGAGCACTTGATGCTACCAACACACCTTAAGATCCACTTTAAAGTTGTAGATGAAAAATTAAAGCAAATTAGCTTTGGTGATGACTTAGCGGCATTAAAACAGCAACTACAGGGTAATATTCAAGAAACGTTAGTTAAAGTTGCAGATGATGGTATTGAGAAAAAAGGCCTAGTGACATGGGACTTTGGTACTTTGCCTACTGAGTTTAAGCAAAAACACGGTGGTTATGAAGTTAAAGCATATCCTGCATTAGTCGATAATCGTAACTCTGTTGAGATTAAGTTATTTGATCATCAAGAAGAAGCGACGGTTGCAGCAAGATCGGGTTTACGCCGTTTAATTTTACTTAATGTACCATCACCAATTAAGTACCTTGAGCAGAAACTACCAAATAAAGCCAAACTAGGGCTGTATTTTAACCCATTTGGTAAAGTAACTGATTTGATCCATGACTGTATTTCTTGTGCTGTTGATAGCCTTATTGCTAAACACCCTGTACCAAGTGATGCAGAAAGCTTCGACACCTTGAAAGAATTAGTGCGAGCAAATATAGCGGATGAAACGGTTGAAGTAGCGAAACAAGTTGAGAAAATACTTACCGCTGCTCACCAAGTACATAAGCAAATTAAAGGTAAGATATCGCTGGATATGATCGTGGCTAACGGTGATATTAAAGCGCAATTAGCGAATCTGATTTACAGTGGTTTTGTAACGAACACCGGTGTTAAGAAGTTAGCGGATGTGCAACGTTACATCGCAGGTATTGAACACCGACTAAATAAACTTAAAATCGATCCAAATCGTGATCGTGCGAACTTAGTCGCGGTTCAACCTTTGTTGGAAAACTATACTCAACTAACAAAAACACCGAGGTTAACGCTTGCACAACAAAGCGAGTTGTTAAAGCTGCGTTGGATGTTAGAGGAATTACGCGTGTCGTTATTTGCTCAACAGTTAGGAACAAGCTATCCGGTATCGACTAAGCGCGTGAAGAACGCGTTTGTAGAGTTTAAAGCGAGTTTATAAACATCAACAGCGTCGTATGAATTCAGTGTGTTAACGTAAGAGGGAGGCTATATAGCCTCCCTCTTTTTATTCGTCTATGCTTAACTTATTAACGTAGTTACATTATCCACTGATCTCTGCCATTTTCTTTCGCTTGATATAGTTTTTCGTCAGCTTGTTGCATTAAGTCCTTAACAGTCAGATCTCTGTTTGGAATGAGGCTCATGACACCAAAGCTCATTGTGACAATAGCATGTTCACTTAATCCAGCATGTCGAAGCTCTAATCGTCTCACTGCATTTAAGAGTTTTCCTGCCACTAATTTTGCGTTATCTGCATCTGTATTGGGTAGCAACATGCAGAATTCTTCTCCACCATACCGAGCAACGAGTTCTGAAGGGCGACGCAGTGTATTATTAAGTATAGAGGCGACAGATTTCAGGCATTCATCACCTTGGATATGGCCGTAGTGGTCGTTATATTTTTTAAAGAAATCAATATCGGCAATGATAAAGGTAAGTGGTTCACTATGGCGTTTCGCGCGTGACAATTCTCTTGATAATGTAATATCAAGGTGTCTACGGTTGGCAATACCTGTTAAGCCATCTAGCGTAGCAAGGCGCTCTAACTCTTCATTCGCTAATTCTAATTCGTTCTTGGTTTTTAATAACTGTGAACGCATGGTTGCAATACGTTCCATTGCCGTCATTTTAGCGATGAGTATTTGTTTTTGAATTGGTTTTGGTAGGTAGTCATCACCACCGGCTTCAATGCCAATCATGACATCTTCTGGTGCTGTTTTACCACTAAGAAAGATAATGGGTACCCAATCGGTAAATTCTTCTCTAATCTGCTTAGCAACTTGAAAGCCATTGATGCCTATCATCACAACACCGAGTAATACAATATCTGGATTGCAGTCTCCAAATAACGCAATACCTGTCTCACCACTATCTGCGTCAAAAACTTCGTGGTTAAGATGTTGCAGGTAAGATCGAATAATCATTCGTTCAATCTTGGAGTCATCGATAATAAGGATCTTCATTGGCAGTCCTTGCTTTTTAGCCGTTGTCCGCTAAATACGGATTTAATAACTAAATATAGCAAGTATCTGTTTCATTAGTGTAATTTTTTGTTGCTCTGTATCACACACTTAGTGTTATAGGCTTTCATTGTCGCTTTAACGCTGAAAATTTCATCAGCGGTTAGTTCATCATCCCAAGTAACAATTGCTGAGATAGTCGGGCTTTGCGCTGCTTTTAATAAGGTATGAAACTTATTACTTACCTTGGCCTTGTGGATGATGAGCGCACTTTCAGCGCTGATACCGTGCTGCAATAATAAGGCTGCAGTTAGCGTCATTGGCGGTGAAATTATCGCAGTCCATTGACCATGACTATCTTTAATTACGGCTTCATCAACATTAATAAAATCATTGTTTTGTGCAGAAGTGTTCGCGTTATACATAAAAGATTTAGTTTGCATGGTCATTTACCTGTCTGTACATCCAGTGGTTGTATATACAGTAGTATTTTGAGATTCTATTTGCAAGTATTTATTGTATTTTAAATACATATATATTTAATGTAATTTTAAAATGTGTTAATAATCAGTGGTTTGAATTTGTTGGTGTTTTTAGTATTCGTGAGGTTCAAATAGGTATTTATGATTACATGGTTGTTATTATTTGATTTTACTTAGATGTATACAGTGTTTTTTCTCGATACGTACAGTACTTTTATCGATATACACAGTGCTTTTATCGATATACACAGTACTTTCTCAAGGGTACACAGTACTTTTGTTAGGAGGGATATCTGAGTTATTACCTATTCATCAATTAGCGTTAGGGTAGCATTGATGAATGGGTAATAACTGATGAAGGTTAAGCGTGCTTATTCGCAGGTAAGGCCGTCAAGGCATGCTTTTTTTCTAGGAGTGCGAGCGCAGTTAATAGCGTATCTTCTTTTAATGGTTTTGTTAGCACATAATCAGCTCCTGCTTTTAGCATGCTAATACGGGTATCTTCGTACGCATCAGCAGTACAGGCAAATATAGGTAAATTTGAAACATTAAGTGGCAATGCACGAATGGCTTTTATTGCATCTGTGCCATTCATTACAGGCATGTGATTATCCATCAGTATTAAATCGTAATCTTTTTTCTGTATCTGCTCAATTGCCTCAGCACCATTTTCCACGACATCACTGCTTATCTTTCTCATTTTTAAAAACGAAGATAAGACCAGTTGATTCACTTTATTATCCTCGGCAATAAGCACATGTAAACCGGCAAAATCGGTAATGTCATGGTTCACTGGTATGATGGTGTCTATCGATTCGCCTTGCTTCAAGGGAATAGTGACAGTAAAGGTAGAACCTTGACCTTTAATACTTTCGAGTTGAATATGTCCATTCATCAAGTCGAGTAACTGTTTAACAATAGATAACCCTAAACCGGTCCCGCCAAACTGCCGAGTTGTTGATGATTCTTCTTGCGTAAATGGATCAAAAATCGCGGATACGCGTGTGCTATCAATACCAATACCGGAGTCACTCACTGCAATTGATAACGTATGGATATCGTCTTCGATATTTATCTTATTGAAAGATACAGTAACGCCACCGTGTTTAGTGAACTTAAGGGCATTGTTGACGAGGTTAAATAAGACTTGTCTGATTCTTGCTTTATCACCTAAGAACCAACTGTCTTCCTCTAAGTTGTTTATTACTTTAAATGTGATCCCTTTTTCTATACCGAGGGTGTAGTAGGTACTTGCTAAGGAGCCTGCAATATCGGAGAGGTTAAAGTTTGCTTCGTCTAAATCTAACTGGCCTTCTTCGATTTTTGAAAAGTCTAGAATGTCATTAAGCAATGCCATCATGTGATTACCTGAATCCATAATGGTTTTAAGGTGGGTACGCTGTTCTTCAGTTAATTGTGTTTTTGTTAAGATTTGCCCCATGCCTAATACGCCATTCATTGGGGTTCTGATTTCATGGCTCATATTAGCGAGAAAGCGGGTTTTAGACTTTTCACTGCGGCGCGCATGATCGACGGCATCTTGTAATTCAAGAGTTTTATGTTCTAAAGACTGGCTCATATTAAGCAGTGCATTACCTAACGTGCCAACTTCACAATTCCGATCGATAGGTAAATTATCAATAAAATCACCTTGACCAATATCGTTCGTGAGTTTGGTTAAGTTAGTCAGTGGGCCTGTAATATTTTTTGCTATTACATAACTTATCCATGCAATGAGAGGGATGCATAAAGATACGAGCACGAGTAGTTTATAAAAGAGGTCAAATAATGGCGCCATGATAGTGTCATAAGGCGCTGTTGCTAATAAAGACCAATCACCAGTCATCTCTGCACCATACTCGCCGAGATCAGCATAACCTGATATTACTTTACGATTATCGGCGTTCATATAAATAGCGTAGCCATCCATATCACCTTCTAATTTCGCTTGTAGAGATTCAATACCTAAGTCTTTATGTGGACTTAATAATTCAGCACCCGGATCGGTAGTAATTAATATGTTGCCGGGATCATCAACTAAATAGGCATATTCATCACCAATCGTTTGCTGGTCTATATCGGCCACAATATCAAATAACTCGGTGACATTGACTTCACTGATTAATACGCCGATGATTTCTGATGTGCGCGGTTCGAACACTGCGCTAATCAGCTTAAAATCAAAATGCCGTTGTTGAAAAGTGTTATTAGATCCCCCCCCTAAATGAGTTAAAGGTGAAATGTAGGCATGGGAAGGGTCTGCGAGTGCTTTAGTAAATTTACTTTGTATATTATTGGCATAGGAAAATATATTATCATTAATGGTATGGCTTTCTGAGGCCGCGATAATTTTGCCTTGTACGTCTACGTAATAGATAGATTTGTAATGCGGGAAAGTATCAATGACGTCTTCAAAATAATTGGTTATTTCAACATAATCTGCAAGTGCAAGTAGGGGGCTCTTACTCAGTAGCTCAAAGTAAAGTTGCGTTTTAAGCATAAAGTTATCAACTTTTTTTGCTGCGTTTTCAACATTATGTTGTAAGTGTAATCCGGTTTTTGTCTCAAATTGTTTCTGCATGCTATAAAACATGATGCCCGTTGTCGTTAGCCAGAAAAATAAAATTAATCCGATAAATGATAATGCGATTTTGTTCTTGAGTAACATTGCAACATCCATATAGTTGGCACTGTTCGAAAGCGAATAAAGGTAATTTGAAATCACATGCAACACTGAAAGCTAAGATGTGCCAGCAACCTTAGCTAAATCTATTTGCGTTATTCTTAGTTTAAATCCTTGATTGCAGAAAGAGGAAGTCTAAGCCCACATTTTGCGTTCAATCTAAGTACTCGCTCACAATGTTTTAAAGTATTTTATATAATGAGGCGTAAACGGTTTGGATTCGTCTAATTATCTGCTACATGCGCTGTAGATTTAATTTTCTCTGCAACAATTTCAGCCCAGTGCTGGTAAATAATTGGTCCAGGGTGAAATCCATCTCTCGCCATGTCCTCATTGTTTAACTCAGAGTTGAAATCAATCAGTTGACAGTCACTTTGGCTTTCAATAAGCGTTGTTAGTTTTCGATTAAACTGCGTTGCTCTAGCGCCTAAATAACGACGTAATGGTTGTGGTAACGCTGGAAACTGGCCCATGGGTGGCACTTGAGTAATCAAAATTTGTTGGCAATTAAACTGTTGACGTAATAATGTGATTAACGCTTGTTGTTGCTCTATCCAAGAAGACGCGGGTAGGGTTCCGGTGACATCATTAACGCCTAATGACGTGACGATAATGTCGAATTTTTGTTGTGGTTGTTTTGATATCATTTGTAGGCTGTCTGATGTGGTATACCCAGATTTAGCCAATAATTGCCATTCAACTTGATTATTACGCGCTAATACAGACACTAAATTACCGGTTAATGCCTGTGCTTGATGGTCAACACCAACACCAGCTGCAGCAGAATCACCGATAATGAGTAATCTTATTTTTTGTCCTTCCCCTACAATACCAGAACGGTCACCAGCTGCTTCGGGAAGTTTTGGTGTTACTTTTTTTACATAGCGTCCTTGCGCAATAATAATCGGCGCATAAACAGCTTTTGTTAAGAATTTTTTTAATGATTTGAACATATAACCTCCTTGTTATAATCATAATAGTTATGCTGTATTTTTCATTTAGCAAAGTTAGCAATAACTCTAAATTTAATAATGCCTATATGTACCGTAAATACCAAGCTATATTTACACATACGTTGTTTTGTGGTTTATTGGAGTGAGTTATGTCAAATCACCATACCTATAAAAAAATTGAAATGGTTGGTTCGTCTAAAACAAGTATTGAAGAGGCAATCCAGAATGCACTTACAGAGTGTCATAAAACAGTCAGGAATATGGATTGGTTTGAAGTAGTTGAAACCCGTGGACATATTGTTGATGGGGCGGTTGGGCATTTTCAAGTGACGCTTAAAATTGGCTTTCGTATTGGTGATAGTTAACCGTATTAAATAACGCATTTTATAAGGATATTTTTGATGACTAAAATAGCAGGTAGTTGCTTATGTGGCATGGTTACATTTGAAGTAACGAATGATTTTAATCAGTTTCACCTTTGTCATTGTTTACAGTGCCAAAAAATGACAGGCTCTGCGCATGCGTCTAATTTATTCTGTCAAGCAGGTAACATTTCGTGGCTAGGTGGTGTAGATAAAACCAAGCGTTTTGATTACCCGGAACGACAATTTTCACGCGTTTTTTGTACAGAGTGTGGCACTGGTCTCCCTTATTTAGTCAATAAAGGCAGAACGTTAATTGTACCTGCAGGGGCGTTAGATTTGGATGATAATACGGTGCTAAATGTTACCCCTCAAGACAATATTTTTTGGCATGAACGCGCGCCTTGGTATGACGTCGCATTAGATGCACCAACGTTTGCAGGGTTTCCAAAGTAATGATGAACTGTGTTTATTTGTACTGACTAGATTGCATTATACTCACTAGATTATTTTAATCGGATAATGTTATATTCGTTGAAACAATTGGATATGATTTAAAAGGACGAGTGACACATGCAGTTAAAAGTGGCTGAATTAAGCGATATTGATGATACGCTCACGCTTCATTACAAATACCAGGTTGATTCTATTGCAGCTGAAGATAAAGCTGATGGCTTTGTGACAACACCTTTTACAAAAGAAGAATTAACACGCTTAATTACAGAAGAGAGTGGCTTATTTATCGCGCGTAAGGACGATAAGGTTGTTGCTTATGTGATGGCTGCATCTTGGTCATTTTGGTCTAACTGGCCTATGTTTGCTCATATGATCAAAGACCTACCAAATTTAGAATATTTAGGTCAGCAATTATCTGCTGATAATTCGTATCAGTATGGACCTGTTTGTATTGATAAAAGCATACGTGGTACGGGCGCATTAGAAACGATGTTTGATTTTGCGAGAAAACGCATGGCAAAACGCTATCCTATTCTAGTGACGTTCATTAATAAGATTAATCCAAGGTCTTATGCGGCACATACTAAAAAGTTAGGATTGACTGTCATTCAAGAATTTGAATATAACAATAATCATTATTACGAATTGGTTTACGACACATCTAAACCATTACAAGCCTAATAAAAAAGAGGTGATAACCGATGTATATCAGTTATCACCTCTTTGTCGTTCAGATGTTCACTGGCTATTTAACTCACCGCAAACAATATTAAGTCATTATTTAGTGCTTATATCAGTGTCTATTTCAACGTTATCAACAACATGGTTATCACCTAAATCGTTAGGCAATACTAAGTTTAAGATAATCGCTACGATACCGCATAAACTGACACCTTGAAGGCTAAAGTCGCCAATACCAAATGCCATACCACCAATACCAAATACTAATGTTACTGCAACAATAATCAAGTTACGTGATTTGTGTAGATCAACACGGTGAGTGATTAAGGTATTTAGACCAACGGTTGCAATGGTACCGAATAATAGGATCATAATACCGCCCATTACAGGCACTGGGAATGTTTGTAATAACGCACCCAGCTTACCAACGAAGGCAAGTACGATCGCTATCACGGCTGCCCATGTCATGATGATAGGGTTAAATGCTTTTGTTAACATCACCGCACCAGTCACTTCACTGTATGTCGTATTAGGCGGCGCGCCAAACATAGACGCTGCCATTGTTGCTAGTCCGTCTCCCGCGAGTGTACGGTGTAGGCCTGGCTTTTTCAGGTAATCTTTACCCGTCGCATTTGAGATAGCTAAAATGTCACCCACATGTTCAATTGCAGGGGCAAGTGCAACCGGGATCATGAATAAAATGGCATTGATATTAAATTCAGGAAAGGTGAAGTTTGGTAGTGCTAACCAACTTGCTTGTGCAACAGGTGTGAAATCGATAATGCCATAGGCAAGACTCGCGGCATAACCCGCTAAAATACCAGCCATAATTGGAATTAATTTTAGTAAACCTTTACCAAATACACTCACTGCAATTGTGGTGAATAATGAAATAGCAGCAATAATAATCGCAATCTCATTATCAATCAGCTGCACAGCACCATCGCCGGTTTTACCCATTGCCATGTTAACGGCGACAGGTGATAAACCTAAACCAATCACCATGATCACAGGGCCAACCACTACAGGTGGCAGTAACTTATGAATAATGCCGACACCACGTACTTTGATCACCGCAGATAATAAAACATAGGTTAGGCCTGCCGCCATTAATCCGCCCATTGTGCTGGCGATGCCCCACGTTTGTACGCCGAACATGATCGGTGCAATAAAAGCAAAAGAAGAGGCAAGAAAGACAGGGACAGAGCGTTTAGTTACAACTTGAAAAACAAGAGTACCGATGCCTGCACCGAAAAGTGCGACATTTGGATCCAAACCCGTGAGTAGTGGAACCAGTACAAGGGCACCAAATGCGACGAAAAGCATTTGCAGACCGAGTAAAATTTGCATTATTTTATCTCCATTTTTAAACAAACCGCTGGAAGGTAGCACAATAAGATTATTATTGATATTTAAAGTTATATAAACTTACTACCATTTGAGTAACAGTTCGTTTAGATCAAATAACGTGATAAATAGAGTCGGTTAGATCGTTTGTTAAAACTGAAAAGCATGGCATTATATTGTTTTCTATCATCAGTTTAATGTAATCGACTCGATATACTCATTACCACTGTATTTAAAGGCTAATTCTCATGATTTCTGACAGTCATATTATCGACACTGTATCAACCCATCACTTATTTTCAGCGCTAACGGATGAAGAGTTGAAGTTGCTAATTAGTTCTGCAAAAACCTTTAAAGTGGAACCGTTAGAAAATGTTTTCCATCAAGGGGATAAAGCAGGCTGTTTCTATTTAGTGCTTAGAGGTCATCTGAAACTTTACCGTACAAGCCCAAGCGGACAGGAAAAAGTTGTTGAAGTGATGCGCCAAGGTAATACGTTTGCCGAAGCGCTGATGTTTAATAACAAACCTTTCTATCCCGTTGCTGCGCAAGCCGTATCTGAAAGCGAGTTAATCGCATTTGATAATAATACCTACCTAAAAATACTCAAAAGTAATCCTGAGGCGGGTATCGCAATTATGGCTAATATGAGTATTCGTTTGCACCATGACTTGTATGAAATCGAAATGCTATCGGTCGAAAATGCGAAAAACCGTTTATTGTTATTTCTACTACAAAACATACAAGATAAGAATGGTAATGAAGGCATTATTGAATTGGATATCCCAAAACGGACGCTTGCCTCATTATTGTCGATTCAACCTGAAACCTTCTCACGCTTACTTAAAAAAATGACCAAAGAAGGTCTAATTGAAGAGAAAAGAGGGCATATTCGTATTACCAATATTGACGCGTTATATGCCGCGTCTGATATTCCTATGCAGCCAGTAAAAGGGGGCTAGCCATGAGCAGTTCTGTTCAGGTGATCTCATTTACTCACTTAGCGTTTGCATTCATTCCTGTGTTAGTAGCATTGGGCATCTTAGTTCAATGGCGATTACCGATTAAAAATGGTTTGTATGCGTTGTCGAGAATGTTAATCCAGCTCTTGTTAATTGGTTATTTTCTTTCTTATATTTTTGAATCTCACAGTGCCGGTATTGTGGTTGGGGTTTTGATTGTTATGGTTGTTGCTTCTAGTTGGATCGCATTGGGAGCAATACCAGAGCAACGCTGGAAAATGTATAAATATGCCTTGTTGTCTGTGACTTTAGGTGGTGGTTTTACCTTACTTGTGATGAGTGCTGGTGTGCTTGGGTTAGATCCTTGGTACAACCCGCAGTATATGGTGCCATTAGCAGGTATGGCATTTGCGAATGCGATGAACAGTGTGAGTTTGTCGGCGGAACGCTTAAATGCTGAAATGTCACGTGGAGACAGTTATATTGTTGCACGTAAAATCGCGTTAAAAGCATCACTAATTCCTATCACTAATGCTTTGTTTGCAGTCGGTCTAGTGTCGTTACCGGGCATGATGACGGGACAAATTTTATCCGGTGTATCGCCGTTTATTGCTGTGCGTTATCAAATTATGATCATGTGCATGTTGTTTGGTTCATCAGTAATATCCGCGGCACTGTTTTTATCATTGATAAAACCCCTGATGTTGACTGCTAAAATTAAAGTAGAGGCTTAAATGAAAAAATTTAAACTATTGTATCTTATTCCAATATTGCTATTCAGTGTCAGTCATTTAGCTAATGCAACGTCATCAGTGTGGAAGATCAGTAACGGTAAAACGAATTTGTATTTGGGTGGGACTGTGCACGTATTGACCGCAGATGACTACCCACTACCACCGGAGTTTGATCGCGCATATAAGTTGGCTAATACACTGGTATTAGAAACGGATATGGCGAAGTTAGAAAGTCCTGAATTTCAGCAAACAATGCTGAGCCAGCTTAGTTACCCAGTAGGGCAAGATTTAACGCAGAATTTAACCCCTGAAACATATCAGCGTTTGGCCGAGTATTGCCAATCACGGGGTATTGGTATGCAGATGATAAATAACTTCAAACCGAGTATGGTTTCTTTAATGTTAACGATGGTTGAGTTGCAACGACTTAAATTAACCGGAGTCGGCGTTGATAACTATTATAATAGTAAGGCGATGACGGATGGTAAACCGCTGGGTAAATTAGAAACAGTAGAACAGCAACTCGCGTTTATTGCAGATATGGGGAAAGGTAAAGAAGACGAATTAATTCGTTATAGTTTGGAAGACATAAAAGTGTTACTGGCGTTTATGCAGCAAATGAAAGTAGCGTGGCGTGATGGTAATGCACAAGCCCTCGTTGACCTTGCAATTACGCCTCTGATTGAAGATTTCCCTGATATTTATCAGTCATTATTGGTGACACGTAATAATAATTGGTTACCTCAAATTGAAATGATGTTTAAAAATAAAGAGACAGAATTGATTCTTGTTGGTGCGCTACATTTAGTCGGAAAAGATGGGTTACTACAGCGTTTAGAAGCGCAAGGATATAAAGTCACTCAACTTTAGGCATAAAGTAATCAATACTGGCATTGGCTTATAGCTGGAGATAAATAGTTAGGATATGATGTTGCTATCTCATTTTTATTTCAGCGTGAACCAATGCTTAATTTTTTCCGTACTAACCCCCTGATTGATGATGCAAGTTGTGATTGGATGTTCGATACATTTTCCTGGGCGCTAATGCATTTTGATCACCAAGAGTTCTTCCAGCGTACTCAATTAATTCAGCCGACAAATGATTATTTCCCCGGTAACGTTGATAGCCGTCACGGTATGGCTGACACTATTTTTAATAATGTGGTTAAATATGCAGGCCTAGGTCATTGGCCACTGCAGTTACAAGCGCCGCAATGTTTTAGTAACCAGCCTCCAGCGTTACTTGATTTATCAGCCATTCAACGTGACTCATCAACAAAAAGTAACTTACCTGCGTTAATCGCATCACAGCCTTTAGCGATGACTTATAATCCGCAGCAGGCCTCTAAACCGGGCGATTTAGCGTCAAGTTATGCTCATCATTTAGCACAGCATTTAGTTGCTCAATCACAAAAGTTACCACCGGGTGGCAATGAGTATTTCAATGCCAGTACTGAAGTTGTCGCTATTTTTATGGGGTTTGGTGTGATGATGGCTAACTCTGCTTATACTTTTAGAGGCGGGTGTGGCAGCTGTTATAATGCGCAAGCTAATCGACAAGCGACCTTATCAGAAGACAATGTTATCTTTGCTCTCGCTCTGTTTTGTCGTTTAAAAGCAATACCGACGGCAGAGGCGACGAAGCATTTGAAAGGGTATTTAAGACGTAACTTTAAGCAAGCATTGAAACAGATAGATCGAGAACCTGCACGCTTACAGCAGTTACTTACTTTTAAAGTCGCGTGAGTTATTTATGGTCTTAATAAGATAATAAAAGAGAATCAAGCGAGAGGATAAATGATAAAACGCCTTATATTTAAATCTAGAGGCATTGTGCTTGTGGCTACCGTATTATTACTTAGCGCGTGTGCTGGTGGTTATAATGACAAAGCACAGGATGAAGTATTGTCTCCAAGTAAAGAGCAAGAGCTGCATAAAACGGCCCCTCCAGTGGTGAACCCAAGTCGTAAACGTGGCCCTGAACCCTCAGTGCAGTTTAAACGGAAAATGCTTGCGGCGGTGAATGCCGCTCGTGTTGGCGGTTATACTTGCGGAAATCGGAAGATGCCACCAGTTTCAGCTGTCGTGTGGAGTGAGCAATTACAGCAGGCTGCGCTTGCTCATTCAAAAAGCATGGCTGATGGAAATTATTTTAATCATCAAGATAAAGCTGGTAATCGTGTCGGAGAGCGTGTTTATGCCGTGGGTTACGATTGGCGTGCAGCGGGTGAGAATATTGCCGCAGGACAACTCGATGCATCTGACGTCGTCAATGGTTGGTTAGGCAGTAAAGGACATTGTCTAAATATGATGGATGGTGATTATTCACAGATGGGAATGGCATCGTATTCTGATAAGAACACATATTATGGTATTTATTGGACACAAGTGTTAGCTGCTCCCTTATAACAAAAAGCCCTACTTAATCCATCGATGATCAGTAAGGCCTCTATTATTTTTATTTAGCGAATTACTTCGTCTAACTATTCTGAATCCTGTTCAGTTTCTTCTGTTTTCTTTGTTTCTTCTAAATCTTGTCCGCCGCAGCCACCACAACAACTCATAATTATATCCTCTGATTAGATCATTTAGCGTTAAGTAAAATACCGAACAAGTATAACCAAGTAAATTAGTCGGGTAATTGACTAAAGTCATTTAGAAACATTTATATCTAATAGGTAACGCAAGTATTCTGCTCAGCGCTCAGTCTTCGCTATCAACCCGTGTAATGCAGTTTAAAGGTTGACTGATTAATGGGGTTAAAGAATAAAAATTATAGTGAGAGCTGGGATTGATTCTCATTTTAAGAAGTCTCTTACATGCCTCCTTTTCTAGCGTAACCTAGTATGTTCACCTATCTTAGTATTAATAATCTCTGATAACGCAAGTGCAATTAAGGAGATAGAATATGTCTGTTTTGGATACATTCTTTACCAAACTTTGGCAGCAATACAGTGTCATTAGCCCGCAAGCCGTCGATATTCATCAGTTATTTGAAGATAAAGGCGAAACAATTGTTAACGACCACGTTGCCTTTCGTACATTTGCTAATTCACATATTAATATCGATATCTTAGAAGATGAGATTTTAGCGTTAGGTTACCGTCATCTTGATTCTTATCAGTTTGAAACGAAGAAATTAGATGCCCGTTGTTATGTGCATGATAAATCACCCACCAAAATATTTATCAGTGAACTTCGTTGGCAAACGCTTTCTGCCCCCGCTCAATTGATTATTCAAAATATTATAGATCAAGCACATACCACGTTAAAGTCACCACTTATTGAACAGTCAAGTGCGCGAATAAGTCCATTAATCAGTGCGGGTCGATTGTGGGCATTACCCAGTTATGCTGATTATCAATGCTTAAGTCGTGAATCGGAGTATGCCGCTTGGCTATCAGTATGGGGGCTGCGAGCGAATCACTTTACAATATTTGTTAACTGTCTCACACAGTTCTCGCAGCTGTCAGATGTTGTTGAATTATTGATTCAACAAGGTTATCGATTGAATGATGCTGGTGGCGTTATAAAGGGGTCGAAAGCTGATTTATTAATACAGGCTGCAACGATGGCTGATACTTGTACTGTTGAATTTGAGGACGCTGGAGAGCAGGAAATAAGCAGTTGCTATTATGAGTTTGCTCAACGTTTCAGCCAAGATAATGGTGAACTATATCAAGGGTTTGTTCCGATGAGTGCAGATAAAATATTTGAGTCGACCAATATGAAATCTATATTAGGTAGTACTGCTTCAGATGATGAATAGGTGTTAGTCATTATTGGCTTTATTAGGAATGTGGGGCATAGATAAAATAATTACTGTTCTATAATAAGGAGTTAAGAATGGCGAAACGAATTGTTGTTTTAGGGCTTGGTCGCATTGGCGGCGCCATTGCTCAAATCCTTAATAACCACGACGGTTATGATGTTACTGGCGCTGATATAAACCCAAATGCAGTCGCTCATTTTAGTGCATTATTTAAGACTAAGTTGTTACTTCATTCATCACCTGAATCTCGAGATTATAATGATATTCTTGCGGGGCAGGACGCGGTTATTTCAGCGTTAACATTTAATGACAATCCCTATGTTGCACAGGCTGCTTTAGATAATGGCTGTAGCTACTTTGATTTAACTGAAGATGTGCGTTGCACGCAAGCGATTAAAGAGATTGCGTTAGCGGCTGAACCTGGGCAAGTATTCATGCCTCAATGTGGTTTAGCGCCTGGGTTTATCGGAATTTTAGGTTACAGTTTCCGTCACTGTTTTGACCGTCTTGATAGCTTAAAATTACGTGTTGGCGCCTTACCTGAATACCCTTCAAATCAAATGATGTATAACCTGACATGGTCAACAGAAGGCCTGATTAATGAATACGCGAACCCATGTGAGTCGATTAAAAATCATATACCGACATTGACCGAACCGTTAGAGGGGAGAGAAGTATTTTCTATCTCTGGTGTTGAATATGAAGCTTTCAATACATCGGGTGGCCTTGCAAACCTTTGTTATACATTGGATGGTAAGCTGCGAGAACTAACGTATAAGACAATCCGTTATCCCGGTCATTGTAAGTTGATGAAGTTCTTATTCCACGATTTACGGCTGGGGGAGGAAGGCAAACGTCGCGATATGTTGATGGAAATATTTGAAAGCTCAGTGGCAACCACCATGCAAGATCTCGTCTTGATTTCAGTGGTGGCGACAGGCTATGTCAATGAGAAACTAAGGCAATGCAGTCGTACCTTTTTATTACGTCATACAGCAGAGCAAAGTGCAATCCAAATATCCACAGCCAGTGCTGCAGTCACCACTGTCGATTTAATTTTAAATAGTGAACAAACAAGACGAGGTTTTGTTGAACAAGAAACCTTAGATATTAAAGACTTTTTGGAAAATGAATTTGCTAAACCCTACAGAGATGCTGAGTTGAGTATCTAATACCGCCATAAAGGAGAATCATATGCATGAGGCAACATTAAAAACTATTCTTGCCCGCTTTTATTCTAACGATAAATACTATGGTAGCGCTTATTTGGGCGAACAGCGTTTCGACCGTAGTACAAAAGTTGAAGTGTTCAGTCCTAATAATAGCCAAGCATTTGCCTCTATTAGTCATGCCAAACCTGAGACTATCAATCGTATTATCGCCAGCGCGAGTGCTGAGTTTAAGCATTGGCGAGATACACCAGCACCTAAACGTGGTGAGTTAATTCGCTTATTTGCTAACAAAGCGCGGGCATCCAAGCAGCAATTAGCAACGGTCATTAGTTTAGAGGCGGGTAAGCCGTTTCAAGAAAGTTTGGGAGAAGTACAAGAACTCATTGATGTATGTGATTTTGCGGTTGGTTTATCTCGTCAACTGTATGGTTTAACGATCGCGACCGAAAGGCCTAATCATCGCATGATGGAGCAATGGCATCCAATTGGTCCTGTTGTCATTATTACAGCGTTTAACTTTCCAATGGCGGTATGGGCATGGAATGCGGCACTGAGTTTAATTTGTGGCAATACGATTATTTGGAAACCGTCTAGCCAAACGCCATTAAGTGCTATTGCTTGCCATCAGTTGTTATTGTCTGCCATTAAAGACTTTGGTGGTAGCCCTGAGTTAAGTAGCCTTGTTTTTGGTGAGAAAGCACAGGTTGAACAGTTGGTTGAACATCGTGATATTGCATTAGTCTCTGCGACGGGATCGTGTGCCATGGGCCGAGCTGTTAATTGTCGTGTTGCCGCAAGAATGGGGCGGACATTATTAGAGTTGGGTGGTAATAATGCCATGATTGTATGTCCCAGTGCAGATCTCGAATTAGCTATTCGAGCCATTACTTTTTCTGCATTAGGAACAAGCGGCCAACGTTGTACAACGTTACGTAGATTGATTGTTCACCGCAGTTTAAAACACCAAGTATTAACGAAATTGAAGATGATTTATAGCACGGTCAGTATTGGTGATCCCTTTGATGAAGAGAATTTGATGGGACCGCTTATTAATCAGCAAGCGATTAATACAATGAATGCAAGTATTGATACAGCCATCGAACAGGGGGGAATACTGATTACTGACGATAACAGACTGTCTAAAGGTTCGAATCAAAAGGGTTGTTATAGTCGACCTGCAATTATCGATATTGACGCTACGGCTGAAATAGTTAAACAAGAAACGTTCGCACCGTTACTTTATGTGCATAGTTACGATTCGCTTGATCAGGCGATAGAAATACAAAATAGTGTGAGTCAGGGGCTTTCTTCAGCCATTTTTACTAAAGATATGGCAGAGGCCGAGATTTTTGTCAGTGCGAGAGGCTCTGATTGCGGTATTGTTAATGTTAACATTGGCACGTCTGGGGCTGAGATCGGAGGTGCTTTTGGCGGTGAAAAAGAGACCGGAGGTGGACGAGAAAGTGGCTCTGATGCATGGAAAAATTATATGCGCCGAACGACGAATACGATTAATTACGGCAGTGAATTGCCTTTAGCCCAAGGTATTAGCTTTGATATCCCAACTGGCGATTAGACAGGATTTAAAAAATATTATAAATAATGGTTTTTCATATATTAATAGTCTTATAACTTAGTATTTTATGTGCCTATGTCACAGTGATAACATGTAAATGTAATGAATGTTAAGTCATTGTTTTTACGTGGTATGCTAGGCTGTGTGCTGGAGTGAGGTTGACCTGAAATATTGAATTGTATTTCTAATTTTATAGTCTTAACATGAAAAGGATTGATGTATGAAAAACCCTAAAGCTGATGCGTGTTCTTATTTGATGACAATGATTCTTCAGCGATTAGAGCATTATGATGAAGGGTTTATTAACAATCTTGTTGAAGGTGTCGAGGCAGATCGCTCTGCACTGCCTAAAACATTTCAGAGTAAACCTCATGTAGAAGCTATTTTTAGAGAAACCTATAAAATATTAGATCATGCTAAATCTAACGTGGAATATAAAAAAGAAAGTGAGGGGGTAAATACTAATTAAATTAAGTATTGAATCACAACCTTTTAATGTGTAATTTTAGGTTATAACTCGGCTGAATTGTAAGGATGAATCGTGATTTTAAGGAAAGCCAAGCAGAATGATGCTAATGATATTAGCCAATTGCTTACTCCGTTAGTGACTAAATATATTTTACCGACCTGTAGTAAAGAGGGAGGGCAATTAATATTAAATTCGATGACCCCTGAATGTATATCAAGCTATTTAGATGCCGGTTGTGAATACCATGTCGCAGAACTTAATAGTGAGCTAATTGGTGCTGTAGGAATGAAAAATAACGCACACCTTTACCATCTTTTTATTGCAGAATCGCAGCAAGGAAAAGGATTATCTAGAATGCTATGGGAGCTTGCGAGAGACGCTTGCATAGTAAAAGGTAATGAAGGAAAATTTACGGTTAACTCCGCGTTAAACGCGAAAAATGTGTACCTCAAATTTGGCTTTATTCCTGTGGGTGGCGTTCGTGAAAAATGTGGTGTTAAAGATATGCCTATGGAATTAAATCTAGTTAGTTGTTAATTTAGAATAAGTTGATTGTATGAAAAAGAATAATGGTTTTACATTAATTGAGCTCGTGATAGTTATTATCGTATTAGGTATTTTAGCGGCGGTAGCGATACCGAAATTTATTAATATGCAGCAAGATGCTAGTCGTGCTGTTATTCAAAATGTCAGTGCGACGTTAAAAGCTGCGGTTGATTTAGTGAATGTGAAAAAGCAAATTGACGGTGCTGAAACAAGTGTTGATTATAATGGCCACACTATCGTATTAGTTGAAGGTAACCCAAAACCTGATGCAAGCCAAATGCGTCATTTATTAAACATGGATTTACCAACGACAACGTGGACGCCAAATTGGCTAACGGTTGCTTGCGATGATTCTCAATTTTGTATTCTTGGTAATCGCAGTTATTCAGTAAGTCAGCCTGTTGTTCCTGATTTTGATTCTGGTCATGCAGTCTTTTTCTGGCCGAATGGATATGTGCTAGAAAACTGTTTTGCCTATTATGCCAATTTAGAAATTGAAGGTTCCCAGCCTTTGATTGGTTTTGTTGATTCTGGTTGCTAGTTACTAGTTACTAGTTACTAGTTACTAGTTACTAGTTACCTTGTCAGTTGTAAGAGTAGGAGCCCCGTGAGGACTCCTACTTTAAGCAATTTAGTTTTCGTTCATTGAGACCATAATATCTTCCCAGCTAACCATCTTGAAGTTTTGATGCTTAAATTCATAACTCTCGTCGATGTTGTACCAATCTTGCGCGATGAACATACCTTCTGGGTAATCGACACCTAAGTCTACCGGAACAGCATGGATACCATCTGTATCACTTGCCCCATCAACACCTCTACTATCATCACCAGTAATCGCAAATACGCCCACGAGTGAGTTGTTATTGTTAAGGTTATACATGGTATAAGTATTGTTGCCTTGGCTTGAAGCAATTAGATATTTACTTTTACCATTATCATAAAGTGTTAAACCTTCAACGTCTGCGACTAAGCTTTTACCGTCAATTTCAGCAAACAGTGTTGCAGTTGTATCACCTTGAGGGTGCGCATCGAATTCCCATATTGCGACATCTTCTTCACCTAAATACAATTTACCGGTTTCGTCATCAGCAACGCAGCCTTCAGGTTGGCTGTTAACGGATAAAGTACGGACGATACTTCCTTCGACACCGTCTGATGTAACGGAAATTTCCCATTGCTCTACTTGACCATCTTTACCATTAATGAATACGTAAGGAATGCCTGTATCATTATCTTTATACATGCATAGGCCATAAACCTCATCTACATTAGAGACTAGTTCAGCTGCATCGTTGTGAACATTTTCTCCTACAGCCTTTAACGGTGAAATTGGTCCTTTAAGTTCTATACCAACCCCACCAATCTCATAAAATACAATGGTATTATGCTCTCGGTTAGACGCTGCTGCGAGTGAAATTATAGAACCGTCTTGAGCTGTGACATTACGTATATCAACATTATTCGGTTTACCTTCATTCAAGTATTGGACAAGATTACCGTCCAAATCATAGGCCATTAACCCACCTTGCTTATTTGTCGCAATAATCAAACTCTCAGAAGGCGTGTCTTCGTTCAGCCAGAATGCTGGATCATCAGCGGCATCACCATCGTCTGCAACGGCATCTGTTTCGCCTTTTGCTTTGACTGGTTTTACGTCTTGCGCTGTTAGGTTTCGATGGCTAATAACATCAGCTAACTCGATCCCTTGAGAGGCTAAATGATTATCTAAATCGGCCATTAATACTTTTTCATATACAGGTTCATCTGCTTCGGTATTTGCAACCCAGAGGGCGTCTGGTGATACGGCTAATGCTTTTGCTTCTGGGATGCCGTCGACATTAAACTGACCAGCGTAAGCATTTTCGCCTTCACGTTCATAAAGCAGGAATCCAGCCCCTTGATCCGCAGCGATAAGGTAACCTTTACCATCCGCTTGGTGAATCATATCGAGGCCTTCTACTTCTTCCAGTTGACCTAGGGGAGCAAGGCTATCAACTAAGCGGCGGTCTTTTACATTTTCGGCGTCTGCGCCATAAGCCCAAATACCAAGGCCTTGTTCAGCGACGTACAGGGTAGCGCTCTCGTCATCGACAGCACAGGCACTTAATTTACCGCCCACATTGAAGTTACGAACAGCAAGAGGTTCCTCTTTGTTATCGTCGCCATCACGGTCGTTGACATCTTTGATTGCACTTACAATCTCTGTGCCGTTATAAGCTAGTTTATATTGCAGTACGTTACCTTCATCAGAAACGCCTGTAACAGAGATATCACCAGTGGTGACATTTTTATACAAACACAGGGCCTCGGGAGTCATATCTATATTTAATGTACCTAAGCTACGAAGGGGGTTCTCAGCTGTATCTGCTGTATTTTCATTGAGTGCGTAAAAAGCAAACGCGTCATCATTTGGTAATGCAACAGCAAGTAGATCAAAAGTACCATTGTCACCATTTGATACACCATAGCGAATATCTGCGCCAAGTACTTCACGGCTGTTATCGTGGTAAACCTGTTCACCTTGTTGATTAAAAATAGCAAAACCATCTTCTTCAAGGGTCACAATTAATAAGTTCTTGTCATTATCATTAGGACTTACCCACATAGTTGCATCTGCAATATCACCATAACTTTCTAAAGTCGTTAGCTGACTCGTTAGGCGTGTGTCTTCGTCCGGTGAAGAGGGTTCGTTACTGTCATTGCAGCCGGCAAGTAAAATACTGCACGTCAGTAGCGATAATCCAAATTTTTTCATTTGTAATGTCCTAGATAGTTTGCGTTTGAATAAGCTTAAATTGATTTATTGGATGCGGATTCTAAGCGGAACTAATTGCAGTTTTATGACATATTTTTTACGTTTTGAAGTGCTTCTAGTTTGTGTTATTTGTCATATTTATGTCTTTGAATTGTCATCAATATGCGGTATTTATGCGCGTTTCTTTAGCGTGGACATATTTTTTGAATTATTTAATCGTTTTTATTGTCTGTATTAAGCATTTTATTCATCGCTGCGATTTTATGCGCTTGATATATGCATATAATAGATAAGTCGTTGTAAATACTGTTTACAAGGCTATTATTGAGTAATAGTTTAGTATGACGGTTTGCCATGTTTGTAAAGTTACATGAAACGCGGAAGTCATTTGTGTTTTATTGGAGAGATAATATGAAGGGAATTTTAGCAACTACAGTTATAACCAGTTTGCTATTATCTGGCTGTAGTGAGGAGCAGGTCGTGATACCTGAACCAGACTCCCGGCCTGTAAAGTTACAATCAGTCGATGTCGGTATTAAAGATACATTTCGTACCTTTCCTGGCGTCGTTGAAGCGGATGATAAGGCGGTGCTTGCATTCCGTGTTTCGGGTGTTTTATCATCGATTGATGTCAACCCTGGTAGTAATGTCGTGAAAGGGCAAAAGCTTGCTACTTTGAATCAAGACGAGTTTTTATTACAAGTAGAGCAGGCTCAAGCAAATTATGAACTGGCCTCAGTGCAGTTCAAGCGAGATGCTAAACTACGTAAAACCAATGTCGTTTCTGAGTTGGCATTCGACACCTCTAAAGCCAAAAGAAATCAGGCAAAAGCCGCGTTAAGTAAGCAAGAGTCGAATCTTGGTTATGCGACGCTAGTGGCTCCGTATGATGGTACGTTATCGTTATCATTAAAAGAAAATCATGAATATGCAATGGCAAAAGAACCTGTAATGCATATTCAGCGCGCGGGTATCATCAACGTTACTTTCCAATTACCAGAGCAATTATTATCACGTTTTAACAATGAATATAGCCGTAATCCCACCGTTATTTTTGACACTATTCCAGGCGAAGAATTTCCTGCTCAATTTAAAGAGATCGATACAGAAGCAAATGCGACCAATTCAAGTTACAAGGTAACTTTGTTTATGGACCGTCCTGAAGGTAAGAATATCCTCCCGGGTATGGCTGGTTCAGTCCGTATTGCGCTTCCTAAAGGTAGTGTCGGCGCTATTTCGCCACAAGCATTAATGCAAAAGGGTGACTCGACATTTGTGTGGCAGATTGATGATCAAGGTATTGCGCATAAGCAAAAAGTCGAGCTGGATGAAAATGGGCGTGTAACGAAAGGCTTAAATGATGGTGACAATGTTGCTATTTCTGGCGTAAATCAATTACGTGAAGGTCAGAAAGTACGATCTTGGATCAAGGAACGAGGACTGTAACATGAAGAGACTACCCTCCATTGTGATAGCGCTTAGTGCGATGACAATACTACAAGGCTGTGAAAGTCCGATTGTAGAACCAAGACAAAAAGTGCAGTTGGTTAAAGTTGATACGGTACAGTTAGCGGCAGAGACTGCGAGGTTATCTTTCCCTGCTGTTGCTGTTGCTGCAGATAAATCAAATTTGTCCTTTCGCTTGCAAGGCGAGGTTACATTAGTGGCTGTTCGTCCCGGTGATAGAGTGACAGAGGGGCAAGTTCTTGCTCAGCTTGATCCCACTTATTATCGTTTAGAAGTTGATGATGCAAAAGCAGAATACGCGATTGCAGATAGTCAATATCGTCGCTCAGCAAAGTTAGTCGATCAAGGCTATATTGCACCGTCTCAATTTGATGAACTGAAAGCACAACGCCGTATTGCGAAAGCAAGATTAGATATTGCGACGCTAAATTTAAGCTTTACTGCATTGAAAGCGCCATTTGCAGGTGTTATTTCACATGTGCCAATTCAGCAATTTGAAAATGTGCAAGTGGGTCAGCAGGTAATGAACATTCACAGTACAACCACTGTCGATATTCAATTACAAGCTCCTGATATCATTTACTCAAAAAGTTCTGCGGCTCAAGTTGAAGCCTCTCAACCCGGCGCTAAGATCATCACTGCCGATGGAACAGAATATGACGCACGTTTAAAAGAGTTCACGACAGAACCTGATCCGGATGTTGGTTCATTTGTTATCACACTCACGATGCCAATGCCTAAAGATCGATTTATTCTTGATGGCATGGCTGTTGAAGTACGTGCTGATGCGCAAAAACTCAATATTTATAAGAAAAATGAACCCTTTATTCCTCTTGAAGCGATTTTAAATGAAGATGGCGATGATTTGAATTTAACTCAAAAATTCGTCTGGGTTGTGAATAGTGATAATACGGTGAGTAAGCGTCAAATTGAGACTGACAAAGTCGTTAATGAAGGGGTTCGTTTAAATTCCGGACTCACTGTTGGCGAAAGAATAGTGGTTGCTGGTGGTAATCGCTTACGTGAAGGTCAATCAGTTAAGGTTCTTGATGAATCAATGGATAATTCAAATAAAGCGACAGAGGCTGGACAATAATGAAACAAGATATCGCAGCCTATTTTATTAAAAATAAAGTGATCAGCTGGATGCTCACACTCATCTTTCTAATTGGTGGAACCATGGCTTTTTTCGGCCTTGGGCAATTAGAAGATCCTGAATTTACGATTAAAGATGCAATGATTGTGACCTCTTACCCGGGGGCGACACCACTGCAAGTCGAGGAAGAGGTTACTTATCCAATAGAAAAAGCCATACAGCAATTAACGTATGTTGATGAGGTTAATTCTATTTCGAGTCGTGGATTGTCGCAGATTACGGTCACGATGAAGAATAACTATGGTCCTGATGACTTACCGCAAATATGGGATGAGTTACGCCGTAAGGTCAATGATATCAAATCTCACTTGCCTCCAGGTGTGGCCGAACCGTCTGTTATTGATGACTTTGGTGATGTTTACGGTATTTTATTGGCGATCACTGGTGATGGTTATTCTTATAAAGAACTGAATGATTACGTTGATTATTTACGCCGAGAGATCGAACTTGTCGACGGTGTCGGTAAAGTATCTGTTACGGGCGTACAGCAAGAACAAGTCTTTATTGAAATGTCGATGCAGCGTTTAAGTAGCTTAGGTATTTCGCCTGCGACTATTTATAATACACTCGCGACACAGAACTTGGTATCCAGTGCAGGTGCAGTGAAGCTAGGTAGTGAGTACATCCGTATTCACCCGACAGGAGAGTTTACCGATGTTGAAGCTCTCGGTGATTTGATTATTACCGAAGCTGGCGCGCAAGGGTTGATTTATTTGCGTGACGTAGCAACCATTAGTCGTGGCTTTAAAGAGGTGCCTGACAATCTTGTTACGTTTAATGGCAAAGTTGCTTTGAATGTGGGTGTTTCGTTCATTTCTGGTGTTAACGTTGTTGAAATGGGCAAAGGGGTTTACGCACGTTTAGCTGAGTTAAAAGAACAGCAACCTATCGGTATTGATATTGACGTTGTTTACAGCCAACCTGATGAAGTAGACAAATCAGTTAAAGGGTTCCTTATTAGCCTTGGTCAAGCGATTGGTATTGTGATCCTTGTCCTGCTGTTATTTATGGGCCTACGATCAGGTATCTTAATCGGACTTATCTTATTGCTAACTGTGCTGGGTACATTCGTATTCATGAACTTGATGGCAATTGATCTACAGCGAATTTCACTTGGCGGGTTAGTTATTGCCTTGGGTATGCTGGTGGATAATGCCATTGTGGTGGTCGAAGGCATTTTAATTGGAGTGCAAAAAGGCAGGACTCGCTTACAAGCAGCAACCGATATTGTGACACAAACTAAATGGCCTCTGTTAGGCGCAACAGTTATTGCTGTTACTGCCTTTGCCCCAATTGGTCTATCTCAAGATTCTACGGGTGAATATACAGGCACGTTATTTACTGTGTTACTTATTTCATTAATGCTCAGCTGGTTCACTGCGATATCTATAACGCCGTTTTTTGCGGATATGTTCTTTAAAGGTATTAAGGTTGACGCAGACAGCGCTGAAAATGACCCGTATAAAGGCATTGTTTTTGTTACATACAAACGCGCACTAGAAGCGTGCATGAAATATGCGTGGACAACCGTATTCGCATTAATTTTAATGTTAGTTGGTAGCTTGTATGGCTTCACACAGTTAAAGCAATCGTTCTTTCCATCATCGACGACACCTATGTTTATGGTAGATATTTGGTTACCGGAAGGGACAGATATTCGAGCTACTAGTGAAAAACTACGTGAACTCGAAGTGATGGTAAGTGCGAATGATAGCGTATCACATGTATCTTCAAGCACAGGTAAAGGTTCTCAGCGCTTTATGCTCACTTACTCACCAGAGAAAAGTTATGCATCGTACGGTGAGTTAATCATACGTGTAGACAGCTACGACGACGTTATTCCTATGATACGTGAGGTGAGTGAACAGCTTGATGCTTCGCATCCAGATATCGAATATAAGCTAAAACGTATTGCGTTAGGGCCTTCTTCTGGCGCTAAAATTGAAGCTCGTTTAGTGGGGTCTGATCCGACTGTATTACGTGGTTTAGCACAGCAAGCGATCGATATTATGCGTGCTGATCCTGGTGCATTCTATGTGCGTCATGACTGGCGTGAACGTACCAAAGTGATTGAACCTGTGTTTAACGAAAGTCAGGCTCGTCGTTACGGTATTACTAAGTCAGACGTTGATGATTTATTGCAAATGGCCTTTTCTGGCCTGTCTGTTGGTATTTATCGAGATGGTACCAATTTGTTACCAATTATTGCGCGATTACCTGAAAAAGAACGTGTTGATATCAGTACGATCGAAGGCATGAAGATCTGGAGTCCTGTATTGAAAGGGTACGTGCCGCTACAACAAGTGGTATTAGCCGTTAATATTCGTTGGGAAGATCCGATTGTTGTACGTAAGAACCGTAAGCGTATGTTGACCATATTTGCTGATCCCGATCCGCTTGGTGATGAAACCGCAGCAACATTGCAAAAGCGTATCCAACCGTTAATAGAAGGGATCGATTTTCCACCGGGTTATTCACTCGAGTGGGGTGGTGAATATGAATCTTCTGCGAAAGCACAAGCATCACTATTCCAAACGATGCCGATGGGTTATTTGTTCATGTTCTTAATCACAGTCTTCTTATTTAATAATGTGAAGAATGCGGTGATTGTCTGGGCAACCGTCCCCTTAGCTATTATTGGTGTGACAACCGGGCTACTCGCGCTTAATACACCGTTTGGCTTTATGGCACTATTGGGTTTCTTAAGTTTGTCAGGGATGTTGGTTAAAAACGGCATTGTATTGCTTGATCAAATTGAAATCGAGATCCACAGTGGTAAAGAAAAGTACCAAGCAGTTGTTGATGCAGCAGTTAGCCGTGTTCGACCTGTTTGTATGGCTGCAATTACAACAGTATTAGGGATGATCCCATTATTACCTGATGTGTTCTTCAAACCTATGGCTGTAACTATTATGTTTGGTTTAGGTTTTGCGACTGTGCTGACTCTCATTGTAGTTCCTGTGTTATACGGTATGTTCCATCGATTACCGATACCAAAAACAGTGAGCAAGTAACCGTCACTTTCAGTATATGAATTAAAACAAGCGCCAATAGGCGCTTGTTTTTTTATTGCTTAATAACATAAGGCTTTGGCGAATCGTTGAGTCGTTATCTGTTTATTAAGCTATTAACCTTAAGTTATTTATTGACCTTTGATTTAATGTTGACTGAGTTCTGCTACAACGAAGTCGATAAAACGTCGCACCTTTGAAGATACGTACTTACGGCTTGGATAAATCAAATATAAGTTAATTTCTTGTCGTTGATAATCAGAGAGTAACTCCACTAACTTACCTGTTTCTATTTCATCACCTAAGTTAAAGCGTGGCATTCTGGTAATACCATGCCCTGCTAAACACAGTGATAATTCCATTTCTGAACTATTGCTTAATACACGACTGGTTAACTGCACTTGGTGTGACTGTCCTGACGCGTCTTTTAACGACCAAATATTGGGTTGTTTTAAATGACTGTAGCTGATGATGCTATGCTGTGAGAGGTCTGCCAATGTTTGTGGTGTGCCTTGACGTTTCAAATAATCAGGAGATGCGATAACAACCCCATAAGAACTAAATACCTTCCTGCTGATAAAGGTAGAGTCATCTAACTGTGCGGAGCCTCGGATTAATACATCAAATCCTTCACTGACCATATCGACTTTACGGTTATTTAAGTCTAATTCCAGATTAACCAAAGGATATTGAGTCAGAAAACGTGAAAATATAGACTGCATACGAGAGTTGCCAAAACTTGTTGGGCAGCTAATTCGTAACGTACCTTTCGGTTCTGATTGACGGCCGTTTAGCGTCTCTTCCGCTTGTTCTGCATCGCCAATTATCTGCTGGCATTGTTGGAAGTAGATCTCACCTTCAGGTGTCAAACTTAACGAACGGGTCGTTCGATGCATTAATCGAACACCGAGCCTTGACTCTAACTTATTAATTTCTTTACTAATGTATGACGTTGAGTGACCACTGCTTTGAGCGGCTAGGGTAAAGCCACCTGTGTTAACCACTTCTACAAATATAACCATACCATTGAGTAGTTGTGCGTTATAAGCCAAATCAAATCCTTATGTATTATTATCTGAGCAGTACTTAGATTAGCTGATTAGGAGTCATATGGAAATAATGATTCATCATTTACCCTATTAATCTTTCATCATGGTTAATCTATTCTTAACACATACCAAATGACGTGATAGATAATCAGTGAAGGAGAGTGTGATGTTGGGACTTACAAGGGTTAATCATATCGGTTTACGTGTTAGTGACTTTGAGGTATCACGTGACTTCTATGCCAAGCTAGGTTTTAAGCATATAGCGGGGCCAAGCGGTCCAGAACCTGTTGCTATTGTTGAACATCCGTGTGGTATTAATATTAACTTTATTTTAAATGCGGCTAAGTCTGAAGCTCAGTTACAAGGCCGGAAAGCAACAAACGTATTAATGGATATAAAAGTAAAGCACACGGGCTATACGCATGTTGCACTCGAAATTGAGGACGCAGCGCTAGTGACACGTGAACTTGCAGATATGGGGATACCATTAAGTGCAGAACCAATGACGCACCCAACAGGAACATCGCTATTCATTCGTGATCCTGATAACAATGTGATCGAGTTTATTGAATATAAATTCATCGATAAATCGTATTTATAAATTAAAAGGAATTAACATGAAAATTTTAGCTTTAGCTGCAAGCAACAGCCGCCAGTCAATCAATAAACAACTCGTTACCTATGCAAGTGATTTAATCACGACCAAAATTATCACCGATGCAGATGTTGAAATCATCGATATCAATGACTTTGAGATGCCACTATTTAGCGTTGACCGTGAAGCTGAAGGCGGTATACCAAAACAGGCTCATACATTTTACGACAAGATTGGTCGTGCTGATGCAATCATCATCTCGTATGCTGAACATAATGCGTCTTATACAGCAGCCTTTAAAAATCTATTTGACTGGACATCTCGTGTTGATGCCAAAGTGTATCAAGGCAAGCCAATGATCATGTTAGCAACGTCACCTGGACCGGGAGGCGCACGTAATGTATTAGCTGCGGCGAAAGGTTCTGCACCTTACTTTGGTGCTGATGTTAAAGCTGACCTTTCAATTGCGAGCTTCTATGATAATTTTGACATGGAAAAAGGCCAATTGAGAAATACTGAAATGCAAAAAGAATTAGAAAACGCGCTTGCCACACTAAAATAATGCAGCGTTCATGTCTTTTTTGGCCTGATTGTTAACATGATCTTAAGCAGCTTAGGTGTATACTACCTAAGTTATGCTTACTTTTATAATAAGGGGTTATACTCTTGATTATAAAAGTAAGTAAGAATCATCACTGCTCAAAGTTGCTAAAGGATCAAATATGAAAATTAATGTCGAAGATACAGTTTTTTGTTTAGTTGACGTGCAAGAAAGACTTTTTCCGCATATGGAAAACAAAGAGGTGATTGAGGCGAATCTAATCACTTTAATTAAGGGATTAAAACTTCATGACGTGCCTTTTATTATTAATGAGCAGTATAAAAAGGGGCTTGGTAGCACGATACCATCGTTACAAGAATTAGTTGGTTCAGCGCCACATTTCGAGAAAACATCGTTTTCATGTTGTGGAAATGAAGAAACATTAACTGCAATTAAAAATACCGATAAAAAAATCGTGATCGTAGCAGGGATTGAAACGCATGTTTGTGTACTACAAACGTGTTTAGATTTACTTGAGCAGGGTCTACAGCCTGTGATTGTGACTGATTGTGTGAGTTCTCGTTCGGCATATAATTCTAAAGTCGCAATTGATCGATTGATTCAAGCAGGTGTTATACCGACGACTTATGAATCAATCTTATTTGAGTTAACAGTCACAGCTAAAAACCCAGTATTTAAAGAAATCAGTAAATTAGTAAAATAAAAATACGGGCACAGTATATGGAAATAATATATGGAAATAGTATATGGAAATAGTATACAGACCTAATGTACAGACATAGTATAAGTCCGTTTTATCCTATTAAGCCGGAGTATTCATTCCGGCTTTTGTTTATCTTCATCTTGTTACTTCACTTCTAACGCCGCCAACCTGTTTAACCGTTCAATTAAAAATGCATAAAAACATTTTACTCTCGCACTGTGTTTAGAATCCTTATGGTAAACAAACCACATAGCTTCCTCTGATTTAGGCACATTCAGAGGTATTTCAACCAGTGACGGGTACAGTTTAGCTTGATGTTCACCCATAGGACCTATGCCCATCCCCTCTATGACGGCTTGATTTACGTCAGGAAAGTGATTGCTCTGAAATACAATCCTGTCTTTATCTATATTGTCCACTATATAGCGTACAAAAGGGATCCTATACTTATCTGGTGTCGGTAATACCCAACTGTGATTGTTTAACGTATCTGCTGTTGTAGGCTTTCCAAATTCATTGACGTAATCGGCACAAGCATAATAGTTGGTTTTGAAGCGGGTTAATTCTTTAACTATGAGGTCGGCACCGTTTGGTTTTGGCCCTGCGCGTAATGATACATGTGCTGCGCCTGATTCTAACGGCACAATATCATCCGTTGAAAGTACCATGATACGAATAGCGGGATATATGTCTCGAAATGCTTTTAATGCCGGAGCAAGCTGTGAAGAATAAGAGCTGATAGTCGAAATACGTAACTCACCGCTAATATTACTTTCTACATTTTGTAATTGATGTTCAAGTTGGCTAAAACGAGCGATTAGATCAGGCAGTCGTTTAATTAAAATAGCACCGGCATCAGTCACTTTATAACCGCGTTGATGACGAAAGAATAGCTTCACTTCAAGTGCTGTTTCTAACTGATTAATTCGTCGGAGTACTGTTGCATGGTTAATATTCAACGATTTACCTGCTTGGCTCAAGCTACCGTCAACAGCGACTTGATAAGCGATTTTATAATCATCCCAAGATATGTTTTTCATGTGAGGATTCTTTTAATTAAGTAGGCCATAGATAAATATGCAGTTTTAATAAATCTGCATATCAGGTGCTGTTATTTAATTTAATGTAAAAGTTCTGTGCATTTATGCACAATAGTTTCTCATTATTCACTATTTTTTAATAGTCAAAATAGCTTTATTATTGCTGCAATGAAGTGAGGGACTGACAGAATGTTAAAAAATACTAAAACAGCATATGGCTGGGTATCGATTTTATTGCACTGGGTTATGGCATTAGCCCTTTTTGGAATGTTTGGCTTAGGCTTATATATGGTTGAGCTAACGTATTATGACGCTTGGTATAAAGGCTCGCTCGACTTGCACAAAAGTATCGGCATTTTATTACTTGGGCTGTTATTGATTCGCACACTATGGCGCTGTATTAACATTAATCCAAATAGCGCAGATGAGCATGCAAGTAAATTGGAAGTCTCCAGTGCACACTTGGTTCATCTAGGCTTATATCTGCTTATGTTTACATTAATGATATCTGGCTATTTAATTTCGACAGCTGATGGACGCGGTATCAGTGTATTTGAAGCCTTTACTATCCCTGCAATTCCATTCTCTATTGATAATCAAGAGGACATTGCAGGCTTGATACATGAAATTTTAGCATGGGCGTTAATCATAGTGGCAGGTGTACATGCTTTCGCGGCAATTAAACATCATTTTATTAATAAAAATAAAACATTAGTTCGTATGCTGAAAGTACAAAAATCATAAAGAAGATAAATAATAGCTGCAATTTTACGGCATGTAAAACGGCAAATAATAATGAAATATTGAAGGAAA
Source organism: Moritella sp. 24 (assembly GCF_018219155.1). Classification (NCBI taxonomy): domain Bacteria; kingdom Pseudomonadati; phylum Pseudomonadota; class Gammaproteobacteria; order Alteromonadales; family Moritellaceae; genus Moritella; species Moritella sp. 24. The sequence continues at coordinate 2,629,101 of NZ_CP056123.1, read as the reverse complement.
TACACATGAAAAAACAAATTTTAGCCGCTGCTATTACAGCAAGTTCACTTTTCGCTGTTGTAGCACCGAATGCCGCACAAGCTGCAGATTATAAAGTCGATACAGCAGGGGCTCATGCTTCTGTGCAGTTCAAAATTAAACATTTAGGGTATAGCTGGTTACTGGGACGTTTTAATACTTTTGATGGTGGTTTTTCGTATGATGCTAAAGCACCAAATACATCGCAGATCAATTTTGTGATTGATACAGCGAGTCTCGATTCAAACCATGCAGAACGTGATAAGCATTTAAAAAGCGAAGACTTTCTGGATGTTAAAAAATTCCCTAAAGCAATGTTTAAAAGTCAGAGTATCAAGTTTAGTGATGATGAAAACGGAATCGTGACAGGTGCATTTACCTTGAAAGGTGTGACGAAAACCATTACGTTCCCAATAACAAAAATTGGTGAGGGTTCTGATCCTTGGGGTGGCTACCGCGCTGGGTTTTCAGGGGAAACGAGCTTGAAACTAACCGATTACGGTATTACGACAAATTTAGGTCCAGCTTCAACCTATGTTGATATGACATTAAATATTGAAGGCGTTCGTCAGTAGATGGTAGATCGTTAGCTTAATTAAACAAAAGCCAGTCGCATTATGAGCGACTGGCTTTTTCATTTCTAGAGTGTGCTGATTTTAGTATCTGCTCGTTGGATCAAGCTGGCTGCGGAATCATCTTTATATTGTGGCTTTTTAAAATGTGGCGCTCTACGATGCTGGATAAGATAAACATCATTAGGTAGCCGCTGCACAGTGCAACAATAATAGCGACGACATTCTCTGTAAATTGGCTGAATAACTCGAATGAAAGTATAAGAGTCACAATGCCGCTAATACGAATACATAAACTATGCATAAAATGCCCATGTGCCTTAATGTAAGCAAGCTGATAAGCATTCAGCATCATAAAGATAAAGAATAGCGAAAAATGCAGTAGTACTGGTATCGCGCCATCATATTCGTTAGGGAAAATAGCAAGGATGAGCGGCTTACCAAAAAAGAGCATGACTAAGAAAAATACGCTGCTAACCATGAAAGACACTTTAAATACCCAACGGCGGATCAGTTTGATTTGTTGATGATCACCGTTGCGGACACATACAGCAAGTTCTGGTAATACAAAGCGGTAGATAGGGAAGACAAATAGCAGTGTTAAGTAAGTAAATACGGGACGGACAACAACTTGGAAGTCACCTAGCTCGTCTACACTAAAATGCCGAATGGTTAATAATACCGTGATGTAAATCATTAAAATACTGGCGCCAGCCTCTAGTGATGCCGTAAAACTCTTTTTCACAAAGTTAACTAATTTAGGATCGAAGTGCACACTTGCTAACGGACGTGTTGATATGTCTTTACGGCGTTTTTTAAACATGTAAATAGCCATGGCAAGTGATGACAGCGTTAAGCCCATAAACAAGGATACCAAGGCATCTAAGTTAAAGAGGTAATAACAGGCAAAGAACATGAGTACATTCGCGAGGGGCTCTAACCAAACCACTTTGTTAGAAATGCTGTATAACCGATACATCGCGATAAGATTTGTAAAGTATACTTTTAACCCCATTCCAAAGATAATACCGACCAACTGATAATAGCTTACATCAATATTCAGCTGATGCTTAATGTAGGGGATCACAATACCCCAAGTGATCAATACCATAGTGATTAAACTATATCGAAATACATTAATAATATCGTGATCATTATGGTTTTGTGAGTAGCTGACCACCATTGACGAACGAAATCCGGTCATTAAAATGAGTGATAAAGAAATAAGATCAACGACAGTGTGGAATAGGGCAAGGTCACTTTTCGGTAAATAATGCGCTAGCCAAATTTTAAAACTAAAGCCAATCGCAATGCTGATTAATGTTACCCAAATACCTTGCGTGAATGCGGTTTTTACACGAGTTAATGATGAGTTTTGCATAACAACCTTGTGACTTACGGCCTTAATTGGCATGAATAAATACGATTTCAAAGAGTTTATTCTAAATGGTAATCATTCGCAACTTCATTGGTTGATCTATATTAATGAAAATCGCATTAATCCCTTGTTTTTACGGTGAGCAAAAAGCTGTAACTGTTGAAAATATATACGAAGCCAATAAATAAACAAAATAAAAGAAATAAACAAGTAACACTCATATCGCCCCTTCATATTGAAACTAACTTTCGCTGCTAAACATCACTAAGTTTAACTATTTCACGTCTTTTTATAAGCTATTTAGCACTTTGTTGTTGTCGGTCACATAGACTAATGAAAAAGAGGTATAAAGACTTATATGATCTATTCTTATTAATATAAAATAGGGTGGTTTACTGTGTTTATTTTAATGAAAAATAAGTAGCTTTATTGTTTGTTGTTGTTAGTTCATTCAGCGTTTTGGTTGCAGTATGCAGCACATTACTTATCTAATATAATATGCGACCGTGCATTTTCAGGCGTAAAAAATGAATGTAGTAAAACCCTTAATGATGATTTCAATAGTCAGTGTCACCTTGCTCTTATTTATATTACGTCCGTTTGGACTATTAGATGATAAGTCACCGTTGAGTAGCACTAAGACGACAGCTTTTGTACCTGATGAATTAATGGCAGCCTTGCCTTTTGGCCAAGATATTTTAGCTGCGCGAGATCTATCTCGATTTGATGGTGACGAAGCATTGCTTAGATTATCGTTGTTAGAGCAACGCGGCACATTTGAAGAGCATGATCTGTATAAAGCGTACTACTACATGATCATGAATAACATCATGCTGCGTTTAGGGCGTATTGATGATGCAACGGGTTATACAAAACGATTATTTACGTTTGCTGAAGATAACAATATCACGTGGTTAAGAGCAAGCGCACTGGCAGAGTTAGCGATTGAACGTACAAAACGAGGGGATTTTGTTACAGCAAATCAATATTTAACTGAAGGTGTAACGATTGCTAAAGCGATAAATTTCGATAGCTTATTGATTAAGTTATATAACACGCTAGGTGTGATTAATAATATTAGCGGTGATTATGGTCAAGCACAGCAGTTCTTTCATAAAGGTTTAAAACTAGTCGAAAATTATCCTGAGCATTTGTATTACAGTAAAATCATTTCAAATTTATCACTTATCTATATCAATTTAGAAGAGTGGAGTAAAGCACTCGAGTATATTGAAAAAGCGAAAGTTATCTACCATACCGGTGCGCGTCTTGAGCCCGGGATCTTAGCCATACTGTTAGTTAATGAATCTAATATGTATTTTCATCTTAATGATACTGAAAATGCTCGCAGCGCATACGAAGACGCTAAGGTGTATGTAAAACAAGATGCTAGTGCTCGTCTAAAAGCCATTTTATTTAAAACTCACGCAGATGTACTTTATTTAGAAAAGAACTTTGCAATGTCATTAGACGTTAGTCATCAATGTTTAAACTCGAAAGATATCAATGAATTTCCGCTACAAAAGGCGTTGTGTTATACCAGTAAAGCACGTAGTGAAGTGGCCTTAGGTAATAATATCATCGCGGTAAATGATTTAAACATTGCGATTGATTATTATGAGAATCTATCGAGCCGTTCGGGCATTACGTTAAGTAATCAGCTGTTATCTGAAGCCTATGAAAAACTGGGTTATGAAGCCGAAGCGTTAAAGTACTTCAAGCTCTATTATCAAGAGAATAAAAAAGCACTATTTGATCGACGCCAAAGTGAAATATACCAATTGGAAGAGTCATTTAACGCTGAAACAAACAGGCATGCACTGGCATTATTAAATACACAACATGAATTGAAAAAGTTAGCGTTAGAGCGTCAAACATTGGGCTCTCGTGTGATTTTTGGCATGTCGTTATGTGCGGTGTTTGGTTTAGGTTATGTGATCAAAAAGAACCTTGATATCGAAAAGAAAAACGAGCTATTGCAGTGTTCAAACACGGATCTTGTTGAACTCTCAACGCGAGATGCTTTAACGGGTTTATATAACCGCCGTCATTTTGAGTATTATTTACAGATTTTAAACCAAGATAAATCACTTTATACAGATAGATGTTTTACGCTCGCAATTCTTGACCTTGACCATTTTAAAGTGATTAACGATAATCATGGTCATGATGTAGGTGATGAAGTACTCATTGAAGTATCCAAGCGTTTTCAGCAGTCTTTACACTCATCTGATTTAATCATTCGTTGGGGCGGTGAAGAATTTGTATGCTTGATTGAGCAAAAAAATAATGTCGATAGTTTAGATCGCCTCAACAGACTGTGTCATAAAATTAGAAACAAACCGATGAAAACAGACTGCAAAGATATTCATGTGACGTTATCTGTCGGTGCCGTGGTGGATATTTCAGCGGCAGAGTTAGCTGCCAACAGCAGTGATTTAATTAAACTTGCAGATGAATACTTATACAAAGCAAAACAAACTGGCCGTAATCAGATTATTGCAGAAAGCAGAAACTGTAAGCCAGTGCTTGATAATGTTGTCGAAATAAACTGTTAACGACCGCTTATATGTAGTACTTTACTTTCAATTACTTGATTGAATATTTGGGATTTTACAGATGGCGAGCATAATTTGTTTTGGTGACAGTATTACACGCGGTGAAAGTGATGTTGTGTACGGTGGCTGGGCTGACCGTATTAAAACTCGCTTAATAAAACAGTTTGTTGAAATGGGCAAAGATAGGATCAGTGTTTTTAATATGGGCATTAGTGGCGAAACTACAAATGGTCTTATTCAACGGTTCGAGCATGAATTTATGACTCGCCAAGCCGCTGACAAACAAGATACTGTGTTATTTGGCTATGGTGCCAATGATCTTGCTTGTCAAGATGGTGAATACCTCGTTGATATTAATACGTATACTGACAACTTGAGTCGTAGTATTGAGTTTGCATTAGAGAAGGGTGCAAATGTTGTGCTGATTAATGTCACGCCAATTGCAGCAAAGCTTGATGGTGTTCCAAATGTGAATAACCGAATAAGAAATGATGAGACTATTCACCGCTATAACCAAGTATTACATGCTTTATCACTGAAGTATGGTGTTGGTTTGATCGACGTTTATAGTCCATTTAATGATAGTAAAGAAGAGTATTTAACAGCAGACGGCTTACACCCAAACAGTGCTGGGCATGAGCTGTTATATCAAGTTGTTAGTACGTCGTTAAGTGCTTACGGTTACATTTAAATGTGTCAGTGGCATGATAATATTGCCACTAACACAAAGATTGTATTAAGCTGTTTCACATAAACGAGAGTCTTCATGGTCAACTTTACGACGTGAATTGACCAGTGTCGTCGTCTTGATCATATTACCAACGCTTTCTTCTTTTATTGTTACGTTACGATTTGAAACAGAAAGTAAGTTAATATGATCCGTCACACTCGCAATGGCACTATCTAATACTTCCCCTTCAAGTGCTTTAAACGCATCATCAATATAATCTGCTAATTCAGTTAAGTCGGGTAGTGCAGAACGACAAGCAACTAGACCTACATGAATTGAGCCATTATAACTATACAAGGTAATATTCAGAGACATACCCGGTGGTAGTACTGAAATAGGGAAGCACTTGTCCATTTTAGCGCCCATCATGTATAACGCTTTACTTGGTCCTGGTACGTTAGAAATAAGCACGTTACCCATTGGTGGCAGCACAGTATCTAAGTTTAATAGTTCACTTGCAGCGGCTAGACCTTGGCTTGCAAGAGTGTAGCTTGTGAGCGCTTCTTTGCTTAATAATTTAGCCTCATTTTTTAGCTTCTTGCATGACTCTTTTACTGTCATCAAACGTTCAAGTGGACGTTCTCCAGCATAAGCTAATTCGACTAAGCTAATCGCAACTTGGTTATTCGATTCTTTATCAGAAGCGTCGCGTAAGCTAATCGGCATTTGTGCTACTAATGGCTTTGTGAGTACGACGTTTCGTGTTTTTAAGTAGTTATGGATAGCCATATCACAAACCGTGATCACAACGTCATTAATCGTTGCACCCGTGACACGACCAAGGGTTTTTACACGAGGCAGTGATAGGGATGTCATTGCTGCACGACGTGCACGTTTTGGGCTCACAGAGAATGGTGTTTTAGGTGCCATGAATGGTGTTGGCATATCTGCTTTATACATGTTTGTTGCTTGAAATAGCAGTTTAGTCGTGAGCTTAGTCAGTGATGGAATTGATTTTACGTGTCCAGTTACTGTTTTTGTTGTATCAGATAAGCGTGATAATGCACTTTTAGCAGTTCTTTCTTTTTGTGGACGGTCAACGGCCCAGAATGCAGTCATTGGTGACGTTGCATTTTTGCTTAAATAAGCCATTAACAGTTGATTTGCCTTTGCACCATCAGTAAATGCGTGGTGTACTTTTACGTAGATAGCAAATTTGTTATCAGCTAACCCGTCAATTAAGATCATTTCCCATAATGGGCGACTACGATCAAGTAATGTTTCATGTTGGTGTTCAACAAAGCTGAGTAACTGCTCCTCGTTACCTGGCTTTGGTAGCATTGCAAAGCGGACGTGATATGACAGATCCAGTTTGTTATCTTCTTGCCAAAAAAACTGACCCGTGAGCTGTTTCTTTAGTTTTTGATTAAATGGTTTTTTAACATCTTGTTGCGACATCAGGTTGTCGAATAGGTCTCTACTAAAGTTGCCTTCGTAGTTTTCTGGTGTTGAGAAAATTTGCAACCCTGCAACATGTTTTGGACTAGTCACTGTCTCTGTGTATAAAAACCCCATATCAACTAACGTTAATGCTTGCATAGTCATTTCATATTTTCCTTAATGTGATTGATAGTTTGCGTCCGATTTAGTCGTACCGCACATATCATCACATTGTGATGTTATGACTTACTGTCACGGATATTTAATTTATGAGTATAATACAGCAGTACTCACAAAGTAATATATCGTTTTGACGTTAATTTACCTAAACGTAATAAAGATATGACTTGTTGTATTATATTAACTTCCTGAATTATATGTATTAAATACATAATGATAATACGTAATTGGATTTTTAAAACAGACTGTTATGTTACTTTTGTTGAGTAACGAGGAAGAGTTATCTGCAATACACATCATCTAACAAAATGTTATCGGTATCCTTGCTTTTTGCTAGATTTAAACGCTATTTGTTATTGTAGGATAAAGAGGAAAGGTATTCGATTTATGATGAATGATTCAAATAAAATCACAGAAATGTGAGATTAATAAGATTTACAATTAATGAAATAAAATTTACTTGTTTAGACAAAATTGGTACTTTTTAAACTAAGAATGTCATTATTGCAGTTGGAATAAAGGAGAATGACGAGTTGTTTACGCCATTAACCTTCAATTCTTTAAGCGTGTAACTCAGGGCTAAAACGAGTCGTTTCAGTACTTTTAATGAGTGGTATTGAATTAAAAAATCGCATCTTGTAATCCGTGTTTTGATTATTCGTCTTTGCACGAACTGACAGGGCGACTCGGTGAATCTTATTTGGATAAAATAACCAGCTGCGCCAGATGTTGGCATCATCAATGCGGTGAGCAGCAAAACTTAACTTGATGTTCCTAATACAGTCAGTATTTTCCTGCTGGTGGTTATCCGAAAGAGTAAAACTAAAGTCTTTTAACGGAATTGATAAACCTAAGCCCCATGCCTTGATATAAGATTCTTTTAATGTCCAATAATCAAAGAAACGGCTCACTTGTCGCTGTTTAGGTTGAGTAAGTAAATCATTTACTTCAACATCAGCAAATGAATACTTCGCAATACTTAATACATCGCTTGTACGGCTGGTATTTTCAACATCACAACCGATATCATCATTCAGCATCACAGCACAAATGATCATGCTATCGGTGTGGCTGATATTAAAGCGCAATGGTAGGGGAGGATTTACAATCTCTGGTTTATCTTTGGCGCCTTTTACGAACATCCAATCAGCGGGTGAGACATTTGCATAACGTGATAATAGATCGCGGACAAAAGCGCGGGTGATGAGTGCGCTATGACGGTCTTTTTCAAAACGAAAACGTTGCTGTTTTACCGTTTCTTCTGGCGATAATAACTGGCTGTAAGCATGTAATAATTCAGGCTGCTGGATTGTTTTCGGGTCTACTGACCACAGGTGAATTTCATTCGTGGCTAATGTGAGTTTATCTGTAGATGTTGAATTCACTTATCTTCCATTTTCTTAATACTGACAATAAAGTAGATTACTGTGTATCTGTCTATCCATAGGGTGATAGTAACAAGTGTGATGCAGATGATAAAGCGCTGTTCAAGTCACGCTAAGCTTTTAATGCGAGAGGCTACAAGTTATCAATAACTTTTAGCCTCTCGTTTTTAGCTCGTGTCGTGTAGAGCTAGAATGGATACCAGAAGAGTTCTGTTGCCATCACGCGTTTGATAATGGCCAAGGTTACAATCAACGCGATTAATCCCATGACGATGAAATCCTGCTTCGTCATTGGTTTTAAGCTATACCATGTACGCATCTTATTATGACCAAAACCACGTAGTGTCATTGCATTCGAGATTTCGTCAGCACGATCTAGGCTTGAAAAAATCAGAGGGCCTAAGATTTTTGCTACGTTTTTAATTCGAGAAAATACAGAGACATTCTTTGATAAATCAACGCCACGTGCTTGCTGTGCATGCATAATGTTAACAAAGTCATTCTTTACATCGGGTAAATAACGTAGTGTTAAGCTGACCGCGTATGCAATTTTGTAGGGTACGCCTAAACGGTTTAAACTCGCAGCAAACTCAGTCGGATGCGTGGTAAACACAAACACTAAGGCAATCGGGAACATACTGAAGTATTTCAGCGTCACTGTCAGTAAATAATACAATGTTTCTTGTGTGAGCGAATAATCCCCCCACAATGACACTAATACAGTGGCTGAACCAATGTACTCAACCCCTTGTTGTGGAGCCAGCAAGAACATAAATAATGCGTTCATACTGAGTACACTTGCTGTCGCGATTAACAACGGCTTATAAACAGGGAAGGGTACTTTCGTTAGTTTTAATAACGTACAACCTGTAATAATAAGCGCAAGGATCAAGCGTAAATCAAAGGTCGTTAAGACCACTGTCACCCAGGCTAAGAATAGAACAAATTTTGTTACACCATTAAGCTGATGTAGGGCCGAGTTGGTATTAACATAGTTAATGCCAAAATCAATTTTTTTGGTTTTATTCACGTTACTTTTATTATTTTTAATCGTGTTTTTGTTCATCATATTGTTACGGTTCGTGTTGCTCTTCATTATGAAGGCGTGACTTCAGATTTGATAAACTGCTGCATGAAACCATCTGTATTTTCGATGCCGACAGCATTGGCCAGAGTATACAAGCTGGTTACTTTTAAATTTGCACGGTCAAGTAACACGGGATCACTGAAAACTTGTGATACAGGTGCGTTCGCAATTAATTTACTCTCTGCAATCACCACAGAACGTGTTGTGTATTCTAAAACTAAATGCATATCATGCGAGATAATGAGCACCGTAATACCCAGTGTTTTATTTAACGTTTGGATGAAAGATAACATCGATGTGTAGTTACGGTGATCTTGCCCAGCAGTCGGCTCATCTAAAATAAGTAACTCAGGCTCTAATGCTAAGATAGAGGCAATTGTGACTCGTTTTTTCTGTCCATAGCTAAGTGCTTCAATTGGCCAGTGACGGTATTTAATTAACCCACACAAACCAAGTACTTCTAATACTTTATTTTCGATAAAGGCTTCATCATGACCACGGTTACGTAGTCCAAAAGCAATTTCATCAAAAATCATGTGATTAGAGATCATGTGATTTGGATTTTGCATCACGATACCGACCTTTTGAGCACGCTCAAAGATAGATAACTCAGCGATGTCTTCACCATTGAGTTTGATGTTACCCGTATCTGGTGCGATAACACCCATGATAAGTTTGGTGATTGTTGATTTACCCGAACCATTCTTGCCTAAGATAGAAACAAATTCACCACGGTTAACCGTAAATGAAATATCTTCTAATGCATTTTTTTCGCCAGTGTAAGAATACGTTAAATCATTAATTTCCAGCAGAGGTTCATTCGTTACAGTCTGATTTACGGCAGGCTGAGCATGAAACCACTGTTGAAGGGGAGCTTGGTATTTTTTAAGATCCATTTTTTCAATAAACGCAGGTTTATCTGCAATTGAAATAGGACAGTTTGCCGCTTTTAATGCCGAGATATACAAAGGTTCTCGGATGCCGTGAACTTGTAGTAGTGGTGAGGCAATGAGTTCATCAGGACTCATATCGGCAATGATTTGACCGCGTTCCATTAAGATAACGCGATCAACGTGGCGGTGCAGCACATCTTCAAGACGGTGCTCGATGATAATGATGGTTTTGCCTGTATCACGATGTAATTGATCGATAATCTCGATTGTCGCTTTACCCGTTTTAGGATCTAAGCTGGCAAGTGGTTCGTCAAATAACAAAATATCAGTATCATCAACCAAAATACCGGCAAGTGATACGCGCTGTTTTTGACCACCCGATAATGCATAAGGGGAATGTTCAAGCAAGTCGTCGAGGTCAACCATCGCTGCAGTTTTTTGTACGATAGGTAACATTTCGGCTTGAGGAATCATGTCATTCTCAAGTGCAAATGCAATGTCTTCACCGATACTTAAACCGACAAACTGACTGTCAGTATCTTGCAGTACAGTACCAACAGCTTCGCTATAATCTTGCATGCGTAAACCTGACACCGAAGTATCATTAATGGTTAAGGTGCCAGACATGTCACCTTTAACAGCATGGGGGATAAGACCATTTAAGCATTGCCCAAGTGTTGATTTACCACTGCCACTTGGACCAATAATGACGATTTTCTCTCCTTTCTCTATCCTTAGATTTATGCCTTTCAGAGTCGCTTTTTCTTGCGAAGCATATTTAAAAGAGAAGTCAGAAAATTCGATTGTCATTGTTGATTAACCCTCGGTAAGATTACGGCTTTGTTTCTTACGTTTAGCATATGCAGTCAGTAGAATGTAGCCAACAATGCCAATTAATACAGTATTACCTGCAGCAATGATGGTTAATTGCGTCATTACTTTGGTGAACGGTTCTGCATAAAGAATAGTGTCGAGTAATGCTGATATACCATAGCCGACTGTATTACCGATTAAGGCGAGAACAACAAACAAGGCCATATCTTTTATCGAGAATACGCCTTTCTCTAAACGACCTTGTGTCAGTTTAGGGAAGAAGCCAATAATAAGACCGACAATACCAGAACCGAGTACCCAAGTTAGCCAAACACCCCAACCAGAGAACAAGTCTGTTACCCAATGACCGATAAAGCCTACTAAGAAGCCAACTAATGGACCAAATAATACCGAGAATAGAGCAAGTACTGCCATCGCGGGTTTAAGTGTCGTATTTGCAAATACTGGAATACCAAACATTGGAAGTCCACCGATGCCGTATAAAGCAGCACCAATTGCAATCACAACAACGGTTTTAGCTGAAAGATTCATAATAAGCCTTGGGTGTAAATTAACGCGAAAAATCAAAGGTGCGAATTGTACAGGAATACAGGCTATTAAGGAAATAAAGTTAAAGTGGTTTTCTTTTAACCAGTATTTAGCTTGTTAGTTTACGTGCTGGGTGCATAAAAGTTTGTATGGTAGATGTATGAAAGTAAGGGGTGAATAGGGATAAATTGGTAAAACATTAAACGGCGCAAGAGGCGCCGTTTAATTACATTATCTTAGACCGTCATGAAGACAGCCGAGTTAATTAAAAAGGATTAACCTTCTTTGTTAACGAGTTCATGTAATTCTTCTAAAGATGCTGCGATTTTAACACCAGGGATGTTTGTACCAACAGTTGCTTCAAATGAACCTTCAATCGCAGATCGGAATGAAGTGAATGAGATGCGGTATACACCACGAACGAGTGCTTTCGTTGGGCTGCTTACTTCAGATACTTGACGTAACAATGAGTTATAAGAAGAACCGCCTGGGTTAGCTGGTAACTCTGAAGTATCATCATTATAATTTAATGCTTGAAGTACTTTTCCGCCTTTATTGATTTTCGTGTTATCAATAATGTTTAAGCGATCAAGTGTAATATACGTATCAAAATACTTATCTGGAGCAGACTCAAGGCTTGCTTCAAATGTGTTTTGTACGAAATCACCTTCAGCTGGCGTTGATTCAGCTGGAGAAATCATTGATACACCAATCTCGTCAATTACAGCTGGTACCCATGCATATAAGTAATAGGCTGGTTTACCTTTAATTTTACCATCAGGCTTTACGCTGTCATCAACATAACCAAAATAATTAGTATAGTTAACGTATGGTGCACGTACTTCCATACCTGCTATACCTTCTTTATTAGAGCTTTTTAGGTGTGGGCCTGTAGACATACAACCAGCAAGCGTTGTGATTGCTAGTAATGGTAATAACTTAGTTGCAATTCCCTTTTTCAAAATTAAATCCTTAAATCAATGCATATAAGTGAAGAGCCAGTATATAGTTAGCTTCTCTATATATCATTATAACCATTTGATTTAATAGTAATTCAGTACTTATTCAATACCAAATAATCAGATAAGAACAGATTTAGGGTCAACTTTATTGTTTATAGCTCTAGCACTCACTCATGCTTTATGGTTTGGAGTTAATACTCAAGCGATTATGTACGTCAGCACTAAAAACGCATTGTTGTAGTGATGAGTAAAGAAGGCGTTATATTGGAGAGGGGATATTAGCTAATATGATACCGCGTAATCGATGCAAATAAAAAAGCCTAGTGAGTTGATCACTAGGCTTTTATTTAATCAATACTGAATTTGATATTTAGCCAAACAAACTTGTTGTTTCAACAGGGTTTTGCTCAACTTCATGTAAGTATTTTTCCTTCGATTCGACAGAAAAATAAGGTTCAACCAGCATGATAATACGTAATACAATACGCTGAGTAATCTTTTGAAGATCGTAATCTTCTTCAGCTAGTTGTGTATCAAGCGAGTTTGTCGCAATTAAACAGATCGTATCAGCCATCGAGCTTTGTTGTGCTTCTGACATTTTGATTTCACTGCTTTCATTTAACGACAATAGCATTTTAGAAAAAAAGCTATGATGATTGTTAACTAAACGCATAAAGCGGCGTTTTAATAACTTGTTTTCATCAAAAATAACTTTCATATCACGATAGAAAAATGAGTACTGTTGAATTAAACCAACATACACATTTAAGTATGCCCAGTAATCTTCAAACGCTTGTACATCATTTTCATAAAATGACATAAGCTTATTAATTGCCGCTTCATACTCGTAGAATAATTCAGTTAATAACTGTTCTTTGCCGTTGAAGTGATAATATAAATTACCTGGGCTAATTTCTAGAGCGTTAGCGATTTCAACTGTAGACACTTTTACGTGCCCAAACTGGCTGAACATCTCTAAACTACACTGTAATATCCTATCGCGTGTTTTCATCACTTTTTCCTAAACTGATGCTGGTACGGCTGTTTCTGCTGTATCAGTTGAAATAACATTAACCGCTGGTTTTTCCACAGGCTTTACTCTTTTTTTCTGTGTTTTAAGCGGAGTTTTAATATCGTTCTTTTTGTTTTTTTCAGCTAATAATTGTTCGATAATAGCTAAACTTTCTTGTTTAATATCAGAGTTATCATTTGTCATTGTTAACTGTGCAATTTGCTCTGATACAGATACTGCCGCACTTTCTAATACTTCATTTTCTAATTCGATAAATGCGTTATTCACGAATTCAGCTAGGTCAGTTAAATCAGGTAATGCCGAGCGGCAAGAAACCAAACCAACATTGATTAAACCGTTATAGCTGTAAAGCGTAATGTTTAATGACATTCCTGGTGGTAATACCGAAATTGGGAAGCACTGCTCCATTTTCGCGCCCATCATATATAACGGTTCACGTGGACCCGGAACATTTGAAATGAGTACGTTACCCATTGGCGGTAATACAGTATCTAAGTTGAATAACTCACTAACAACAGCTAAACCTTGACTCGCCATTGTGTAACTTGTTAATGCTTCTTTAGTCAGTAAACGTGTTTCTTTTTTGAGTTTGATGCACGAATCTTTAATCGTCATTAGGCGCTCAAGCGGTGATTCACCACGATAAGCTAACTCAACTAAGCTGATAGCAACTTGGTTATTGGTAACAGTATCGCCTGCGTCACGTAGACTCATCGGCATTTGCGCTACAAGTGGCTTTTTAAGATTAAAGTTCTTATTTGCTAGATAGTTATGAATGGCCATATCACAAATAGTAACAACAACGTCATTAATTGTGGCCCCGGTCATTTTACCAATGCGTTTAACTCGTGTTAACGGCAATGCTGATACAGCTGCTCGACGCGCACGTTTAGGGCTGATTGAAAACGGTGTTTTAGGTGCCATAAATGGTGTTGGCATATCCGCTTTATATACATTCGCAGCTTGGAATAGTAATTTAGTTGTTAGCTTAGTCAGTGACGGTATTGATTTAACTTGATTCGTTAATTTTTTAGATGTCTTTGTGACTGATTGCAGCATGCTATCATTTTGCTTTTCTTTCTGTTTTGGTTCAATGTTCCAAAATGCAGTCATTGGTGCATTACTATCGCCATTTAAATATGACATTAATAACTGGTTAGCTTTTGCACCGTCGGTGAAGGCATGGTGTGCTTTTAGATAAATAGCGAACTTATTATCTTCTAGACCATCAATTAATATCATTTCCCATAAAGGTCTGTTTCTATCAAGTAGTGTTTCATGTTGATGTTCAACAAAATGAAGCAGCTGACTTTCATTACCAGGTTGTGGAAGCATAGCAAATCGTACATGGTAAGATAGATCGATGTTGTCATCTTCTTTCCAGTAGTATTGGCCTGTTAGTTGCTTTTTCAGCTTGAGATTAAAAGGTGTCTTAATCTCATCTTGAGACATTAAGCTATCGAATAGATCGCGGGTAAAATTACCTTCATAATCTTTAGGCGCTGTAAAAATTTGTAGTCCGGCTACATGTTTAGGACTCGCAACTGTTTCTGTATATAAGAAACCCATATCAACTAACGTAAGTGCTTGCATCTCATCTGATCCCTATGCCGTAAAATCATAAAATAGAGAGTTTAGATTCTTAGCTCTATTTTGTAGTGTATCTATACCTATTGGGGTACATGTTAGAGTGTTGTACTTAATTTGTAAATAGTGACAAAGTGTTAAATATTCACCTAAGGGTATGAAAATAGTATTAAATAAATTCATATGCATGTTACTTTTTGTTTTTTTGTTTCTATTTGTTAATTTTAATGGAACTGACATTTGAGGTTGGACCCTTGCTACGAAAGAGGTATAGCAAGGTTTGTGTTAATAACCCAATGCACTGTTAGCGGTAACACGAATTGCCTTTGTAACAGGTTTGTTTTTTGTAATTTATGAAATATTTATCAGCATTTTTTATTTCATTGAGCGCTTTAGTACTGTTGCCGATAACTTTATATAAAAGTGATTATAAGTTAGTTGTTTTTAATGCTACCAAGCAGGTAAAATGCGCGGGATAAAAACGTTATAATGAGTAAATACCATGATTATTAAATCGCTTTTCTGTACTTTTCTACTGATGCTAATGGCAGGTTGCAGCCAGCGAAGCACGATTGATTCGGTAGAGCATGTAAAGGTCATTGCTGCACCGTCAGATAAGCTAGCTAATCTCCAACGCGCGTTATTAGCACAATATAAAGACTGGTACGGCACCCCGCATAAATGGGGTGGGATGAGTAAACAAGGTGTGGATTGTTCTGGTTTAGTTAAACTGACATTTGAACAGAAGTTTTCTTTATCGCTGCCTCGTACCACAGCCAGTCAAGTTAAAGAAGGGTATTCGATTAAGCGTGCACAACTACGTACGGGTGATTTAGTATTTTTTAAAACAGGTGTGAATGTAAGGCATGTCGGTATTATGGTGGATAATCTGCAATTTTTTCATGCATCATCAAGCCGTGGTGTGATCTTATCCCGTTTAGATAATCCCTATTGGAACAGCCACTATTGGCAATCAAGAAGAGTTGAGTTGTAAGTGATGGAACATAAATTAATTAAAGTTATCGTTGGATCTAAAAACCCAGTTAAAGTAAATGCCTCACGTGTTGTGATCGCTGAATTATATCCTGACCATCGTGTTGAATGTGAAGGTGTTGATGCACCATCAAATGTACCAGATCAACCGATGGACGCTGCAGAAACGCGAGAAGGCGCGATCAATCGTGTTAAGTATTGTCAGCAACATACAACTGCCGACTTTTATATTGCAATTGAAGGTGGTGTCGATTTACTCGACGATGGACCTGCAACATTCGCGTATGTTGTTATTGCGAATAAAGAGCAGCAATCAGTAGGACGCAGTGCCGCATTGCCATTACCAGCACCAATCTATCAGTCATTACTTGATGGTGAAGAGTTAGGACCTGTTATGGATAAACTATTCAAAACAGTGAATATCAAGCATAAAGGAGGCGCGATTGGTTTATTAACGAATGGTCATGCCACACGTGAAAGTAACTATACTCAAGCGCTTACACTCGCGATGGCGCCTTTTTTATACCCTGATCTTTATAGCCAATAATGTGTTGATAGTAACCTTATATGACCTTTGATTTTGACTGTTATCTAAGCGCTTTGTAATTTAGTGTAAATAAAAACCTTATTCGCTATTGATAATCATTCTCAACTACTAGTATGATGTGAAGATGGAGTGATAAAGCGTTTATAAGGATAACAACATGTCTTCAAAGGTTAATTTAAGTATATCGACTCATAAGCTAGCAGAGTTAATTCAAGCGGGTCATTTATGCGTAGCAGATTTAAACTGTTTAGATGCAGAATCAAAACAGCAAGTCTGGCAGCTCTGTTTATGGAGTTGTAATAAGCGCGTACATTGCACAAAACCTTGTACTCAGCAGTGCAATAGCGGCTATTGTGCGAGTAAGGAAGGCAGTAAATCAACTCAGCAATCAGCATTAATCGAAATTAGTGCTGATTAATCGTTGAGATTCGAACTGAAACGTTAAATAGTCGCTTTATGAATAACGCTAACTTGTAGGTATCGTTGTTCTTAATGTTAGTTTAAGACATCCGTTGCCGTGCCTTTATACACTTCACAGCCCAGTAATATGGACTCATGGAGAGTAGGGTGTGCATGCACTGTGTGCGCGATATTATCGGCCGTAAACTGATTACGTATTGCGAGGCATATCTCCCCGAATATTTCGTCTGCATTGTTCCCCATGCACCCGCCACCGATCAAAGTATGATCATCAGTATTAAAGATTAATTTAGTTAGACCATTGGTATTAATATCTGTGTTTGCACGACCGAGTGAACGCCAAGGAATGGTGATCGCTTTATAATTCAAGCCACTGATGTCTAATTGCTTTTCTGTCCATCCTAACCAAGTGACCGTCGGGAAGCTGCTGGCCATAAAGGGTTGTGTTAATCCGTTATTATGTGGTGCTCGATCGCCTGCAATGAATACCGCGTCATAAATTGAATCAGGTAATGTTTTATTTTTGCTTGTAGCGGAAAGCTGAACCTGCTTATCAGTAAAATTAAATGCTGTTATTTCTGCTTGCGGTTTGATTTTGAAAAGTCGTTTTACATAACGTTGAAACGTTTTATTGATATCTTTATCGAGCTCGGGGAACACGTCATCACCCGTGATGAGTATATCCACGCTTGCCCCAAGGGCTTGGTAAATCGTCGCAATCTCAATAGCATCGATACCAGATCCAATAACAGCTAAGTTTGTTGGAATGAAGGGCAGTGCGATGGCTTCATCATAATGCCAAATGCATTTGTTTATCGCGATGTCGGCCTTTTTTATATTCGTTTCAAGCGTATTAATTACATTATTCGGTGTTGAGATACGCGTTATATTTTCTACGTAATACTGACTCTCAAGAGTATCTAATTTTTGTTTAATCGCAGCAAGATCAATATGAGGTTCTGCATACTCAATGCCTTGTGACTTTGCTCCTCGTATACTATGGATTGATTTAGCCATATGTAATAGGGCATGAGTTCGGATCATTTTAGTGTCTAAATTGGGTTGTTTGATCGTGTCCATAGGCTCTCTTATTTCGTCGTCGAGGTATTTAATTAAGGGATTATAAAATACTACTTTATAGGTGTATTTAAGCAGTTTGTTATATTCACCGCAATATTATTTTGTTGATTCTGTTTGATTAAATGAGAATAAAAGAGAGATCTACTAGCTAGATCGCAAGATTGAGTTTTTGATAAGTAGAAGTGAGAGGTGCAAGCGGCTTGAGATTTATGGCGGGTGCTATATGTATATGGCGGATACTGTATGTGTATGGTGGGTACTGTATGTGTATGCCGGGTGCTATATATGTGTAGTATTCATGTGTGTAGTAGGCCACTTTATTATGTTAATAAAGTGGCGCCTTATGTTACACCATTATGTAGATTGATGAACCTACTTGAATCAGGTTTTTAGAGTATTTGCACGATTATCTTATTTTTCAATTAATTTCAACGTATTACTCTTTTAACGCTTTGATTATTGGTGACTTAAATACCTAGGGGTAGCTAACTTTAGATTAACATTCTGTTGCTGATACTTTTAATGTGAACATAGGATTCCCCTTATAAATATGACTTGCTGCCACGTTTAATCAGATTTAATATAATACTAAATGGGTATATGGCAAACCCAATGTTGCTGCATATTAAAAAGGATAATAATAATGTCTGTATTAGAATTCGAACCAAAAGTAAAAACAATATCAGATATCAAAGTTGTAGATTCAAACAAAATCACAAGCAAGCCTGATGGTGTTAGATTCAACGATGTTGAACGATTAGTTGATGCTGTACTTGCTGATGTCGGAAACCATATTGTGTTGGGTTTACCGTTAGCAATCGGTAAGCCGATTGCATTTGCTAATGCATTATATTTACGTGCAAAAGCAGATCCAAGTATTACGTTACAAATTGAAACTGGTATTACTTTGGAGCTTCCTCGCGCTAAGACAGACCTTGAAAACAAGTTTCTTGCCCCATTTGTTAGTCGCCAATTTGCTGGTGTGCAAGAACTGCATTATATGAAAGACCTTCGCAGTAAAACGTTACCAGATAATGTAACAGTGTATGAATTCTTTTTTAAAGCGGGTAGCTTTTTAAATACTACGCAACAACAGCATTATACCAGTACTAACTACACACATGCTGTTCGTGATTTGATTGATAAGGGCGTTAACGTCATCGCGCAAATCGTAGCAGAACGACAAGTTGGTGATGTGACGACTTATAGTCTGGGCAGTAATTCAGATTTAGCACTAGACCTTATCCCAGAGTTGGAAGCACTACGTGCCAAAGGCAAAAAGTTTGCTTGTGTGGGTGAAGTTAATTCAAATATGCCATTTATGCGTAACCATGCAGAAGTGGCCGCTAGCGAACTCGATTTCGTACTAGAAAGTAAGAAAGAAGACTATTCATTATTCGCAGTCCCTGAAGATGCCATTTCAAACGAAGATCATATGATTGGGTTTTATGCGAGTACTCTAGTGAAAGATGGCGGTACGCTTCAGTTGGGTATTGGTTCACTTTGTAGTGCATTGAGTTATAGTTTATTACTGCGACATCAGGATAATGAAAAGTACAGCAATGTATTTAAAGACTTGAATATAGAGAAGAAGTTCCCTGTCTCTGGCAAGATTGGTAATAAGGGTATCTTTAGTGAAGGCTTGTATGGCTGTAGTGAATTAATGGTCGATGGGTTCATGCATTTGTATCGTGCAGGTGTCCTAAAGCGAGAAGTCTTTAACGATATTCTGTTACAAAAGCTACTGAACGATAAAGCGATAACCACAGACGTGACGATGAAAACATTCACGGCGTTATTGAATCACAACGCGATATCAAACGTACTGACGACCAAAGATGTTGCTTATCTACAAGAAACTGGTGTTTTCAAATCGGCTGTTAGCTTATATCAAGACACGTTATACAGTAATGATGAAAGTTGCAGTGCAGATTTGAGTCAAGAAAGCACACTTCAATGGATTGAAAAGCATTGCCTAGGTGACAAACTGAAAGGCGGTGTTGTCATGCATGGTGCATTCTTTATTGGCCCTCAAGCATTTTACGATGCACTTAATGACATGTCTGAGAAAGATCATGAAAAATTCTGCATGACAAGTGTGAGATACGTGAATGATTTGTATAACCATTTTTGGGGTAGCCAAACAATTAAAGAGTTACAACGTACAGAAGCGCGTTTCATCAACTCTGCGATGATGGTAACGCTTGATGGGTCTGTGATCTCAGACGCATTAGAGAACGGACAAGTGGTTAGTGGTGTAGGTGGTCAGTATAATTTTGTTGCACAATCACACCAAATGAAAGACTCACGCTCAATTATTAAATTACGTAGTACTTGTGTACGTCATGGTAAGCTGCAATCAAACGTGTTGTTCAACTATGGACACAACACCATACCGCGTCAGTTACGTGATATTGTGGTGACTGAATATGGTATTGCGGATCTACGTGGCAAGCCTGATAACGTTGTTTACACTGAATTAATTAAGATTGCAGATTCGCGTTTTCAAGCGACACTACTCCAGCAAGCGAAAGATGCAGGTAAAGTAGCGCCTAATTACGAAATACCGGCTGAGTTTGCGAACAATATGCCAGAAGCGATTGCTAAACTTTGTAATACACATAAGCAACAGGGTGTATTTCCTCAATATCCCCAAGGCAGTAGCTTTACTGATGCGGAATTGAAAATAATCAAGGCATTGAAATCGTTGAAAAACCAAGGACTGTCGAAAAAAGGTAAGCTTAAGCTTCTGCTACGCGGTCTGACTTCAACAACGTCAACCAAAGAGGTTGATGCATTGCTAAGTCGTATGGATTTAACTAACCCTGTTAACTTCTCAGAGCGTATGGCTCAACGCTTATTGAGTAAAGAGCTACAGAAAAAATAGATTACAATTATGATATAAGTGGGCATTTGAAGATAGGGTGTGTTTATCTATCTCAATGTCCACTTTGCTCTTCGTTTTATTGAGTTGTCTACAGTACTATTCTTTTATTATTCTTTTATTATTCTTTTACTATTCACTTCCTCCTTACTTCATCCTTTGCTCCATTATTCAGGCTAAACACTAAGTAATAATAGGTAGTTCTGTTAAACTGGTGATAATCATAATTAACAGATGAACATTGGCTATGAGTAAGACTTTATGGAATCCATTAATTGCGTCAGTATTGATTGCAGGTAGTCTAGGTGGCTATTATTTATTGAGTGATTATCAGCGCGTTGAAACACGACAAGCGGAATTGTCTGCTGCACCTTTCAAAGAACTTTCCGTATTAGAAATCAGTGATAAGCGTATTTCAGCGCTTCAAGATAAGCTTTATGATGATAAGCAAAATGCGACTCTTTGGTTTCAACTTGGTAATGCTTACATGCACAACGGTGAATATGATAATGCAGCACTCGTGTTTAACTATTCAATCAGATTGACCGCCAATCCCACCGCAATTCAATATTCCGCAAAGGCCTCGGCATTATATTACGCAAGTGGCCAGCACCTCACAGCGGACGTTCAGCGCTTACTTGATCAAACACTCACACTTGATCCGAACAATCAAACCGCTTTGATGATGCTAGCGGCCAATGAATTTATGAATGTGCGTTATCAGCAAGCAATTGATCTCTGGGTTCAGTTACTTGATTCAGATCAGGAAGGGTTAGATCGTGTTTCAATTATTAATTCAATCAACCAAGCGAAGCAGTTTATTAAATAAATGGTCAGTAATCACTTAACTCACTGCGCCTATCTTCTTTATATCTCAAGTAAATAAAAAAGCGGCTATTCAAATGAATGAATAGCCGCTTTTAATTTAATGGCTCATGTTTATATCGCCATTTTTGTTGCCGTCTTTATTTCGATGGCAACACTAATCTGTGATTAGTAAGTCGCTTCGCGTTTTTCTGCTTCAGCTTCCCATTTTGGTACAAGTGTTTTCAAGAATTCAGCTTTCTCTTTATTCATCTTGTCCATATCCATACCAAGTGCTTCTTGTGCAAGCTCTTTAGTTGAGATATCTGGGATCTCGATTGGATCTGTAATACCTTTCTTAGCAAGTAGGCGAACCAATTGCGTTCGAGCATCTGTTGCACGGTCTAACGCGGTACCTAATACACGCAGTGCTACTTCTGGTGCATGCATATGTACACCGTGAGAGGCAATTGCATAATCCCAGCGCCATTGTGCATGACGGATGTTAAGTTGGATCTCATCCATTTCAACTTGTGTTGCACCTGCGTCCCATGCTGCTTTTGCTTCGAAATGTGCTGCAATGATTTGTTTTTCAGCCAGTAATTTCATTTCATTTACTTGCTGTTTACGCGTTTTAACAACATCTTGTAGCATTTCTTTACTTTGTGTATGACAGTTTGCACAAGTGTCTTGGAAACGATCAAATGGGTTACCCACTTTATGATCCGTGAACACTGTACCGTCCGCATTTTTCACTTTAGGCATATGGCAATCAACACATGTTACGTTGTTTTTACCATGAATACCTTCGCGCCATGTTTCATAACCTGGATGCTGTGCTTTTAGCATTGGTGTTTTAGACACTGCGTGCGTCCAATCTTTAAAGCCAATTTCGTCATAGTATTTTTCCATTTGATCAACAGAAGTACCTTTATCCCATGGGAACTTAACGGCTTTTGTTGGACCAGTGAAGTAGTACTCTACGTGGCATTGGGCACAAACTTGTGCTTGCTGATCAAGGCGACCTTGCTCTGCAAATGGTTTATCAATCGCAGCCATTGCACGTTCAACGTGTGGACGAGTCAGTTTAAGCGCGGGTTCACCATTTTTAAATGCGTCACTACGGGTATCATGACAATCGGCACAACCAATGGCATTGACCACTTCAGCGCCGCCTTTAGCCCATTTACCTGAGAAGTAAGCATCTTCACCATTTTCTTCAATAAAGCGTGCTACGTCAGGGCTTTTACAACTCCAGCAAGACATGACCATAGGGCCATTTTTCGCATTTGTTGGTCCACCTGTACGTAAGGTATTACGGATGTCGTCAATCGCGTAGAAATGCCCACGTGCTTTGTTATAGTCTTTCGAAAAGCCATAACCTGCCCACATGATGACCATATTTGGATCGCCTTGTAGTGCATCTTCTATTTCTTTACTTTCACTTGTCGCTTTCCAGGTTTTGTATTGATCTGGATGCGCTTGTTCAAATTTTTCGTTACGTGGTTCTAATTTTTCTGATACTTGATCAGCAGCAAATACAGTACTACTGCTAGCACCAAGTAATAACGTTGCGAGTAGAACTGCAACGCCTGAGGCTGGTTTTAGAGTTTTATATACACTAGCCATGTTGTCTCCAATTATTAATTATTTAGATTGACCAAGCGTTGTGAGAGAGGCAACAAATAAGAATTGGAAATGTCTTTATATATTTTAATTTAATCTTTCGTATTAGAAGGATTATTTTAAAACATATAATGACGTTATTTAAAATATCTCAAATCTACCTATATATAAATAAAAACTGACACTTACTCTCTTGTTTATTGTTCTCGATCAAGATTATTAAAATAATAAATAGCGTGTTTTTATTATCCATAAATAAGTATAAAAAAAAGGTGGTTAAAGAGTAGGCTATACAGTAAATGACACACCTTGACATTTATTTACATTTCAACAACATACGTTAATCTTTTTAAAACATAAGCTTATGTGTTTGTTGATGTATATCTCAAATATCATATTAACCCATCTTGGGTACTCACTTTGGGGTGTCATATTTTAGCGTTTTAAAATATAGTGATCTCGTTAAGCGTTGTGGCTGGCATTATAAATAAGAATTATTCTTAATTAGAATTAGTATTACTCAGGAAAACAAATAATAGATAAGTTGAAATAAATTTTTAATTTAACTTTAATTTTAAAATCTGTTTGTTCTGAATAATTAAACTAACGAAAATTAAAATGTGTTTTTAATTAATACACATTTTTATAATTCTCATAGAAGGATGCAAAATGGGTAATGTAAAATTAGCCATACGTACAACGATTAGCTTTCTGCTCTTCATATGTATCTATGGTTTTAATTTCAGTGTTACTGCAGAGTCGTCAAATAGCCAAAATCTTGGCGTGAATACTGATGGCCGACATGAAGTAACGTTTATTCGTGACAGTGATAATGCTTGTACGCAATGCCATAAAGACTCTAAAGAAACACGACAAGGTACGCACGGTGAAAAAGTCGTCGCAGAAATTGGCCGAGACCTTAAATGTGTTGAATGCCATAATACGATTGGTCCAGACCACCGCGAAAATCCCTCTCAAGTTACCAAGTTCTCTGCAGCTCAATCTCAAATCGGCACGCATAAAACCCTGCTTGATTTTGACGCTATCTTAAAAGCAACGGGCAACTGTACTGAATGTCATACATCAGAGCGATTACAAGAGAAAACCTGGGTACATGATGTCCATGCGAAAAAAGCCACTTGTTCATCTTGTCATGTGATCCATGCCGATGGTGAAAAAGAAGGCATGCAAGCGCTAGAACGTAAGGCTCAGATTGCGCAATGCGTCGATTGTCATAAAGACTTTAACTTGAAAAAAGAAGATAAGGGAGAATGACATGGCCTGTTCTAGACGAAATTTATTAATTGGTGCTGGTGCGGTTATTTTCACCACTGGCGTCTCTAAAGTCGCGATAGCCAAAAAATCATTAGTCGCGACGCAAGAAGACGGTGATAAACGCTACGGTATGGTTTTTGATGAAACGGCTTGTATTGGTTGTACTGCGTGTACCGATGCGTGTCGTGAAACAAATAACGTACCAGAAGGTGTTTCTCGTTTAAAAATAGAACGTAGTGCGCCAATGGGTGAGTACCCTGATGTTGATTACACCTTTAGCCGTATTTCATGCCAACACTGTGATAACGCGCCTTGTGTGACCGTTTGTCCAACGGGTGCATCGTATGTTGATTTAAAAACCGGCATTGTTGATGTACATGGCGATAAATGTGTCGGTTGTGGTTATTGCCTCGCAGCGTGTCCGTATCAAGTTCGCTTTTTTCATCCAGAAACTAAATCTGCCGATAAATGTAACTTCTGTCGTGATACCAACCTAAAAGCCGGTAAATTACCTGCTTGTGTAGAATCGTGCCCGACTAACGCATTGACCTTTGGTGATCTTAACGATCCGACGAGTGAGATAAACAAAGTGATTGCAAGCAACGCTGTTTATCGTTCTAAAGTGGAATTAGGTACCGAACCAAAACTGTATAAAGTGGCGGATACAAAAGGGGAGATAAAACGATGAATACATTTATAAGTGCTTTTACGTTTGATTCTTTAGTATGGGACTGGATCATTGCTGTGTATCTGTTTTTAACAGGCATGTCAGCAGGGATGGTGTTAATTTCTATCCATTTGAAACGTAAGGTGATTGAAGGTAAAGCGTCAGCTAATGGTATTATCAAAGCAACGGCAATCTTAGCACCGTTGGGAATAATATCTGGTTTAACGATTCTGATCTTTCACTTAACTAAGCCTTTAGCGTTTTGGAAGATCTTAGTTTACTTTAACCCAACTTCTGTGATGTCGATGGGTGTGATCTTATTCCAAGTTTATATGATTATTTTATTTACTTGGATCGCGGTTATGTTCAAAGATGAACTAGCGACATTACTACAGAAGCTATTTAAAGATCGCCTTGCTTTCGTTAATCCTATTGTAGATAAAATCGCTAAATTTGAGAATGCGTTAGAGTTATTTTTAGCGCTACTTGCTGTGATGCTAGCCGCTTATACAGGTTTTTTGTTATCGGCATTGAAAACATACCCGATGTTAAATAATCCTGTTCTACCGGTGTTATTTATCTTCTCGAGTGTGTCATCTGGTGCTGCAGCGTGTTTATTGTTGGGTGTTGTTGGTTTTAAAGAATCATTCCACAGTAAAAGCGTTAAATGGATCCACAGCATTGAACGTCCGGTTGTTGTCTTTGAGTTGTTTGTATTGCTTACTTTCTTCACGGGGCTTGTTTTTGGCGGTGGTCAGAAAGAAGCGGCAGCAATGGCAGCGATTGCTGGTGGCTTTTGGGCATCATGGTTCTGGTACGGTGTGGTTGGCGCGGGTATGTTAGTGCCGCTTGCCCTTAACTTTTTTGTACCAACTCAGGCTCGTCATAACAAACTATTTGTATTGTTAGTGACGTCGCTAAGCCTTGTTGGTGTATTAATGTTACGTACATTTATCTTGTACGCAGGTCAGATGACGGTTGGTTAACTAACTATTGATTGGCTGTTATTTAGCGAGCGTTAGCGCATAACGAGATCATAACTAGAACATAGTTCGGGTATCACTTAAGGATTACTTGTTGTGTTATTAACGGTTGTCTTAAATCAAAGTTAATATCTTGAGCCTAAGTTAATGTATCTAAGCTAGGCATCTAAGTTAGTTATCTAAGTACAAGCTAATGACTTATATAAGTTAAGAGAGCTCATTAGGGCTCTCTTTGTTTTTCTATACATAAATGGATCCGTCTATGGTCCCAGAAATTGCTTTATTCTCACTTATTCTTGGTACATTGTGCGCTATTTTAGGCGCTGCTATTCCTTTTTATGGCATTGTGGTTAAGCAACCGCACCTTAGCCGTTATTCGTGGACGCTGAGTTATGGCGCTTTTATCGCGGTGACCACTTCGATCTGCTTACTTGCCTACAGCTTCACTGCTGATGATTTCTCTGTTGATTACGTAGCGCAACATTCTAATTCTCAGTTACCTGTATTCTTTAAGATTGCCGCTGTGTGGGGGGGTCATGAAGGATCTCTACTATTTTGGGTCTTCTCACTGTCATTATGGTCGGCGGCGATTGCGTTTGTTAATCGTAATCACAACCAAGCTTTTATCAGCCGTGTATTAATTGTATTAAGTTTACTCACTGCTGCATTTGGTTTATTTACTCTCTTAGGGTCAAACCCTTTTTCTCGTTTGTTTCCTGTCCCTATGCAGGGACGAGACTTGCACCCTATGTTGCAAGATGTAGGGCTTATTTTTCATCCACCATTGCTGTATTTAGGCTATGTTGGTTTTTCAGGGGCGTTTGCCTTTGCAGTCGCTGCGTTAACCATGCCTGACATTAATATCCCTTGGCCACAGTGGAGTCGCGCTTGGACGCTTGCTGCGTGGGTGATGCTAACGGGTGGTATCGCATTAGGTTCTTGGTGGGCTTATTATGAACTTGGCTGGGGTGGTTGGTGGTTTTGGGATCCCGTTGAAAATGCTTCTTTGCTGCCTTGGTTAACTGGTACGGCATTATTGCATTCATTGATCGCCAGTGAAAAACGTCAGGCGCTGATTAATTGGAGTTTATTACTGTCTATTTTCACGTTTAGCTTAAGCTTACTGGGTACGTTTGTCGTTCGCTCTGGGATCTTAACATCAGTACATGCATTTGCTGTAGACCCAACACGTGGGCTTGTGCTGTTAGTTATCTTGGCTATTTGTGTGGTGGTGCCATTAACCTTATTTGTATTACAAAGTGACAAGATTAAACCGTTACGGCTACGCAGTATTGTCAGCCGTGAAGTCTTGTTTTTAATACTCAATGGCGTGCTAGTCGTGACCACGTTATCGGTATTGCTTGGTACTTTTTATCCGATGATATTCCAAGTCTTCAATCTAGCGAGCATTTCAGTTGGTGCGCCTTTCTTTAATGCGGTATTTGTTCCCTTAGCATTGCTCTGTTTTGTGTTGATGATTGTTGCGCCATTTATACATTGGAAGAAAGCTAACTTTAATGGCGTACGCACCAAGCTAACAGTCATTTGGATATCTTCTGTTGTGCTTGGTTCTGTCGCGAGTTACTTGTTTAATGAAACCCTGTCTTTGTATGTGTTACTGGTATTGATACTGTGTGCTGGTATTGTGATGTCGACGTTGTTTGCTGGTGTGAGTATGCGCCATTTGGGTATGACTGTTGCGCATATCGGTGTTGCGGTTACTGCTGTTGGTATACTTATTGTCAGTTACGAATCGACTGAAGTTAGCGCAAAAATGAGCCCGGGTAGTTCGGTCGAATTAGGTGGTTTAACCATTAATTATATCGACACTGAATGGTTAGTTGCTGCTAACTATACTGCAGAACAGGCGCTATTAGAGGTCGTTGATAATGAGGGTAATATTGTACAGTTGAAACCTCAAAGACGGCATTATCCAGTCCGTGTAATGAATATGAGTGAACCAGCTATTCATTCGAGTTGGTTGCGAGATATCTACATCACGATGGGAGAAAAGATTGACCGTGATTCCTATGCTATTCGTGTTCAAAATAGAGCGTTTATTAACTGGCTATGGGCGGGCAGTATCATGATGATGATTGGTGGTCTTTTAGCGATAGGGCAGCGTTATGCGAAATAACAGATTGAATCTTAGCTTTAAATTGATACTACCAAGCTTACTGGGGTTAGCATTTGTCGTGTCGATGATGTTTGCATTAACGTCTCAAGAAGGACAAATAACACCGTCAGCCTTGGTGGGAAAGTCAATTCCAAGCTTTACTGCAAGTGGTTTAAATACTGGTCTATTAGATAATAGCGTTTTGCAAACGGATCAACAATTCACGCTGTTAAACGTATGGGCGTCTTGGTGCGCAGTATGTCAGAGCGAGCATAGTTTTCTGATGAAGCTGGCAGTGAGAGATAATCTGCGTATTGTCGGGTTAAATTATCGTGATGATAGGGGTGATGCTCGCAAGGTATTAAGTGCGCTAGGCAATCCTTATGTTGCCAACATTTTTGATCCAGACGGTAAGCTTGCTTTGGATATGGGGGTTATTTCTACACCAGAAACTTACCTGCTAGATAGCCAAGGTATTGTGTTGTTTCGCTACTCTGGTGCATTGGATGAACAGGTATGGCAGCATTACTTCAAGCCATTTATACAGCTATTGCTAAACAAACAATCACACTAAGGAAGCAGTAATGAAGTTGTCATCGTTGTATTTCTGTTTTATTACGTTACTTGTTGCTCAGCCTTTATCTGCGCAGTCTTTATTTGTATCTGTTCAAGCTTCCTCTGTTAAGGCTCAGGTGAGTGATAGTACGCAATCTCGTGTTGAATCAACACAGTTGGTTGATGTATTTAAGTTTAATTCTGTTGATACGCAAAAGCGGGCGATTAACTTGGCGCGTCAATTGCGCTGTCCTCAATGTCAAAATCAAAATCTAATGGAGTCGAATTCACCGATAGCGAAAGATTTACGTTTGACGGTCTATTTGATGGTAAATAAAGGCGAGTCTGATGCCCAAGTTATCGACTTTATGACGAGTCGTTTTGGCGATATGGTGTTATATAAACCTAAATTTGAACCAAGAACGTATGTACTTTGGCTTGGGCCTGTGTGCTTTATTGCCCTGTTTGGTTGGCTGGGCTATCGAAAAGTAAAAGCGTCGATAGTGGATTGATTATTCACTTAGTATGTATATTAAACATATACATACTAAGTAATATGTTACTAAATTCTGTTTCTCTCTCTATTTCACTCTCTTTTTAACTCTTTTCTTAAATGTAGAAAAATTAGAAGTAAGTATTCACAAAGTAGTACTAGGCTTGTGGGTTGTGTTGCTTTTCTTAAAATGTTCTTCGTAATCAGATTTAAATACCATATTTTAATCGGTATATTACAAATGCAATCAATATGTATTTTTATACATGATTAATCCACATTAATGAATTGATCTTTATCACATTTATTTTTCATTTCACTTTGTACTATCAGCTTGTTTTTACTTGAATAAAAAGTCAAATCTGATGCTCAGAAATGATGTCTCAAATTAAATAATAAGGATAGATAAATGAAACGGATTCTTACATTTTTTACGTTGTGCATAATGGTGTTTAATAGTCATGCTGGTGGCTTAATTGGAAGTTCTAGCCAAAAAGGCTACACAGAAACAAAATACCCGATTGTATTAGTGCATGGGCTTTTTGGCTTTGACTCTATTATTGGGATTGATTATTTCTATGGTGTTTCACGTGCATTAACGCGAAGTGGTGCCACTGTCTACGTTGCTCAGGTGTCGGCAGCGAATAGTACTGAAGAACGTGGTGAGCAGTTATTAGCACAGGTTCAACAGATTGTAGCGGCGACAGGCGCAGATAAAGTTAACCTAATTGGGCATAGCCACGGTGGACCAACATCACGTTATGTTGCATCTGTTGCACCACAATATGTGGCATCAGTAACCAGCATCGGCGGTGTTAATAAAGGTTCGCTTATTGCTGATATTATACGTGATGAAGTACCTGAAGGATCAATCTCTGAAGAGTTAGTTGTTGCGATAACAGCTGCTTTTAGTGATCTTATTAACTTCCTATCAGGTGGTGGAAACTTACCACAAGATCCAATTGCCGCGTTAGAAGCGTTAACAACTAAAAAATCGTTAGAATTTAATCAATCATATCCTGAAGGTATTCCAACAACAGCATGTGGAGAAGGTGAGTATGTCGCTAATAATGGCGTTTATTATTACTCATGGAGCGGCACGGCCAACTTCACTAACTTGTTAGATCCTATCGATGCAGCACTTATGTTAACAGGCTCTGCGTTTAGTGAACCGAATGATGGTTTGGTATCTGCATGTAGCTCGCACTTGGGTAAAGTGATCCGAGATGATTATGATATGAATCACGTTGATGAAATTAACCATACACTTGGTATTCATCATTTGTTTGAGACAGATCCAAAAACCTTATATCGTCAACACGCTAACCGTTTACAATTACAAGGCCTATAAACATGAATAAGATCGCAGTTACTTCTGTAATGTTAATCGCAGTGGGTACTGCGATCTTTACCTATCAGTGGAATAATGGACCAAGTCTTAGCTTTGAACACTCTGATGTTGAAAATACAGTGCAGCAATCACAGCAAGATACGTCGATTGATGCAACATCGGAACGTGACACGTTTGAGTATTTTTTATCGGGTGTAGAAGATAAAGATCTAGGTAATTTACAAGCACAATTTATTCAATTCAATTTATTGCGTCCTGCTGACCAGCAAATTGATAAGGTATTGTTTCAGCAATATATTAATTATAAAACTTATTTACAGACATTAGAGTCTGATACAAATTCGGTGGAGTTTGGTTTAGATGAACTGACCGCTCTCAATGATAAATTACTTGCGGCTCAGCTTCAGTTCTTTACGCTTGAACAACAGGAATTATTGTTCGGTGAAGAAAATAAGCTTAGAACGAGCGCATTGAAAAAGATTGAGCTTCAACAAATAGCCGTATCGGGAGAGGAGTTTAATGCATTATGGCAACAAGAATTACAGTTGCTTCCAGAAGAAGAGCAAGTAACCTATCGTAATGAGGCCCTCATTGGTGCGCTAGCTAATACGCAAGGTTTGGATGCGCAAGATCAATACCTAATACGTCAAGAATTAGTTGGAGCTGACGGTGCAGAGCGCTTAGCAGAATTGGATACTCGGGTTGAAGTCTTTAACACTAAGGTTGATCGTTATTTAGTCGAGCGTCAACAGCTAATAGCGGATGACAGCTTAACAGCTGAAGAACTAGCACTCGCGATAACAGATTTACGTGAGGTCAGTTTTTCTACTGCACAATTACGTAGGATTAAAGCGTTGGAACGAATTAATGACAGTAAAAATAATGGTTAAGTAAGCATTATAGATAGGCTGTGCTGATTAATCGTAAGGTTATTTGATGAATAAAATAAGACGAATTAGATAAGAAGTAACGTATGACTTCTTATCTAACTCATTGCTTATAAGCTATTTACAACATCATGTTCGTTAAACTTGATACTGTTTTCGTTGTTACAAGCGGCATTGCTTCTTCAAGTGTCAGGTTCATTTGATTTGCTGTTGATACAATTCTTGAATCATGAACAATCCAGTTGTAATTCTGACCACGTTGTACTGTACTACTCGACTTTGAATTCGAAACAGCCGTTGATTTGTTTGTTGAATTATCTATCGCGTTCGAAATAGAGTCACCTTCTAACGGGCGTTCACGTAATTGAACATCCATTACAAACGAATAATAAGTATCTTCGATAAGGCTATCCGCTACAAAGCCCACTGCGCCAGCCGCTAAACCAATGGCTGCTGCTGTGGCAAAGTTTTGACCTGCTAATCCAGCAATCGCACCGCCAGCAAGTGCTGATTGAACACCTGCAGAGAGAGCTTGGTTGGCATCTTCAGCTGTTGTTTTACCAGCTTGAATGATTGTTGCGTTTAACATCAAGTTTGCAGCTTTAGGATCTTTTGTTACCTGAATACCTTCAAGTGCGAGCTCTTTTTCGAGCGCTTTTTGGAATGATTTTCGTAAGCTGTTCCCACTCATATCCCTTACTTGTGCATAAACGATTCGATCTGACAACATCATGGGTTCTAAAATAACGGAATGAGATAGTTTCGCGTCAACGACCAAGTCTTGTTTTTTGATGACGGTAGTGATTGCAGAACAGCCTATTAGAGATGTAAAGAATACCCCCAACATGAGAACCCGTAATGATTTCATAACTTTTCCTTAAGTATAATCGTGATAAATTTCAGATGAATAACTGTGAAGAAGCGTACTTTTAAGGCTTTTTTTTGTCAAAATATCAAGGTGGTGTGATAAACGTTAATTATATGATTTTAAAGTTCATTATCTCATTTAAGATCGGATGTTAATGGTGAAAAACCACATTAACGGCTTATTGGTATATATATGTTTTAATGAAAGCAGGGGCTAACCATTTTTAATCTCATGCACAACAATTATGCGTTATGTCATGTTCATAAATAACAATCAGTTGATTAATTACTCTAGCTAGTACTTAAGACTAAATAGGTATTAGATTTGAAAGATATGGATATAAATTGATGCAGGCGTTTATGTGAGAGGGAACTAACTGAACGACCAAAAGGAGATATCATTTTGGCCGTTCTATTTGCTTAAAATGTTAAGGCATCATGTTAAGCGGTTTTTTTTGCTGTTTTTTCTAATATTAAAATAAGCACAATCGCAGTAAGCATAGCAACAATCGCATAAGCGAGTAATGCTGGCTGACCTGTGATGTCTTCAAAACTAAAAGGTGACAGATTACGTTCTAATAGCGGAACCTCAAGACCTTTTGAGTTTGTGCGCCATGTTAATGTTTCTTTCCACGGCCATAGTTTGCCAAGTGTACCAATCATCAATCCAGTTAAAAACGTCAGCGCGATATCGCGGTAATGCTTTAGTACCCATGTCAGTACATGTGAGAATGTCAGAATACCAATGGCGCAACCTGCTGCAAACGTGCCCAGTGTTATAATATCGAGAGACTTCGCAGCAGCAAGGATCGGTGTGTACATACCAAGCATTAACAAAATGAAGCTACCAGAAACACCCGGTAAAATCATTGCACAGATCGCAATTGATCCAGCCAGTAAGATATTAATCGAAGTCGGTTCAAGATTAAGTGGTTGCAGTACAGTAATACAATAGGCAAAAGCAATACCAGCAAGTACAGCGATAAAGCGGTTAACTTTCCAGTACTCAACCTGCTTAAACATATGGTTAACCGAGATGATGATTAAACCAAAGAAGAAAGACCACAGTGGAATAGGGTGGGTATTTAGCATCCACGTAATAACACGTGCTAATGTCAAAATACTGGTCAAAATACCCGCTAATAATACGATCAGGAATGTACCATTGATATAATCAAAGGCTGCTTTTAGACCATCCTTTTTGATCATGCCGATAAGACTTGGTGTAATGCGACTAATACTACCTAACAGAGTATCGTAAATTCCGGTGATGAAGGCTATCGTACCGCCTGACACGCCAGGTACAACATCTGCTGCGCCCATTGCCATGCCTTTTAAAAAGATAGAAACTTTACTCATGATTCTCCGTGTGCTTTATGGTTTAAAGGTGAAATATGACGGCATTATAAACTGTTTGGGTGAAAAAAATGTCATAACAGCAAATACTTTTTTGAATTTAATTTAAATCACGTTTTGCTCGCATCATAAATATACAATGTAAAAGCGTACATATTGATTGTTTCTATTTATCATCTACTTCTATTTTAAATTCAACATTTTAAATGCGTAATTTATTGTTTAATTTTTACATTTCTTTCCTTTGATATTGCTATTAATTCTTACTTTGGCGTTTATTATCGAAGATCACAGTTTTCATCGATCATTCTGCTTAACTGTGATCGCTATAAAACATTTAGTGTTTTTGTATTTAAACTGTCATGTTGTTAATTTAGTCTCGTGTTCGCGATAACAACAATCAAAGGATTTGATGTGAATACACTAAAAAAAACAATAACAACAACTTGCCTTACTTGTCTTATGAGTGCGTCTGTACTTGCCGACAGTGATATCTATTTGACTAATAACTCCAATCAAACGATGGCGATTCAAGTTAGTCATACTGGTTCAGATTTGCTTGAAGAAGGTTCGGAGTGGCAGCAACATGTGCAGACACTTAAACCTTGGGAAACTAAAATGGTATTAAGTTTTAATCGCTGGGAAGGGGTTAAATCGGGTGATACTTATCAGTTCGAAACACTTGTAACGAATGAAAATGGCGAGTCGCTGTCGTTATTACAGCAAGTGAAAGGATATTGGTATAAATCATCGCTTGAACACGGTGCGAGTGCGAATGATGTAAGCTTGAATTGGGCTGATGATCGCGATACTTACCGCTATCAGTCGCAATATGACAGTAACAGCAGTAATACTGAAATCGCTTTTAAAGCGAGTGCAACTGGTCGTTATGATGATATTTATTACAGTATTACCCCACAAAGAATTGATGAGCAGCCTGTTAACGACGCTGATACACTTAAAGTTATGTCGTATAACGTTTGGGCTTTACCTGTTATTGCAAAACATATTGGTGATCGTTTTCAGGAGATCCCTAAGCATTTGAAAGGCTATGATGTACTTATGCTTCAAGAAGTATTTGCTTCTGGCCGTGATTCGTTCTTACGTGATCTTGCTAAGGAATACCCATACCAAACGAAAATGTTAGATCAATCTGGTATCAATGTGTATGACGGTGGTGTCACTATTGTGAGTCGCTATCCGATTGTTAATGAAGGCCAATATGTTTATCCAGATTGTTCTGGTACCGATTGCTTTGCAGACAAAGGCGTTAATTATGCCGAAGTAATCAAGAATGGTAAGGCGTATCATGTATTTGCAACGCATACAGCGTCGTTCGATACAGATACTGCTCGTGATTACCGCCAGCGTCAATTCCGTCAGATCCGTGAATTTGCACACACTCAGAATATCCCAGCGACTGATACGGTTGTTTATGGTGGCGACTTTAATGTGAACAAGCGTAAATTTCCGACTGATTATCAGCAGATGTTTACCAACCTGAGCGCAGGTGAACCGCAATATGCAGGTTATACAGAATCAACGTTTGATCCGCGTATCAATGCGTATGCTGGAAGCGCGTTATCGGGTGGTGAAAATATCGAATACCTTGATTATATCGTTGTCAGTAATGAATTTTCCAAGCGTAACGAAAACATAAACACAGTCAAAGTACCGCGTACTACGGTTGCAAGTTTATGGAAGCATTGGAACTTATCCGATCATTTTCCGGTTAAAGCGGAGATCCGTTAATGCGGATGCCGTTATTATTGATAAGCGTTGCCTTTATCGGCAGCGTTTTTTTCTTCATCACTAATGAAAATGAACTGAACTCCGTTAAGCAAATAATCGTGAGCCCTGCATTACCGGATTCAGATCATTCAAGAGTCCAACCAAATATAATCGCGGAGACAGACGATCAGACTAATGGGAAGCCACAAAGTCATGGCTCTACTGAGCAAAAAAATCGATTACAAGAAGCGAAGGGACAAGCGTTAATGAGCGCGATAACGTCATTTTGGCAGCTATGCCGTCAACAAAATAATTGTGATGAATTACTCGTTCAACAACAGTTAATACTTGATGAAAACCGTTATCAGTTGTTACTTAACTTCTTTGATAATCAACAGACTGAGCAGCGTTTGATGGGGTCGTCGTTAATAAGCCAGTCATCCAGTTTGGCAGATAAAATAGCCCATGTGAAAAGCATACGTGAGCAAGTATGGGGTGCTGATGCTCACTTACTGTTTGAAGATCAAGATGCTTATTATGATTATCGCTTATTGTTAGCAGATCCTGACAGTCGTTTTAATCAGGCTTTGAGTGCTGATGGTTTTATGAATGAATACAATGCAATGTTAGAGGAACTAGGGGAGGAGTTAGACCGTTTTTCTCTCGATTCTGATAATGCAAAATACGAAGAGGCCGTAAATTTAATCCCCGCATCAATGCCTGAGAATGAAGCCGTTCGCATTAAATCTCAATTGGCAAACAAATACCTAACGGGCAATGAGCAACAAGCAATTGTAAATAGAACTGAACAAGTTGATCAGCAACAGCAAGAAGTGGCAGATTATCAACAAGGGTTAAATGCCCTTGAAGTCGAGCTTGCTAATGAACGTGCTACGTCAAAGAAAACGATGAGTGACGAAGATTGGCTGGTGTATAAAGCAGAGCGTTTATATCAATATCGACTTGATTTTTTTAGTGCTTAGGTATGCCGAGTAAAAGAAGTCAGTTTTTCATAACGTCGCTATTTTGGGGACTTTAATACGTTATCTGAGAAAGGTGCTCGTTTGTTGAATTGGCTTAATAAATGCATTCGCATTGCTAAAAATGCAGTGAAAATTATGAATTTATTAACATTTCTGCATTTTTATTGCCATTTTTTTAAATATTTTATCATACTAAAGTAGCATGTTTTTCTCTAATCTTAATTATTGACGAAGTGAATCATTTTATCAATGAATTCAATGTAGTGTTAGCATAGTCGGTTGGTTAATTAGAGCGTTTAAGCTGTATAAATGGCGTCATAATGGGTGTTTCAGAGTTAGTGAATACTACTCAAATTCTCATCGCTTCGGTTTTTACATGGGAAATCATGTATAGTTAAGTTCTGCAACTCTTAAAATGTGAATAGCGAAAGTGCATAGGAAATGCCATTGCTTCCCCTCCCTCCCACACATATTTTAATTGCTGCCATAACTATAACCCCCAAGGAGACCTATGTTAGACCAAGTGTTTTATCAATTTTCAATAAGTACTACCCTCATGCTCTTAGTTGGCTTTTACGGCCTTACTTTTCTCTTCTCTACCTTAGTTTCAAAAAAATCGA
The DNA here is from genome assembly GCF_018219155.1 of Moritella sp. 24. Classification (NCBI taxonomy): domain Bacteria; kingdom Pseudomonadati; phylum Pseudomonadota; class Gammaproteobacteria; order Alteromonadales; family Moritellaceae; genus Moritella; species Moritella sp. 24. The sequence continues at coordinate 2,591,738 of NZ_CP056123.1, read as the reverse complement.
GCAGTGTTGATGGCTACATGGTGGCGAATGGTGCCGTTGGATTCGGAATAGCCGCTGCGAGTATGACTGCGACCTGGATTTGGGCTGCTTCTTTTTACGGTGCAGCAAGCTCTGGTTACCAATATGGCATATCAGGTTCTTTGCACTACGGGTTTTGGGGAGCGTTAATGATATTATTTATCTATCCCTACGGACAACGTTTCCGTGAACTAGCGCCGAGAGCACGTACTTTAGCTGAAATAATGCAAGCAAGACACGGTTCGTCAAGTCAACTTATCTTAGCGGTTTCAAATCTAGTGGGTAGTGTTATCAGCCTAATGGTAAACTTTACTGCAGCAGGCGCATTGGTATCGGTGTTAACACCATTGTCGTTTGAAACTGGTGTCTTAATCGCGGGTATTGGCGTTTTATCTTATACGTTATGGTCAGGCTTTAGAGCGTCAATCTTAACCGATTTCGCACAAGTTGTTGCCATGATGGTTGTTGCTATTGTCTTAATCCCTTGGATTTACTTTAGCATGGGTGGCTCAGAAGCACTTTCGCAAGGCTTCAATATTATCACCACTGAACAAGCTGACTTTTTCTCGACGAAAGCGATTCTAGAGCAGGGCGCACCCTTCTTTGTGGCCGTTCTTGCTTATGGTATTGGTAATCAGACCATTGCCCAACGACTTTTCGCCGTTCGCCAAGACCTTATTAAATCGTCATTTATTACAGCTACGCTAGGTTATGGTTCAATTGTTATCGGCTTAGGTATGCTCGGTATGATGGCATTATTTATGGGTATGACACCGCATGATGGGGACTTAAACAACCTTATTCCGCAAGTAGCTTCAGCTTACTTGCCACCTGTTGCGATTGGCATGCTCTTTATCTTAGTTATTGGCTCTTTGTCATCAACTGCGGATTCAGACTTATCTGCGCTTTCAGCTATTGTGATGACTGATATCTACGCTAAAAATTTAGCGAAAGGTAAAATCGACAATAAAAAAATGTTGTTACTCGGTCGAGTTACTATGATTGTTGCGACTGCGCTAGGCTTAATCCTTGCTAGTTTCTCTCTTGATATTTTAGTGATGCTGGTATTTGTTGGTGCATTATGGGGTACGCTTGTTTTCCCTGTTATTGCTAGCTGTTATTGGGACAGAGTCACCAACCGCGCTTTCTTAAGTGCTGTGCTTGGTGGTTTAATTCTATTTTGCTTGGTTCGCTTCGAATGGATCGCACTGATCGGCGCTTGGGCTTCTAGCTTAGAATTAATTGCTGCTGTTGGTGGTGGTACTGTGATTGGTTTAATGTTCTTTGGTTTTACAAATCGCAATGTTGCGTTAATTGCTGGCTCAATCGTTGGTGCGTTATGCGCTTACTATTTCCACGATTTCCTGCGTGACTACACCGTATTATTAGGTTCTTTAGTTGCTTATGGTGCGAGTACGATGATTTGTACTGCGATAAGCCTAGCAAGTAACGAACGATTTGACTTTGCGCTGATCCATGAACGCATTCAACATTTTGATGATTAATAACTATTTGATAATTAACAGCTAGGAGCACAACATTATGTTATCTCTTTATATTTTAATATGGCCAGTAATTTCAGCCGCAGTGTTGTTCGTCATCGTCAAAGCTTTTTTTAAAGATATGGCAGAAGCGAAGAACGAAGACCGGACTATTGTTTAAACAAGCGATTACAGGACATTCTCTGTAATCAATTGCGAAAATCACGGCGTAATCCGTAGTAAAAACACCCATGTGGATACATTGTTTACATGGGTGTTTTACATTTAACCGTCCTTGTCACTAGAGTCTACCGTTAAGGTGGATCCCATATATTTGGTATTGATCACCCTCAATTGCAATCGTAATTTTGAGGTCGCCAGTCACACCAAAATCACCTTGTTCTGAAAGTTTTACGGTGTAATTAAGTATGTAAAATGTAGCATTACCTTGTTGAGCTGCGAATTCAGAAAAACTAAACGTCCCATTTTTTATACCGTGAAAAAGTGCTGTTAGTTTTATGAACTCCTTCTTTGCGACTTCTTTGTCAACTTGCGCCTTTGCGGTTGGCCCAAACATCTCATACAAAGCATCATAGTTTTTGGCATTAAAGTGTGTAATAAAGGTATCCAGTAATTCAGATTTTACCGTTGCGGTGATGAGTTCAGGTAATTGATGGTTAGAAACTTGTCCATGTGAGTTTTGATTTTGTGGGATATCATTATCCTTGACTCCAAACCATATTGTCGCTGTTAAATTAGCAACTAAAAGAGAGATGATAGTTTTATTTGTGTTATTCACTCAACCTTCCTTGAATATATAAATTTAAAAGAAAACCCTATATCGTAATGATAATTATTACCATTAAGTTTATGCCGTTGATTATATTTATATCGTTTTGATTATACAAGATAAGTTGGTGTATATTTTTGAAGCCATGGTTACTTTAAAAAAGTGCAATTATGTGGCACAAAATAACGCTATAATGCGGATTCCAAAAACCTATTTAGCATATAGCTGAGACTTTACTGGGATTTAAACATGACGATTCATACCTTGATGGCTTTTGCTGGCATTGTGTTCTTATTAGCTATTATCCCAGGCCCTAACGCACTGCTTATTTTGTATACCTCATTGGCTCAAGGCAAGCGACTCGCGTTCGTTAATATATTAGGCGTTGGTTTTGGTTTTCTGATCCATGCTTTTGTGTCGGCTCAGGGATTAAGCCTACTGTTGTCACAGTCTGCGATGGCGTTTAATGTCTTTAAATGGATAGGGGTAGGTTATTTACTTTGGTTGGGTGTGAGTAACATCAAAAATGGTTTAAAGCTGTCTCTGCTCACATTAGAGCCGAATCAGCGCACTGTAGCTCCGTCTTTGTTCAGTAGTTTTGCTAAAGGGTTAATGACCAATCTGCTCAACCCTAAAATTGTATTATTCTACTTGTCTATCTTCCCTCAATTTGTGTCACCAGCGCACATTTTAGAGCAAAGCATGATATTGGGGTTTGTTCAGGCGCTGGTTGTTGCGAGTTGGTTTTTGGTGGTTATTCTGTTTGCCACTAAACTTAAAGTCTTGCTGACAACACCAAAAGTAGCAAAGTGGCTTAATTATGTCAGCGGCGGACTTTTTGTGAGTTTTGGTGTGAGCTTAGCCAGCACTCGATTGTAATCTTCTTTAACAGCATTAAAGCGCGTTGAACTCGTCTAGCCATGCGCTGAACGAGCTTGATACCTGCGTAACAGTACAAGCTGCATAGTTAAAAAACCACACCGAGGCATCTGCTTGCTGAGTGGTGCAATCGCTAAGCTTGAAGCAAAACATGTTGCCCTTACAGTCAGACGCAAACAAAATGTGTCCTTTTGGCATGCCACTCATTTCATATAACTGTGATAGTGATGCGACATCTTCTAGGCTTAAGAAATCTTGTACTTCAGAAATATCAGAATTTAAATCGCAAATTTTAGTTAGCACATTTGGTGTGTGAACTAGGCCATATGTCGAGATTAAATATTTATATGAATCAGGTAAAACGCCATTTAATTTTGATTCAAGTTCTACAATATCATCACCATTGATTGGCACCATGGCATTTTTACTGCCCCAGTTTTTTACAAATGTATCAATGCTATTCATTTCGAAATACTCCAAGATTACTCACCGATAATTATCGATATATACGGTAAAAACCGTCTTCGTTTTATAATGAAAACAAGATACACAGGATAATCATACGATTCAATTAATTATTGATTTATTCACATATCCTCTATAGCGTTAGTTATATATAAAACACGACATTGAGCTGGATGAAAATTTACTTATGGCTGAGTTATTTAAAGACATTTATTGCACTGCATTTTATGAACAGTTTTCGGGTGTATTGACCAAGGCGTTACCAGACTTTGACTCGATGACGTTTAATCGGATGATTTTTAATGAACGCTTTGCGGAATATGAACTAAAACAGCGTATGCATCATACAGCCGTTGTCTTACATCATTTTATGCCTCAAGACTTTCGCTCGGCTGTGATAGCTCTCAAACGTATCGTTGATGAGTTACGTGGGCAGGGGATTAAAGAACGCAGTATTGAATATATGTGCTTGCCTGATTATATCGAGACATATGGATTGGAAGATTACGACAGCGCTGTTGATGGCTTTGAATACGTAACCCAATACACTAGTTGTGAATTTGCTGTTAGACCTTTCATTATAGGTTATCCAGCTAAAATGTTAGTGCAACTGCAGGCGTGGACGACACACGAGAGTCGCCATGTACGCCGCTTAGCCAGCGAAGGTTCACGACCGAGATTACCTTGGGCGATGGCATTGCCAGCATTTAAAAAAGATCCGACGCCTTTGTTACCCATTTTAACAGCATTGAAATACGATGACTGTGAAGTTGTGAGGCGCAGTGTAGCAAATAATCTCAATGACATTGCTAAAGATAACAGCGATGTAGTCGTGCATGTAGCAACGCTGTGGTTAGGAGACAACGCACTGACAGATAAACTCGTCAAACATGCGTGTCGCACTTTACTCAAGCAAGCTCAGCCAGACATTATGGCACTGTTTGGCTTTCAACAAGACCTCATTATGCTTACTGAAATGACGATTACCACGCCTATTGTAAAAGTAGGGGACAAGCTTAATTTTGATTTCACGATTGAAAATACAAGCGCGCAAGCACAAAAGTTACGTTTGGAATACGGCCTGTATTATCTTAAAAAGAACGGAACATTGGCGCGAAAAGTATTTAAAATCACTGAGCGCGTTATTGCTGGAAATACGCAAGAACAGATAACGCGTCATCAAAGCTTTAAAGTGATCAGTACTCGTGTGTTTCATTTCGGTACGCATAAATTGAGCATTATTATCAACGGGCAAGAGTGTAGTGTTAATGCTGGGCATGATGGTTTGTATAGTTTTGAGCTAATTGATTAGTTTATAGAAACCTGAGTTAAAGAGGTAATGGGCTGAAATTTAGGCATTCGCTAAATTCTACTCGTAAAGCAAAAACAGACCTATTACTATACCTGTCCCTCTAAATTAAAGAAGTAATCCGCTATGTCTCTGCCTCCTTGCCCAATATGTAAATCTGAATTCGTTTACGAAGATCAAACCCAGTTAATTTGCCCAGAATGTGCTCATGAGTGGAATTCATCTGAAGTGCTTGAGGATACATTCATTGTCAAAGATGCTAACGGCACACAATTGCAAGAAGGTGATAAGTTAACGTTAGCTAAAGACCTTAAAGTGAAAGGTAGCTCGTTAATACTTAAAGTCGGTACCAAAGCGGTGATTAAACGTATTATTGAAGGCAAAGATCATCAGTTAGATTGTAAAGTTGATGGGGTTGGCGAGATGTTGGTGACGGCTAAGTTTGTGAAAAGAGTATAAATTAGTACACATCCAAGAATGGCTTAGCGTTATAACGTTAAGTCGTTTCGGTCTTTTATTAAAACAAAAATAAATATTCAGCACTTTAACTATCCATTTGGTGGTACTATATTGTGTTGCAGCGGCTAATTACTTCAGATGTATAGGTAGAGTCGTGCGCGGTAACCAATAAGTTAATCATTAGGTCACTATGATGAACATATCTTGAGGGCTATTTTCCTCTAATTATATGAATATATTTTTAACTGTTCTTAGTTTTATGCAAGGGATGATCATGGCTAAATCATTACAAACAAGAATTATAAATGTTAGATATTTATGCGATAAAAATTTAATTAACGATATTAAAGAAGCTGCGATCTGTGACGTCAGAACCGTTTGTCGCTTTGTGTGTCATCGTTGTCCTTGTGTACCTGAATTAATAGATGTTGAAAAACTACAACTAAAAGGGTTGAGTTCATATTTCATCCAGTTAAAAAAAGAAGAAGATGGGGAGTTATTGATTTCTATAACGGTGCCGGGTATTGATAATTGGCTGATAATGAATAATCTTCCTTTAACCCCAAAAACATAAAATCTGTATGCTCGCTGTTATCATCACCCCTTAGAACATAGACTAACTTGGCTTAACTACGCTGTAATGAAATTGAGTGTCATTACTACTGTTAGAAGCTAAAGATAGTTTAAACTACCTACTATTTGTTAGTTATATAGTTGTTATAACTGAACCTGTTTGTATTTTCAGGTTAATTTATTATTACTGTGACATAAATTACTTGCATCTAAATTACATTTAACTTACATTGTCGCCATTAAATCGACCTCCTCGATTATTTTGTTTTTTATATGGACTTTAAAATACAGTGATACAAATCATTAATCACACATTTCGTATTTCCCTACCGTACTTCTGATCTCTGATTAGCGCGAGCGCTTTACCGCTTTGCCTAAAATTTAGCATTTTCTATCTGTTGCCCAGCGCAGCTTATCTGTTCGCTTGTCTAGACTCTTTTTAAAAATGGTTAAACCGTTTTTAGCGTGATTTAGCATTCGAATATGCATTTTTTTATTTAAAATTTGAAGAATGATGAAAAACTCAAACCAAAACTCAAATCAAAATAGTGATTGGTCTGATGTATTCGTACATCTAGATCCTAAAGCACAGCCGCATTACCTTAATGCTATCGAGCATTCTGCACGCGAATTATCAGCGATGTTTACTGCTGTTGAAGCACCGTATTCAGGGCTTGAACCAGCAACATTGAATGAGCAAATCATGGCAATGCCAATTGGTAATGCGCCGATTGCTCCCTTGGCTGACATCATTTCAAACAATGTTAACCTCATTGGTAAAAACTCAATTATTGTGCAACATCCGCACTGTATTGCGCATTTACACACACCACCGTTAATCCCTGCGCTTGCTGCTGAAACGATTATTTCGGCATTAAATCAATCTATGGATTCATGGGACCAAGCGTCTTCTGCTACCTACGTAGAACAGAAAATGACAGATTGGTTATGTGAGTTATTCGGTTATAACCTTGAGCAGTCTGCAACAAATAATGGCGCTGATGGTGTGTTTACCAGTGGTGGTACACAAAGTAATTTAATGGGTTTGTTATTAGCACGTGATCGCGCAGTGGAACAAATCTCAGGTGAAAGCGTCCAGAAAGACGGTTTACCAAGTTACGCGAAAAAGCTACGTATCTTGTGTTCACAAACAAGTCATTTTACCGTGCAAAAATCAGCATCGTTAATGGGACTGGGTGAACGTGCGGTTGTTACTGTTGCGACTGACGAGTTTGGTTGTTTAGATATTAACGCGCTAAACGCAACGATTGCAGACCTAGAGTCGCAAGACTTGATCCCATTCTGTGTGGTTGGTACAGCTGGTACCACAGACCTTGGTGCGATTGATGATTTACAAGCGATAGCAGCGATCAGTGAGCAACACAATATGTGGTTCCACGTTGATGGTGCTTATGGCGGTGCATTGATCTTAAGTTCACACAAAGGGCGTCTGGCTGGTATTGAGCTAGCGGATTCGATCAGTACTGACTTCCACAAATTGTTCTTCCAACCGATTAGCTGTGGCGCATTGTTGATTCGTGATAATCACAACTTCAAATATTTGTTACATCACGCTGATTACCTGAATCGTGAAACTGACGAACTACCAAACTTGGTGGATAAGTCTATTGCCACGACTAAGCGTTTTGATGCGTTAAAACTGTTGATGTCTATGCAGGCGTTAGGTACGGATAAATTTGGTGCGATGTACGATCACCTGATTAGTCTAACGCAAGATGTGGCTGCGTTAGTAATTGCGACCGACAAGTTTGACCTGCTTGCACAACCACAATTAAGCACTGTGCTATTCAGGTTCAATCATTTATCTACAAATCAGAACGATGTAACAACTGAGCACGAAGAAGAAATCAGCATGATCAATCAGCGTTTACGTTTAGATCTGTTAACAGCAGGACAAGCAGTATTGGGCGAAACCAAAATTAATGGTTACACCTGCTTAAAACTGACGATTTTGAATCCATGTTTACAGCTAAGTGATTTTGAAGGCCTGTTTACTAAGATAGCTGACTTTGCTGCAGAACAAGCTTATATCAAATAGCTTAGGGTTTATAGAGTGTCGCTTAAGAGTGATAGAAAGTCGAAAGCCATTTAGAAATAAATAAAACATTGGTTAGCGTATCTAGAATACGTTAACCATTTAAAAAATAACAATAAAGAATAAGTTTAAGGAATAGATATGTCTGTATTACAAATTGGTGCTGGTGGTGTTGGTTGGGTTATTGCGCATAAATGTGCACAAAACAATGACGTGTTTGGTGATATTACAATTGCTTCACGCACAATCGCTAAATGTGACAAGATCATCACAAGCGTTCATCACCGCGACAACTTAAAAGACAAGACTCGCAGCTTAGTATCACGTGAAATCAACGTTGATAACAAAGATGAGCTAATCGCACTTATCGAAGAAGTAAATCCAGATTTAGTCATTAATGCCGGTCCTCCATGGGTGAACGTAGCAATCATGGCTGCGTGTGTAGCAACTAAAACTGCTTACCTAGACACATCTGTTGCAACGGACCTATGTAGCGAAGGCCAGCAAGTACCAGAAGCTTATGATCCACAATGGGCATTCCGTGAAGACTTCGAAAAAGCCGGTATCACAGGTATTCTAGGTGCTGGTTTTGATCCAGGTGTCGTAAGCGTATTTGCAACGTATGCATACAAGCATTTGTTTGACGAAATCGACAGCATCGACGTAATGGATGTAAACGCGGGTGATCACGGTCAACGCTTTGCAACTAACTTTGATCCAGAAACAAACATGTTAGAGATCTTAGGTGATTCGTTCTACTACGAGAACAAAGAATGGCACCAAGTACCTTGCCATAGCCGCGTAATGGAATTTGATTTCCCTGTTGTTGGACAACAAAAAGTTTACTCAATGGCGCATGATGAAGTACGTTCATTAGCAGAGTTTATTCCTGCAAAACGTATTGAATTCTGGATGGGTTTCTCTGATAACTACCTTAAATACTTCAACGTAATGCGTGATATCGGTTTATTAAGCCAAGTTCCAGTTACGACAACTGACGGCATTACAGTTGAGCCACTTAAAGTATTAAAAGCGATCTTACCGGATCCAACGTCACTTGCAGAAGGTTACACAGGCAAAACATGTATCGGCACATGGGTTCGTGGTACGAAGGGTGGCAAGCCACGTAGCGTATTTGTATACAACATCTGTGATCACGAAGAAGCATATAAAGAAGTTGAGCATCAAGCAATTTCTTATACAACGGGTGTTCCTGCAATCACTGCAGCACTACTTTACTTCCAAGGTAAGTGGAGTGATGCTGGTTTATTCAACGTAGAACAACTTAACCCAGATGACTTCTTAGAATTGATGCCTCGCATCGGTCTAACATGGGAAGTTCAAGAGTTGGATTGCGAGTAATGTCGGCAGTTAATACAACTATTAATACTGCTATTAATATAACAGACGCAGGGGCGCTTAGTGCGCCTCTGAAAACACCGTATTTCATGATTCATGAAGATAAACTGCTGCGCAATCTTGAGATCTGCAAACAGTTAAAAGATCTATCGGGTGTGAAGTTAGTGTTGGCATTGAAGTGTTTCTCTACATGGGGAACATTCGACACTATCAGTAAGTATTTAGACGGTACAACAAGTAGTGGTCCGTACGAAGTTCAGCTTGGTCATGAAACATTTCCTGGTGAAACACATGCTTACAGCGTGGGTTACAGTGAAGATGACGTGATTGCTGTGCGTGATATTGCCGATAAAATTATTTTTAATTCGGTATCACAACTTGAGCGTATGCAGCCTTTGTTACCAGCTTCAAGCAGTGTTGGCTTACGTATCAACCCTGAAGTGAGTTATGCGGGGCAAGATCTTGCTGATCCTGCACGTGCTTATTCTCGTTTAGGTGTTAAACAAGCGGGTCTAACGGTTGAAACTGTGTCTAAACTTGACGGTTTAATGTTCCACATGAATTGTGAAAACAAGGACTTTGTTGCTTACAACAGGATTCTTAACACAATTTCAGAACAGTTTTCAGCGCATTTAGATCAAGTATCTTGGGTGAGTTTGGGTGGTGGTTTGTTCTTCACTTATCCGGGCTATCCAGTGGCTGAATTAGCGTTAGCGCTTAAAGCCTTTGCTGAAAAACACAACGTACAACTTTATCTTGAACCGGGTGAAGCGGTGATTACGGATACGACAGATCTTGTGGTATCAGTGTTAGATGTGGTTGAAAACGATAAGAAAACAGCAATTGTTGACAGTGCAACGGAAGCGCATCGCTTAGACACACTTATATATAACGAGCCTGCGAGTTTTGCTGAAGCAACTGAAGAGGGTGAGCACCCTTACATCATAGGTAGTTGCTCATGCTTAGCGGGGGATATATTTGGTGAAGCCAATTTCCCACAGGCATTACAAATTGGTGATCGTTTAACTATTAAAGATTCAGCGGGCTATACCATGGTTAAGCTGAATTGGTTTAACGGCCTTAAAATGCCAAGCATCTACTTTAAACGTGCTGACGTTAATGGTGTGAGCGGCAAAATTGAAATTCTGAATCAATTTGATTATCAGGATTTTAAGGCGACATTAGGTCAGGCTTAATGAATACAAGATCAGAGAAGGTGGAAACGTCGTGAGCGAAGTTTTAAATTATGTGACTGAAATGAATAACGATAAACCAGCGATGCGTCTACAAACGCCAGTTGCGTTAAATCTGAATTCATTTCTTAGTCAGCCAACGCGCGTGTTGGCAACTAATAGCTATTTGCAACGCCAAGAACAGCGTGAATCGAATGCGCGCAGTTACCCGCGTCGTTTGCCATTTGCGTTAAAACGCGGTCAAGGTATCTTTGTAGAAGACACTGAACAGCAGATTTTTATTGACTGTTTAGCTGCTGCGGGTACGTTAGCGCTAGGTCACAGCCATCCCGATGTGACGGATGCGTTGATTCAAGCAGTACAATCAGAAGTGCCAATGCAAACACTGGATCTGATGACGCCTGTTAAAGATCAATTTATGACACAGCTATTGGCTTTACTACCGGGTAATATGGCTGACAATGCACGCATTCAAATGTGCAGTCCTTGTGGTTCAGATGCGGTTGAAGCAGCGCTTAAGTTAGCTAAAATTGCCACGGGTCGTCGTTCGGTTCTTGCTTTCTCAGGTGCTTATCACGGTATGACGCATGGCGCGTTAGCAATGATGGGTAACTTAGGAGCTAAGTCGGCATTAAGCATGACAGGCGCTGATGTGCAAATAATGCCATTCCCGTACGCGCCACGTTGTCCTTATGGCTTAGGTGAAACGGGTATTAAAGCCAGTCTTTACCAGTTAGAAACAATGCTAACAGATCCTGAATCGGGTGTTGCTAAACCAGCGGCGATTATTGTTGAAGCAGTGCAGGGCGAAGCGGGTTCATTACCTGCAGATCCAACATGGTTGAAAGGTCTACGTGATATTACTAAACGTCACGGCATTGTGCTTATCATTGATGAAATTCAAGCCGGTATGGGTCGTACAGGTAAAGTATTTGCATTTGAACATGCTGATATTGAACCGGATGTGATTGTGGTATCTAAAGCTCTTGGTGGTGGCCAACCATTAGCAGCGGTTATTTATCACAGTGATTTTGACCAATGGAATCCAGGTGCACACGCGGGTACATTCCGTGGTAATCAGTTAGCAATGGCTTCTGGTTTGGTGGTTATGCGCCATCTTGCTGAAAACCAATTGCATTTGCACGCAGGTGCGATGGGCGCTAAGTTAAAGCATGACTTAGAAGCGATTGAAAGTGACGTTATCGGTGATGTTCGTGGTCGTGGCTTGATGTTGGGTATCGAGATTATTGATCCGAATGGCGAACGTGATGCGTTAGGTAACTTACCGCAAGATGGCCAACGTGCGAAAGACATTCAACAAGCGGCATTACGTCGTGGTTTGATTATTGAATTAGGCGGGCGTTTTGGTTCGACTATCCGCATGTTACCACCGCTTATCATTCAGCCTGCAGAGATTGATGTGGTTGTTGCTATCTTAACGGATGCGATTAACTCAGTGGCTTAATGCTATTTCTTAATTGAAATTCGCTCGTTAATAAAACTGTTCGTTATTAACTGATGAAGTGAGTCAAACCGGACATTTTTAAAACGAGTATATTAAGGTCTAATTCCGATTTAATACGGGGTTAGGCCTTTTTTATTAATACCTTCAATATTTTACCACTTGTTTTATAAAGATGTTAATAGCTTTATCTGCTTTATTTTGGTGTCTTAATCTTATAGATTCTCACCATTTTGGTGAATAAATCTACTTTAATCCAATTTGAAAACTTATTCTAAATTCGTTTATTACGTAAAAAAGCATAATAAAGTAGTTTTTATTATCGCAATAAACTACCACTTTATGAGTTGTATATTTACCTGCTCACCCTAGGCTTTATAAGGGGGCTGTTCTAATCTTAATACCTAAAACTTGATAGTGAGTGATGGGGTTATCGCCATTCCCTTATCTTTCACTTTATCTGAATTCTTCATTTTGGCCTTTTTCTTGCCTGTTATCTATTCGTTGACCAATACCTAGATACCATTTTCCTCTGACTATGCGAAGGAGTTTTCATCATGAGCAAGGGATTATCGAGAAGGCAATTTTTTAAATTCAGCGCGATCATGACTGGCATAGCAATTTATGCACCAAGAACGCTTTTGGCAAAGTCATCCACAGCTGTTGTTCCTGCGGTTATTTTTGAAAATCCGATGGGGTTTAATGGTCAACCAAAAGACTTTGCGATGGATATGTATCATCTTGGTAATGGTTACCGTGTTTACAATCCTGCGTTAGGTAGTTTTCATCAATTTGATGGTGAGATGGCTCCGTTTGGAGATGGAGGGGTAAATGGATACACCTTTGCCTCAAACGATCCCATTAATAATATTGACCCCAGCGGTAGAGTCGATGCGAGTGGCATCATTGGTGGTATTTTAGGGATATTGTTTTCTATCTCAGTGGCCGTCGCTACGGTGATGACTGGGGGGCTAGCGACAATACCAACACTCGCCCTTAGTCTGACGGCACTAACCGCAGGGCTTTTATCTGGTTCCACCGGTATCGCTGCTGCGATTATCGATGATCCGAGTCATCCTGCTTACAATGCTCTCTCAAAAACATCGACAGTATCTGGTCTCGTCATTGATGTCGCTTCTGTTGCATTGGGTGGTTTAAGCGTTTTGGAAAATGGCGCGAAGCATCTTCGCAACGCAAGGAAAGAGTCTACTGGTCTTTATCAAAAAATTTCTAAAGCTAAATGGATGTCTAAAGTAGAACTTACATTTGAAGCTGTTGATGCAGTTGGTACTTCACTTGGTGTGGCATCAACATTTAATGGTAACGAAAAGTTAGCGAAGGCTGGGTTAGGACTTAATATCGGCAGTAATGTGGTTAAGCTTGGCTTTTACTCCCGCATGCCTGCAAAAATGGCCAAAGATAAAATGAGTGGGACAGATGTCACCAAAAAAAGTTTTGGGCGGCAAGATTCTCGAGTTGGTTCAAATACTGGTCCACTCCTTGGGTCCTATACTGCGGGGCAGGTTGCTATTGCTAAGCTGGTTAAAGAGACGCTTCGCAGCGCACGTGTCGCCCGAAATACTTACCGTATCGTTCACAACTCCTCGCCTTCTCCTATCGTTGAAATGGCTCAGTCTGGCAGTTATTCCGTGTTATCAGACACCAGAAATGAACTACGTGAAGATTTTATGGGATCGCTGGGTACGATCTACGATAGGCATCAGCAATGGGAAGGGTCTGGGCAATTAGAATATGGATTCGGCTTAGGGCATTTAAATTAAAAAGGCCTAATTCTTAGTGTAAAAATAACAATCATTATAGTCATGATAACTTAACTGTCCGTTAATAATTGCGCATCAAAACCTTAACAATGGTGCTTTAAAGTGTTCTCGCATCACATTAATTAGAAATCTGAACTCTACCTTGGTAGATGTTTGGATCGTATATACATGGAAATATTAATCAGGATGAAAAATATGAAAAAATCTATTTTATTAATGAGTTTCTTATTTTCAGGAGCTACATTAGCGAATGATTCTTGCCGTGGAATAACACCAGGAGGTTCTGGAGAGGAGTTAGATTATCCATCGATAACCGTACTTGGAAATGGGAATATCTATGCTAATGGTAATATGCAAGCAAAGATCCGGGTTGATTATAAAGCGCAAGCAGGCTTTTCATTAATGGATATTACTTTATGTGATTACTTTGAAATGACCCCTATAGAAGATAGCGGGGAATGGAAAGTTGATGAAATAGAAAATGACTATTTACATGAGATTATATCAAGTCAACCTTCAAACAATGACAATCCTGAAGATGTAAACACTAATTTCGCCGACTGGATACCGTTTTATGATACACGTTATTTAAGAACAGCGGATGATACTGAGGCGTCTGCAGATGTTTGTGTTGTAGTGACTGGCATGCAAAGTGATGGGGAATTAATCGCTAAAACGTCATGCATCGGAGATAGCGTATCGACCATCCACGTTGCTGCCGAAATACCGGAACCAGTAGAGTTTGAATTAAATTGGGACAAGATAAATGATACAAACGAGCATCTTTCGAAAGTTTATGAACTACATAGTGTAGATAAAAACATTCAAATTCATGATATTAAATATCGTAATGGTGCAAGTGAAGCCACTAATACGACTCTTCGTGTAAACAGTCAATCAGATTTTAATGTGTTACGAGATACCCAAACAGGAGAGAGGATATCTAGTTGGGTTGGCGTATGGGCTTATGACTCAAGTAAAGTCGATACAGTCGAGATCATAAACGAAAACTCTAAAAGCGTCGGTTCGTTTGACCTTCCCACTTTAGCGCCCCCGTCTTCACCATCATTAATTACGTCATTCTTTTTATTTCAGCTACATAGATATTACTACATGATAGCAGATAACCTTTGCTATAAAACCGGAACCGGTAGTAACAGCTGCTACAACTATGAAGGAAAGCATTCTTATCCTACAGGAATTGGAGAGTCAGATTACCGTACTAACGATTTAACGATAACAGATGTTTATGGCACTCCTCGATCTGTGTCCATTAAGTTCGGTAACGGGAATGATAACGACGATTTGTTCATTTATTAATTGAATTAAATAGCTCATCAGATTGATGAGCTATTTATTGGCGTTTAGGTCGTACCTTCATAGAAGTATTTATCAGGATGAAACATATGAAAAAATCTATTTTATTATTGGGTCTGTTATTTTCTGGGGCTACATTCGCGAATAATACTTGTAGGGACATAATCCCAGGAGGCCCTATTGAAGAGTTAGAATCGCCATCGATAAGTGTACTTGGAAGTGGCGGGATCTATGCTAATGGCAACATGCAAGCACAAATCAGAGTTGATTATAAAGCGCAAGGCGGGTTTTCATTAATGAATATCACCTTGTGTGATGCTTATGAAATGGAACCTATAGAGGCAAAAGGTAAGTGGAAAGTTGATGAAATAGAAAATGACTATTTACATGAGATCTTATCAAGACAGTCTTCAAACGATGACAGTCTTGAAGATGTAAATACTAATATGGGTGATTGGATACCATTTTACGATACTCGTTATTTAAGAACCACTGGTAATGAGCCTGTCTCAGCAGATGTCTGTGTTGTCGTAACGGGTATGCAAAGTGACGGGGAGTTAATCGCTAAAACGTCATGTATTGGCGATGACATGTCTAGCATACATATTGCAGCGGGACTACCTGAACCAGCAGAGTTTGAATTAAAATCTAAAAAAATTAGAGACGAAAAAAATAATCGTGCGAAAGTTTATGAACTGCACAGTGTTAATCAGGTTATTCAAGTCAAGGATATCCAATATAGCAATGGAGTAAAGGAAGCCACAGCTTCGATTCTTCGTCTAAACGGTAGCTCTAGTTATAATGTACTAAGAGACTATCAAAAAGGAAATTGGGAATCTAGTTGGGTTGGAGTATGGGCTTATGATTCCAGCAAAGTCTACGAAATAGAGCATATTAATGCGATTTCTCATAGTGTCGGTTCATTTTCTCTTTCTACTATAACACCACCTTCTACATCATCATTAATTACATCATTCTTTTTATTTCAAATACATGAACAGAATTTCATGATCGCAGATAATTTTTGTGCAGAATGTATTTACGGTATGAATGACTGCATTAATTATGATGGAGATACATCACACATGCAATTAGTGTCAGATAGATTGACTAACGATTTAACGATAACTGACTTTTATGGTACCGCTCGTTCACTGACTGTTAAGTTCGGTAACGGGAACGATAATGACGATTTGTTCATTTATTAATAGAATTAAATGGCTCATCAGATTGATGAGCCTTTTTATTGGCCTTTGGGCCTAACTTTCATGGAAATATTAATTAGGATGATAAATATGAAAAAATCTATTTTATTAATAACTCTCTTTTTTTCTGGGGCTACATTCGCCAATGACTCTTGCCGTGAGATATCCCCCATAGGAGCTGAAGAAGAGTTATATAACGTATCGATTAGCGTACTTGGAAGTGGGGATATCTATGCTAATGGTAACATGCAAGCAGAAATCGCTATTGATTATAAGGCTCTAGGAGGATTTTCATTTACGGATATCACTTTATGTGATTTTTATGAAATGACCCCAATTGAGACTGATGAAGAATGGGCTGTTGAGGAGGTTGGAAATGACTATTTACATGAAATATTATCAAGCCAATCTTCAACTGAACAACGTAATAACGAGGAAGATATCACAATTACAGACGCAGAGTGGGAACCATATCGTGAAACACGTTTTATAAGAAAAACGAATGATCTTCCTGCGACAGCAGAAATATGTGTTGTCGTAAAAGGCATGCAAAGTAATGATAAAATCATCGCTAAAACCTCATGTATAGGTGATAACATGTCGAGAGTTCATATCTCAGCCCAAAAACCTAAACCTATCGGGTTTGAACTAAAGTCGGACACGATAAGAGACGAAAAGTATCATCTTGCAAAAGTGTATGAACTGCATAGCCAAAGTGAATACGTTCAAATTCATGATATTCAATATAGTAATGGAGCGGTAGAAGCAATATCTTCGAATCTTCGCTTGAACAGTGACTCTGAATTTTATGTATTACGAGATTATCAGGGGGCTGTAGGTGTATCTAGCTGGGTTGGATTATGGGCTTATGATTCAAGTAAAGTAGAAACCATTGAACATATTAATGAGGATAGCGATACTGTGGGTTCATTTGATCTTTCAATCATATCACCTCCTTCAACACCATCATTAGTTACATCATTCCTTTTATATCAGATGCATGAAGAATACTACATGATC
Organism: Moritella sp. 24; assembly: GCF_018219155.1. Lineage (NCBI taxonomy): Bacteria > Pseudomonadati > Pseudomonadota > Gammaproteobacteria > Alteromonadales > Moritellaceae > Moritella > Moritella sp. 24. The sequence continues at coordinate 2,574,371 of NZ_CP056123.1, read as the reverse complement.
GCAGATAAAAAGTGCATTAAAAACGCTTCAAGCCAAAATGTGTGTGTCAATTATCAAGGTGATAATTCCATCGCTAATGGAGAGTCCGATAGGCGAGCTAATGAATTATCTATAACTGACTTTTATGGAACCACTCATTCCTTGTCTCTTAAGTTCGGCACTGGTAATGATGATGACGATTTAGTGCTTCGATAGACAAAATCTAAATAATAAGGCTCATCAGATTGATGAGCTTTTTTATATTAATACCTAACACAGGGTGATGTTATGGACATGACGAGTAACGCATTTAATTTTAGTGAATTTATTAGCTCAGGTGTAGACGTTCGTACCGGTTCATTCTCATTGGAGTTTAGTCTTGGGACATTATTAGCGAATAACCTGTCGGGCCCCAACTTTGAAAAGAAAATTTATTACAATCCGTTTGATACAAATGATTACGGATATGGAATAGGGTGGAAGCTATATATAACCCACTTTGATAAAAGCAATTATAACCTCACGCTTAAAAATGGGCAGCGATTTAGAATTCAATATGATTCTGATTTAGAAGAATACGTTATTCCTTATAAAAAACTCCAAGATACCAAAGTTTATTATATGAGTAATATTTCTAAGCCTGGAGAGTCTGCCAGAAGTGGGCTAAAAATTGCTTATAAAAATGGTGAAACAGAATTTGTGGATTGGAGTAGCGGCACACTGCAACGACGAGTATCTCCACATGGCCAAGAAATATATTTTGACTACGCCGCACATAGTGGTAGCTATCGTTTAATCTGTGTTTCAGACAGTGTCGGCAATGAGCTCAATACTGATTACTGGACCACTAATGCATACACAAAAGTGAGTTTAATCTCGATAACAGGTGAAGAAAGACATATTACGCTTTATAAAATGGGCTCAAAGTTAGATCGAGTAACCTTGCCAAACACTGAAGACTTATTAACTCGTATCAACTACGAGACCTTATATAGTCTTAACGTAAAAGTGATCAATACCGTTATCCACCCGACAGGTCAAGTTGATTATATATGGTACAAAGAACTGGGCCATAAAACGCCATCTGGTTCACCTATGAGTCACTATCCTTATGTCACTAAATTTCAAAGTATCTATGAGAATGGTCAACCATCACAAACCATTATATACGACTACTCGACGCTTAATTTTTTAGGTTATAACAGTGGCGTGTCATGGGATAAAGATGAAGATACTTTATTTAAAGCATTATCTGACTACACCTATTCAAGTGATGAAATTATTAATGGTGATGTGAAAATAACAAGGCATTACAATAAATATCATTTGGTAGATAAAGAACAGTTTTATGACGGTGAATTTTGTTATCAGGTTGTGGATTACGCCTATTTTGCCAACTTGAACTGGAAGATCAGTGATCAACCAGCAAACTACAGCTTAGCGCGTGAACAGAAAGTCACTTTTTATAGTAGCAGTGGTGAACGAACAGAAACTAATACATATGACTATGACATATACGGTAATATCCTCGCCAATTTTTATGAAGATGGCAGTGTTAGCTACTATGAATACTACCCTTTAGAAGGGGTTGAAGCGCAATGCCCTGAGGCACCTTATGGCATTGTCCGATTTTTAAAATCGGAAAATTTTCATTTACCAGGCGCAAGCTTAGGTGGTACGCCTTATCGTTCAAAACACGTCGAATATAAAGAAATTACGATGTTAAACAATGACGGTATTTTCGTCGTGCCAATCAAACAAATAAATCACAACAGCGAAGTCGCTATGATTTATTACGAAGATAAAGCCGACAACAACATGTTTGGTCGCATTGAATCTAAGTCCACTACCGTTAACGGATCTACCAGTCACATATCTCATCGTTACCTTTTTGACACTTCTTATCTCTCAATTACGAATACCTTACGTACGCATGATGGATACACGACATTAAAACGTGAAGACTTTAGCTACTTAACCGGCAATATGATGTACGCACTGGATGAACAAGGGATCAGTGTCAGTACAGAGCATGATGACTTAGATAGAGTGATTTCTGAAAGCTGGGCACACAATAACAGCGTTAAAATTTCGAGAAATTATGACTATACAATAGGAGATGGTGAAAACCAGCTAGCAATAAGCGATTCAACGGGTAGAAACAAGATTTTCAAGTTTAGTAATGCGAACAATCTCATTAGTATTTATCAGCAAAATAATGAAGCCACTCTCTTTAAATCCAATGAATTCATTTATGATGCGCAAGGTCAAATTATACAGCAATCAAGTTTTGACAGGATTAATTCGATAGCTAAGCCAATGCATGAGTATCGAGAGTATGATCATTGGGGCGAAATATCAAAAGTGACTTATCCTGATGATACTGTTGAAATATTTCAAAATGATGTTGTGGCCATGCAGTCCAATCATTATATCGAAGGTCTTACTCGAACAGTTACAACATATAATATCGTAGGTAAAGAACTCTCTATTTTAAAATACGATCCTGATGACATAGAGTTTTCCGAAACCATTAATGATTACAACAGTGCACACCAATTAATTAAGACTGTTGATGAAAATGATTTAGAGACTTTTTACCAATATGACGATAACGAAAGGTTAATTGAGCAATACTTTTATGATGATGACGTAAAAATAAAGATAGATATTCACTATGCTTCATTCACTAATGATTTATTGACGACACAAGTGAGTGTTAATAATACGCCCATGGGACAAAGGGCTTATGACGGTTTAGGGCGAGTAACAACAGAATCGAAATTTGAGGGTACCGCTATAAACTTTGATTATACGGGCTCATCTTCCAAAGCCACCAGTGTTGAGACTGAATCAGGTAGTACGATTGAAATTACATACGAACCATTTTGGGGTGAGAAGACGGCCGTTATTGTTGATGGGGATGAAAATAATACCTCAACATATCAGTATGATAATCAAGGTCGACTCATTCGAGAAACCAATTCAAATTGTGCCATCACTTATGTTTACAACAATTTAGAGCAACTTGTTTCTGAATCAGTAAATATTACAGAGGAGGACAAGGAACTAACTGCAAGTTATACCTATAGTCCGATGGGTGTGCTTTTACAGCAAACGGATTTTGTGGGAATGTCTAAAGTGGTCACTTATGATTCCCTTTGCCGTATAGAACGCACTGACTTTGTAAGTAAAAGCGGCATCGGTCATAACTCTATCGTCATTAATTATGACGCATACAGTAGGCCAACTGAATACACTTATAGCAATGGATATGACTCATTTATAAATACCATATATTACAATTCTTTTGGTGTGGAAAGTGGGAGAAAAACACATAAAGGTGGTGAGCTGGAGGTTGATTTGTCTATTCGTTATTTGAATAATCTAAAGATTGATAACAGGCAGATCACGATCACGGGGAAACGAAATACTAACGAAGATATGGGATATGATCAAATAGGCAGGTTGACTCAGTACAATGCTACCGGGGAGCTAACGCCTCGCGATAATATAGGTCAATTGACCAATCAAGCGTTCAACTTTGATATTTACGACAATATTGACTCAAAACTAACGACATACAGTACTGCTAGCGAAGCGATTAGTACTGACTATCAATACCACGCATTCAATAAAACTCAGTTATCAAACATATCAACTCAACATATCGATTACCCTATAACGCATGATAGCGCGGGAAACTTAACCAATGATGAGCTAGGAAATCAGTATGAATACGATGTATTTAATAGGCTCAAGTCAATCCGTGACAGTAATGGTAACAGCATTAATAGCTACCAATATGATGCGCGAGGCTTTTTAATATCTCAGCGCCCTTTTAACAGCGATACGATTTATCTCTACTATCAATTCAATTCAATTGCCAATGAATGTTCGTCTATCCATAGTACGAGTTATATTGGTGTTGATGATAACGTTATTGGCAGGGTCGTTGACGAAGTGACTTATCAATATATGGCAACAGATACGAACGGTAGTGTGCTATCGACTTGGACTCGTTCACAAGACCAATTGAAGCAGTCGGTCAATACCTACACGCCATTTGGTTCTGGCTATACGAAGGAGTTTTCATCATGAATAATGGATTATCAAGACGACAATTTTTTAAGTTCAGCGCGATTATGACTGGTATCGCCATTTATGCACCAAAAACACTGCTCGCTAAATCCACGACAACGGTAGATCCAGCCATTATTTTTGAAAACCCTGTTGGATTTAATGGCCAGCCGAAAGATTTTGCACTGGATATGTATCACCTTGGCAATGGCTACCGTGTTTACAACCCAGCCTTAGGTAGTTTCCACCAATTTGATGGTGAAATGGCACCGTTTGGTGACGGTGGTTTGAACGGATATTCTTTTGCCTCAAACGATCCCATTAATAATATAGATCCCAGCGGTAGAGCTGACGTGAGTGGTATTGTTGGGGGGATTTTACGTATCATGTATGGCATTGCTAATATGGTAACAACTGTTATGACTGGGGGATTATCGAGCATTCCAACGCTTGCGCTTAGTTTGACAAAGTTAACTACATCGCTGATATCTGGTGCAACGGGTATCGCGGCAGCCGTTATTGATGATCCGTCGCATCCGTCTTACGATGCACTTTCAAAAGCGTCTATCGTTTCGAACCTAGCAAGTGGAGCCTCTTCTGTCTCGTTAAGTGGTGTAAAAGCGGTAGACAATGGTGCAAAGCAGCTTAAGAAAATGGGGCAGCAGTCTGATAGCACCTTTCAAAAATTTTCAAAATCTAAATGGTTATCCAAAGCAGAACTCAGTGCCGAAACGGTTGATACGGTAGGTACTTCACTTCAAGCCGCCTCTGCATTTAACGGTAATGAGACTTTAGCCAAGGCGGGGTTAATTTTAAAAGTCGGTAGTAATATCTTTAAGGTCGGTTTTGGCGCTCGTGTACCCGCAAGAATGGCAAAGGATAAAGTTACCGGCTCAAACTCAACAGCACTAAAACTGGGCACAAAGCACTCTCGCTTAGGATCAAAATCTGGACCGAGCCTAGGTAAGTATACTGCGGGTAAAGTCGCTACTGCTAAGCTAGTCAAAGAAACCATCCGTAGTGCGCGTGTATCTCGAAATATTTACCGTTTAATCCCCAGTTCTTCACCATCGCCTGCCGTCGAAATTGCGCAGTCAGGAAGCTACTCGGTATTATCAGACACCAGAAATGAACTCGGTGAGGATTTTATTGGCTCACTTGATACGCTATATGACAGGCATCAGCAATGGCAAGGGCCAGATGATCTCGAGTACGGGTACGGTTTGGGGCATTTTAATTAAAGATGGCTTGAGATAGGATTAATAAAAAGCCACCTTAAAACTATTTAAGGTGGCTTGAATTACTTATTCGTTAGTATGACTTATTTGTTAGCATTATTTCAGTTTAAACTGACCAACAATTGCCACTAACTGTTCATTTGAACTTGCTAGGTTACGGGTACTGTCCATGGTTTTGTCACCATTTTCGGTAAGTTGATTAACCATGCCTTGGATCATCGTCATGTTACGGTTAATTTCTTCCGTTACTGAGCTTTGTTCTTCGGCTGCTGTCGCGATCTGAATACCAAGGTCATTAATTTGCATCACAGACGTTGTCATTGAATCTAGGTTATCGTTCACACTTGCAGTTGTCGTTGCTGTTTGTTGACAGCTTGCTTTGGTAATATCCATCGCACGAACTACCATATCAGCGCCGTTTCGTAGGCGTAAAAGCATCTCGTTAATTTCTGAGGTGCTTTGCTGTGTACGAGCTGCTAGCGTGCGTACTTCATCTGCAACAACCGCAAAACCACGACCTTGCTCACCAGCACGTGCTGCTTCAATTGCCGCATTTAATGCAAGTAAGTTAGTTTGGTCGGCAATTTCACCGATGACACTTAATACACTACTGATCTTGTCAGTATCTTCATTCATTGTTTGAATGTTAAGCGCCATTGCTTCGACTTCATTTACCAAGTCAGCAACCCCGTGTACAGCGCCTTCTACAACCGCTTTAGACTGGTGTGCTTCATCGGCAGACTGTTGAGTGAATGTCGCTGATTGCGCTGCATTTTGAGCAACACTGTCTGCTGTTGAGCTCATTTCTGTGATGGCTACAACGACTTGGTCTGTCTCACTCGCATGATCAGTTAATACCGTATTGTTTTGTTCAGTTTGCGATCTTAATTGCTCGATGCCTGCTGAAATATGCTCTGTTGATTGTGAAATCTCTAGCATCATATCTTGCAAGTTGATCACAAAGCGATTCACTGCTTCAGCGATTTGACCTAAATCATCATTGCTGTTTACAGTGAGGCGTTGTGTTAAATCGGCATTACCTTGTGCAAGGTCTACAACTGTAGATTTTAATGCCAAAATTGGACGGTATAGCTGGTTAAGTGCTGCATATACAATCGCTGAAGCAATCAGGATAAGTAGTAGGGCACTAAATACACTTTCTTCTAATAGCTCTTTTACTGTTGCGTAATGTGCTGATTGATCAATCGTGATAAGTAAATGCCAGCTCATTGAATCATCAAGTTTAATTTCTTCAAAATAACTGACTTTATCCGCACCGTTAACAGTGAAGTTTGTTACACCTTCATCTTTTGTTAGCATCTCTCGTTGTAGTGGTGCATAGCCAGCATCATCAGATAATTTACTCTGGCCTGGATTACGAATCTGCTCGGTTGAGGCGATGGTTGTGCCTTGATTATCATGTAAACTGGTGACAGCATTCGCAAATGAAGATTCACGTACCATATCATTCAAAACACCAAGCTCAATATCAGCAAGGAGTACACCTGCTAACTGACCATCTTTATAGAAGGGTGCAGAAATACTAATCAGTAATTGTTTTGTTAATGCATCCTTATACATTGCCGTTACAATCGGACCGCGTTTTTGCTGTGCCAATGTATACCAATCACGTGTACGAGGGTCATAACTTGTTAAATCTCGTTTACCACTTGCCGCGCCATAAGAACGACCATCAGCAAAGCCAACAACGATATCACTGGCTTTTGTTGCCGCTGTGATTTGTTTTACCATGAGGTGTATTTGCGCGTCACTGCGTGTTTGTGCAAAATCAGGTGCCGTTGCAATTAAACCTTCTTTGATTGTTTGAAACCAGGTGTTAATTTTTGCGGATGTAGTGTCAACTTTCAACATAGAGTAATCATTGATATTACTCGACATTGAAGAAGATAATTGACGGTAAGAAAAGAAATTAGAGATCGTTAAAGTGATTATTAGGAGTAGAATAATGACCGAAATTATTCGCCCTTTAAAACTTGATAGAAAATTCACGTGAACCTATACCCTTTAATAGTTAGAAATGTTGCCATTTAACTGATTTGCCGATATAAATTCAGCGGATGGCGATTATTTCAATATACTATCATCCATATGTTTCTTAGGGTAGGGTTTTGTAAGCTGTTGTAATAGAGGTTTAATGCAGAGGATATTCTTTTTTACATATTAAAAAGCTTTGTGGTTATAAAAATAGACCACAAAGCTTAATGCATTACTTCATTATTACTTCAGTTTGAATTTATCCACAATCGTCAATAATTGCTCATTACTGCTTGCCAAATTACGTGTGCTATCCATTGTTTTCTCACCATTTTCGGTAAGTTGATTGACCATACTTTGGATCATCGTCATGTTACGATTAATTTCTTCTGTTACAGAACTTTGTTCTTCAGCAGCCGTCGCAATTTGAATACCCAGATCGTTAATTTGCATGACCGAACTTGTCATTGAGTCGAGATTGTCATTTACACTTGCTGTTGTTTGAGCTGTTTGCTGACAACTTGCTTTCGTGATATCCATCGCGCGTACAACCATATCGGCACCGTTACGTAAACGCGCAAGCATCTCATTGATTTCAGATGTGCTTTGTTGTGTTCTCGCTGCAAGGGTGCGAACTTCATCTGCGACAACCGCAAAACCACGACCTTGTTCACCTGCGCGAGCTGCTTCAATTGCTGCGTTTAATGCAAGTAGGTTAGTTTGATCTGCAATTTCACCAATCACACTTAATACCTTGCTTATCTTATGGGTGTCCTCGTTCATGGTTTGAATGTTAAGCGCCATTGCTTCAACTTCATTAACTAAATCTGCAACACCGTGAACCGCGCCTTCGACAACGGCTTTTGATTGGTGGGCTTCATCAGCTGAATGTTGAGTAAAGGTCGCTGATTGTGCTGCACTCTGTGCGACACTATCGGCAGTAGAACTCATCTCTGTTACAGCGACCACCACTTGGTCTGTTTCGCTCGCATGGTCGATAAGTACAGCATTGTTTTGTTCTGTTTGTGCTTTTAATTGCTCGATACCCATTGAAATATGTTCTGTTGAATCTGATATTTCTAACATCATGCGTTGTAAATTACTGACAAATGCATTGACCGATTCCGCAATCTGCCCGAGGTCATCGCGGCTGTTCACGTCTAAACGTCGAGTCAGGTCGGCATCGCCTTTTGCTAAATCTAAGATTGTAGCTTTTAACGCAAGAATTGGACGGTATAAGCGTGACAGGGATACAAATATAATAAGAGATGCGATGATAACAAGCAGGGCATTTGAAATGATAGCGTTATTTAGACCGCGGGAGACAGGTGCAAAGTGTACTGATTTATCAATAGTGATAGCAATCTTCCAGCTCGATTTATCATCTAACTGTAAGGTTTTATAATACACAATTTGATTTTTTCCATCAGCCTTGAATTCAAATGTACCTGTGTCATTTTGAAATATTTGTGTTTGAAGTGCTGCATAACGTTTGTTATAGCGTTGCATTTCTTTACCAATATTTTCTCGTTTATCTGTTGATGCAATTGTCATACGATTAATATCGTAAAGACTGGTTGTTGCACCAAAGAATGCGGATTTACTCACCATTTCTTTTAGCATATTAAGGTTTATATCAGCAAGTAGTACCCCTTTAAGTTGACCGTTTTCATAAAAAGGTTCAGCGATACTAATGATTAGTTCACCAGAGATCGAATGCTTGTAAATATCGGTAATGCTTGTTGTGCGATTTAGTTTTGCTGCTTTATACCAAGCGCTGGTTCTTGCATCGAATGCAGAGAGCGGCACTTGCCCATCTAATGCACTAAATGTACGGCCATCTTCATAGCCTGCGATAATATCGGTTGCTTGAGTTGCATTTGCAACCTGTCTCACCATACGTAATGTCTGTTGATTATCACGCGTGGTTGCAAAACTAGGCGCTGTTTTAGCTAATCCGTTTTCAATTGTGACAAACCAATCTGTAATTTTATCTGTTGTGCTTTCGACTTTAAGTTCTGAATATTGATCAATACTCTCTACCATCGAAGTTGATAATTGCTTGTAGGAGATGAAACTCGCAATAGTCAGTGAGGTTATCAATAATAAAATAACGACCGAGATGATTCGGCCCTTAAAACTAGTTAAAAAGTCCACGAGATAAAATCCTTTAAAGTGCTAATTATTTGTTCGTTAGTATTTATTTTTCGATAAAATATCATATGTACATATCGTTTGATATATACAATTTAGCGGATAATATAGATGGGACGGGTGGTTGTATATAGTTAAATTACACAATCTAGATTCAATGACGAACGCTTACATTTGAAGTGTGTTTTAGATAAAATAATCATCTTTAAATTGAGTGCGTTACAGTGTGGGCAGTAGATTATTAAGTAAATGAAGACAGAAAATTAAGTGAAAAAAAATAGAAGTGAATGTTAAATACAGGCCTTTAAATGATAAAGGCCTGTATATGGCTTATTTATTTAAGTTTGAATTGCCCCACAATGGTCATTAGTTGCTCATTCGAGCTAGAAAGACTATGTGTGCTATCCATCGTCTTGTCACTGTTTTCAGTTAGCTGAGAAACCATATTCTGAATCATCGTCATATTACGATTAATCTCTTCCGTTACTGAGCTTTGCTCTTCAGCGGCAGTCGCAATTTGAATACCAAGGTCGTTAATTTGCATCACAGACGTTGTCATTGAGTCTAGGCTATCGTTGACACTTGCGGTTGTATCCGCAGTTTGTTGACAACTTAACTTGGTGGTATCCATTGCTTTTACAACAGTATCTGCACCATTACGTAAACGGGTCAGCATTTCATTAATTTCAGAGGTACTTTGTTGTGTTCTTGCTGCCAGTGTACGAACTTCATCAGCTACCACGGCAAAACCACGGCCTTGTTCGCCAGCGCGTGCTGCTTCAATCGCGGCATTTAGTGCGAGTAGGTTAGTTTGATCTGCAATTTCACCAATCACACTGAGTACAGTACTTATCTTATGTGTGTCTTCATTCATGGTTTGAATGTTAAGCGCCATTGCTTCAACTTCATTAACCAAGTCTGCTACACCGTTTACTGCACCCTGAACGACATTTTTAGACTGATGTGCTTCATCAGTTGATTTTTGTGTGAAGGTAGCACTCTGTGCTGCACTTTGTGCCACACTGTCGGCTGTTGAACTCATTTCAGTGACGGCGACAACAACTTGATCAGTCTCACTTGCATGGTCAATTAACACTGTATTGTTATATTCAGTCTGAGTACGTAGTTGCTCAATACCGGCAGAAATATGCGTTGATGATTGTGAAATATCGAGCATGATAGTTTGTAGGTTGATAATAAAGGTATTTACTGCTTCGGCAATTTGACCTAAGTCATCTTGACTCGTTACATCCAATCGTTGTGTTAAATCACCATTACCGCGTGCGAGATCTTGTACAGTTGATTTTAATGCGAGGATTGGTTGGTAAAGTTTATTCAAGCAAACGTAAATTAATAACGACACAATAATAGTCATTATTACTGCAGTGGTTAACGAATCTTCTAAGCTGTCGGTAATGATAGCGTGGTGTGCTTCTTTATCGAGGGTGACTAATATGTGCCAGCTTAATGTTTTATCTAGCTTAACAGATTCGAAATAGCTGATTTTTTCTTTACCGTTAACAGAGTGGATGAGTTTACCTTCATCAGCCGCTAACATTTCCTGTTGTAACTGTGCAAGTGCGGCGTTATCAGCAAGTTTTGATTTACCTGGATTATCGATTTTATTGGTAGAAGCAATCGCGGTGCCGAATTCATCAAATAAACTGGTTGTCGCATGATCAAATGCAGATGATTTAACGATATCTTCAAGGACATTTAATTCAACGTCAGCTAATAATACACCTTGTAGTTGTCCATCTTTGTAAAAGGGTTCCGCAATACTCACTAGCAAGTTTTTTGTAAATGCATCTTTATACATAGGTGTGACAATTGTTTTACCTTGGCGCTTTGCTTCTTCATACCAACCGCGTGATCGCGGGTCGTAATCATTAACGTAACGTCGTCCTGCTGACGCGCTATAAGAGCGGCCATCTTCAAAGCCAACAAGAATATCTGTTGCTTTTGTTGACGCGTTAATTTGTGTCACCATTAAATTAAGTTGTTCATCGTCACGCGGTACAGAAAAATCAGGTGCCGTACCAATCAAACCGTCTTTGATTGTTTGGAACCACGCGTTTACTTTTTCGGATGTACTAGAGACTTTTAGCGTTGAATACTTATCAATGTCATCTTTCATGAGTGATGACATTTGGCGATAAGAAAGAAAGTTAGAAATTGCGAGCGTCGTGATGAGCAGTAGTATCACGACTGTAATTATCCGGCCTTTAAAACTTGATAAGAAATTCACGTGGGTACATCCTTTATATTAATTAGTATCGAGTGAGTCCACTCGAATTACTGCGATAGCACTATCGCTCCTACATTGTTATTAGCTTATCGGCAGGAAAACGTAATATCGCATTTAAAGTTATCAGTGAGTGACATTGATCACGTAAATATAACAAATGTAACCATTAAGTGATAAATTCTGATAGGGCTGGAGGGCTGTTATCTGATTTATAATTGTTCTTCGATGATAAGGAATGAAGCCAAGCAGTACGCATTGACCCTAGCTGAGTAGGGTTAATGCGTATAATAAGGAGGGATTTATTTAAGCTTAAATTGGCTCACTATAGAGATCAAATGCGTATTGTTGCTCGCCAGATCGTGCGTATTATTAAGTGTTTTATTACTGTTGTTTTTTAACTGGTGCACCATAGTTTGAATTGATGTCATATTACGGTTAATTTCTTCTGTTACTGAGCTTTGTTCTTCGGCTGCAGTGGCAATTTGAATGCCAAGGTCATTAATTTCTAATACTGATTCCGTCATTGAATCTAAATTGTGATTAACACTTTCAGTTGTTTCCGCTGTTTGTTCACAGCTTGCTTTTGTAGTATGCATTGCTTTAACAACCGAATCAGCACCATGACGTAAACGCGTTAGCATGTCATTAATTTCTGCAGTGCTTTTTTGTGTTCTTGCTGCCAAGGTTCTGACTTCATCGGCAACAACGGCAAAGCCTCGACCTTGCTCTCCTGCGCGGGCAGCTTCAATGGCAGCGTTTAGTGCGAGTAAGTTAGTTTGGTCGGCTATTTCACCAATGACACCAAGCACAGAGCTGATCTTATTCGTATCTTCGTTCATCGTTTGAATACTAATCGCCATGGTGTCAACTTCGCTAACTAATTCGGCGACACCATGAACCGCACCTTGCACGACTTCTTTTGAGCGTCTGGCTTCATCGGTTGATTTTTGTGTAAATGTGGCAGACTGCGCGGCACTTTGAGCAACACTGTCAGCTGTTGAACTCATCTCGGTGATCGCAACAACAATTTGTTCAGTTTCACTTGCGTGGTCTAACAGCACGTTATTATTATGCTCTGTTTGCGAACGAAGTGCGCTAATACCATCGGTGATGTACTCTGTTGACTGAGATATTTCGAGCATCATACTTTGTAAATTGGCTGTGAATCTGTTTACTGCTTCTGCTATTTGGCCTAAGTCATCGTTACTGTGTACTTTAATACGGCGAGTTAAATCACCATTACCTTCGGCCAAGTCTACGATGGTTTCTTTTAACGATAGGATAGGTTGATATAAACGGTTCAACGCGACTAAAATGATAATACTGGCTAAGAAGACAAGAATAAGTCCAGTGATAAATGCACTCTCTAAACTTTCGGCTATGGCGATAAAGTGAGATGACTTGTTTACAGTAATTGCTACTTTCCAAGATATGGCATCATCAAGGTTTAATGTCGTGAAATAAGCAAGTGTTGTTACCTGACCTTGGTTAAATTCGAATGTACCTTTTTGGTTATTTGACAGCGTATTTTTAAATGGTGTTAATACGGCACTAGTGGAGTCCATCGACTTACCTACAACTTGGTGTTTATCTGTTGACGCGATGGTCATGCCTGTCATGTCATATAAACTAAGTGTGGTATTTGCAAACGATGAATTCTGAATAAAGTTACTTACTGTTTCTAGAGGCATATCTGCTAATAAGGCCCCTGTAAACTGGCCGTTATGATAGAAAGGTTCTGCGATACTGATCATCAATCCACCGGTTGTCGCATCATTGTAAATTCCGGTGATGATTGTTGACCCTTTTTGTTTTGCGTTTTTATACCAGTCACGGTCACGTGGGTCATAACTATCTAAGCTTAGCTTGCCATCTATTACTGTAATTGCTTTACCGTCTTCATAACCAGCCAAAATGTCATTTGCGTTGGTAGCGAGAGATACCTGTTTCACCATCAATAATAACTGTGCGTCATCACGAGGTTCAGCAAAGTCAGGTGCGGTAGCGACGAGGCCTTTCTTAATACTTTGGAACCAGGTGTTTACTTTATTTGCAGTACTATCAACTTGTAAGTGTGAATATTTATCTATATTACTGACAATAGAAGTAGATAATTGTTGATAAGAAATAAAGCTAGCAATCACCAGCGATGAAATAACAAGTAACATTACAACTGTAATGATACGTCCTTTAAAACTAGATAAAAAATTCACGTTCGTTAATCCCTTATAAAATTAATCGATAGCATGCTTATGGAATAGTGCTATAAATTGAATAATATCTATAAGGATATTTATTGTACATTCGTTTATATAATAAGCTGCATCTGGATCACCTTTGGCGCTGTTTATTCTGTATATTTGATGTACTGCGTGATTAATATCTATTTAATACATAAGCTATTGGTTTAATTGCTCTTTTGTAATGCTTATTCAAAATGTTATTTATGTCTATCAATTAAGTGGAGAATATGAATATTTTGGCTTAATTGATCTAAATCATAACGAAAGTAAAGCTAGGTAATCTTATTCGACAGTATTAATTATACGTTATACGCTCTCGATCTTTTCAACCCCATCTTCAACTTATGGTCCACTATTTTATGAAATCACTCTTTAAGCCACTGTTACTCGTTTTTGTTTCTTTCTTTGCCCTTGCTGGTTGCAGCGAGGACACTAGTCCAAAAGAAGGAACTGAATATACAATTATCCCTACACCAATGTCTGACTTACCTGATGTTGTAGAAATCTTTTCTCTTGCATGTGGTAACTGTCGTAATATGGAGTCAATGATTCCTGTGATTGAAGAGTTGGCGAAAGTGGACATGGCGAAAACGCACGTGACATTTAATGAAAGTGCACAGCGTTCAGCTTATGTTTATTATGCGGCTGAGATCCAAAGTGATGGCAAACCAAGTGAAGAGATGATGGCTGAGCTATTTGCTTACACGCAAGACGGTGGTGATGATCATGGCCATGGCGGTGAAGAACCTAAAAAAGAAGAACCTGCGGCAGCAATGACGCCAGAGCAGAAAAAAGCACAAATGATCGAAATCTTTGCTAAATATAACATGAAGAGCCCAATTGATTTAAGTGAAGCAGAGCATGAAGTTGTGTATCAAAAAATGATTGGAGCTGAAGCTATTGTGACTAACTCGAACATTGCATCAGTACCTGCATTCTTAGTGAAAGGTAAATACTTAGTTAACTCAAGTGCACATAAAACATTAGAAGAAATGGCGGCGACTATTTCTTACTTGAATGGTTTAGAACAATAATATTGCGTGTTTACTGACAGGTTTATTACGTCGATATTTAATCTGTTAACACGAAAAGGGCTGCATTTATGTAGCCCTTTTTATTTTCTGAGAGTTAAATATTACAGGCAGATATATCGTTACTTTCATACACTGCGTTTCATTCAAAACTAGATAGTATCGTTTATGAACGACGGTATATGTGTGTATGCATTATTTACGAACAGATATAGCTAAAATAAGGAGAAATAGTAGACATTATGTTCGATAATTTCTATCATCCGCATAATATTTTACAAAGAAGTATATAAAATGACATTAGTAGCAATTGATTACCGTGCAGAAAACAGCGGCGAAGCGTTTGTAAAATCACTTCGTGAAACAGGTTTTGGTGTTTTAACTAATCATCCGATTGATGCGGAATTAGTTCAAGCGATTTACACTGAGTGGCAAGCATTCTTCGAAACTGAAGAAAAGCATGACTTCTTGTTCAAACCTGAAACGCAAGATGGCTTTTTCCCTGCTGCTATTTCAGAAACAGCAAAAGGTCACAGCGTTAAAGATATTAAAGAGTATTTCCATGTATACACTTGGGGTCGTATTCCTGAGTCATTAAAAGAAAATATTCTAGCGTACTACGAAAAAGCAAATGCACTTGCAGCTGAATTACTGGATTGGGTTGAAGAATTCTCACCAGCTGACGTATCTGCAAAATACAGCATTCCATTATCAAAAATGGTTGAAGAAAGCTCGCGCACGTTATTACGCGTACTACATTACCCACCAATGACAGGTAATGAAGAAGTCGGTGCTATCCGTGCAGCTGCGCATGAAGACATCAATATGCTAACGGTATTACCGGCAGCAAATGAACCTGGCCTACAAGTACTCCAGAAAGATGGTACTTGGTTAGACGTACCAAGTGATTTTGGTAACATCATTATTAATATTGGTGACATGCTACAAGAAGCGTCTGGTGGTTACTTCCCATCAACAACGCATCGCGTAATTAATCCAGAAGGTGCGGACATGACAAAAGCGCGTGTATCTTTACCGCTATTCTTGCATGCTAAAGCTGAAGTGGTTATTTCGGAGCGTTATACGTCTGAAAGCTACTTGAACGAAAGATTACGTGAACTGGGTGTTCTGTAACTTTTGTTTTTCATGAAGTGACTTTATTTATATATCGTCACTTCATTGAATAACAGCAGTGAAAGCATCGAGTATCTTATGATCGTTGATGCTTTCATTTTTAGTGCTTAGTATGTAAAGCACACGTACTTAATTAGCAAATACATGCTGATAATTTTCTATATTCATTTCTGAAACCAGCACTTGTGTTGCTTGTGCATGGCTCATCTTCGTTTCTGCTTTTTCAACTAGCGTCATCGCTTCAATATCAGCCAATGTGTAACCGGCTAAATTTAAATTGATCAATACTGACTGTAATGGCGATAATGACGGGTTAAATGCCGCATTCTCAATATAACGTCCAGTAATTGTCTCGCCATCCTGAGTGTTTAGCGCAATACCTGCATGACAATGACTATAAGGTGCATAACTTGTATTTGCCGCCTGTAGTGCTGCTTCTGTCAGCGTTGATTCGTTACCAGTCAGTGTTAACTCTGCTGCTTCAGAAGCAAGTAGGGGAGCTGTTACGCCCAAATCAATTGGACCAAAAGAGTCAGGTAATAGTGCCGATAATGGTTTACTACCGCTTGCCGCTAGATTGACAATTAATTCATTTGCACAGCTTAATTCATTCATAAATTGACGGCAGTGGCCACATGGACTTGCAGTGATTGTAATATCTAAAATCGCTGATTCATGATGGCTAAATACGTTATTGATTGCCGCTTGTTCTGCGTGAACACTATTGAATAATGCTTGGTTGGTAAATTCGTAATTGGCACCAAAATACAGGTTGCCAGATTCTGCGCGTGCAATTGCACCAACATTAAAATTGGAAATAGGTGCGACAGAAAATGCGGCTGCGAGTGGTAATAAACTCAGTAATAATTCAGGCGTTTCTAGTGCAGAATGCAGTTGTAATAGGTCGACATCTTCAGCGTTGATAACGCCTTTAAAACCAGGTTTAGAGATTATAGGTAGAACATGGCTTTGAAGTGATACTGGTAAGCTCGAAAGTGCTTTAAGGAGGTTTTCTTTCATAACATTGGCCTTGTTAAAAGTGGCACTGAATAGAGAATAAAATTCTATCTGAGTGCCACTTTGCAACTAAAACCGATTTATTACAAGGTTAAAAGTCTCATTTATAAAACTTTTAGTACTAAACCGTTTAGATAATAACCTTCTGGATAGAAGCTAGCCGTTGGATGATCACCCGCTTGTGATAAACGTTCAACGATATAAGCATCTCTGCCTGCATCTAGTGCTGCATCAGCAACAATTTTCTGGAATAAACCATCTTCCATTAGGCCTGAACATGAGAATGTTAACAGTGTGCCACCTGGCTTAAGAACTTGCATTGCTACGAAGTTAATATCTTTGTAACCACGACAAGCACCTTTCATTTGTGCTTTGCTTTCTGCAAATTTAGGCGGATCAAGAATGATCGTATCAAACGTACGGCCTTCTTCACGGAATTGACGTAACAGTTTGAATACGTCAGCACGTTCAAAAGAGGCGTTTGAAAGGTCAAGTTCGTTGTGCTCTGCATTACGCTTTGCAATGTCTAGTGCAGGTTGTGATAAATCAACGTTAGTGATTGATTTAGCGCCAGCTTGTAGTGCGTAAACACCGAAGCCACCTGTGTAGCTAAAGCAGTTAAGTACGTCTTTGCCTTTTGCATATTTTGCAGCAGCTTTACGGTTATCACGTTGATCAAGATAGAAACCAGTTTTGTGGCCACCTTTAATATCAACTTCAATTTTAACACCGTTTTCTTCGATGATAACTGCTTCTGGTGGCTCTTCACCTTTAAGAACGCCTTGTACTAACTCTAGGCCTTCTTTTTTACGTACTGCTACATCTGAACGTTCGTAGATGCTGCATTCTGGGTAAAGTGTGCTTAATGCTGCAACTAATGTTTCACGGTGAAAATCTGCACCCGCTGATAATAGCTGACATACTAAGAAATCGTTGTAACGGTCAATCGTGATACCAGGAAGGCTATCTGATTCAGCAGCGATTAAACGGTAGCCAGTTAGGCCTTTTTCTTCGATTAACTCATCACGTAATGATTGTGCTTGTTTGATGCGTTTTTCAAAGAATGCTTGATCGATTTCTACGCCACGGTCGTAATGCCATACACGTACACGGATTTGAGATTCTGGAGAGTAGCTACCAGTTGCTAGCCATTCACCGCCAGCACTCATGATATCAACAGTACCGCCAACTTCTACTTCGCCTTTTACTTTCTGTACTGCGCCAGAGAAGATCCACGGGTGTCTACGTTTAAGTGCTTTTTCTTTGCCTTTAGCAAGGATAATTTGAGCTGTCATTTCAATCTCTTATCGTTTTAAATTTAGTTATAAATCATACGTTATATAACAGTAAAGGGACTCAAGCTTGAGTCCCTTTAAAAATCAGTAATTAGAATCGTTTTAGTTAACGATTCAGATAACCGAACTTAATTACATTACGCGCATGCCAGGTTCAGAACCTTCATCCGGGTTTAGTACGAAGATATCGCTTCCACCAGGACCAGCAGCAAGTACCATGCCTTCTGACATACCAAACTTCATCTTACGTGGTGCTAAGTTAGCAACCATAACCGTTAAGCGACCTTCAAGTTGCTCTGGTTCGTAAGCTGATTTGATACCAGCAAATACTTGACGCGTTTCACCGCCCACATCTAAGGTTAGCTTAAGTAATTTCTTAGCGCCTTCAACATGTTCAGCTTTCACAATTTTAGCAATACGTAAGTCAACTTTTGCGAAATCATCAAATGCGATCATTTCACCAATTGGCTCATCTTTAAGGTGCTTGTCAGAAGCAAGTTCAATAGGTGTTTCTTCAACAACTACTTCTTCTTTCTCTTCTTCAGCAGCCACTAAGTTTTGCTTAGATGCTTCAACCATTGCTTCAACTTTGTCCATTTCAACACGTTGCATTAACGGTTTGAACTTATTGATTTCGTGGTCAGTTAATACTGTTTTGTAGCTATCCCAGTTGAAATCATCGTTTAAGAATTTCTCAACTTCAGCAACCATTGCTGGTAGTACTGGTTTCAAGTAAACCGATAGGATACGGAATAAGTTGATACCCATAGTACAAACAAGGTGTGCTTCAGCTTCACAACCTTCTTGCTTGATTAATTGCCACGGTGCTTTGTCTGCGATATAAGCATTTGCTTTATCAGCAAGCGCCATGATTTCTTTAATTGCTTTGCTGAAATCACGTGTTTCGTAGTACTGAGCAATGGTATCGCCAGCAGCAACAAATTCAGCCAGTAGTTCTGGTTCTGAAATTTCGCTTGCTAGTTTTTTATCAAAGCGTTTGTAGATGAAACCAGCAGTACGGCTTGCAAGGTTAACTACTTTACCAACAACGTCAGAGTTTACGCGCTGTGCAAAATCTTCTAGATTTAAATCTAAATCTACAATCTTGTTGCTTAGTTTAGCTGCGTAGTAATAACGTAGGTATTCTGGGTTTAGGTTATCTAAGTAAGTACGCGCCATGATGAATGTACCGCGTGATTTAGACATTTTCTTACCGTTTACAGTAACAAAACCGTGTGCAAATACAGCTGTTGGTTTACGGAAACCCGTACCTTCAAGCATTGCTGGCCAGAATAGGCTGTGGAAGTTAACGATGTCTTTACCAATGAAGTGATAAAGTTCAGTCGTTGAATCTTTTTTGAAGTATTCGTCAAAGTCTAAGTCATCGCTACGATCACATAGGTTTTTGAAGCTACCCATGTAGCCGATTGGTGCGTCTAACCAAACGTAGAAGAATTTACCTGGCGCATCAGGGATCTCGAAACCAAAGTAAGGCGCGTCACGGCTGATGTCCCACTGTTGTAGGCCTGCTTCAAACCATTCGCCTAGTTTGTTTGCGATTTCTTCTTGTAACGAACCTGAACGTGTCCATTCTTTTAGCATGTCACCAAAAGCAGGCAGGTCGAAGAAGTAATGCTCTGAATCTTTAAGTACTGGTTCAGCACCAGATACAACTGATTTAGGAGAGATTAGATCTGTTGGAGAATACGTTGCGCCACAGTTGTCACAGTTATCACCGTTTTGATCTTCGCTCTTACATTCAGGGCAGATACCTTTAACAAAGCGATCTGGTAAGAACATTTGTTTTTCAGGATCGAATAGCTGTGAAATAACGCGCGTTTTGATATGACCATTGTCGCGTAAACGCGTGTAGATCATGCTTGCTAGTTCACGGTTTTCATCACTGTGTGTTGAATGATAGTTATCAAAACCAACATTAAAATCAGCAAAATCAGCCATGTGCTCAATTTTAGTCTGCGCGATCATTGCTTCCGGCGTTATGCCGCGCTCTTGCGCTTTAAGCATAATTGGCGTGCCGTGTGCGTCATCTGCACATACATAAGTACATGTGTGGCCACGTTGCTTTTGGAATCGAGCCCAGATATCAGTCTGGATATACTCAAGCATGTGTCCTAAGTGAATAGGGCCATTGGCATAAGGTAATGCGCTTGTTACTAAGATTTTGCGTTCTGATGTCATAAAAATCTGATTCATCTTGTGGTGAAAAATAAAGTTATCCGATGTTACCTGATACGGCTTATAAAGCATAGATGTTAGACTAAAAACCCTGCTATTTTTAGCGTATTTATTTGTGATTCTTTGCTTTATCATTGATATAGTAGATTAATAAAGTATAAATGCTTAAAAGCTAAACACTTATCAGTTTAAATATAAGAGGCGGTTATGGATATTGCAAAAGTCACTCAGCTTGTTGGAATTTTTCAGCCAAAAGGTTGGTTAAAAAATATAGCAGACACGAATATACTTGAAACAGTGCTTCAAAAGGACGGTTGTGCTGAAATTCAGCTGCGTCTACCTTTCCCTTCTTTAGATTTTGAACATGAGTTAGAAACCAAGTTAGCCCCTAAAATCATGCTAATTAAAGGTGTTGATAGCGTTAAATGGGATATCAAACTGGATATTGCCACACTTGCACGTTGTAATGATGCTCCTGCTATCCAGGGTGTTAAGAACGTGATTGCCGTTGCGTCAGGTAAAGGTGGGGTAGGGAAATCAACAACAACCGTTAATACGGCATTGGCGTTGGCTAAGTTGGGGGCGAAAGTGGGTATTATGGATGCGGATATTTATGGTCCTTCAATCCCATTAATGCTTGGTGTTAGCGAATCTCGTCCAGAAGCATATGATGGTAATACCATGAAAGCGATTAATGCTCATGGTTTAGCTGTTAATAGTATTGGTTTTATCGCACTGAATGATCAAGCAATGATTTGGCGTGGACCAATGGCGAGTAAGGCATTAATGCAGTTACTTGGCGAAACCCATTGGGGTGAACTTGATTATCTGTTCATCGATATGCCACCGGGTACAGGTGATATTCAATTAACACTCAGTCAAAATATTCCGGTAACAGGTGCGTTGATCGTATCAACCCCACAAGATGTGGCGCTTGCAGATGCAGCGAAAGGGATCAGCATGTTTAGACAAGTGAAAGTACCTGTATTAGGTGTTGTCGAAAACATGAGCACACATATCTGTAATAACTGCGGTCATGAAGAAGCAATTTTTGGTACTGGTGGGGTGGTGAAAATGGCGGCACGTTTTGATACCGAATGTATTGCTCAATTACCCTTGCATATTGATTTACGTGCGGATGTTGATGCTGGTATTCCGACGGTTGCTGCACGACCTGATTCTGCGTTCTCAGCCGTGTACGCACAGCTAGCAAATGATATTGTGAGTAAAATGTTCTTTCAAGCGGACACTATATCAACAGAGATTCCGATTAAATTCAGCTAATACTGCGAGTTTTCTAACTTAATATAGGTAGTTTTATAACTTAATATAGGTATTTTTAGGATTTCCCTAGAATGACGGACTATAAATTTCTATAATAACGGGGTCTTAAGCCCTAACGGATCATTTAATTAATGAATAATACATCTAACTCTTGTGTGATTATCGCAATCGCAGGTGCTTCTGCATCTGGTAAAAGCTTACTTTCTTCAACTATCTATAACGAACTGGTTGCAGAATTCGGCGAATCACAAATTGCAGTAATTACCGAAGATTGTTATTACCGTGATCAAAGTCACCTCGAGATGGAAGACCGAGTTAAAACAAATTATGACCATCCACAAGCGATGGACCATAAGTTATTGTGCAGTCATTTACAGGGTTTAAGTGACGGCAATGCAGTAGAAATCCCGACGTACAGTTATACAGAACATACGCGTATGGCTGAGACAACTAAATTGACACCGAAGAAAGTGATCATTTTAGAAGGTATTTTATTACTCACAGATCCAAATATCCGTAACATTATTCACGCAAGTGTATTTATGGATACGCCGCTAGACATTTGTTTTGTTCGTCGTTTACAACGTGATGTTGCTGAACGTGGCAGAACAATGGAATCGGTTATTGAACAATATAATGATACAGTACGTCCAATGTTCTTGCAGTTCATTGAACCATCAAAACAATATGCAGATCTTATTGTTCCGCGTGGTGGTAAAAACCGTTTTGCGATTGATACATTAAAAGCGAAAATTTGTCAGTTAATGAGTGAAAGCTAGTCATAACTAACACCGCATCTATTAAAGAGAGAAAACATGCGCCTGTGCGATACAGATATTGAAAACTACTTAGAAGACGGTCGAATTTCGATTGAACCAAGACCTGACCAAAGTAAAATTAGTGGCGTAAGCGTTGATGTTACTTTAGGTCATGAATTTCGTGTATTCCAAGCGCACAATGCACCTTATATTGATTTAAGTGGCCCGAAAGAAGAAGTGGCTACTCAACTTGATAAAGTCATGAGTGATGAAATTGTAATACCTGATGGTGAAGCATTTATCTTACATCCAGGCGAATTTGCATTGTCTGTTACGTTTGAAAAAGTGACGTTACCAGCAGATATTGTAGGTTGGTTGGATGGCCGTTCATCACTTGCACGTCTTGGCCTTATGGTTCATGTTACAGCGCATCGTATTGATCCAGGCTGGTCTGGTCGTATCGTTCTTGAGTTTTATAATAGTGGTAAGTTGCCGCTTGCGTTACGTCCTAAAATGACGATTGCAGCGTTAAACTTTGAAACACTGACTGCACCTGCTGCGCGTCCTTACAATCAACGTAAAGATGCAAAGTATAAAAACCAACACGGTGCTGATTCAAGTCGTATTAACCAAGACGATAATGCTACTAAAAATGCATAGATGATGACTGACTGAATATTGTTGGAATACATTGAGTGTAAATATAAAAATCCCCATCATTGTGTAAACAGTGATGGGGATTTTTTTGCTTCGCGTTTTAATTATCAGTTATTTTCTTCGTTAATGTGGTCTTAACTAGAATATAAGATGTGCAACACCAGTGATAATCGGTAATGTGATGATTGTACGCAGTACGAAGATAATGAATAGGTCGACGATATTCACCGGAATTTTACTACCTAGAATCAACGCGCCCACTTCTGACATGTAGATAAGCTGCGACACGGATACACCAGCAATGACGAAACGAGTCATATCAGTATCGATAGACGTTGCAAGGATACTCGGCACAAACATATCAGCAAAACCAACAACTAATGATTCAGATGCAAGTGCTGCTTCTGGTACGTTCATTAAATCAAGGTAATACATAAATGGTTTGCCTAGTATCGCAAACACAGATGTATATTCAGCGATAAGTAAACCGATAGTACCGATTGCCATTACAACAGGCAGAATACCGAATACCATATGTGTCGCGTTTTTCAATCCTTCGATAAACACTGTGCGGTATGATGTTACTTTCGATGCTTTCTCTATCGCCTGATCAATACCCCATGAAAATACATTATGGTTGGCAGGGATCGCTTCCAAATCATGCGTTTTGGCTGAACCATCAATATAGATGTCTTTTTTCCAACACAAAGGCGGTAATTTAGGAATGATGATTGCCGCAACAATACCTGATAGTGTAATTGCCAAGTAGTAGGGTAAGAAGTACTGCTCTAAATTAACCTGCGCAATAACAACAAGGCTGAACGTGATTGATACTGCCGAGAACGTTGTCCCAATAACAGCAGCTTCACGCTGTGTATAGAACTTCTCTTGATACTGTTTGTCCGTCAGTAATATACCAACACTACCATCGCCTAACCAAGATGCAATACAGTCAACCGCAGAGCGACCTGGTAGGTTGAAGACTGGACGCATGATCTTAGTACATAGCGAACCACACAACTCAAGTAAGCCAAAGTTAAGGAGCAAAGGTAATAGAAGACCTGCAAAAATAAAGACTGCAAAAAGTGTTGGTAGTAAGTCATTCAGTACAAGACCACCGGTATTTTCATTCCAAATATATTCAGGCCCAATTTGAAATACAGTCGCGATAGTAAACGCGCCACTGATAATTCTGACCGCTAACCAAAGTGGTGTTGGCATGAACAATTCAGTTAAGAACGTGCGTTGGGTAATAAACTTAGGCTTAAATAAAACAGCTAATGTCGATGACACAGCCATAAATGAAATGATGATGGTAATGATATTAAGTAAGTAACCATCTAATAGTGCCATTAACGCTTTCGCTAACAAAGCGACTGGTATCGTCATTTGACCTTCATAACTTACTGGGGTCATGAATAAAAATAACCCGATTAATGACGGTACTAAAAATCGCAGCAGTGATTTGTTACCTGCATTGGTGTTATTTAGGTCACGCGATGATTCAGCGTAAATATTATTATCTTTCATTAAACTTTCCCTTTTATAGGACCCATGCTGAAATCAGATTGATAAACAACATTGTCACTAATTATTCCATATTCTTTAAATTTCCGAGCTTTTAACTGCGGTAAACTTAATTGTTGGAGATAGTAACTGCGAATATACATATGAGAAACATATTATTAACACCCTGTGTCGGGCGTCATGAAATTAAAATAATTTATAGTATTTTAGGAGGCGTAGATCACAGATATAGACTTTTTCATTGATGAATTATATCGATTAGCGTGTTTTTTCTAGTTTTATATATCGATATTTAATAGATATGCAGTAATCATGATTATAGTTCCGTGTTCTGGCTATATTTATGAATAATACTTTAATGCTGAAATTAGCGTGGTGCAGGTTTTTTAAGCTAATTATTCAATAATCGCTAAATATTATGCGTAACCTCCTATAATCTAATTACCCTTTATATAGTGGGTGCTTTTTTATTATGTATCTTTCTGCCTTTATGGTAATTACATGATATTCTTAGAGTAGATAGCGTAAACATAATCTATTATGTGTTGTCATAACAGGTTATGAAATATTTCTAATAAGGTGGTTTCAGGATGAAAAAAGTACTCCTTGGTATTGGTGGACTCATTGCGGTTATTTTTATCGTGGGTTTTATTGCGATTAAGTTTTTAGTGAATGAAGAGTTAATTAAAGACAATTTGATTGAGCAAGCAAAACAGCACACTAAACAAGATGTCACAATTGAAGGTGATCTGAACTTAACGTTCTACCCACAGATTGGCTTTGAACTAGGTAAAGTGACCTTATTCAATAAGCATGAATATGCAGACTCGAAACAAGTTGAAGTTAAAAATGTTCATGCAGCCGTTGAGTTGATGTCATTATTAACGAAAACAATCGTTGTGACGAATGTAGAAGTAGATGGCTTAACGGTAAATATAGAAACATTAGCTGATGGCCGTAATAACATGGATGAGTTACTTGCCACATTAGCGCCACCAGAAAAACCATTATCAAACGAAGATATCCAAGCGATTAAAGTTACTCCTGAAGGTGATATAGCGAAGAGTGAATATAAGTTTGTGGTGAAAGGTGTAAACATTACTAATGCCCAGTTATCATTGAATAATCGTCAAGATGGCACATATCACAAGTTATCTGACAGCAGCTTAAATATCGGTGAGTTTGCTTTTGCCAAACCTGTCGCTATTACGTTAGCCGCAAATTATCGCACGAATGAGTTAACGGCTAAATTGAATACCAGCATGGTACTCACTATTGATGAGCAGTTTAATCAAATTACACTCGCGCAACTTGATAACAAACTCGCCTTAACAGGTAAGTCATTACCGCGTCCAGAGATGAATATTTCATTACAAGGCGATATGACGTATGACAATGCTTATAAAAAAATGCAATTAACGGGTCTTAAATTAGGCGTTGATGAGTTAAAGATCACGGGTGACTTATCTGCGGATGTATTTGCAAAACCAAGTCTAGAATACAACCTTGCAATGAACACACTGGTTGTTGACGACTGGCTGCCTAAGACTGATGCTAAAAGTACAAAACCAGCAAGCACTAAAGGTACAAATAAGAATAAGCCTGCTGAAGTTGAACCAGATCTGACTGCGCTATCAAGCGTGAATCAAAAGGGCACATTAACCATTACTAAAATTAAACAGGGCGAGTATGTCTTGGATAATATTAAAGTACAGAGTGAGTTAAAAGATGGTGTATTTCAGTTAACTAAATTATCGTCAGATCTGTATGAAGGTAAACTGATGGTTAAAGCGTTACTAGATAGCAACCAGAAGCCTGCTACATTTAATATGAATAGCACGTTAGAGAAAGTACAGTCGGAGCAATTAGTGACAATTGCTGCGGGTAAGAAAATGCTAACGGGCTTGGTTGATATGGATGTACGTTTAAGCGGTAAAGGGTTAACCATGACAAAGCTTAAATCGGTCACGAAGGGCACGATAAACACGACCTTTTCTGATGGTGCAGTGTTAGGTGTTAATGTGGCGCAAGAAGTTCGTAAAGCAATTGCTATGTTTAGCAAGAAGCCTGTCGATGATGCTGACCAAAGTGAGCAAACTGATTTCAGTTCAATGGTTGCAAACTTTAAGTTAGGTCATGGTAAGTTAACATCAACGAAGATTGATTTAGCATCACCTGCGATTAAGGTGGACGGTAAAGGTCATGCAGACTTAATGCGTGAAAAGCTTGATTTTACGTTTGGTGCATCAGTTGCTGAAAATATTGGTGGCCAATCAAGTTCAACGATGAAAGCTGTGCGCGATTTACGTCTTCCAGTTAACGTAAAAGGTAGCTTTGCAGAACCAAGTATTAAGTTTGATTTTAGTGACGTAACAAAACAAGTGATTGAACTTGAAAAAGACAAGCTAATTGAAAAGTACCTTGGTAGTGATGAGAAAAAAGATAAGATTAAGAATGAGATATTTAAAGGTCTAAATAAATTGTTCTAATAGTTAATAGTTAATAGTTAATAGTTAATAGTTAATAGTTAATAGTTAATCGACAGCGTTGGCTATAAATACAGACGTAAAACAAAAAAGCCTGTTAGTTTAACTTATTCCAATAATAAATTATCTAACAGGCTTTATATTATCTATTTACAAGTGTGACTATCTATTCACTAAATGAAAAGTAATAGCCGTTATGCACCAATAATCTTCTGACCATAAAGGTATAACTGCTGAAGCAGTTTCATTTTACGTTCGTCATGGCTATTCTCAATGGCTAACGCATCTAATCTTGCAAAGTAAGCAGGTGCTGCATCTTCAAGTACTGTACGGCAATGATTAAGCCACTTCTGTTGCTCAGGCATAGACAGTAAATGCGGGAAGTTACGGGCACGATAGCGGAAGAATAGCTCATTGAAACGCTCGTCACTGACTTTTAGTTTCAATCCTGCAAGCTGTTCTGGTGCTGTTTCACGTAGGATCTCAAAGTTAGCTTTATCACCCGCACTGAAGAAACCATCGTAAATCATTGCATCAACGTTATTCGATTTTGGATATTCGCGCTCGACTTGATACACACCAACGACGTTTTCACGTAATGTTGCACTTTCTTTTAAGCGTTTAAGATTCGCTAAGCATGCACTGCGATCAATACCTAAGCGCTCTGCATTTTCAGGTAGTAACGTTTTAGCAGGTGCAAGCACAGGGCACTTGTTGATATGAATCAGCTTAAGTGGAATAGGGGGTAAGTCACCCAGTTCTTTTCTTGGGGTATAAAGGCGTTCGCGTAATTCATCTGAACTTAGTGCTAATAATGGCGTGATGTCTTGTGCTAAATCAGCCACGATCACTGCGTTGTTATTGGTTGGATGCCAAGCCAGTGGCACAACCCAACTTGTAAAGCCGCGGTCGGCACCGAACATCCCACTGACATGCACTAACGGTGTCATGTTAATGATGTCGATAAGCGATTCTACTTTACGTTTATTACGCAGGTTAAACAGAAAATCAAATAACTTAGGTTGTTTGTCTTTTACTAATTTCGCCATCGCAATCGTTGCATATACATCGGATGTTGCATCATGTGCATTGGCATGTTCGATACCATTGGCTTTCGTTAATAGTTCAAGACGCATGCTCGGTAGGCCATCATCATTTTCTGGCCAAACAATACCTTCTGGACGCAGCGCATAACAAGCGCGCATTAAATCAATGATATCCCAGCGCGAGTTACCATCTTTCCATGTGTGTGCGTACGGGTCGTAGAAGTTACGATAAAAGATGTTACGGGTGACTTCGTCATCAAAGCGAATATTGTTATAACCGATAATACAGGTATTTTTTTGGCTGAACTGCGCTTCAATACGCTTACTGAATTCGGCTTCCGTTACACCTTCAGCTTGTGTTTTTTGAGGCGTAATACCTGTGATCATTGCTGCTTCTGGCGATGGTAGGTAATCATCCGATTGACGGCAATAAAACATGTCTGGTTCACCGATGACATTAAAGTCCATGTCGGTGCGGATACCTGCAAATTGAGAAGGGCGATCAAGTGAGGGGCTTAATCCGAATGTCTCATAATCGTGCCAGTAAAAAGTGGGTTGATCAGCAGCTGTTTTATTAGAATTGTTATCCATACTACGCCTTGTTCTTATTCATTTTTATCTAATGAGAAGGTTGTTTTTCTGTATTGCTGGTAGCGGTTAAATCGCAACGTTGCAAGATAGAATACAGCAGATATTGACTGGTTTTTAAAATCAGAAAATAAGCTGTTAAACGATAGTCAGAGGGTAAGTCAAACACGGGTAGATGGCAAGTTTTTAAGCGTTGTTGTGCCGTATCGTAACTGAACATTGTAGTGTTCATTTTAAAAGTCTATATTATGTAAATTCCTCGCTTATTTTTTGATGTGTTTGATTATATGGATTTAAATCTATTACGTGTTTTTGATGCGGTAATGAAATTGGGTAGCGTTAATGCGACGGCTGATATGCTGGATATTACAGCACCTGCTGTTAGTCACTCGTTAAATCGTTTACGTGAGCAATACAACGACCCTTTATTTATTCGCAAGGGCCGCGGTATTATCCCGACTAACTTTGCGATTGAGTTACATGCCGATATTCAAGCACCACTTGATTTATTAGTTAATAGTACTAAATCACGACAAGTATTTAACCCGTTAACAAGCACACGAACATTTCGAATTTCCAGTCATAAAGACATTGATTTGGTGGTGTTACCCAAGCTGCTTCAATATAAAGAAAAGCATGCTCCGAGTATTAATATTATTTCCGATATTGAACATTTGGACTCTGATGAGCAATTACGCCATGATGATCTTATTTTACGTAAAGTAGACTTGGTTTTCGCGACAGTACCATTAAAGATGAGTGGTTATCATAACGAAATTATTTTAGAACAAGACTTACTGGTTGCCTGTAGTATCAATCATCCCCGTATTGATGATCAGCTATCTCAGCAGCAATTTTTTAATGAAAAGCATTTATTATGGACGACAAAACGTCTTAATGATGATGTATTACATTCTCTTTCTTTAGAGAAATTGCCTTATCGAAAGATAGCCTATCGCGCAGGTTCGATGGCATCAGCCTTAATCATGGCATCACAAACAGAGTGGTTATGCCTGACATCTCAATGGTACGCGGATACGCTCTCTGCCTTTGCTCCAATCAAAATATTAACGCTGCCTTTTGCAATGGATCCTTTGCCTGTTTATATGACATGGCACCAATCACAAAATGCGGATGTAGGCTTAAGATGGTTAAGGCAAACCATTCTTGATGTCTTGAAGGACGAAACTTAACGTATTGATCAATCGAGTTTTAGCTCTAATCATTAAGTTTAACTTTTCAATTAATGACTTCTGGATTAAGCAGCACTTAATCCACATTTAACCTTTGCTATATCGATTAACCTCTTTCATCGCCTTATTATTTGTAACAAGACACAGCGAGTGATGTTGAGTCACTCATTTTAGATATACCGAGGTTATGATGAAATTTAAAAAGATGATCCTGAGTGCTGCGATTATATCCATTTTATCTCCAGCTGTATTTGCTGCTGATTCGTTTAATACAACACAAAAAGAAGCATCACCGGCGACAATAAAATTAAACAATGAACTGAAACAGTATCTTAATTTTGACAATAGGAGTGATTTTGCTGACGCTGAACGTGGCTTTATTGCGACCTGGCCTGAAAAAACGATTACAGATGCAAAAGGTAAAGTAGTTTGGGATTTTGGTGAGTTTGAATTTGTTGATCAAAATGCAGATGTTGCTACGATTAACCCATCATTATTACGTCAGGCTAAATTAAATAATATTCACGGTTTATTTAAAGTGACTGGCGGTATCTACCAAGTGCGTGGATTTGATTTATCCGTGATGTCATTCATTCGTGGTGAAGATGGCTGGATTGTCATTGATCCATTACTTTCGCCAGAAACATCAGCGGCTGGCTTGAAACTACTCAAAGATAATGTGGCTGATTTACCTGTAACAGCAGTAGTATTTACGCACTCACATGCTGATCACTTCGGTGGTGTGTTAGGTGTAACAAGTCAAGCGGATGTGGATGATGGCAATGTTGAAATCGTTGCTCCAGAAGGCTTCTTCAACAATTCTATTGCAGAAAACCTCATGGCAGGTAATACCATGTCACGCCGTGCATCATATATGTATGGCAACCTACTGGATGCGGGTACGAAAGGTATTGTTGACGGTGGCTTGGGTAAAACGACATCTTCGGGTCAGCTAGGTATTATTAAGCCAACTATGATCGCCAATGAAACAGGTCAAACATTACATATTGATGGCCTTGATGTTGATGTCATGATGGCGCAGAATTCTGAAGCACCGTCTGAATTTATGTTTTATTTCCCCGCATTTAAAACCATGATGGCAGCAGAAGATATTACGCATACTATTCATAATATTTCGACATTGCGTGGCGCTAAAACACGCGATGGTTCAGCTTGGGCAAGTTATGTAGATCAAGCGTTGCAAACCTTTGGTGATAAATCAGAAATCATGATTGCGTCGCATCACTGGCCGACTTGGGGTCAAGACAAAATCAAAAGTCAGTTAAGAAAAACACGTGATATGTATCAGTACGTTCATGACCAAACATTACATTTAGCAAATAAAGGTTTAACGCCAAACGAAATATCAGCAACGCTAACCCTACCTGAGTCGTTAGACAAAGAATGGTATAACCGTGGTTACTACGGTACGGTATCTCACAATGCACGCGCGACTTATGATTACTACTTCGGCGCATGGTGGGACGGTAATCCAGCGAATCTAAACCCACTAACGCCAGCTCAGCAAGGTCAAAAATACGTTGAAGCGATGGGTGGTGAGCAAAATGTCATTAAGATTGCGCAAAGTGCAATTGATAAAGGTGAATACCGCTGGGCTGTGACATTGCTTAACAATGTGACTTTCTCGAATCCTGAAAACATGGATGCGCGTTATTTAGAAGCGGATGCGATGGAGCAATTAGGTTATCAAGCGGAATCAGCACCTTGGCGTAACTATTACCTTGGCGGCGCAAAAGAATTACGTCATGGCATCGTACCTGTATCGACACCAAATGGTGCGTCATTGGCTTCAAGTATGCCAATGGAAGAGTTCTTAAAATACCTTGGCGTAACAGTGAAACCTGAAGTGGCAAAAGGTATAGATCTGAAGATTAACTTGGATGTAACGGGTGACGGTGAATACTCATTAGATTTAAGTAATTCGGTACTGAAATCGTATTCAGACAGACAATTCGATAATGCTGATTTAACGATTACGATGACACGTAACGCGTTTGGTAACATGATTACGCAAAAATCAACGCTAATGGATGAGATGAAAGTAGGGACGTTTAAAGTGAGCGACCAAGCTAAATTCCAACAATTAATGTCTATTTTCGACAAGTTTGATTTATGGTTTGGTGTTGTTACACCTTAATTAGCGTCTACTCGTTGAACAGAGATAACGGTTGATATATTGCTGGTGGAAACATCAGCAATTTTTGTATTCACAGTACTTTTTGTATTAACGGTACTCTTTATATTAACAGTATTCTTTATATAAACAGGCTTAGTCATTCCTATAGTTGTATTCATCGAACGATAGACAGTTAACGCTGCACTACTGTTAAGTCCCTCCTTTTACTTTTATCGCATTAAATAATAAGCACAAGTGTCCGATAGTGGACAGTTTATCCATTGCTCCTTCTATATATTAGCAATTATTCATTTCTATAATGATTTATATAAAAACACAGCCGTTAATATGAGAGATATAATGAAAAAAGAGCAAGTAGAATATACGATCCAGTTATTACGTGAAGGCTATTCATTAACGGATATTGCTAAACTAGCAGATATTAATGTGATGTATGTCAGCGTGATTCGTAAGTTAATGGTGATGGAGTTACTGAAAGTCGACGCTTAATGTCGATACTAAAAACACTGAAATGCATTCTTATCACAGGTGTTTTTAGAAATGGCTCGGCCACACATAATTGTATGGCTGAGTATATTAAAAAGGACGTGGTTTAGCGTTCAAGAATATGTAACGGAGTATATTTAAACATATCGTTAAAGTGACAAAACTCAACAGCACCGTGTGTGAGTGTGCCGAAGGTTTGGCTCAAACGTGTGGCGATAGAATCTGTTGTTACTAATACTTCTTCTTTATCCCCTTCATCCAGTTCAATAATCCGATAACTCAATGAAATGTGAAAATGATAATCATCGTAATTTGGATGCTTAATACCTGTCGCTTGACTGAGTTGTGCTCTACAGTTCAATAGTGATTGTGTTGAGGTTGTTGTTGCAGGTTTAATGCGAATTGCAGAACCACCAATAGGGCAGTTATAGATAGAGTGAAAATCCATCTCAAAATCGCCTAACCGAGACATCGGCTTTAATTCATTGACGATCATATCTGATATGTCAGATAACGATGAGTTCAAGTCACACTTATTTGTCCACAGCGCTTGTTCACGTATATCTTCACATAAGCAGTCAAATACAGTCATGTGCATACTGGTCATGGGTAAGAATGAAAATTTATATGCGCATGTCATCGACTTTAATTTGTCTTGAGCCCATTTAATTTCATTTAACAGCTTGGTTTCATGCGGTGCTATATGGCATAGAAATGTAATACCCTTAAATTCCTTTACCTTTCCATGTTTATCGAATTTTACGCCAACGGCGGGTGCATATTTCATAAATGCTCACTTGTCTGTTTAACTCGGGAAAATATAACATAGCGACATTAAATTAACACTGTTAATTTAACTTGACGGGTTTTATGCCTGGACTTAATTTGTCTTTTTGACGATGATAGGCTTAGTTAGGTTAGATTGGGTGAGGTACTTACGCCCAGGCTACAATGCGGGCTTAATACTATAGTATATAGTCATATCGTTGTTTTATATGAACTTGGTTGTTTTTATAGTTAGTGTTAAATGATGTTGTAACGCTATGTGACAGAAATATTAAACTTTACAACTATGGGAGTAATAATCAATTTGTGTGATCAATAACACGGTCAAGTTAACTTGGGAAAGTTATTATCCACTCAACTCTTCTGCTAGGAAAATAAACATGACACAACTTAGCCTACATAATATCGCTAAGAATTTCGGTGATTTTGTCGCGTCAAAAGACATCAGCTTTTCAGCTAAAAAGGGCGAGCTAATTACATTGCTTGGTCCTTCTGGTTGCGGTAAAACAACCTTGCTTAAAATGATTGGTGGTTTTCATCATCCTGATAGTGGCGAAATTAAAATTGGTGAGACAGTCGTTAACAATGTACCGCCAGAAAAACGAAATACGTCAATGTGTTTTCAGTCATATGCACTTTTCCCACATTTAAGTGTTCATCACAATGTTGCGTTTGGTCTTCAACAGAAGAAAATAGCTAAAGATGAAATTATTAGACGAGTAGATGAAGCAATTGAGCAAGTGTCTTTGCAAGAACATGCGCACAAAATGCCAAGTGAGTTATCTGGTGGTCAGCAGCAACGAGTTGCGTTAGCGCGTGCAATGGTGACGCGTCCAGACGTTATTCTATTTGATGAGCCTTTATCTAACCTTGATGCGAAGTTACGTGAATCAGTACGTTTTGAAATCAGAGCGTTACAGAAAAAATACGGTTTAACTGCTGTTTACGTTACTCACGACCAAGCAGAAGCACTCGCGATGTCAGACAAAATTGTAGTGTTAAACCGTGGTTCGATTGAACAAATCGGCACACCAGATGATATCTATTACACACCTATAAACAGCTTTGTGGCTGACTTCATTGGTTCTGCCAACATATTTTCAGCCTATGCGACACCTACGGGTAAGACTAACGAATATGCGTTAGAAAGTGTGATGGGGAGTATGACTGTGACATCTGATGAAGCCCCTGTCGCAGATAATATTAAAGTATGCTGGCGTCCAGAAGACGCAATTATTTTGGATGATAACGCTGACATTCAGCAGGTTGCAAACAAAATAACGTTAAATATTAAAAATATGGCCTTCATGGGTAACGTAACCGATATTATTGCGACTATTCCCGGTGATGATTCAGGCTTAGAAATTCGTTTACAAACGCCTAAAAAACCAAAATTCAGCGGTGAACAGCTAAGTATTTCATTACCGGCGAACTGCATTCGTTTCTTGGAAGAGGCTAACTAATGAAAACGCTACCAAGCTGGAAACTATGCTTATTACTGCTTCCCAGTATTGGCACGATCGCTTTGTTAATGGGCTCAACGCTATACATGGTTGTCTCACAAAGTTTTGGTTTGCACAATATGATGGGAGACAGTCAATTCTCCTTTGAATTTTGGCAAGACTCTCTGCAAGACACAAAATTGCATGTGGCCTTAGTTTACTCAGTCAAAGTTGCTGTATTTGGTGCTATCGGTGCAACCATCATGGCATACCCGTTAGTGTTGTGGTTACGAAAACCATTTACGGGTTCAACCGCCATCACAGGTATGTTACGTGCCCCAATGTTTATTCCGGGGTTAGTGGCTGCATTTCTAATGGTTAACGTGATTTCTTATCACGGTATTATTAACGAAAGCATGATTTGGCTGGGCATTATTGATAAACCGATTCGCATGCAAAATGATTCCTTTGGTTGGGGGGTGATTGTTTTGCAAATTTGGAAGCAGTTACCGTTTGCAATGATCTTACTGGCTGGTGCTGTGAATTCTATTCGTTCAGACGTGTTAGATGCAGCAAGTGATTTAGGCGCGTCGAGCTGGCAGCGATTTACCAAGATTATTTTCCCTCTGACGTTACCGGCATTGCAGGTATCACTCATTCTTATCTTTATTGGCGCGTTGGGTGATTACTCGTTTTATTCGATTGCAGGTCCAAAGAATGCGTATTCATTAGCCATGTTAATGCACATTACATCAACAGAATTCTTTGAATGGAACAAATCAGCAGTGATTGCGGTTGTTATTATGCTGACGGCAATTGTCGCTTCATTGATTATTAGTCTTGCGACAACACCATTTATGAAAAAAACAGGGAAACTGAAATGACAGCCCAAACTAAAAACGGTGGTTTAATTCATAAATTATCTATCGGCTTTTTTATCATCATTAACTTCTTTTGGATTGGTGTGCCGTTTTTAATGGCGCTACTGTGGTCTTTGGTTGATCCAAAGCACCCGTGGAGTTACCCAGATATGTTCCCTAAAGTCCTGTCGTTTGGTCGCTGGGAACAAATGTGGGAAACATCAGGTCTTGTTGAAGCATTAACGAATAGTTACACGATTGCGCCGCTAGTTGCATTATTCACGGTAATCTTGGCGTTACCAACTGCATATGCATTTGGTCGCATTGAATTTCGTGGTAAAAAGCTAGCTGAAGTGGTGGTGCTATTACCGCTTATTATGCCGGGTATGATTATCGGGGTGTTCTTTAGCTCAATGTTAATTAGCCTTGAGTTGTCAGAACCGTTTTGGGGCATTGTGATTGGCCATACTGTATTGGCATTACCGTATGCAATTCGTATTTTATCGGCAAGTTTTAACAGCGTACCGCAAGATCTGATTGATGCGAGTAAAGACTTAGGAGGGAGTTCATTCACGACATTCCGCCATGTGTTTATGCCGATGCTGAAACCGGGGTTATTGGCATCACTGATTTTCTGTCTTGTTATTAGTATTGAAGAATTTAATATCGCGTTCGTACTGGGTTCACCTGATATTACGACTGTACCCACTATTTTATATTCGTATTTGGGTTATTCATTTATTCGCCCTAATGCGGCTGTTATTTCATTAATCCTTGTGATCCCTAACGTTATTTTAATGTTAGTCATCGAGCGATTATTGAAGGGTAACTACTTAGCCGAATCAACTGGTAAAGCATAATTAGATCATAAACAAAGGACACTATGATGAATAAAACACTTACAGCCATTGCAGCAACAGTTGCGTTAGGTTTAACGACACAAGCTTCTGCTTATGATTTAAAAGAAATGCAGTGGAACCAAATTGTTGAGCAAGCACAAAAAGAAAAAGCGATTAACGTATACGTGTGGTATTTCCAGCCACGCTTTCGTACCATTTTTAAAGATTTTGAAGACAAATACGGTATTAAAGTACGTGTTCCTAACAGCAATGAAAAAGGTAACATCAACAAACTAATCGCAGAAGGTAAACGTAGTGCGGGCAAGATTGATGTGATGGCGATTGACGCCGCACGTATGCCATCACTCATGCAAAATAACCTTGTATACGGTCCGATTACGGATGTACTACCTGATGCCGCTAAGCTTAAAACGAAATTAAATGGGGTTGAAACGGGCGGTTATGCTGTTTCATTTTGGGGTAATCAAACGGGCTTTGCGTATGATCCTAGCCGTGTGAATGAGAAAGAACTACCGCAATCGTTTGATGCGTTAGGTAAATGGATCTCCGATAATCCGTATGCGTTTGGCGTAAATGATCCTAACAAGGGCGGTGCAGGCAATGCATTTATTCAACGTGCTATTACGAACATGACGGGTGATAATGAGGCTTATTACGCCACCGGTTTTGATGCAAAAAACACAACAAAATGGTCTGAAGTTTGGACTTGGTTTGATAAACACAGTGATGAAATCACCATTACGTCATCAAATGCTGACAGTTTAACGCGCATGAATGATGGTGAAATATCGATGGCACCAGCATGGGAAGATCATTTGAAAGGTCTGCAAGCACAAGGTGCAATTACACCACGTATTAAATTTTACATTCCAGAGTTTGGTATGCCGGGTGGTGGTAACATGATTATGATGCCTGCAAACACAAGTAAAAAAGCAGCCTCGATGTTATTTATTAACTGGATCACATCAGC
Source organism: Moritella sp. 24 (assembly GCF_018219155.1). NCBI lineage: Bacteria > Pseudomonadati > Pseudomonadota > Gammaproteobacteria > Alteromonadales > Moritellaceae > Moritella > Moritella sp. 24. The sequence goes on along the minus strand of NZ_CP056123.1, from coordinate 2,536,660 downwards.
GGAAGTGCAAACGCGTTTTAATGAAGTATTTGGTAGTGCACCACAACATCCAGATGCCGATGACTCAAAAGCGTTAGTATCTCAGGAGCAACGTCAGTTCAGTAAATCATTCTTTACCGCTGATTACGCAACCAAAGCGAAGAAAGCATTTACAGAAAATGTATTAATGTAATAATGTAGAGCTCCACAGTAATGTGGGGCTTTTACAGATAATTAACCTTTATTCAAATAGATACCTTAAGTATGCCTAATAGTCTTTTATCAAATACTCAGCGTCAAATACTGTCTCATGTTTATGCTTATTCGCCGATCACGCGGGCAGAATTAGCAGAGAAGAGTGGATTAACACCTGCGGCCATCACCAAAATTACCAAAACGATGATTGATGAAGGTTGGATTAATACCCTCGGGCGTTTACAAAGCCAACGCGGACAGCCAGGCATTGCATTGGGGATCAATGGCGATAAAGGTTTTAGTCTGGGTATTAATATCGAAGTTGAAAAAATCAGTATTGAGATGATCAACTTAAATGCCGAGTCGGTATTTTCAAAGTCTTTGAAAGGTATTTTTGAAGATCCGATTTATAGCCGTGATGAGTTGTTTTCATTGCTAGATGTGTTGAGGCTGGCTTATCCAAATGAATTTGCTCATTTGGTTGGTGTTGGTATTACAACAAGCTGTAATTTCATTGAAGGTGATAAGGTTATTTATCCCAAGCACTTAAAACAATGGGAATCGCTGAATATTAGAGATGAACTGTCTAAATATTTAAATACCGATGTGTGGCTTGAAAATGATGGTAATGCCGCTGCGTTAGGTGAGTTTATTTATGACCGAAAGCCGCTAAATAGCAATCACTTTTATCTTTATCTTGGCTACGGTATTGGTGGTGGTCATTTGCATAATGGTGTGCCGTATCGTGGGCATTATGGTAATGCTGGGCGTATTGGTAAGCTGTTCCCGTTAAAAGAACACCGTCCATCACTGAATAATCTATACAAACAACTGGGGTTAACAGAAATTAACCCAATGCGTTATCAAGCGTTGCTTACCGAATTGGAGAAGAATAACCCTATTATTGATACATGGGCTAAAAATTCGATTCCTAGTTTTAAGCAGGCCATATTGGCGATTAAAACGATTTTAGATCCGCAGGAAATTATTATTGGTGGACTTATCCCACAGGGAATATTGGATAAAATCTATCATGAGTTGGAACATGAACTGCAAGATCTGAAAGATGATGATGAGCCTTTATTAAAAGTGTCGTTTGCAAAGCTGGCTGGCGACAAATCAGCCGCTATTGGTGCCGCTGCACTGCCTTTGTATAAAAAAATATTTGAGTATATTTAATCGGTACAACACTGAACATAATATGCGATAAGATTGAAACGAGGGTTTCAGTACAGAAAAATAAGACCGGAATCATCGATGAATGCTACCGGTCTTATCGTATTAGGCTTCTTGTATTAAAGCTGCATTTAAGTCATGAGACTAGGGCTATCGAGATTTGCTAAGCATGACCTAACAATCTAAAGTTCCAATTTTCCACTGTATCCGTTTCTAAGCGCTTTTTAGCCACATCCCCCCAAATTGGTGAGAGTGCAGGCATGTCTATCAATGTCGTTAGATTTGCTTTGTTTAATGGCTCATTAAAGAATAACTCACACACTTGCTTAACTGTCGTTGCCGATTCCAGCCGTTTAATACGGATTAGCGCATCATCTTGACTCACCATACCGGGTTTAATAACGCGATATAACCAACCACAGCGACTAAGCGCCTGCATTTGAACTGAAATATCAGTGACATCCCAACGTGTATTTAGATTTGCACACGGTAGGCGAGGTTGACTAACTTCGATAATCGCATCACCCCATTGATATTGATCGCCAATGCAGACGTTATCTTCTGTCATGCCTAATACGCTCATATTCTCGCCCATACCGGGTGCTTCAAATCGCGCTTGAGCATCACTGCGAGGTGAAAATACCTGTTGCCAAAATGCGTAATGCTCAGCAGGATATTGGTGCAGTGCTCGTTCAGGGCCTCCGTGATACTTTTTATCAGCGGTCATGTCTTCCGCAAGACCGAGTGCAGAAAGGTAAATACTGTTGCTGACCGTTTTCTTATCAATTGCAGAATCAACACCATAATTATGCTTAATTTGACCGATATAAACTTGAACTTTATAAGTGGAAAGGCTTTTTACCGTATTTGTCATATCAGTATATCTCTTCGCTTGGTGATTTATAAAAACGCATCTAAGGTGAACATTTTCTCCGAATCGATTTGAAACCGCAAGAATAATAAAGGATTTAGATACCTCTAGTAATAATGGCTAGGATGGAAGGTAATCGCTGGGACCTCTGTAATTTGCTGGTTATCACGCCACAATGAAATGTGATACACGCCTTGTAGCATTGATTGATCCATCACAACGTCGAAATGCAATGTTGTAGGTAACTGGCGATTATATTGTGTTAACCGACCGTTATTGTGGAAATATACACTCAATGGAAGGTAATCGTAATGTACACCATCGCGGGATAATCTCAGCATATAGCCATCGAATAACGCCATCGATTTATTATTTCGACTGCTATATTGGTGTATAGCATCAACCGTTGTGATCTGTAATTGCTGTTCATACAGGGTAATATTAATCCTCAAACCATTCACCTTGGGTTCTGTATGGCTAACTAGGTTCTTTTTCACTACTGAATTGTTATTAACCGTCCATTCAAACTGTTGGGTTAGTTTAGTCGGGTCAACCAAAATGCCTGACACATCGGTAGACTCAAATTTGATATTATATTGTCCTGTCTCTAGGGCACCGTAAAATAATTCTGTTTTGTTGTCTAAGTCAGGTTGGTGAACACCATTGATAAACCACTTTAATGCCTGTACGCGAATAGATTGATCCTGATATTCCCCCATCTCATTGGTAGGATGAACACGAAAATGCAAGTCATCTTGTTCAGGGTTATTGATGAGTCGTGCTGTTGCACCAAGGCTTTCTTGTCGTGGTGTGTTGATCATAAATTGCCAAGAACGGTCATATAAGTTCGCCGCCCAGATTTCAGCGTTATAAGCGTAGAAAGGCGCACCGAGGCTGTGCATTATTGAGGTGTCAGTTGGTCGCCAGATCCCTTTAGTTTCATAATATCCGCCTTCAAACCAGCCAATAGTGCCAGAGGGGCACGCTTCAGAAACATCCTTACAAACACTGTCTATGGTTTCTGTCGGCATAAAATGTTTCCATGGGGATTTATCAAAATCGACGCATACATTAAAAGAACAGAAGCCAGGTGGTACACCATTACCGCCATAAGTATATTCATCGTGTAATCCGGCAAAAGAATGTCCTAATTCATGGATGAAAACACCAGGATTCATTTTATTCGATGTGGTAATTGAGCCTCCAGCACCGCCATAAACATTGGTGTTTACTAGCGTAATAATTTGGTCGTACTGAGGGGCGTAGGCATTTACTGCTGCTTGCACTAGGGTAAGGTTAATACCGAGTAGCCGAGCAATATTGCTGGTGCCTTGCAAATAAAACCCACTATGAAAAGTAGTATCTTTATCATTTTTATAGATTAGATCCTTGCTCGGGGCATAGTCGGCCCTTGTGCAATTATCAAAAGAGGTGGGATCACAGCCTTCTTCGATAGCCCAGTCAGCACCTCGCTCATTAGAAGGGGTAAATACGGAATGAATATTATACAACCCTATATGGGGTGGAATATTCTCATAACTCAGAAACGCTTCGACAGCATTTTTAACATGCATATTAAACAGCGCTCTATCTCTTTCCAGATAACCATCTCCAGCAATAGCTAGATCGAACCCTAGGCCATCTATCCGACTACCATAGATCTTGTAGTTCAGGTCGTCAGACACGTAGATCGGGCTGTCTAAATCAATGCCACTGACAATGATGGGTTGGTAAATAATCTCTTCTGCATAAGTGAGATAACCATCAGTTTGCGATAGAGATAAGAAATCGCGAACCTCATCTTTCAGTGTTACCACGATTTCGTGAGGTTGAAAGCCTTGGTTAAAGATAGGTACCCCATAGTCCGTCGCATTATTAAAGTTACGCCCATAGTCAATGGAGTAGCGGAAAAATCGCAGTGGTAATTGACTGTTATTCAACTGCAATAGTTTAGGAACTTTAACCAATGTAGGCACTTGATATCCCTGTTCACGGATAATATGAGAGGTCAGCGTCATGATAGTAAATAAACGTTGATAATAATCTTCAAGTTGCTTATCTGCATAAGCCGTTTTAACATCTGTAATGAGTTGAGAGAGCTCGTGTATCGAGGATAAATCATACACACTTTTCGCTATATCCATATGCATTTGGTGTTTTTGAGGATCTGCGATATCCGTGTTATAGCGTAGGTCATCCGCTTTCATCCCAATACTAGGACTATTTTCAGTCGCAGGGGTACCACTATTGTTACTAAAGCTATAAGGATATAATTGAGTATTAAACGCATAGCTGCGTTTATTTACATTTTGAAGAAGAGTTAGCTCAATGCCATAATAATGTTGGATTATATCGACCATACATTTATTAGCGAAGCTATTCAGATCATCCTTGCTACCAGCGGTACTATGGTAAATAAACAGATCTGCGCCCTGCTTAATATACTCTTCAACTTGGTGGCACTGGTCTTTAGCTTCATTGAGATGAACAGAAAAGTAAGCGTCATGTAGGCTGCTATCAAATACTTTATTTTCAATGGAAAAATCAACGTTGTGGGTCGCTAGATACTGACTTAGGGCTGCTTCTAATGGGGAAGATTGGCTGATACGATAATCGCTACCTACTTTAGAAAACAGCTTGATGGCATTGAGCATAACCAAACGTAAGTCAGTATCGGTACTGTCAGTATTCCAGAATAAGTGAGTGTTTTCTCGGACGACAAAAACTTTCGATTCACTCTTTGGCGCTAGCTCCTGATTGATATAACCAAAGCTCAGACCTTCTTGCTCGGCAATCACTTGAGCGCTATTTTTAGATACTATGCGATTGTAATGCGCGCGAAAAAATAAAGATATTTCCGCTGAACTAATATCACCGAGTATCTGCTTTGCAATAATATTGTAATTAATATAGCCAGTTGTAATTTGCATGGCCAAAATATTATCTACTAACGCGGTGATAACAGAGTAGTGTTTGTCATCAACCTCTTGCTGTAAGTCTGTAACCTTACTCTCAATTTGATTAACAAATCTGGCGTTAAATCCTTTATCTACATTAACCGCACCAATAGATCGGACCCTCTGTGAAAACAATTGGTAAAATTTGAGTTCATCAAAAATGCCATTAGTATTGTCCACCAATGTTGTCAATGCTGCATCATCCGCTAAGTTGATGTCTTTATCATTTAATAAGTAGGCTTTGTAAAAGGGGAGAGTCTTATCGTCATACAAGCCGCCAACGTATTTGGCAATTATGTCACCAGAAAAGTCATCTGAGCCATCTGAAAGAATAAAGTTGCGAATGATATTCATATCATCCGCACGACTATTGTTTGAGTTGTCCCCTGAATCGCTGTCAGAACACCCTATCAAGGAAACGAGAAAAACAAAATACAGTAATAGTTTCATCGTATACATCCTAATACATAAACTAAATAATCAGTCACAACACATTATAAGTTAGAAAATGACATTGTGCGCGAAGGCTGTCATTACGTTCAGGTAGGTTTAAGCATGATCGAAGTCGTCGTGAAAAATGTAACAATTACAAATATTGTTAGAAGGCAGGGAATAAAATAATATAATTTAGATCGAAGATTTGAACACTAAAAAATTAATTTAGTCTACTCTAAATGAAGCTGAAACTGCATATTTATGAGTTATCACATTATTTTTAAGTTTTTTTCGTAAATATGCTTTTAATCATGCCAACAAAGGTATAGAATCCGCCTCCTAATTTTTCTAGAAAGCTACTAAAATGTAGCGGTTATCTGCAAGGTAGACAATGAGTCATTACACAGTTTTAGGTTTATCAACATGGTTCGAACTAGTCGAACGCATCGGCTCAGAAGCAGAAGCCAAGACATATTTTTCAGAAACGAAATTGGTTGAGTACAACAACAGAACTTGCCTAGAATTAGTTGAAGCAGGTATGTTAATGCATTTGAAGAATTGGTTAGCAGTACAATACCAAGAATTCAAATCAACGGGTGAACGTTTACGTCGTGAGCAAGTATCACAGTCGACAAACTCTATCTCAAGTAAACTTTACTCGATAGAAGTTATCAGAACTCGTCCACAAGCGGGCGGACAAGAAGTACAACAGCAACAACGTCAACATGTAACTCCGTCACAATTTGCGACAAATCAGGTTCGTCCTGTTCATGCGACTGCAACTCCTGTTGCTAAGCCTGAAGTTGCAAAACCTGTTGTTGCGGCTGCACCAGTTGCGCCACCAAAACCGCGTGTTATTACGTCAAAAGTACCAGCGCCAGAAAAGAAACCTGCTGCTGCATCTATGGCTAATTTCTTTATGCGTCAGGTTCGTGCGACTAAATCTGAATTGGAAGATCGTAAGCACCATAATTAAGTAACGCTTGACGCGTACCTTAACTATGTGAATGACTCAGTAGCAAGTGTTGTCCCACGACGGTGGTGATAGAACTTGGTACTGAGTCATTTTTTTTATCTACAATTTAGTCATTTATTTTAAGTGGTATCACTTTATGCGCATTCATCATGTTAATCGATTAGCAGCACAGCGTTTAGCTGACAGTACAAAACCTTTCAATGCGCGTGGCGGTCGATTAATTCGTTGCGATTATTGCATGTTAGGTAAACAATTTTGTATCTGTGAACATCGACCACTCGTTAAATCATCTGCAGGCTTTATGCTGGTGATGTTTGATTATGAAATGATTAAACCCAGTAATACAGGTCGTTTAATTGCCGATGTGATTGAAGATACGTTTGCCTATAAATGGTCACGCACAGAGCCTAACCAAGAGATGATCGACATCATCCAGTCAGATTGTTGGCAGCCCTTCATTATTTTCCCTGAAGAGTACGTGGTTGAGCGTGAGCGAGTGCAAACTGGCGTGTTAACTATAGAGTCGGGGAAGCGACCGCTTTATATCCTGCTTGATGGCAGTTGGCGTGAAGCGAAGAAGATGTTCAAAAAGAGCCCGTGGTTACAAGATATCCCCGTTATTTCATTTGATCCTGACGTTGTTTCGCAATATCAGATCCGTAAAGCGGCCAAAGACAATCAGTTAGCGACAGCTGAAGTGGCGTCATTGGTACTAGGACATCATGGTGAAGATCTGAATGCTGATATTTTATCTTGCTGGTTTGATGTATTCCGTGAACGTTATCTCGCGGGTACGAAGCAAATTGATGTTGGTGTCGATGCTGCACTGAAGCGTTTACAGACGTTAACTGTTTAACTCGATTTACTGCTATAAGGTTGTATGCATATTCTTTGTGTACAGCCTGTTTTCATTATCCTTATCTTATTTATATTCACCTGCTTTTATTTTTAATATTAATCGCTTATATTGCTAGCTGACTTTTATTAACGCTAAATTGCTTGTGGATACAATATGCAGAGTGAAAATCAAATAACATCTCCCATTCGTTGGGGAATCATAGGTTGTGGTTCTGTCACTGAGTTGAAAAGTGGCCCTGCGTATCAAAAAGTAGACGGTTTTCATCTCGCGTCTGTCATGCGACGTAATAATGAACTTGCTAAAGATTATGCGTTAAGACATAAGGTGGAAGCCTATTCTTCCGATCCTCGCGATATCATTAATAACGACAATATTGATGCTGTTTACATTGCGACGCCACCAGACAGTCATAAGCACTATGCATTGCTGGTGGCTGAAGCGGGTAAACCCTGTTGTATTGAAAAACCACTTGCACCGAGCTACGCTGATAGCCTTGCGATTTATAATGCCTTTAATGATAAGAACATTCCTTTGTTTGTGGCCTATTATCGCCGCTCATTACCACGTTTCAATAAAGTAAAAGCATTATTAGAAGCGGGCGCTATTGGTCACGTTAGAACGATTAATTCATTTCTGAATAAACCTGCCAATGCATTAGATTTATCGGGTGAGCTCAATTGGCGAACAGATAAAGACGTGGCTATCGGTGGTTATTTTGATGATCTTGCCAGCCATGGATTGGATCTTTTTGCTTATTTGTTGGGGGACTTTGATATTGTAAAAGGCCTCGGAACGAATCAGCAGGGCCTATATTCATCGTTAGATGCGGTATCAGCATGCTGGCAGCATAAAAGTGGCGTGACAGGGGTTGGAAGCTGGAATTTTGGCGGTTGTTCAAGGAAAGACGTTGTTGTTATCACGGGGAGTGAAGGCGAAATAAGTTTTTCTGTATTTGATGAGATGCCGATTGTTTTACAAACCTTAACTGAACGACAAGAGTTTGTAATCGAAAACCCTGAAAATATTCAATTATACCATGTGCAAAATATGCGTGATCAACTTATCCATGATACGGCGCATCCATCAAGTGGTGAAACGGCATTACATACAAGCTGGGTGATGGAGCAAATACTAGGTCAACATTAGCTTATATAGCGATATCCCCCGTGCTAGGTCACATATTAGTGTCTACGATGTAAGTGTTATAGCAATTACATCGTAGACAGTTACTTAACTATTTGATACCTAACTATTTGATACCTAACTATTTGATACCTAACTATTTGATACCTAAATATTTGAATTAATACCTCATTATTTCCAAAAATATATCATTTTTAACAATTTCTTAAAAAACGATATAGTACTTAATACTTCTCGGTGTAATACTGGTAACAGATATTAACAAGGCCTCTAAAGTAGTGGTCGTTAGGGAGGTAACATGACATTTTTTAGTGGTTTAACTCAAAGTGAACAGGAATCTTTTAAAGCGTATCGATCTGGTACTCACTACAGTCATAATTTTTCTTATGACTTAAACCAAAAGTTAAAAAATGATGAAAGGATCCCTAAGCGATTTCAACCACATTTATCTAACTTAGATCATGTCACGTTAAAAACGAAGCTGAAATCTGATTTAATACTCTACCGCGCTGCGTATGGAGATAGCGTTGACACTTTACTAAATGGTAAGGCATATAAAGGGTTTGTTGCTGCGTCAGATAAGAATAACTGCTTGGGTCGCTACTTTAATCAACATGCAACAGCCTGCAATACAGACGCGTATTACATTATTGTAAAATGTCCTAAAGGTAGCCGTGTTGCTATATTTGATGAATCTCGTCAGCAAACATCTACAGATTATATTATTCCACGAGATTCTCGCTTTACTTTAGTCAGCAGAGAAGAGCTCACGCACAGTGCTGATATTCGAGCGTTAGCTGGAACGATTAATGCGAGAAAGCTTAAAAAAATTATTAAAATTGAATTGGTATTAAAAAAACGAAACTGGTTAGCTGAAGTGCTAAAGAAAGTGCGTAAATAACTGTATATACAGTTATTGTATAAGAAATTAACTTTAATACCCATTGGTTATATGTGATTGTAGGCATGATGAATTACAACCTACAATTGTTCGAATAAATCACAAAACTACCTCTTTTTTTCCTTATTTATATCGTTTAGATCATATTTGTCATAGATGACATATTTATGACATTCTATATATGTGATAGTTGTGTATAGAATAAGACAGTGTGTAAACATTTTCGTAAATAGTGAGAAGATCAATCTACCCCTTCATTGATTAGTTAAATACTATTTCCCCCATAATGAATGCTCGTTTTGAGTATATGGCATATTACGCGTGTCATTAATAGAATAAAAAAAGGTGTCGAAATGGAATCGCCTCTAAAAGAAGTCATGTTTGAATACGTTCCAAGCACGGAAGAAGTTGAAACGTTACTACAACGCACCCCTGGTGCTAAAATTAATATTGCGAATACTAAGCAAGCCTGTGATATAAGCCAAATCAAGCATTTAACACATTATGGCCACAGTATTAATGGTATCAATATCGAAATAGATCTGTGTGAAGAATCAGAGTTAGAACCTTTGTGGTCCTTTCTTGAACTGGATTTTTTGCGAATCAGTTTTTCGAGTGACGAAGTACTAGAAGATGACTTTAAAGGCTTTTTAACTTGGTTGGAAAATGCAGATAAATTGGAAGCTTTATCATTAGAAACGCAGCCAATGCACCATGAAAATGGTCTTCACTTATTGTCGATTTATTTTGCGTCGTCGAAGAAATTTCCTGTGTCATTATTTATTAAGCATAAGATTGGTCCGAGAACTATCCCTCAATTACCTGCATTACAGGTATTTCATCATGCGAATGTTGAAATGACCAAAGCTGCTTTTTAAGCAGGCTTCACAGTTTAGAACTCACTAGTATTAACTGGAATGGTGCCGGATTTGTATTATCCAGCACTATTTACTTTATTGTTCATGCTTATCTAAAATACGCTGCATAAATGAATCAAGTTGCTGTAATTCATCTGCAGATAGTACATCAAGTACATTCCTTTCTTTTTGATGTAATCGTGGCATGACTGCCTCAATCAATTCCTTACCCGTACTTGTTAATTGCACTAATTTACTGCGCTTGTCGTCAGGATTATCAATTCTTTCAATTAATTCAGCTTGGGTTAACCGATTTAATACCTTGGTGAGGCCACCGGAGCTAAAGATCATTGATTGATATAGCGAGGTTGGCGATAGACAGTAGGGTACCGGACTACGTCTTAATGTGCTGAGCACACTAAATTCAGCACGTTGTAAATCATAATCCTGAACATGCGTTTCCATTTGATGGTGGAATAGGTTGCTGACACGGAGCAATCGCAGTAATGCAGGGGAAACCGTACCAGCGCATTCTGGCCAATGTTCGCCCATTGCTTCTAATATTTCATTAATGCTATTCGTCATTACTTCGTTCCCTATAGTTTAACAGCTTTGATAATATATCTTGCCAGAAAGGTAAAGTCCAGATACTATCTTTCTAGAAAGATAAATGAGAGGCGTTAAAATGACACAAAGCAATGTATCCACGCTCACAAGCAGTGAGCTAAAAACAGCTAACAGAAAAATGAACAAAACGGACAGCAGCGGCAAAATGAACAAAACATTAATTTTGACGCTGGCAGCAGTATTTGCATTAACCCCTTTTACGATAGACAGTTATTTACCAGCGATACCAACAATGGCGAATGCGATGGGCGTCGATATCTCATTAATGTCGATAACTGTGAGTTTATATATCTTCGGGTTAGCGATAGGGCAGTTAATTGGTGGCCCTTTATCGGATAAAAAAGGCCGTGCTTTTGCGATGGTCGCTGGACTTGTGGTATTCGCGATAGCAAGTTTGTTATTAACAACAGCCAATCAGATTGAAGTGCTGTGGTTATGGCGCGTTATTCAGGCTATTGGCGGCGGCATGGCCGTTGTTGGAGTGCCTGCGACAATCCGAGATACAGCCAGTGGTAAAGAGGCGGCCAAACTGTTCTCATTAATTGCATTGATTATGATGATTGCCCCTTCTATCGCACCGACAGTTGGTACGATTATAATGTCGTTAGCTGATTGGCGTTGGATCTTTTACACACTTGCGCTGATGGCTGCGTTAGTTGCGATATTAGTCATTCTATTTATGCCTAAGCAAATCAAGAAAGTCTCTCCGACGTTACACTCAGATGAAAAACAGCAAAAGGGTGGCTTGTTATCAGTATTTAGTGAAAAACGCGCTCTAGGCTTTATGGTAGCACAAGCATTTGCTTATTCAGTGATGATGATATTTTTAACAAATGCCGCGATGATGTATATGGAAGTGTTTGGTCAAACTCCCCAGCAGTTCTCATTTTTGTTTTTTGCCAATATCTGTGGCTTGGTTGTTGTTAACCGCGCAAATACCTTTTTATTGTCGCGATTTGAGCCTGAAACCCTATTAAGAAGTTTCTTATGTTTACAGGTATTCGGAGGCACATTACTGGTTGTTGCATCTATCGTGACTCCTGACTCTTTATATATTGCAGTGACTGGTTTTGTGATTGCTATTGCCGCGAATGGCGCTGTTATTTCAAATGCGAGTACCTGTTTTATGAAGCATTTTGGGCATAATGCAGGTTCTGCGTCTGCTGTTTTAGGTGCGACACAATATACTGTAGGCGGTTCGATAAGTGCGTTATCTGCATTTATTGGTGCTGGTTCAGTACAGCCTGTTGTTATTATGATGTTACTTTCATCTGTAACAGCACTGGTTGGGGCGAGCGTTGCAGTGAGATATTCTCGTGATAAATAATGGCATTATGCGTAAATAGGTAAGCAAGCAAAGCAGGCTGATAATAATATTATTATCAGCCTCATTCTGGTCTCTCAAGCGGGTTGAGAAGATTAATGACTAAGTAGTTGCGCACATAACTTAACAAAATCAGATGATGTCACAATACCAGTGACTTTGTTCTGGCTATCGATCACAGGGAGGCAACCAAGTTTATTATCAATAAAATATTCCACAACTACTTTTAATGGCTCGTCTTCTGTTATCTTTTGGAAGTCAGTATCCATTAAATCTTCGATTAATTGACCTCGCTCTTTTCTGGCTAGAATTTCTGTACCGTATTTAGTGACCATTGAAATGATGGTACTGATCATTTTTTTGTGTGTGAGAATGCCCACCAATGTACCATCATTTTCAGAGATGACAGGTAGGTGACGAACACCTCGGGTTTGCATTAATTCATGGGCATCTTTTAAACTGGCTTTATGGCTAATACAAATAATATTTTTTGCCATTATGTCTTTTACTTTCATATTGCAACTCCGTATTATTACAACTATTTAACACACATTAATATAATTTGTATTGGTGAATCAAGTCCAAATTAATACTGTTAGATTTAAAATAAACATTAACATAGTAATATTTATTTCGTTCTTTTAAATTTAAGTTTAATAAATATAAATTATACTGAATAAGTAAAAAAATATCGAAATATACCAATTGCTTATAAGGTGTATATAAATACCACATTGTTATGATTTTAATTGAAATGGAGCTATCTTTATTGTTACGCTGTGCTTGAATATATAGAATACACTTTTTTATGTATGATTATTATTTGTGTATCAAAATGTAACCACCTGTCATTTTGGTTAAATTTATGTGATAATTTAGCTACTTAAAAAGCATTAACGGAGTTAGTAATGAAGGGATCAATCCTTAAGTTTGATATCGGATCTGAAGAAGGTGTTATTTCCGGTGAGGATGGATGTCGTTATATATTTGATATGACTCAATGGCAGTATAAGAATAACCCTGAGGTTGGTAATAAAGTTAATTTTATTATTGAATCTGGAAAAGTGGAATCAGCGACACTTATTACAACAGGTAAATCAAAGAAACTTGGCGCTGTGTTATTGGCTTTTTTCTTTGGTGTATTAGGCGCGCATAAGTTTTATTTAGGATATAACAAGGAGGGCATTTGTATGTTAGTACTTTTTGTTTTCGGTTATGTCTTCTTAGGCCTGCCATCAATGGTTATCGCGATGATTGCATTGGTTGAGTTTGTCATTTACCTGCTAAAACCAACAGAAGAATTTCAACAGGCCTACGTACTCGAAAGCCGACCTTGGTTCTAGCTTTTTAAATCATTATTATTTCATTAATCGCTCAATATTACGTCCAGTAAATGATCCTAAAACAATGTTCTTATTTTTGTCTGAACGCTGTTTTCGCACGTGCGAAGCGATAAATTCGCTGACTTCATTTGCCTCTATCACTTCTTTCTGTACGACAATAATAGGTAATGGCGCAGTGACTGTTTTTAGCCCACTGGCTCTGACAATATTTGCTGCTGGTTGTACTTTTACAGGGCGACGGATACGTAGTTCTTGCTCTGATGTTGTTGCAACTTTGTGATGGAGTTGTGTGAGTGCCAATTTATTATCAGGCGATGCCCTTTCTTGTTCACTGATTATTTGTCCGAGTAATTCTATTTTATTCGGTTGATGTAGCGAGTCTTTACGTTGCCAACTAAAACGAACTGATTTAACGAGCTCATCTTCTAGACAATGAATTTTACGATATAAATGAACAGTCATTACACCGGGACAGTTATCGTGGACTGCGCTGAATCGAGCTTGTCGCGTTTCGTTTTCTGTCACTACAGCATGTTCAATTTCTGCTTTCGTGGCGTTGATGTCACTAATACACTTGACGATTTCAGGACAGTTTTCCTGTGTCGGGTGCAGTTGAATTATGCCCACATAGCGACGCGCTGATTTTTGTGAAAACGGATGTTTGATATGAATATCTTGAAATGCTTCAGCGGCTAACTTCATCGCCAATAAGCCTGAACTTAATTCAGGTGTGATCTGTTTGATCGTTGCTTGCTCTTCTCCTTTAATGACTGGCGGAATTCGACTTACCAGCGCCATCATAGGTTCCGTTGCATACAGTAGCTTTTCTAATAAATTTAAGTCAGCGCTTAATTTGTCATACAAGCCTTTAATATCAGTCATCTTTAATCCTTTCTAGCGATTAATCTCGTTATGCTTTTAGCATAGTTATAAATAGACCATCATGCAATAGACCCCAAGGTTAGGTGATCGCTATGTGATCTGTGTTGATCGTTAGTTGATCAATCGTGTGGGTAGGACGCTAATGTCATCGAGCCTTACAGTATAAAAAACGGCTATAACAGTTCCATTTCTTGCACGCGTTTGTCTATTAACTTACCACATTGCTCTTTTAACAAATTGCGTAGCCATATTTGTGCCGCTGAGTGTTCACAGCGAGGATGCCAAATAAGTGAATATTCAAAGGGTTTAAATTCAAAAGGTAACGCTTTCACAACCAAATCATGTTTGTCTGCCATTAAATAGGCTAAATCAGCAGGAACCGTGATAATCAGTGGCATTGTATTAACAATCGCTAACGCAGCTTCTAAATGATAAGCCCGTAACACTGTTTTAGGTTTTTGATAGTCACTAAGCGCAGAGTCAATCAGTGCTTTCACGCCATCACTAATAGCAATCAATGCATGCGGATAAGTAAGATAATCAGTTAAGGTTAGCGCTTTGTCTGCAAGTGGATGGGAGGTTGATAACAGGCAAAAAACACTGACTAATCCTAATTTTTCGTGCACTAATGGCTCGATATTATGAGTAGGGCGACAGATAGCCATATCGACGCCTTCTGTTGTTAGTTGCCCCAGCATTTGTTCATGCTTAAGTGGAGAGAATTCCAATGAAATATTTGGCGCGTCTTCATAAATGCGCGGCAATGCATAAGGTAAAATTGTCTGCATTGCATAATCGGTAGTCGCGATAACAAAGTGTTGTTTGCATACTTTAGGATCGAAATGTGTAGGAGACAGTAACATTCGTAGTGATTCTAATGGTTCATTCACTGCGCTGCTTATTTCTATTGCACGTTGTGTGGGCTGAAGGTGTTGGCCTTGGCGAATAAAAAGAGGATCATTGAGTAGCTCCCTTAATCTTCCTAACACTCGACTCATCGCTGATTGACTTAAGTTAAGCCTGATTGCACTGCGCCTCACACTTCCTTCTTCTACCAAGACTTTTAACGCGACTAATAGATTTAAGTCCCGACGATAGACTTCTTCAAGCTCCATATTTACATCCAAAATATAACCATAAGCGCTTTATTATGGACAACAACGCAGAGACATCCAACATTTATTGAGTAATACAAATCTAATAGTTGCGTTTTATGCATGTATATTGTGATTTTTAATCATTTGTTTCATGTATTGCCTTTCTTTACTATCCAGCCTCTCTTAACTGCAATAGGAAACACAATGTTTTCACAATCACTTTTTGCACAGCTAATGCGTATGGCGGTGCTGCTCATCATTACACTTTATGGTGTACGGCAATATCAACCATTAATCGATTCATTAGCCAAACACGCAACAAGCGGTGGTTGTCACCAGCACTATTCACCTAAAAACGAACACCATCCACTTAAACACGAACATATGGAACATCATTAATGAGTATTTTTCGTTTTCCTCTTTTAGTTTGGGCAGGCATAGCCATATTAATTATCAGTTTAGGGATCAGGCAATCGTTTGGTATCTTCATGCTACCAATTTCAGACACGTTTAATACAGGACGTGAATTTTTTAGCTTTACCATCGCACTACAAAATCTGCTTTTTGGTGTGTTCCAACCTTTTGTTGGCATGGCCTCTGATCGCTGGGGCGCTAGACGCATTATTATATTGGGTACTGTGGCTTATGCTGCTGGCCTATATTTAACGTCACTCTCGACTGATCCAAGTTGGTTATATCTCACCCTCGGTACTTTGGTTGGGTTTGGGTTAAGCGCAACGAGTTACGTTGTTATTCTTGGCGCTGTTGCACGTGTTGTTCCAGCCGAGCACACTGCAAAAGCGTTTGGATTAACAACGGCTGCGGGTTCGTTTGGTATGTTTGCAGTGATACCTGGTGCGCAATCACTATTGAGTAACGTTGGATGGCAGAGTGCACTGCAAGTTTTTGCGTTAATGTGTTGTTTAATGATCGCGTTTGCGTCTTTCATCAAAAATAATAGCACTTCAGCTTCTACAGACTCACTTGTTGATGATTCACAGAGCTTAAGTGAGGCGTTAAAAGAAGCGTTTAATCATCGTGGTTATTGGCTTATTCACGCAGGCTTTTTTGTTTGTGGTTTTCATGTCATGTTTATTGCAACGCACCTGCCTAGTTATCTTGCAGATAAGGGGCTGCCTGTTGCTACTGCTGCAATGGCGCTGGCCTATGTTGGTATTTTTAATATATTCGGGTCTTACTTCTGGGGTGTGATGGGGGATAAGTTTAACAAGCGCTATGTTATGACATCCTTGTATTTAATACGCTCTGTGGTTATTGGTGCTTTTGTCGTTTTACCTGTGACTGTGGATACAGCGACTATTTTTGGTGCGGCTATTGGTTTTTGTTGGTTAGGCACGGTACCGCTTACCTCTGGTTTAGTACGTCAGATGTTTGGTGCTCGGTATATGTCTACATTATATGGGTTGGTGTTTTTTACTCATCAAGTCGGTAGCTTTTTAGGGGCTTGGGTTGGCGGGTTAATATATGACTATTACGGTTCTTACGATCCAATCTGGTGGTCAACCGTTGTAATGGCTCTATGCGCTGCGTTACTTCACTTTCCGATTAATGATCGGCCTGTGCCACGCTTAACTGGCGCGACAGTAACTTAAATATCTTGTAGTAAAAGGCCATGCGTTTGCATTGGCCTTTTTGTTATGTGCATTTTGGTAACGCAGTCTCGAATTATAAAAATACAATCAGTTGTATAGATAATCTTAAGTATGTTGTTATTTTTCAATGTGTTGTGTTTGTTTTGACGTTTTTAACAATGTAGGACGTGCAGCGGGCAAGTCCAATAAGAAATTTGTGCCTTACAAAGAATATAAAGCACAAATGCTAAGACGTTAGCTTTATTGCGCCCACTTCAATGTAAATTGATTAAAGTGACCTAATTTATTGAAAGCTTTAGGAAATAATATTGCTGCGGAAGTTTTGTTGACTACTTCGACAGAAACACTGTCCCCGAAAAATAGAACGCCTGTTTCTGCATCCTCAAAATTAAAGTTTTTTGTAGTTATATCTTCCTTCACTTTAATATTTTTAAATGTCTCAATAGAGACTTGTCCGTTTTCTGTATAACCAAAGCGAACCATAGAGGTAACACCTTTTAGGTCGTTTACTTTTGCACGCTCTACTTGTGAGTAGTCTGCATCCATAATAATACGGTCGTAACCGTAAGCTTTCTTGTGGTTAAAGTCGCGGGTATTAAGAGCCATTAGCATAGATGTATTTCCCATAATATTTTAAGGTATGGTATACCAACATAGTTAATAGGGCTATAAATAAGAATAGGTGTCGCGCAGATGAACCTTATTCGAATGTGAAGAAGTCCGAGCCTTTCTTTATATCGTAAATTATGAGTTTGTCTTGGTGGATATTTCGTCTTGGGATTAAACTCAAGACGAGCTAATTATGAACTTCAACACATTCATACTGTAGTGTTAGCGCTATTATGTTCAGTCTTTCGGGTGATGTCTACGTACTTAATTTAATGCTGACAGTAAGGGAGGTACACGAGAATAGCCATCAATTGTCGCTAGTCGTTTACCTTGTAGTATTAAATTGATAAGGTGTTGTTTATAATATGTATTAAACCTTTTTGGTGTGGATTATTCATACCGATGACTTCAATAAGGCACCGCTAAATGGTGATGCTATTGGTGTGGTTCAATTGTTTAATTTAAGAAACTAGATTGTGATAAAATTAATTTAGGCCGTGTTGCTCTTCGTCAACTTGAAGTACCAGAGGTATAAAGACTAAGGATAAGTCATGCAATTATCAGGACAAAGAATAAAGCTCTCACCATTCGATGAAACGGATAAGAATCTTTTTATTGAAATATCAATGTGTCCAAAAATGATGGAACATGTTTATGAAGCCTTCACATATGAAGATGCTGTAGCGGCGTTCGCTGCTAAATCACAGCCTTGGACTATGGAAAGTGACGGATGGCTATCATTAGGCATATCTGAAATCGAAACAGATCAAAAGCTGGGTAATATAGGTCTTAAAATTGTGAACCATGAAGCAAAAATTGCTGAGATTGGCTATATGATTAAGCTGGACGCTCAAGGAAAAGGCTTTGCAAGTGAAGCCTTAAACCTGATTAAGGATTATGCGCTCAATGGATTGGAACTTAATAAGCTAACAGCCACCTGTTCAGTTCAAAATATTGGGTCATTTAAACTGCTCGAAAAACTAGGCTTTGTTCGTGAGGGTTGTTTACAGCAAAACTCTTTAATTAGTAACAAGTACGTAGATGATTATGTCTATGGTCTGTGCAAGTAGTATTATAACAAACGGCTGAGTTTAGGCTAGTAAAATGGTCTACTATTTACTGATAAATCGTTCGTCAGCACACTCAGCTCATTTATTCGTAGGGTGTTATGTTTAACTACATTGATGGAGAATCCAATATGGATATTAATCAAATCACGACTTTCTTAGGGTGGTGTACTGTTATAAATATGGGGTTTTTAGCTTTCGCGGCAATATTTCTTTTAATATTTAAAGACTTGGTTATCAATATTCATAGTAAATTGACAGGTGTGAGCGCTTCCAAATTACCTGCGTTGTACTTTTCATACATGGCAAATTACAAGATTGGCATCCTCATGTTTAACTTGGTGCCATATATAGCATTAACCTTGATGGGTTAGGTCTTAATGACAATTATCGAGTACTCATCAAATCGAGCAAGAGAAGTTACGGACCTGTTTTTTATGTCAGTTCATGCTATTGACTCCTCTATTTATTCTGAAGAGCAGAAGATCGCTTGGGCTCCATCACCTATTGATTATCTCTTTTGGGAAAAAAGACTGGAGCTAAAAAGGCCATATTTACTGTTGATTAATAATCAACTTGCTGGTTTTATTGAATTAGAGTCGGATGGGCATATAGATTGTGCATACGTATCTCCAACCTTCCAAAGAAAGGGCGTAGCAACGAGGTTGCTTAAACATGTTATTAATGAGGCTAAGAATCAAAAATTAGAACGATTGTATGTTGAAGCATCAATTGTAGCAAAACCACTTTTTGAACGGTTTGGCTTTGTATTAGATAAAGAAAATAGAATAATTAGAAATGAAACCGTATTGAATAACTACTCTATGCACATGAAATTAAAGCACTAATATTTCATGTAATACCTATCCCTATCCCCTTAACGCCATGCTAACTGTTTACTAAGAGCTGCGCTATTTAACTTGTTATTAATACCTGACGCTAATATACTCAATTATAGTTATCTTTAATATATCTAGTGAAAACAGAGGTGTTCTATGGGAACAATTGTAGGCATGTTGGTTTTAGCGTTCATAGGCTACTTAGTGCAAAAAAATACAGGATTACCGTTGCACAAATGGATTTCGAGTAAATACCAAATCTACTTAGATTCTAAAGATAAGAATAAATAGCTCATCTTTACTCGTCTACTTACTAGATCGGGTTATGCTAACGATAGGATTTTGTATGTTAAAAGTGTTACTTGTTGTAAGTACTATTTTCCTTATACAAGGGTGCGCTAGCTTAGGCCCCGATTTACCTTCTGCTCAAGAGATGGTTTCGCCCCAAGCTGGTGAAGCAAACTTGATTATATCCACTGGTGCATTAGAAACTAATTTATCGTTTTCTACTTACTTGATTCTGTATCGTGAAGACGATGATAGTGTTGTTGATGCATATATCAATTTAGATTATCCATTTAAATCACACTTTACTTCACACCATGGTCAGCTGTATTACTTGCAACTACAACCTGGAAAGTATTGTTATAAGTTCGGTTCTGGTAATCCATATTTTACTATTACAGAAAATGTTACGGGCTGCACAACGATTGATGAAGGTTCTGTCACTTACGGTGGAGAAATATTTATCACAGGGGGCTATATCCAAGTTAATGATCAATTTAATAGAGATATGGAACGGTTGAAAATTGTAGAGACTTCTGTAGATAAGAGAATATTCAATATAAATAAGTAACGTGGCGTCATGCCTTACAAGAGATAACGGACGATGAATTCAGAATTGATAAAATAGATGTCGTCGTTCTATATATGGTTGGACCATATGACAAGTACGCCAACTTATACGTTAACACTATTTTCCCTGTGTTATACTCACGCCTCATTTAATTATAAAAATCTATTCCTATCCTGCATCTGTTTCCAATACCTGACTCAATGGATTAATTCAGTAATGACTAAAATATATCACCACCCAGTACAAATTTATTATGAAGACACTGATCACTCAGGGGTTGTATATCATCCTAACTTTTTGAAATATTTTGAGCGTGCCCGTGAGCATGTTATCAATAGTGATCTATTGGCGACGCTGTGGAATGAACGGGGTTTAGGCTTTGCGGTTTATAAAGCAAACTTAACGTTTCAGGACGGGGTCGAGTTTGCTGAGGTTTGTGATATTCGAACCTCTTTTGTGCTTGATGGTAAATATAAAACCATTTGGCGTCAGGAAGTGTGGCGCCCAAATGCGACTCGGCCTGCTGTTATTGGCGATGTTGAAATGGTGTGCTTAGATAAGGAAAAACGTTTACAACCAATACCTGATGATGTACTCGCTGCAATGGTTACGGCATAACACCTCGCTTTATCCGCTTAAATTAGTACTCATTATCATTGAAATAATGGGGCTTATCATGCCTCATTATATAACTCCTTCTCATAAACACTCATGACTCACAGTCTCTTCTACTGTTTATCCACGCTTTTACCTTGTTTTAACCCGCTAGAATACGGTTAATAAATTGAGTATTTAGTCTACTTATCGCTAATTTTGATTTACTTATCCCGTCTATATGTAATGAAGTGTAAGTTTTTATTTATTTAACATTCAATTAAACTTACAAATGTAAGCTAAAGTTGTGATCTTCACCTATATTATTCTAAAAAACATATATGTTTTTTATTTATCATAAAGATCAAAAGTAGCTTAAATGTGACGAATTTATACTGATATGTCGTTAAATTATTACGAATAGGCATCAAATTGTAGATAAAACATGATGTCTTATTAGTTATCTTTAGCGCTATCGTGGTCTGATGAGAACGGTATATATGCCTATTCAGTTCATTTGTAGTGGTTTTTAAAGCTGTGTATATTATTGCGAATATAAACTATAGGTATTAAAAGCTTTAACTTTAGAGTTTAGTTTCTAATGTACTGGAATAAAATTTAAAAAACTAAATCTACCGAATCCATTTTTGTTAAATGGGATTGCGGTAGATTTTTTTCGCTTTCTAAGAGTACACTTGTACGCTCAAGTATAACTTGGTGTTCAAATGAACATTTTAATGCGCATTGATTTTAGTGCAAAAAGATCCTTACAGGAGCAATTACACAATGGCTAAAAAGAACACCACATCGATTAAGCACGACAAGGATGTGTTAAGTAGCGACGAGCAACAATTAAATTCACGTTTACAAGAATGTCCTATTGCCGTCATCGGTATGGCATCTGTTTTTGCTGACGCTAAAAACCTTGATGAATTTTGGGATAACATCGTCGATTCTGTGGATGCCATTATAGATGTGCCTAGCGATCGCTGGAACATTGATGACCATTACTCCTCAGACAAAAAAGCAGCAGACAAAACGTACTGCAAACGCGGTGGTTTCATTCCCGAATTAGATTTCGACCCGATGGAGTTCGGCTTACCGCCAAATATTTTAGAATTAACAGATATCGCTCAACTGCTATCGTTAATTGTTGCCCGTGATGTATTAAGTGATGCTGGTATTGGTAGTGATTATGACCATGATAAAATTGGTATCACGCTCGGTGTCGGTGGTGGTCAGAAACAAATCTCGCCGCTCACTTCTCGCTTGCAAGGGCCAGTGCTAGAGAAAGTATTGAAAGCCTCTGGTATTGATGAAGATGATCGTGAAATGATCATCGAGAAATTCAAAAAAGCTTACATAGGTTGGGAAGAGAACTCATTCCCAGGTATGTTAGGTAATGTTATCGCGGGCCGTATTGCCAATCGTTTTGATTTTGGTGGTACTAACTGCGTAGTGGATGCGGCATGTGCTGGTTCACTCGCTGCAATCAAAATGGCGATTTCAGACTTATTAGAATACCGTTCAGAAGTGATGATCTCGGGTGGCGTATGTTGTGATAACTCACCATTCATGTATATGTCATTCTCAAAAACACCCGCATTTACAACCAATGATGATATTCGCCCATTTGATGATGACTCAAAAGGGATGCTGGTTGGTGAAGGTATTGGTATGCTGGCGTTCAAGCGTCTAGAAGATGCTGAACGTGACGGCGATAGAATATATTCAGTGCTTAAAGGTATCGGCACATCTTCCGATGGTCGTTTTAAATCTATTTATGCACCACGTCCAGATGGTCAAGCTAAAGCACTTGACCGCGCATATAAAGATGCAGGCTTTGCACCCGAAACATGCGGATTAATTGAAGGTCATGGTACTGGTACTAAAGCGGGTGACGCGGCTGAGTTTTCTGGTTTAACTAAACACTTTGGCGCAGCCAGTGAACAGAAACAGCATATCGCTTTAGGCTCGGTTAAATCTCAAATCGGGCATACAAAATCTGCGGCTGGTTCTGCTGGCATGATCAAAGCAGCATTAGCACTGCACCATAAAATTCTTCCTGCAACGATTCATATTGATAAACCAAGTGAAGCGCTGGATATCAAAAACAGCCCGCTGTATTTAAACAGTGAAACACGCCCTTGGATGCCTCGCGAAGATGGTATGCCTCGTCGTGCAGGTATTAGTTCATTTGGTTTTGGTGGTACTAACTTCCACATCATTTTAGAAGAATATCGTCCGAGTCATGATAGCGCTTACCGATTGAATTCGGTGCCACAAACTGTGCTTGTTTCTGCGACAAACCAACAAGGTATTATCGCAGAGCTAAATAACTGGCGTACGAAACTGGCTGTAGAGGCTGATCTTCAGGCATTTGCGTTTAACGATTTAGTGACTACTTGGCCGTTGAATACGCCATCAGCAGAGCAAGCGCGTTTAGGTTTTGTTGCGCGTAATGCGAATGAAGCCATTGCGATGATTGATGCGGCGCTGAAACAATTTAGCGTTAATGCAGATAAAGCAACATGGTCAGTACCAACGGGTATTTATTACCGTCAAGCAGGTATTGATGCGAACGGTAAAGTTGTAGCGCTATTCTCTGGTCAAGGTTCGCAATATGTGAACATGGGCCGTGAATTAACCTGTAATTTCCCAAGCATGATGCACAGTGCGGCGGCAATGGATAAAGAATTTAGTGCTGCTGGTTTAGGTCAATTATCAGCAACCACTTATCCTATTCCTGTATATACCGACGCAGAACGTAAGGTACAAGAAGATCAATTACGTTTAACGCAACATGCACAACCCGCGATTGGCTGCTTTAGTGTTGGTTTATTTAAAACCTTCCAACAAGCAGGCTTCAAAGCGGATTACACTGCCGGTCACAGCTTTGGTGAGTTAACCGCATTATGGGCTGCGGGTGTATTTAGCGACAATGATTACATGATGTTGGCGCGTAGTCGTGGTCAAGCAATGGCTGCACCAGAACAACACGATTTTGATGCGGGCAAAATGGTGGCTGTCGTGGGTGACCCGCAACAAGTTGCAACCATTATTGATCCGATTAATGATGTTTCTATTGCTAACTATAACTCGAATAACCAAGTTGTTATTGCGGGTTCAAGTACACAGATTGCTGTTGCGATGACAACGCTGGGTAATGCTGGTTTCAAAGTTGTGCCATTACCGGTTTCCGCTGCGTTCCATACGCCATTAGTTGGTCATGCTCAAAAACCATTCGCTAAAGCGGTTGATAACGCGAAGTTTAAAGCGCCAACAATCCCTGTCTTTGCGAATGGCACTGGCTTAGTGCATTCAAGCAAACCGAATGACATTAAGAAAAACCTGAAAAACCATATGCTGGAGTCAGTCCATTTCAATCAAGAAATTGACAATATCTATGCAGATGGTGGTCGTGTATTTATCGAATTTGGTCCGAAAAATGTATTAACTAAATTAGTTGAAAACATTCTTGTTGATAAATCCGATGCGGTTGCGATTGCTGTTAATGCCAATCCTAAGCAACCTGCTGATGTGCAAATGCGTCAAGCTGCTCTGCAGATGGTTGTGTTGGGTGTCGCGTTAGAAAATATTGACCCGTATGATGCGGTTAAGCGTCCACTCGCTGCGCCGAAAGCATCACCGATGTTAATGAAACTGTCGGCTGCATCGTATGTGAGTCCGAAAACTAAAAAAGCATTTGCGGACGCACTAACGGATGGCTGGACAGTTAAGCAAGCTAAAGCAGTTCCTGTTGCTGTACCTCAACCGCAAGTGATAGAAAAGATTGTTGAAGTAGAGCGGATTGTCGAAGTCGAAAAAGTTGTCGAAGTTGAAAGAATCGTTGAAGTAGAGAAAATTGTCTACGTTAATGCGGATGGTTCACACGCAACGACTAACAATGCAGTTACTAACAACGCAGTTGCTAACAGTAGTGATGCTGATCTTGTTGCTTCAATTGAGCGTAGTGTTGGTCAGTTTGTTGAACATCAACAGCAATTATTGAATGTGCACGAGCAGTTTATGCAAGGTCCACAAGACTATGCGAAAACAGTTCAAACAGTACTTGCAGCACAAACAAGCAACGAATTACCAGAAAGTTTAGATCGTACTTTGTCTATGTATAACGAGTTCCAATCTGAAACTCTGCGTGTACATGAAACGTATCTGAACAGTCAGACGAGTAACATGAATAGCATGCTCAACAGTGCTGAATCTAATCAGATAGCTACACCTGTTGAAGCAATATTGACTACACCACAACAGCCAGTACAAACTGCCTCACCAGTAACTCCGGTAGTTGCTGATAAGGTTGCAAGTCCTGTTGCGGTTACCCCTGTTACTCACGCTGTATCTAATACTGCTCCTCGTGTAAGCAATAACGCCGCTGTTGCAGTTCAGACTGTCGAGCTAGCGCCTACACTTGTGAATACACCAGCTGTAGTGATAGCGCCAGCCTTGGTTGCTGTTGTGACAGAACCTGTTGTAGCGTCAGTTGCAGATATTTCAGTAGTAGCGAGTATCGATGTCGCAACTATCAACAAAGTAATGTTAGAAGTTGTGGCTGATAAAACCGGTTATCCAACAGATATGCTTGAATTGAGCATGGATATGGAAGCTGATTTAGGCATCGATTCTATCAAACGTGTTGAAATCTTGGGCGCTGTACAGGAACTGATCCCAGATCTTCCTGAGCTTAACCCTGAAGATCTTGCTGAATTGCGCACGCTTGGTGAAATTGTTGATTACATGAACGCTAAAGCACAAGCCGTATCTCCACTAACTACTGCAACAAATGCAACAAATGCTCCAGTAACATCAGCACCAGTTGTAGCTGGTATTGATTTAGCTCATATCCAAAATGTAATGCTGGAAGTGGTTGCAGATAAAACGGGTTATCCAACAGGCATGCTTGAACTAAGCATGGATATGGAAGCTGACTTAGGTATTGATTCAATCAAACGTGTTGAAATTTTAGGTGCAGTGCAGGAGATCATTACTGATTTACCTGAGCTTAATCCAGAAGACTTAGCTGAATTGCGTACCTTAGGTGAAATCGTTAGTTACATGCAGAGTAAGGCGCCTGCGGTAGAAGTTGCACCAGCGGTAACGACTGTTGCGACAAGTACTGCGGTTGCTAGCTCAACGCCAACTATCGATTTAAACCACATCCAAACAGTAATGATGGATGTTGTGGCTGATAAGACTGGCTATCCAACAGACATACTCGAACTGGGCATGGACATGGAAGCTGACTTAGGTATTGATTCAATCAAACGTGTTGAAATTTTAGGTGCAGTACAGGAAATTATTACAGATTTACCTGAACTAAACCCAGAAGATCTTGCAGAATTACGTACTCTAGGTGAAATCGTTAGCTACATGCAGAGCAAGGCTCCTGCAGCAACTACTATTTCGACAGACGCAGCAGTTGCTAGTTCTACACCGACTATCGATTTAAACCACATCCAAAACGTTATGATGGAAGTGGTTGCAGATAAAACGGGTTATCCAGTAGACATGCTTGAACTCGCTATGGATATGGAAGCTGACCTTGGTATTGACTCAATCAAACGCGTAGAAATCTTAGGCGCAGTGCAGGAGATCATTACTGATTTACCTGAACTAAACCCAGAGGACCTTGCTGAGTTACGTACTTTAGGTGAAATCGTTGCTTATATGCAGAGCAAGGCGCCTGCAGCTGTTGTTGTAGAAAGTGTTGAATCATCAGCGGTCGCTGAAGCTACGCTTGTAACAGATAGCGCAACGGCACCTGCTATTGATTTAGACCGTATTCAAAACGTGATGATGGACGTTGTTGCAGACAAGACTGGTTATCCAGCAAACATGCTAGAACTGGCAATGGATATGGAAGCTGATCTTGGCATTGACTCAATTAAGCGCGTAGAAATTTTAGGGGCAGTACAGGAGATCATTACTGATTTACCTGAACTAAACCCAGAAGATTTAGCTGAGCTTCGTACTCTAGAAGAAATCGTACTTTATATGCAGACTAAAGCCATGCAAAGTACAGCGACTGACGGCGCAGCTAACGCTGTAGCTGAGGCAGCTGTTTCAGATGCGTTCATGAATGACAGTGTTGCAACTATCACGGCTGCTGTAGAAGCAAAAGTGGAATTTCAACCAGCACCGAGTGCAACTGTTGCCATTTCTCCACTTAGCTCAGTCACTAAAATCAGCCATGATGCTAAAGGTGCTAACGCCTTAATCGTCGCTGATGGTAGTGATAATGCAGTGCAATTAGCGGAGCAATTAATTCAATCTGGCTGGAATGTAACAGCATTACAACCGTCTTGGATTACTGCAACGAATACGCAAGCATTTGCTAAAGCAGTGAATGTAGTGACGTTAAACGCGGTTGATGAAGCTGAGGTTAACGACATCATTACTGCCAACGCACAGCTTGATGCGGTTATCTACCTGCATGCAAGTACTGAGATTAACCATATCGAATACCCGCAAGCGTCTAAGCAAGGCCTAATGTTGGCGTTCTTATTAGCTAAATTGAGTAAAGTTACTCAAGCAGCGAAAGTGCGTGGCGCCTTTATGGTCGTGACGCAACAGGGTGGTTCATTAGGCTTTAGCGATGCAACTAATAGCAGCAATACAGACCTAGTACAAAGTGGTTTAAACGGCTTAGTTAAAACACTATCTCACGAATGGGATAACGTATTCTGTCGTGCTGTTGATATCTCTTCGAAAGTCACTGCACAGCAAGTTGCAAGTCTTGTTAATGATGAATTGCTTGATGCAGATACCACGCTAACTGAAGTTGGTTACCAACATGCAGATAAAGGCGTTGAACGTATCACGTTAACTGGTGTAGCAACTGATAGTTATGCACTAACAGCTGGTAATAATATCGATGCTAACTCGGTATTCTTAGTCAGTGGTGGTGCTAAAGGTGTGACGGCACATTGTGTTGTTCGTATCGCTAAAGAATATCAATCTAAGTTCATCTTATTGGGACGTTCAAAGTTCTCAACTGACGAACCAAGCTGGGCAAATGGCATTACTGATGAAGCGGCGTTAAAGAAAGCTGCGATGCAGTCTTTGATTGCGGCAGGTGATAAACCAACACCGGTGAAGATCGTACAGTTAATCAAACCTATCCAAGCTAATCGTGAAATTGCACAAACATTAACAGCAATTACCGCGGCTGGTGGCCAAGCTGAGTATGTTTCTGCTGATGTCACTAACCAAACCAGCGTACAAACGGCAGTGAAACCTGTTATTGCTAAATTTGGTGATATCACTGGCATCATTCATGGCGCTGGCGTTTTAGCTGACCAATTCATTGAGCAAAAAACACTAAGCGATTTTGAGTCTGTTTACAGCACTAAAATTGATGGTTTGTTATCGCTGTTATCAGTAACTGAAGCAAGCAACATCAAGCAATTGGTATTGTTCTCGTCAGCAGCTGGTTTCTATGGCAACCCTGGTCAGTCTGATTACTCAATTGCCAATGAGATCTTAAATAAAACCGCTTACCGTTTTAAATCATTGCACCCACAAGCACAGGTTCTGAGCTTTAACTGGGGTCCTTGGGATGGCGGCATGGTAACACCAGAGCTAAAACGTATGTTTGATCAACGTGGTGTTTACATTATTCCTCTTGATGCAGGCGCTCAGCTATTACTGAATGAATTAGCGGCTAATGATAACCGTTGTCCACAAATTCTAGTGGGTAATGATTTATCTAAAGATGCTAGCTCTGATGAAAAGTCTGAAGAGAAGGGTGCTGCTGTAAAAAAGCCACAAGTTAGTCGTTTATCAGATGCTTTAGTTATTAAAAGCATCAAAGCGACTAACAGTAGCTCTTTGTTTAATAGTGATATTCAGGACGATCATTTTCAAGTTAACGACAACAGCTTCTTAGCTGATCACATGATTAAAGGCAATCAGGTATTACCTACGGTATGCGCGATTGCCTGGATGAGTGATGCAGCACAAGCGACTTATAGTAAACGAGACTGTGCATTGAAATATGTCGGTTTCGAAGACTATAAATTGTTTAAAGGTGTGGTTTTTGATGGCAATGAGGCGGCGGATTACCAAATCCAATTGTCGCCTGTGACGACTGCTTCCGTGCAAGACGAAGTAGTCCGTATTGCGGCAAAAATCTTTAGCCTGAAAAGTGATGGTAAACCTGTGTTTCATTATGCTGCGACAATCTTGTTAGCTTCTCAGTCATTGGGTGCGGTGAAGGTTCAACTTACGGCATTAACTGCGAATGTTGTTGTGGATGCGAATGGCCATGTTAGCGATGAAGCACAAGCCTTATACAGCAATGGCACCTTGTTCCATGGTGAAAGTCTGCAGGGTATTAAGCAGATATTACGCTGTGACGAACAGGGACTATTACTGGCGTGTCAGGTCGCGGATATTGCGGTTACTAAGCAGGGTGAATTCCCGTTAGTAAATAACAATATCTTTGCTAATGACTTGGTTTATCAGGCAATGCTGGTATGGGTTCGTAAGCAATTTAACTTAGGTAGCTTACCTTCTGTGACAGCAGCTTGGAGTGTATATCGCGAAGTGGCTATTGATGAGTTGTTTTATCTGCAACTTAACGTTGTTGAGCATGATCTGTTGGGTTCACGAGGCAGTAAAGCCTGTTGTGATATTCAATTGATCGGTGCTGATATGCAATTACTTGCAGAAATTAAATCAGCGCAAGTCAGTGTTAGTGACATTTTGAATGATATGTCTTGAGGCTGTACCTGTAAATATATAAATAATAACTGTAGACGTCATGGTTGCATGGCGTCTATTTTCTTCATTGTTTTTAACAATATTAATAGCTAAAAGTTGTTGGTTTAAATTAGGGGCACCAGCGCTTTTAGCTATTACTATTCCAAATAGGATATTAAAGAGAATATGACGGAATTAGCTGTTATTGGTATGGATGCTAACTTTAGCGGACAAGACAATATTGACCGTGTTGAACGTGCTTTTTATCAAGGCACTAATGTAGGCACTATTGATAAGTTAGATTGTACACCAGAGACAGTATTAAACTGTACAACGGAGACCGTTTTAAACTCGGTGGCGCTATTGGCACAAACTAATCAGTTAGATATAGCTGATATAGCTGTATTGCTAATGGCTGACAGCAGCAGTGATAATGCGTTACTCGTAAAACAAATGGCAGAACAAGTCACTCAGCAGTGTGCAAGCTGTGAACTAATTACAGACCTAGGCCAAGCACTAAAGCAAGCTACAGATTTGGCAAATAACCAAGATTGTGCTGTCGCTGTTATCGGTATTAATAATGCCAATAATTCGGCAAGTACAGATACTGATCCTGCAGAGACCCCTGCGGCAACCATCAGCTTTGATGAAACCTTTAGTGGTTATGTCAGCGTAACTGGTATCGCCAGTTTACTTATCTCATCAACCGCTTTTGCTAGTGCGCATCAATGTTATGTATATGCCAATATTAAAGGTTTTGCCCAGTCCAATGTGAACTCTCAGCTAAGTAGTGAAAACACAGAACTGAGTGCTGAAAGCTCTGTGCTTAATATAAAAACGATTAGCTCGACTGCAAATACAGCATTACAGCAAGCAGGAATTAGCGCAGAGCAGGTTGGTTTATTAGAAGTCTCGGCAGATTCTAAAGCGGAATTGGCGTTATCTGAAAGTCAGGGTTTAATGTCTGCTTATAACCATACGCAAACTTTACATACAGCATTAAGTTGCGCACGCAGTGTGACTGGTGATGGTGGGTGTTTCTCGCAGGTTGCTGGCTTATTAAAATGTGTCATTAGCTTACATCAACGTTACATTCCTGCGATTAAAGATTGGCAGCAGCCCCACAGCACACAAATGTTACAGTGGCAGGCTTCGTCATTTTATATGCCTGTTGATGCTAGACCTTGGTTTCCGCATGTAGATGGTAGCGCGCATGTTGCTGCTTATAGTTGCGTTATTCACTCTTCATCAGAACCGTCATCAGGACATGGCTATTGTCACATCGTGTTACAAGAACATGTCTTAGAAGACAATTTTTTACAAGATAAGCAGGTTCAAAGTACTGTTCAAAGCCATTCATCAAATGATGTGCGCAGTAATGGTTATTTTGCATCGAGCGAGTTAGCACTGGTTATTATTCAAGGTAATAGCGAAGCGCAATTACGCAGTGAATTAGAGACTATTGCTGGGCAACTAAGTATTACCGAAATTAAGCAGATTGCCGCAGATTGTTATGCCCGCACTGATGCTGACAAGCTATATAGCGCGGTACTTATTGCCGAAACAGCTGAAGAGTTAAGCAAAGAGATTACGCAGGCGTTTGCTGGTATCAGCAGTGTGTTTAATGAAGATACCAATGAATGGAAAACCCCTAAAGGCAGCTATTTCACAGCGCAGCCGGCTAATAAAGAATCTGCAAATAACGAGTTTGATAACAGCACACAGAATGGCGTGACCTTTATGTACCCAGGTATTGGTGCTACTTATGTTGGTTTAGGCCGTGACCTGTTTCATTTATTCCCACAGATTTATCAGCCCGTTGCCGATTTAGCTGATGACATCGGTGCCAGCCTGAAAGATACCTTACTTAATCCGCGTAGCATTGCTCGCCATAGTTTCAAAGAACTAAAGCAACTGGATCTGGATCTTCGCGGCAACCTAGCCAATATTGCTGAAGCAGGTGTTGGTTTTGCTTGTGTGTTTACCAAGGTATTTGAAGAAGTATTTGCGGTTAAAGCAGACTTTGCCACGGGTTATAGCATGGGTGAAGTGAGTATGTATGCAGCACTAGGGTGCTGGCAGCAACCGGGACTGATGAGCGCGCGCTTGGCGCAATCAAATACCTTTAATCATCAACTTTGCGGCGAATTAAGAACTCTGCGTCAGCATTGGGGCATGGATGATGTTGCCAATGGTACGTTTGAGCAGATTTGGGAAACCTATACCATCAAGGCGACTATTGAACAGGTAGAAATAGCAGCCGCAGATGAAGATCGTGTGTACTGCACCATCATCAATACGCCAGATAGTTTATTACTGGCGGGTTATCCAGAAGCTTGCCAGCGTGTGATCAAAAAGTTAGGCAAGCGCGCGATGGCATTAAATATGGCCAACGCGATCCACAGTGCCCCAGCTTATGCCGAATATGACCACATGGTTGAGTTATATCATATGGATGTCACTGACCGTATTAAAACAAAAATGTACTCAAGTTCATGTTATTTACCTATTCCGCAACGCAGCAAAGCGATTTCACACAGTATTGCTAAATGCTTGTGTGATGTGGTGGATTTCCCACGTTTAGTGAATACCTTGCATGATAAAGGTGCGCGAGTATTCATTGAAATGGGCCCTGGACGCTCATTGTGTAGCTGGGTAGATAAGATTCTATTGTCTGACAAGCATAAAAATAACGAACAACAAGACAATCGCCATGTTTCCGTACCCGTGAATGCCAAAGGCACTAGCGATGAACTGACTTATATTCGCGCCATCGCTAAATTAACGAGCCATGGTGTGAATTTAAATTTAGATAGCCTGTTTAATGGTTCGATTTTGGTCCAAGCAGGCTACGCGAAAGCGAGCAAATAATTTACAACAGATAGATTGTTCATATAAATAATCCAGACGGAGTGTGCTTCGTCAATTGAATATGGATTTAATAGAGAGAAATTATGGAAAATATTGCAGTAGTAGGTATTGCTAATCTGTTTCCGGGCTCACAAGCACCGGACCAATTTTGGCAGCAGTTGCTTGAACAACAAGATTGTCGCAGTAAAGCGACAGCTGTTCAGATGGGTGTTGACCCTGCTAAATATACCGCTGAAAAAGGCGACACGGATAAATTTTATTGTGTTCACGGCGGTTATATCAGCGATTTCAATTTTGATGCTTCTGGTTATCAACTTGATAGTAGCTACTTAACAGAACTCGATGATCTCAATCAGTGGGGGCTTTATGTAACGAAGCAAGCGCTGACAGATGCAGGTTATTGGGGCAGTGATGCGCTGGATAATTGTGGTGTTATTTTAGGTAATCTATCGTTTCCAACCAAGTCGTCGAATCAGCTGTTTATGCCGTTATATCATCAAGTTGTTGATAACGCATTAAAGTCAGTATTACATCCAGACTTTCAGTTAACCCATTATACAGCACCGAAACAAACTCACGCTGATAATGCCTTAGTAGCAGGGTATCCAGCTGCTTTGATCGCGCAATCTGCGGGTCTAGGTGGTTCACACTTTGCACTGGATGCTGCCTGTGCATCATCTTGTTATAGCGTTAAATTAGCCTGTGATTATCTCCATACTGGCAAAGCTGACATGATGTTAGCGGGGGCGGTATCAGCATCAGATCCTATGTTCGTTAATATGGGATTCTCGATTTTCCAAGCGTATCCAGCTAACAATGTTCACGCCCCATTTGACCAAGATTCACAAGGCTTATTTGCTGGTGAAGGCGCGGGCATGATGGTATTAAAACGCCACAGTGATGCCGTACGTGATGGTGATAATATTTACGCCATTATTAAAGGCGGTGCATTATCAAATGATGGTAAGGGTGAATTTGTATTAAGCCCAAATACCAAGGGACAAGTATTAGTTTACGAACGCGCTTATGAAGATGCAGATGTAGATCCTGCGGCTGTTGATTATATCGAGTGTCACGCTACGGGTACGCCTAAAGGTGATAATGTTGAGCTGCGTTCGATGGAAACTTTCTTTAGTCGCGTAAACAACAAACCTTTGCTGGGTTCGGTTAAATCTAACCTCGGACATCTGTTAACAGCTGCTGGTATGCCGGGTATGACCAAAGCTATGTTAGCACTAGGTAAAGGTCTTATTCCTGCAACGATTAATTTAAAAGAACCACTGCAGTCTAAAAATGGCTACTTTACTGGCGAGCAGATGCCGACGAGTACTGTGCCTTGGCCGACGACACCGGGTGCAAAGGTAGATAAACCGCGTACCGCTGGTGTCAGTGTATTCGGTTTTGGTGGCAGTAACGCCCATTTAGTATTACAGCAACCAACACAGCAGCTTGAATCTCACTTTAGTGAAGCCAAACCCCGAGAGCCATTGGCGATTATCGGTATGGACAGTCACTTTGGTAGTGCCAGTAACTTAGCACAGTTCAAAACACTATTAAATAATAATCAAAATACCTTCCGTGAATTACCAGAACAACGCTGGAAAGGCATGGAAAGTAATGCCAACGTCATGCAATCGCTACAGTTAAGCAAAGCACCTAAGGGTGGTTATGTTGAACAGTTAGATATAGATTTCTTACGCTTCAAAGTACCACCAAATGAAAAAGATTGCCTGATCCCACAACAACTCATGATGATGCAAGTGGCTGACAATGCAGCTAAAGATGCAGGTCTAGTTGAAGGTCGTAATGTTGCGGTATTAGTCGCAATGGGCATGGAACTGGAGTTACATCAGTATCGTGGCCGTGTTAATTTGACAACACAAATCGAAGACAGCTTATTACAACAAGGCATTAGCTTAACGGCCGATCAGCGTGAAGAACTGACGAATATTGCCAAAGATGGTGTCGCTTCTGCTGCGCAGTTAAATCAGTATACCAGCTTCATTGGTAACATTATGGCGTCACGTATTTCAGCGTTATGGGATTTTTCAGGCCCTGCAATTACCGTGTCTGCGGAAGAAAATTCAGTTTATCGCTGCGTTGAATTAGCTGAAAACTTATTTCAAACCAGTGATGTTGAAGCGGTTATTATTGCTGCTGTTGATTTAGCGGGTTCAATTGAAAACATTACCTTACGTCAGCACTATGGACCGGTAAGTGAATGTGGCCCAGTTAACGAAAAGGGTCCGGTAAGTGAAAATGGCTCAGTAAATAATAATGTACTTGATGCACAGCAATGGCTGGTGGGTGAAGGCGCAGCTGCGATTGTTGTTAAACCGCAATCACAAGTGGCATCACAACAAGTTTATGCCAGTATTGATGCTGTTAGCTTCGCATCAGGTAGTGATACTAAAGCGATTACGATTGCGGCAGATAAAGCGCTGACGTTAGCGGGTATCAGTGCTGTAGATGTAACGAATGTAGAAGCGCACGCCAGTGGTTTTAGTGCCGAAAATAGTGCTGAAAAAACGGCATTTTCACAATTGTATCCAAACAGTCAAATCAGTTCAGTTAAATCTAATATTGGTCATACATTTAATGCCTCTGGTATCGCCAGTATTATTAAAACCGCCTTGCTATTAGATCAGAACGCGAGTCAAGATCAACAACATAGCAGTGGCCACCAGGCGAAAGAACACATTGCTATTAACGGTCTTGGTCGTGATAACAGCTGTGCACATCTTATCTTGTCGAGTTCAGAGCAAAGTCATCAAGCTGCACCAGCGCCAATTGGTAAAGTTCGTCCACAGTTAGTCAAAACGATCAAACTTGGTGGTCAGTTAATTAGCAATGCAATTGTTAACACTGCCAGCTCATCTTTGAATGCGATTAAAGCGCAGTTTGCGGGTAAAACGTTAACCAAAGTTAACCAGCCTGTAGTGATGGATAATCTAAAACCACAAGGTATTAGCGCTCATTCAAGCAACAAAATAAGCCCAATTCAAGTTACAGCAGAAGCTGTAAGTTCACCCCTTTCTCAACATCAACATTCAGCGCAGCCTATACAGGCTCAAAGCGCTGTTGGAGTGACAGTGAAAAGCAAAGCCAGTAACGAAATTTATCAGCAAGCGTCTACGCACAAAGCCTTCTTGCAAAGTCGCTTAGCCGCACAGAAAAACCTCTCACAACTTGTCGAATTACAATCTAAACTGTCTGCTACAACGGCTGTTCAAAACAAGGTTGTCAGTCCCGTTATTCAAGCAGCGTCGCCATTGACGGTTGTGTCTACTCTTGCTTCAAAAAATCCAGTTGTAGCTGCTAATCTGACAAGTGTAGAAGCGCAGGTTCAAGCTGAAGCAACACAAGCTGGTTTCCAAATCAAAGGACCCGTTGGTTATAACTATCCACCATTACAGTTGGTTGAACGCTATAACAAGCCTGAAAATATTATTTATGATCAAGCAGACTTAGTTGAATTTGCCGAAGGTGATATTGGTCAAGTATTTGGTGCTGAATATAATATTATTGATGGTTATTCTCGACGTGTACGCCTACCAACCACGGATTACTTATTAGTAACACGCGTGACAGAGCTAGACGCTAAAGTTAATGAATACAAAAAATCATACATGTGCACAGAATACGATATTCCTGTGGATGCACCGTTCTTAATCGATGGTCAGATCCCTTGGTCTGTTGCTGTTGAATCTGGTCAATGTGACTTGATGTTGATCTCTTATATCGGTATCGACTTCCAAGCTAAGGGTGAACGTGTTTACCGCTTACTTGATTGTGAATTAACTTTCCTTGAAGAAATGGCTTTCGGTGGTGAAACGCTACGTTACGAGATCCACATTGATTCTTATGCCCGTAACGGTGAACAGCTATTATTCTTCTTCCACTACGATTGCTATGTGGGTGATAAGAAAGTACTGATCATGCGTAATGGTTGTGCGGGCTTCTTTACTGACGAAGAGCTTTCTGACGGCAAAGGCGTGATCCACAATGACAAAGATAAAGCTGAATTTGCTAATGCAGTGAAGTCATCGTTTACACCGTTATTGCAACATAATCGTGGTCAATATGATTATAACGACATGATGAAGTTGGTTAACGGCGACGTAGCGGGTTGTTTTGGTCCGCAATACGATCAAAGTGGGCGTAATCCATCATTGAAATTCTCATCAGAAAAATTCTTAATGATTGAGCGTATTACCAAAATAGATCCAACGGGTGGTCACTGGGGGCTTGGGCTATTAGAAGGTCAGAAGGACTTAGATCCTGAGCATTGGTATTTCCCTTGTCACTTTAAAGGAGACCAAGTGATGGCAGGCTCGTTGATGTCTGAAGGTTGTGGTCAGATGGCAATGTTCTACATGTTATCACTGGGCATGCACAGCAATGTTGATAATGCTCGTTTCCAACCGTTGCCAGGTGAATCTCAAACAGTACGTTGTCGTGGTCAGGTATTGCCACAGCATAATACCCTGACTTATCGCATGGAAGTCACGGCGATGGGCATGGAACCATACCCGTATATGAAAGCAAACATTGAGATTATCCTTGATGGAAAAGCAGTGGTTGATTTCAAAAACCTAAGTGTGATGATCACGGAACAAGATGATAACTCACCATACCCAGTAACACTGCCTGATAATGTGGTACTTAAAGCGTTAACGGATGCGGTCGTTACTCAATCAATTGAGCAATCAGTTGCGCCTGTGGTAGCAAGCGTTAACGAAACAAACTTAGATGAACGTGGTGTTGAGCCATTCAAATACCCTGAGCGTCCTTTAATGCGCGTGCAATCAGATTTGTCTGCACCGAAAACGAAAGGGGTAACACCTATTCAGCATTTCGAAGCTCCTGCTGTTGCTGGTCATCATCGCGTGCCGAATCAAGCGCCATTTACACCTTGGCATATGTTTGAATTTGCGACTGGCAATATCTCTAACTGTTTCGGTCCTGACTTTGATGTGTATGAAGGCCGAATTCCACCGCGTACACCTTGTGGTGATTTACAAGTAGTGACTCAGGTTGTTGAAGTGCAGGGCGAACGTCTTGACCTGAAAAAACCGTCAAGCTGTGTAGCTGAATATTATGTGCCGGAAGATGCTTGGTACTTCACGAAAAACAGCCATGAAAACTGGATGCCATATTCATTAATCATGGAAATTGCACTGCAACCAAACGGCTTCATTTCTGGTTATATGGGCACCACGCTTAAATACCCTGAAAAAGATCTGTTCTTCCGTAACCTTGATGGTAGCGGCACGTTATTAAAACAGTTCGATTTACGTGGCAAGACGATTGTGAACAAATCAGTACTTGTTAGCACGGCTATTGCTGGTGGCGCGATCATCCAAAGTTTCACGTTTGATATGTCTGTTGATGGCGAACTATTTTATACCGGTAAAGCGGTGTTTGGTTACTTCAGTGGCGAGTCTCTAACTAACCAACTGGGTATTGATAACGGTAAAACCACTAATGCTTGGTTTGTTGATAACAATACCCCTGCAGCGAATATTGATGTGTTTGATTTAACTAATCAGTCATTAGCTCTGTATAAAGCACCTGCAGATAAACCGCACTATAAATTGGCTGGCGGCCAGATGAACTTTATCGATACTGTGTCAGTCGTTGAAGGCGGTGGTAAAGCGGGTGTAGCTTATGTTTATGGTGAACGTACGATTGATGCTGATGATTGGTTCTTCCGTTATCACTTCCACCAAGATCCTGTTATGCCGGGTTCATTAGGCGTTGAAGCCATCATTGAGTTAATGCAAACGTATGCGTTGAAAAATGATTTAGG
Source organism: Moritella sp. 24 (assembly GCF_018219155.1). Classification (NCBI taxonomy): domain Bacteria; kingdom Pseudomonadati; phylum Pseudomonadota; class Gammaproteobacteria; order Alteromonadales; family Moritellaceae; genus Moritella; species Moritella sp. 24. Next base: position 2,498,056 of record NZ_CP056123.1, on the reverse strand, counting down.
CGCTAAATTTGCTAATCCGCGTTTCATTGCTCCAATGACGCAAGTTGATTGGAAATACCGTGGTCAAATTACACCGCTGAATAAACAGATGTCACTGGATGTTCATATCACCGAGATCGTGAATGAAGCTGGTGAAGTGCGCATAGTCGGTGATGCGAATCTATCTAAAGATGGCTTGCGTATTTATGAAGTGAAGAACATCGTACTGAGTATTGTTGAAGCGTAGCGGATATTAGAGCGACTGGGCAGTCCACGCTGGATTGCCTTGAACGTAATAGTCGAGTTGTTGAATTGAGTTATTTGGTTATATGTAAATAAAGAATTCAGCAACTGCAAAAATAGGAATGAAGTATGTCGAGTTTAGGTTTAAACAATAACAATACGATCAATTGGGCTTGGAAAGTAGATCCAGCATCAGTACATACGCAAGATACAGAAATTAAAGCTGCGTTAATGGACTTAGCAAAACCAATTTATGTGGCAAGTAATGCGGGCGTAACGGGTATAGCGAACCATACGTCAGTAGCGGGTGCTATCAGCAATAATATCGATGTTGATGTATTAGCATTTGCTCAAAAGTTGACCCCTGAAGATTTGGGTGATGACGCCTATAAAAAACAACATGGGGTTAAATATGCCTACCATGGTGGCGCAATGGCTAACGGTATTGCATCGGTTGAGCTTGTCGTTGCGTTAGGTAAAGCGGGGCTGTTATGTTCTTTCGGTGCGGCAGGTTTAGTGCCTGATGCGGTAGAAGATGCCATTCGTCGTATTCAAGCAGAACTGCCAAATGGTCCTTATGCGGTTAACCTTATTCATGCGCCAGCAGAAGAAGCACTAGAGCGTGGTGCGGTTGAACGTTTTCTTAAACTGGGTGTTAAAACGGTAGAGGCATCGGCTTACCTTGGTTTAACTGAGCACATTGTTTGGTATCGTGTTGCGGGTCTAACTAAAAATACGGACGGTACGGTTAACATAGGTAACAAGGTTATTGCTAAGGTATCGCGTACTGAAGTTGGTCGTCGCTTCATGGAACCTGCACCGCAGAAGTTACTCGATAAGTTATTAGCGCAAGGCAAGATCACTGCTGAACAAGCTGCATTAGCATTGTTAGTGCCAATGGCTGATGATATTACTGCGGAAGCGGATTCTGGTGGTCATACTGACAACCGTCCATTTTTAACCTTGTTACCAACCATTATTGGCCTGCGTGATGAAGTGCAAGCGAAGTATAACTTCTCTCCAGCATTACGTGTTGGTGCTGGTGGTGGTGTCGGAACGCCTGAAGCAGCACTCGCTGCATTTAACATGGGCGCTGCTTATATCGTTCTGGGTTCTGTTAATCAGGCTTGTGTTGAAGCGGGCGCATCTGAATATACCCGTAAGTTGTTATCTACCGTTGAAATGGCCGATGTGACTATGGCACCAGCGGCAGATATGTTCGAAATGGGCGTGAAGCTACAGGTATTAAAACGTGGTTCTATGTTCGCTATGCGTGCGAAGAAACTCTATGACCTGTATGTTGCGTATGACTCAATTGAAGACATTCCAGCTGAAGAACGTGAGAAGATTGAAAAACAGATCTTCCGTTCAAACCTTGATGAGATTTGGGCTGGCACGATTGCATTCTTTACCGAACGTGATCCAGAAATGCTAGCGCGTGCGCAAAGTAGTCCTAAGCGTAAAATGGCGCTAATCTTCCGTTGGTATCTCGGTCTGTCTTCACGCTGGTCAAACACGGGCGAGAAGGGACGTGAAATGGATTACCAGATTTGGGCTGGCCCAAGTTTAGGTGCATTTAACAGCTGGGTTAAAGGATCGTACCTTGAAGATTACACCCGTCGTGGCGCAGTTGATGTTGCCTTGCACATGCTAAAAGGTGCCGCGTATTTACAACGTGTAAACCAGTTGAAATTGCAAGGTGTAAGCATGAGTACTGAATTGGAAAGTTATCGTACTAGTGATTAATGTTGGTTGGTAATAATTATTGATGAAAGCGCCTTGAGGGCGCTTTTTTGTTTTTTGATACCAGTGTGGCTAACTTGAAACAGCCCCTAATTGTGTTGGGGCAGTTGCTCATACTCAATATCTTCACATTAATTTACCATATATTTTGTTAATAGATAAATTTTGTTGTTCAATCGTAAACCTGCTTTATATACAGGTATAATTGGCTTTATCTTGTTTCACGAAATATTGATTACTTATACTGCCAAAAAGTCTTTGTTTCAAATGTCATTAGAAAGTATATATATGAAATATAACCATTTATTTTTTCATACATCTATTTACATGGACCCAAGTAAATAAATTTCTTGTTTACGTTTTTATTTTATTTGATAGATTACAGGTGTTTGTATATACCCACTTGTAATATAAGGTAAATTTGATATTGTTAAATTAAAATAGGATTCACGTTATACGGAATTCCGTATAACAAACTGTTATGCTAAATGCGCACCCACGTATTAATGAGTACGCTTTTATTTAATCCCAGAGAGTTAGGGTGCAAGTGTACGTGCTGAATCGAGGTGAACTACCACTTATTACCAAGGTATTACTATTAAATTTGTATGTAGTATTATTCCATCCTGCATCAAAATCCACATGACAATAATCTGATGTGAGATTTTCAGCTTGAACTTCATAGCAAGATATTTTTCCGTACTCTGTGGTAGTTAGGCAAATATGCAATTCGGTAACTGCTCTGATATTTGCTCCTGTAGCCTCAAAGTGCACTTGCACGTTGTCAATAAATGCATCTCCATTGGCGGCTTGCTTGTGTGTTGCTGCTTTTAGAAATTGCTGAAGTGCTTGCTGAGATGCTCTATCAATACCTGGTTTCGACATGTGACTCCTTAATAAATGGATGTTGTAATATTGGTTTAGCAAATATTATACTAGTTGCAAATTATGCGCATCTAATATTTTGCATAACAAGGCATTTAAACGAAACTAAAACAGTGGGTTACGTTTCGCTTCGCTACACATTTCAACCCACTATTTTAGTCCGCTTAATGCGGCGTTATGTGCCTATTCATTTTGCATAGAGTTTATTTCTCTATAATTAAGGAAATTAATGTCTCAATATATACTTGATAATTTACTGCCAATTTTAGGTGGTAGTGGAGCTGTAGTTATCGCTTTATCTTCTTGGCTAGGAAAGGTTTCAGCTTCGAGAATAATTGAAAAAGAAAAAAGTGAATTGAATTTAGAGTTACAAAAAGTAAAAGATGAAAACAAGTTAATATTAAATAGATTAGATGCTGAATTACAAAAAAATATGCAAAATAAAGAGCATCATTATCAAGTATCAAAGTCTACCTACGAAATGATTTTTGATAAAAGAGTTTCTGTATATGGAGAGTTATTAGAATTAAAAAACTCTTACTATAAATACATAAATGAGCATCCACTTTCAGAAACAGAAGATGGAATTGAGGAATCGTTTACTTACTTTATGAAGTGTAGGGGGATAATTGAACTGAATAAAATTTATGTCAGTGAAGAGTTAATTACTAAATATAGCATTTGGTACGATTTAGCTTTGGACTCATTGGTAAAATTAGGAAAAGATGGATATAAAGCCCATGGTCAAGCCCATAGTGATGTTCAAAATTTTCATAATGTTCACGATGCGCAGTTTCCAGCTAGAAACAAATTGGTAATCGATACTAAAGACTCTATGGAGCTACTCTTTAAACAAGTTGAATTTGATTTACAAAGAATAAGAAAAACAATCAGTCATTCACTTTGTTTTTAATGCACATAACAAGCGCTTTAAACGGAACGTCAACAGTTGGCTATTGGTTGATTTCGGAGAAATTTGAGTTTTATGCATTCTATTATTTATATAATGAGACATATTGATATCGGTGGTCACGTCGATATTCCTTATAAAAAAGTGGGTATTACGGGTTCAGGAAAAGCCACATTAACGTCTCGACTTCAGCAAATTAGTAACACCAAATCACCAATAAAAGCACAATGTGTTGCAGCTTGGGAACATAGCGACGCCCGCGCAGTTGAGTCTGCACTTCATTCTTTTATGGAAGAAAGTAGAGTGGAGGGAGAATGGTTCTTGGACAAAGAAGATACTCTTGTTGAGAGGATGCAACCAATTATGTCATTAATTGGCGCCAAACCTATTCAAATTGAAGAAAGTGAAGACTCATATACTAAGAACGTCATTAAGAAAGAAACAGAAGCAAGACAAAAGTCAGATCATATCTTATTAGGCGAAGTATCAGACCTACTAGATAAGCCATTACGTTCAAGTTCTAGAAATTCTGGGCCAACATTTTTCAGCGAAGATAAAGAGCTTACTTATTATGTTAATGCTCGAAAATCTGGAAAACATCACCTATCTATTGGTAGAAGTAAGGGGATCTTTGAAGAAATCAGGGATTTTTTGGAAACCAATGGCTACGATGTAGATCAAAGCCATAAAGGTCATGCCAAAGTACTTAATATTGGCACTTCTATTATTGCAGATGTGATTAATCTTATTGAAAAAGGCTTTCGTGATTCATAGCATATAACAAGCTGTTTAATCAGGACAAAATACAGTTGGTAGTGTTTCGTTCCTCAACATTTTAGCCAACAATATTTTGCCCATTAACAAGGGCGTTATACCTTTCTCGGATTCAGGAGTATAAAACATGGATATTCAACCAATTCACAAAGCTTCATGCCATTGCGGAGCTGTGCAATTTGAATTGTCTTTACCTGATGGTTTGATGGATCCTCGTCGTTGTGATTGTTCAATGTGTCGTAGACGTGGTGCAATTGCTGCCTCAGTACCTTTAATGGAATAAAAATAATTAAAGGTGAAGACTCATTAAGCTTGTATCAATTCAATACACATACGGCTAAACACTACTTTTGCTCAAAATGTGGTATTTATACTCACCATCAAAGACGTTCAAACCCACATCAATATGGTTTTAATGTCGCTTGCTTAGAAGGTGTTAACTCTCTAGAGCTAGAAAACATTCCTACGTATGATGGTGTTAATCATCCAGCAGATCGCGTATAAAATTTATAACGAGCTAATTAATAAGAACAAAAAACAGTTGGCTGTTTTCGTTTCTCAACATTTAAACCAACAATTTTTTGCCCATTATTAGGGCGTTATGTACTTTACGGAAATAGAAATTTATGGATGAAAATACTGAAATCTGGCGTCAGTACTACGAAAAGGCACTATCTCGCCCACATTCAAAGCGTACTGAATTTGCAATTCGACTCAATGAATCAACTCTAAAAGTAGCCACTGATTGTGGCTGTGGCACAGGCAGTGATATCCAGTATCTAGAGCAACAGGGTTTTCGAGTTCATGGCTTCGATATTAATCCAGACTCTGTTGCTATTTGTCGAGACAGATTTGGGCTAAAGTCGTTAGTGGAAATTTCAGAGTCTTCGTTTGAATCTTTCGATTATCCAAAATCTGGTGTGGTTATCGCAAACTCAAGTTTGTTCTTTGCTGACCCAAGTCAATTTGAAGCGACTTGGAGCAGCATTAAATCGTCAATTGAAGTCGGTGGTGTATTTGCTGGTGACTTTATGGGTATTAAGGACAGTTGGGCTCAACATTATCGAAGTCCAACTACACCTTTATCCGAATCTGAGATAAAGGATTTGTTCTCTGAATTTGAAATAGTCAGGTTCTACGAACGAGATGAAAAAGCTAAAACTGCATTGGGTAGAATGAAGCATTGGCATACTTATTCTGTGGTTGCGGTGAGACGTACATAACAAAGCATTTAAGAGTGATTCCCAACGCTTGGCATTTTTCGTTCCATCGTTGGATTTCGTGTTTACGGCGGTATGGTTAGGTTCTGTGGTAGCGTTGCTCACAGCTTAGTGCGGCGTTATATGCCAGTACACCTAAAGCTGCTACATGGAGGATAAATGATGTCAAAATCCACAATATTAAGAGTCGCAAGGCCAACGGATAATCTAGAAGCGATTACAGATATGTATGTGACTGGCTTAGGTTTCAAGTTGCTGGGTGATTTTAAAGATCATAATGGTTTTGATGGTTCTATCATTGGCCATGAAAAGCATAACTATCATTTTGAATTTACTCACCATGAGGGAGTAAGTGTAGGAAGGGCACCAACTCAGGATAATCTTCTTGTATTTTATTTCACAGAAGCAGAAGCATGGGGGGAAAGCTGCAAACAGATGATTGATGCAGGATTTAAGGTTGTTCCTTCATATAATGATTACTGGGATGTTGTTGGTAAAACATTTGAAGATATAGATGGGTATCGTGTGGTTCTTCAAAACCGAGAATGGTCAGTTTAATAAGCATATTCTTCGTCAATTATTTTATCGATACGACAATAGGTAAAAATCTACTCTCTGGCGGTGAATACTTATTAATATTAGAAACAAAAAACGCCAGCAAATGCTGGCGTTTTAAAGATTAATGTCAATTATTACATCATGCCGATATCACGTAGAAGATGCGGCGATAAACCTCTTGATTGAATATCTAATGATGTTTGTTTCTTCTCACTAAAGAAAATGTCTTTAGTGTGTTTAATCAGTCCTTTGATAGAAACAGCATAAGCTTTTTTGTCTAAAGCTAAATCTTGTGGGATCATATTTATGTGCGCTGCGTGTGCCATTTTAGCCTCTATCTGTATTTAATAATTTATGTTTAACTCGTGATGTATTTGCTCATCTGGTGAACATAGTAGCGTATTAAATAACCATGCAATAATGATAAAAAATAACATCAAGCATTAGTTTTTCTAATGTGTATGGCGGTGTGTAACTCCACCAGCAGCTTAATAAATAATCATTCACTTTAATTGCATATAAATTGGTGTTTTTATTCCAAAGCTAGTTAAAATAGGCGTTTGTCACATGTATTTAACAATTCGAAGCTATTGAAATAGTCTTGATTTAGCAATAATAAATAATAATGAGTTTTTAACATTCAACGTAGATGAATTTAATTCATTAGATTTACTATCACTTTGAATTGCGATTTACATACGCATTTCGTATATTTTTTAGGAAATGAAAATTATTTGGGCGATTCTATTAACATATATAAGAAATAAGTGGCTTGCACTTAAGTAAACGTTAACTTAGTGACATAAAATTCAGCTGAATATTCATCATGTTGTCTATCCGCAAATCTAGTCCGATAAAAATGTGCTCAAACGAAATGCGCTAGCGCACTGACAGTAATTCTTAATAGAGAGGGCTGGTGGGTAGAGCGAAATGATAGGCATGCATTTATCTTGTTGCCTTAAATTGGTAAGGTTTTGTTCATACAATAACTGAATCGTAAACCGCTGTTGATACAGCGGTTTTTTATATTTTAAGTCTCGCAACTCAGACTTGATATTCTTACCTTCTATTTCTTTTTTTAACCTTTTTCTTGGCTTTTTTAGGCGCTTCTGCAAACTCTTTATGGAAAGGCTGTTCTGTAATAACAGGAATGACTTGTCCAATGCTTTTTTCAATACTCTTTAATAACGTTATATCGTTTTCTACAGCAAATGAAATGGCCATTCCACTTTTCCCTGCACGGGCTGTTCGTCCTATACGGTGTATGTAGTTTCTTGGATCTTCAGGTAGGTTGTAGTTAATGACTAACGTAATATTATCAACATCAATGCCACGCGCTGCGACATCAGTTGCGACTAATACGCTTAAATCAGCATCTTTAAAACTTTGTAAGGCTTCTTCTCTAGCTGCTTGTGATTTACCACTGTGGAGGCTTGCGGCTGTGATTGATGCTTCTTCTAGCGCTTCAACTATGATGTCAGCACCAGGCTTTGTTTTACAAAAGATGAGCACTTTTTTATAATCAGATCCTTTCAGGATATCAAATAGCAAAGGTACTTTATTCGATTTTTCAAGGTGGTATACACTTTGGTTAATCAAGTCGATAGTTACCGTTTCGGCCTTAATCTGAACTTTTGTTGGATCCGTTAGTATAGCTTTTGCAAGTATTTCTATTTCAGCTGGCATAGTAGCTGAAAACAGTAGTGTTTGTCGGTTCTTTGGCAGTTTAGATATGATGCGTTGAACATCTTTGAAGAACCCCATATCAAGCATTGTATCTGCTTCGTCTAACACAAAGACTTCTAACGCCTGAAAATTTACATCGCCCGTTTTAATTAAATCCAATAATCTTCCCGGAGTAGCCACTAAAATATCAAGTCCAAGCGCGATAGAGTCAACTTGAGCTTGTCTTCCTACACCACCATAAACAACCTTAGTTTTAAGACCTAAACCATCAGAGTAGTCATCAATGTTTTGCATTATTTGCGAGGCAAGCTCTCTCGTTGGCGTGAGAATGAGTGAACGCGTGCTCTTAGCCTTGATATCTATTTTATTTCGCCCAAAATTATTGATAATAGGCAATGAAAAGGCGGCAGTTTTTCCTGTTCCTGTTTGCGCTATACCAAGAAGATCATGCCCATTAATAAGCGCTGGAATACATTCTTTTTGGATCGGAGTAGGCTGTTTATAGCCTTTAAGACTAACGCGGTCAATAATTGACTCTAAAAGTGAAAATTCTTTAAACTCGGACATGCTGCCTCGGTATTCTTTAATCAATAGCGTATTATTCTAACAGAATGCGTTAACATGTTTAAGACGTATTCAAAGAGACGTTTTCTGAGCGATTCCTCAAAATATCCAATAAAAACAATTCAGTAATCAAGAGTTATGACCTCTGTGTTTTCTCAGGTAGGTGGTTGTCATATTACAAACATCTCATTACCGTATATAAAGCGCCTCATACAAACGCTTACAATGGATATAGAACCTTAAGTGCTACCTAGACGTCTATTAAATTATGTTTCGCATCATAATTTAAGGGATTTAAAATGAAAACAGCACTAGCATTAATGACGCTATCATGTGGTTTGGTCATGGGATGCCAAGATTCAAATAACTCTACGACTTCAAAAGCTAATATTGATGTGGCGTTTGAGGGTATTACGACTGACGCTGACAAGCTTGCTTTCTCTCAGTTTAGAAAAACAATGATTTGGCTTAACAAAGATAAAATATGGCCAGGCTTTAATTATCACCACATGCCGATTTATCTGCTTAAATATTCCGAAAGTGGCAAACAAATTAAAGGCGCTTACCTGCTTAATTCCCAAGCTAAACACAGTGACACAGTCGATATTGAGGACAGCGGCCTGTTAAAAGTTGAGCGACACAACAATACCGCGGCAGTCAAAAAAGCCCATAGTGCGCTTGGTAGCGCATATTATACTTTTAACTACAAGCGCGATGGGCAAGATTATTACTTGCACAAATACCAGCAAAGTGGCGCATCAACTGAAAGCGGTGAAGCATTACCTTATTTAATTTCGTTTGCAACCCATGAAGCTTTTCACCAATATCAGGGCAAATGGAATGATGGCAATGGTATCCAAGATTTCTTCGGCTCTTCATCAAAGAATAAAAAGTGCAATGAGCGCTATCCTCTTACAGAACTAGAAATAACGACTCAATTATTGCAAGCCGAGATGTTCAAAGATCTGCCTGATGACTCACTAACGCGCACTCAGGCAGAAGTATTACTCAAAAATTATGTCACCCTGCAACACCACAGAATAATAAATGATAAATCGAATCAGCAATACGTTAATAGAATGGGCTCATGGCAAGAACGCGCAGAAGGTACAGCACGTTATATCGGCGTACTAACGCAGAAAGAATTGTTTAAAAATGATGCTAAGTTTAATACGCCTACATTCTTTTCAAATTATATGGTTAGTGCTTATCAAGATGAGCCCGAGGCATATGATGAAATGAAGCTCAGAGAAACGTTTGCTTGGGGTTACTTCTATGGCGCTGGCGCGTCTGCTACTTGGTTAATGAAGAAGACAGGTTACGACATTATAAAGCTACAACAATCCGTTACTCCCTATTCTGAAGCACTAAAAATGCTTAAAGCCAAAGAGCCTGATCTTGATTTAACCCAAGCTTACATTGAGTTAACCAGTAGCAATGAATATCACGCTATGTATGCAAAATCGAAAACAAGAGCAGCGTTAATTCTAGCTAAAACAAAAATGATATGTGACTAATTATCTAAGGCTCAGAACAAGATTACAGTTCGCTAGGTGAAATCTAGCGAACTACTCCTCCTAAAACATCATTTCAAGCAAGCTTCAGCGCTAAAACATTCTGGTCATCACCTACACATTAGAGCAGGGGGTTATGATTAATGACTTAGTCTGTCAATTCAATGCTACCTTTATGGTAAACAGACACATAAGGGCATTGTAATGGATTTTGATTGGGTAGAGTGGTTTGGTTATCTCGCGTCGCTAGTCGTGCTTGTTTCTCTTACAATGACGTCAATCATAAAGCTAAGGGTGATTAACTTCATTGGTTGTCTTTTGTTTGCTGCGTTTGCCTATTTTATTGGCTCTTTACCGACCATGTTGATGAATCTGGGGATTGCGGGAATCAATGTTTACTTTTTATGGCAAATTTATTCGACAGACGAACAGTTTAAGCTAATTGTTACATCGGTGGATTCTGAATACTTTGAGCATTTCATTTCCACAAATCAGATGGACATTGAGCAGCATATATCTGTAGATGAACTTAAAGAGGCCAATACGGTGTTTTATATGCTGAGAAATAACAGCATCGCGGGTGTATTAGTGGGCAATAATAATGAGCAAGGTGTGTTGTCAGTGCTACTGGATTTTGTCACACCGGAATACCGTGATTTGAAGTTAGCGAATTATTACTATGAGTCGCATCCAGATGCACTCAAACGTATAGGTGTTAATACGCTTATGGCGAAACCGATGACGCAGGAACATCGAGATTACTTGCTCAAAGTGGGTTTTCAGCTTGCAGGTGGTACTGAAGGCGTTTATCAGAAACAACTTTAAGGGAGGAGCGTATCTCCCTAGTCATGTAGATCCCAATTAGTCATAACATCCATTGTCATCTTGTTAGTGACGCCTCCTCGAATTGACTCCGCTTTAAACATATCAGGTTGAATGCCTGCAAGTATGAAGTCATGAATATCATAATGGTCTACTCCTATCGAATTCTGCTTGTAACGAACTAAATTCAATTTCAATTTTTAAGCTCTCATTATAATACCGCTAACTGTGCTTTTATTTACTGATTTGTCTATGTTCAGTTTTTTTGAACTCGGGGTTAAATTCATTCTGATATTTTTAACTTTTAGGGATGGCTATACTCTCGGCTCTTAGAAATAGAGAGTCCAACATGTTTGAATTCGTTACCAATTATTCATTAAAAACACATCTATCGTTTATCACTACGGGCTTATTGTGGCTTGCGCCGCCGCTTAATTTAAATGCCTACCTAGGTGTACCGTTTTACTTGACCATTAAAACACACATCGTATTAACCGATGTAAACAGGGAGCATACCCATGTATGAAAATGAAGAAAAATTAACGAAAGCATTTGTTATTGCTGCCATAGCTTGGGGCGTTATAGGAATGTGTATTGGTTTAATGGCGGCTTTGCAGCTATATCTACCACAATTAAATTTTGCAAATGAGTATATCAATTTCGGGAAAATAAGACCCTTGCATACTAACGCCATCATCTTTGGGTTGGTTTGCAACTTTATAATCGGTCTTTCGTTATATATCGTGGCAAAAACATCAGTCGTGAATCTAGTATCCAAAGGCTTATCGTGGTTCTTGTTCTGGGGTTGGCAGATAACATTGGTCATCGGCCTGATATCAATCGCTTTAGGGTATACATCAACGAAAGAATACGCTGAATTTGAGTGGCCAATTGATATCGCTATTGTGGTCCTCTGGCTAACGTTTGGCTATATCTTTTTTGGCACGCTAGCGAAAAGAAAAACCAAGCATATATTTGTTTCAAACTGGTTCAGTGGTGGGGTAATTATTGTTATAGGTTTAATTTATTTAATCAATAATTTAGCCATTCCAGTGTATGCATTTAAAGGTTACTCCATATTTTCTGGTGCGAGTGATGCACTTGTACAGTGGTGGTGGGGCCATAACGCAGTTGGCTTCTTATTGACTGCTGGCTTTGTGGGTACCAATTACTATTTTATTCCCAAGTTAGTGAATAGACCCATTTATTCATATCGACTTTCGTTAATTACTTTTTGGGGTTTAATCGGTTTTTATACTTGGGCTGGTACACATCATTTACTCTTTACATCGGTTCCAACTTGGATCCAAAACATTGGCATCGTGATGTCTATTCTATTGTGGATACCGTCATGGGCTGGCGCATATAACGCTTGGATGACTTGTACTTCAAATAAAGAAGAAATGAAGAAAAATCCCGTTGTATGGTTCTTTTTATCATCAATTGCCTATTACGCATTAGCCACATTTGAAGGTCCTCTTATGGCGATCAGATGGTTCAATATGATCGCGCATAATACCAGTTGGGTTATAGGACACGTTCACTCTGGCGCGCTAGGTTGGGTTGGTATGACGTGTATCGCTACGTTCTACTATTTCATTCCTAAGTTATACAAAAAAGAACTCTACTCATATGGTCTTGTTAAGGTGCATTTTGTACTCGCTCATATCGGCATATTGTTCTACATAGTCTCTCTTTGGATTGGTGGTATAGGTCAAGGTGTTAAATCGTTAAGCTTAACTGCATCTGGTTCTCTTACTTATTCATTTGTTGATATTTTACGGTTTATGGAACCTTACATGCTAGGACGTGCAATTGGTGGCGCCCTGTTTATCTTAGGTATGTTAGTGATGGTATATAACCTCATCATGACGGTGAAAAAAACACAAAAAGTAGTTATTGAAGGAGCATATTAATGGAAGAGTCAATTTCCAAGTCAGTAATGGCTTTTATTACGATCACGACAGTCGTCGTTCTATTTTCATTCTTTGTGTGGGTTTTTCCAGGGTTCTTCTTCACTAACGATCTTAAAGAAATAACGACAGCCAAACCATACTCGGCTTTAGAACTAGCTGGACGAGATGTTTATATGGCTGAAGGTTGTGTGGCATGCCATACCCAAATGGTTAGAAACTTGGAACCGGAAAGAAAAAGATACGGTCGTCCTAATAAGATGGAAGATGATGTTTATGAGTTTAACTTTTTGTGGAGCTCACAAAGAACTGGCCCTGATCTGACTAATATTGGTTTAAAGTACACTGAAAGCTGGCACAAACAACACCTAATAAATCCTCAAGTAGTTGTTCCAGCTTCAATTATGCCTCAATATCCGTGGCTTTTTGAAAAGGAAATTAAAGTGAGTAATGTCATTGCTTCAATGCAAGCGATGCAAAAGTTAGGTGTTCCGTATACAGACACGCAAATTGAAAATGCACCGACTAAAGTTGAAGGTAAAACGAGAGGTGATGCGCTTATTGCTTACTTGATGAGTCTGGGTGTCGATACGCGTGAAGAAGGTGGGGATTTAAATTAATGGAATCCATAAAAATATTCTCAAGCGTACTATCGATTATCTTCTTTTTTATCATGGTTGCCGTTATTTATTCACAGTTCAGAAAAAACAAAACTGCGGATAGTCATAAAACAGTTGAGCAGTTTGATGGGATTGAAGAAAAAGATGCGCCAATTCCTAAGGTTTTCTTTGTTGCGTACCTTATTGCATTTACAGGCGCCATTGTTTACCTCCTTTTATATCCAGGTGTCGCGTCTTGGAAAGGTTTTGTCGGTTGGACACAGAAGGATGACGCGTATGTGGCTAAATCTATTGATCTTAACAGTAATATTAATGGCGTAATCAACGCGCATACTGATGAGAAGATATTTACGCTTTTACAAAAAGATCCGCTTGTTTTGCAGAGTGGTAAAGCATTATTTGGTGATAATTGTTCTGCTTGTCATAGTCAAGATGCAACTGGGCAGCACAACTACCCTAACTTAATTGATAAAGATTGGTTATACGGTGGTTCACCTCAGAATATTTACACGACTATATATAATGGTCGTCATGGCAAAATGCCTGCTTGGAAAGATACGTTAAGTAATGATGACATAGATGAACTGACGCAGTATGTTTCTCAGCTAAATAAAGGATCATTTACAAGTAATGACCTTTTTGATGCGAATTGTTCTTCATGTCACGGAAAAGATGCCCAAGGAACACAGGGCATAGGTGCACCTGACTTAACTGACAACATCTGGCTTCATGGTTCAACCAAAAGTGATATTAAGCGCGTTATTGAGAATGGCATGCGCAACAAAATGCCTGATTTTGGTGACCGCCTTACGCAAAATCAAATGCTGTCTTTGACCTCTTATATTGTCTCCTTACAAGATGAACCAGAAGAAAATATCGGGTTTATGCAAGCGAAGACGTATATTTTCTCTCGAAATGAAAAACCATTGCCAGCCGTACTGACTACCTGTGTGGGCTGTCATGGCTTGGATGGTCTTGGCAGTGTTCCTGATGCGCCTAAATTAGCTGGATTAAAAGCGGTATATATCTTTAATCAGTTGAACTTGTTTTCATCAGGTTTAAGACAAAATACGTCGATGAAAAATGCGGTGTCCGATTTAAATGTTAAAGATAAATTACTTGCTGCTAGCTATTTCAGTTCACTCGCTTCGCCAGCGATAAGTCAAATCAATCCCGATAAATCAGCAGAAGGGCTGATTAACGATCCGACTGAACGCCTAATATTCCAAGGTGATTGGCAACGAGCGCTCCCAGCTTGCTCGACTTGTCATGGCCAAAAAACGGAAGGTAGCCCGTCATTTCCAAGATTGGCTGGTCAATCTTCTGACTATTTAGAGAAGCAATTATTTGACTGGAGAACGGGCGCGAGAGCGGGTGACCAAGGTCAAATGATGCAAAATGTCGTTAGAAAGCTGACAGGTGATGAAATTAAATCTCTATCTAAATATTTATCAGAAATTAAATAACCAGTGGCTGGTTTACAGGCTAATAGGTTTAAAGGTTAATAGGATACGCAATGATGAAAATGAATAAGTTAAGAAGGGAAATCATTAAAGCAGCGGGCTATGTCGCTTTAACTGCTGCACCATTAACAGCTTTCTCTAAAGAGTTTATGAAAGATGGAAGCATGTATTCAGATGGTGAAGGAGTGAGCTATGCTGATGGTCCTAAGCCAGTACTAAGTACATTCCCTCAAAAAGATAACCTTGTGATCGTACATACTCGACCACCTCATCTTGAAACGCCTTTTAATGTATTCAATGAAGGGTTAATAACACCAAACAACCGTTTTTTTGTGCGTTATCACTTAGCTGACGTTCCTGTTGCCATCGACACTGATAAGTATACGATTACTATTTCAGGGTCAGTTGATAAGGAAGTTAAGCTAAGTTTAGCTGAATTAAAGGCAATTGAAGGCCAGCAAGAAATCGTCGCGGTACAACAATGTACGGGTAATAGCCGAGGTTATTCATCACCACGTGTTTTTGGTGCGCAATTAAGTAATGGCGCAATGGGGAACGCGAAGTTCAAAGGTGTACCACTTAAAAACGTGTTAGCTAAAGCTGGTATTTCAAGTGCAGCGACAAGTGTCATCATCGATGGTTTGGATAAGCCGGTACGAGATACGACACCAGACTTCCAAAAATCATTACCTATTGACCATATTATGACGGGTGAACCTATGTTGGTCTGGGAAATGAATGGTGAGCCCTTACCATTTTTAAATGGTTTCCCAGTGAAGTTAATCGTTCCAGGTTGGTATGCAACGTATTGGGTTAAACATGTATCACACCTCAAAGTGATAGAGGATGAGTTTGACAACTTTGACGCTTTCTTTATGACAACAGGGTACCGTTTACCTGACAATGATACTAAAAGTGAACTACCAAATAAAAGGGCTAAAACGACATTACCTGTGAATCGCTTCCCAATAAGAAGCTTTGTTACTAGCTTAGAAAATGGTGATGACGTTAATGCGTCAACCAGTATTGAAATTAAGGGGATTGCTTTTGATAGTGGTAGTGGTATCAAAAACGTAGAAATTTCAGTCGATGGTGGAACAAAATGGATGCCCACAACGCTTGGTGAAGATCTTGGTCGCTTTTCCTTTCGAGGTTGGAAGTTAAGCCATAGTTTTAGTGAAAAAGGAAGAACATTGGTGATGGTAAGAGCAACAGGTAATAGTGGGGAAACACAATCTGTAAATGCATCTTGGAATCATGGCGGCTATAACCGCAATGCGATTGAACGAACAAGTATTAAGGTGGTTTAAATGCGATTTTTACTTATTATAGTAGCGCTATTCTCATTAACAGCGAAAGCTGAAATCGTATCAATTTCATTACCTATGGATAATACCAAGCTTAAGCCATTGGCATTACCCGGATATGGACTTGCGCAATCTAAATGTCATCTTTGTCATTCCGTTGATTATATAATGTATCAACCACCAGAAATGGATCTGAAAGAGTGGATCGGTGAGATGTATAAAATGCGTAACGAATATGGCGCGCCGATCAGCATGGATGAAGCTAAAGTTATTGCTGCTTATTTATCAGTTGCTTATGGCTCTGAAAAAGAAACTAATAAAAAGATAATAGCCTTAACTAACCTAGCTAAAACCAAGAAGGTCTATAATCCTGAGAATTTAGATGTTCAATCACTGCTATCGGATAATGATTGCTTAACTTGCCATAAAGATACGGGCGCTTCTTCTATCAAAGCCCTTTCTATCAAAGCTCTGTCTATCAACGACATTCGAGCTAAATATGAAGGAACGGATAACGCAGTGGATAGATTAGGTGTGGCGATTAAACATGGTGCACTTGGCATGCCTAAGCCACCTATAAACCGCCGTGAAGCAGAAACTATTGCAAAATACATCCTAGGGGAAAGTGCGAAATAGACCACTCTTGAAATCAGTGTAGTCACTAATCATTTATTTTAAATGATTAGTGACTACATCTTACCTCTCGATAAAAAAGCTCTGAACATTTAACGCTCAGTGCTTTTTTATCATAAACTCAATCATTCCAAATCATAGCGTTAATACTATGACCCTTACTCTATTCAGTCATAACTAGTACCTACGTTTTGTAAAATAGCATTATTTGGGCTTGGTATATTGCGCACATTTGAGAAATTGGCGGGCAAGGCAAAATAAATCGTTATATATTACTGCTGTAAAATTAACACTGGTGTAGATACTTTCGATTCTGTAAAGTCAGCAGTATCTGCCTCTTAACGAGCCTTGGTATAAACAAATATGACAAATCGACAGCCTCAGAAAACCTCCGCGACTATATCGACGCTCAAGGAACTTGCAACGTTGGCAAACTATTCCCTCATGGACACGCTTAACTGCGATCCTGATGCGAAAGAAAATGGTGCTGATCACGCACCGAGACAAGTCTTTACGGGCCATTATGTCCCGGTCAATCCGACACCAATCAAAGATCCAGCGTATGTAGCGCACAGCAAGAACTTCTTTTCCGAGCTTGGCTTCGCCGACAGCATGGCTGAATCTTCTGACTTCCTCCGCATGTTCTCTGGTGACATTTCTCAGGTTCCAGAACCGATGCGCAAAGTCGGTTGGGCGAGTGGCTACGCACTTTCTATTTACGGTACGGAATACATCCAGCAGTGCCCGTTCCAAACCGGCAATGGATATGGAGATGGTCGTGCAATTTCTGTGCTTGAGGCCGTCATCAAGGGTCAACGCTGGGAAATGCAGTTGAAAGGTGGTGGCCGTACGCCATATTGCCGCGGTGCCGACGGTCGTGCTGTCTTACGCTCTAGTATTCGCGAGTTCTTGGCTCAGGAACACATGCACGCACTGGGCGTGCCCACTTCTCGGTCTTTAAGTTTGTACGTTTCAAAGACCGAAAGGGTGAAACGACCATGGTACTCGGAGGGTTCAAGATCAGAGAATCCTGACATGCTTATATCTGAAGCCGTCGCTATCTCGACACGTGTCGCACCGTCATTCATCCGCGTTGGCCAACTCGAACTTTTTGCTCGCCGAACCCGTAAAAATGAACATCCAAAAGCGATGGAGGAACTCGAGAAGATTGTACTGCACTTGATTGATCGTGAATACGCAGACGTTATCGATACACAACTAACCACCTCAGAAAAAGTGGTATTGCTGGCACGGGAGTTTCGTGGCCGTCTCACGTCACTGATAGCGGATTGGATCCGTGTCGGCTTCTGCCAAGGTAACTTCAACAGCGACAATTGCGCAGCCGGTGGCTTTACACTTGATTATGGTCCCTTTGGTTTTTGTGATGTGTTTAATCCGTATTATCAACCTTGGACGGGTGGTGGTAACCATTTCTCGTTCATGAACCAACCTAGAGCAGCTCAACAAAATTTCGATATGTTTTGTTCGACTTTACGACCGTTACTGGTATCTAATCAGCAGGATTTGCTTGCGTTCGACGAGATCCAAAGTGAATTTTCGGTAGTAATGGATACGAAAATGAAGGCGATGTGGGCTACCAAGTTGGGGCTTATCAATTTGAAGAGTGAGTCTGATAAAGCACTTTGCAACGTGCTCATCAAGGAGCTGCAAACACTCATGATGCAAGCGCCTGTTGATTACACTATTTTCTTCCGCGAACTATCCTCGATTCCTGACGACATTGGCCCACTCAAGAAAAGTTTTTACAGTAGTCTATACAATGATGCTGCGGATGATCCAGATAGCTTAGAGTTGGAAAAGTACTGGGCTGAGTGGCTAGAAAAATGGAAAGTGCTCCTTAACAGTGCTAGTGACGCGAATGGTCTCTCATCCCGAACCAGTGAGGACATTTCTATGCAGATGAAGCTCGTTAATCCAAAATATATTTTACGAGAGTGGTTTGTTATGCCGGCTTATCAGCAAGCAACTACGGGGAATTACGCGCTAATTCGAGAGTTACAGGGCGTGATGACACAGCCATATGCAGAGCAGTCGAAGGAAGTGGAAGATAAATACTATCGATTGAAACCGCTTGAGTTCTTTGAGGTGGGTGGATTGTCGCATCTTAGTTGTTCATCGTGATGTAATGAGTCAGAACAAATCGATGTAAATGACTATTCTCAATATTATGGGGCTATATCAGTAGCAGGATAATAGCCCTCATCTCCCAAAATTAAAGTTGTTACCATGCTTGCGCGTAAACCTTGCTAAAACACGTCATCGTTGAGATCTTTTTTTATGAGTTTCCAACATTATTAACTCAAGGGTGACTGTCTCATATTACAACAGTACATGCGGAGGCTATTACAAGGACAATTACGAATTCAATTGTGACCCGGACTTGATTAGATTAAATATTATGCAAAAGCGCTCTCCTTCCTATAGTGACTTGTATCCCATATTAGAAAAGCATTCTAAATCAGTATTTTAATCAAAATAAACGCGAAAGCGAGTTTCATTAAAACTAAGCATCAAGTGTTACGAATTAAAATTGGTTCTAGAGGGGCGGAATAAGCGTTAGAGAGGATTTTATGCCGGAGTGATGAAATATGATTGCGCATTATTATCTTTTTAAAGATATACGATAGAAACAATTACAGCGTTAGGTGAACCGAGCAATACACCTCCAACCACTACCTAAGGAGTAGGCTAAAGTGTAGGATACACGCATGTAAGATAATATAGTGCGATCTTAACAGGTGAAGTGAATACAACGTATTTCATTTATTTGTCTAGGTGCTAGTACCAAGGATGTTGTGTATGAAAAAATTAATATTAATAACGGTATTTGTCATGTTTGCGATTGCAGGCATAACGAGTATCACCTCTACCTCTTATATATCCAATCAAAAGATTGATGACATTATATTGAAAAAATCGCAGGCTACGGCCGAAGTGATTGCTAAAAATGTCGAGTATGTATTACAGAATTCATCCCAGCCATTAGTTGATGTACAAGCATTAGTTCAGTCACTTTCTGAGCGTACAGATATTATCTACGCTGTTTTCATCGATAGAAAAATACAAGCTGTTGCCCATAGTGATATAAAAAAACTAAACAAAGTCTATAAAGATAGCTACACCATCGAAGGAGCGGGTAAAGGACAACCTAAATATTCAAAATGGTATGCGGATGTTCAGGAAATGTGGGTATACGATATCATGGTCCCTGTTCGTAATGAGAATGGTCAGCTATTGGGGGCATTTGATATTGGCATCCCAATTTCAGAAGTAGATGATGCAGTGGCTGATATTATGCTCACTCAGTTAATCGCAATCATAGCCATCTTTCTCATTTGTGCTTTCGTATTAATGTGGTTACTGGGTCGATTTTTCAAACCTCTTGCTAGCTTACAACAAGCGTTGGAAGATATATCAAAAGGCGATGGAGACTTGACTGTTAAATTACCAGTGCAAGGAACAGATGAAATTGCCCATATTTCTAAAGCATTCAATGTTTTTGTCGGTAATACGAATGAAATAATTTCTCAAGTCGTCGAAACGGGTGTCGGTATCGGCAATTCAGCGGCTGAACTTCGCAAACAATCTCTGCTTGGGCTTTCAAGGGGTCAAGAGCAAAGCGAACGAACGTTATTAGTCGCAACGTCGATAAATGAAATGATCGCCACTATTAATGAAATATCACAAAATGCAGCGGGTGCAGCAAATTCAGCAGACGGTGCAAATAGCGATACGCAAGCAGGGCGTAAAACATTACAGGATTCTTCTAATACCATTAATAACCTGGGTGGTGAAATGAATGACATGTCATTGGTTATTACATCATTAGCGGAAAGAACGCAGTCAATTGGTTCCATACTTGACGTGATAAGAGGCGTTTCTGAGCAGACGAATCTCCTTGCGCTTAATGCTGCAATTGAAGCAGCACGAGCGGGGGAGGCTGGCCGAGGTTTTGCCGTTGTTGCTGATGAAGTTAGAAACCTTGCGACTAAAACTGCGCAATCAACGGATGAAATTCAAAGTATGATTAATCAGTTACAGCATGAGGCCAAAAACGCGGTTCAGGCAATGGAGAGTAGTCGCTCGTTAACTGAAGAAGGAACAAGAACAACTGCACAAGCTCAGGACGTACTTGAAAAAATATCATTACAAGTGATGGCTATTTTAGATATGAATACTCAGGTTGCAACAGCTACCGAAGAACAGTCTTGTGTCGCAAATGAAATCAATATCAATATGGACTTGGTCAATAACTCTGTGCAGGAAGGTTTGGTTGCCAGTCAGGCATTAGAAACGTCGAGTAAAACTTTGGAAGAGCTTGCTCAAACGTTAGATCTGCATGTTGGTTCATTCAAAATATAATATTGTAGGCTTCTAATTCTAGGGCTATTTATCACCTTGGAATACAGACCTAGAAGCCTGAACATATCGAACTAAGAAGTCGGGGAGTTATCCTGCTACCTGTAGTAATTCCCCCATCTTCTTATGGATTAAGTTAACGGCTTTGAGCGGGCGAATACTGACTTTGAAGTCGATGATCTTGCCTTCATCATCCCATTTGATCATATCTACACCATTCACCAAAATGCCATCTATCTCGACTTCGAATTCCAGTGCTGCATCGTTATCACTGATGATTTGGCGGACATAATTAAATGATTCATTGACGAAAACGCTCAATGCCACAGTCAAATATACAGAGGTTATTATTTTACCTGCTTGTGGTGTATGCGTGACTGGTGAATGGAAAACAACCTTGTCAGAAAGCAGTAGGTCAAGATCATCTGTATTACGCGTTTTAAGTAGTTGGTGCCAAGCATCGACAGTATTAAGTTTCATCTATTTTCCTCCAAAGAATTGATTAATAAAAATATAGTACTAATTACTGTAAATAGACGTGAAAATGCTGAAGTAAAATA
Organism: Moritella sp. 24; assembly: GCF_018219155.1. Lineage (NCBI taxonomy): Bacteria > Pseudomonadati > Pseudomonadota > Gammaproteobacteria > Alteromonadales > Moritellaceae > Moritella > Moritella sp. 24. Next base: position 2,476,282 of record NZ_CP056123.1, on the reverse strand, counting down.
AACAAACGTCAAAAACACTAACCGCCACGAAAGTATCGGGTATACGTTTTCGGCCTTTGAAGTCATTCGGGATAGTAATTATATTGTTGTGACTTTGAACTTCTTGAATAACACCTACACTAAAAGAGAACAGATCCGATTACATTCCACATAAGTATTTAGTTAGCTGTGGTTTACGTATAATGTTTTAACAGGAATTTATGACTCTGCTAAAGTAGAGTCTCTCACGGACGAATCGATGAAAATATTTTTTATACCTTTGTTTATATTATCATTTTCAAGTTTAGCCACCTCGCTTACGTGGAGTCAGCAAAGGGGGCTGTATACGCAGGCTGTTGACTTACAAGCACAACAAATGTGGGCTGAAGCGTTACAAAAAACAAAGCTTATTCCTGAGTATCCATTAACCTATCTACTTGAATACCAACAGCTTAAAGCACACTTTAGTCGCAACAGTTTGTTTGCAGTGCAATCTTTTATAAAGGATAACCCCGATCGTCGCGTGAGTTATGATCTGCAACGAAGTTATTTATATTACTTAGCAAAAAATCAATATTGGCGTGAGTACTTGTCTTTTTATCCGCGACTTCCTAATTCAGTCGACTTGAAATGTTATCATTTTCAGGCGCGAATAGCGGGCGGTCAAGCCGATGAAATTTGGACTGATGTGCAAAAAACGTGGTTAACGGGATCTTCCTTGCCGAATGCTTGTGATAGCGTGTTGGAGTATTATCTTGATAGTAAGCAAATATCTCAGGCGTTAATTTTACAGCGTTTTCACTTAGCGTACGCGAAGAATAAAACTTCCCTTATGTCCTATCTAATCACCTTAATGGACAAGGAAAATAAACTGTTGGCTAAGCAGTTATATGCTTTACATAAAACTCCGGAAAAGGTATTAAACAGCCCGCTATTTAAGCCCCATTCATTAAACGATCTCTCATTTAGCAACCTATCATTTAATAATCACTCATCTAACAACCTCTCATCTAACAACGGGGTACATGCTAACCACGACTTTTTAGTTGCTAGTATTAAACGTCTTGCTAAAAAAGACATTGAATTAGGGTTAAATGCATACCTCACTTATGAGCGTAAAAAATCTTTTACATCGGCAGAGAAAATCAAATTAGAAAAATACCTTATATCGCGCATTATGATCCGTAATGAAACTCAGTTGTTACCTTGGTTAGATGAAGCACTTTTGGCTTTAGGGAATGCACCATTAACGGAACGTCGTATCCGTTATGCGATTAAATTTGATAATTGGGCCGATATAGAATATTGGCTAGACCAGTTGAGTGCTATTACGCAAGTGGAGAATAGGCAAGGGGATAATAGGCAACTCGATAGTAAATGGGTGTATTGGCAAGCACGGGTATTGGAAAATAAACAGTTACCAAGTCAGGCCGATAAGCTTTATCAAAAAATTGCGACTGAGCGTAATTATTACGGCTTTTTGGCTGCGCAGAAATTAGGATTAGATTACCAATTTAATGCCAAGGTCGTCAGCGAGCAGCAGCAAGACTTAGATCACCTTGCAAGACAGCTCACGCATATTGATGAACTGTATTTCCACCAACATAGGTATTTACTAAAACGTGAGTGGCGAGTCTTAATTAGCAATCAAAGTATCAATCTGCAAAGGCAGTTAGGCTTATTTGCCTTCCAAAAAGGCTGGGCTCATCTTTCGGTCGTTGCCAGTATTATGTCTAAAAGTTGGAGTGCGTTGAATATTCGCTTCCCGGCAGCTAAACCCCAGCTATTCGATGCTCATGCCGATCGATATCAACTCGATTCAAGTTATATTTATGCTATTACGCGTCAGGAAAGTTCGTTTGACGAGTCTGCTCGTTCGCCAGTCGGGGCGCGTGGTTATATGCAACTGATGCCACAAACAGCAAAAGAGACAGCACGTAAAATTGGGTTGAAAAGTTATAAGAAGAAAACGCAATTAACCGATGGTGATATCAATGTACAATTAGGTACTGCCTATTTTGATAGTTTACTTAAGCGTTATAAGGGGAATCGGATACTTGCAACTGCCGCGTATAATGCGGGTCCAAATCGAGTAGACCGTTGGCAAGGCAGCAAAGATGGTAGAGCAGAGCAAGCCTTAACGATGGATAGTTGGATTGAATCCATCCCCTATAAAGAAACCCGACGCTATGTTAAAAATGTTCTAGTCTATAACGTCATTTATCAGCACATTTTAGATAAACCACTTGAGTTTCTAAAGCCTAAAGAAGTCAGCGCTCGTTTTTAACACGCTTGTTTTTTAATGTTGATTGTTTTGTTGTTAAGTATTTAAATGTGATAACTACCTCAAAAGTATTACGTGGTTAGCATATAATTTCGCACAGACAAAACAATCAAAATTACTCGCGGAGGGTATAAATGAAAAATAATCCAGTTCGTTTAGCTATGATGGTTACCGGTATGTGTTTTAGTTCGTTTGCGTTTGCTTCAACCGAGCTTCCAAATATAAAAATTCTTGCCACTGGTGGTACGATTGCAGGGGCAGGACAATCGGCAATAGGCTCTAGTTATACATCAGGTAAAGTAGGGGTTGATGATCTGATTTCCGCAGTGCCTGAGATGACTAAAATTGCAGATATTAGCGGTGAGCAAGTGGTCAAAATCGGCTCTCAGGATATGAATGATGAAGTCTGGTTAACACTTGCAAAGCGTGTTAACACATTATTAGCGCAAGATGATGTAGACGGAATCGTGATCACCCATGGTACTGATACGATGGGTGAAACGGCATACTTCCTTGATTTAACAATTAATAGTGATAAACCTGTTGTACTTGTAGGAGCTATGCGTGCATCTACAGCCATGAGCGCCGACGGTCCCATGAATCTATATAATGCTGTTGTCACAGCAGCAGATAAAGATTCGAAGGGGCGTGGTGTATTGATCGCAATGAACGACAGTGTGTTTGATGCTCGCGATGTCACTAAAACAAATACAACGGCTGTGGATACTTTCCAATCACCAAATTATGGCATATTGGGGTATATCCATAATAGTGATGTCACTTATAAGAATAGCGCTGATATTAAACATAAATCTGATACCGTATTTGATGTGTCTACGTTAACAAATTTACCTAAGGTTGGCATAGTTTATAACTATGCCAACGCATCTGACCTACCGGTAAAAGCCCTGATAAATGCAAAATTTGATGGTATTGTCAGTGCAGGTGTCGGTAACGGAAACCTATATCACACTATCTTCACTGAACTGGCTCAAGCGAGTAAAGATGGCATCATGGTAGTTCGTAGCTCTCGTGTACCAACGGGGTCGACGACACTTGATGCCGAAATAGATGATGCAAAATTTGGCTTCGTAGCATCAGGTACTCTGAACCCACAAAAAGCCCGTGTTTTACTCATGTTATCTTTAACGCAAACCCAAGATTACAACGAGATCCAAAAGATGTTCCAGTACTATTAATGCCGATCTCTAAGCGCTAATATTAAACAAGATGCCGGCGTGATGCTGGCATCATTTTTATACAACGGAATAAACCTACTATATTACCCTCGGTATTTAATCCTGTTTTGATGCTTAATCCACCTGCCGAACAACCTAAAGTTCATAAAATAAACGTATTAATTCAAAATCATCATTTATTGATTATTTACAGATATATCGATCATCTAGCCATAAAGGGGTATTTGTGGCGGAATCAATTATAAATATCGATAAAACATGCAGATTCATAGGTCGAAAAAAACATTCGTCATATTCGTAAATCTTTGTTTTTAAAAGGTGATCGAAGCCCGCTTTATTAAAAACAATAGAACGTATTATCCACTCAGAATCTTTATATCTTCTTTACACATAATTCAATTAGCAGAGTGTACTTATGACAGTATTAACAACCGATTTCACTTTAGAAACTAATCTAGAAACCCGCTTAGAAACTGACTTACTAGGTGTTAAACAAATACCTGCACACGCTTACTACGGTATTCATACATTAAGAGCGATGGAAAATTTTAATATCAGTAGTGAGAAAATTGGTGACTGCCCAGAGTTTGTACGTGGCATGGTAAAAACCAAGAAAGCAGCAGCATTAGCTAACGGTATTCTCGGCACTATTCCTGAAGAAATCAGCGACGCTATTGTTAACGCATGTAATATATTCTTAGCAAGCGACGATTTCTACAATCAGTTCCCTGTTGATGCATTCCAAGGTGGTGCGGGTACATCGGTAAATATGAATACCAATGAAGTCATCGCCAACATCGCATTAGAACAGATGGGACATGCCAAAGGTGCTTATAACCATATCAACCCAAATGATCATGTGAATAAAAGTCAAAGTACCAATGATGCTTATCCAACAGGCTTTCGTGTTGCATTATTTGAACGCAGTAATGCTGTATTAGTGGCGTTAACGTCTTTAAGCGAAACCTTCTTAGACAAAGCTGAAGAATTTAATGACGTATTGAAAATGGGACGTACTCAGTTACAAGACGCTGTTCCAATGACATTAGGTCAAGAATTTCACGCCTTTGGTATTACCTTAAAAGAAGAAATCAGAAGCATTAGACGTTGCCAAGAATTATTGCTTGAAATTAACCTCGGCGCGACAGCAATCGGTACCGGTTTAAACTCGCCAATTGGTTATTCAGAATTAGCGATTCAAAAACTAGCTGAAATCACGGGTCATGCATTTGTACCTGCAGAAGATTTAGTCGAAGCAACCTCTGACTGTGGCGCTTATGTCATGTTGTCGAGCGGATTAAAACGTCTAGCGGTGAAGTTATCTAAAATTTGTAATGATTTACGTTTGCTTTCTTCTGGTCCTCGCACTGGTTTAAATGAAATTAATCTACCTGAAATGCAAGCTGGTTCATCAATTATGCCAGCAAAAGTAAACCCTGTGATTCCTGAAGTAGTTAACCAAGTTGCGTTTAAAGTATGTGGTAACGATTTAACTATCACCATGGCTGCGGAAGGTGGGCAATTACAATTGAATGTAATGGAACCTGTGATTGGTCAATGCCTATTTGAATCATTATCGTTATTAGAAAATGCGTGTTTCACGTTACAAGACAAATGCGTTAAAGACATTACTGCTAATCGCAAGGTATGCCAAGACTTCGTCTTGAATTCAATTGGTATTATTACTTATCTAAACCCTTTCATTGGTCATCATGAAGGCGATGTTATCGGTAAAATCTGTGCTGAAACAGGTAAAAATGTACGTGAAGTGGTATTGGAACGAGGTTTATTGTCTGAAACAGAGTTAGATGAAATCTTCTCTATCGAAAACCTAATGAAACCAAAATACACAGGGAAACGTTTTACTAAATCGGTTTAATCAACGCTTTATGACATAGAACCAAGTTAAAAACATATTGACTGTTCGCGATTTTAACCAGAGTAGGAGTACCGTTTAATCTTACGTTTTGTTAGAAAGTATAAGCAAAACACGGAAACGATTGAACGGGAAACTTTGGTGTAAGAACACGGATAAAAACGATTAACTGGGCAGAAATCTGTTTTCGACAAATGCAGATTTATCTATCGAATAATTTTTAATCTTAATCGGAGTTTACTATGATTGTTGTACAACTTTTTGTCGTACTGCTGTTCATCTATTTAGGTGCGCGTATTGGCGGTATTGGTATCGGGTTTGCGGGTGGTGCGGGCGTACTTGTCTTAACCATGATCTTAGGTCTCGATGCGGGATCTATCCCTATCGATGTAATATTAATCATCATGTCAGTGATCACGGCTATTGCAGCAATGCAAGTGGCGGGTGGTATGGATTGGCTAGTTGATTTAGCAGAAAAATTTCTACGTAAAAATCCAAAACACATTACTTTCTATGCACCTATCGTAACTTATTTCATGACTGTGTTAGCGGGTACGGGTCACACTGCATTCTCGACGTTGCCAGTGATTGCAGAAGTGGCAAAAGAGCAAGGTATTCGTCCATCACGTCCATTATCTATTGCGGTTGTTGCATCGCAAATTGCCATTACCGCATCGCCAATATCTGCCGCTGTGGTGTTCTTCTCTGGTATTCTTGAACCACTCGGTGTGGATTACTTAACGTTATTAGCGGTATGTATCCCATCAACATTCATCGCGTGTATGATTGGTGCATTCATTGCAAACTACTTGGGCTGCGAACTAAAAGACGATCCTGTGTATCAAGACCGTCTTGCTAAAGGTCTTATTAAGATGAATGGTGTCGGCAAACGTGAAATTTTACCTACAGCCAGAACATCTGTTTATATTTTCTGTGCCGCGATTGTGGCTGTTGTCGCTTATGCAACGATGATCAGTGGTAGTGTGGGTCTTATTGAAAACCCAACGATAGGGCGTAACGAAGCAATTATGGCGTTGATGCTTACAGCTGCTGCGAGCATTGTTACTTTCACTAAGATTGATGCGTCTCAAATTGCGAACGCAGCAACATTTAAATCAGGCATGAGTGCTTGTGTGTGTGTGCTTGGTGTTGCTTGGCTTGGTGATACGTTTGTGTCTGCTCATATTGGTGAAATCAAAGAGTTTTCAGCAAGTATCCTTGAACAATACCCTTGGATGTTAGCGGTTGTTTTATTCTTTGCTTCAATGTTGCTTTACTCTCAAGGCGCAACAACCACAGCACTGATGCCTGCTGCACTTGCGATTGGTGTTGCACCGATTACGGCAGTTGCTTCTTTTGCTGCAGTAAGTGCGCTGTTTGTATTACCAACTTACCCGACATTGCTTGCCGCGGTAGAAATGGATGATACAGGCTCTACGCGTATTGGTAACTTAGTCTTTAACCACCCATTCTTCATTCCTGGTGTTGCGACTATTTCAACGTCTGTTGCACTTGGTTTTGTATTTGGCGGTCTTATTCTTTAATTGGCATTCGCCAAAGCTAAAAGAAACTGAAGCGAAAGCTAAACAAAAATTAGACTAAACGAAAAAAGACGTCATTTAATGTAAATGGCGTCTTTTGCGTTTTTGGTAAGCTGAAGTAATAAAACCACCGAGTAAAGCAGGGTGGTTTATTGTGTATAACCATTATATTTACGGCTGTCTGATTTAAAGTCGATCGGGAGTATTTTTAATAAAATCAATGAAGCAATCTGCCATCGAATGATGAGTGATAATCCCGTCACCTTCCATCATGGTTAACGCTTCATAACCTTCTTTACCTTTCATGGTATAAGCGGAAGAGGTACCGTAATAGAGCATATCATGGTCGATATTTATCCAGCCATCTTCTGCTGTATTAATCGTAAGCTCAGCTATTCGATTACCCAGAGGCCGTTCGGCATAGTAGTTAAAATCCAGATTGTAAGTATAAGGATAACTGCCCGAACCGGAACCAAGCAGTCCATTATTGGTTGCGTTGTTGATAGCTCCTTCTAATGCCTGTGCGATATACTTTCCTTTAATACGATAAGCACCGATGGGCACTGCAAAAGGAAGTAACTTGCCTGCAATATCAGCAACTGAAATATTCCCCTGATATAAGGATGTTCTCACGCCTCCCGCATTATGAATTGCAAAGTCGACTCGATGGCCACTTTTATTCATCATATGCGCAAAGGATTCGGCGACGAGAGGCGCAATATCACTGCCACCGTTTATATCAGGAATACGTATATGCCGCATATCCTCAGCGACACGCGCAATGACAGTGCTCTGTAATTTACGTACTCTCGGGATATATTTATCTTGTAGCAAGCTTTGTAATAGCGGATCTTTTTTACATACCACCACGTTTTTATGCTGAGTGAGGTAGAGGCTAGCTTTTGTATGGATGTTATCATTATGGGCTGTTAACAAGCTTGTATCAGTACAGAGTCGACGGCCAAGAAGTAACTCATTTTTACCTTTAAAAGCGGTAACCGAACCATCGGCTGCAAAATCAATGTCACAGTGACCAAGCGCTTGTGAGTGAAATCCAGCTTGAACAATATAAGTGCCATTCACCTGATGTCCATATTCAACTTCTTTTTTCAGTCCTAAATCACTAAAGTCACCCTGAAGTGTGTGGCTATGGCCGCCAACAATCAGGCTAATACCATCCACTTCTTTCGCTAACTCACAATCACCATTAAAACCAAGGTGGCTTAATAATATTATTTTGTTAATACCTGATTTACGGATGGCTTGGACTGTATTTCTGGCTGTTTCAAAGGCATTAACAAAGGGGGTATCCGGATCTACATTGGCTATATCAGCCATCTTATCCAAAGAAACCCCGAATATTGCCACGGGTTCGTCATCGAGAACACGTGTCATCCAGCGTGCGGTCTGCGTATCAGGTTGATAAGATAATAAGTTTGTTCGGCCGTTTAAATAGTGAGATTTAGTTGTTATTTCGTTAGTCAGATCCCAGTTACCAGCGAGTAGTGGAAACTTAATACGATCTAAAAATTCAGCCACAGGCTCATTGCCCATATCAAGTTCATGATTACCAATGGTCATCACATCGATACCTAATGCATTGAGCATATCGGAATTGGCTTTGCCTTTGAAAAGGGAGAAATAAAGCGTCCCTTGAAAGCAGTCACCAGCATGCAAAAACATAAAGTCACGGTTATGCTGCAGGGCTCTGGCTTTAAGTTGTTTCGCTCTTGTCGCTATTCGGGAGAATCCGCCATTACTCACATACGGCGAGATAATCTTGCCGTCTATATTAAGTTGTAACTGCAGTGACTGAGGTTCAAAGTAGGAGTGGGTATCATTTATATGTGCCAGTGTTATCCTAACTGGCTTATTCTTTTTCATCATAATGTTTCAATTTTTATCTGTATTACGACCGATAGTAACGTATTAATGATGACATTATCATGAATATATTCAGATCAACGAAATGGGTAACTGCAATACTGGATCAGTATTAGAATCTAAACTGTTGAATCAATTTTACAACGCCCACTTAATGGAAAGGATTTATAGATAAGCTTATCCTATTAGACCATGCTCCCTCTGCATCATAAATTCAAAGCTGAATTCATTAATTTTATAATAAGGCTAACGCGATATTGCCCCAAAGTGAGCTAGATCTTTTACTCACTACATACCTATTTTTGTTTCCCATAGATTTTCTCATGTGAGGAATGAAAATGTTTTCATAAATTCGTTCCCTAATCTACCCCAATATTACTCAGACATTAGATATATTTATGATTAAATATATCTAAAATATACCGTTTCAACAAAAATCATTCTAAACGATATAGTTATTAAATTTCATTAAGTTAGAATTTTTATATTGTAAACCGACCTATACCGCGAATATGAATCTATTTAGCGTATAAATTATTTGGATAAGTTACGCTTAATCACAACAAATTTCATCTCATAGACTATAAAAATATTAGGATATTTAATGGGTCATCAACCATCTATTCAAGACAAATTACAACAGTTGATTCAAGTGTTAAACGAAGGGTTAATTGAGAGAGATGAAGAAGTTAAGCTCGCACTTTTAGCTTTGATAGCAAAAGAAAACTTATTACTTATTGGCCCTCCAGGAACCGCGAAGAGTGAAATTTCTCGTCGTTTTGCTAAAGTGATCAAAGATGCAAACTACTTCGAGTATTTATTAACGAAGTTCACCGCACCTGAAGAGGTTTTTGGACCGCTTTCAATTAGTAAACTGAAAAATGATGAATTTAGTCGTAAAACTGAAGGCTATATGCCAAGTTCTAATGTGGTATTTTTGGACGAGGTATTCAAAGCAAATTCTGCTATTCTGAATTCTTTACTCACTATTATGAATGAGCGTATATATCATAATGGTGCAGTCAAACAGCAAACACCTTTAACTTCACTCATTTCCGCTTCAAACGAACTACCTATAGGTAACAGTGAACTCGAGGCACTTTATGATCGTTTCTTAATTCGAAAGTTTGTCAATTATGTTAGTGATGACAATATTGAACGTTTAATTAATCTTGCTCCTAAACCTTTCGATGTACCCGTGCATTTACAGCTCACTGTAGACGAAATAGAAAGCATTTCACAAGCAGCAAAACAGGTGACGATTGAAAACGATATCATTTCAATTATCAAGAGAATTCGTAAACAGTTTAATGATGAATTTAAAGATAATTCTGATGAGCAACTTTCAGATCGTAGGTTAGTTAAGATAGTTAAAGTTCTTCGAGTATCAGCCTATACGAATGGCAGAAGTGAAGTTAACTATTCAGATTTGGTTCTACTTAAGCATTGCCTTTGTAATAACTTTGAAAACTACAAAAAAGTTAATAAAATCATTAATGAAAATATTAATATGGAGGTATAAAATGTTTATATTAGGTGCACATCAGCGTGTTGATAATGATGATTTCATTATCATTATTAAAAAGATAACAAATGTATTAAATGACATTGATTATTTTTGGTGTATTAATAATAAATTATCATCAGTTAATGAGCCACGTAGAACAGGATTTTTCGGCAATGCCAGTTATATGTTCGAGACGCTACAAACGTTAAATATTAATCAATTACAAAAAATATCTAATGTATTAGAGCCTGTTAATATAAAAACTTTATTAGATAATGTCAGTAAAAAATATAAGGCTACATCTACAGAAGGTAAGCATATAGTTGGATATAATTTATTATTAGAAGTAAATAATGAAATAGATAAACACAATAAAAATATACAGTGGCAAGATCAAAAAATAGAAATGATTAGATTGAGAGAGCCTCCCATCATGTCAGCAAAATTAAAACAAAAAAAATCATCTAACTTTAGCAATAAGAATACAACTATAGATCTTGTAAAAGAGCAAGTCAAAAAGAATATCTGGCTATGATTGGAATGAATCTTCTTGCAGGCTTAACTGGAAGTGTAATCGTGTCACTGGCTACGAAGTTAATTAAAAGCAAAGTAGATGAGTTTCGAGCAAAGGTAGCACCAGTCGAAGGCAGTGTTGTCTATTGTGATCTTTACTTTGGTGCAGAGCATTCTGGTATCTATATAGGGAATGGTAAAATATCCAATATTGTGGTGACTGACACAGCTGAAGCCACCGTAAAGCTAGACTCTCGTTCCTCTTTTGTTGATAGCAGTAAACTTCATGGTAAGATTTACGTTTCATGTAATAGATATGGTGCTGTAGGTAATGATGCTGTTGCTAATGAAGCATCAGATAGAGTGGGTGAACGCAGTTTTTATGGTTTGGTTATTAAAAACTGCCACCAATTCTCGGAAAACTGTGTAAACAGCACACCTAAAGTCAGCCAATCTCTTATTGACCGTTTTGAATCATTCTTCGAAATTGAAGATACATGGGAACCAACTATTCGTTCATTGAAAGAAGCGAGTCGGCAGCATCTAGGTGCAACAAAATGGCGACTGTGGGAGCAACCTCAAAGTGAATCGCCTTCACAAGTGAAACCTCTGTTAGAACTCAACAAATTACTTGAACAGCTATCTAATACACCGCTTGACTCGACTATACAAAAAGAACTTCTGGGCTCGATGAATGACTTAACAGTATATAAACAAGAAATTTCTGATGAGAGTTTACCTCAGCAAGCGCATAATAAAATTAATCAATATGCGCAACAACTTAAAGATATCTCGAATGCATATGAAAAAAGTAAACACCTTAGTCAACAAACGGGATATAACTTTACTTATAATGAATTGAAAAATACACAAGATATAGATTTTACTGCGCTAGCGAATGAACTCACGCACAATAAAAAAATTCAATCAATATTAAATACTTTAGGTAGGAGTTATATTTCTGAAGAAAAGAAAGAGGTGCCTATTAAACGTTCTAATGCCAATGAGATATTTGGTATTCATAAAAGTGGTGATGTAACACGGGTGCTGCCTTCTGAGTTAGCTGGATTTGAAAATGAAGAGCTAGAGCTTCTTTTTTACGCCAAACTCTTAGAGAGTAATTTATCGACTTATAAGATGTCTGGTCATCATATTGATATGGAAGAAGACATTGAATCAAAGCAAGAAAAAGGCCCTATTATCGCTTGTTTAGATACATCTGCTAGCATGGATGGTTCGCCAATATTAAAAGCCCGAGCTCTTTTATTTGCTATCCATTCTATATTGAACAAAGAACAGCGTGAACTGTATGTTTTGCTATTTGGTGATAATAATGAAATTAAAGAATTACATCTTAAAAGTAGCGAAAGTAAAGGCCTGCTCGCTTTTCTTACTAAGAGCTTTAATGGTGGGACTAGTTTTGAAACACCGTTAAAACGTTCAGTTGAAATTATTGAAAATGCCAAAAACTTTGATAAGGCTGATATTTTAATGATCACAGATGGTGCGTGTGATATTAGTAGTGGCTTTAAGAAGAGCCTTACATCAAAAAAACAGAAACTAGGTTTTTCCATTCAGACTGTTATCTGTGATACAAGTTTTAGTTCTTATATCAACGATGATTTTAGTGACAATGTTATATCTATTTAAATATTAGCTTCCTTCGTTCCCCTACGAAGAGTAATGTGAGCATTGATTTTTAGATTTTTAGCTCTAAGCCATTTATGTCATGAATGGTTTAGGGGGATAGCTCTAAGCCGAAACTGCCCCAAAGTGGCTTAGAGTAACTGCTCTCCCACAATATATTCATATCAATTTTCCATAGATTTACTTATGTGAAGAATGAGAGTCATTTGTCATATCACAACTGCTCACGCGAGCTCAATTGGAAGGCAAGCCTTGATTAGATATAATACAAAGCGCTTCCCCCATGCGACTGTATCCCATATTATGAAAGCATTAAAGAGGGCTTTTATCTGAGTGATGAAATGGCTGTTAAGTAGTTAGTAACATTAATAAACTAGTGTAAATAATGGCACATGAAAATTCAGGTATAGTAGACTCAACTAAACAATGGTTTAGGAAGTAGATATGATACTGACAGCGCTAATTGATAATACTCGATTAGATGATAGAACAGACCTTAAGGTTGAAAGAGGGTTATCTTTTCATATAAAAACAATGGGGCAAGAGATTCTGTTTGATGCTGGTAGCAGTAAAGCCTTTTGTGATAATGCCATTTTATTAGGCATTAAGATGGAAGATGTTGATGCTGCAATTATTTCGCACCGTCATCATGATCACTGTAATGGCGTCACTCATTTCCTTGACCAAAATTCTAAGGCTCAGGTCTATTTCCGCGAATGTACAGAAACTGATTATAGTTTCAAAGCGTTTGGTTTCAAAAGTAATGTGGGTATTGATAAAGCATTATTAAACAAAACTAGTGCTCGATTCAGCTTCATTAATAAAACTACTGAGATACGGTCAAATATTTTTATTATTACAAGTCTGAGTCGTAAGTATGAACAGCCAAAAGGTAATAAATATCTCTTTACTGATTCAGGTGATGGCTGTAACCCCGACTTATTTGACCATGAGTTACTCTTAGTCATCAAAGAAGATGATGGTCTTATAGTATTTACTGGTTGTGCTCATGGTGGGGTGCTCAATATGATTGAAACCGCTATTGAATTGTTTCCAAACACGAGAATTAAGGCTGTTGTCGGTGGATTTCATTTGGTCGGACTTCCTTTATTTAATAGTATTGGCGGAACAAAGAAAGACATAGAGGCAATTGGTGAAACTATGCTCACTTATCCAATAGATAAGCTCTATACTGGCCATTGTACAGGTATGAAAGCCTATGAAATATTAAAAGGTGTGCTTGGTGATGCCCTTGAGTACTTCCCAACAGGACGCAGAGTAATTATTTGATTTAAAATAGGCTTAAATTCCCCCTACAAAATCCAATGTGTATTACCTCGGCTAGTACAATAGCTCTAAGCCATTCCTGTCCAGCTGCGGCTTAGTGCAATAGCGCTAAGCCGAACTTGCCCTTTTCTGTGTTAGAGCTGTTGCTCATACTCAACATCCTTACTTTAACATGCCAAAATATATAGCTTACCAACTGATAGCGACCAATAATACATTGATTTCTAAGTATAATTTAACTTCAATAAAGTTTGCATAGGTCTATATAAATACCGTTCTTGTTTTTATCCGTGTTTTATTTGACTTCGGATTGATATTTATCAGTATCTATTTGTAATTTAACGTGAACTTGCTATTGTCGATAGTTATTAAGTTGAAATTAAATTCGCTTTATACAGAATTCTGTATAGTAAACTGTTAAGTTCCGTTTAGGAGGCATGGGTGGATATTTCTAGTACCCCAAGGCAGGAAGATCTTAATAAAATTAGCCGCGCTGTAAGAGAGCATAACCTTGAATTTATGCCAAACGACTTTTGTGATTTGGCTGTGCTTGAAAGAGACTCCAGCGAAAACATAATAGCAGGACTTACGGCTACGACGTACTGGGATAGACTAGATATAGCTTATCTTTGGGTTTCACCTGAATATCGAGGCAATGGACTATCTAAGAAACTGCTGTTAGCTGCTGAAAAAGAGGCTATTAACCGTGGCTGCAGGTTCTCACAACTGGATACTTTCGATTTTCAAGCATTGGGACTGTATCTAAAGTTAGGGTACAAAGAGTACGGTAAACTTAGTGGTTACAATAATGGTTACAAGAGGTTCTACCTTCAGAAAGAGTTGTCAGGAACTTAACAAGCCGCTGAGTTAAGATTCACCAAGGCTGTCTACCAATTACTGCGCAATTCGCCCTGCAGCACTTGGATCACTTATTCGAGGGGCGTTATGTGCAGTCGAATATCGTTCATTTATAAAAGAGAAGGAGTTGAAGATGAAAGCAAACGGAAAATGCTTGTGTGGTTCTGTTGAGCTTGAAGTAGAGATGGGAAATGCTGAAGTGACTGCGTGCCATTGCAGTATGTGTAGAAAGTGGTCTGGCGGGCCGATGATGGCACTTGAAACAAGTGATATATTAATAATTTCAGGTGAGTCTTCAGTATCAAGATATCATTCATCTGAATGGGCTGATAGAGGGTTTTGTGTAAACTGTGGAACTCATTTGTTTTATCACTTGAAGCCAAATAACCAATACCATGTTCCGGTTGGTCTTTTGAGTGTTGAAGAAGAAATTGATTTTAGCCATCAGATCTTCATTGATGAAAAACCAAACTACTATAGCTTCTCCAATGAAACAAAGAACATGACGGGGGCGGAAGTATTTGCACATTTTGAAGGCGAGGAATAGGCACATAACAAGTTGCTGCATCGGACTCGTCAAACTGTCACTTTTTTTGCCATAAACCCGGAAAAAAAACGCCAGTTGAACTCTCCGTTGAGCAAGGCGTTAATAGTATTAAGTCGTCACTAGGCTATTCACAAAGGTTATTGGTTTTTTATCATGAAAAAATGGTTTTTATTGCTATCTATATTTTTAGCTGGTTGTACTGCTACTCAAATTCAATACTCGCCAAATATGATTAAAAATAAGGACTTAGCGGTTCAAATTATTGAACAAGTAGTAATGGAACAACCCTTAAAGTTTAGACCTGAAAGTGTATTTGTTACAGATTCTTATTTGGCTTTCGGAGATGGCGTTAGTGGAAAGGAAACTACATTATCAAATGATCAAAGCTTTGGTAGTAGTTCATCAATCTCTCTATCGTCATCAAAAGTTAATGCTAAAAATATAACCTCTCGTTTTTATTTTAATTCTATGGCTGAACTTGAGTTGTTCAAAAAAAGGGATTGGTACGTTATTCAGTTGAAAAATGATGAACACCGAGTCGTAAAGCGCTTTTATACACGAAGCCTCAAAAAAGCAGAATCACTTATTGACTCTATTAGCTTCTTTGCTTCTAGGGCTAAGCCATTTGGTGCTAGCTAATACAGTTAACAAGTCACTGAATTATAAGATTCACCAAGGCTATCATGCCATTTACTGAGCAAATCGTCCGCTAGCATATGGTTCACTAATTACTGGTGTGTTCGAGTAATAAAGATGTATCCTGAACAGGCTATCAACCCCGCTGTGCCAGTCTATCTTTAACTCTAAAAATTAATAAAGATGTATACTATAAACCCATAATTTCATTTTCTGTGTTGTTAACGACTTAACTATCAACAGGTTGAAAAGTTGGTATACATCTTTATTACTCAGCGACAACTGGGGCGTTAACCTCAATTCATCATACTTTATGTAATGCGAACCATATCCTTTGAAGCATAAGCTCTAAGCCATTTTTGTCCACTAACGAGTTAGCTAACCTAGCTAACTCGAAATTGCCCCATTCAAGTTAGGTCTATTACTTACTCGCAATATGTTGATATCGCACTTGCCATATACTTACTCATCCAAAACCCTATATTGATAATGGTGTTAATAGTCTTTAATATCCGAGTATTTCTTCGCCATAATACTAATATAGAGACTCGACCAATGTTAAACACAACAAAGAATATATTCTTGTGTACTGCCTTATTATTAACGAGTGCGAGTGCGACAGCTACTACGCTAAACAATTCGATATCAGCAATTGAACAACGCATTTCTGGTCGTATAGGTGTGGCTGTTTTAGATACGCAAAATAAACAAACGTGGACTTACAACGGTGATGCACATTTTCCGATGATGAGTACATTCAAAACCCTCGCTTGCGCAAAAATGCTAAGTGAATCGGCAAATGGTAATCTGGATCCCAGTACTAGCTCATTGATAAAGGCTGAGGAATTAATCCCTTGGTCACCAGTCACTAAAACGTTTGTGAATAACACTATTACAGTGGCGAAAGCGTGTGAAGCAACAATGCTGACCAGTGATAATACCGCGGCTAATATTGTTTTACAGCATATCGGAGGCCCTCAAGGCGTTACTGCATTCTTGCGAGAAATTGGTGATGAAGAAAGTCAGTTAGATCGTATAGAACCTGAATTGAATGAAGCTAAGGTCGGAGACTTGCGTGATACCACGACACCGAAAGCTATAGTTACCACCCTCAACAAACTACTGCTTGGTGATGTTCTTCTTGATATGGATAAAAACCAACTTAAAACATGGATGCAAAATAATAAAGTGTCAGACCCTTTACTGCGTTCTATATTACCGCAAGGCTGGATTATAGCCGACCGCTCAGGTGCGGGTGGTAATGGTTCTCGAGGTATAACTGCTATGCTTTGGCACTCCGAGCGTCAACCGCTAATCATCAGTATTTATTTAACCGAAACTGAGTTGGCAATGGTAATGCGTAATGAGATTATTGTTGAGATCGGTAAACTGATATTCAAAGAATACGCGGTGAAATAATAGGTTATTTTTTGATAATACCTTAACGAGTGTAACTATCGAAGTGAGGGCGTCAATTAGACACCTTCACTTGCTCTATAAAATAAAATATATATAGCTAACGGTTAGAATAATCGCCTAAGCCATTTATGTCCATATCTGAGTCGGTCAGCTCTGCCTAATTACAGTGTCGCGAACGCTTCGCTAATTTGGGAGTGGAATAGCAACAGTGCATCATCCAATACTCCAGCGACAGGCGCATCAGCTAAAGCAACGCTTGATTTTTTTGATGACGGCGGTTTGGTTAGAATTGATATGCTGATTAGAAATACGACGGGTGAATTAGCGAGTTTTGGGTCAGGTGCTACAGCATCAAAATTGACAGGAATAGGGTTTGATTTAATCACTCCGAACGGCGGTCTATTTGCTGCTAACTTCAGTGCTGGTGCTTATTTTGATACGATGATCGCTAATGCATCTTTACCTCCATTTGGTACGCTGGATTTAGGGATCGCAGATAATACTAATTTCGTAGGTGGGAACGCTAATGGCGCATTACCAGAAGGCACAGAAGATACTTTGAGCATGAAAATTGGGTTTAATGGTCTATCAGCGCTTGATGTTGAGAATGCGTTTAAGGCAGGGTTTAATGATGGTTCTCTTAACTATGTAGCGCGCTTTATACAAGTAAATGCAGGTGAAGGGAGTGACAAACTTAACGGTGGAGAATGTTGTGGTGAGCCTGAAAACCCGCAAGAAGTACCTGAACCAAGTACTGTTATGTTATTATCTTTGGGTCTGATAGGGTTTCTTTTACGACGTAAATCATAAAAATCGAATTGTTAATGCCAACATTTAAAAATAGAAGCACTTTATTAATGTTTCTATAAACTAAAAAACCACCGAGCAGAGCAGGATGGTTTTTATTATGTTTCACTATATTCGTGTGAAATTACTTGTTCTATTTAGTGCTTATAAAGCAGTTCTAGATAATGCTTCGTGCTTTCTTGCCAGCTAAAACGTGCTGCTTTTGCATTACTTGCAATCTTAGCCCATGTTTTAGGTTTGTTTGCGTGAAGCTTAATCGCATCGTTAAAAGCATTGATTAAGTTATCACTTTGCTCTTGCAGTGATGAACCGTTAAAGCTAAAGCCATTTTCTAAATGTTGAACAGTATCTTTTAAACCACCAACCGCATGCACAAGGCAAGGTTGTCCGTCACGCATTGCGAGCATTTGGCTGATACCACAAGGCTCAAATGAACTTGGCATTAAGAACAGGTCGCCATGTTGATACATTTGGTCTGATAGCGCTTGGCCATAACCATTCAAGAATAAGAAATTGTCATGACTTGCCATTAACTGCATGAACTCAAATTCAATGCGAGAATCGCCAGAACCCAGAATAATCATGCGACCATTCACACGCGCAAGGTCATCAAGTAACACAGACAATACTGTTTTACCTTGATAAGGTTGGCGTAATAATAATGCTTTTTGATCGGTTAAACGGCCAATACTTGTCACAAGAAAATCAGTGAAAGGTGCTTGGCTATTCCACTCATTAATTTGCTCGTTAGCAAGGTAGTGTACTGTTTTAAGTGATTCTGATTGTGCTAACCAACGCTTTACTTGTTTCTGTGCTGGCGCTAAGAATGTACTTAATGCTGGTTTTTTATTGCTTTTCTTCGCTGTTGTTTCAGCGTACTCACAGCCATTTAAAATACCAACTAAACGGTTTTCTTGTTTCGCTCTCGCAAGATCTTGCTCTAAACCTTCACCACCAAAGAAGCCGTTCTCAGCATCACTGGCATGCAATACTTCTTCTGCATACGTTGGCGATACAACATGCACTTTATTACATAAGTTGATGCCTGCACGCATAGGGTTATAGCAATGGGTATAACGAGGATCACAAATCGCGCTTTGATCAAAGTTAAGCGTTGGGAACCAATGACGTAAACTTGATTCGTCATCATAAAAAGGGCGGATCCCTTGCAATGCAATGTTGTGAACCGTGTAAACAGAGTGAATTTCTGAAAGCGCTTTATATTCTGGCGCATACTGACATAACACGGCTACTGCAGCACTGTGCCAATCGTGTAAGTGTAATACATCCGGTGTCGTTAACTTCGATTCTGCAAGTAACTGGCAAACGGCGAGGTTAAATAATGCATATTTGGTTGCGTCAGTCGCAAAGGGTCTATTACCTTCGTCATGGCTGTAAACACTGCCCATTTTACCGAATAATGGATGTTGTAATACAAATTGGCGTACTTGGTTCGATGTTTCAGGGAAATAAAGCTCAAACAGGGTGATGCTTTCTGATTTACCGGCGAACTGTACGTTTACGGTTGCAATCTCACGTGACTCAAATTTGTCTGCGTAGTGGCCATAATCGGGAATAACAACATCAACACTTACGTCATGGTTTGGTAAAGCTTGTGGTAAATCACGAACGACGTCAGCAACGCCACCAACTTTAGCACCTGGTATCGCATCATTTTCGGCGGCTATCATTAAAACGTGCATGAATAAATTGTCCTTAAAAGCAGAAGATTAACGTTGTGTTATTGAAATATAATCGTGGGTTAACGTGTCTATTGTTATAAAACAAAAATAGCAATAAGTCACTTAGTTAAGTGACTTATTGCTTATCGGTTATAACTTATCTAATGATCACTGAGAGAGTGATGATTTAAACAAGCTCTGGCGTTGGCGTATCTGCTTTTTCTAATGCAGCTTTAGCTTGTTTTTCTGCCATTTTTTTCAACATATCTGACGTAACCAGTGTGATCCCTTTTGGTGATACACGGAAGCCATTTGCGATATCTTGCTCTTTATCGTGACCAACAACTAAACCAGCAGGTAAGACGCATTTACTGTCGATAATAGTACGACGTAACTGACAGTTTTCACCAATATCTGCACCCGGTAAGATCACTGATTCTTCAACCGTCGTGTATGAATGAACATGCACGTTAGAGAACAACAGAGATTTACGGATTGTTGAACCAGAGATAATACAACCACCAGATACCGTTGAATCAACAGCCATACCGCGGCGTTCATCATTATCAAAAATGAATTTTGCTGGTGGTAGTTGCTCTTGGTATGTCCAAATCGGCCAGCTTGAATCATAAAGATCAAGTTGAGGTTCTGGTGTAACCAGTTCCATGTTCGCTTCCCAGAATGAATCCAGTGTACCTACATCGCGCCAGTACGGTTGTTTACCGCTATCAGGGTCGCTGAATGGGAAAGCGAATACTTGATGATCTTCAATGATTGATGGAATGATGTCATTACCAAAATCACGGTCTGATGTTAAACGTGTCGCATCTTTTTCTAGTTGCTCAAATAGGAATTCAGTATTGAATACATAGTTCCCCATTGATGCTAAACACTGACCTGGTTTACCAGGGATCTCATTTGGTTGTGCTGGTTTTTCATCAAAACGCTTAACACGATTGTCAGTATCAACAGTCATTACACCAAATTGGCCAGCCGCTTCTTCTGTCGGAACTTCGATGCAGCATACAGTCATGTCTGCGCCGTTTTCTAAATGTTTAGCAAGTAGATCGCCGTAATCCATACGATACACGTGATCACCAGATAGGATCATCACGTATTTCGGATTTTCTGCGCGAATAATATCCATGTTTTGGAATACTGCATCCGCTGTACCTGAATACCAGTCGTTACCGTAACGCTGTGATGCCGGTAAAATCTCTACAGACTCAGACAATTCTTTCTTGAAGTGTCCCCAACCACGGTTTACGTGACGGATTAATGAGTGTGATTTGTACTGCGTTGCAATACCAACACGACGGATCCCTGAGTTAATGCAATTAGATAAAGGGAAATCAATAATGCGGAATTTACCACCGAAAAATACCGCTGGTTTTGCACGCCAATCTGTTAATTCATGTAAACGGCTACCTCTGCCGCCAGCAAGAATTAAAGCATAAGTATCTTTTGTTAAGTTACTAATGTAGCGATGTGTACTTTGTGACATATTACTTCTCCATAAGCTTTTGTCTAATTTGGTTCAACTATTTCCCTTGAGATGAAGTTTCAAATCAAGGGATTACATAAATGGTTTATCTACTTTTTTATCAGATATTTATAATCAAGCGTTAAGTGGTGTTAGGTGCCAAATGTCTTGGTTATATTCATTGATAGTTCGGTCACTTGAGAACGTGCCACTGGCAGCAGTGTTTAGAATGCTCAATCTTGTCCATGCTTCCTTATCTTGATAAGCAAGAGCGGCAGATTGTTGTGCTTCACAGTAGCTTGCAAAATCATGGGCGACTAACCATTGATCATGCGGATTTAAAATAGAGTCGATTAACGGTTGGAATAAGCCACTTTCGAACAAGTTAAAATGCCCGCTATTCAGTAATTCCATCACGCTATTTAGGTTGCTGTCATTGGCAATGATGTGTGCAGGGTCATAGTGAGCGCGGATATCGGCTACTTGTTCGCTGCGAGCACCAAATAAGAAGAAGTTATCTGCACCAACAGCATCACGAATTTCAATGTTTGCACCATCTAACGTACCGATAGTCGCTGCACCGTTCATCATGAACTTCATGTTACCTGTACCAGACGCTTCTTTACCTGCCGTTGAAATTTGTTCTGACAAGTCTGTTGCTGCACAGATAGTTTCCATTGCCGTTACGTTGTAGTTCGGTAAAAAGGCAACACGTAACCAAGGTTGTGCTAGCGGGTCGGCGTTGATCGTTGCAGCCACGTTATTGATTAATTTAATCGTTAACTTAGCAATGAAATAACCCGGCGCGGCTTTACCACCAATTAATACACAGCGTGGCGTCATGCCTTCTGTATCACCACGACGAATGCGGTCATAAAGGTGGATAACATGTAAGATGTTAAGCAGTTGACGTTTGTATTCGTGCATACGTTTAACTTGTACGTCAAACATCATGTTGGTATCAAATTCAACACCACATGCTTCTTTTACTAAATCAGCAAGTTGTTGTTTGTTGTGTTGCTTAACGTCTTGCCATTTTGCATGGAACTTGCTGTTGTCGTAATAACGACGCAGTTTACTGATTTCGCTTAGGTCGCGAGTCCAGTCATTACCAATCTTGTCGCTAATCAGTTCGCTTAATTTGGGATTACAATGCGCTAACCAACGACGAGGTGTAACACCATTGGTTTTGTTGTTGAATTTGTTTGGTGACAACTGATAGAAGTCATTGAACAAACCTTCACTTAATAATTGCGTATGCAATGCTGCAACACCATTTACTGAGAAGCTACCAACAATAGCAAGATACGCCATGCGCACTTGCGGATCATCACCTTCTTCAATAATCGATAGTGCACGCTGTTTATCGGTATCGCCAGGCCACTGACAAGCAACTTGCGTTAAGAATCGGGCGTTAATTTCAAAAATGATTTCAAGTATGCGCGGCAGTAAGTGTGAGAATAAACGTACTGACCATTTTTCTAATGCTTCAGGCAATAATGTATGGTTGGTATAAGCCATTGTTGAGGTCGTGATCTGCCATGCAGCGTCCCAATCTAAATCATGCTCATCCAGTAATAAACGCATTAGCTCAGCAACGGCCACACTTGGGTGCGTATCGTTAAGCTGGAATACATGGAACTTAGCAAAATCGGTAAAGTCGCTACCGTGCACTTTTACCCATTCAGCAATAATGTCTTGCAAGCTGGCAGACGTTAGGAAGTATTGCTGACGTAAACGTAGTTCTTTACCGTTTTCACTTGCGTCGTTCGGGTAAAGTACCATGGTGATTTGTTCAGCTAGGTTTTTACGTGCAACAGCTTCGGTATAACTACCAGCGTTGAATTCACCAAGGTCAAATTCATCTGTTGCCGCGGATTTCCATAGGCGTAGTGTATTCACGATACCATTTTGATAACCCGGAACAGGCACATCATACGGCACAGCAAGTACATCTTCAGTACCGACCCATTGGTGATGTGTACGACCTTCTTTGTCTTGATATGTTTCTACATGACCAAAGAATTGAATTCGACGGTTATGTTCTGGTGCTGCAACTTCCCAAGGGTGACCATCACGTAGCCAATTATCAGGATGTTCGATTTGATGACCATCTTCAATGCTTTGATTAAACATGCCGTATTCATAACGGATGCCATAGCCTGTGACAGGCAGAGATAAACTTGCACAACTATCAAGGAAACAGGCAGCTAAACGGCCTAGACCACCGTTACCTAAACCTGCATCGTGTTCTGCATCAGCGATACTTTCTAATTCGCTGCTGTAATGATTAAGGCCTTTACGGACACTTTCTTCTAAATCTAGATTTAATACTGCGTTACCTAACGCACGGCCCATCAAAAATTCTAATGACAGGTAAGCGGCGCGGCGGGTTGGTTGTGCTTGTTGCTGCTTCTTTGTCGCGCGTGATTTTTCCATTAAACGATCACGAATAGTTAATGCAAGCGCATGGTATAAATACTGTGGTGATTCACCAACTTCATCACGACCAAGAGTGTAATGAAAGTGACGTTTTAAGTCTTCAGGCAAGGTATTGGCATTCACCACTGGCCCATTATTTGTCTCTAACTTACAAACTTTGTTTGTCTTAGATTTTTGTTTCTTTAATGACATATTACGTCCTTTATTATGACATTTGGGCTGTTTTAGAGACGATGTAATCGAACGTGTGTCGATTACACCGCCTCATGTAATTACTATTTACTGCTAGGTATCAAGTACAAGGTCGCTAATGGTGGTAGTTCGATACAAATACTGTGTGCGAACCCTTGCCATTCTATTGCTTCAGCGCGGTAGGCCGTGTTGTTAGCGAAACCGCTACCACCAAACGCAGTGTCATCGGTATTAACGATCACGTCGTACACACCTTTACTTGGCACTCCGATACGGTAACTTGACTGACATGCAGGCGTCATATTCGATACCACAACCACATGTTCATCTTTTGCTTTGTTGTAACGTAAAAAACTAAACACAGACTGTTCGGCATTACTTGCGTCAATCCAATCAAATCCTTGATGATCAGTGTCTAATTCAAACAAGGCACTTTGATGACAGTAGCTGTTGTTTAATGCTTTTATGAGAGATTGAACACCTTGATGCTCTGGTTGCTCGAGTAAATGCCAATCTAATGATTGGTTATGATTCCATTCGGCACGTTGACCAAACTCACAGCCCATAAATAGGAGCTTTTTACCTGGATGTGCCCACATAAAGCCATAATATGCGCGTAAGTTAGCAAACTTCTGCCAATCATCACCCGGCATTTTAGCGAGTAGGGAACCTTTACCATGAACTACTTCGTCATGACTTAGCGGTAAGATAAAGTTTTCACTAAATGCATAGGCTAATGAAAATGTCATTTCGTGATGATGATGTTGGCGATAAAGCGGGTCGCAGCTCATGTACTCTAGGCTGTCATTCATCCAACCCATATTCCATTTGTAACCAAAACCCAGACCACCTTGGTCGGTGAAATCTGTCACACCTGGCCATGCTGTTGATTCTTCAGCAACCATCATGATACCTGGGTGTTTTTTGTAGCAACGTTGATTTACTTGTTTTAGTAATTCAATGGCGCCTAGATTTTCACGGCCACCGTATTCATTTGGTATCCATTCACCTTCTTTGCGGCTGTAATCGAGGTACAGCATAGATGCAACGGCATCAACACGTAGCCCATCGATGGCAAAGTTATCAAACCACGCTAGTGCATTTGAAATTAAGAAACTTTGTACTTCAGCACGATCATAATTAAAGATGTGGGTATTCCAATCGGGATGGAAACCTTGGCGTTTGTCTGCGTGTTCAAAAAGGTGTGAACCATCAAACTGTGCTAAACCATGCGCATCAGCGGGGAAGTGTCCCGGTACCCAGTCAATTAATAAACCAATATTTGCGTCGTGACAGGCATCAACGAAAAATTGGAAATCAGCTAAACTACCAAAGCGGCTTGTCGGTGCAAATAAACCAACAGGTTGATAACCCCAAGAACCATCAAATGGAAATTCACTGATTGGCATCAATTGAATATGCGTAAAGCCAAGTTCTTTGACATAAGGAACAAGCTGCTCAGACAAAGCTTGGTAACTTAAGAACTGATTATTTTCGTCACGTTTCCAAGAACCCGCATGGATCTCGTAGATACTAATCGGTGCATCGACGGCATTACGTTCTGCACGTTCGGCCCATGCTTTTGCAGGTGATTGTTGCCACGTTGCGGATGTCGCTTTAGTCGGTACACAAGATGCTGTTTGAGGTGGTAACTGCATCGATGACGCAAATGGGTCTGCTTTTTCTAAGCGTTCACCACTTTCTGTCACAATGCTAAATTTGTAATTGTTGTCGGTATTACTGTCTGCAATATCGGCAATGAATATTTCCCAAATACCAGCACCAAGATGTTTACGCATAGGGTGGCGCGTTGGATTCCAATGGTTAAAATTACCGATTAAACTGACTGACTTTGCATTGGGTGCCCACACTGTAAATCGCACACCTTCAACATTATCTGTCATTGTCCAATGTGCGCCTAAGTGGCGTTGTGCTTGCTCTAACGTACCTTCGTTAAACAAGTAAATAGCATCTTGATCAAGGGTTGAGCTGAATTTGTAAGGGTCTTGTTCGACTACTGTTGAATACGGATAGGCGATTGCTAATTCATAATCCGGTTTGTATCGTTTTTTCGCTAAGGTAAGGACGAATAAATCGCTCGTGCCAACACGTTGATAACGTAGTTGTTGATTTCTATCTTGATAAAAAACTTGCTGAGCACCGGGGATGAACGCGCGTAGTTCATATTCATTATCTGTAACTTGATGTGCGCCTAAAAAAGCAAAAGGGTCATAGAGCTTACCTTGGTTTAGTTCATTAATTTGATGACTAAAGCGCGCTTCAAGACGAGCAGTTACTGTGGGGGTAGTCGAAATATCACTCATGATCCATCCTGGATTAAACGTATTGTTAGCTATTTATGCACTACGTAGCGTTGATACAACGCTATTTTCAGTACCGTAGGTATTAGGTAAATATAAATCGGCTTTGTGATCGTTTTGCCATTCGTTACTGTTAATTAAGTAACGGAAATGAAATTGTTGGTTTTCTGGTAAACGAACTTTAGTGCGGAAGACGTTGTCTTTTTTGATGAACTTCATTGGGATAGCTTGCCAATGATTAAAATCTGCAAATAACTCGACTGTATCACTGCTTAATAATGCTGTGCTGGCATCACAGGCGAATTCAAAAGTAACATCGGCCTCAGCTTTTGTTTTAAAAAAACGCTTTTTTAACATGTTATCTTCCTTGTTATATGTCATAGCACTAATTGTTACCGCTATGTTTCGTTCACTCGTTTAAATTAAGTTTATCTATCTAAGTGAGTAACTATATGGGGGTATTATTATAAATATTAGACCTGATTAAAAGTTACAATCATACCTAACGTGATATAGATCAACTTTTATCGCTTTCATTCGTAACTAAGTGTCGTTTCTTATAAGTAATCTGCTATTTCGATATATTCTAATCAAAATCTAACCAATTAGTAATAATATTTTTCTGGACAGATGAGTTAAGATATAAGAATCAAAAGCTTGTAATTTCTCTTAATCTTTAATATTTTATTGGTTATTATTTGATCTGAAGGTTAAACGAATATAAAAAATTAACTGCATACTCGATTTTATTATATGTATACGTATCTATTTATAATTATGTTTATATCTTGGTGTTATTTTAATAAGCGCGTATGACGAAGAGGGTTTAAGGGTTATCCTGTAGCGTATATAAATTAATATTTTTAGTTATGGGTTGATAAAGGCATGCGTTCAGTTTCGTTTCGCTGGTATATTTCTGGTATCTTTCTCTCTATTGCATCGATCCTTAGCGCTGTGCTTATTTATGTTAGCGTGCAACACTCCCAAGCCGTTTCTGTGTCTTTATCCAAAGACATTGTCAAAAATTACTCTAATGAACTTAAAGTCGAATTAGATGAACTATCCATACCACTTATTACGATGCTCAACACTCTGGCCAATGCAGGTTTTAGCGAGGCTGAATTTAATGAGCAGTCAGTAGAATGGCTCCAACTGATGGATATGCTGTTAGCTAAAAATAACCATATTGCGTCGTTTTATTTTGGTGCCACGAATGGTAACTCTTACTTTATCCGCGCAATGACTGACAGTAGTGAAAGAAAGCGTTATTTTGCCCCAGAAACAACCGCTATTATGTTAGAAATAAACAAAAATAACGGCCAGCAACAGTATCTATTCTTTGATAATAAAATGAAGCGTATTGGTTCAAAACGTTTGCATAGTGATTACTACGATCCTCGTGCGCGTCCTTGGTATAAAAATGCCACTGAAGATATGAATATTCACATGACTGAACCTTATGCCTTTTATTTCTCACGTAAAATTGGGATTACATTTTCAAGAATGTTAAGGAATAAACAAGGTGTGATCGCGGTTGATTTCACGCTTGACTCTTTAACTCTGCTGATTAATAAACTGGGCTATTCTGACCATTCAAAAGTTTTGTTACTGACTGAATCAAAACGTATTATTTCAAGTAATCAAGATCTGGCGTTGATTAATGGTGAGAAATTATTCACCGCTAAAGAGCTGGAAATAGACGTGTTTTTACCAAACTTCAGTGATATCAAAATTGAACAAACACTATTTGATACCATATTTTGGCAGGATCAAAATTGGGAACTTGTCGTGACACCGCTAAAAATAAGCAGTAAAGACGTGTTGTACTTGGTTAACTTTGTTGCTTATGAAGATCTCTTATACGGCTCTTCACTATTACGTAATGAATTGATTACAATATCTATTATTACAGTGATGATTTCTTTTCTTATCATTTTAGCGATGACAGAAAAAATTGCGAAGCCGTTAGTCTATTTAAATAAGTCGGTTGAGAACATTCAACGCTTTAGTTTTAAGCGTAAGGATTATCGAAAATCACATATCAGTGATGTCAATAAGTTAAACGAAGCAATGAGCTTGATGGAAAACGCATTAGTCGACTTTTTCCAAAATCTCAGTGATGTAGCGCGAACATCAGAGTCTGATCAACTTTCAGCTTCTATTGTAACGCAGGTTAAGGATATTCTGGCGAGTGATTCGTGCCAGTTATTTGTTAACTCTTCAACAAATCGCGATTCCTTTATGCTATCGGCCAGTTCTGAAGTTGACGAGAACTTTAATCTACAAACACTTTATGATAATAACCGGAGCATCTTTACTCAGCATGTTCACGAGCTAACGCGCAGTGAGAGTAAAATATTATTTAAAGGCACACGTTGTAAAGCGGGTTTCATTATTCCATTGATGAATCGTTTTGATGTGCATATAGGCGCGTTATTAGTTGGCTTTGAAAAGGAAATTAAAACCTATTCCCGTAATAGAATACATTTTGTGCGTGAATTCTTAGGCTTTAATGAAATTGTACTTGAACAGCTCGAACAGGAGCATGAGCAGCAGGCGCTATTTCATTCGTTTGTTGAAATGACCGCGACCTCTGTTGATATTAAATCACCTTACACAGGCGTTCATTGTCAGCGAGTACCTCAGATAACAAAAATGATAGCGGAAGCGGCAGAACAAGATACCACTGCATTTAAGGACTTTTCGTTAACAGAGCAGGGTTGGGAAGAGTTGCTTATTGCGGCGTGGTTACATGATTGCGGTAAAGTGACAACGCCAGATTATGTAATGGACAAGGCGACTAAACTAGAAACAGTCTATGATCGTATTAATGAAGTGAGAATGCGTTACGAAGTGCTTAAGCGAGATGCAGACATTACTTATTGGAAAGCCGTTGCACAAGGCCAAGATAAAGATGAAGCAAAACGTGTTTGTGATACACAAAAAGCAGAGCTTGAAGATGAGTTCAATTTCATTTCAAAATGTAATATTGGTAATGAATATTTAGAATCGGATGCGCTTAAGCGTTTAGACAGTATCGCGAATAGAACATGGTCAAGAACATTGCCTGACAATATTGGTATCTCTCAACAAGAGCAGAGCAAAAAGGGAAAAGAGCGACAAGTGTTGCCGGTCACCGAACATGTACTTGCTGATAAGCAGACACATTTAATTAATTGGCAAGAAAGTAAAAAAATCAAAGCTAACACTAAACGTGATTTTAAAATCGAGCAGCCTACATACCAATATAATCGTGGCGAATTACATAATTTACGGATAGCAAGCGGCACGCTAACAGCTGAAGAACGCTATAATGTAAACGATCATATTATTCAAACGTATTTAATGCTTGACCAATTACCGTATCCTGAGCATTTAAAAAATGTCCCGTTAATTGCTGGCTCGCACCATGAAAAAATGAATGGTAATGGTTATCCGTTAAAATTAAAAGGTGAGCAAATACCACTTGGTGGTCGCATGATCGCCATTGCAGACATATTCGAAGCCTTAACAGCGGCAGATCGACCATATAAGAAGGCTAAAAAATTAAGCGAATCATTATTGATTATGGCGGATATGGTTAAAGACGAACACTTAGATGCAGACTTGTTCGAATTGTTTATTACTAAAGGTATTTATCAAGAATATGCAGATGCATATTTAGAGAGTACACAAATTGATAAGGTTGATATTTGTGCGATAAAGCGCATTTTAAATTCTTAAATGTAGTTTGTGGTCACGGTATTAACGGTTAATAATATTGATTACAAAACAATATTATTACTCTATAAAGAGCCGTATAAAAAGTATATTTATTCGGCTTAATGGCCTAATTTAATATCTTTCATCGCTATGAACAATTATCATACGCGCGAGTTTAGTGGATCAACGAGGGAAGGTTTGGTAATTAAGTCGATGTCATTTAGGTTGTATATAGCAAGTATTTTTATTTCAATAATATCTTTACTTAGTGCCGCATTAATTTATGTGAGTCTGCAACATTCACAAGATATTTCAACATCCCTATCGAAAGACATCGTGACCAATTACGCGAAAGAGTTGACGGTCAAAATCGAAAAAGTAACTGGTCCCTTAAGTAGTTTATTAAATACACTGGCAATGGGGCAGTTTACGAGTCGTGATATCGGTAAACCCGATCCCGCTTGGCTTAATGCAATGACGGCCATTCTGGAAAAAAATCAATATTTAGACTCCATGTACTTTGGTAAAGAAGATGGTACTGCTTTTCTTTTCCAACCTTTGTATGACGACAAAATAAAGAAAACCTTGTCTGCTCCGAGCGATGCTCGATTGATGGTTCGTTATTATAAAGTGGGCTCTCAACGAATCCAATTCTACGACGTTGACATGAATTTGATGTCTGAAAAAAACATTGAAAGTGATTATGACCCGCGTGAGCGAGCTTGGTATCAAGATGTTGATGATGCTAATCAGATTTTCATGACAGGGCCTTATAACTTTTCTAATCCTGTTCAGGATGGGATTACTTTTTCACGAAAAACACGCAATGGTGATGCAATCATCGGGGTTGATTTAACCTTAAGTAAACTGACCAAATTAGTGCAATATTTTGAGTTTTCATCTAATTCTAATATCTTCTTATTAAATAACCAGTCACAGATAATTGGCAGTAATCAGCTATTTTCCTTAATGATAGGAGAAAATCTTTTTTCAGCTAAAGACTTAGCGTTTGATCAATTAATCAAAGAGTTTGAAGCTGAAAGCAAATCTCAGTTAACAGCTAAGACAGTGACTTGGAAAGGTAAGACTTGGGAACTCATGAT
Source organism: Moritella sp. 24 (assembly GCF_018219155.1). Lineage (NCBI taxonomy): Bacteria > Pseudomonadati > Pseudomonadota > Gammaproteobacteria > Alteromonadales > Moritellaceae > Moritella > Moritella sp. 24. The sequence goes on along the minus strand of NZ_CP056123.1, from coordinate 2,445,373 downwards.
TACGCCCTTAACACTTGCAGATGATAGTATGCTGCGTGTTGTTAATTTTGTCTCTCATGATGACTTGTTTGCCACCTCATCAACATTACGTAATGATCTCATCATTATTTCTATATTTTCAGTGATTATTTCATTTTTGATTGTGCTATTTATAGCACGTCGAATAGCGAGTCCATTAACGTATCTCACTAACTCGATTGAAAATATTCAACGTTTTCATTTTCAGCGCAAAAATTATCAAGCATCGCATATTCAAGAAATTGATAAGTTGAATAAAGCCATGGGATTAATGGAGAATGTACTGCTCGATTTCTTCCATAATTTACGTAATGTGGCGCGAACTTCTCGACCTGAAGAGCTATCTGAATCCATTGTAACGCAAGTAAAAGAGATCTTATCGGCGGATGATTGTCAGCTATTTACTAGTTCACCAGACAGTCGAGGTGAATTTAAATTATCTGCGAAGTCGGGTGATACACCAGAATTTAACCTGCAATCTTTATACGACCATAACCCCAATGCGTTTCGCCAATCGATTTACGAATTAACGACCAATGAAGCGAATCACATTTTTACTGATTTACAGTGTCATTCTGGTTACATTATCCCGTTATTTAACCGTAACAATGATAATACTGGCGCGTTATTAATTGGTTTTACGCAGGATATTACCGACGATACGCGTAACCGATTGCGGTTTGTGCGTGAGTTTATTGGTTTTAATGAAATTGTATTAGAGCATTTAGAGAAAGTTGATGAACAGCGTGCGCTTTTCCATTCCTTTGTCGAAATGACGGCAACAGCGGTTGATATTAAATCGCCTTATACGGGCGGACATTGCCAGCGAGTGCCTAAAATTACAAAAATGCTAGCGAAAGCGGCAGAAGAAGATACCGATAAGTTTGCAGATTTTTCACTGACATCAAAAAGTTGGGAAGAGCTTCTTGTTGCTGCATGGTTACATGATTGCGGTAAAGTAACGACGCCAGACTATGTCATGGACAAGGCAACGAAGTTAGAAACGATTTATGATCGTATCCATGAAATACGCATGCGTTATGAAGTATTAAAACGTGATGCTGAAGTGACATATTGGCAGTCGATTGCGACAGGTATGGATGAAGCTCAAGCGTTGAAAATATGTGACGACTTGAAGGATGAGCTAGATAAAGAATTCGAATTTATAGCAAGTTGTAATCCGGGCAGTGAATTTCTCGATCCAGAAAAGCAGCAACGTTTAGCTGAAATAGGTGAACGAACGTGGCTTAGAACACTGCCAGATGATATTGGTGTGTCACAACAAGAACAACTTAAAAAGAGCTTGAACAAGCAATCACTGCCAGTGACAGAGAAGATCCTTGCGGACAAACCTGAGCACTTATTTGTTTGGGAAGAGAAGAAGCAACTACAAGCAAATAGTAAACGTGATTTTAAAATGGTGCAGCCTGAATACCGTTATAATCGTGGCGAGTTACATAACTTAATGGTTAAAAGTGGCACACTAACACCAGAAGAACGCTACAACATTAATGATCATATTGTTCAGACATATTTAATGCTTGATCAATTACCGTATCCTGAACATCTTAAAAATGTGCCGTTAATTGCCGGTAGCCACCATGAGAAAATGAATGGTCAAGGCTATCCATTACAACTTAAAGGTGAAGAGATTCCTATTGGTGGTCGTATGATAGCAGTGGCAGATGTATTTGAAGCACTGACCGCTAATGATCGACCTTATAAAGCAGCAAAAACATTAAGTCATTCATTAAAGATTATGGCGTTTATGGTGAAAGATGAACACCTTGATGGCAATGTATTTGATTTGTTTTTAACGAAAGGCATTTACCAAGAGTATGCGGATCATTTCTTAACTGCAGAGCAGATCGATCATGTGGATGTTGAGTCGTTAAGAGATATTTATTTATAACCCTAAAGGCTTAGAAAAAGTAGGTGTTTTTTTGACGCCCAGTTAGGCTAATAATAGAGCAAGTACACTTATAAATAAGAATAATCCTCACAAGTATTTTGTATTTGGTTCGTTGTTTATTGTTTTAGTTATATTATAAATTCATAAAATACTTTATGGATTTGTAGTGTAACCAATGAAACCAATTTCTTTTCGAACGTACCTCTCAGGTATATTCATTCTATTGTTTAGTATTTTCAGTTTGACGACGATCGTGGCAGAGTTAAGCCATGTGGAGTCTGAAAAATCGAACTTTACAAATGAATATGTCAAAAAATATACCAGCAATTTAAAAGGGCAAATAAACCTTATTTCAAGCCCTGCGATCACATCGCTCGATATGCTTGTTGTCGCAGACTTAATTGGGAATGATGAGACTGATTTTGGATGGTTAGCGCCAATTGCTACAACACTCATTAAAAATCCTTACATCACCTCTTTATATACGGCAAATCAAGCTGGGAAGTCTGTTTTCATTTATCGGATAACAGAGGATACGCGTAAAGCCGAAACGACACTACCCGCAAATGCGATATTTAAGGTTAACTTTAATCAGGTGGGCGGACTGCAACGCCGCGTATTTTTAGATCGTGATTTACAGGTGCTCATATCGGAGTATTACGATAATGATAATTACGACCCTAGGAAACGTTCTTGGTTTAAAGAGCCAAAAGCGGATGGCCATATTTCCGTTTCAAAGCCGTATTTATTTTTCCCATCTCAGCATTTAGGCATTACATTCTCGCGTCGTACATACGATGAAAGCAGTGTTGTCGCGGCCGATTTTGATTATAAATCGTTATCACGTGTGACTCATGATATGGCTTATTCTGAGCAGGCAAAGACCTTTTTATTAACGCCTGAGAAAGGTGTCATTGCAAGTAATTTTGGTATGAATAAAGCGTATTCATTAGATAAAGGTGATAGCGAAGTTGTTAACGCTTTGGTTGATTTAGAGAATCTGGCACCATTTGAAACAGCGATGCAATCTATTACTTATAATGGCCAGCTTTCTCGATTGTTAATTACACCGATCAGCGTTGGTGACAAGCATGTACTCTATCTTGTGAATCTATTAAAAGAACAAGATTTCTTGGCGACATCGACTTATTTAAAATCGCACTTTAACGTTAAGAATATGCTCTTTTTAACATTCTTCTTTTTTGTGGTTAGTATTTTGTCGACAAGACGTATTGCGAAGCCACTGATCTATTTAAATAAGTCTTTGGTTAATATACAAACGTTTAAATATCGTCGTAAAGAATACAAGCCATCAAATATTGCAGAGATTGATCAGCTCAATGAAACCATGATGCTGATGGAAAGCGTTCTCGTCGACTTTTTCAATAACCTTTACCATGTTGCACGCTCTTCTAAACCTGAAGAATTATCTGCATCGATTGTAGATCAAGCGGAAGTTATTCTATCTGCGAGCAGTTGCCAGCTGTTTATTAACAATAGATCAAATAGACAAGAATTTCGTCTTGCCGCAAATTCAGGGGTTATTCCTGAATTCGAATTACAATCGTTTGCTCGTCATAATAACGATGTATTTGATAAACATGTGCACAAGCTGTCTGAGCAAGATGGCAAGATCATTTTTTCTGGTGGTTCGTGTAAGAACGGCTTTATTATTCCTTTAATGAATCGAAAAGAAGAAAACATAGGTGTTCTAGTTATTGGCTTTGAAGGAAAAATGGATAAAACTGTTTACGATCGTATTCGTTTGGTTCGAAACTTTATTGGCTTTAACGAAATTGTATTGGAGCACTTAGAAAAAGAGCAGGAGCAACAAGAACTGTTCCATTCTTTTGTCATGATGACTGCGACTGCATTAGATACGAAATCTCCTTACACGGGGGGGCATTGTCAGCGAGTACCGGAAATTACTAAATTGATAGCGACAGCTGCTGAATCAGATACTGAGAGGTTTGCTGACTTTTCTTTAACATCAAAAAGCTGGGAAGAACTGCTTGTTGCAGCCTGGTTACACGATTGCGGAAAAGTAACAACACCAGACTACATCATGGATAAGGCGACGAAGCTCGAAACCATTTATGATCGTATACACGAGATCCGTATGCGCTATGAAGTGCTAAAACGAGATGCAGAGATTGATTACTGGCAGTCAATAGCGAAGGGCATGGATGCGACTCAAGCGCAGTTGGTTTGTGACAACCTCAAAGTTGAATTAGATAAAGAGTTTGCCTTTATAGCAAGTTGTAACCCAGGTAGTGAATTTTTAGCACCAGAAAAACAGCAGCGCTTAGCAGAGATCGCTCAACGTACCTGGCTAAGAACATTGCCGGATGATATTGGTATTTCTCAGCAGGCTTTAGCACAAAAATCGTGTAGTCAGGCACAGCTTCCCGTTATTGAAAATGTATTAGCGGACAAGTGTGAACATTTATGTGCATGGGAAGAGAAACAAAAGCAGAATAAACACAGCAAACGTGATTTTAAAATATTACAACCCGATCATCGTTTTAATCGTGGTGAGATTCATAACCTCATGGTGAAGGCGGGGACGCTAACAGAAGAAGAGCGTTACCATATTAATGATCACATTGTGCAAACATACATTATGCTCGATCAGATTATGTATCCGGAGTATTTAAAAAATGTGCCTTTAATTGCGGGTAGTCACCATGAAAAAATGAATGGTGAAGGTTATCCGTTAAAGTTAAAAGGTGACGAGATCCCTGTTGGTGGTCGTATGATTGCTGTCGCAGATATTTTTGAAGCACTAACGGCTTCTGATCGTCCGTACAAAGATGCTAAAAAGCTAAGCCAAGCATTAAAGATTATGGCCTTTATGGTGAAAGATGAGCATCTTGATCATGATGTATTTGATCTGTTTTTAACAAAAGGCATATACCAGTCATATGCACAACAATACTTAAAACCAGCGCAGCTGGATAGTGTCGATGTTGATATGCTGAGGGCTATTTACTATAAGGGCTAGATAAAGGCTAGCTTGGCTCATTTTTTAAAACTACTTTTTTTAAAACTACAATTTTTAAAACAAAAATCGTTAAAATAAAAAGTGTAATTAAATAACAGAATACTCGCAAATACCTATTTGTGAGTATTTTTATTGTGTGTTTTGTTGTTTTTAAATTACATAAGTGGCATCATGTCGGCTTGTTATCGCAGAAAGATGCCATAATTCGTTATAAAATTACGTTTTACTTCACACTTTTGATCTACTTCACGTTACCTCGTTAGCTAAATTGATCTGCATCATGATTAACTCCTAAGTAATACCTCAAAATACCTACATAATAAATATATAGGAATAATTATGAGCAAAGTCAGACTGGTTATTATTGGTAACGGTATGGTTGGCCACCGTTACATTGAAGACTTAGTAGAAAAAGCTGAAATCGAAAATTTTGATGTAACTGTTTTTTGTGAAGAACCCCGTGTAGCCTACGATCGTGTCCACCTCTCTTCTTATTTCTCACACCATACTGCGGATGAATTATCACTCGTAAAAGAAGGTTTTTACGATAAGCACAACATCAACGTATTGATTGGTGAGCGTGCTATTAATATTAACCGCTCGCAAAAAATCATTTATTCAAACTCTGGTCGTGAAATTAAATACGACAAGTTAATCATGGCGACAGGGTCAAAACCTTGGGTACCGCCAATTAAAGGTAACGAGAGCAAGGACTGTTTTGTTTATCGTACTATTGAAGATTTAAAAACCATTGAAGCGACAGCAAAACGCAGTAAAAGCGGTGTTGTTATCGGTGGTGGTTTATTAGGACTTGAAGCCGCTGGCGCATTAAAAGCGTTAGGTGTAGAAACACATGTGATTGAGTTCTCGCCAGTATTAATGGCAGAGCAGTTAGACCGTGAGGGCGGTGAGCAGCTACGCAAGAAAATTGAAAAACTAGGTGTGCAAGTTCACACCAGTAAAAACACCTTAGAGATTGTTGCCGAAGGTGAAACTGCACGTAATACCATGATGTTTGCTGATGGCACATCGCTTGAAGTTGATTTCATTGTTTTCTCTACGGGTATTCGTCCGCAAGATAAACTCGCACATCAATCAGGTTTAGCAACGGGTCGCCGCGGTGGTATCACGATCAGTGACCATTGTATTACTAGCGATAGTGATGTTTACGCAATTGGTGAATGTGCATCTTGGAATGAACAATTCTTTGGTTTAGTTGCACCGGGTTACAAAATGGCGCAGGTAGCTGTTGACCATTTATTAGGTAATGACAACGCATTCGAAGGTGCTGACATGAGTGCTAAGCTGAAATTGCTTGGTGTGAAAGTGGGCAGTATCGGTGATGCAAATGGTCGTACACCAGGTTGTAAGAGCTTTGTTTATCTTGATGAAACAGAAGAAGTATACAAGCGTATTATTGTTTCAGAAGACGGTAAAAAGCTACTCGGTGCAGTATTAATCGGTGATACATCGGATTACGGCAGCCTGTTACAACTTAAATTAAATGACATGGATTTACCTGAACATCCAGATAGCTTGATTTTACCTGCCCATGCGGGTGGTGATAAACCTGCAATGGGCGCAGATTCATTACCTGAGTCTGCGGTATTGTGTTCTTGTTTTGATGTAACTAAAGGCAAGATCGCTGCTGCAGTTGCTGATGGCCATACCACAATGGGCGAAATCAAAGCAGTAACGAAAGCGGGTACAGGTTGTGGTGGTTGTTTACCACTTATCACGCAAGTATTGAATTCAGAACTGGCTAAATCGGGAATTGAAGTGAAAAACCATTTGTGTGGCCACTTTGAATATTCTCGCCAAGAGCTATTCCATCTTATTCGTATTGAAGGCATTAAGACGTTTGACGAACTGCTGACTAAATACGGTAAAGGTTACGGTTGTGAAGTGTGTAAACCGACGGTTGGTTCTATCTTAGCGTCTTGCTGGGGTGACCATGTACTGAGTCGTGACAATGTTGGCCTGCAAGATACCAATGATAACTTCTTAGGTAACATGCAAAAAGACGGTACTTACTCTGTTATTCCTCGTATGGCGGGTGGTGAAGTAACACCACAAGCATTATCGGTTTTGGCTGATGTTGCTGCTGAATACAACCTTTATACCAAGATCACTGGCGCACAGCGTATTGGTTTGTTCGGTGCTCATAAAGGTGACTTACCAACAATTTGGAAGAAGCTAATTGCTGGTGGTTATGAGACTGGCCAAGCATATGCTAAAGCACTACGTATGGCTAAAACTTGTGTGGGTAGCACCTGGTGTCGCTTTGGTGTGCAAGACAGTGTTGGTTTAGGTGTGTTACTTGAAAATCGCTATAAAGGCATTCGTACACCGCACAAAATGAAATTTGGTGTGTCAGGTTGTACACGTGAATGCGCAGAAGCACAGGGCAAAGATTTAGGTATTATCGCAACTGACGCAGGCTGGAACATGTATGTGTGTGGTAACGGCGGTATGAACCCGCGTCACGCAGACCTACTTGCATCAGACTTAGATGAAGCAACATTACTACAGTATATCGACCGTTTCCTCATGTTCTACGTACGAACAGCAGACAAGTTACAACGTACTTCGGTATGGATGGATAACCTAGACGGTGGTGTTGATTACTTACGTGATGTTGTTGTTAACAATAAACTCGGTATCAATGAGCAACTTGAAACAGACATCAATAAACTGATTGCTGATTATCAATGTGAATGGTCTGAAGTGGTTGAAAGTGAAGAGCAGCAAAAACGTTTTGCTCACTTCATTAACAGCGATGAGCAAGACAAGAACGTACGCTTTGTTACTGCACGTGACCAGCATCGTCCAGCAACTATCGCAGAAAAAGACACATACGCAATCACAGTGGGAGAGCACGCATGAGTAAATGGATTAATGTTTGTCAGCTAAACGACATCACCCCAAACACAGGCGTTTGCGCGCTGGTTAATGGTAAGCAAGTTGCTATCTTCCGTCCACGTGACAATGAAGAGTTATTCGCTATCGATAATATGGACCCGTTTGCGAAATCAAATGTACTGTCTCGCGGTCTTATTTGTGAGCATGATGAACAACTATGGGTGGCAAGTCCGCTTAAAAAACAACGATTTAACTTATCAACTGGTCAGTGTTTAGAAAATGATATTGTCTCACTCGCTACATATAAAGTGCGAGTGAACAAAGAAGTTGTTGAGATTAATGCTTAAGTTCTACGGCGTTAATAGCGATAAAATTTTATAGTTCAAGGGTTCTAGCCACCCAAAGGTTAGAACCTTTTCCTATACAATTTTACTTTTAACTTACAATTTTTAAATCTTTTGGAGATCTTATATGTCTGCTTTAAAACCCGCTGAATTCGTTCAGACTATGATTGATGTTGGTGAAGCTAAAGTGCGAACAGGGACTAGAGACCTTATTTTACGTGGCACTATGGCTGGTATTATCCTTTCTTTAGCTGTCGTGGTTGCGTTAACTGCTATCACTCAAACAGGGATTGGTCTTGTTGGTGCGTTGGTTTTCCCTGTCGGTTTTTGTATTCTAAGTTTAATGGGTTATGACCTCTTAACTGGTGTTTTTGGACTTGCACCATTGGCTAAATTTGATAACCGTAAAGGTATTAGTTGGAATCGAATTCTACGTTGCTGGGGCTTGATTGGTCTAGGTAACCTTATCGGTTCTCTGATCGTAGCCTTCCTTATCGCCCTTGTATTTACGACTAACTTCAGTGTTGAAGCGGGTGCGGTAGGACAAAAATTCATTGGTGCAACGATGGCTCGTACAGTGGGTTATGCTGAACATGGTTTTGATGGTTGGATCACTGTGTTTGTGAAAGGTATTCTTTGTAACCTAATGGTTTGCTTAGGTGTTATTGGTAATATGACCGCTCGTACAGTGGCTGGTAAAATTGCAGCAATGTGGTTACCTATCTTCATTTTCTTCTCATTAGTATTTGAACATGCTGTTGTGAACATGTTTTTATTCCCACTAGGTATGTTATTAGGCGCAGATGTAGGTATTGCTACTTGGTTAAATTGGAACCTTATCCCAACGTTGTTAGGTAACCTAGTTGGTGGCCTGCTATTTACGTGTATTCCGTTATATTTAACGCACGCAAAAACAGCCCCAGCACTAAGTGAAGAGACTGGAAATTCTACTGTATCAGTTGGTAAAACAGCTAAAGCATAATTATTTTGTGATTTGATTAGAGTCATTGATAAACGCCCCCTACGTATTCGTCACGAATGTAGGGGGCGTTTTTGTTTTTCCTTTAACGATAATGAGGTTGTAGAGTCAAAACTCTAAGTCATTAGTACCATTTACTCATGATAAAGGGTGATCTAGCTTAGCTTAGTTAGGATCAGCTAAAGTGACTATGTTATAACTAGCGCCATAAATACAAGCTATAACACTATAATAATTAAGGGAATAATTATGAAAAAAACAATTGGAATGATAGTTCTGCTGCTCACTACGTCGACGGTTCAAGCAAAGATTATGACCACTGATAATACTGAAGCTAAACAACCGTCAGCGTCGGTCTCGGCTACATCAGATCAAAAAGTGAAAGGTTTGTATTTCGGTGTTGGTGCTGGAGCTACAGAATTTGAGCACCTTGATTATAATGGCCCGACTGTCGATTCGGATGATAATATGATTAAATTTATAGCGGGTTATCAGTTTAGCCGCATATTTGCATTGGAAGGGCAGTATACAAAATACGGAGAGATAAATGGCTATGGTTGGGAACCAACGGCTGTCTCTTTGACTGCTAATCTTGGTTACACGTTTAGTAATGGCTTACGCCCATTTGGTGTTGCTGGTTTTTCTGCGATTGATTTAAATAAGCAGTATGACTCTGGTCTAGAAGATAAAGGTGTTGGTCTGCGTTATGGTTTTGGACTTGAATATGCACCAGCAGTGCTTAGTGGTTTTAGTGCGCGTGTAGGTTATGAAATTGATATTTTTGGTATTGAATATACCTATAGCAGTGATAGCAGTGGTTACAGTTATGGCTATACAGAAATTGAAGAGTTCGCATTAGGCTCATTTTATGCGTCTGTAGCTTATAAGTTCTAAATGTAATAGCTGTTTTAATCTTGTTCCTTATTATTTAAATTACTTATTAATTCATAGGCTTAAAATAATACACGAAAAAAGGTTGTGCACTTACTCATATACAATCCCGCTTTACGTCACGTTTTTGAATTTACAAATGCGATCTTGGTCAAGTATGTCGCTACCAATTAATAGGTGGTATACAAAAATGAGAAAACAAGTGTGCCTTAATGTTTATTAGTGTTATCACTATGAATGGAAGTATAATTTATAATAATAAGGAACTAATAATGAAAACAACAATAGGCTTGGCTGCGCTACTTTTAGCAACCTCTGCTGCTCATGCAAATGTACAACAAGATCTTGATCAAGATTTAACGCCGCAATATAAAGGTTTTTATGTTGGTGCTGGTCTTGGTAACACAAAATTTGAGAGTAGTGATGATGCAAGTACTTCTCTATTCGAAGATGATGGCCAAACAGTTAAAATATTAGCCGGTTATCAGTTCAGTAAAGTATTTGCATTAGAAGGGCAATATACTAAATACAGTGAACTAAAATCAGGTTCTTATAGTATTTCGCCAACGGCATTTTCGTTAAGCGCTAATCTTGGTTATAGCTTTGAAAATGGCCTACGTCCATTTGGTATTATTGGTGTTTCTGCGCTGGATTTAGATGAGTCAGTGCAAACTCTGCAAGATGATAGTAGTGCTGCTGTACGTTATGGCCTTGGTCTTGAGTACGCTCCGGTACAATTAAAGGGCCTTGCCGTTCGCGTTGGTTATGAAGTTGATTTCTTCGCTATTGAATTTGTTGGTCCAGGTGCGAGTGTTACAAATGATTATACACTTGAAGCATTCTATGTTTCAGCGTCGTATAAATTCTAATATCTATCTTTCTTAGAATTGAAGCCAATCGTTGATGCGGTTGGTTTTTTTATACCCACTGGTAGCCCTCTAATCTCTAAAATCATTGCTTTATCGAGTTTATCTGCAATCTTGTAAGACTTCTGCTAAACTGCGCGGCATATCGTTTTTGTTGTGTTTAGTAAGGTCATTATGGGTTTTTCTGCTTTAAATCTTAATCAAAATTTAATTAATACTGTTACCAAGTTGGGCTATGAAACGCCTACACCAATTCAAGCTCAGGCTATTCCAGCAATATTGGAAGGGCGTGACATCATGGGTGGTGCTCAAACGGGTACTGGTAAAACAGCTGCATTTGCATTGCCTATAATTCACTTGTTAACAGCTAACGCATCAGAAGCTACAGCGAAAAAACAAATCCGTGCATTAGTATTAACGCCAACACGTGAATTATCACAACAAGTACATAAAAGCTTTGAAACATACAGCGAAGAAAGCGAACTAACCGCTGCGCTTGCTTATGGTGGCGTAAGTATTAATCCACAAGTTAAAGCGCTGGCGCAAGGTGCAGACATTTTAGTGGCAACACCAGGTCGTTTACTTGATCTGTTAGATCGTGAGACGCTGACACTTGAGTTTGTTGAAAAGATCGTATTCGATGAAGCTGACCGTATGTTAGATATGGGGTTCATGGAAGAAATCCGTCGTATCTTAAAACATCTGCCTAAGAAACGTCAGACGATGTTATTCTCGGCAACCTTTGATGATGCAATCTTCAAGCTAAGTAAGAGCTTATTAAGAGATCCACTATTAGTTGAAGTTGATACGCGTAATGCAGCGGCTGAACAAGTTGAACAAATTGTTTATGCTGTTGATACTGATCGTAAGCGTGAATTAACGTCTTATTTGATTGGTTCTCGTAACTGGCATCAAGTTTTAATCTTTACGCGTACTAAGCAGGGTGCAGATAACCTAGCAAAAGAAATGTGTAAAGATGGTATTAAGACAATCGCTGTACATGGTGATAAATCACAGGGCGCACGTGAACGTGGTCTTGAAGATTTTAAAGCGGGTAAAGTACGTGCATTAGTAGCAACAGACGTTGCTGCTCGTGGTCTTGATATTGAACAGCTTAAACATGTAATTAACTTTGAACTACCGTTTAAAGCAGAAGATTATATTCACCGTATCGGTCGTACAGGTCGTGCTGGTTTATCTGGTACAGCGACATCGCTAGTAAGTATTGGTGAAAACTGGTTACTAGAAGAAATCGAAACACTGCTTGATACACGTCTCGTTGCACAGTGGTTACCGGGTTATGAACCAGACCTAAGCAAGCCTGTTGATGATGGCCGTGGTAAGGGTGGCGGTAAAGATAAAGGCAACAGCCGTACTGCTGACAAACGTCGTGCTAAAAATCGTTCTTACGGTAAGAAAACGAATAACCGTGCGAAGAAAGACGTAAAACCAAGTCGTTAATTTGACTGATTGCGTTTAGATTAGTGATATGAATGGCTAAGGTTGAGAGACCTTAGCCATTTTTTATACAATTTTTATTTTCAAACAGCTATTACCTCTGTAATGAATTCCTCTACCTACCTTTAAACTTATTCTTGAATAGTCAATTAGATCTTATTTTTCAAACAATTAAATTTTTACTTGAGACTTGGCTCGCAGATTGATGGATATCCACCTTTTGTTGGTGGCTTTAATTTTACCGTATGGCGTAAAGTAAAAAAGTGCAGATTGAGACATAAACAAAAGGATGGCAAGCATTGGCTTTATATGCCTATTACTGTGCCTATAACAAGGATATATAGATGAATAAGATAACAAAACTCTCATTAATTGTCGTTATCATGGGGCTTTTACAGGCATGTGACATTACTGAGCCTGTTTCAAATAAAGAACTAAAAGCAACAGAGAATAGTGCTTTTACAACCGATGGTCGCTTGTTTGTTGTGGGTGAAAATAGAAAGAGAGAAAGTTGGATCTTTGAAATTATCAAAAATTCTGATGGCTCATATGCACATATTCCTTATGTTAAAGGAACTGTTGATGGTACTGAGTTAGGTGGTATCAATGATAAACCCGAAGGTGAGGAATGCCGTTTTGCAGGATTAACAGCGAGTGACTCATTACTTTATGCAGCTTGCATCCAGACTGGTGGTTTTTTAGGACTAAACACCGAAGCTGTTTCGTTATTCCAAGTTGAAACGACGTTAAATAGTGAACGGATCAAAACAGGGCATATGACAGATAGCAACTTTATTTATGGGGATGGAGAGGAATCATTTGATCCAAACTGGTTTATGGCAAACGGTATGGCCGTGGATAGCGAAGGACATATTTATATTAGTAATAGTAAAGCCGTATTAGCGCCTAATCGAGATTCAATCTCACAAGTAACGATTACTGATAATGGCGATAGTCGATTTCTGGATTTTAACCATAAAACCTGGATTTCTGGGCATGAACTTTTCCCTAATGGTGTGCAAATAGAGGGTGATACACTTTATTATACGAGTGGCTCAAATATCCTTAAAGTTAAAATTAATGCAGACTTTTCCGCGAGTGACGTAAATGTTCATTACAAGGGAACAAACCTTGCGATGATCGATGATTTTGCTATTCATGAAGGTTATATCGCTTATTCTAAGATTTCCGTACCGGGTTCTGTTGTTATATTGACACCAGCTGAATTTGAAGATGAAGCGAAAAGATATGCTGCTATACCTATGGCTGTGATCCCGAGTAGTGTTGTGTATCAGTCAAACTTGCCTGAAGGTAATCCTTTGTTTGATGAGGGCAGCCTTCTGGTTACGTCATTTCTTAGTGGCGGTCTTTATCGAATAGAATTTTAATATATTGGTACAGACTAAAATACAACATTCCAGTGTATTAAATGTGTGGCTTATATGAATGGCTAAGGTTGAGATACCTTAGTCATTTTTGTTTATCGGTGACCTACAAAACTTGCCTCGCGAATAAAATACGATTAATTTAAGATAAGTACTTAAGATTAGTATTTAAGATTATTTGACGGTAAGGATGTCTATGGATTCTGTTACTCAAGTCGTATTAGGTAGCGCTATTGGCGCTGCTATTGCACATAAACAACTCGGGCGAAGTGCGCTTATTATTGGCGGTGTGTTGGGTACATTACCTGATTTGGATGTCTTTATGCCAGCAGCAGATGCCATAGAAAGCTTTACAGAGCATCGTAGTTTTTCACATTCTTTATTTGTGCTTTTTCCTTTCGCGTTTATTTGTTTTGCCGTGCTGAAGCTTAAATTTAAAAGCGATATGATTGCTAATCAACGGCTATTCTGGCTTTGCTGTCTTACTTTAATTACTCATCCGATTCTTGATGCATTTACGAGTTATGGCACGCAATTATTCTGGCCGCTCGCTATACATCCCATTTCAATCGCCTCTATTTTTGTTATCGACCCTTTGTATACAGTGCCATTATTAGTGGGTTGTGTTTATCTATGGCGAGGAACAGACAAGACTAAAGCAAGGCGTGTTAATCATATTGGTTTGGTATTAAGTAGCGGTTATTTATTACTGAGCGTGTTGATTCAAACACAGATGTTGAACAAAGTTGAACTTGCTCTACAGAGTAAGGGGATTGCGACTGATAAGGTATTTATCTCGCCATTGTATCCAAGTTTAAACTGGTGGATTGCCATCGTGATTGATGATGGCGCTTATTATGATGTGAAACTAAATGCGCTGACGAATTCACTTGTTCTATCGGAAAAGCAAGATTTGGGGCTAGGGGTGGTCAAAGTGACAACACCAGATTTAGCCTTATTAGATTGGTTTACTGATGGTTTTATTCGTTTAGAAGATGTTGATGGGCGCTTAGTCGCAACCGATCTTAGAATGAAGACGGGTACTGTTGATTATGCGTTTAAATTTGCTTTGGCAGAAAAAGATGCAGACGGTTGGAAGGAGATCTCGTCACTACGATTATAAACAACCTTATGGTAGCGACATTTATTTCACATTGATCTATATATTATTTATTAAAACAATAAAAATAAAGCTGGATTTAATATGAATAAACATCATTTACTGTTGATTACGAGTCTATCTATCAGTGCATCTATCAGTACATCAGTACTTGCTGATAATGCAATACCAGACGCACCAGCTTGGTCAACCCCTGCACGTGGTGTTGCTGTTGAATCGACGTTAGAGCCTGCAAAGATGCATACACTTGAAGGTAGTAAGGTTAGCTATACTCAAGCGGAAATAGACAATAAGTTTAGTGCGCCAGATTGGTTTCCTGAACAACATGATCCTATGCCTGAGATTGTTCAGTTTGGTAAAAAACCAAAAGTATGGGCATGTGCCTCTTGTCATTTAGCCTCTGGTTCGGGACATCCCGAGTCATCAACACTGGCAGGGCTGTCCGCTTCTTATATGACTGCACAGTTAAAAGCATTTGCATCGGGAGAACGTATCGATTACAGCGGACACATGAATCGCATGGCTGCTTTGATGACTGAAGCCGAAATGTTGGCGGCATCAACATGGTTTGCAAGTCTTTCACCACAACAGTTTATTGCAGTTAAAGAAGTCAAAAGTGTGCCAATTACTTATGTTGATAGTACGCGTATGCGTCAAATAGATACATCAAAAAAAGTAGAAGAACCGATAGGTAATCGCATTATTGAAGTGCCGCTTGATAAAGAACTTGTACATAAACGAGCGCCATTAAGTGAGTTTATTAGCTACGTGCCAGAGGGAAGTATTGAGCGTGGTCAGAATTTAGTACAAACTGGTGGCGGAAAAACGATCCCTTGTATGAGCTGTCATGGTGCTGATTTATCTGGTTCTCAAATTGGTCCTGCAATCGCGGGTAACTTTGGCATTTACACTGTACGTCAATTGCACGGATTTAAATCGAATACCCGTAATGGTGCGCAATCAGCGATGATGAAGCCCGTTGTTGCCAACCTTTCGGATAAGGATATTATCGATATTGCGGCATACCTCAGTACCGTTTCAATTAAGCGATAGCACAATTAACTTCCCTGACTACTTTTGAACAGCCTTCTAAATAGATGAATCAAATATAACGAAATGTGTGTTTGATTCATCTTCCATTCAGCTTGTTTGGGTATACTCCTTATCTATAGTAAACTATTTGTTAATAGTAACAGTGACCTCTGTTCTTCTCTTTCTAATAACGAAGTTGGTGTATGCGAGACTCAGACAAAAAATTTTCTAAACTAATAAACAAAGCCTCTCGTAAAGCGTCTTCGCTGAAAGAAGATGGACTCGCGAGTATCGCTAAATTACAGAACCGATATTTTTGTATTGGCATTACAGGCTTGAGTAAAAGTGGTAAATCGACGTTTATTACCAGTTTGATTAACCAACTTATGCATCATGAGAATGCAAGCTTAGCTGGTTTTCCTCCGGTATTAAGTGAACGCCTGCTTGGGGTGAAAATGCACCCGTTAGCAGATGCAGATATTCCGGTATTTCCTTATGAAAAGAATTATCAGAGCCTAACGCAAGCACAGGCCAAGTGGCCAGAATCGACGACAGATATCAGTGGTTGTTTATTAGAACTGAGGTTATCTCGTACAGGACGTAGGCTAAACCCGTTAAAAGCGGAACAGTTTTCTTTGTTTCTTGAAATACGAGATTATCCGGGTGAATGGTTACTCGATTTGCCTTTGCGCGAAATGAGCTTTACACGTTGGAGTGAGCAGTGCCAAGCACAATATCAAGAGTCGCCACGTCGAGAGTTGATGGGGCCATTATTTGATGAATTAATGCAGTTAGACCCATTGTCGATTGTTGATGACGCAGTGCTCATGTCATTAAAGACGAAATATGTGCAATTTTTACATGACTGTAAATACAAAAGCAGTAGCTTGAGCTTAATTCAGCCGGGCCGTTTTTTATTACCCGGCACAGTGGAAGACAGTGAGCTATTAAATTTTGTGCCTTTATTAGCGAGCCAGCAATACAGTGAAGATGAACTGAATAATGCGCCTGACGGCAGTTATTACAAGTGCTGTCAGCGTAATTATCAAGGCTACGTTAAGTATTTGGTTGAACCGTTTTATAAAACCTTCTTTAGTCGTATTGACCGTCAATTAGTGCTGGTGGACGTGGTTAATACGTTAAATGCGGGTCCTGAATATCTTGATGATATGCGCCAAGCATTAACGAATATTACCGAGAGTTTCGCTTACGGTAGCCAAAACAGATTGGTGCAATTATTTAAGCCCAAAATCGATAAGGTTGTATTTGCCGCCACTAAGATCGATCAGGTATTAAGTGAAGATCATGACGCGGTTCGACAGCTTTTAGGCGTAATCGTAAAACAAGCTTATAAAAGTGCGCAGCATGAAGGCGTGCAACCTGTTTGTGAAGCAACCGCAGCAGTACGCTCTTCTAAAGAGATAAAGCATCAGGGCGATCGTGGTATTGCTGGTTGTGGTGTGAATGGTGAGCCGATTGGTTACATTCATCCGACCATTCCAACGCGCATCCCTGAGGGTGAACAATGGCAGCCATTTTTAGATTGGCAAATACCATTACTGAATCCGCCGCAAGGCTTATCGTTCAGTAATCAGGATGTGCTACCGCATATTCGCCTTGATAGTATTTTAAATGAATTAATAGGGGATAAATGCCTATGAGCAAGCAAGTTGATAGTAATGTAGAGCGGGGTCAGAGCGCACCACGTAACCAAGGTAAAACCATCAATTTACAAGAAGATGATGTGATGACACCTGCAAGCCGTGAAGCTAAAATATTTATGCCCGATCTCGATAATGATTTGAGCAAAGTACCACAGTCAATCTCAAGCGAAGACTCGGTTGATAATACTTACCGTGGACTAACCTTAGACGCGTTGCCAATCAAAGGGTTAAAATCTTTTTTCATTGGTATTGTGAGTCTTTTTGGTGTGATGTCGTTATGGCAAATTTATACGACCTTCCAAAGTGTACTTGCCCTGCATTGGATTGCTGCTGCGGGTTTTGCTGGCTTGATTATTCTTGTTGCGATATTGGCATTACGTAGTGTATTTAGCTTTATGTCTGATAAAGAAAATATGGCTGCGTTGGCTGGAATTCAGGAAAAGGCAGAGCAGCTAAAGGCGACGAATGACGTCGGTAAGGCGAAAGGATTTATAACTAAGTTAACTCAGTTTTATAAAGGTAAGCCGCAAGCTGCGTTGTTAGAGCAAAGTGTAAAGAGTATGCCTGACTACAGCAATGACAAAGAGGCGATGATTCATCTTGAACAAGTTTTTTTAGCGCCATTGGATAAAGAAGCATTGCGCCGTGTATCGAAGCATAGTTTACAAACAGGGGCTGTAGTTGCTGCAAGTCCGTGGGCCGCGGTGGATATGCTATTAGCTTTGTGGCGCAGTATGAAAATGATTGACGAGGTCGGGCAAATATATGGCATGCGTCCGTCGTTAGCAAACCGTTATAAGCTATTAAAAAGTGTGATTAACTATCTGGCACTGATCGGTGTAAGCGAACTAGCACTTGATGAAATGTTGCAAGAATTTGGTACAACAAGTCTTGCGGGTATTACAGGCGCGCGTTTAAGCCAAGGTGTCGGGGCTGGTGTTTATACTGCTCGAATCGGATTAGCTGCAATTACGGCTTGTCGACCGATTAGCTTTTCTCCAGAAAACAAACCTAAATTAAAAGATTTTATTAAGCGGATAATACAGCGCATGAATGGCTAGTTGCCATCTATGGTTCAAAGTGTGTTCTCACTCGCCACATTCCCCATTTACTTCCTTTCTAATGGTCTATCATTAAACTCGTTACATTAATTATATTATTGTTTTATTTGAGTTTAGTGGTAGGCTGATTTGGTTAAAATTCGTCAATGCTATTCTCATACCTGTTACGTGGCTCTTGCTGTAATACGGTAGATATACAAATTAAAGGAGTTAATTATGTTGGAATACGTTGCACTGGGAATACTGGTGTTTGTCGCTATTGTGCTGTTTTATGGTGTTATCGTGATCCATGATATTCCTTACGAAATTGCCGTACATCGTAACCACCCACATCAAGATGCAATTCATGTTGCTGGTTGGGTAAGTCTATTTACGTTACATGTATTGTGGCCATTTTTGTGGATTTGGGCAACCTTGTACCGTACCGACCGAGGCTGGGGTTTCTCTGATGGTCATTCAAGTAAAGAGCATATAGATAAGCTAGAGTTAGAATTAGCGGAAGTAAAACAGCGTCTTAATACGTTAGAAGGAGAGAGCAAATAATGGATTTATTACTCATATTAACGTACACGGCTCTATGTATTGCGATATTCAAAATATTTAAGATCCCGTTAAATAAATGGAGTGTGCCAACGGCTGTGCTTGGTGGGATCATCTTGATTGGTGGATTGGTCTTCACAATGAATTACAACCATCCATTTTCAGAAATTAGCCGTGAGTATTATGTCACGACACCTGTTGTGCCAGCGGTTAACGGTACTGTGATTGAAGTACCCGTAGAGCCTAATCAATTGCTGCTTAAAGGTGATGTACTGTTTAAGTTAGATCCGAAACAATTTCAAGACAAACTTGATTCAATTGAAGCGAACCTTGTTGTTGCACAAGCTGACTTTAAACGCGCTAAAGAGCTATATCGTAAAGGCATAGGTAAACAACGCGATGTAGATATTACGCGTGGTCAAGTTGATGACTTAGCGGCAAAGCGAGAACTCGCAATTTATGATCTTGATAGTACGGTGGTTCGTGCGCCAACCGATGGTTATGTTGTTCAGCAAGCGTTACGCCCGGGTATGCGAGCAGTTAGTTTACCTTTACGACCAGTGATGGTGTTCAAGCATAAAGGGGATAAAAACTTAGTTGGTTGGTATCGTCAAAACAGCATGCTTCGTCTTGAAAAAGGCTCTAAAGCAGAAGTGATATTTGATGGTTTACCGGGCAAAGTATTTAGTGCGAAAGTGATTGGTGCTATTCCGGCTATACCTGAAGGGCAAGTGCAAGCATCGGGTACATTAATCTCGGTTCAGACAGCCCGTTTTCCTGGCCGTATACCGGTATTATTTGAAATTGATGATCCACGTTTTGAGCAATATAGCGATGTTATGATGGGTGGTGCATATGGTCAAACTGCGATCTATTCAACACATTTTGAGCATGTCGCTATTATGCGTAAAATATTATTACGCATGGCGTCTTGGATGAATTACCTTTTCCCATTCCATTAAAGTACCTTGTACTTTGATTTTTCTAAAGGATTATAGCCATGGTTATAATCCTTTTTTTATGTTCAGTTTATTACTATACCTTTATGAGTATAATATAGGGTAGGTAATATAACTAACATAAGTGGAATACAAAGATGAGTAACGTGAATACAGATAACAAAAATAGCTGTAATCAGTGTGATACAGCATTGGTATGGCGAGCCGATTTATACCATTGTGATGACTGTAAGTTGGTATATAAAAAAATAAGTTTTTGCCCAGACTGCAACGCTGTTTAGTCTTTTTAATCGGTTCTAGGGTGTCTATCAACAGTAAAAAAGTCGGACTATCCTGCAATATTAGGTACTAGTCGAGAGATTCTGTTTCACAATTCCTGATTTTAATTTTCTTATTTTGTCTAAATATGGTTCTAAAACTAATATTGACCTGACTATAGCTTCATAGTTTATAGTGCCTTAACTAAATGAAAGGAGCATGGTCTATGTATCGAATTTCGGTATTAGCTCAGATGGTTGGTTTAAGCCGATCAACTTTATTATATTACGAAAAAATAGGCTTGATCGCTGCACGTCGACAGAGTAATGGTTATCGAAGCTACTCTGATAAGGACGTGCAACGAATTAAGTTGTTTCAGAAATTTCAAGCAGGCGGTTTGACGCTCAAGGAGTGCCAAGCATGCTTAGAGGCGAAAATAGAAAAGGAAACACTACTTAAACGACTTGAAGTGTTAGATGAAGAGATAGTTCAAAAGCAACAAGCAAGAGACTTACTGCGTTCAATGGTGGGTTTGGAGTCAATGCGAGAGTGGCATCAATCGTTGGAGTTAGAAGCGCCAAAGGCTCATTTAGACTGGCTAATAAAACAAGGTTTTAACGAAAAGCATGCCCTTAGATTGAGATGGCTATCAAAAGATATGAATGAACATGAACAATACATGGCAGATTTTGAACGTATCTTTGAAGGCCTAGATAGACTTGGACCCGGCGATGACGACGACTCATTAAGGTCGCGTAATAGCATACCGATCAACACTGGTGAATTATTAGAGATTGGTTGCGGTAAAGGCGTAACCACCAAGTTATTGGCTGAGCACACCCAGTTCTCTTTTACCGCTTTAGACAACGATGAATATAGTCTTAGTTGTTTACGCGAACGTATCGAACAAACATCACTTGAAAACAGAATCACACCTGTTTGTGCAAGTATGACAGAACTTCCGTACGCTAAAAATAAATTTGATGTCATTTGGGCAGAAGGTTGTGCTTACATCATGGGTGTTGAACAGGCATTAAATGACTGGCGACCGTTTATCAAGGCTAACGGTTACCTCGTTATTAGTGACTTAGTTTGGCTTACGGAATCACCAGATGCGGAAGCGTTAGAGTTTTGGCAGCAAAACTATCCTTCAATGACGACTAAAGCGAAGCGCTGTCAAATGATGGATAAGTCAGGATATCAAGTCATCGATAGCTTTACGCAGAGCGCCAAGTCGTGGAACAACTATCTTAATCCGCTAAAAGATAAACTGGCGAAACTATCAGATCAGGAATTTATATCTAACGCAATTTTTGATTTACGCAACGAATTGAACATACATCAGCAATATCTGGGGCAATATGGCTACCAAGTGTTTGTATTACAGAATAAAGGCTAAAACATGATTATAAGAAAAGAAAACGCATCAGACATTAATGCTATCGAACGTTTGACTTACCAAGCATTTGAGAATCATCCACACCATGAAGTTGGTGCAAAACCAACTGAGCACTTAATTATTAACAACTTGCGTGCTGATGGTGCGCTAACGTTATCTTTAGTCGCAGAAGACAAATCAGGTATTGTTGGTCATATCGCATTTTCATCGGTTAATATTAACGGTGAAATATCGAGTTGGTATGGTATTGGGCCTGTTTCTGTTAGCGTCGAACGTCAACGAGAGGGCATTGGCGGTACTCTGATTCGTGCGGGCATCGCAGAGCTGAAAATGCTGGGTGCAAGTGGTGTCGTACTATTAGGTGAACCTCAGTATTACGGTCGATTTGGTTTTAAATCCGATCCACGACTTGTTCTTCCAGGCGTACCAGCGGAGTATTTTATGGCACAAGTTTTTGATAGTGAAATGCCATCTGGAGAGGTGAGTTATCATCCTTCATTTAGTTAAAATAATACTTAATGATAACAATATAATCGCCTTATATAAGATGAATGAAACAAACTCACTAACTTGCAACATAGACCTGAGTTATTTATCATCAAGGTAACTGAATTAAGAGTAAAAATCCATGACACAGAAAGTATCAACAGAAGTACAAACTGAATCGACACGTATTGCTAATGGCATTAAAAAGCCAGGTCAAAGCCGAGAGCAGACTAAATTGATCGCAGCAGGTATTGAGAAGGGAATTGCGGAGTACAAAAAACAGCATAAAGCGAAAGCCCGCCAACTTGATAAACAAAAAAAGCAAAAGTTAAAAGCAAGTACAGCGGCTGCAGCGCAAGAAAGTGAAGCTAAGATCGACATTGAACAAACAAAATCAAGCTCAAGTCGATTACCTTGGGCATTACTCGCGCTAAGCTGGGCTGGCTTTGCAGGCTATCTTATACAAAATGGTGTACTTAAAGTCGGTTAATCGTTTTGGTGTTGCAGCTGGTGACGTCACATTACGCTTGTAACCATCCGGCAATTTTACGAGTCATGAAGCGAGGTGATACCTTACCGAATAACACACCTACTTGGTTTTTAATCCCGGTGACGACAATGGCACTGTGGCGGTTTGCTAGGGCTTGCTTCACCACGTCAGCAGATGTCATCGCGACGGCATTAAATAGACTTAAGCCGGTGAGGTTTGCTTCTTCAGCAAATTCGGATTGGGTTGGACCCGGGCACAGTGCACTGACTGCAATACCTTGATGACGGAGTTCTTCGTGTATTGCTTCCGAGAAAGACAGTACAAATGCTTTTGTTGCATAGTATATTGCCATATTAGGGCCAGCTTGGAACGCCGCTATTGATGCAACATTGATGATGAACGGTTTTTTTTGTTCACGCATGTTTGGGACTAAACGGTGGGTCAGTTCGACTAAAGTACTTACGTTTAATTGGATCATTTGCATTTGGCGTTGGAGTGGTAAGTCTGCAAAGTTACCACGGTTACCAAATCCAGCATTGTTAATCAGACCATTAATAGCAAGGTTATCAATGCTAATTTCAGTCGCTAATATTTCACTGCCAGTGGGTTCGGCAAGGTCAATAGCAAAGCATTTAACGTCAATACCGTATTGCGCTTCTAGCGTTTGTGCCAGTTCTTCTAACTTCTCTTTACGGCGAGCAACTAATATCAAGTCTTGTCCTGCTTGCGCCAACTGTTTCGCGAACTCACTACCAATACCTGCGCTTGCGCCTGTGATCACTGTATAACTCATTGTAATTCCCTTTGTATTTGTCATTAGATGAAGCGTCAATTGAAAATTGATTAAGTGACCCTGAGTTATTTACGCTACAAGAGCGCATTGAAAATGTAAATCATAAGGTGTTAACAATTTGCTGATGTGAGAGGTTGGGGAGTGATTTAAATACCAGCCGTCATATCCCTTTTAAATGTTCGAATTGTTCTCTTCTTTTTCAATATCGAGCACTACAGCATATTTAAATCTATTTAACTCACCTAATAGGGCATAAATACGCTAAAATGGCCGGCTATTATCTTATCTTGAGCTCTATATATTAATGACCACTGTCACAGCACCAACCAATTTTACAGAACTTGGCCTAATTTCACCTTTGTTATCTCGTTTAACTGAGCTGGAATATCAACAGCCAACGCCTATTCAAGCGCAAGCTATCCCAAGTGTATTAGCGGGACGTGACTTAATTGCAGGTGCAAATACCGGTTCGGGTAAAACCGCTGCGTTTGCACTACCTATGCTGCAACACATACATGCTGAAAAGCAATCGAGTGACACAAGCAGTAAAGGTAACTATGTTACTGGTCTTATTTTGGTTCCGACACGTGAGCTAGCGAAGCAGGTTGCAGACAGTATTAAGTCTTATGCAGTGCATTTTAACGGCGCTATTAAAACTGTTGCTGTGTTTGGTGGCGTATCTGTAAATACACAAATGCTCGCATTACGCGGTGGTACAGATATCTTAGTGGCAACACCTGGTCGATTACTTGATTTGATTTCAAGTAATGCTATCAAGCTAGATATGGTTAAAACCTTAGTACTAGATGAAGCAGATCGTATGTTAAGCCTAGGTTTTACTGAAGAGATCGCATCACTGTTAGCCTTGTTACCAAAGAAAAAGCAGATTTTATTATTCTCAGCAACCTTCCCTGAGAAAGTACAAGCTTTAACGCAAGCGTTACTTAACGATCCTGTTGAAATTCAACTGCAAAGTGCGGATGCAAGTACGTTGGTACAACGTGTTTTCACAGTGAATCAAGGTGAGAAAACAGCGGTATTAGCGCATTTGATCAATGAAAATAAATGGCGACAAGTGCTTATTTTCGTAAATGCAAAACACAGCTGTAATCACTTAGCTGATAAGCTTGCTAAGCGTGGTATTACTTCACAAGTATTCCATGGCGATAAAGCGCAAGGCGCACGTATTCGTACGCTTGACGGATTTAAATCTGGTGAGATACAAGTACTGATTGCAACTGATATCGCAGCCCGTGGTTTAGACATCGAAAAATTACCTGTTGTGATTAACTTTGACTTACCAAGAAGTCCATCTGACTACATGCACCGTATTGGTCGAAGTGGCCGTGCTGGTGAAGTCGGCTTAGCATTATCACTTATCGATCATGAAGATTACCATCACTTCAGTATTATCGAAAAGAAGAACAAGATCCGACTTGAGCGTGAAGAAGTAGCGGGTTTTGAAGTAGATGAAGTTGTTGAAGCATATGTACCTATGGCACCGCCAGAAGGTAGCGGCAAGAAGAAGCGTAAAAATAAAGCGCCTGTGAATGAAGATATTTGGTTAAAAAAAGATTAATTGATATAAAGATTTAATCTACATTTAGCATTTTAAAATAGGTGTCATGTCTGGCACCTATTTTTATTCCCCCGCGTATCCCAAAGTAATTCAGCATAGCGTTCCATCGGAATGTTCATTTCTGCTTGTAGCCTTTTACCTTTAGTCAGTAGCTCGTTTCTTTTTAGTAAAGGGATGTTATTTTTGAATGCGAGTATGATTGTGTTTCCACTTTCAACTTCAAAACGGAGTAATCGGTCTTCAAATTCGAGTGCGAGTAACTCATCTAACTTTGTATGTGATTTAAGTGCTGTATGCCAAATATTAAGCACGAGAACCCCTTGCTCGTTGAGTGCGTTTTTACAATCGCGTAAGTAGGAAGAGTGTATTTGTTTTGGTTCCATGCCTGCCGAGTTGTATAAATCTGAAAAGATAATATCACTTTTCATGTCGGTATTTTTCATGTAATTAACAGCATCATCGATATGAATGAAGAGGCGGTCTGTATCCGGTAAGCTAAAGTATTTTTTGGCAGTCTTCGCCACGGCTTCACGGTATTCAACCGCGTGTACGTTTAATTCGGAGAAACTGCTGAGTAGGTTCTTTACCATTGAACCCGCACCCAGTCCCATAATCGAGACGGTTTTGAGCATGGGAATAAAAAATAAGCCTGCCATCATGGCTTGTGTGTAACCGAGCGCTAATCCATTCACGTTATTTAGTTTCATATAACTTTGATAGATCTTCCCATCAAAGCTGAGGATCCGACTGGTTCTGGTTTCGTAAACATAAATTGGACCGTGTTCGTCAACGGTGTGCGAAATACAGATACCATTAATATCCATCGTATTTTAATACCTCTTAATACAGCTATTTCATTCCTAAAACTAAGTTTAGCGCAGTGATGAGTTAATCGCATTTAGAGAGGCTGTAATGAGAAAGTAGTGCACCTTTGAGGATAAATAACGTGTACCTGTGTTGCAAGTTAGCGAAATAAAATAGTCATAAACGGTTAAACGAATTGTAAGTTGATCTGTGTCAATGGTTGCAATAGGTTAATTCGTCATAGTCCGTGTGAACAAAATGTAAAAGTGATTAACACACAAGATTAAAAGGTGGTATATATGGAATTATTACGCAACCCAAAATGTTACACGGACGTGTGTATAGATGGTACTTGGTATCATTATGATCACTGTGGTTCGAAAGTTTATTCGTTAAGTGGTGGTGCAGGTCCTGAATTAGACCTCGCGCGTGAACCTGCGACAGAAACAGAGCTAATCGACCTGATTCAAACAGCCGTTAACTAAACTTATTAATCAATATAGTTAACGGTACAGGTAATTTACTTTGTACTCGATACAGTGTCATCACTCAGCGACATTTGTATTTTTGACCTTTAGATGCACTGGGCATTTAAAGGTCATTTTTTGTTCTTTACGCCTCTTTACAGTCTCATCTCTTTGCGTTTTCGTTATTTTGTCATATTATGTCACTCTATTTTTATTGGAGAACACAAATATATGAAACGCGTTATGCTATTTCTTGCAACTAACCTGGCCGTAATGGTGGTTTTTAGTATTGTATTAAACATTATCTATGCGACCACTGGCATTCAATCAGGTAGCCTTTCAGGGTTGTTGGTGATGGCGGTATTGTTTGGCTTCGGTGGTTCATTAATTTCATTAATGATGTCGAAGAAAATGGCGCTACGTTCAATTGACGGCGAGATCATCACTGAACCTCGTAATGCAAATGAACATTGGTTATTAGAAACCGTTACTCGACAAGCAAAACAAGCGGGTATTGGCATGCCTGATGTTGCGATTTATGATGCTGCCGAGATGAATGCATTCGCAACAGGCGCAAAACGTGATGATGCGTTAATTGCTGTATCGACTGGCCTATTAGCACAAATGACACGTGACGAAGCAGAAGCGGTGGTTGCACACGAAATCAATCACGTTGCTAACGGTGACATGATCACAATGGCCTTGATGCAAGGTGTTGTGAACACGTTCGTTATCTTCTTATCTCGTATTATTGCTAACGCAGTAAGTGGCTTCACATCAAGTGATGAAGAAGGCGAGGGCGAAGGTGAAGGCGGTGGTTTCATGACTTACTTCATCGTATCGATGGCACTAGAAATGCTATTTGGTTTCTTAGCAAGCTTCCTAACAATGTGGTTCAGTCGCCAACGTGAGTTTAAAGCTGACTCTGGTGCTGCGAAACTTGTTGGTAAAGAAAAGATGATTGCTGCGCTTGAGCGCCTTAAAACAAGTCAAGAAACACAACTTGAAGGTTCGATGATGGCGTTTGGTATCACAGGTAAGAAAACAATGATGGAACTATTAATGAGCCATCCACCGCTTGAAAACCGTATTAACGCATTACGTCAGCTTTAATCTGAATAATGTTTTAAACAGTCATTAGCGATAAATAATAAAGCCCCACTCGGTTAGCTTACTCATCATAAGCTTATCAGTGGGGCTTTTTGCTATCTTATTTTTCATGGCCTGATTGGTATCTCTTTATGGTTAATTAAATGCGCATATAACTTGAAAACGTGATAGGTAAACGAATAAAAAGTGTCAAAAAAGTGTATTTTATATGTTATGAATTAGTGGCTTATGAGGTAAAAGCTAATGACGAATATGATGACAGAACAAGTTCCAGATAAAGTACCGAATCGTCGGGGTAAAGGCTCCAATGTATTGATGGCGAAATTAGTAAAACTATTAATTGCATTCGGTATTCCGTTATTTCTACTCTCTATGCCCACCGCTCAACTCCCCTTTGATGACCTCAGCATTATACAACATCGACTGTTAGCTATTTTTATTCTCGCCGCGTTATTGTGGATACTTGAACCTGTTCCTGTCTTTGCGACCTCTATTTTAATTATCACTCTTGAATTGGTGATGCTCTCAGACCAAGGCTTATACAGTTTTCGATTTTTTAATAAAGGTACCGTTGAATCGGCAACGAATATAGAAGGATTGATGCATTATAACGATATTTTTGCTGCGTTCTCTTCGCCTATTATTGTGTTGTTTCTCGGTGGTTTCTCATTGGCGATTGCTGCGAACAAATACGCCTTAGATACGAATCTCGCGAATGTATTATTAAAGCCGTTTGGTACGAAACCATCGTCGATTATGCTGGGTTTAATGATGATCACTGCTCTGTTCTCAATGTTTATGTCAAACACAGCAACGACAGTGATGATGCTTTCTTTATTAGGACCTATTTTAATGTCGGTACCTAAGGAAGAAAAGGGCGTGAAAGCCTTGGTGTTGAGCATTCCAATCGCCGCCAATTTGGGTGGGATCGCAACGCCAATTGGCACGCCTCCGAATGCGATAGCACTGCAGTACTTAGACAGTGTCTACAACGTTAGCTTTTTAGATTGGATGATGGTTGGTTTGCCTTTTGTTATTTTATTGCTCGGCTTTGCGTGGTGGTTATTACAAAAACTGTTTCCGTTTAGTGGCGATAGTTTGCAGCTACAGTTAGGGGGGGAGTTTCAACGCAGTTGGCAGGCTATGGTTGTTTACATCACCTTTGCACTGACTATTGTACTGTGGATGAGTACTGGACTGCATGGTATGAACACCTATGTTGTTGCGATTGTACCATTGGCAATATTCACTCTCACGGGTATTATCGGTAAAGAAGAGTTAAAGCTGATTAACTGGGATGTATTATGGCTGGTTGCTGGTGGTATTGCGATTGGAATTGCGTTAGATAAAACGGGGTTAGCAGCGGTTATGGCCAATGCGGTTGATTATTCGGTGTTACCTGCGTTGTTGGTTATTTTAGTCATGTCTTTTATCTGTTGGTTGATGGCAAACTTTATCTCAAATACGGCAACGGCAAATCTATTAATGCCAATAGCAGCTGCGGTTGCGACGTCGATGAATGATCTGTCTCTGCTGGTGATGCTTATTGTTGTGGCTTGCTCTGCATCGCTGGGAATGATATTACCGGTATCAACACCACCTAATTCTTTGGCTTATGCAACAGGGTTAGTTGCCAGCAAGGATATGGCAAGAGTTGGACTTATCATGGGCCTTGCTGGACTAGCGCTTGTGTATACCGCAATTCTGACCTTCGTTAGTTTTGGCTAAGCATTATTATGTCGGTGCACTTTCGACTTGTGGGTGCACTGTATTAATAATATTACGCTTATTGTCTAATTCGTAGACCCAGTCACATTGCTCTGGCAGCGTGGCTAAACATTGCTCTGTGATACGTTGGAAGTAAGCGGTAAAGTTGCGTACTTCAGCACTGGTCATGAATGTTTCTTTTTGTTTATGATCTTCATTTTCTTGTAGGGTTTGACGTTTGTTTTCTTGCTCTAGTCGCCACTCATGTACGCTATCAAAGCTCGGCGCTTTTAACATTATCCAATCGTCTATACGTTGATATAGCCCTTGGTAGTTTTGCTTGAGCTGTTGATTTACATAGCTACGCCAAATACCATATTTATCTCTTTTAGCTTCAAGTTTGTTAATTGGATAAATAAGGTCTTTCATTAACTGCGGTTGAACGCCTAAACACCAACCTTCTAATATGATCACGTCGATAGGGCGATCAACAATAGGCCATTGAGATTGCGGGTAGGGATTGTCTGCAAACTTATTAAAACGCGGTAATAACACGGGGTCGCTTGGTGTTGCCCCTGCACAGAGTTTGTCTAATGTTGCATTAGCAAGGTTGATGTCATGCGTACCCGGTACACCTCGGGTACGTAATAAAGGATGTATTTGGTTGGCAAGATCGTTACGTTGACGATTACTGTAATAAAAATCATCAAGTGATAATACAGCGACGTTTAGGTCGTACTCTGTGCTTAGTCGAGTACCTAGATAATCAGCAAGCGTTGATTTACCTGAACCTTGGCAGCCATTGATGCCAACAATAAAGGTTTCTTTTGCTTGTTTTTGGTGCGCGACGATACTTAGTAGTGCAGCCGAAAAATGATCTGATGCATGTACTAAATAGTTGGCGTCCAACTGATGGCGCTGAATGAATTGGTCTAATATTGGCATTTTCGTCATAGATCACCGCTTTCTTTGAATTCACTGAATTTATATCAATCAATAATTGCTACAACATTTAAACAGTTTTTAATAAACATTTAAATAGCTAATTATTAACAATCAACTCTTATGCCAAATTATATTGTTCCTTAATAATAAAAATAATTCACCTATTTAATCTGTCTGGTGTTAGTTATTCCTCGTTAAAACTAATGGATCTAATAATTTAGTGAGTTCTTCTCGTGTTAAATCGGTATTTTCTTCTGCAACATCAATTATAGGGCGTTGTTCTTTATAGGCCTGCTTGGCAATTTGGGCCGCTTTAAGGTAGCCAATGACGGGATTAAGCGCGGTGACTAAAATAGGGTTTTTATAAAGAGCTTGTGTTAATGCTTGTTCTTGTACCTGAAAGTCGGCAATGGCTTTGTCTGCCATTAATCGACTACTTGATGCAAGTAAATTAATACTGCTTATTAGATTAGCAGCTATCAGAGGGAGCATGACGTTGAGTTCGAAATTACCTGATTGCCCACCAATAGTAATTGCAGCATCATTACCGATCACTTGCGCTGCAACCATCGCAGCTGATTCGGGAATAATCGGGTTTACTTTACCGGGCATGATGGATGAACCTGGTTGTAAGGCGGGTAAGCTTATTTCGCCTAATCCTGCCAGTGGACCCGAATTCATCCAACGAAGATCATTGGCTATTTTCATTAACGATACCGCGGTTGTTTTCAATTGACCGGATAGCGCGACAGCGGTGTCTTGTGTTGCCATCAAAAATGAAAAATTGTCTGCCTTGTTAAAGCGAAGTCCTGTTAATGCCGATAATTTATGATTAAAGTGAGTTGTGAATTCGGGATGAGCATTAATTCCCGTGCCTACGGCGGTTCCTCCTTGCGCAAGTTGTAGCAATTTGGGGTTTAATAGTTTGATATTATGAATACTGTAATTGATCTGTGCTGCCCAACTGAATAATGATTGGCTCATGCGTACTGGCATTGCATCCATTAAGTGAGTTCTACCTGTTTTGACAAAATGATTTAAACTAAGTGCTTTATCTACAATTGTTTGGTGCAGATGTTGTAGGGCGGGTAGCAGCTGTTTATCGATTAACATAGCGGCACTAACATGGATAGCACTGGGTATCACATCATTACTGCTTTGGCCGTAATTTACATGGTCGTTAGCATCGATCTTACTTTGGCTATAAATACTCGCAAGATGGGCGATCACTTCGTTGGCATTCATATTAGAACTTGTGCCAGATCCAGTTTGGTAGATATCAATAGGGAAGTGTTGCATGATGTTTTCGTCAGCGAGTAATTGGCTGACTGCCGTACAGATTGCAGTGGCGATGTCTTCTGATAATAGTCCCAGTGCGAGGTTTGCTTGTGCGGCCGCTGATTTGATCAATAATAATGATTTAATGAAATCAATTGGCATGGTTTGACCGCTAACAGGAAAGTTGTCTATTGCACGTTGTGTTTGCGCGCCATACAGTGCATTGGTAGGTACGTGAACCTCGCCCATGCTATCGCGTTCAATTCGAGTGTTAACCATCGTTATCTCCTGAGCATCATTCGTTATAAAAATGGCTGGCATTATGTGAGAAGCAGCTTATTTTTATACCAATAAATGTAGATATATCATTAAACAGTATAGCGAATGAAGAGTGCGATGAAGTAGGTCGATTAAGTTTTAAGAATAAGGTAAGCTGGTGTTAATTGAACATTTAGCATTTACTGAACATGCGGTTAGTGTGCATAACGTCATCTTTATTAGGATAAAATAATGTCATCTTTGGAAACAACTGGTTTGCAACAGGATAAAACGCCAGAAATTGATTTGCAGACTTGTGCTGCTAAACAGTTAAGCTGCTTGGGTATACCAGGATTGATGACGCTTGAAGCTATTGAATTCCAATTGTTAGAACTTGATTCGGTGTTAGCGAATAGTCAGCAGTTAGCGGAACAATATAAACCGTTAATCGCAAATTTACCGACCGCATTACACAGCTGTTTTCAAGTTTCAGCTGCTGGTGTTGAACAACTCGCTACGATGATCCAGTTACTTCAAAGTACACCGGAAGCGATGTGGACGTTTAGGGATACTTGTTTTAATGACTATGAGATGGATTTTAGATTAGCAAAGTTACAGCAGCAGCTAACAATTTTAACACCGTTAAATAAAAAACTCGTTCCTTTTGTGGCAACAAATGCATTGGGAACAACTTCATCATTACGTGCAATTCAAACGTGTTTGGATAATGCAGGGATGTTTTGTTGGTTTTCTGCTGACTGGCGTAAAGCGAAGAAGGAGACGTTAGCGTTAGCTGTAAATGAACAATTAAAACTTGCTGATATTAAGATGTTATTTCCGGCGATGATAAAATACGTCAACGCACAGGAGAACCATGATGCAATTTTTGCTGAAATACCTGCTTTAAGTATGGCTAACCAAGGCATTAATACCGATTTGGTGCCACTGTTAGCGGTGCGTGAGTGGTATAAAGATGTTGGATTTGCAATAACTGCGCACTTTGCGGGCGAAGGGGAGATCTTAACTGGGTTGTCTGTGCTTGCTAAAGAAGATGCTGATGTATTAGTCGCTACGTATGCAGACAAGCTAATGACTAATATTAAGGTCATCGACAATCAAATGAACAAGTTGAGATTGAGTTTTCCTGAATGCCAAATTTTGAAACAGGGTGATGTTAGTTACTTAACATCGGTTGCAGAGTTAAAAACGATTGTTGTTACACAGTTAAATATTTTGAAGAATGGCTGTAATAGTACAAATGTATGTTTAGCAGACTGTAAATAGTTGATGTTCAATCATTTAATTATCAACATATGAATGATATTGATTGTGAATTTATGATTTAAAAAGAGAGGGTGTTAATCAGCAGTATTGTGTTGCAGAATACGTTGTTTGATTTATACCTGAATTTTAGACATAAAAAAACCTCGCTCATTGAGCAAGGCTTCATTATTTGGTGCGTCCTACAAGATTTGAACTTGTGACATCTAGCATGTCGAGCTAGCGCTCTACCAACTGAGCTAAGGACGCGGAATTTGTACCATTAAAAAATGGTGCTCGCTACAAGACTTGAACTTGTGACATCTAGCATGTCGAGCTAGCGCTCTACCAACTGAGCTAAGCGAGCAATATTTGGTATGTCGTTAAGACGAGACAAATATTATCCCGCATCCCCATTATCATCAAGTCTTTTTTAAATAATATCTATCTTTCGCTTTAAAACTAAGCAGTTGGGTCGATATTTAAATCTTCTGCAGGACCAAAGAATTCAAAATGAACATTTTCAGCCGGAATTCCTAGTTTTGGCGCGAAGTTGTTCATTGCTTGCATGAAAGGTTTTGGACCTAAGAAGTAGAATTCTACATCACGGTCGTGACCAATTTTTTCTTCTAGCATTGCTAAGTTAATAAATCCGGTTGCATCGGGTTTACATTCTTCTGTTGCATCGCTGTAGACGAAATACGGTTTTAGGTTGTCGTTTTTCGCAGCAAGATCGATGACATGGTCACGGAACGCATGTACGTTTTTGTTTATTGCAGCATGGATGAAGTGAATAGGACGGTCTGTGCCAACTAAACTGTTTAACATGCTGATCGCTGGTGTAATACCAACACCACCAGTAACAAGTACAACAGGTTTGCTGTTATCTTTTAGAATGAAGTCGCCTGCAGGCGCTAATACTTGTAGTGTATCACCAGCTTGAATGTGATTGTGCAAGTAGTTAGATACAGCACCTCCATCTTCACGTTTAACACTAATACGTAAGTATTCTGCGTTCGGTGAATCAGATAAACTGTATTGACGACGTGTTTCTTCACCATCAATGTTTAATACTAAACCAATAAACTGACCCGGTATGAATGAAGTCACTGGCTTACCATCTGTCGGAGTCAGATAGAAAGAGGTAATGTTATCGCTTTCTGCTGTTTTTGTGGCAACTTTGAACTCACGTTCATCACGCCAGCCGCCTTCTTTTTCTGCATTGGCGGTATACGCTGCTTCTTCAGCACCGATGAGTAGGTCTGCAAGCTGCCAGTATGCAAGTCCCCATGCATCAATCACAGCATCTGTTGCAGCATCACCTAATACAGCTTTGATTGATTTTAATAAACATTCACCAACAATTTCGTATTGCTCTGGCTGGATATTAAGAGAAACGTGCTTGTTCACAATACGGTTTACAGCGGCTTCTAATACAGACAGGTTGTCGATGTTACCTGCATAAGCAACAAGCGCATTTGCCAGTGCTTTAGGTTGTGCATTACCCGCTTGGTTACTTTGGTTGAAAAAACGTTTTACTTCTGGGTATTCTCTAAACATCAAAGGATAAAAATGCGCTGTAATATCATTAGCATGAGCAGAAACAGCTGGGACAGTTGCTTTGATAATATCAATAGTTTGTTGCGTTAACATAATAGCTACCTTGTATAGGTTAGTGAAATAAATTGATCTACATCAATGTTTATATTCTCTGTATAGCATTAGCTGTGCCAACTTTTTAAGCTATTGATAATGTTGCGTTTGATGTTTTTAACTTTAACTTTGTTGTTATTGAGACAACTCTTGTGCGTTGTCATATTTACAACTGCGATGTCTAAATGACAACTTTTTGCGTGTAATTACCTCATGAATATTGAATATTTACGCTCGTTTACCTTGAGACGTTAAATTGTTAAGCTGATGTTTAGAAAGGAAATTAAATAACTTGGCTATGAGGGGGCAAATGACGATATTACATATTTCGGACAGTATTGAATTGGTTTCTTTAGAGGAAGGTGACTCTTCAGTAATACTGAATTTAGTCGAATTCAGCCGCTCACAACTCGGAAAGTATTTATATTGGGTTGATGATGTTCGAGATGAAGTATCAGCTCATCAATATATAGTCGAACGTATAAGTAGTGGGTTATTAGATTCTTACTGGTTTAAAATAAAGTTCAATATGCAAGCTTGTGGTGTCTTTGGCATCAAGTCTATTTCTGCTGAGGACGGCGTTGCAGAAGTCGGCTATTGGTTGTCACATAGAGTGCACGGCAATGGAATTATAGCTAAGATCATAGCTCAGTTATCGTCTTTTTTATTAGGGAACACTGACGCGAAAATAATTGAATTTAGATGCCTTGAAAAGAATATTGCGAGTATTCGCGTGGCAAAAAAATCGGGTGCTGAGTTAGTGGGTTCAATACCTAGCTATATGACTGTAGGAAATGAAAATCAGGCACTTCAGATATACCACCTGAAAATTTAAATATATAAGTAGATGTAGGATAGCTGGTACCTTGTTAGTATGTTAAAGGATATTATGGAATTCAGTACACGAGAAGCGTCAATTAAAGACGTGCAACTAATAGCATCAATTCATATAGCGTCTTGGGACTCTGCATTTGAAGGTTTAATGCCAAAAGGCTACATCGATAGTTATACGTTAGCTCGAAGAAAAGCAGAGTGGTCAGAGATAATTGGCAAGCATTTAGAAAACGTGATTGTTGCTGAAGTTGGGAATCAAGTTGTTGGTTTTTTATCTTACAATAATGATCGTAGCAGACTTAAAGCAATTGAATTGAGTAAGCTTTATCTTTGCCCTAGTGTTTATGATCAAGGCTTCGGCAGTCTGTTATTAAAATTACTTGAGCAAGAAGCAATACGTGAAGGCGTTGAATATATATCACTCTATGTTTTAGATTGTAATCAATCGGCCATAAAATTCTATCGTGGTCATGGGTTTAAAGAAAGTGGAGCTTGTCTTAAAACTGATTATGAAGGCTCTGTCATTATTGATATCCAAATGATAAAAAGAGTGCATAGTATTTCCAAGGAACAAAATGAAATTGATAATTAGAGACGTTCAAAAATCAGATGCACAAGGCATCATCAACATATTAAACCCTATCATTGAAGATGGTCTTTATACCATTCTTGATTCTACATTTTCTTTGGAAGAGGAAGAGCAATTTATAAAGGACTTCCCTGAAAGAGGCGTCTTTAATGTTGCAATCAACTCTGAAGAATCAACAGTTGTAGGTTTTCAAAATGTAGAACCGTTTGCTACTTATACACACGCTTTCGATCATGTCGGGATCATAGGTACATATGTAGATAGCAGTTATAGAAGGCAAGGGATCGCATCGGGCTTGTTTAATTTAACATTTGAATTAGCAAAATCTAAGGGTTATGAGAAGTTATTTGCTTATGTTCGAGACGATAATAAAGATGCATTAGCGACTTACCTGAAGCAAGGCTTTGAAGTGATAGGCATTGCTAAAAAACACGCTAAAATTGGCGGTAAATACATAGATGAAGTATTGATCGAAAAGATGCTATAAGTATTCTAGATAAAATTAAGGCTTAGTCTAAACATGTTTTATGTATAATCATATTTTTTTAACTATGGATTTCATCATGAATAAGAAGTTACTGATCCTTGCTTTACCACTTCTCCTTACTGCTTGTGCAGCCCCTAAATATACAGCTACACCTATTTCGTCAGAGTTACAATCTACTAATATTACGATTGTAAAAGACGAAGCAACGCGCGCTGTATTTTTAGATACAATGCAAACTTGGTGCTTGGACAATGCACATAAATGTACAGTAGTAAGTGATGGTACCCAGCCTGATCCAGCAGACTTGACGCTAACTTATGTATCACGTTGGAGCTGGGATCTACGTACATTCATCGCAGATGCTGAAGTAAAAGCGTATAAGAACAGCCAAAAAGTGGGTGAGGTCGAATTCGATGCACCTAATAGCGGTAACTTTGACAAGTTTGGTGATGACGATAAACGAATTGAGTCAATGATGGAAATTCTGTTTGGTCAGCAAACGGTTGAAGAAG
This sequence comes from Moritella sp. 24, assembly GCF_018219155.1. Classification (NCBI taxonomy): domain Bacteria; kingdom Pseudomonadati; phylum Pseudomonadota; class Gammaproteobacteria; order Alteromonadales; family Moritellaceae; genus Moritella; species Moritella sp. 24. The sequence goes on along the minus strand of NZ_CP056123.1, from coordinate 2,408,369 downwards.
CGCAAGCTAAAATAAGTTCTGGCGAGATATAGTTTTATAATTGAAATGAATGAGCCGCCTCAGTGAAAGAGGTGGCTCATTTATGCTTAAGACTTACAAAGCTGAGCTACAACTTTTAAGCGACGCTCTGGTTCTGATACAAACGGGTTTGATTCATCCCAAGCATAACCTGCAAGAATAGAACAAATCATTTGCTTAACTTTTGGATTTGGGTTGTCGTGTAAGACCACACCTTGAAACTCACCCGTATACCAACCTTCAACATAACAACGGAATGCGTTAACACCCGTCATTAGTGTATCCGCATATTCTGTTTGCCAATCAACGGTTTCATTATTAAATTTCTTCACTAACAAATCAGCAGCAAGTTCTGCAGACTTCATTGCAATCGTTACACCCGATGAGAATACAGGATCTAAAAATTCACCTGCATTGCCGAGTAAAGCAAAGTTACGATCAAACAGTTTTGTCACGTTAGCTGAATAACCCATGATAGTGCCACACGGATTCGGGAAATTAGCTTGTGCTAATAATTTTGCTAAATTGTGTTCTTCGGCCGCCAGCTGCTTCAATGCTTCAAGATGATCATCTGGGTAGTTTGCAAAGAATTCCGGTTCACCAACCACACCAAACGAGCAGGTGCCATTACTAAAAGGAATCAACCAGTACCAGACTTTGCTGTCATCTGGATGTACAGATACCAAAATCTTATTACGATCGTAGTCTGTCGAAGTAATGTTATCTTCAATATGGGTGAAGATGGCGCGTCGAGGAGGTAGTGTCGATGGTTCTTCCAGTCCTAATAAGCGTGGTAGTACACGTCCAAAACCACTGGCATCTAAGATAAAATCAGCTTCAATATCATAGCTGTTTTGATTTTTATCAAGGACGGTTAATAATGGTTTTTCTCTTTCCACATCAATGCTTTTTACTTCGTGCTCATAATTAATCGTTACGCCTTGTTGCTCTGCACTGTCGGCAAGTAATTTATCAAAATTACCACGCTGTACTTGGAATGTTGTCCCTTCGCCTGCGGTGTATTTATCCGTGAAATCGAATTCAGTATATTTACCACAAGCATGGAAAGCCGCACCATTTTTAAATTGATAACCAGCCGCGTTGACAGCATCAAACATATCCGCTTTTTTAAGGGATTCCATACACGCAGGTAGCAAACTCTCACCGATAGAGAAACGTGGAAATGTAGATTTTTCGATGATGGTTGCATTGATGCCTTGCTTATTAAGCAGTGCTGCAGCAAGTGAACCTGAAGGGCCTGCGCCAATGATGACGACGTGAGCAGGATGTGTTAATGACACAAAGCGTTCCTTATTATGTCGAGATAAAACCCGGCAGATGTAGAGTTGGAGTATTTTTTATAGCGCGACTTTATCACATGTTTAATCAGGGATTAAAAAATAATAGTAAATCAATAAAAATAGTTGATATGAATCAATAATACTCACTAGTATATAAGCTCAAAGGTGGTAGTTTAACCTATTGGTTTTTATATGAATATCGGAATATGCTCTTACTGTTGTCAATAAGACCTCTCAATGCTATAACTGTTATCAATTAAAAGACTGATTTAAGAAGGGCTAGCCACAATGGAAAACATTCGCTTTATCGAGAGCATGGATACAATTATTTATGATCTATCTCGAGAGTTGCCTAAATATCAACGATATAACCGTTTGTTACAGGCATGGCGGGATACTTTTTCATGTGATGCGTGCGTGTTACTCAAGTTAGAAGGCGATAACTTAGTACCAAAATCGGCGAATGGTTTACAAATTGAAGCGATGGGTCGCTATTTTCCTATTGCAGAACATCCTCGGTTTGAGCAAATATTAGCGCAATACGAAAACGAAGTGCAAAAAAAAGTGCACCGTTTTGATGCACAGTGCGAGCTACCTGATCCTTACGACGGTTTAATACAAACCCCCGACGGGCAATTGAATGTGCATGATTGCATGGGCGCTGTGTTGGTTATCGATAATAAGCCTTGGGGGATTGTGACGATGGATGCGCTTAATCCGCAGCGCTTTGACTCGCTTGACCCTCAAATATTAAATTCAATGATCGGCCTGGCTGAAGTGGTAATAAAAACGGCGAATTTAATTTTTGCATTAGACCAAAAAGTACAGCGACAAGAACAGGTAACTGAAAGCTTAATCAATGAAAAATTCAGTGAACAGATGATAGGCTCTAGCTCTGCCATGAATATGTTGAATTTAGAAATTGATTTAGTTGCTGATTCCGACCTTGCCGCATTAATTTACGGTGAGTCTGGCTCAGGTAAAGAGCTGGTGGCTCGTCGTATTCACATGGCCTCTAAGCGGGCGAAGGAAGCCTTGATTACACTAAACTGTGCGGCTTTACCTGAAACAATGGTTGAAAGTGAATTGTTTGGTCATGTTGCGGGCGCATTTACAGGGGCAACTAAAAACCGGTTGGGTAAATTTGAACTTGCTGATGGTGGTACGTTATTCCTAGATGAAATAGGTGAATTACCTTTATCCATTCAAGCTAAGTTATTAAGGGTTATCCAGTTTGGTGAACTTCAGCGGTTAGGAAGTGATAAGCCGCATAAGGTCGATGTTCGGCTCATTGCTGCGACTAATCGAGACTTGTCGAAAGAGGTTGCGGAAGGTCGTTTTAGGGGAGATTTGTACCACCGCTTAACGGTTTACCCACTTAACGTACCAAGCTTGCGTGAACGTGGTGATGATATTTTGTTATTAGCAGGTAATTTCCTTGCTAAGATCCAACGTAAAGTCGGCATTAACAATTTAACGCTAGCTAAAGATGCAGAGAAAGCATTACTTGCCTATGAGTGGCCGGGTAATGTTCGTGAGCTTGAGCATTTATTAAGTCGTGCATCATTAAGAGCTGCAGGCCGTAACCGTAAAGATGAGCGCGTAGTTGTATTAGAAAGCAGTGATTTGAATATTCAGACATCGCAGTATGAAGCCAAAGTAACAGACATTAACTCAATCAGTTCTGATAATGTGTCGTCAACAGCTGATAGTGAGCGTGGAAATGATATCGTTATAAACACAGATTCGAATGATAATAATTTGAAGCTGATAACTGATGACTTTCAAAAACAGTTTATTGTTAAAATGCTGGCAGAAAATAATGGTAACTCGGCAGCAACGGCTCGTGCGATAGGGGTTGATAGAAGTAATTTACACCGATTGATGAAACGGTTAGAGATTAGTTAGCTGAATTATAAAGACGCGAGAATAGGTATGCAGAAGATAAAAGCGGTAGTGATTTAAGCCACTACCGCTTTTTTACATATTTAGGTTGTGTTTAACAAGCCTAAGCAGGATTATGAGGCTGTCATTGTTAGCGTTGAATTATTATCTTGTGAACCTTGCGTAGTGTCTTTATAAACACGCGAGAGTTTGATTGATAATAAAATAGCAGCCATTGTTAAACCGGAAATAAAGCCAATCCAGAAACCAGCCGCGCCCATTGCTGGTACAATTAAGTCTGTTAATGCAAGCGTATAACCAATAGTCATACCCACTGCCCAATAAGAGAATAGAGTGATATAAAAGATCACACTCGTTTCTTTATAACCACGTAATGCACCAGCGGCAATCACTTGAATTGCATCAGAAATTTGATACACAGCAGCAATAAGCATTAAGCCAGTTGCAATATTAATTGTTGTCATGTCTTCGGTATAAATCTCTGCAATCTCATTTCGTAATAAGATAGTAAAGATTGCTGTAACAACAGAAAAACCGATGCCCATCCACATTGCCGTGATACTGGCAAATTTCGCTTGTAATGGTTTTTTCTCACCGACGTATTGTCCAACGACAATGGTTGCTGCAATACCTAAACTGAGCGGTAGCATGAATACCATTGATGAGAAGTTTAACGCCACCTGATGAGCAGCAACTGTAATAGCGCCAAGCGGGGCTAACAAAATTGACACAACAGCAAACAGTGTTACTTCACAGAACATCGACGCCGCGATTGGAAAGCCTACCGAGATAATATGAGACATTTCTTTTTTATCGATGCCGTACACCTGATCAAACAGTTTAATGTCTTTAAAATCTTTGTGGAAATAGCTATACGCGATCATCGAAAAGCACATTGCAACAAACACTAATGCAGACGCAACCGCACAACCAACACCACCTAACGCAGGCATGCCAAAGTGGCCATTAATAAAGATGTAGTTTGCAGGTATATTTACCATGATACCAATTAAACCGATCACCATGGTTGGTTTAGTAATACCTAAACCTTCGTGGTAACTACGGAATACTTGATAGCCACAGGCGAATGGCAATGCGAGTGAGATCATGCGTAAATAATCAGTTGTTAGCTCGGCTAATCGGTCTTCAACATGCATGAACTCTAAAATCATTGGGCTGTAATACAGTAGCGCCATCATTGGTAGGAAAATGATTAATACAAACCAGATGCCTTGTTGTACTACTTGTGCTATTTCACTTTGTCTTTTTGCGCCATATAGCTGTGCAACGATCGGTGTGATCGCCATTAAAATGCCAACTAAAAACATTAGCACTGGGAACCAAATACTGTTGGCAATTGCGACTGCAGCCATGTCTGTCGCACTAACTGCGCCAGCCATCACTGTATCTACAAAGCCCATCACTGTGAACGCGAGCTGTGCGATCAAGATAGGGACCATTAATTTAAATAAGTTAGAAACCTCAGATCGATATTTCTGCACTGGTACTCCGAATATTTTGGGATAATAAAATTGTGTATTATTAGGATTGTGTTGCTGAAAACGAAAGATGTGGTTATGAATGTTGTGATATTCACGATCGTGAGGGTATACCTGATCCAGCTAGGAGCATAATAATCCTTTATAGCTAGTATTTAAAGCGGTATTTATTATTTTTTACTCGTTAATTATATTCATATATTTGTTTACACGATATAGTGAGGCATATTCGTTTTCGTAATTGTTAAGGTCATTTATGTTCACTGGCATCGTTCAAAGAAAAGCAAAAATTATTAGTATTGAGAAGAAAGAACAACTACATACGTTGGAAGTAGCACTAGATAAAAAGCATCAAGATGGCTTGGTGACGGGCGCAAGTATCGCGAATAATGGTACGTGCCTAACCGTTGTTAAAATGACGGACAATACCGTGTTTTTTGATGTTATTGAAGAGACATTGAAAGTGACGAACTTAGTTTCGCTGGAAGTTGGAGATGAAGTTAACCTAGAGCGCGCAGCGAAATTTGGTGATGAAATCGGTGGGCATCTTTTGTCTGGTCACGTTCATACACAAGCGGAAATTGTCACGATTAATCGTACTGAAACTAATTGTGATATTTGTTTTAAAATTGCACCGGAATGGCAAAAGTATGTGTTACCAAAAGGTTTTATTTCGATTGATGGTATCAGCTTAACGCTAGGTGATGTCGCTGATGGTCACTTCTGGGTACACTTAATTCCAGAAACATTAGCAGTGACGAATCTTGGTGGACGTCGTGTGGGGCAATTTGTGAATATTGAAATTGACAGCCAAACACAAGCTATTGTAGATACGGTTGAACGCATGATGGCGAATAAGTAATTCGTTTGTAGGATTATAAGAGCGATATTCTGGCATTATGTGTAATCATAGTTAACTGGCTGTGCCGTATCGCTCTCAAATTAACGTAACTTTTAATGCCACTTGGGTTAAGTTGGTCGTTTAATATCGTGTTTAAAAGATCTGCTCATCATCGGCATCAATAAATAATTCATACTTCTCATTAACCTGATCATGTAATAACTTAAAATGAATACTATTGCAGCAGGCACTACACTCATCATAAAAATCTTGCGAACCATTACTCGCATCAATATCAGCAGTGACAAATTGACCACAATGAGGACACACAACTGTTCTATGGGAAAATTGTTTCATGATAACCTCCACAGGCTATATATCGCATCTTCTATGCTTATTTTAGCTGAAGATTATACTTTTGCATATTTGGCGGTTTGAGGAGTAGTTGAGGGATTATTGAAGGGGTGGTTGAGGAATAGTTAAGAAATAGTTGAGAAATAAAAGGTATCGTGAAATGGTACTGATATATTTAAATATCAGTACCACAAAAACATGATATTTCATGCCCTTATAAGTTAAAGCATCCAGCTAAGGAGATAAGGATACAGCACGGGTGCGATAATGGATGTGAGTACCGCACTAATTAATAATGCTGTGGTACTGAACGCCCCATGAGTTCGGCTCAGTTCCATTGCCTTTGATGTGCCAATCACATGTGAACCAGAGCCGATGGCAAGTCCCTGTGCTTCAGGTGTTCGAATACGCAAATATTTCAGCAAAAACGGAGCGCACACGTTACCAAAGATACCAACCATAATGACCATGATGGCAGAAATTGCTGGGATACCTCCGATTGATTCACTGATCGCCATTGCGATTGGGGTTGTCACTGCTTTAGGGGCCAGCGATGCGATAATTTCTGGCGAGGCAGAAAAAGTGATTGCCACAAATGTCGTTACAATTAACCCAACAATAACGCCAACGCTACATGCTACAAGCACAGGTACAATTTTTGCTTTCACGTGGACAAATTGTTGATACAAGGGAAAGGCAAGGGCGATAACAGCGGGTTCGAGCAAACCTGTTAGTACAGTTGTGCCATCTTCATATTCTTGTAGATCAAATCCAAATAGCATCATGATGCTGATCAGCGCACCAATAGATAATAATATGGGATTAAAAATAGCAAGCGCGGTTTTTTTATAAAACCATTGAGCGATAAAATAAACGGCAAGTGTGAGTGGTATTGCTAAATATACGATCATTGATTATCACCTTGCTCTGGACTCGATTTTTTGTTGGCGTCACGTGAACTTGCTCGATTTAAGTAACAGTATGTGTGACCAACGGTAAGGAAAATCGCGACAGTGCCAATCAGGCCCGCCATGATAAGCGCCAGTATATTTTGCTGGATAAGCTCAAAATAACCCATAAGCGCAACACCTGCCGGAACAAATAGAATGCCGATGTGACGGTTAAGTTGCCCACATATCTTTTCGACATACTTCTGCTTGAGCATTCCACTGCTTAGTGCGATGAATAAGAGTAATAAGCCAATGATGCTCGAGGGGAATGGAACAGGTAAAAGCATGCTAATTACTCGACCTAAAATGACAAAACAAAAAATAGTGAAAATATTATACAGCCATATTTTCATTGATTACCTACCTACTAATTACGCGATTGCTAAGCAATTACTGTGCGATCGAAAGTGTCCTATATAAAATGTTAAAAATATATAGGGCAGATGATACAATAAACGTTACTTGAAGTTTATTAGGTTATAAAAATGCAGTATCCGGTTAATGAAATTTTTGAAACAGTACAAGGTGAAGGCCATTTTACTGGTTATCCCGTCATCTTTATTCGTCTACAAGGATGCGATGTTGGTTGTTCTTGGTGTGATACCAAACAAACTTGGACGGTCGATCCTGAGATGCAAGTGTCACAACAAACGGTGAACAAAGCTTGCGATGATAAACCGCATTGGGCGAACTTTACTGCACAAGAATTCATTGCCATGATACAAAAAAATGGTTTTGTTGCAAAGCATATTGTTATTTCGGGTGGCGAACCTTGCCAGTATGACCTTGTTGAACTAACAAGTGAGTTGGAACAAGCGGGTTATTTCTGTCAGATTGAAACATCAGGTACATCAGAAGTACGTGCGACAGCGTCAACATGGGTAACTGTTTCACCTAAAATTCAAATGAAAGGTCAGCTGCCAGTTTTACAAAGTGCATTACAACGTGCAAACGAAATCAAACATGTTGTTGCAATGGAAAAGCACATTGATGAACTCGATGCGCTCATTGCTGAAATAGATACCTCAGATAAGATTATGTGTTTACAACCTATCTCACAGCAAAAACGTGCAACAGATCTTGCGATCAAGGTTTGTATTGAACGTAACTGGAAGCTGTCTGTTCAAATGCATAAATATATCTTCATCGATTAAGTTGCTTTTTACTTGTCATTATATCCTCAGCCCTGTTTATCTTAGCTAAGGATATAGTGACAAGCAGTATTACCTTTTGTATTCACAGAATGTAGGAGTAGGGATGGACCATAACAATAAATCAGAGCGTGAACTGATAGAACACTTTAAGCAGCGTGAAGAGACATTATTACATACAGATTTTACACAATTCCCAAAGCAACTTGATGATTTCTTACACCCTGAATTATTTGAAATATCGCCAATCGGAAGCTATACCTCACGTAGCGAAATAGTAAGCTGGTTATTAGCTAAATCTCCTACGCAGCGTTGGAGCTTGAGTCAATTTAAAGTGGTGACGTTGGCAA